>NZ_NETV01000005.1:0-109558 GCF_002795205.1 Sphingobium sp. LB126
GGCGCCTGACCTTGTCAGGTTCCGAATAGAAGGTCGATGGCGCGCGCGCTGCGTGCAGTGCATCGATCTCGCCGTCAGCCAGCATGCGCGTCAACGTCTGGGTCGGCCCGATCGGTTGCACCTTGAACTTCTCGGGGAGATTGAGCTTCAGCTTCTCCTCGCGTCCCGGCTCTTCCTCGCCGCCGGTGACGTAGGTGACAGAGGCGGGATCCACGCCATATTCGTCCTGCAGAATCCCACGGATCCAGACTGGCGCGGTCATTTGATATTCGGNCACGCCGATCCGCTTGCCAACGAGATCCTCGGGCTTTTCGATACCACTCTTGGCCGACACGAAGATGCAGGAATGGCGGAAGAAGCGCGAAGGGAAGACGGGAATGGCGATGAAACCGGGATTCTCCCGCCCCAGAGTAACGCAATAGGACGACATCGACAGTTCGGCGACGTCGAATTCCCGATTGCGCAGCATGCGGAAGAAGGTTTCCTCGACATCCAAGACCTGGAAGTTGAGATCGATACCGTCCGGCCGCACTGCACCCGTCTGCAGGGCTTCGGTCCGGTCATAGCCCCAACAAGCGAGGGAAAGGCTCAGTCTGGCCATTTTTACAATTTCTCCGATAGAGTGTCGAGAAGTCGGTTCGGCGCTACGTCCGTCCGCCGTCGGCTCGATTCGAGGAGCGCTACGCAACAGGCTATGGTATCAAACCCCNAGCGGNNNTCATGGATGGGGCGACGGGTTCCCAGGCAGGCACCCACGAACTCGTCGATGACCTCCTTGCGCGGCAGCTCCGGCGGTGCGATGGGCAGGAATTCACGTTCGGCATCGCCGTAGATCGAAAGACCCTTGGGCGACAGTTTCAGGTCCGCTCGCTCGCAGCTGAGGAGGATAAAACCGAAATGCTCATGATATCGCGCCAGCGCATCATTTGCGGACGCATCCGGGGCACCATATGTGCGCCTCAGCTTGGCTTCAATTTCATCCTGCGACGAAAGCGCGGCAAGGTTTTTGCGAGCCTCGCCATNNCGGGCTGGATCCTTGTCATAGCCAAGCTCGGATATCCATCCAAGGAGCTCGTCGCTGTCATAATGGGCATATCCGCTGTAGGTGAGCGACGCCACGGCACCAGCGGCGAAGGTCATCAGTGCCGTATAGGCTCCCTCACTAGAGCGGCTGCTGTCCCAGTTGGCGGCGACGGCGCGCACGGATGTGACGGGTAGGCCCACAAGACGGCGCACGACATCGATATGATGGNCTGCCTGGCTGTAGACGACACCGCCACCGCGATCGCTATCCAGTTCTTCGGACCGTCGGGGGCGNAATATGAAGTCGGTGAAGTTTAACGCCGTGACCATGCGCACCGCACCGTACTTGCCGGACGCGACCAGTTCCGCGGCGACCTGGACGGGCGCGTCAAAACCGTGGCTTGGTCCTACCACGAGCACCTTGCCCGCTTCCGCTGACGCTCGTTCCATACGCGCACAGTCGGCAAGCGACGTCGCCATCGGCTTTTCAACCAGCACGTGCTTGCCCGCTCGGAGCGCGGCGATCACCTGCTCGGCATGCAACTCATGCGGCGTCGCGATATAAACGGCGTCGATATCAGGCGAACGCAGGAGGGCGTCGAGCGTTTCGAATGCGGGGACTCCGAACTCGACCGCGAAGCGCACCCGCNCNTCGTCCCGCAGATCGAATGCTCCGGCAAACGCCACGCGAGGATCGGCTTTCAAGGCGGGCAGGGTGAGCATGAAGCCGCGGCCAAGCCCAACGATTCCTAGTCGCAACGCGTTCGTGTTCATTCGTATTCCGCCGCTCCCTTTATCCCGAACGATAAGAGCTTGAAAAAGCCACTACTACAATATAGAAGTAGCGGCAAGGACGCACGTAGAGTGTTTCGTCCTCGTGCCAAGCCAAAAAAGGAGGGTAGCTAATGACTCNGGGGCAAAATGATCTGCTTTGTCGTNTGGAAGGTNAAGCCCNGATGGGGAAGCTGATGCGGCAGCACTGGATGCCTGCCTGCATGATCGAGGAAGTGGCCGAACCCGATGGCACGCCATTGCGCGTTCGCTTGCTGGGCGAGAACATTGTNGTGTTCCGTGACACTGAAGNTCGCATCGGCGCGCTTGATGAGCTGTGTCCCCACCGCCGGNCTTCGCTCGTTTTNGGGCGCAACGAGGAGTGCGGCCTTCGCTGTCTGTACCATGGCTGGAAGTTCGACGTGGCTGGCAACGCTGTCGATATGTCTTCCGAGCCGACCGATGCGAAACTGCGCAGCACGATGAAGACGAAAGCTTATCCGGTCGTCGAGTCGGCTGGCTTCGTCTGGGTATGGATGGGTGATCCCGAGAACGTGATCCCGTTCAGCCCGCCCAACTGGTCGGCCGCCCCTGCCGAGANGATCAGCATCGTTAAGATGCACGGGGCATGCAACTGGGCGCAGATCCTGGAAGGATCGATCGATTCCGCGCACAGCTCGAGCCTGCATTCGTCGAACATGCCGACCGCATCCGAAGTCAGCGGGTCCATGGCAACGGATTCTGCCTGGCTGCGTCCGTCGGCTGACAAGTCGCCTCGCATTGAGGTGCAGAAAACGCCGTTCGGCTTCCGCTATGTCGCCATTCGCAAGGCGATCGTCGATCCGGACAAGCAGGACTATGTCCGCATGACGCTGTTTCAGGCGCNATATACGGTCCACATTCCGCCCAACGACCAATATAATCTGTCGCAGATGCTGGTTCCGATCGATGACGTGAACACCATGTTCTACTGNATCGCATGGCACCCGACCAAAGGCATCAGCCAGGATGCCTGGCGCAAGTTCTGCGGCGCGGAAATCGGCAAGGATGTCGAGCCTATCACCTACAAGAAGGTGCGGACCGCCGAGAATAACTATCTNCAGGATCGCGCCTTGATGAAGGCTGGTGATTTTACGGGAATCTACGGCATCCCCTGCCAGGATATGGCGATGTGGGAGTCAATGGGGGCGATCGCGGATCGTAGCGAGGATTTGTTGGGTTCCAGCGACAAGGCCATCTTCACCTTCCGCACGCAAATGTACCGAGCTGCCCAGGCCGTGCAAAAAGGGGAGCCTGCCATCGGAGCGATCGAACCGCGTGTTCCCTTGGCCAAGCTCAAGTCATTTGAAGGCCTGGTGCCCAAGGGNTATAATTGNCGGTTGATCAACGTCTCCGAGGAAGAGAAGCAATTGGCGGGTTCCGTCAGTAACGATGAAGAGGTCGACGCGATGNCGGATGCCGCTTCCTGATGTGCGATTTGCCAACCACCGCGGGGCTGAATCCGCAGCAACTCGATAATTTNGTCGAGTCTGTATTGAGCGAGGATATGGGGAGCGGGNACATCACGACACGCGTGGCGATCCCCGCGAGCGCGCGCTTTTCCGCCATTTTGGCGGCTCGCCAACCGGTGGTGGTCGCCGGACTTCAGCTGGCGGATGCCTTTTTCCGCAAGCTTGACCCGGATGTGGACATAGAATTGCTGGTGCAGGATGGCGACGCGGCCGGCGTCGGCCAGCCGCTTATGCGCATCGAGGGAAATGCCCAGCCGATGCTCGCAGCTGAGCGTTCGGCTCTCAATACGCNCCAGCACCTTACCGGAATTGCGACGATGACCCGTACCTATGCAGAAGCGGTTGCGGGCACGGATTGCGTACTTCTCGACACGCGCAAGACAATTCCAGGTCTGCGAACGATTGAGAAATACGCCGCTAGGGTAGGTGGCGCACGCAATCATCGCATGCGTCTCGACGACGGCATCCTTATCAAGGATAATCACATCGCCGCCGCTGGTAGCATCGTGGAGGCCGTCAAGGCAGCGAAGGCCGCCAATACCGGGCTGGAAGTACAGGTCGAGGTCGACACACTTGAGCAGATCGAGCCTGCTCTTGCAGCAGGCGCTGATCGCCTGCTTTGCGACAACATGTCCCCCGCCTTGCTCAAGCAGGCCGTCGCTCTTGTCGGCGGACGGGTACCCATAGAGGCATCGGGCGGGGTGCGTCTCGAAACGATCAGAGAGATCGCTTTAACCGGGGTCGATTTNGTGTCTGTGGGCCGCANAACGCAGAGTGCGCCGGCCGCCGATATCGGGTTGGATTACGCGCTTTCCTCATGAGGGCTGCCGCTCTGCAGTGAGCAAACACTCCCNGACTGCTTGCAGAACATCGGTAAATAGATAGTCGGAAACAGAGGGCAAATGGAAATTATCGTCACAACGCGCACCGGTGAGCGCGTGACTATCGCGCCAAATGGCGCAACCACTTTGCTGGAAGTGATCCGCGAAGCAGGCATCGACGAGCTATTGGCATTGTGCGGCGGGTGTTGCTCCTGTGCGACTAGTCATGTCCACGTTGAAGAAGCATTTCTCGATCGCTTGCCGCCCATTGGCTCCGATGAGGATGATCTCTTGGACTCGTCCGAGCAGCGCTGTGCAGGATCTCGCTTATCCTGCCAGGTTCCGATTTCGGATACTCTTGACGGTGTTAGCGTCACCATCGCGCCAGAAGACTAGTTCGCCACGAATAGCGACTGCCGGTCGCAAGGAAATTGTTATCCCATGCAGATGCGTTACGATGTACTTATTGTCGGAGCCGGGCACGGAGGTGCTCAGGCTGCGCTCGCATTGCGTCAACTTAAGTTCGCGGGAAGCGTAGCACTACTGGGCGACGAACCGGATCCTCCCTATGAACGCCCGCCGCTCTCGAAGGAATATTTCTCGGNCGAGAAAAGCTTCGAAAGGATTTTGATCCGGCCGCCGACTTTCTGGCCGGAGCGGAATATCGAGCTATTGCTTGGGCGACGCGTTGCGGCGGTCCACCCCGCGGAGCATCGCATTGCGCTCTCGGATGGAGCCCACCTCGGCTATGGTAAGCTCATCTGGGCGACAGGCGGCGCGCCGCGCCGCTTGAGTTGCTCCGGCAGTAATCTCAGGGGCGTNCATAGCGTGCGTACTCGGGCTGACGCCGACAGGATGCTCGCCGAAACAATTCGAGCGCGGAACATCGTGGTAATCGGCGGCGGCTATATCGGTTTGGAGGCTGCGGCGGTGCTTGCCAAGATCGGCAAACATGTGACGGTGCTCGAGGCCATGGATCGTGTCCTGGCGCGGGTGGCGGGCGAACCATTGTCCCGTTTTTACGAGGCGGAACATCAGGCGCATGGCGTCGACATCCGTTTGAATGCCCAAATGGATTGCCTGATCGNTAAAGATGGATGGGTATCGGGCGTTCGCATGGCGGATGGCTCGATATTGTCCGCCGACATGGTCGTTGTTGGGATTGGGATTGTTCCGGCCGTTGAACNGTTGGCGACGGCAGGCGCTGCGGGCGTCAACGGCGTGGAGGTTGACCAATTTTGCCGAACCTCGCTGCCGGACATTNATGCGATCGGCGATTGCGCAATCCATGCCAACCCCTTTGCAAGTACCCAGAAGATTCGCTTGGAATCGGTGCAGAATGCCAACGACCAGGCGATCATTGCGGTGAAACATATCATGGGCGAACCCACGCCCTATCATTCCGTTCCGTGGTTCTGGTCGAACCAGTATGATCTCAAACTCCAGACGATCGGCCTCAACCTGGGATATGACGATATCGTCATGCGGGGTGATCCGGCGAACCGCAGCTTCACCTTGGTGTATCTCAACCAGGGCAGGGTCATCGCTCTCGACTGNCGTCAATTCGGTAAAGGATTATGTGCAGGGCAAGGCACTTGTTCTCGTCCACGCCACTCCCGACAAATCCCGACTTTCGAACTGTGAAATTCCTCTCAAAACACTCGCTACGTGACGCGGCTGTCTGTTAGAGTCTAATTGATAATTATCCGTCGTAATTTCATGGTCTTGCGATGCGGCTTATGAAGAACTGTATCAATGCGATAAACAGCCAAGCGGTTGCTGAGGCAATGGTTTGCTCGAAGTCTTTGGCGAGACGCCGGTTGCGACCGAGCCAGGCAAAGGTTTGCTCAACGACCCAGCGTCTGGGCAAGACCTCGAAGCCTTTGGCGCGGTCGGACCGCTTGATAATTTCGATGGACCACCTGCTCTTGCCGATCTTGCGCAGCGCTTGCCGCAGCTTGTCACCGGCGTATCCGCCATCGGCGAAGACATGCCGTAACCACGGGAAGCGCCGGATGATCTCGGCCAGCACGAGCGGCGCGCCATCGCGGTCCTGGACGTCGGCAGTATGGATCACGGCATGCACGAGATTGCCATCGGTATCGGTCACGATGTGCCGCTTGCGTCCCTTGATCTTCTTGCCAGCATCGTAGCCGCAAGGGCCGCCGCTTTCGGTGGTTTTGACCGACTGGTTGTCGACCACACCGGCACTTGGGCTTGCCTCGCGTCCTTCAATCTCGCGCAGGTTCATGACCAGCACCGTGTTCATCGCCTCGAGCAGACCAGCGTTGCGCCAGGCGTAGAAATAGCGCTGGACCGTCGAGACTGGCGGGAAGCATTTGGGCAGAAGCCGCCAGGCACAACCGCTCGCCGCGATGTAGAGCAAGGCGTTCAGGACTTCGCGCATGTCCGTTGCCCGGCGCCGACCTCCCCGCTTGGCCCCAGGGATGAACGGCGCTGCCAACGCCCACTCCCGATCCGTCATATCGCTAGAATAGCGCAAGCCTTTCCGGCTATGCTCCTGCCGGGCAATACCAGTCCATGCCATTGATCACTCCATCTCTCGCAGGACGGCTTGAATCACAACATGCTGGTATCGCTCAACAACTTTTGGGTCGGGCTCTGAGGTTGCTCAGCCCTCTCGCCGGAGCGACGCCATCGCCTCGATATGCAAGGCGCCGGCGAACTGCATGATCAGAAGCGGATGAGCACCGCGCGCAGATAGGGCTGGCAGGTCGCGGGCCAGCAGAGCTGCGATATCGCCCTCCTCGATGCCGCCTCTGGCTGTGTCCGCGTCGAGTCCGTCGAGCAGCGACGCATCGCGGGCGACTTTTCGAAGCAGTCGGTCAAGCGCAAGGTTCATGCGGCGCTCAATCTCGCAAGGGCAATCCCGGTTCCCCATCGGGTAACCGGCTCATAGCACAGTACNTCGGCTCGACCGTTGCAAGCCGCTATCGCCGTGATCCAGTTCCGGATCTCCTGACCGCCATTTCCGGCCTGCCTGCCCACATCGTCAGTGTCGAGCGCGGTCACAGCATCAAGGTCGCCCCGCACCAAGCAATCAAGGAACNAACGATCAAAGACTGGATTGACTTTTCCCATCTCGGGCGTCGCGACCCAGTGCGACAAGCCGCCGCCTGCCAGCAACACAACGCGCTCGTCGCTTTCCCGCGCCTCGATCGCGCGACCGATCATCGCGCCCAGCGCGGCACAGCGCTGAAACGTTGGGAGAGGGGGTGTGCTGGAGTTCATGAATAACGGAACGACCGGAATATCGAACTCTGGCGTCAACAGGCTCAGTGGGCACAAGAAGCCGTGATCGAGTTNAGGCTCCACTGCCCACGCCAGGTCAAATCCTTCGATGATTCCGCANTCAAGCAGGTGCTGCGAAAANTCGCCGGCGATCGGAACGCTCCTCGCGGCCACACCGGCATCACCCCAGCCTTGGGATTCCTTACNGAGGGCGACGCAGAACTGCGGATAGCAATCGTAAANGAAGCTGTTGAGATGATCGCTGCTGACCATGACGATCACGTCAGGAGCAAGGGTTGCGATTTCCTCGCGAAGCTGCCCGAACGCCCGATGAACCCTGGCCTGTACAGGATCCTCCCGGTCGAAGGTGCGGATCATCATCCCGGTGTGCGATGTTGCATAGCCAGCGACTAGGTGCGCCATGGTCGATCTAGAGCCGACGAAGGAAATTGAGGAGCACGCCATTGAACTCGGCGGGCTTTTCGAACTGCGGCCAATGGCCTGCGTCNTCCATCAGATACCATGAAGCGCCGGGAATTATGCGGCTTGCTTCGTACCCCACCTCCCAAGGCATAGTCGGGTTTTGCCGTGTCCAGAGGACCAACGCCGGACACGCAATGGCGGCAAGCCGTTCGCGGGTCAGGGTCCAGGCTCCGCNTCCGGTGAGCTCGCCGACCATCCTGTCTGAAATCGCCATGAACGCGGGGTCGGCATAGATTCTGTAGCGCGCTTCAACGAGTTCATCGGTCACGACACTGGCGTCATGCATAAGCCATTCGAGCCTGGCGCGCACGCTCTGGCGTGTCGGCGCGCTGATCGCACTGGCGGTGGCACTGGCGACCTTGGCACCGATCTTTTGGGTCAGCGCGTCGGCGTCTGCCGACACCTCCAGCCCCGCACCGGTGACGCAGGCATAGCCCNGTACCCGATCCGGGTGATTGACCGCGATCCAGCNTCCGACCCNAGCCGCCNAGCGACTGCCCGACAATAATCGCTGAAGGCGCGCCTATGGCATCCACATACGCAAGGACGTGCTCGCCCAGCGACGCGATCGAATAGGAAATGTCGGGNCTTTGCGGTGAGGCCGTGGCCCAGCATGTCGAGTGCGTGGACCTGATGGTGGGCAGAAAGCGGTACAATGTTGCGGATCNACGTTTCGGCGTGGCCGGTTATGCCGTGTAGCAGGATGACCGGAGCGCCTTGTCCNGCAACGACGCTTCGGGTGCGATGGCCGCCCACGTCGGTGAAACGCGTCTCGGCCCCTATGACCTCGCCCGAGAAGCTGGCGCTCACAGGAACACCGACAGCGCGCGCGGAAGGACCCGCTGATCGAGAAACACGCGCCGCTCCGTGATCAACCAACTGCTGTCATCGCGGACCAGGGAGTCGAGCCGATAGCCTGCGAAGAACTCGCCCTTTCTGTCGCGGCGGCCTTGAAAGACGAGGATGTTCGAACGTGCGATCACAGTCCNGCCCTCGCCGGCGGTCACAAGGACATTGGACACATAGTGCCGGGTGCGTGAACGTGGCTGTTCGGAGAACGCCATACCGCTCTTCATGCGCTCCAGCCGCTTGGCCATGAATGCNTTAGTCTCCTCAACCAGTGCCCATTCACCCTCCGCGGAAACGCGGCTCTGGTCATAGTCGAGNCGTCTCGGCGATCGNCATCCAGTAGCGTGCTTCGTCCGTAAAAAGCTCAAGCCATTCGTCGAAGCGCAGATCATCGAGCAACAGCGCTTCATGGAACAGAAAGGCTTCGACCCCTGGCCGGATCTCAAGCAGATATTCGCCCATTTCAGCCCTCCCGTCCGGTCATCAGCTGGAGCCAATAGCGGTAAAAATTGCGGTGGTTGGCTTCGGTGTAGTGCGGCCCCAATCGCCCAGGCAGCCCCTCGACCTTCATTTCATCCTCGTGACCAAGACCNATTGCATAGTGCAGATCCTGCTTTCCGCAGACGGCCCCGCGAAGCACCTCGCTGATCCGTTCGAAATTCTCGCCGTCATCCTGCCCGAAAATACCTGCGGCAGCATTTTCCTGNNACATCTGCGACCTGGCATAGTCCTTCACGCTCTGCGGGGCCCCNGAATCAAAGAAGGTCGTCTGCCACACTTCCACTTCATTGGGCCCTTTTGGCAGCCATTGCAGAAGGCCAAAGGCATGAAAGCATCCGAACTTGATCCATGAAAGGTTCGGGAAGATATTGCCCTCGCCGATTCCGTGGATGTCCGCCTGCCTTTCGGAAAGGTGCTCGCGGACGCGCGCATTGAACGCCTCAACATAGGCCGCAGCGTCCGGACCGAACATCTGGGCCATGCCCCGATCGTTCTCGATCGCTCGGCCGGGCTTTGGAATATCGCCCATGCCGTGGCCATGGTCAAAGTTTGCGGTGTAGTCGGCGAGATGGTCATAGTCCGGCAGGAAGCCGATGCGGAATGCCGCACCGTGCGTCGATAGCACGTGATAGTCGTCGCCCGCGAAATTCTCCGAGGCGAGCTTCCAGTTGGTCTTCATGCGAAACTTCATCACGGGGCCGATCGGGACCAGATCGCCAAGGGCCCCGACCATCGGAATGTCGAGATACCAGAGCATGTCGCGACCGAGATAGTCCTCGAGCGAAACGGCACCATAGTCCCAGTTGGCGAAGATAAAACCACGATAGATCTCGACACGTGGCACACGGACGAGGCCGTGCGACGCCTTGTCGAGCTCGTTGTGATAGGCCTCCTGCATCTTGGGGACACCCAGAAGCGCGCCGTCACGCCCATAGGTCCAGCCGTGATAGGGACATCGGAACAGGCTGGCATTGCCACGATCCGACGAGCAGACGGCAAGGCCGCGATGCCGACAGGAATTGAGCAACACATTGATGTCGCCACCCCTGCCTCGCGAAACAATAACGCTATCCTCGCCGATGAATGCGGTCACATAATCGCCGACGTTTGGAATCTGAGCCTCGTGACCGACATAGGTCCAGGTCTTCATGAAGATCTGGGTCAGTTCGCGCTGGTAGATCTCCGGATCATTGAACACGCGGCTGTTCACGATGCCGCGGGCCGGATCGACGAGCCGGTGTAGATCGTCGGTCTCGATCTCGGGGTGGTTCATGAGGGCTGTGGCCATGATGATCTCCGTAATGCGGTTCGTGTTAGGTTGGCTCGTCGCCGACTGCAACCTGGTGTTTGAGGTCGATAGGACGGCCTTCCCTAGCCGACTCTTCGATCGCCTGGCAGAGCTCGACCGTACCCTTGCCCCACCGTCCGTCGTGAAAGCTCGGCGTGTCGTTGAACATCGCGTCATAGACCTGCATGAATTCCGCCGCCCGGCCCGAATGGCCCGTCACCACGACTTCCTCCACGCCATTGTCGTCGTGGATATAGAGGCCCTCGAGCGACTGACGGATGATGCCGCGGTCGCAGGCAACGATGATCAGGCCGAAAAAGGGCTGCACGGGTTCGGCAAAGGGTTCGAAACCCGGCGTGACCGGCGCATATCCCCAGCGCTGGAACGATTCATTTTCGTTGACGCCGCCGTACCGCAGGTCGTTCTTGAGCTTCCACAATTCCGCTTCCGCGTCCTCCGGCGATTTCTCGGCGAGCAGCTTTTTCATGTTGCCCCGCAAGAACCAGCCCGATCCCGGATCCTGAGCCCACCCGCCTTCGCTCGCATTGAACGTATAGCAAGTGCTGTCAAAATAGCCGCGCCAGTCGAACAGGGCGTTGGCAGCTGCACCGTTGGCAAACTCGATATAAGCCGAATACCCGCCTTCGACATTGCGCAGGTGGTCCCACCATGTGTGCGCGCGCACCGATTTCACGACCCCGCCGCCGAGATAGCGGATGATGTCCATCTGGTGCGGCCCCTGATTGTAGAGATCGCCGTGCCACATCTGGAGCTCGCGGGTCGGCCATGGCTGCGCGTTGAAGAAATTATAGTTCAGCGCATTGATATGCCGGACGGGGCCGAGCCGCCCGCTTGCAATCACCTCGCGCATCGCCCGGATGGGGGCGTCCATCGCGTGGCTGTGCGCCGCAATCAGGTGGACACCGTGCTTGTCGCATGCCGCGATCATGGCATCAACCTCTTCCACCGAAAGCGAGAGCGGCTTTTCGCACAGGACGTGCTTGCCGTTCCGCGCAGCGATCAGGGTGTGCTCAAGGTGCAGCTCGTGCGGCGAGGATATGTAAACCGCATCGACGTTTGTGCTGCGGCACATGGCCTCGACGTCGGTATAGACTTCGGCATCATACTCCTTGGCAAATTGCGCGAGTGCATCTTCGCGAAGATCGCAAGCGGCCGTGAAGCGTATCGGAAGAGTACGTATGTCCTGCCGCTCCCAGTTGAGCACCAGGCCGGATGCCTGTCCGAGGCCGACGATTCCGATCCGTAGAATCTTGTCCGTTGCGCAGTCGAGCTCAGCGTGTCCGGCTTGGGTCAATACAGACATGTCAATCCTCTTTCCTGCCACAGAACGAGCTCGTCACTCGTTTTTCACTTTTATACAGAAGTATTAATACTGACCCGTGCAGGCGATGTCTAGCACCAAAGAACCGCCATACGCTGATAGATTCAGCTTCCATCGCCACCGTTTGTGCGGACCATGTCGAGCGGGGCTGTTGAAAAAGCCATGCCGATGTGATTCATGTGTGGACGACCCTCGTTGGGCAAGGGGAAGTTGACGCGTGCGGCTGGCCTGGTCAGGTTCATTCATGTGTTCGGCCTTTTCGCGCGGCGCGAGGGGCCGCTGGCCATGATGGTGTCGGTGGATCGGTCCTCATCACTGTGACGCGCTCGGAGCGCGCTGAATCACGCAGGTTTCCCGATCCCCGGCTTGACCGGATCAGCATCACGCGTGTCGTTCTCTCCTGCTAAAACTGGTTGCGCGCGAGTGTCAGGCGATCGCCGGCGCCGCGCGATAATTCTCCTCCCGCGCCATCACCGCCCAGGCGATCCGCGCCATCTTGTTGGCGACGGCGACGGTCACCAGCCTTGCTGGTTTGCGCTCAAGCAGCCGGTCCGCCCAAATGCTGACGGTGGTTGCCTTGCGCCGGGTGTAGCGGATGACGGCGGTGGCGCCGAAGACGAGGAGGTGGCGCAGGTAGCGATCTCCCATCTTGGAGATGGCTCCCATGCGCTCCTTGCCACCTGAGGAGTGCTGCTTGGGCACGAGGCCGAGCCAGGCGGCGAATTGGCGGCCCGAGCGGAAGACTCGGGCATCCTGCGAGAGATGGAGTGATCAATGGCATGGACTGGTATTGCTCAACAACTTTTGGGTCGGGCTCTTAGCGCAAAGGCTAGAGGTTCAAGCCGACACGTACCCCAAAGGTGCGCGGCGGCTCCAGGAACGTGGAGGCCGCAATAGGTACGAATGGCTGATTGCTGCCGCCCGCAGTTCCCGCCTGAACCGGCTCGTCCTCGATGTTCTTCACCNACACGCCGGCATTCCATCGGCCATTTTCCGCAAAATAGGTCAATGAGGCATCGGTCTTGGTATACGGCTTTTGCCTGCCACCCGGGGTGTGGTTGAAGTCCGCGAAAAANGCTGCTCTCGAAACGCGAGTAGGCTTGGGCCCGGATGTAACCGCGCGCCAGCTGGAAGTCGTGGTGATACCCGGCGCTGATCGTCCAATCCGGCGCATATTGCAGCTGCAGGCCGTCATNNTTGGTGGGCATCCCCGGAAAAACGATTCCCGGCGGCAGATCGAAGCTCTTGTTGCGCGCATGGAGATACCCGACCGAAAGACTCAGCTGGTCGTCGCTGGTCGGACGGAAGAGAATATCCAGCTGGTTGCCGTAGATCTCCACCTTTGCTGCGTTGAAGGTCTGGTTGGTATTAAGCACGGTGTTGTAGGCCGAGGCGAACAGGTCGCGGTAATCATAGTAGAAGGCCTCGCTGTTTATCTGGAGGCGATTGTCGAAGAGCCGCGTCTTGAAACCCAGGTGTAGCGCGGTGAGCTTGGCCGACCGCACTTCGTTGTCTGCGGCCGGCGAGCTCGGAAACGCGTTGAACGTGCCCGGCTGGTATCCGGTCTGCAGGGTAGCATAGAGGAGCGTCCGCGGGCCGGCATCATATTCGACACCCAGCTTGAAATCAGCGCGCTTGAAATTGCGGGCATAGGCATAAGGCGTCAACGCAAGTCCGGCGCGCCCGGTGCCAATACGGTCGTCATAGCTGAACCGCCCGCCCGCGATGAGCCTGAAGCTGTCGGCGATGCTGAGCGTCGCCTGCCCGAAGGCGGCAACGCCCTGCAGCCGGTGAGTATCGACAATGCTGATCGGGAGGGAATCGAAAANGAACGTCCCGTGGCTGTGAACGCGATAGGCATATGCGCCAACGATCCACTTCAGCCGTTCGCCGTCGCCCGCAAGACGCAGTTCGTGCGTCTGCTGATCGAAATGATCAGTCTTGTTGCCCGGATAGGCACCGAGGAAATAGTCGGAAGACACATCCATATCGAGATAAGACGGAATGTATGTAAGGGTGAGCTCGTCCCNGAGCTTCACGTCGAACTGCGCGCCGAGGGTATAGTTGTCATAGTCGGTTTTGCGGGCAAAAGGGACGGACGGAGGAGGCAGCAAAGGGTTCGCCGGAAGCGCCATGATCTGCGGGCTGCGAAGGTCGTTCCATGGATTGCTGTTCAGATAGGTGTCCGGAGAAAAGCCTCCNGTCACCGGATCGACGCCCTTGGTCAGCAGGTTGGGCGAGTTCCCGTTCTTGGTAACATAATACCCCCAGACATAGGCCGTGAAATCGGCGTTCGGCTCATAAAGCGCTGAAAGGCGAGCTGCGAAATCATCCTTCGAATCCGCGCCGGAGGTCTCATAGCCAGTGTTTCGAATGTAATCGAGACCGCCACGTATCGCAATATTGTCGCCGATCGGGAGGTTCTGGACGATTGTTCCGTGAAAAAGGCCAAAATTTCCAGCCTCGCCGACAACATTGGTCTCATACTCGCGTGTTGGGCGCTTGAAACTGACGTTTATGGCGCCGCCGAGCGAACTGCGACCATAGAGCGTGCCCTGCGGTCCCGGCAGGACTTCCAGCCGATCAACATCGAACAATGGCACGGCGGCCGCTTCACGCGGGATATAGATGCCATTGAAGTTGAACGAGGCCGATGGTTCCACCTGCGGGTAATCCAGCGTCGAGCCGACGCCACGGATATAGACCTCGGTTGCGGCATTCTGCTGCTGGAAACGGGCTGACGGCACCAGCATCTGGGCGGCTCTGAGATCGGTTATGCCTGCGACGACCAGCGATTCTCCGCCTACTGATGTGACGGCCGCAGAAGTCTTCTGGAGCGATTCTCCGCGCTTTTGCGCTGTGACAACAATATCCGCGAGTCCGCGACCGTCGTCGGTTGCAGCCGTATCGCTTTGCGACTGCGCCGACGTGTCCCGCAGCACGGGATCGGGCGTGGCCGCCTGCGCTCCGCCAGCCAGGAGTGCGGCTAAAGCCGGCGTCTGCAAAAGGTTCCGGGTCAACATCTCTCATCCTCCCAAAGATCGCAGACCGCTCATCACGGTTCTCGATTCTCGATTTTCTTCTATCTGGTAGTATTCTGCCGAACGCTATGCAATAGGCTTTTCATAGAAGTAAATACCTTGCCGCTGGCACCGGAAAATGGCAGATATACCTGCCATCCCCGGCAGTCGATGGCGGGTTTCACGTGGCGAGTATGTTTCACGTGGCGAGTATGGAGGCAAAATGCTCGAGAATCGGACGATCATCGTAACCGGAGCGGCGGGCGGAATCGGCCGCGCGACAGCGCTTATCCTCGGAGCTGCGGGCGCGAATGTCGTCGCAAGTGACATCGACGCAAACGGCGCGGACACGGTCGAGGCAATTCGCAGTGCCGGGGGTACTGGCCATTTCATCAGAGCTGATGTCGGATCAGAACCAGAGGTTGCCGCGCTGGTCAGTGAGACCGTCGAGCGTTACGGACGGTTGGACGGTGCTTTCAACAATGCCGGTCTGGAACAGGCCAATGTGCCCCTCCATGAGCTGAGCATCGACCAATGGGACCGCGCGATCAGAATAGACCTGACAGGCATCTTCCTGTGCCTGAAACACGAAATCACGGCGATGCTTGAAAACGGCGGCGGCGCAATCGTCAACACCGCGTCGGCATTGGGCGAGGTCGCGATTCCGAACGCTGCGGAATATGTAACGGCCAAGCATGGCGTGACGGGTCTCACGAGAGCCGCCGCGATCGATTACGGCGTTCGGGGAATCCGCGTAAATGCAGTCCTGCCCGGCATCATCCGCACGCCGATGATTGACCGGGCGATCGAGCATCCCGACTTTGCAGCGGGATTTGGCAAGCTGCTGGAGCACCACCCGATTGGCCGTTTCGGCAAACCTCCGGAAGTGGGCGAAGCGGTCAAATGGCTGCTGTCTGACGCCGCCTCCTTTGTCACCGGCGCGATGATCCCGGTTGATGGCGGCTACCGCGCCATCTGAGAGCCTGACTCGGAAGTTCACCAAACATAGCAATACCTTGCCGTTCTGCGGGTGAGCATGCGGATGGAGGCGATTGTTGCCCATGTGGTGGACGAGGCAATGGTTGTTTCCAGTCCTTAGCAAGACGGCGGCATCGGCCGAGCCATGCAAAGGTTCGCTCGACTACCCAGCGGCGCGGGAGGACCTTGAAGCCGTTGGCCTTATCCGACCGTTTGATGATTTCGATCGTCCATTGCCCCGATCCAGCGATGGCATCGCGGAGTTTGTCGCCCGCATAGCCGCCATCGGCAAAAACATGGCGCAACCAGGGGAAGCGCTGCCGCACAGCCTTGAGGACATCGGCCGCGCCATCGCGGTCCTGAATATCGGCGGTATGCACGAGAATGAAGATGAGGAAGCCGCAGGTGTCGGTCAGGATGTGCCGCTTGCGGCCTTTGATCTTCTTGCCCGCGTCGTAGCCGCAAGGGCCGCCGCTTTCGGTGGTTTTGACCGACTGGTTGTCGACCACACCGGCACTTGGGCTTGCCTCGCGTCCTTCAATCTCGCGCAGGTTCATGACCAGCACCGTGTTCATCGCCTCGAGCAGACCAGCGTTGCGCCAGGCGTAGAAATAGCGCTGGACCGTCGAGACTGGCGGGAAGCATTTGGGCAGAAGCCGCCAGGCACAACCGCTCGCCGCGATGTAGAGCAAGGCGTTCAGGACTTCGCGCATGTCCGTTGCCCGGCGCCGACCTCCCCGCTTGGCCCCAGGGATGAACGGCGCTGCCAACGTCCACTCCCGATCCGTCATATCGCTAGGGTCAGGACCCATTGATATGAGCGTCGCGATCTGATTCAGGCTCCGCGAGGAGACCGGGATGAGCGACCTGTTTTGGCTAACGGATGAGCAGATGGAGCGGCTGCGGCCGTTCTTTCCGAAGAGCCACGGCAAGCCTCGAGTGGATGACCGGCGGATGCTGAGCGGCATCGTGTTCGTCAACCGCAACGGGCTGCGCTGGCGCGATGCTCCTGGCGCGTACGGCCCGCACAAGACGCTGTACAACCGCTGGAAGCGCTGGGGTGAGGCAGGCGTGTTCACGCGCATCATGGAAGGTCTGGCTGCGGTGGGCGCCGAACCCAAAACGGTGATGATCGACGCGACCTACCTGAAGGCGCACCGCACGGCATCGAGCCTGCGGGTAAAAAGGGGGATCTCGGCCGCCTGATCGGACGCACGAAAGGCGGCATGAACACCAAGCTCCATGCCCTCGCCGACGCGAACGGTCGCCCCTTGAGCTTCTTCATGACCGCCGGTCAGGTCAGCGACTACACCGGTGCGGCCGCGCTGCTGGACGACCTGCCAAAAGCGCAGTGGCTGCTCGGCGACCGCGGCTACGACGCCGACTGGTTCAGGGACGCTCTTCAGGCCAAGGGCATCCAGCCTTGCATCCCAGGCCGCAGGTCGCGCAACGAGCCCGTCCGGTACGATAAGCGCCGCTATCGGCGCCGCAGCCGCATCGAGATCATGTTCGGCCGCCTCAAAGACTGGCGCCGCGTCGCCACCCGCTACGATCGCTGCCCTACGGCCTTCTTCTCCGCCATCGTCCTCGCTGCAACCGTCATCTTCTGGCTGTGATCAACGAGTCATGACCCTAGTCATTGCGGACATTGTATATAGCGAGCTTTCAGCGGGTATGGCCTCCCGTGAGGATACGGATGCAGCTATAGCAGCTTGGGCGCTTGAGCGCCTCCGCAGTAGTGATGATGCCCTATTCAAGGCGGGGCAGGCATATAAGGCTTATCGTAAAAAGAAGCGGGGCCCGGGCGAGCCTGCCAAAACCAACGTGCTTCCCGATTTCTTGATCGGCGCGCTTGCCGAAGCCGAGGGTGCGCCATTGGTTACGACCAATCAGGACGACTTCCTGAGATACTTTCCGGGGCTAGACGTAATCCACCCGCCAGGTGACGAGCCAGCATCCACCGCCGCCTGATCTGTTCAGAAAACGGCCGTTTTCTGAACACTGCCGGCGGCAGCAGAAAAGCTGGCCTTTTGCGGCGTTGAACTGTTCAACAACCCGTGCGAGAAACTACGATCAGAAAACCCCTGCCGTAGGTTGAATGTTGAACATGGCTGCTACCCCCCTGCCCGGCCAGGCTGGCACACGCCGGATCGGATATGCGCGCGTGTCCACCGCCGACCAGGACCTCGCCCCCCAACTCGACGTGCTGCGCGCCAAGGGATGCGAGCCGATCTATTCGGAGCATGCATCCGGCCAGCACGCCGACCGGCCCGAACTGGCGCAGGCAATGAAGGCGTTACGCGCCGGCGACACGCTGGTGGTATGGCGGCTCGACCGGCTTGGCCGATCGCTGCCGGACCTGATCGCGACGGTGAATGAGCTGGCAAGCCGCGGCATCGCGTTCGAGAGCGTCACCGAGGCGATCGACACGACCACGGCATCGGGCAAGCTGGTGTTCAATATCTTCGCCAGTCTCGCCGACTTTGAGCGGCATCTTATCGGCGAACGTACCCGGGCCGGCCTGGCGGCAGGGCGTGCCCGCGGCCGTATGAGGGCATAGCGTGGAAGGTACGCTAAACAACGCTAAGGGAGAACAACCGAGGAACGCTTAGGCGGCGCGGCTGTCCGGCGGAAGATTGAGGGCCTTGCGGCCAGCGGAAGCGGCGGCTCGATCCCAGAGGAAATCGCCGGAAAAGGCAATATGCTCCCAGCCAACCGGCGACGTATGGACAAGCAGATCATCGGGGACCGGGGCCGCTGCCGATCGCAGATGCTGGGCGGCGTCGGCCATGTAGATCGTGTTCCAATAGACGATCGCCGCGATGACTAGGTTGAGGCCTGATGCCCGATATTGTTGAGCTTCATGGCTGCGGTCGATGATGCGGCCCTGGCGGAAGGTGTAGATCGCTTGCGTCAGGGCATGGCGCTGCTCGCTGTTGTTAAGGCCGGCATGGCATCGCCGGCGCAGATCGGGATTTTCAAGCCAGTCCAGCATGAACAGGGTCCGTTCGATCTTGCCGATCTCCTGTAGTGCGACGTCGAGCTGGTTCTGCCGTTCGTAGGCGGCGAGCTTTCGCAGCATGACCGACGGCGCGACGTGGCCAGCCTTGATCGACCCCACGAGGCGCAGCACGTCGTCCCATTGTTCATTGATGATGTCGGTGCGGATACGCTTGCCCAACAACGGGGCGATGGACGGATAGGCCGAAACCGGCGCGATCGGCGCAAGCCGCCTGTCCGGAAAGTCGCGCAGGCGCGGGCAGAAGCGAAATCCCAGCATCGCGCACAGGGCGAAGACATGATCGGTCGCTCCGCCGGTGTCGGTGTAATGCTCGACGATCCTGAGATCGGTGCCATGGCTGATGAGGCCGTCGAGGACATAGGGCGCTTCATGCGTGGCGGCCGAGATCACATTGACGTGGTAGGGCCCGCGCTGATCGGAAACATGGGTGTAGAAGCTGAAGCCATGATCGACGCCATAGCGCGCGTTGATGTCGCCGCCCGATGCGCCGCGCTTCGCGCCCCTGAAGAACTGACCATCGGAACTGGACGTTGTGCCGTCGCCCCATACCCGCGAGAATGGCAGGCGGTGGTGCGCGTTGATGAGGACGGCGAGCGCCGCGCGGTAGCTCTCGTCGCGGATATAGGCGTCATGGGTCCATAGGAGTTGATCGCGCGTGACGCCCTGGCTCGCGGCGGCCATGCGCGACAGGCCGAGATTGGTGGCGTCGGCGAGGATCGTGGCGAGCAGCGCATTTTCATTGGGACATAGCTCGCCGGTGCGCAGGTTGGTGAACGCCGAAAGAAAGCCAGTTTCCTGCGCCACCTCATGTAGCAGTTCGGTGATACGGATGCGTGGCATCATCGCATCGAGCCGGTCGGCCAGGGCTTCGGCGTCGGGCGTTGCGATCGTGCGAACGGGGGATATCTGGAGGCGGCCGTCGCGGTATCGCACACCCTCCAGAGCGTCGCGCTTCAGGCTCCGGGCGAATTTCTTCAGCCGCCAGTCCAGTTCGCGGCCCCGCTGTTCGAGCCATTCGCCGGCTGTGGGTGGCAGACCAAGAGCCGACACGATCGGCTTGGCCTTCGGTTCGCTTAGCAGGTAGCTGTCGAACTGGCGGTATCCCGTCGATCGTTCCACCCAGACATCACCGGAGCGCAGCTTGTTGCGCAGATGCGCGATAGTCGCGATTTCCCAGAGCCGCCGATTGATCTTGCCGTCATCGCCCATGACAATTTTCTGCCATTCCTTGCGGAAGGGCATCGGAGCGTCGGCAGGCAGATCGCGCTTGCCCGACCTATTGAGGTCGCGCAGCATCTCGATAGCGGCAATCGTTTTCGCGCTGCCCTTTCCGGCCCTGAACTGTAGCGCTTCAAGCAGATCAGGGGCGAACTTGCGCAACGTCGCATAGCGGTCGGCCGCGACCCTCAGCGGATCAAGATTGGCGGTTTCCGCGATCGTCGCCACTTCCGGTCTGGCCTTCAGGAGGGTGTGCCATCCTACTGAGGCATCCAGGACCTCCATAGGATCTTCGCCAGTATCGACTGCTTCGGTGAGCGCGTCGATCGTCCTGCGGAAGATCAGCATCAGCCGGGCCACGTTCTTCGACGTGGCGGCATAGCTGCGCGCCTGGGCGTTCTTCGCGCGGGTGAAGATGCCGCCGATCAGCTTGTCCGCCATCTCCAGGGCGCTGTCCGTCAGCCGTTCTTCAAGATCGAGCAGGAAGGCAACGAGCGTGGCGCGTCGCCGGGAGGGAATATAGCGCTCGATCATATAGGCAGGCGACGCACGGCCTTCCCTGACATATTGCCGAAATCGGTCCGCGTGGATGCGGCCCGCGACGTCGGGGGAAATGCCGATCTTCCGCACCTGCCTCAGACGGTCGAGGATCTGGCGGACGTGATCGGGCTTGGCCGCGACGGGGATGGTCTTAAGCAAGGCGAGATGGCTCATGCCGCCGGCGGCGTCGAAGAGCTGATCGAGGGCCTGGACCTGTTCGGCGCTGAGATCGGCGATCAGGGCGTGGGCGGCCTGCTTGCGCGCGCGGGCACGTCCCGCGCTGCTGGCGCGTTCGATGGTGGAGATGGACGGCAGCAAAATCCGGGCCTCGCGCAGGGCGGTGACCACGCCCATCGCAATCGTCATCCCCTTGTCGGTCGCCCATGCCGTTCTCGCGGCCGCCTCGACCATGAAGGGAATATCGGCGCGGGTTGGCCCCCGAAGCCCCAAACGCGCCGCCAGCTCACGGGCATGATCCGTAATTGTCTGATCCCGCGCCGCATAGTTGGCCAGCTCGGTTACGTGCAGACCAAGTTGCTCCGCGACGAAAGCGGCGAGATCATGGGGTATTGCTCCCCTGTCCTGTATCAACTGCGCAAGCGTGATGCCCGGGTGCCGCAGGAGCGCGAGTTGCAGCGCCACGCCCAACTGGTTCCGTCGCTCCCGTCGCGCGCCGATGATCTCGATATCGGAAGGCTCGAAGGTATAGAGCCGGGCCAAATGGTCGCGATCGGTCGGGATGGCGAGTATCTGATCGCGTTCGCTCTCGGTCAGGAGTTGATGCTTGCGCTTCGTCATGCCGTTTCCTGTCCACAAAAGGTCATCTGGGCCTATGGACAGCGAGGAGTAAAGAGACATAGTATGTGGACGGATATGGGTGGGGCGCAGCGGCTGCCCTCCATAGCGTCCACAGAACGACCGTTTGGGAGACGTGCGGCATGGGTGATATTCTGGGCTATGCCCGCGTCAGCACCGGCGATCAGGACGTTGCGGGCCAGACCATGCGTCTGGAGAAGGCTGGCGCCATCAAAATCTTCACCGATGTCATTTCAGGTAAGAGCATGGAACGGCCCGGTCTGGCTGAGCTAATCGCCTATGCCCGCAAGGGTGACACGCTGGCGGTGGTCCGCCTCGATCGGCTTGGGCGCTCGCTTGCCGAACTTCTCACCACGGTTGAGACGCTACGCGGTCAGGGCATCGCGCTCCTGAGCCTTGAAGAAAAGATCGACACTTCGTCAGCTGCCGGCGAGCTCATCTTCCATGTGTTTGGGGCCATCGCCCATTTTGAGCGACGGCTGATTTCTGAGCGAACCAGAGATGGTATTGCCGCCGCCCGTGCTAAGGGCAAACAGCCTGGCCGTCAGCCGCTGGACATGTCCAAAGTGGATGCGGCCATCAAGCTGGTCGAAGCTCGTATCTCGCCTACCGAAGCAGCGCGGCAACTCGGCATCGGCCGATCGACCATTTATCGCGAAATGCGTAGGATGGGAATCGAACGGCCCGCCTGATTAAGCGCCCGTCCGTTCGCATCGAGCGTTCGCCATGCGTTCTCGCTTAGCGTTGTTTAGCGTACTTTCCACGCTATGCCCTCAAAGAGCCACCCTATAGATAGCCGATAGCTATCATCTGCGCGGAATTCCGCTTGATCTTTTGGCTATATGTAGCGATATTCCGCACATAACCTACCAATAGAGCGGAATTCCGCGTGCGAAATGATGTATTTTCCCTGTTGGGGGATCAATTGCGCTGCTGGCGCGAGCGGCGCTCGATGAGCCAATTGGGTTTGGCGCAGCGGCTTGGTCGCGATCGCGCACGCATTTCTGAGCTGGAACGTGATCTGATCGGCGGACGCCAAGGCCGCGACCGCCTGACACTATTCGCCGAAATCTGCGATGCACTCGATCTGGTGCCCCTCTTGGTGCCAAGGTCTCAAGCAAGCGCCATTCGTGATCAGGTCGAAGGCACGCGGAGCATCGACTTCAATCAACCGGTGCGCTCGACGTTCGACGAGCTGTTCGTCGATCTTGGTGAGGACGAAGAGGAGGATCGCTAGATGGCGAAGGCTCCTGCGATCCTTGGCGTTCACCTGCTCGATGCAAAGCTTGGCCCAGTGAAGATCGGGACGCTTACGCGCGATACCATGGCGCGGTCGCTTTCACGGTATCCGAAGCCTATATGCGCGACGCGGCGCGACCGACACTCAGCCTTAGCTGGCATGATCCCACGTCTGACACAGGCACCCGCGATCGGCTTGCCGCCCGTGGCGATAAGATCGGCTTGCACGGCTCGATCCCGCCCTGGTTCGCCGGGCTGCTTCCCGAAGGCGCGCTTCGCGAACTGGTGCTCACCGAAATGGGGCCCGGGGATCATGACCAGTTCGACGTGCTCGCCCGGCTTGGCGCCGACCTTCCTGGCGCCGTGCTGGTAACGGCCGAGACCGACGCACCAGCCTCCGCCGGTCCTCTTGATCTGATATCGATAAAAGGCTTCCGGGCGGCCGAACCCAAGGGGGTGATCAAATTCTCCCTCGCCGGAGTCCAGCTCAAATTCACGGCCAATATCGACGGGGAACGGCTTACGCTCCCCGCCCGGGGCGACACGGGCCGCTGCATCATCAAGGTAGCGAGCGATACCTATCGCGGACTTCCGGAAGCCGAGTATGGCGCAATGACGCTGGCAGCCAAGATCGGAGTCGAAACAGCGACTTGCCAGCTCATGCCACGTGCCGCTGTTGCGGGCGTGCCCGACGAGATGCTCGCGCACGGCGAGCGGGTATTGGTCGTCGATCGGTTCGATCGCGCAGCCGACGACACGCGCATTCACATCGAGGATGCGGGGCAGGTCATCGGGGCAATCGGGGATCGCAAATATACCATGGCGACCACCGAAACCGTCATCAACATGATCAGCCGCTTCAGTACCGACCGGCGCGCCGACATCCTTGAGGCAATCCGCCGCATTGTCGCCGATGTGCTGATCGGCAACGGCGACAATCACCTCAAAAACTGGTCGTTTCGTTTTCCCGAACCAGGACAGGTCCGCTTGTCGCCAGCCTATGACATTGTCCCGACTGTTCTTTTTCAGCCGCGCGAGACGCTCGCCCTTCGGCTTGTGGGCACCCACAGCTTCGATACTGTCAACCTTCGCCGGTTCGAACGCGTGGCGAGCTTTCTCCGTGTGGACCCCAGGTGGATCGTTCGCGAGGTCAAGGCGACGGTGGAACGCGCTTTGGATATCTGGCCCACGGTGGCAGCCGATCTTCTGGGCGAGCAGTGGTCGGCCATGCTGCTCGCGCGGCTCAAAACACTGGCCCTGGTTCAAGAAGTGCGAGGTGCAGCTAAAACCTGACTAACCGATCGGCCAAAAGGATCATGGCGGGTGCATTCGACAGCTACACGCCTTGTCGCCGATCCCCGGCGGCAGCTTCATCAATCGTGAAATAGCCAACGCCGCAGCGACTTGCCGATGAAGGCGAAAGCTGTCGGGATTGGAAACCGGGATTCAGACTGGAGCGGGTAGCGGGGATCGAACCCGCATCACAAGCTTGGAAGGCTAGTGCTCTACCATTGAGCTATACCCGCCCGTCAGGCCATGCGCACTGCCATCTTTTCGGAGGCTCTGCAATATCCAACTGCTGCGGTTCCGCTGATCGGTGCGGTGAATCAATGGACCGGCACTGAGTCAGACAAGTCGTAAGACGGGTAGGGCGCTTATGCCTATCCTAGGGCGATGGAGCACGCATTTCCTTCCCGCCTGATCCACCTGCGCGCCTTGGACCCAGCCCATAACATCGCGCGCGACTATAGCATCTGGATGAGCGTCGACCTGTTCGGCGACTATGTGGTCGAAACCTGCTGGGGACGGATCGGCGCCAAGGGACAGCGGCAAAGGCGCAGCTTCCCGGACGCGCCCTCCGCGCGGCACCATGTCCGGGCGATCATTAGAAAACGGCGCGGATCGAGAAAGCGGATTGGGGTCGAGTACCAACTTATGGCGCGGCGGGCTGAAAGCTCCTGATCCGGTGAACGCGCCGGGGGCCTAAAAAGGCCTGCCCCTCCAGTGTGGAATTCCCGCGCCTCTATGCATGAGCTTCACGATACTATCTGGATATCGGAAAGCCATCCATACGCTGCATCCCTGAAATGGTGTGGCTCGAAAAAAAGCAGATCGGGTCGATTTTCGGCTCGCCTGTCGCCGGACTGAGCGAGGGCAGGCCCTCTAAAGACGCAGGCGGCGGACGTTGATGGCCCGTGCCCTGGCTTCCACGCTGATCTCGAAATGGTCGGTCTGCATGACATTCGTGACCTGGGGCGGAATGAAGGCCACCATGTTGGTGCCGCCTCGACGCCGCACGCTGTCAAAGATGATGCCTGCTTTTCCTTCGGATCGGACCTGTGCGCCAAAGAGCTGCGCGGCGGCATAGCTGTCGGGACGGTAATGATCTGAATGATCGCCCTGTAGCCCTCTTATGTCGCGGTAATCCTCACCTACCAGGGGTGACTACACGAAAGTGACGTATCTGCACGCTAAGGGCGAACAAATCCGGTACGATGCCAGCAGATGCTATTCGCAGGCTTTCCTGCCCCTTTTATGTGGTGCCGCCCTACGGGCGCCGATATGGGAGGGCGGCAATCCGATTGACCAACGATCGAGGTAGAACCCTGCTCGCCAAATATGTGAGCTGGTTGCCCATCCCCGGTATGGCGAAGGATTGCCGATAAACCAGAGCGTGGACTGCATGGGCCGCGCACCGGTCAACGTCCATCAAACCCAACCTCCCCCACTTCAAATCGCTGAGGGCAGCCATGTCTGTGTCGATTCCACCGGGTGCAAAAGACCCAACACTCACTCCCGTCCCGGCAAGCTCCACGGAAAGCGCTCGCATGAGGGTGCTCACATAGGCTTTCGACGCGCCGTAGACCGCTTGGAAGGGCACGGATGTTTCGCCCGCCAGGCTCGACACGGCGATTACTGAGGATTCAAACGGCTGCTCCCTGAAAATCGCAATCAGGCGAGCCAGCAAATCCGTGAAACCGAGTATGTTTGTTTCAATTACCTCGGCATAAGTGTCGGCACGGCCTGCATCAAATGAACCAACGCTCGTCATTCCGGCAACCAACAAAGCGGCTGTTACTTGCAATTCTGCAACCTTAGCCGCGATTTTCTCCCTGCCCTCGATTTCACGTTGATCAGCCACTATAATCTCGCACGGCACATTGAACCGCTCGTCAATTTCGGTCTGTAGCTCCCGCAAGTTGTCGAGCCTTCGTCCAACAATCAGGGGCTTGGCCTGGTACGATGCCGCCAAGCGGAGGGCGGACGCTCTGCCCAAACCGGTCGAAGCCCCTGTGACCAGCACCCACGAGTTCTTGATCGCCAGCGGTTTCACGCGTTTTCCAGAGCCTTGTATAGGGCGGTTTTGCCGATCTTGAGCCGGGCCGCCGCCTCACGAACAGTGAGGCCCGCTGCGATATGCGCCCGCGCTTTACGTAGTTTGTCGGGGGTAACGACAGGCCGGCGACCACCCTTGTTGCCCCGCTCGCGTGCGGCCTTGAGGCCGGCATGAGTGCGTTCACGGATCAGGTCACGCTCGAATTGGGCCAGCGAGCCGAAGATGTTGAACACCAGCATGCCGCCCGAAGTGGTGGTGTCGATATTCTCGGTGAGTGAGCGGAACCCGATGCCGCGCGCCGCAAGCTCGCCGACCTTCTCGATCAGGTGGCTCATCGAGCGGCCGAGGCGGTCGAGTTTCCAGACCACCAGCGTGTCGCCGGGGCGCAAATAGGCGAGCGCTTCGGTTAGGCCAGGCCGATCGGCTTTTGCCCCGGATGCGTGATCGTCGAATATACGGTCGCACCCGGCAGTGTTCAGCGCGTCAAGCTGGAGCGACAGCTTCTGGTCTGCGGTCGAGACGCGCGCATAGCCGATCAGCGCCACATGATGCCCGATCCTGTCCGTTTTCCCGTCATTATGCGATCTTGTCCGAATCGCCGTTACAGGTCCAGAGTTAACGGACATATTCCTGTTGGCCGCCAGAGGACCGTCTGACGGACACGCAAAGCGAAGGAGATGATGCTTGGCGAGACGGCGACTGGTGAGCCTGGAAATCTGGGCGAGGCATTATGGCGCGCCGCTCGATGAGCGCGAGATCGCGCGTCATTATACGCTGACCAGCGACGACCTGGAAATTGTCGGCCGCCGTCGCGGCGATGCCACCCGGCTCGGCTATGCGATGCTCATGCTATATATGAGATGGCCTGGCCGTGCGCTGGAAGCGGGCGAAGTCCCGCCCGCTCCTGTGCTCGCCTATGTGGCGCAGCAACTCGGCGTCGCGCCGGCAGCCTTCGCGGATTATGCCCATCGGGACCAGACCCGTCGCGAGCATCTCGTCGAAATCCGACGATCGCACGGGTTCAGGATTTTTGACCGCAACGCTTTCCGTGAAGTTGTCGCCTTCTCGGTCCCAATCGCGCAGACCATCATACACCCCGGCCAGATGGCAGACGTCATCGTCGATGAACTCCGGCGCCTGCAGATCCTCCTGCCTTCTCCGTCGATTCTCGAAGCGGTGCTGCGGCGGGCGCGCCAGCAAGCCGAACAGCTTACCTATGAAGTGCTCACGAATGGCCTGCTGCCTGACACCCTTCAGGGCCTGGACGATTTGCTGGCCCGACGACCGGGGCAGGTCGCGACATGGCTATCCTGGATGCGCAATGCGCCACAATCGCCGGCAGCGCGCAACATCCTGCGCCTGATCGAACGGCTCGCCTATATCCGCGCGCTGGGCCTCGATCGCGCCCGTGCCGACATGATCCCGGCTTTGACTTTTGACAGGCTGGCGGACGAAGGCAGCCGCATCACACCCCAGCACCTTGGCGAACTCAATGCCCTGCGCCGCCATGCGACGCTGGCGGCAACCGGCATCCGGCTTGAGGAAAGCCTGACCGACGCCACCCTGACGATGTTCGACAAGCTGTTGGGCAGCATGGCGCGCCGCGCCGAGAACCGGACCCGCGACAAAGCCCTCAAGACGGTGCGCGAGTTGCAAGGCCACCTCCGGACGCTCACGGGGTCTTGCCGCCTCCTCATCGACGCGCGCAGCAAGGGCGTGGATTCTCTGGCGCAGATCGAGGCGCTGGACTGGCAGCACTTCGCCGTGGCCGTCGAGCAGGCCGAAGTGCTCGGGCGACCGGAAACCGTCGATCGCACCGCCGAATTGATCGAGCGGCATCGGACGGTGAAGCTCTTTGTCGGCGCTTTTCTCAACGCCTTCGAGTTTCGCGGCGCCGGCGCGGTTCAGGGGCTCCTGTCAGCGCTGGCCATCATCGCGGAGCTATATCGGACCGGCAAACGGCGCTTGCCTGATCGCGTGCCGCTACGCTTTGTGCCGCCCGCATGGCGCCCGTTCGTCCTGCGGGATGGCATCGTTGATCGTGCCGCTTATGAACTATGCGCCTTGTCGCAACTACGCGAGCGGTTGCGAGCCGGGGATATATGGGTCGCGGGAAGCCGGCAGTTTCGCGATTTCGACAGCTATCTCATACCGCCGGCGACCTTTGCGGCGCTGCGCGAGAAGGGGCCGTTGCCGCTCGCCATCGAAACGGATTTCGAGCGCCATATCGAGGAACGGCGCACCAGGCTCGACACGGCGATCGAGCAGGTAACGGTCCTTGCACGGCAAGGGGAGCTGCCCCAGGTTAAGCTTGACGAAAACGGTCTCATCATCTCGCCGCTGAAGGCGGCAACACCGCCCGCCACCGAGATTGCCCGTCGCGCCGCCTATGATCGACTGCCGCGCGTGAAGATCACCGATCTTCTGCTGGAGGTCGATGCCTGGACCGGGTTCAGCGAATGCTTCATCCATCGTCGTTCGGGCCGGGAAGCCGACGATCGCAATGCGCTGCTCACGGTCATCCTCGCCGATGGCATCAATCTCGGCCTCACACGCATGGCGGAAACCTGCCGGGGCGCAAGTCTGCGTCAGCTCGCCCATCTTCACGACTGGCACATCAGCGAAGCCGCCTATGGCGAAGCGTTGGGAAGGCTGATCGACGCCCATCGCGCCATGCCGCTCGCCGCGCTGTGGGGAGACGGCACCACTTCGTCGAGCGACGGACAGCAATTTCATGCCGGGGGCCGTGGGGCCGCGATCGGCGACATCAACGCGCGCAGCGGCAACGAACCAGGCGTTGCCTTCTACACCCATGTCTCGGATCGATATGACCCCTTCGCAAGTCGGGTGATCGCGGCGACCGCTGGCGAAGCGCCCTATGTGCTGGATGGCTTGCTGTATCACCAGACCGGCCTGACGATCGAGGAGCACTACACCGATACGGGCGGGGCATCGGACCATGTGTTCGGCCTCATGCCCTTCTTCGGCTACCGCTTCGCGCCGCGCCTGCGCGACATCAAGGAGCGTCGTTTACACCTCCTTCCCGGCCAAGAATCCGGCCCCTTGCTTGCCGGCATGACGGCCGAACCGATCGCATTGGGTCATGTCGCGGCGCATTGGGACGAACTGCTGCGGTTCGCCACGTCGATCCGCACCGGCACCGTCACTGCTTCGGCAATGCTGCGCCGCTTGTCCGCCTATCCGCGACAGAACGGACTGGCCCTCGCACTACGCGAGCTGGGCCGCCTCGAACGCTCCATTTTCATGCTCGACTGGCTGCGCGACATCGACCTGCGCCGGCGCACCCAGGCGGGCCTCAACAAAGGCGAAGCCCGCAACGCGCTCGCCCGCGCGCTCTTCTTCAACCAGCTCGGCGAACTGCGCGATCGTCGGTTCGAGAACCAGACCTATCGCGCCTCCGGCCTCAACCTGCTCGTCGCCGCCATCATCTTGTGGAACACTCGCTATCTCGAAATGGCGCTGGCGGACATCGGCACAGCCGACGAAATCGCACGCCACATCGCGCCATTGGGCTGGGAGCATATCTCGCTGACCGGTGACTATAGCTGGAATGTTGAAGATCAACCCGATCCGGACGCCTTGCGACCGCTGCGCGCCGTCAACTCCCTACTTGCCGCGTGACGTTCGCTATCCGTTCGCCCTTTCCGTGCAGATACGTCACTTTCGTGTAGTCACCCCAAAAAGCGAAAAGACCGGTGCGCTGCACAATCGAGGTAAAAGGCGCCCCGGAATCATCGGTTCCGTGAATCAGTGCAGCATGACTGATTCAGAGAAGTCGTCGGACATCGGCAAACCGATGCTGTAGGCTTTGCGACATGAATGGCGCAGGTCTTCTCCCTAATCCCGTTGAGCTGATCGCGCTTGATCCGGCGCGTAATATTCGCCGACGCTACAGCATCACCGTGAGCGTTGACCTGTTCGGCATGATCGTCGTCGAAAGCCGCTGGGGCCGGATCGGCGCGCGCGGCCAAGCCCAGCGCCATGCCTTCGCCGATCATGCCGCAGCCGAGCGGTATATCGCAGCGCTTCTCCAAAAGCGTGGTACGGCTGAAAGGCGGATCGGTGTCGCCTATCGGCCTGTCTGACACCGGACACAGAGCTCGCGTGTCGAAGCTGATCGACCCCCTTATCCTTATGTCAATCTGGAGTATAGCCTAACCCGACGTCAGGACGGTGCGCCAGTTTCTGTCAGGATAGAGTTGTGATACGAGTTTATTGACGCCTGTCGCGCTGTATCATAGATTTCAACCTGACAAAATCGCACAGGGGGTGGCGATGAAAGGCCAAAGGATCGGTTACGTCCGGGTCAGCACATTCGATCAGAATGTCGATCGCCAGTTGGAAGGGCAGTCGCTCGACCGGGTGTTCACTGACAAGGCATCGGGCAAAGACGTCAACCGGCCGCAGCTCGACGCCATGCTCGCTTTCGCCCGCGAGGGCGACACCGTCGTGGTCCACAGCATGGATCGACTGGCGCGCAATCTCGACGACCTGCGCAAGTTGGTTCACTCCCTCACCAAAAGAGGTATCCGGATCGAGTTCGTGAAGGAGAGCCTGGCCTTCTCGGGCGAGGATTCTCCGATGGCGAATCTGATGCTCTCGGTCATGGGCGCATTTGCGGAATTCGAGCGCGCCCTGATCCGGGAACGGCAACGCGAGGGCATCGCGATCGCCAGGCAACGCGGCGCCTATCGTGGACGGAAACGCTCCCTCTCCGACGAAATGGTCGCCGAACTGCATCGCCGCATAGCGGTTGGCGAGCGAAAGGCCGCTATCGCCCGCGACCTGGGGATCAGTCGCGAAACCCTCTATCAGTATCTCCGCAACACCCCATGACGCCTTTGTTCTCACTATGTCCGACAAATCCTTGTCCGGCGCACAAAGCTTCCGGTGACGCCTGTTGTAATCGCGCAACGATACGGAGGGCGCGCGCTCCAAGAGCGCGCCCCATTCTCAAAACATCATCCTTGTGGGACGGATTGGAGCCTTGGGGTGTCATTCCGCCCCCAACCGTACCCGGCCACCAGCGGGGCGTTTTTCAACAGCCCCGATCGCTTTCGGAATAGGTCCTACCCACGGCTGTACCAGTGCCGCCGTCCGCTCGAACGTCTCGATCTCTCCCAAATGGGCGAGGCTGAGGGCAATATCATCGATACCCTCGATCAGCCGGCGCCGCCTCTCCGCGTCGACTTCGAACGGTACAACCGAGGAACCTGTCGTAATCTTCTGCTGGGTCAGGTCGACGGTCATCCAGGAGGATGAGGCGGCCGACGCTTCGGCCTGCAAAGCGTTGATCTGGGCTGCTGGCAGGCGGATGGGGAGCATCCCATTCTTGAAGCAGTTCAGGTAGAAGATATCGGCGAAACTCTCCGCGATGACGCAGCGGATTCCGAAATCCAGCAGCGCCCAGGGGGCATGCTCGCGGCTAGAGCCGCATCCAAGGTTTGAGCCAGAGATCAGGATGCCTGCTTTGTTCCATGGTGATTTGTTGAGTGGAAAGTCCGGATCTGAGGCGCGAAGATTGAAAAACAGAGCATCCTTCAGACCTTTGCGCGACGTTGTCTTAAGGAACTTGGCGGGGACTAGCATATCGGTGTCGATGTTCGCGATCGGCACCGATACAGCGACGGCCTCGAGCCTGACAAAGGGGGTCATTGCAGTTGCGCCCTTGAGTCCACCAAGCAGCCATTCACGGCCGCGGCCGCAGCCATGGCTGGCGAGACGAGGTGTGTCCGCCCGCCTGGTCCCTGCCGTCCCTCGAAATTGCGGTTCGACGTTGAGGCACAGCGCTCGCCCGGGGCCAATCGATCGGGGTTTAGTCCGAGACACATCGAACAGCCGGGCTCCCGCCACTGGAAGCCGGCCTCTTCAAAAATCGTGTCCAGACCTTCGGCTTCACCGCGCGCCTTGACCTCTCCCGATCCTGGAACGACGAGCGCTCTCACGCCGGGCGAGACCTTTCGACCCTTGGCGACGCGGGCCGCCTCGCGAAGGTCCTCGATGCGGCTGTTGGTGCACGACCCTATGAACACCACATCGATCGGAAGCCCTGCCAAGGGCTGACCTGGCTCAAGGTCCATGTACGCGAGCATTCGCGCGATCTGGGCTCGTTTCGCCTCGTCCGTCTCCTGCGCTGGATCAGGCACCAAGCCACCGATCGTCGTCACAGCGTCCGGGCTAGTGCCCCAGGTCACCATCGGCTCGATTGTGGCCGCGTCTAGTGTCTCAATGCGATCGAACGACGCTCCTGCGTCGCTCCGGAGACGCGACCAAGCTTCCCGAGCAGTCTCGAGCTCTTGGCCTTTCGGGGCCCAAGGGGTGTTTGCAAGGTAGTCGAATGTCACCGCGTCCGGAGCGATCAGACCAGCCCTAGCCCCCAACTCGATGGTCATATTGCAGATCGTCATTCTGCCGGCCATGTCGAGACTATCTACCGCCGAGCCGGCGTACTCGACCACATAGCCGCTGCCCCCGCCGGCGCCCAGTTGCCGGATGATAGCGAGCGCCAGGTCCTTCGCCGCGACGCCCGTACCGAGTCTGCCCTCGAGGCGAACAAGCATCGTTTTCGACGGTCGTTGCACCAGCGTCTGGGTCGCGAGCACATGCTCGACCTCAGAGGTGCCAATCCCAAAGGCCAGTGCGCCGAACGCGCCGTGGGTTGAGGTGTGGCTGTCGCCGCAGACAATGACGGTGCCGGGCAACGTGAGGCCCAACTCGGGTCCGATCACGTGAACGATCCCCTGTCGGCGGCTGGTAAGCGGAACATAGCGAATGCCAAATTCACGGGCATTCAGTTCGAGTTGCTCAATCTGCCGCCTGCTCTCTGGGTCGGCGACCGAGAGCAGGCCCTGCTGCCGATGCTCGGTCGGCACGTTGTGATCTGCGACCGCCAACGTCAGATCGGGACGTCGTACCGTTCGTCCGCTCGTGCGCAGGCCATCGAAGGCTTGCGGGCTCGTCACCTCATAGACGAGGTGGCGATCAACATAGAGCAGTCTGTCTGGCGAGTCGCCGAGTGTGGTGACGACGTGGGTATCCCAGATCTTCTCATAGAGCGTCTTCGCCATCGATCACCCCTCCAACGCTTGAACACAGCGCTGGCCTTCGAGCGCGTTTCGCACACGCCCGCCGGAGAAAGCGCCGGGGATCTCCGCACCCCTCATCGAGACCTCGAGGAGCGACCCGAGATCCACGCCCGTCTCGAGACCCATGTTGTTGAAGGTCCAGACGACATCCTCGGTTGCGACGTTGCCGGTCGCGCCCGGAGCGAAGGGGCAGCCGCCAAGCCCCGCAAAGGAACTGTCAAACACGCGAACGCCTGCGTCATAGGCGGCCAACACATTTGCTACGCCCAGACCGTAGGTGTCGTGGCCGTGGAACGCCCATCCCGTACCGTTCCCATATCGGCGGATCGACCGCTCGAACAGCGACCTCACCCGATCGGGCGTGACCCGTCCGGTAGTATCGCACAGCGCGACCTCCACACCGGGCCGCAGCGGGATCAAGGCGTCGAGAAGTTTCAAAACATCCGCCTCGGGCACGGGCCCGTCGAACGGGCAGTCGAAGGAGGTGGCCAGATTCAAGCGCACCCGAGTGCCTCCGGGCAAATCGGCAACGAGCCGGCCATATTCCTCGACCGATTCGGCCGGACTGCGCCGGACATTGTTCTGGTTATGCTTCTCGCTGGCCGAAAGCACGAACGCTATATGGGAAGCGCCAGCTTCCAAGGCTCGATGGCAAAAACGCTTGTTAGGTACAAGGACCTGGGCCGCTAGGCCGGGCAGCAATTGCGCTGCCCGCAGGACTTCAGCCGCATCCGACAATTGTGGCACAGCCCGTTCATTCACGAAGGCGGTCACTTCCATTCTGCGAAGTCCGGCGCGGTACAGCCCTTCGACGAATGCGATTTTCACGTCGGTAGCGATATGCGGTCCGATGGGCTGGAACCCGTCACGCGGACCGACTTCGACCAAGGCGATTGCGGAGCTCATGCTATCACGCCCTCCGAGCGCAAAGTCTCGATCTTAGCGTCAGTCAGCTTCAACGCTGATCGAAGCACCTCCTCGGTATGCTCGCCGATGGCCGGCCCGGTCCATCGGATGGGGACAGCGCCTCCATCGAACGAAGGGACCACGCCAGGGTGGAGAACCGGTCCGCCAAGCAGGTCGTCGTCGACCTCCCGGACCATCTTGCGCACGCGATACTGAGGATCGCTGGCGATGTCGGCCGCCGTGTAGATCTTCGAGCTGGGAATGTCGGCCGTCGCAAGAACCTCGATCAGCGCGGCGGACGCGTGCCTGCGTGTCCAGTCGCCAATGATCTCGTCGAGAGCGCTCGAATTCGCAACGCGCTGCTGGTTGCCGGCGTAGCCAGGAGCTCCGATCAGCTCGGGTCGGCCGACAAGGGTCATCAGCTTCGCGAAGAGAGGCTCGGAGTTAGCGGCGATCAGGACGAACGCCCCATCCGCGGTCGGATAGGCGTTGGTCGGTGCCGCGGTCGCAATGCCACCACCGGTCGGCTGGCGAATCTTACCCAACCGCCCGAACTCCGGGAGCATGCCTTCCATGAGGCTCAGGACGCTTTCGGTCAGCGCGACGTCGATCGTGCGACCGGTCCGCTCTCCGCCGGGCCGATCTCGCTGCCACAGCGCTGCAAGGAGGCCGAATGCCGCGTAGAGACCCGCTACCGAATCTCCGATGCTGACGCCGACGCGGACGGGCGGAAGATCGCTGGTACCCGGAGGTTGGTCGGTCAGATAACGCAAGCCGCCGAGCGCTTCACCGATAACGCCAAAGGCGGCGCGATCGCGGTAAGGCCCGCTTTGCCCAAAGCCAGAGATGTGCGTCACGATCAGGCCAGGGCATCGCTCGCGCAACTTGGCAGGCCCCAACCCGAGCTTCTCGAGTTGCCCAGGCCGAAAGTTCTCGACCACGGCGTCGCAAGTTTCGACCAGATCGAGAACGATGTCGATCGCGCCGGGATGCTTCAAGTTTAGGACAATGCTCCGCTTATTACGGCCGTGTACCGACCACCAAAGCGACTGGCCGTTCACGTGCTCGCCCCATTGGCGGATGGGGTCACCGCCTGGCGGCTCGATCTTGACAACGTCCGCACCGAGGTCTGCAAGCAGCCGCGTCGCAAAGGGGGCTGCGACGAAGTGGCCAATCTCTAGGATCCGCAAGCCTTCAAGTGGAAGATTTGTCTCGATCATAATAATTCCTATAGCTTGGCATCTGGAGTTGCGGCAGCTGCCCCAGCCCGGAGTTGAACATGTCCTGGTAGGTATAGTCGAACGCGATCAATCCGTCGTAGCGGGACGACAGCGGCGTCGTATATTCGCCGCTGGCACTGGCCTGCCACTTTGGCGTCAAAGATGCTCGATTTGGTAATGTTGACGAACCGGTGATGAGGCCCAGCACCGGATACATCTCTCTTGGCAGCTGATGGGGTTCGCTGAGCGGGCGCCGCATGCTGTCGAAGGGATCGACGGCAGCGGAGATGTGAGGGACCGAGGCGTTCACGGAAACATGTCTCCAGCCGGTGCGGGAACGAGGATGCTCTCATCCGCCATACTGGGACGCGGTTGTCATGTCTCTTCTAGGGGGCATCGGCGGGTCTGGTGCGCTCGCGATTGACATCGCGCACCAAGGCTCGGGGCACCGCCGATAGCCAGTCTTGCCGCCCGGTGGATCCCTTTTGCATGCCGATTTACAGCCCAACCTCAACGGTCGTCGCCGATCCCATGGTTGCGCCGCTCTTGGTCAAACGGTTCTGCGGTGGCAGCCATGCCGTCAGGAGATTCGCGGAACGCTGCAGGTTGCAGGCGCAATCCGCAGCGATCTCGCGTCGCGAGAAATCACCGATGATCAACACCGGCATCGCGTCCGACAGTGAAACCGGCCCATCAGCTCCCGATGATTTGCAGTCGAGTGGCCTTGTTCTCCGCTTCTACCATCTCGTCGATCAGGCGTCGTGCGACGATAGCGAGTTTATCGGACATGACGCTGATCTCTGAGGCCGTATCCGGGTTTGCGTTGAAGTGACTCTGGATTGCTTCGCAGGCAGACAGGTCCTGCGAGAAGACCTCCAACTGGGCGGCCTTGTCGTCTTCGGTTTGTCGGAAGCTCGAGCTGACCGCCGTAAAGTGATAGCAGTGACTGTCGTCGGCGGGGGTCAGGCCAACGTTAGTACAGCGCTGGCTTATGATACGATTGCCGTCCGCGGGATCCGTAAACTGGTTGTAGATCTTAACGCTGCCGGGCAACTCATGAATCATCGTGATTGTCCGATTCAGTGGGCGGCCTGTCGGTACATGCCAAATACGGGCAACATTTTCGTGGGCGATGAAGTTGGGCATTGGCAATATCCGTGTGAATTTTCGCCCGTCTTGCTCATAATCCTGGTTGATGGTTGCGGTCAGAATCTCCCGGTCGTCACCGCTATCCATCATACCGGCATGGAGAAAGCTGACATGCGTAGTGTCGAATAGGTTATCGTGGCCCAGCATGAAGTTCGCAGCCATGGGTAGCGGGAAGTAATAGACGTGATCGAAATGGTCGTCCGCCTCATGTGGTGCATGGGGGATGTCGGCGGGATTAGCTAGATCCGGATCGCCCATCCAAATCCAGATAAAGTTCCGGCGCTCGACAACCTGATAGGACCGGACGCGCATCGCCCGGGGAGGTGAAGCTCCACCAGCGATCTTCGTGCAGCGCCCCTGCGTATCGAACACCATCCCGTGATAGCCACACTGGATGCTGTCCCCGACCACTCGGCTCTCCGAAAAAGGAAAGCCGCGATGTGGACATGCATTCTGCATCGCCACCGGTTCACCCGCCTCGGTCCGATACATTACTACCACCTCGCCCAGGAGCTTGCGCGCCATAGGCTTGCGCGTCACTTCGGTGTCGCCCGCCGCTACATACCAAGCGTTGCGTGGATAGCGCTGGAACGCGCCGAACGACTGAGTAGTGGGCGCTAATTTGCCTGTCGCGCGCATGTTATGGTCTCCTTATGGTTTGGGTTATGCTCCGACCGACAATCGTCTAGCCTAAGCATAATTAGTGTCATTATGTGTGTTCATATACGCGCGGCTTTGACGATCCAACCGGCACCCAGTCCCCTGTTTTCCGACACTAAGTTTCGGGAAGAATGGACTGTGCCCCTTAAGACTGCGGAGCGAGCGAAGTGGCACCGGTCAGATCTCGTGCTTGGGCACGGGCAACCGGGCGGCTCGTCCATTTCCGATTGTGTCGATGTTTCGAGAGCACTTTCTTCGGGTCACGCTTTAATCATACAGCGCTCTCTCAGCCAGTTTTTACAGATCGCCACGGCACGCTCCTGCAACGCAGGCTGCTGCTGGAAGTAGTGGGTCGCATCGTCGATCTTTTCGAAGCTCTTGTCGGCGCTGCCGAGCAGCTCGAAGATCTTGCGCGGGTGCGTCGCGGGCGTTGCGTCGTCGGCGCCGTTCTCGATTACCAGCGCCGGCACGGTGATCCGCGGCGCATTAAGGGAGGTCCTGGCGTTGGAACGATCATAAGACCATTGCGACAGCCATGAGCGCAGTGTGGTGTAGCGGGCAAGACCCACCGGGCCGGCATTGGCCGTGCGGGGATTGCCGAGATAGCACCAGTTGGGCTTGCGTCCGTTGGGATCGACGCTGGGGTCGATCCAGCGCGGATCGCACATCGTGCGGTGGACGATGAAGCCGCGCTCCATCTCGTCGGTACCACGCGCGCGAAGGTCACGCAGCATGGCGTCGGCCCATGACGTGATCCGACGGTTGCGCTCGACCTGCGATGCTCTGAAGCGCGCTACGAAGGCCGGATCGAAAGGCATCGCCGCCAGCGCCTCGGAGGTGTAGATGTCCAGCGCGCGGTCCCGGTGGTCGGGATCGCCTTCGTGAACCACGGAAGGGTCGAGCCATTCGGTCAGTGTTTCGGCGCGGCTCAGATGCGCGGCGACGCTCCAGATTGCGTCGGCGGGGATCAGTCCGGCAGCCGCGAGGTCGATCGGGTCACCGGCCGGCGTTTCCGTGATGGTAGGCTGTTCAGCCTCCGCTTGATAGGCTATCGAAAGCGAGCCGCCACCGCTCCAGCCAACCAGCACCACTTTTCCGTAGCCCAGAACCTCCTTCGCGTAGCGCACATAGGCGCCCATATCGATGATCGCCTTCTCCATGATCAGCGATGTATCGTTGCGGATGTAGCGGCTGCCGCAGCACATGACGTGTAGCCCGGCCTCGGCGAAGGCGCGCGGCAGTGGCAGGAGGTTGAGCGCGGACGACGGGTGCATGAACAGCAGCACAGTGTCGGACGGCGCATTGCCGGGAAGCAACAGCTGTCCCTCCAGGAAAATGCGCCCGCTGCGGCCGACAAAGCCGTACACCTCGGTGAAGAGCGCGCTTTCCTCGAACGAGATCGTGAAGGCGCGGCGTTCCAACTGCTCGCGCAGTTCCTCTACCTTCACGCTACTGCCTTGCCGGTGGCTTTCCGCTCACGCCATTTGGTCATTTCGTCGCCGGCGGCCCGCGCGAAATCATCCCACATCGTCGCTGAATCGGTGCGCACGGTCATCTCTAGGCGATGACCGTTGGGATCATAGAAGTAATAGGAGTCGCAGAAGCCGTGACCGATGGGACCGATCACTTCGACGCCATTGTCCCGCAGCCGCTGGGCGAGCAGTTCGGCGCGTTCGTGCGACTCGGTCTCCAGCGCCAGATGCTGCGCCCAGTCGTTTTCAGGAACTGACGACGATCTCGTGTCATTCATAACGTCGAAAAAGGCAATGAAACTGCCGTCATCCATCTCGAAGAAGATGTGATTGTGCGGGTCCGATTTCTTAGTCGACGGGACATAATTGTGGACCAAGGCCGCTGCGAGCTTGAGACCGAGCAGTTCGGTGTAGAATTTGGTCGTCTGCTCGGCATCGACGCAGCGATAGGCGACATGATGAAGTTTCTTGAGCATCGTTCTGGATCCTCTTCCTAAATCTGCGAGCACAGCCGCCAGCGGCCTCTGGTCGCCATGGGCATCAGGGACTTCCCCCTCAGGCCGCCTTGGAAGCCTGGGTGTGGGAATGGTGCTTGAACATGTTGGCGTTTGCCACTCCGGTGATGGTGCGGCCCAACAACTCCATTGAGTTGTCCCAGTCGTACACCGCATGGCTGGCCAACACCGTTACGTCGCGCACTGCGCGTTGGATCGGGTTGTCCAGATTGTGCGCGCTCGTCCCCGCCGCGTCCGAGACGGTCCGTACCGCCCGCTTGCACTGATCCACCGCGAACACGATGTGCGAGCGGATGAGGAGCCGTTCCTCGGCGGTCGGGACGCGCCTGGCGCGCGCTACCTCCTCCGTGCGCTGCGCGGCATCGCGCAGCAGCACTTCGGCGACCTCTACGGCGAGGTTCGCTTCGGCTAGGCGAACGAGCGCCGTTGGCTTGATTTGTGGCGCGCCATCGGTCCCGCGAGGACTGCGCTCCTGCAGCCGCTTACTGAACGCCGAGACACAGGCCCGGGCCGCGCCAATAGCCGGTGAGGCGGACGAGATGTTGAGAAGGATGTCGACCGCGATGCCGTACAGCGGGTTGTCGTGGTAGTCCCGACCGAAGCCTTCGCCAGCGCGAACCTGCTCGAAATCCACCGACATATGCTCGGGCACGAACACGCTGTCTACCACCACGTCGGCGCTTCCTGTCCCCGAAAGGCCGTCAACATACCAGGTGTCGATTACCCGCCCCTGATCGACTGGCAACACGAACATACGCATCTCGGCCGCTTTGCCGTCGCGCTGCACAATGGCCATCAGCTGCAGCAGATCGGCATGCATGATGCCAGAAGCGTATTTCCAATGCCCGCTGACCGTATAGCCTCCGTCGGTTGGGATGGCATTGCCCGGAGGAGCGGTGGTCGCAGGCGCGCAAATGTAGGGATAGGCGCCGTAGACTTCGTCTTGCGCTTGCCTAGGCATCTGGCTCATCAGGAAATTGTGCTGCATGTAAAAGGACATGATCCACGCGCTGGACATGCAGCCCTCTGCCACCGTTGTGACGATATCGATGAAACTCTGAAGGCCGAATTCTAGCCCGCCGAAGCGTTTGGGCACGAAGTGGTAGAATATCCCAGCAGCGCGCATCGCATCGACGACCTGATCGAGCGGGCGACGCTGCCGCTCGGTCTCCTCGGCGCACTGCGCCGCAAGGTCACGGATACCGCGCGCGCGGTCGAGCAATAGTGCCGGCGTCAGCTGCGCTAGATCTTCCTTGTCCAGCCAGTCCCACTGGCGGCCAGCGGGCGCCGCTACGCGAGCTATCATCGAAACCATCGAACTTCTCCTTAAACCTCTTATCGCATCAGGGCGACTCGGGGCACTGTGACTGCGCTTCGCGAGATGGCCACATGATATGCTCGGACCGCACCCACAGCCGATCAATATCAATGGCTTGCGCGTTTCATGGCCCGATTATCAATCGCCGCCCTCGTGCCGAACTCAACTATGCAGCTGCTGCACGCTGTGGATCGATTTTGGCTGCTGGGAAGACTAGGCGTGCCGATCGAAAAAGAACAATCGGAAATAGGGACGGTAGGTATCGGCAGGTATGTTACTTTCGGCCTTCGCCGCAGGCGGTCAACTAACGACACTGTTCTTCAGTAGGGTCGATACCCAGATCTGCAATGGCTCTTTCTCACGCAAACGCCGTGACACCATGAAGGTCGAGAGGCGCGGCAGATTCGGCCTAGCCACGCTCGCGCCTAGCCGCTGGGCCAGGCGCTGAGGCACCACGCTCACTATGTTACGCGCCTGCGCCAACTTTACGAGCTGCAACGCCGGAAGGATCAGAACCTCAGGCGCACTATGACTGTGCGTAATCTTTCGGCATTCGCGCAACACTGCCGAGGGCGTAGACAGCAAGAGGTCGCGCACTTCGGCAACGCGATCGTCCGCCGCATCAGCGCGATCGCTCAGCAAGACCAATTCCTCCTCATATAGGAGCTCGATTCCCAAAGACCTGTCCACTTCCGGTGCTTCGATCGCCTGGATTAGCGCGAAGTCCAGCAGACCGCTCGCGAGTGTCGGCAGAACGTCGGCGCAATCGCGCACGAAATGGATCGACATTGTCGGAGCCAAGTGCCGCGCCTCGATTAGGAACTTAGGGTGCAGCGTGAGCACTGCGTTTTCCGGCGCTGACACCTTGACCCGCCCGAGGAAGGCCTGAGGATCGAACGGCTGCAGGCCAAGCAGCACTTCGACGCGGCTCAACATCTGATCGATGACAGGCTCGATCTGGGTAGCAAGATCCGAAAGTACGAACTTGCGGCCGGCGCTGACCAGAAGCGGGTCGTCGAAATAGCCGCGCAGCCGAGCGAGGGAATCGCTCATCGCCGACTGGCTCATGTTCAGTGCGGTGGAAGCTTTGGCAACACTGCGCGACTTGAGCAGCTCGCGCAGGGCTGGAAGGAGATTGTGGTTGAGCCCGGGAAAGCGCCCAGTCTGACGTGAGCGGTCCAAGGCCGCCCCGCGCGCAATTCCGCGCTTCTGCTTGTCCAGTCCGGGGACGTCTCGTCGATTGGCCATCAGGGATAGAACGCCTTCGCGCGCGTCGTCGCCCGACGACTAATCTGTGAGGCGAAGTCGCGGAGGATCTCAACGAACCGGCGCTGCACCGGGTCCCGAGGATAGGTGTCATCCCAATAAGCGAAGGTCCTGAGCGTCACTTCGAACGGCACCTCGACTAGCCGAACACTGGGTTGCGGCATCAACGCGGCGACAGCACGCTCCAGCACCAGGGCGATGCTCTCCGTTCCTTCAACCAAAAAGGCAAGGAGCGGGTAACTCTCGACTAGTATTGAATCGGCGCGGTTCTCACCGATATGCTGCAAAATCGTGGTGCGACTAGCGTTGTAGTGGCCGGGGTTATGATGCAGGAAGATATGCTGCGCGCGCCAGTACATCTCTTCCGAGATGTTGCCAATGATTGGCGACCCTGCGTCAACGAGACCCATCATCCGATCGTCGACGAGGGCAAGCCGGGCGAATTGTGGATCGGTCAGCCCCGCCGGAATTTCGGGCGAGATGAGGAAATCTAGGTCTCCCTGCAACAGCGCGATCGCAGTTTCCTCGTTCACATCGTGGAGGTTGAGGATTATTTCCGGATGCAGTTCGGCGCAGAAGCGGACCAGTTGCTCGCCGACCACCAGCATCGAATAGTCGTTGATGGCGATGTCGAGTTTCGGGCTCTCGTGCGAGGTGGCGGAGATTTCCAGGTCGATGAGGTGGTCAAGCGGTTTGAGCACGGTACGGAGCTGCTGGTCCAGACGTTCCGCAACGACCGTAAGGCGAAAGGTCTTGCCTCGCGCCACCAGCAACTCGTCGTCGAACATATGGCGCAGATGCCCTAGCATCTCGCTCACCGTGGATGGGCTCAGGTCAAGCGCTCGTGCCGCTCGAGTGACGTTCTTGAAACGCAGCACCGCGCGCAGCACGGGCAGCAGGTTCAGGTTGGTGGCGCGCAGGCTTCTCATGAACTCTTTTGACCTACAAGCTCTGAACGATGCCTTCCTTGTTGGCATAGTTCGAAATGCTGTTCTTGGCCTAGAAATGCCGACGGGTCTGCCGCCAAATGTCCTTTATCCCGTTTTGGTAGAGGCCTTGGTCGGCTATTTTGCATTGGAGGATTTGGGCTTCATCTTCGCTCCTTCGTCACTACGGCGAAGCCCAAATCCTCCTTAAATCACAACCCTCAAATCTGTTCTGTTGGTGTCGACGGGGGTAGTCCCAGACGTCTACTCAGGCGCATCGACCGGCGTCCAGACAGTGGGTCTGAGAACTGCCTGCGATCATGCAGTTGCCAGAAGCGGTCGGAACAGGCGGAAGAGCTGCTCCCAGTGACGCTCGGCGGCGACGCGGCTGTAGCTCGCCCTTTGGGGGAAGGCGAAACCGTGATGCTCGCCCGCGTAGAGCTCGACCTCGGTGGGCGCGTCGCGGGTCATCAGCATATTCCGAAGCGCCTCTACCTCGTGCAGCGGCACGAACGGGTCGTGCTCCGCGCAGGCCATGTAGAGCGCGCACCGGACCGATGGCAGCATGTTGGCGGGGCTAGTCGGGCTGTCCTCGAACAGCCAAGTGCCGTAGATCGATGCCACTGCCGCGACACGATCGGGATGCCGGGCGGCCAGAGCAATCGCGTTGCGACCGCTCATACAATAGCCCACCGTACCGATCGGCCCCTTCGCTGCTGCGGAGTCCTGGTCGATGAAGCCCAGGAGCGCGTCGCTGTCGGCCATCACGCGCGGGACGGTTACCTCCCGCACGAGCGGCATAATCTTGGGAGCACCGTCTTCGTCCGGCATGCTGGCGATCTGATCGACTTCCAATAGCGACGAACGATAATAAAGGTTGGGAACCGCTACATAGTAGCCGACGCTTGCGAGACGCCGCGCCATGTTCCGCAGTTCCTCGCGAATACCGAAGGCGTCCATGTAGAGGATGATCACCGGCGATGGGTCGTCCTCGGGATGAAATATCAGGGTCGTCATTCCTCCGCCGATTGGGCTGGCGTCTGGCGTTTTGATGTCGATCGTCTTTTCTATCATATTCCGTTCCAGATGCTTGTTTGTTCCTGTCTTATCGTTATCTGAACTTGATGGTGAGTGTCCCGCCGAAAGTACGCGGCTGATTGCTGTAGTCGGTCTCCGAACCGAGCGCGCTGCTTGCAATAAAGCCGATCACCGCCTTGTTGAGGAGGTTGGTCGCCCAGAGGCGAAGGGTATACCTGGCGTTGGACGGAGCCCACCTGATGCTGGCGCCAAGAAGATCATAGTCGGGCTGCTTGAGGATGTTGTCCGGCTCGAGCCAGTAGCCGCTATTGTGGGAGCCGTTGACGTTGAGCGCCAAGTCGCCTCCGGCGAGCGCCGTGGTGTAGGTCAGGCTGAGGTTGCCCGAAAACGTCGAGGCGAAAGGAAGATGATTGCCCGCTGCGTCGCCAGAGGTGATCAGGCTGCCCCCGTTAGGCTGGGGCACGCTGAACTGCGCATCGGGAAACCGGGTGAACTTGTTGTGGAGGTACTCGAGCCCGCCCTCTATAGTGAATGCGCCCAACTTGGCATCGACGTCGATGTCGACGCCATACAGATGCGCTTGGCCGCCGTTGTAGATCGTTGCCGTCTGAAGGAAACGGCTGACCTGGATGTTCTGGTAGTTGTAATAGAAGCCCGCAACATTGAGTCGCAGCTGCCGATCGAACAGCTCGGTCTTCATACCTGCCTCGTAGGCGTCGAGTCGTTCTGGAAGGTAGGGCGGGTTGGTCGGATCGAGGCCGTTGTAGCCACCGCTCTTGAAGCCGCGATTGTTGGACGCGTACAGCAGGGTGGACGGGGTGAGCTGGTAGTCCAGCGCGAGCCGCCAAGAGACGTTATTAAACGAGACGGTTGGCGGCACCGCCGGGATCGGCAGGGCGCCGAGGTCAAAGCCGTTGTTCAACATCCCGGTCTCGCCGCCGGTGAAGCTGCGGTGCTCGTAAGTGTAGCGCAAGCCGGCGGTGAAGTTCAGACGGGGGAGCACCTCGTAGCTAGACTGCCCGAAGACCGCGATCGACTTCGCGACCGTCTTGGCGCTGATGTCGATCAGCGCCAGCGAGTCCGGTGCGGGGGCAAGCGGACCGAAAAGTTTTACGCTAAGCGGGTCCACCGTCTCGCTGGACCGTATCCCGAACACGCCAAAGACCCATTTTAGCTTGGAACTCGCTTTCGAGAGAAGCTGGAGCTCCTCTGTTTCTTGGTTCCCGCTACGGCTGATGTCGATGATCTGGGCAGGCTGCGGGACCATTGACGCCGCGAAATTGGTGAAGGAGGAGTAGCGCCTGTAGGAGGTCGTGCTGACCAGCTGCGCAAAGCCGACGTCCTGCTCGATCGTTAGGGCCGCGCCGCCGCCATCGAACCGGAGATCGCCGGCCTGGGCGTTGTCGATATCCCACTTGCTACCGCCCTGCCGGTAGCCCGGCAAAAGTGGTTTGGTGCCGGGGTAGGGCCTGAAATTGAGTCCGTTCGTGCCATCCCTGTGGGCGTAGTCGAACAAGAGCTTGATGGTCGTCGACGACGTCGGTTCGAAGAAGAATTTCGAACGCACGTTGAGGTCGTTGTCGGCCCGGTGGACGTCCTTGCCGTCCGCCAAGTTCTCGCCCCAGCCATCAAACTGCTTTGCATAAGCGATCGACAGTCCAGCTTGGACGTCGTCAGTTAGGCTGCCACTCACGTAGCCAAAGATGCGGCTGGTCAAGTAAGAGTCGAGGCGGGCCTCGAGCTCGCCGTTGAACGTCCGCGACGGATCACGGGTATTGATCTGGATAACACCGCCGGTGGCGTTGCGACCGAACAGAGTGCCTTGGGGGCCCTTGAGCACGTTCAGCGACTGGACGTCGCTCAGATCGCCCGGTCCGAACTGCTGCGAGGCATAGTAGACACCGTCGACATAAAGGGCGACTGGGTTCTCGACACCTGGACCTTGCGACGAGGTGCCTACGCCGCGGATGCGTGGTTGAAAATTGGCATTGACGAGTTCGATGTTGACACCTGGCGAGACCGCCGCGAGTTGGACGGTGCTGGTGATGTTGGCAGTCTGGATTCGGTTCGCCGACAAGGACGTAACTGCGATCGGTACTCGCTGAAGATTTTCCGAACGTTTCTGCGCGGTCACCACGATCTCTTCGAGGCCTTGCGTCGAGGAAGCCGCGACATCGCTGGTGCTGGCGCTATCGGTGGTGGATTGCTCGGCAGGTAGAATGGCGTGCTGCTTCGTGCCTGACGTGGTTTGCGCCTGCGCGGCGGCCGAGATCATTGATGCCGCGGCAATTATGCCGGCCCCTCTTCCAACCATACCCCCCCCTTCGTATCGAGTCCAATCCGTTTTCTCGTATTGTTTCAACAAATCTACCGCAGTCTTCCATCATTATGCAAGCGAGTAGATATCATCTTCTTCATGAATCCCATTCATTTATTCGGTCAGTCGCTTCGCGGAGCGGCCCGGCTCGTTTATTCGTGTTAGAGCACCGAACGGCCTCCATCGACCACGATGCAGGAGGCGTGCGCGATCCGTTCTTTGTAGAGGCAAAGGCCCTGCTTTGACATTCGGGAGGTGAATAATATATATTAAGACTATGACTAATCGGCATGATTTTGCAAAGTTCGACATGAACCTTCTGCTCGTGTTCGATGCGCTGTTGCGCGAGAAGACCCTAACCCGCGCGGGCCAGAGCTTGGGCATCACCCAGAGTGGCGCGAGCCATGCCCTCAAGCGGCTCCGAGTTTTCTTCGGGGACCCGCTCTTCGTTAGGTCGGGTTCCGGCGTCGTTCCCACGGTTAAGGGCCGGGCACTGGGTACGACCGTGTCGCGCCTGGTAGCTACACTCCGCGACGAGGTGCTGCCGATTGTGCCGTTCGACCCACGGAATTCGCGCCGAACCTTTACGCTTTGCCTAAGCGACATGGGCGAGCTCGTCTTCCTACCCGCTCTGGTCGAGCGGCTCCGCCAGGACGCCCCGTTGATAGAGGTGCGCACAATGCAGGCCGCCGGCCGGCAACTCGACACCGTGCTCGGCACGGGCGAGGCCGACCTCGCGATTGGACGGTTGGGACAGTTGCCCGAAGAACTCGTCCAGCAGGAGCTCTTCATGCACGACTATCTCAGCATCGTGCATCCTTCGAACGCAGCGGGCGGGGCGCCTATCCTACAGGAGGAGTTTTCTGCTTTATCGCACGTCGTGGTCGACGTTGGCCGAGCCGGCGTGATCGTTCGCCATGACGCCGCCATCGACGAGGCCGGCGTGAAGCGGAATGTTTCCATCACAACGACCAACTTCCTCAGCGTGCCTTGGTTGGTCGCGCAGCACTCGGATTATGTCGCGACGGTGCCCCGATCCCTCGGGGTAAAGTTCAGCCGGTACGGCATCGTTGCCTTGCGCGACCCGCCTATCTCGCTCCCGGCCTTCGCACTTCGCCAATATTGGCACCGGCGTTTCCACCTTGATCCGGCGAACCGCTGGCTTCGCGAGCTGGTAAAGGAAGGCTTCAACCGATCCGGCGCCGAAATCCGCTGAGAGTCGGTTTCGAAAATCAGGCTGGTCGCGATAATCTGCGGATCATGCCGGACGCGCGATCGTCATAGACATTGTCGGGCTCGACGCCGGCTGCGTGAGGGCATCGTGTTGGAGGTCGAGCGACTGCGAGCCATCGGCTTTCGACACGCATGCGCACCCTCAATGCGATTGGACGCCTCTAAAAACCTCTGGCGGATGGCAGGGTGTCGTGATTCATATGTGGACGCCCCCTGGGCAAGGGTCGTTTGTCGGGATGGGTTTGATCGGTTGCTTTCATATGTCCGGCCTGTTTGTGCGGCATTTGGTGACCGCTGGCCTTGATGGAAATCCGCCGGCGAGGTCCCCGAGTCGGTTCTGAAACTTTGGTCAGTGTGCGGAGTCCTGCGCAGCATCGCGCTGCAAGCGCCTTAGGAAAGAGCCGGCGAAAGCTCGCCGGCCCCTGAAAAGAAGAGATCGGTTGCCTCAATAATTGATGGATAAGGTCACCCACCATTGCGACATCGTCGAGACTGGCATGAACGCTGTTGCTTCAAAACCCGCGATGCCGCCTGACCCCTGCCCCCACCTCCCGAGCCGACCCGGTCGGCTCACAGGCGGTTCCTGCTAGATTTTGTAGGATAGCGTCATGCCATAGGTTGCGGGCTGAGCTGCGTACCGGCTGACCACGTCCAAAACGAGATTGACGCCAGTCCAGTAATATTGGTTGGTGATATTGCGGCCCCAAACGCTGACCGTAACCTTATCGTCCAACGTCCTGATGCCAGCGCGGACGTCCAGCGTATAAAAACTCCGTATGTCTGCCGCTGGCTGCTGCCCGAGCGCAGCATTGGTTGAGGATTGATAATTGACGTTAGCTCCAGCAAAGAAAGTCAGATGCTCGGTGACCGGCTGATCGAAGTCGGCGCGGCCAACCATTGACCACTTCGGCGCAAACGGCAAAGGTTCACCTTCAAAATCCTTGGAGAAGCCGTAGAAATCCACGTTTGCGAACGGTGCGCTGATCTTCGAGTTCACATAGGTCGCATCAGCGCCGATCGTCAACGCACGGGACAAGCGCAATGAAAGTTGCGCTTCGGCACCGTAAAGCCGCGACTTGGGCACATTGACAAGGCCGCTAAATGCCAGTTTCGTAGCTGCGTCAATGAATTTACCGCGAACCTGCTTGTCCTGGTATTCATAATAGAAGCCTGCCAAATTCAGCTGAGCGCGGCGGTCAAACAGGCTCGCTTTTAATCCTGCCTCTAAGTCGAGAAGGCTTTCCTGCTTAACAGGGCGGTATTGCAGATAGGATGTCGCTCCCGAAATCGGGAAGGATCCGCCCTTGTAGCCACGACTGACAGTAGGCCTCTGTGCATTGTAGGGACACGGATTCACGGTAGGCATCGACGTCAGGGGTAGCGAACTATTTGCGCAGGTTCTCGATGCCAAGTTCGCGCCATATCCAAGTGAAGTCGTAGGTGGCCATCGGGTCGTTCGCGTCGAGTTGGCTGCTGCTGCGGTTTTCGAGATGCTTGAGCCACCCGGCTACTCGGTGCCGGCCTGCGGCAGTTTGAACGGCTGCGCGCGGGGTGATGTCGCCGAGCATGCCGACGGGTTCATCGAGCGTCGCGCGGTACTGACGGTCGAGCATGGCATGGATGAGCGGGGTTGCAACCTCTGGCGCAATGGCGGGTGCCGGTTCGGATGATGTCAGCCCCTCGGCCCGCGCCGCCATGGCCTGTTCGACCGTCTCAATCGTGGTCAGCGGCGAGCCGACCAACCCGGCGAGCGCATCGTTGATAAGCGCGGTGCCGCGTTTCGCTCGCTCGGCCGAGGTGACGGCGAGCATCAGGGCGCGGCCTTTCAATTCGACATTGCCGAGCACCGGGGTGCCGTCCGCCATCGTCACACCCCACGCCATGCGCCCGGTGCTTTTCGCTTTTCCGTTCGGTTTCTCGCCCAGCCAGTTCCAAAAGTGCGTGGTTTCCCGCTGAAGCGCAGGGACAGTATCAAGCCGCTCGCCGACCAGCGCCTGGGTCACGCCGCGTGCGAAGGGAAAGCGCACGCGGTGGAACATCACCTCCTCGCCATCAATGTTGTGCAGCGTGGGGATGGGCGCCGGTCCCATGGTCTTGGGAACGACATCGAACAGCCATGCCGTGCTGATGAGGGCCGGAAGTGCAGCCAGATCGTCGGCGTCTAGGTTCAACGCGGTGCGCGGGCTGCGCTTGCCCTTCGAGCGCCGTAGATCGGCGACGAGCGCCTCGGCCGCCTCCATCGTGAACGACAGCACGCCGCCCGACAGGAGGTGCTTGCCTCCGACCTGCACGACGCGGGCACCGATCCTGTCCCATTGCTTCAGCGTCTGCGAGGCGCTGCGCTCGGATACTCGAAGCGGCTCGCCGCCCCGGATCAGGTCGCGCACGAGGAAGCCGCTGCCGGGCTCGACCTCGCTGACCTCGTGGAGGCTCATCACTGACGATCGAAGGGCACGCAGGTAGATTTTGGTCGGGCCGCTCTCATTCCAGCCCCGGCGCCGAATATAGTCATCGACGATGTTCCGGTCGGGTTGGATGGTGCGCGTCAGCAGATCCTCGAACGCGCATCCCCACAACACGCCGGCCCAATGATCGCCGACGATGTCCGCCAGCTCGTCCGCTTCGAAGTCGAACTCCTCCATCGCCAGCCCGAGATGATCGCCGAGCGCCTCGCCCAGATGCTCGCCCCAGGCCGGCGAGGTGGCGAACTTCATGACGCCGGACAGATCGTGACCACGCTTCATGCCTGTTCCCTCTGCTGCTGACTGAATTGCTGGCGGTGCGCGGCGACGATGCGCGAGACGGTGGGTTCACTGACGCCGTAGAGCCGCGCCATCTCGGCACCGGACTTGCGGCCGGACGTGACGGACTCGGCGATTTCGCGGCGCTGCTTGTCGCCGAGCTTGGGCCGACGCCCGCCGATCCGTCCTTCTGCGCGAGCCTGGGCAAGGCCGGCGCTGGTACGCTCGCGGATCATGGCCCGCTCGAACTCGGCGAAGCTTCCCACCATCTGCATCATCATCCGCCCTGCCGCGGTGGTGGTGTCGATCGCCTCGGTCAGTGAGCGGAAGCCCGCGCCTGCCAGCTCGATCCGCTCCATGATGTGCAGCATATCCTTTAGGCTGCGCGACAGCCGGTCAAGCTTCCAGACGACGACGACGTCTCCGTCGCGCAACTGGCCGATCATCTCCAGAAGCTTGGGTCGGTCCCACCGCCCACCGCTGGCGGTCTCCTCGAACACCCGCTTGCAGCCGGCCGCATCGAGCGCGCGCCGCTGCGCGGCGTTCGACTGGTCGTCGCCCTTCGACACGCGGGCATAACCGATCAGATAGGGTTCGCGCGTCATCTGCGTCTCTTTCACAAACGGCCGTATCTGGAGGCGGAAACAGCATGCACCAATTTCCGCAGCCTTGGGTCTTTCACAATCCTCTTTCACTAAGCCAACAAAAGGCAAGAGGTTTTTGGAGGATGAAACATGCCCGCACGTATTCCGATGACCCAGCGGCAGCGCGCCGCGTTGCTTGCTTTGCCCGACAGCGAGGCGGCGGTGGTGCGACATCATGGCCTCGATGCCGAGGACCTTGCTGCGATCGGCTTCGCACGCACTCCGGCGACCCGCTTGAGCTATGCCCTGCAACTCTGCTGCCTGCGCTATCCGGGGCGACATCTGCGCACAGGCGAGCTGTTGCCTGCAATCATGCTCGACCACATCGCCGAACAGGTCGGAGTGGATGCAGGCGTCGTCGCCGACTTCGCGCGGCGAGCGCCGACCCGCTACGATCAGCTTGCCGCCATCAAGGCGCGCTTCGGATTCACCGATCTGAGCCGGCCAGCGCGCGGCATCATGATGACTTGGCTGGAAACCGAAGCCATGGCTATCGTGGACGGGCGCATTTTGCTTGATCGATTGCTGGACGAGCTGCGCACGCGACGCATCGTCATCCCTGGCATCAGCGTCGTTGAGCGGATGGCGGCCGAGGCGATGCTTCGGACGGAAACCGATCTGGTCGCCGCGGTCGATGCTAAACTCGATGCGGATATGCGTCAGCGTCTCGATATGCTGATCGATGAGAAGGTACATGACCGGCAGAGCCGCTTGTCCTGGCTGCGCGAACCAGAGCCCCGCGTCGCGTCAGCCTCGCTTGCCGAAATCCTCGAGAAGGTCGCGATAATCCATAGGACCGGTATTTCCAGCATTCCGGTCGATCCCCTGCACGAGCCCCGCCTGACGCAGTTCGCCCGCGAAGGCGTGCGATATACAGCCCAGGCTTTCCAACAGATGCGCGTCTCCCGCAGGCGGGTCATCCTGCTTGCAACGCTGCGCGAGATGGAGGCCACGCTTACCGACGCGGCGATCGCCATGTTCAGCGCCTTGATGGGACGCGCTCACCTTCGTGCTCGCAAACGCCTGGAGCAGAGGGTCGCGATTTCGGGACGCGAAGGCCGCGATCGGCTGATGCGGATCGCCACTGTGCTGGAAACAGTTAGCCAGGCAGCACGCGCCGGCGGAGATATCGGTGCGGCCCTCAGGGATATCGTGCCTCTCGACATGCTCGATGCTGATGCCGCAATCATCCGTCGTACCGCGGCACCTCACAGGGACGATGTGCTGAGCGAGATCGCAGCCGAATACCGGACCTTCAAGCGAACAGGGCCTCTATTCCTGCAAGCGCTCGATTTCCACGGTCGGGCCGGCACCGCGGCATTGCGCGACGCGATGGCGATCCTGTCGAATCTTGATGGCGACTGGCGCAAGCCCCTCCCTGCCGACGTTCCGCTCGGTCATGTCGAGCGGCGCTGGCACCGCCATGTCGTGGTCGCCGGCAAGATCGACCGGACGCACTGGGAGATGGCGACTTACGGCGCGCTCACCAATGCACTGGCCTCGGGTGATATCTGGGTGCCGAGGTCAAGGCTGCACAGGTCGCTGGACGTGCTGCTCGCGCCGTTATCCGGCGCAGCGCTGCAACCGCCGTTCTCGCTCGGTAATCCACACGCATGGCTCGATCAGCGCGCCGCGCAGCTCGACAGCGCCTTGCGCGACGTCGCCCACAATCTGGCCGGACGCGATGCTGCCCTGTTCGCTGGCGAGCGATTGCGATTTCCCAAGGAACTGCAGGACGATGATGCCAGGCACGACGAAGGACGGCGCCTGACGCTTGCCTGCTACGACATGCTGCCTGCCACGCGTATCACCGACGTGTTGTCGCAAGTCGAACGCTGGACCGGCTTCACCCGGCACTTCGGGCACGTCTCGACCGGGTTGCCGCCTGGCGATGAGCAGGCCTTCCTCGCCACTCTGATTGCCGAAGCGACCAATCTTGGGCTGTCGCGCATGGCCGAGGTATGCGGCGCAGGGTCACGCCGCGCGCTGCTGCGCATGCAGACATGGCACATGCGCGAGGAAACCTTTCGGGCGGCGCTCGCCTGTCTGACCGACGCCATCCACGCCGAGCCGATCGCCGCCTGGTTTGGGCAAGGACACCGGGCTTCCGCGGATGGCCAGGCCTTCTACCTGGGCGGGCCGGGCGAAGCCGGCGGAGCGGTCAACGCCCATTATGGTCGCGACCCAGTGGTCAAGATCTACACCACCATCACCGACCGCTACGCGCCGCTGCACCAGACGGTGATCGCCGGCACGGCAGGAGAAGCCATCCATGCGCTCGATGGGCTCCTCGGCCATGACAGCAACGCCGATCTGACCGCGCTGCACGTCGATGGAGGCGGCGTTTCCGACATCGTATTCGCGACGATGCATCTCCTCGGGCTCGATTTCGAGCCGCGCATTCCTCGCCTGTCCGACCGGCGCCTCTACGCTTTCGAACCCTCGAAGCGCTATGGCAGGCTTGCGCCACTGTTCGGTCACAGGCTCAACCGGGACCTGATCGTCAGCCACTGGCCCGATATTGAACGTGTCATTGGCGCGATCCGTCACCGCACCGTCACGCCATCGTTGATCCTGAAGAAGCTGTCCGCCTACCGCCAGCAGAACAGCCTCGCTGCGGCGCTGCGGGAGATCGGGCGGATCGAGCGCACGCTGTTCACGCTCCGCTGGTTCGAGGATCCGGCTCTGCGCCGTACCGTCACTGCCGAGTTGAACAAGGGCGAGGCCCGCAACAGCCTTGCCCGGGCGGTCGCCTTCCATCGGCTCGGCCGTTTTCGCGACCGTGGCCTGGAGAACCAGCAGACCCGAGCGGCCGCGCTCAACCTCGTCACCGCAGCGATTATCCTGTTCAACTGTCGCTATCTGGGGCGCGCCGTCGACGAAATGCGTCGTCGAGGAAGCCCCATCGATCCAGCTATGCTGTCCCGGCTCTCGCCGTTGGGTTGGGATCGCATCAATCTCACCGGCGATTATGTCTGGTCCGATCACCTCGATCTCGACGCCAACGGCCTCATGCCGCTGCTCATCAAACCGCTACCGTGAATCCGTGTCCTGATAATGCACAGGGGCCAGAAAGCGCGTCTCCACCGTCGAATGGGCGACATCTGGCCCTATGGACGGCGTACCGGCGAACACGCTTTCGATTTCCGCAAGCGTGACACCATGTTTCTGACATTTAGCCTGGTTGCCTTCATCCCAATCGAAGCCAGCGACATTTTTGCTATCCATGCTGAAAAATGGCATTTGTATGTACATTTGTCAATGTTGATAGCATCATCGTTCGCGGTCCCCGTCCTTAGAGTTGCTGGCGGCCGACAAAACGGGGGCTGGCCGATCGACACCTCATCAACGATGATGCCTAGTATTGGCAGGTCGTTTCTGCCTTCGCAGTGGATAGGGGTGGGGGTCTATACATTCATCACCGCCGCTATCGTCATTTGGTTACGCTGGCGGCAGTAATCTATCGTCATAGTGGATTAACCCTATCGTCGCTGCTCGTGCAAGTTCCACACGAACGGAATAAGGCGCTCATCATTGGATCATTGGCTTGATCGTCTAAGGGAACGAATAATCTTCACCTTAGCGCCCGTTGTCTCGGCGACTGAGGCCCACTGTCGGTCTGCCGTCCAGGCTGGCAATCCGTCACGAAGAGCCAAGGCCAGACAGAAGCGATCACCAAGCGACAGTCCTGCTTCGGACGTTGCGGCGCGCAGATGGCCTGCGATTCTCGCAAGCTCCGCGTCTGCCTCCACCCAAGTGACGGGCAGGGGGCGTAGCATCGCGTCCGCTTCCTGGGGCGGCATGCCGTTATGCACAAAGTGGCTTATCACCTCGGCGAGATTCACCGTGCACATGCGCGAGCCGATCAGTGCACCCGCAACCTTGTCACCGCCCGGCTCATCACGCAGCATGGCGAGCAAGGCGGAGGCGTCGAGGACGATCGACGTCATTCGCCGCTTTCCGCGCGACGGTTAGCAAGGAAGCTATCGACCGACGCCTCTGGCTTGTCGACCGTATATTTGCGGGCCAGCGCACGGGCATGGGCAACGGATTGAGCGACTGTGCGCAGAATGACGCCATCGGGCGTTTCCTCCACGATCAACGCCCCGCCGCCTGTGAGGCCCAAACGTTTCCTGACATCCGCCGGAAGGCTCATGCGGCCATTTGCGGTGACGTTTACCTGAAAGGTCATATTGCCCACCAAAATCCATTGACTGCCGATTTTGCCATTTTTCCAATTTATGGCACTTTCTGCTTTTTATGTCACGACTGTGGGTAGATGGCGTAATTGCGCCATCTGCACCCAGCATGCGTATGATCCTTTGATAATGTCCTTTATCAAAGCCTTTGCCCCTTAGTGTCTATATGGTAGAAAAATACCTATATTTCTAGAAAGGTGCTTTGTGAGCCTCAACATCAAAGACCCCGAAGCGCACCGGCTTGCCCAAGCCATCGCCCAAGCGACCGGCGAGAGCATGACCCGGGTCGTCACGGAGGCGCTGCGCGAACGCTATGCCAGCATCAAGCGCCGCAAAGGCAAGGCAAGCGTGCACGAACTGCTGGCCATCGCCGATCGGGCGGCCGCGCATGTGACGCAGCCCTATGCCGATCATGCCGAGTTGCTGTACGATGAGAATGGCCTGCCGAAATGATCCTCGACACATCGGCACTGGTCGCAATCCTCTACCGCGAACCTGAAGCGGAGGCGTTCGTCCAAGCCATCCATAATGCCGATGCCTGTCGCATCAGCGTCGCCAATCATCTCGAATTGTCCATGGTGATCGAAAACCAGCTGGGGCCGGAAGGGATGCGGCAGGCTGAAGCCTTCTTCCGGCGCGCCGGCATCATGATCGAGCCGGTGACAGTCGAGCATGGCGAGCTGGCGCGGCAAGCCTTTCTCGATTTCGGAAAGGGTCGCCACAAGGCGGGGCTGAACTTCGGCGATTGCTTCGCCTATGCGCTGGCGAAAGCGACCGGCGAGCCGCTTTTGTTCAAGGGCAATGACTTCGCCCTCACCGATATCGAGGCTGCCGCATGACTGAGGAAAAAAATGACGCTTTTGCCGACAATCAGGCTGAGCGCGAACAGGCCAAGGCGCTACGCGAGCGGGCGCGCTCTGGCGGACTACGGTTTGAGGCCTATCTTCCCGGCAGCATGGCCGACTGGCTGCTGGAACGGGTCGAAGGCGGGTGGTTCGCCGATCCTTCCGAAGCGGTGTTCGCTATCGTCAGTAACTATATCGACTTGGAGCCGCATCGCGATCTGCGCGATGAGCTGCTGCGCCGGCAATTGGATGCGTCCCTGGAAGATGTAAAAGCTGGCCGCGTCCGCGATCTGGACGAAGTCATGGACGAATTGCATCGAGAGATCACCAAGCCCCGCCCTGAGCCGGCGCGTTGGGAAAAAATCGCGCGATGACGCGGCTCACCCTTCTCGCCTCGTCAGATCTGGCGCTGCCGGCACTGATCGCGTCGGCCGACGACAAAGCTCGCCTCCGCTTCCTCGAATTTTTCGCGGCGAACATCCGCAACCCAAACACGCGGCGCGCTTATGCGCGAGCTGCAAGCGACTTCCTCAACTGGTGCTTCGGCCATGGCGTACGCGATCTGGCCGAGGTTGCGCCGCTTCATGTCGCGGGCTGGATCGAGGAACTGGGCAAGTCGCTATCTACGCCCACGGTCAAGCTGCGCCTCGCGGCGGTGCGCAACCTGTTCGACTGGCTAGTCGTCGGCCAAGTCATCCCTTTCAACCCGGCGTCCAACGTGCGCGGCCCCGCCCATAGCGCGCGCACCGGACGCACGCCTGTATTAGAGGCCGAGGAGGCTCGCGCCCTGCTCGACGCGATCGACATTTCGACACAAGCAGGCTTGCGTGATCGGGCGCTGATCGGCCTCATGGTCTACAGCTTTGCGCGCGTCGGCGCGGCGCTCGCCATGAAGCGGGAGGATGTGTTCGTGCAAGGCCGCCGCCACTGGCTGCGCCTGCATGAAAAGGGCGGCAAGCGGCACGAAATGCCCTGCCACCATCAACTGGAGGAATATCTCCTCGCCTATATCGAAACCTGCGAGTTGGTCGAACCCAAGGCGCCCCTTTTTCGCACCATCAGTCGCGAGACGAAGCGGCTGAGCGAAACCACGCTCTCCCAGCCCGACGCCCATGCCATGGTCCGCCGCCGCGCCAAGGCCGCGGGCATCGCAACCCGCATCGGCAATCACAGCTTCCGCGCAACCGGGATCACCACTTATCTGAAGAATGGCGGAACGCTGGAAAACGCCGCCGCCATGGCCAATCACAGTTCGACCCGCACCACGCAGATCTACGACCGGCGAAGGGATGAGATCAGCCTTGCCGAGGTCGAGCGGGTGCGGATTTAATGAGAGGCGATACGATCAGACTTCGATCAACAGGGTTGCTTTCTATCAATCATTTTCTGCGATATTATGATCGATAGAAAGGTGTTTCATCGATCATGCTTTGGAATTGGCAACTGTCCGACTGGCCCCAGTTCAGCTTCGAGCAGGCGTCCCTGCGTGCCGCAGAAGAGCGTTTCATCAAAGGGACTGGCGTTATCGTTGGATCGCTGCACCATCTCGACGGCGAGGCGCGCCAAGGCATAGCGATCGAGCTGATTTCCGAGGAAATAGTCGATAGCTCTGCTGTCGAGGGAGAAGTGTTGGACCGCGCAAGCGTCCAGTCCTCCATCGCGCGACAGCTTTGGCTTTGCTTCGGCCAAGCGCCGGTCAAATCCCGCGGAAGCCGGGGCAGCAGAGCTTATGGTGGACCTCTATCGGCGCTATGCTGAGCCGTTAGGCGATCAGCTTCTGTTTGAATGGCATAGCATGCTGATGAACGGCCGTCGCGGTCTGATCGGCGCTTATCGCACCCATGCCGACGCAATGCAGATCGTGTCGGGCGCGCTCCACGCACCGCGCTTCCATTTCGAAGCCCCGCCATCGGATCGGGTGTCAGGGGAGATGGCGCAGTTTATCGCTTGGTTCAACGATAGTTCCCCGCAAGGCTCTGCTCCCCTCCCAGCGATCATGCGCGCGGGCATTGCGCATCTCTGGTTCGAGACGATCCATCCGTTCGAGGACGGTAACGGTCGCCTGGGCCGCGCCATTGCCGAGAAGGCTCTAGCTCAAAGCTTGGAAGCGCCCACGCTGACGGCGCTCTCTGCCACCATCAATCGGCACCGGAAGGCCTATTATGCCGAACTGCAACGAGCCAGTCAGAGCAACCAGATTGATGACTGGCTATGTTGGTTTGCCAGCATCGTTCTGGAAGCGCAGGCCCGGACCGTCGCGAGCATCCGTTTCCTGATCGAGAAGACCCGCCTGCTTGATCGACTGCGCGGCAAGATCAATGCGCGACAGGAAAAGGCGCTCATCCGCATGATGGCCGAAGGGCCTGACGGCTTCATTGGCGGCTTGAGTGCACATAATTATCGCACGATCACCGACGCCACATCGGCAACCGCCACGCGCGATCTGGCTGAACTCGTCGAACTGGGTGCGCTACAGCGGACTGGTGAGCGTCGTTATGCCCGCTATCATCTCGTGATCAGCACAAATGCATTTGGGAACCTCAAGCCAGATCCCAACCACCAAGTTCCTCATTGAGGAACGTCTCGTCGAAACTTTTATCGATGGCGATCTTGCCTTTAAGAGCCCCAAAGCGCCGCGAACGGAGCTTCGCATCATCCTTGCAAATTTCAATTAAAGATTGAATATTGCAAGGATGATTGAGCGTCATATCAAAACACAGTTGGTTGATCGCCTTGCCCATAGCCCTGCAGTGGCGCTGCTCGGCCCAAGGCAGGTCGGCAAGACAACGCTGGCGCAAGAGGTCGGCGAAGCCCGGTCATCGCTCTATCTCGACCTGGAGTCTGAGGCTGACAGGGCAAAATTGACCGAACCCGAACTCTACCTTTCCGCCCATGAGGACAAGCTCGTCATTCTTGATGAGGTGCATAGGGTGCCCGAACTTTTCGGGCTTTTGCGCGGCCTTATCGACCGCGGGCGACGCAAGGGATTCCGAGCGGGGCGATTTCTGCTCCTGGGGTCGGCATCCATGGACCTTCTTGCTCAGTCGAGTGAAAGTTTGGCCGGACGGATCAGCTATCTGGAAATGGGGCCGCTGGATGCGCTGGAAATAGCGGGGTCGGATGTCGAACGGCTCTGGATCAGAGGCGGGTTTCCCGACAGCTATCTGGCAGGATCGGACCGATCGAGCCAACGCTGGCGGCAGGATTTCATACGAACCTATCTCGAACGGGACATCCCGGCGATAGGTCCGCGAATCCCGGCAGAAACATTGCGCCGCTTCTGGACAATGCTGGCTCATCATCAATCCGGCCTGCTCAATGCTTCGGAATTCGCCCGCAGCCTCGGGGTCACATCCCAGACGGTCGCCAATTATCTCGACCTGCTTGTCGATCTATTGCTCGTCCGCCGACTTGCCCCCTGGTACAGCAACGGCGCCAAGCGCCTAGTGAAGTCGCCCCGTGTCTATGTCCGGGACAGCGGGCTTGTTCATACTTTGCTCGGCCTGACGGATCGGGAAGCGGTCCTTGGCCACCCCGTTGCAGGCGCGAGTTGGGAAGGCTTTGTAATTGAAAGCCTGGTGGCCGCGGCGCCGGAGGGGACGGAAGCCTATTTTTACCGCACATCCGCCGGCGCGGAGATCGACCTGCTCCTTCGGCACCCCGATGGCCGCCTATGGGTGTTCGAAGTCAAGCGCAGCCTCTCGCCCAAGGTCGAACGCGGCTTCCATTCGGCCGGCGAAGATCTGAGTCCCGACCGCCGTATCCTGATTTATCCCGGATCCGAGACTTTCCCGCTGGGAAATGGCATCGAGGTGATGTCGCTGTCGACGGCCGCACATGCTCTTGGGCATGATCAGTAAGAGGGACCTACTCGCCCTTCACCTCGATTGTGCAGCGCACGGCCTTCTCCGCCTTGACGGCGGCTTTGCGGCACCTCTCGATCGTTTCGTGATTGTCACGGACGAGATTGGCGGCCTCGGCGATGGCATCCCAACTCGGTTGCGAGACACTGGCCATGAGATGCTGTCCTGCATTCCAGATTGTGTCTTTGCCTAGCATCCGCGCGGCCATGCGCTCGGGCCAGTGCCAGCTTGCGGGCATCATTCGCGCAATCGGCCCCGCCAGCGCAGCATAGAGCAACAGGCCCAATGCCAGTCCAACGACACCGGAAATGAGTAGCCAACGCATCTGCTCTTTCGCCTGACGCACCGAGCCTGCCAGCCTGCGCAGATCGCCGACTGCGCCATCCAGCGCCGCTTTCGACGCCTGCGCCTGACCCTGCACCGCGTTCACCGCTTCCTTGACGGAGGCGTTCAGTCGGCTCCCGATCGTCTCCGGCGTCAGCGTCATGGCGGGGCTTTTGCGCATAGCATCGACCTGCGTCACCAGTATGCCCAGCAGCTTCTCGGTGCGGGCGAGGGTCGGTTCATAGTCGGGAATGTCGATGGACTCGCGCGCGGCCGTCAGCCCTTCCACGGCGCGACGCAGCAACGCCACCTCGCCGCGCAGCTGCTCGAACGCCGCGACCGGATCGTCCTGATCGACCTCGCGATACTGGTCCATTCTTCCTCCTATCGTTCGAGGCCGCGGTCCCGGCCCAGCCCCAATCCTTGGGTCAGCTGGCGGCCGAGATCACGCCCACGGTCCATGCCCATTTCGAGCCCCAGCTCGCGCGCGCGCCCGCGCAGCACCGCCTCCATTTGCGGGTCGCGCTCCAGGCTTTTTGCCATGCCGGCCATCGCCTCGCCGGCCTTCTCGCGGCCTGCCCTGTCGCCAGCGCGATAATGCCGGTCACGCTCTGCCTGAAGACCCTGCCAGCGCTCCACAAATCTCTCGGCGCGCAGATGCGGATCCACCCGCAAACGCGCTTCCTGCGCCATGGCGGCGAGCACGGGGCCGCTGCGCCCCGATGCTGCCTCGCGGGCCAAGCCAGGATTGCGCTCGATCGCCGCGCTCATATCGCGTGACGCATGGGGCTGGACCTGATCGAGCGCATTGCGCGCCTGTTCCAGCGCGACTTTCTGATGCTCCAGAACGGGTGCGCCTTTCTCCTGCGCCTGGGATATGGCCCCTGTTGCTCGGGCCACACGCTCCACCGCTCGCGCCAGCGTCCGGTCAGCGGCAGCTGGCTCCGTCGTTGGTGAAGAAGCAGGCGACAGCCGCAGACCGTCGAACATCCGTCGCCGCTTGGCGGGCGCATCCGGCAAACGGATCTCGCCCGACAGCCCGCGCAGACCGGCAAAGGCGCGGCGCGGCCCGTCGGCATCACGGGCATAATCCGACGCCATATCCTTGGCCCGCTCACGGCCAAGCGTGCGCACAAGCTGGCGCTGGTCGGCAAAATCGTCGCGGCCATAATGAAGCTGTACCCCGTCGCGATGCCGCGACAGCGCCACATAGGCCGAATGGCGGTCCATGCCGGGGGTCGCGAGCACATGGGTACGATCGACCGTCACCCCCTGCGATTTGTGGATGGTGGCGGCATAGCCATGGTCGACATGGGCGTAATCCTTGAAGTCGAAGGCTAGCCTGCGCCCGTCATCGAGCCGCACCGCCATGCGCTCCGGCGACACGGTTTCGATCCGGCCCAGCGTGCCATTCTTCACGCCCAGCCCGCGCTCATTCTTGAGGAACATGATGCGGTCGCCGCTGGCAAAGTCGCGCGCACCGCGCTCCGCCGCGACACCCACATCCGCGCCCAGTTCGCCGGCGTCGCGCAGCCGCCCGCGCGCGGCGAGATTGAGGTCGCGCACCTCGGCATTGGTGTGGGTGAGGATGATCCGGCTCTGCGTCGGATCGGCCTGGCGCTGCGCATCCCAGCGGTCGATCAGTTCGCTCCGCGCCCGCTCACGCGTCTCCGCCGCATGGACCATGCCGCCCTGCTCATAGGCATGGACCGCCTCGCCCGTTCGGCCCGTCGCCAACGCCTTCGTTGCATCCCGCTGCCACTCCGCGCGCTGCCGGCGTATCTCGCCGATCTCGGCCCAGCCATGGCGCTCTGCCAGGCTGCGGAAGGCTGCGCCCGCTTCGATCGCCTGCAACTGCTCAGGGTCGCCGACCAGCACCACCTTGGCCCCGGCATCGGCGGCATGGGACAGCACCCGCTCCATCTGGCGCGTGCCGATCATTCCCGCCTCATCGATCACCAGCACGTTGCGCGGGGAAAGCTGCTCCCGCCCCTGCTCCCACTGATATTCCATGCTCGCGATTGTGCGGGAAGCGATGCCCGATCCGCTCTCCAGATTCTCCGCCGCGATGCCCGACAGCGCAACGCCATGGACCTGATAGCCCGCACTCTCCCAAGCCTCGCGCGCCACGCCCAGCATCGCCGATTTGCCAGTCCCGGCATAGCCGACGACGGAGGCCAGCCCCTCCCTGCCAGTGATATGCTCCAGCGCCCCGCGCTGTTCCGTGGAGAGGACAAGCCCCCGCGCTTCAGCCGTCGCCAACGCGTCGTCGCGATGCCGATCGGCGAGGCCATGTTGCGCTTGGCCTCCGAGCCGATCGGCCGCCGATTCCAACCGCTGCTCAGCCGCCATCATGTCACGGGACGTGAAGCGGTCATTCCCCTTCCCATCGATCCCCAACGCCACCAGTTCGGGGCTGGACCGCACCGCACTTAGAGCCTCATCGAACTGCGCCTTACCGTCGCTGTGCCGGTGCACGAACATGGCGAGATCGCGGGTCGTGAAGGTTGCCTGTTGCCGCGTGATCGCGTCCAGGGCGATGGCGGGATTGGCGATGATTTTCTCGCCATTCTCCCGCGCGATCCGGACATGATCTTCGGCCCGTTCGGCCCCCTCGCCACGATCAAGCCGTCGCGATCCGGCAGGGCCGATCTTGTGCTGCGGCTCAAGGTCGATCCCCTGTGCCGCCAACGTCCGATGATCGATCCGCGCATCGATATCCAGTTCGGCAAGGCGCTCGTTCACATGGGCCTCCCACGCCTCGCGCCACTCCTTCAGCAGCTCCGTGCCATTCCACTCGCGCACCTTCTTGCCGAAGCCGTCAGGCTCCAATTCGCGCATCGTCAGCATCACATGGGCATGGGGCTTAGGCTCCCCGTCCTTGCCGATGTCCCAATGTACATTGAGGTCCGCGACCATGCCGCGTTTCACAAACTCCTTTTCGACGAAATCACGGGAAAGCCGAACGCCCTGCGCCTGGTTCATTTCGCGCGGGATGGCGAACTCCACTTCGCGCGCCAGCTGCGCGTCCTTACGCTTCTCCCCTGCCTCAACTTCGTTCCACAAGGTTGCGCGATCAGTCAGGCGCTCGGGTGCCCCTTGGGGCAGCAGCACTTCGGAATGAACCACCCCGGCTTTGTTCGAGAAATCATGGGCACGCCCAAGTCGTTCATCCTGCAATTCAGATGCTGAACGATAGGCGGCCGAAGCCACCGCGCTCGACCCATTGGCGCGGCTGATCACCTTGGCTGAGAAATGGTAGATCGCCATTACTCAATGATCCTCGCAGCTTAGCAGCAGGTCGGCAACGACGTATAAGCGCGCACTCACACTCTCTGCCGTTCGCTTGAGTGACTTCATCGCATTTTCAGGTTTCGTCGATTCCTTCCATTCAATGTGCTGTTAGTCTCATGCTTTCAATTGGTTAGGGGAAGAGCAATGCGCAAGGTGCGCGACTATGATGCGGAGCTAAAGGCGCTGAATGACAAGGCCCGCTCCTTGAAGGCGAAAAAGGTCGAGCAGCTTGGCCAGCTTGTGACTGTAACCGGGGCCGATATGCTTGATCTTGATGTGCTCGCCGGCGCCCTCATCGCGGCGGTAGAAGCCCCCGATGCGGAAACAAGGGAGGCGTGGCGCGCGAGGGGCGAAGCTTTCTTTCAACAGCGGCGGAAGAAAGCTCGCGCATGAGATTGCGGCAACCGGCAAGACAATGGTGCGAACACATCATGCTTTGCGTCGAGCCGAAGCTGCTCAGCGCCGCACCGATGCGCGGGGGTGGGTGATGCAACGCAGGGAGCGCACCCGTCGCCTTATCGAATTGGGTGGGCTCGTTCAGAAAGCCGGGCTTGTTGATCTGGCCGATGACGATCGCGCTACGCTCTATGGCGCGCTCCTCGATTTGGCTGGTACAGCGCGAAAGGATAGTAACATTTTAGCGTTCTGGAAACGCCGCGGCCGCCGCGCATTCGATGCGGAAGCGGAGGAAGAACGGGAATGATCGATCCAAAAGAACCGCTAATCAGAGGATGGTTCTCTTCTGATGGTGGTGACGCGCTCGTCATGCGCACCTGCTCATGAAGCGATTCCAGCACGTCCGATGGGTCGAACCGCTTCGCCGCAAGGGCTTGCCGTCACGCTCTTGGAAATTGCTAAGAGCAAGTTCTCAGTTCAGCGTTAAAGGGATGCGCAGCGTCGTGCGAATGTGTTGGCATCGTCGGTCGCACCATTACCACGGTCCAGTTGATGGTCGTACGCTGGTTGATGCGATAACCAAGGCCAAAGAGGAAACGGTCGACCTGCAGGTCGCGCGTCTTGCTGGTTATCGGATCGCCGATGGTTTCGACGCCGTTGGAAATTGAGATGGGACGGATGCGGCTCTTCGTAGCGAACAGCCAGGGGTGGGCATAGGCGAAGCTGACGAGAGGGCGGGGTTTAACGCGCTACCGACACCCATGGTCGCGTTGGGGGCACCGCCGGCGTGACCCGCTCAATCAGCGCGCGTTAATGCGGCGATTTACGTCTTTACCGAAATTGAAGGTGTAACCTACCGATGCGAAAAATGTCGCGGGATCACTGAGCATTAGCACCGTCAGATTGGGTGCGACTGCCCAGAAGCCCGCGCCAGTGGCCGATCTGGTCGCATTGCCGATGGCGTCACGCGACGCGTCAAACGAGTCTCGGCCAGTCGGAATGATACCCTGGATGCCAGCGATCAGAACGGCCAACCGCCTGAACCATTGGTAAACTGGTGGCGGGCGGACAGTTCAAGGTCCCCGATGCCCGCACCATTGGTCGAGGTATTGACCGTTCCCACCCCTGATTGCGGCGGGTTTTGCGCCAGGGGCACCAGCACCGCCTTGTCATCGTGATAGACGAGGGGCTCTCGGGCGCCGATTTCCACTCGGTTAGTGAGGCCAAAGCGGCCGCTCATCGCTGCCGTCAACACGTCCTGCCGGCTTTCGTTTATGTCGAACACGCCGACCAGCACCGACTGCGGCACTTCGATAACGCGGAAGACGAAGCGGTTGCGGTCAGTGCGCGAATATTCCAGACAGAACTAATCGCTCAGGGATTTTCGGCCAAGGAAGTTGCTCAGGCTATCAATATCGCGCCTCGCACGGTGGAGGGACTTATCGACACCATGCGGCTGAAATACAGGCGCGGAACCGTGCCCATATGGTGGCAAAGGCTGTGGCAGGCGGTCACCGTCGACGCCCATCCTGCCGCACAGGCACTACCGCTGAGCAGCGATGCCAGCGGTTTCTACGAAGAGTCACCGACGGATCAACCGCTCCTAAACTATTGGTAAGTGGGCACAACATTGCCAACTATCTGCCCAAGAAGTTTGGCGCGCGGCGTTTGTAGCAACGCTGCACCGTCTTTTCGGGGGTGGGATCAGCCCGCGCTTCTCTCTTGTAAAATGTAGTGATAACACGCCCTCCGCGCAGGGATTAAATCGAAATTGATAATTATCCGGAGGGGTGTTCAACTTGGGTTAGGTCCTCACGCATAGCATCGACCATAAAGCGCCAAGCAGTGGCTGCATCACCTTCGTAGCCGGACGGCGATTCTTCCGGGCTAACATACCTTATGACTGCGGCACCGGCTTCCGTCATACGTAGGCTCGGCTCATGAACCGCCCCCAGTACGGCGCGAACCTGCGGCAAATAGCTCCGCCACAAGGGCTTGCCGTCGCGCTCTCCGTCCTCTGGTAGGCCATCAAGTTTGCACAAGGCGCGGGCAGCACGTTCTATCGGAGTCATGGAGCGAAGTTTGCAGCAGCCAACAATCCGGTCAAGCAGGGTGTAGCACGATCAGAAATTCATTTGTAAGCAGAAGGATTACAGAGATAAAATCCTGAAGAATTTCCAGTCTCGGTCGAGAGACACTCGGAGGGGAAATCAGGCCTGGAGGGGTGGCGAATGAAAGCTATGTGGCGGGGCATGCACAAGGCTCTTGGCCGTGCGCAGTTACGCATTAAGGTTAGGGACAGGCTACAAACGTTTCACATCCTACAAACCAATTATCATAGCCGAAGTGGCCGCGTCCCTCCGAAGTTTTTATATAAGAAAATGAATAAAAATATAAATATATCTGCAGAATGTAATTGAATGGCTGGTTTGATGACAAAAAATGAACTTTACGGAAACAATAAAGATAGGTCTGTTGTTTTTGTTTTAGGCATGCACCGTTCTGGAACAAGTGCATTGTCCAGAATGCTGAACCTACTCGGGTGTGACTTACCGAAGACTCTGATGCCCGGAACGCAAGCCAACCCTCATGGGTATTGGGAATCTGAGGCAATAATGGAGATTAACGATGCCATTCTCCATTCAGGTGGCAGTGAGTGGATTGATTGGTTGCCCTTCAATCCAGATTGGCGAAATTCTCCTGTTTATAGGACCTTTCTGAAAAAGGGCCAGGCTGCCTTAAGAGATGAGTATGGATCATCCTCACTTTTTGTCATGAAGGATCCACGATGTGCGCGAATCGCGCCATTTTGGCTAGATGTATTTGATCAAGAAGGGTTATCTCCTCTCATAATAATTCCTGTCCGAAATGTTTTAGAGGTGGCTAGTTCACTAACAAAGAGAAACGGATTTCACCGAGATTATGGATGCTTACTGTGGCTCCGCCATGTTCTAGATGCGGAGTTCGATACCCGTGGTAAAAATCGTGCTTTTACAACTTACGACGAATTACTGCATAATTGGGGGGCATTAGCGAGACGCTTACAGGACAAGCTAGGAATTTATTGGCCGAGTTTGTCAGCTTCTACGGGTAGAAAAATCAGCGATTTCCTAAATCCTGACGATCGGCACAGCACCCAATCCCTGGAAGACCTGCTCGCCGATTTGACAATTTCAAACTGGTTTAAAGATACTTATGCTATCATGCTTCGGTGGGCTGCTGATGGAGAGGCCCCTGTCGACTATGATGCACTTGATACCATCAGGTATGAGTTTAACGCGGCATGCCCTGCTTTTATTGGTATTGCACAAGCATTAATGCATGAATCACAGCATTCTCGTGAAATAGAGCACAATCTTCATCATAAGGGAGCTCGCATATGTGAGCTGGAAGAAACTATCGCAACTTATGTTAATCAGGAAGCTGATCTGAACCATAAATTACATATCAGTCAAGGAAACGAAAGAGAATATATCGCAGAAGTTAACGAGCTTAAAGAAAAGCTATCTGCATCCGAAAGCACGGTGAATCAAAACATCGAAAGTATAGCGTGTCTTCAAAATAAAATAAGTTCCACCGAAGTAGAAAATCTATCTAAGATAGAAATCTTAAATGATATTGTTATAGAAACCCAAAAACAAATTGATCAACTACGCTCAGATAGAGACAAAGAAATATTGATCTTATCTTCCTCAGTAAAGGACTATATACACAAATTAGAGCTGGACACCTCGAAAAACCGGTGGCGTCTGACGGCTTGAGGTGATTCACTGCGCGTACGCGACAGCGGAGGCAGAGATGGCAGTACAGCCGGGTTTCTTTGATCTTTCGGACCGATACGAGGCGCTGAGCGCGGCGGGCGATCCCCTGGAACGGTTGTCCGCCGTGGTGGACTTCGAGCTATTCCGGGGACCGCTGGTGGCCGCGCTGCGACGCGGCCCTCGTAACAAGGGCGGACGACCGCCGTTCGATCCGGTGCTGATGTTCAAAATCCTGGTTCTACAGGCATTGTATTCGCTGTCCGACGAGGCGACCGAGTTCCAGATCAAGGACCGGCTTTCGTTTCAGCGCTTCCTGGGCGTTGGCCTGGAAGGCACCGTGCCCGATGCCACCACGGTCTGGCTGTTCCGCGAACGGCTTGTGAAGGCCAAAGCAATCGACCGGCTGTTCGTGCGCTTCGATACCGCTCTCAAGGATCGGGGCTATCTGGCCATGGGCGGGCAGATCATCGACGCTACCGTCGTGCCCGCGCCCAAGCAACGCAATACTCAGGAGGAGAAGGCGGCGATCAAGGAAGGCCGGATCCCTCAGGACTGGAACCCCGCCAAGACCCGACAGAAAGACCGCGATGCGCGCTGGTCGATCAAATATACCAAAGCCAAGGTCAGGGAAGGCGACGATCCTAAGGCGACAAAGCCGGTCGATCTGGCCATCCCGATGTTCGGCTATAAAAACCATATCGGCATCGATCGGGTCCACGGACTGATCCGCACCTGGGATGCGAGCGCCGCCAATGCCCATGATGGCGCGCGACTGCCCGATCTGATCAGCAAGGAGAACACCGCCTCAGGCGTTTGGGCCGATACCGCCTATCGATCCAAGAAGAACGAGGCGTTTCTCGCCAGGGGCATGTTCACCAGCAATATCCACCAGAAGCGCCTGCCCAAGCGGCCGCTGCCCGAACGGATAGCCAGGGCCAATGCAAGGCGCTCAAAGGTCCGCGCCGCCGTGGAGCATGTCTTTGCCGGGCAGAAACACCGCATGGGCCTCGTCGTCCGCACCATCGGCATCGCTCGCGCCAGGATCAAGATCGGCATGGCCAACCTGGTCTATAATTTCCAGCGTCTCGCCTGGATCGAGGGCAGAGCTGCGCCTGCATGACATGGAATTGGCGCCCAGAACTCCGCCGACACGGCGATCACCCCGCCAATGCCGCCGAAGCGGTGCCTTTCATCAGCGCCGCGTGCCCCTTCCTACGCCATCAGACCAAAATCACCCGGTTTTTCGAGGTGTCCAGCTTATGGAAAAGAAAGCAGATTGGCTTCGCCAAGTAATTTTAGAAATTACTGGATTTCCATGGTGGTGGAAGTTCATGCCTAACAAGGTTCAAAAAAAATATGAGTACAAAGAATTGTTAAAGAAGGGCCTATTCGACAAAGATTCATACCTCAACAGGTACCAAGATGTATCAACGGCACGAGTTGACCCACTTAATCACTATCTTGCTCACGGGATTTCCGAAAACCGGATCATTTAAGTTCTATGTTAGATGCTTTTACTCAAATTTTTAAGGCGAGCACTCGGCTTTGTGTGTGGTCTATCAACCATCAAGAAGCAATCCTCGCAGATAACGGGCGTAATCTGATTTGCCAAGTTTCTCGATCGCTTTCTCTAGTTCCGTACCACTGATAAATCCTTGTCGAAAGGCAATCTCCTCAGGACTGGCCATCTTGAAGCCCTGTCGTTTTTCGAGAACTCGGACAAACTCTGCGGCATCAAGTAAGCTATCGGGTGTCCCGGTATCCAGCCAAGCATAGCCGCGCCCCATTATCTCTACGTTGAGCTTTCCCTGCTCGAGATAAATGCGATTAACATCGGTAATCTCTAGTTCACCCCGTGAGGATGGCTCCAAGTTGGCAGCGATATCTACCACCTGCTCGTCGTAGATATAGAGTCCGGTAACAGCCCAGTGAGACTGGGGTTGCATTGGCTTCTCCTCAATCGACAGGGCTTTCATTGATGAATCAAAACTGACAACGCCATAACGCTCTGGGTCGTTGACATGATAGGCAAAAACACTCGCTCCTTCCTTGCGCGAGGAAGCTGTAGCAAGCAGTTCAGGGAGGCCATGGCCATAAAAAATATTGTCGCCCAGAATTAGAGCCGACTGCTGGCCCGCAACGAAATTAGCACCGATGATATAAGCTTGTGCAAGCCCATCAGGGCTAGGCTGCTCAGCAAATTCGATGCTCATTCCCCATTTTGATCCGTCACCCAGAAGCGCCTGGAAGGAAGGAAGATCCCGCGGAGTCGAGATAATCAGGACCTCCCGAATACCCGCCAGCATAAGCGTGCTTAGCGGATAGTAGATCATCGGTTTGTCATATACCGGCATCAGCTGCTTGGAGGTCGCCAGCGTCATCGGATAAAGGCGGGTGCCGCTGCCACCAGCGAGGATGATACCTTTCATGTGTCTTAGTTCCCTTTAGGTGGTCAGTTCAGGCCGCTGCAGAATGCAGTCGGGCAATTACTCTGTCCAGCGATTGGCGCCAGTCCGGCAGAGCCACACCATGGGCTTTCGCGATCAGCCCACAGTGGAGCCGCGAATTGGCTGGTCGCTTGGCCAGGGTCGGATAATCGGCGGTGGTGATCCGCTTCACGCGCGCTGTCGGCCCGCCCCGTGCGGCAGAAGCGGCGAAGATAGCTTCAGCAAAATCCGCCCAGGAACCTTCCCCCTTAGCAGTCATGTGAAAGACACCGCGCAAAGCCGGATTGCTATACGATACCAAATTGGTAGCTACCAAAAGAATAGCGTCGGCTATATCTAACGCGCTGGTGGGATTGCCCATTTGGTCGGCAACCACGGAAACTTCCTCACGATCCCAGGCGAGGCGGAGCATGGTTTTCACAAAATTAGCACCGAAGGGGCTGTAAACCCAAGCCACGCGTAGGACCGCGCTATTCTCTCCATGGGCGGCCAACACAGCCTGCTCACCCGCCAGCTTGGACGCGCCATAAACGCCCGTCGGTTCCGTCCGATCATTCTCGACATAGGGGCGATCAAGCGTGCCGTTGAATACATAATCGGTTGAAACATGAACCAGCGGTACGCCCAGCGCCTTGGCCGTCTCCGCGACCGCACCGGCGCCGGCGCCGTTCACCGCGTACGCGACGTCAATGTCGCTCTCGGCCTTGTCGACCGCGGTATAGGCAGCGGCGGAAACGATGACATCAGGTGCTGCCGCCTCTAGCGCACGCGCGACCGATGCCGGATCGGCGAGGTCCAGTTCGGGCCGGCCCAGCGCGACCACCTCTTGCCCAGCGACAGGGCCTCGCTCGATTAGGCTGGTCACGACCTGGCCCGCCTTACCAGTAACGGCAATCCTCACGCAGCCACTCCGGCAGGCGTGGCACTCAGCCCCAACCTCTGGCCATCATAACGATCGCGAAGCGGACGCCACCACCATTCGTTGTGAAGGTACCAGCGCACTGTCTTCTCGATGCCGCTGTCGAAATTTTCCTGCGCACGCCAGCCCAGTTCCGTCTCCAACCTGGTCGCATCGATCGCATAGCGCGCGTCATGACCAGGGCGATCGGTGACGAACTCGATCAGCTCTTCACGCGGCGCGTCGGCGGGAACGAGTTCGTCCAGCACGGCGCAAATCCGGCGCACCACGTCGATATTGCGCCGTTCGTTACGGCCCCCGACGTTATAGGTCTCGCCAGGCACACCCTTCTCAATGATGAGGTCGAGCGCGCGGGCATGGTCGTCGACATAGAGCCAGTCGCGCACATTCTCGCCCTTGCCGTAGACCGGGAGCGCACGGCCCGCGAGCGCATTCAAGATGGTGAGCGGGATCAGCTTTTCCGGGAAGTGATAGGGCCCATAATTATTTGAGCAGTTCGACACCACCACCGGCAGCCCATAGGTGCGCTGCCAAGCTTTGGCGAGATGGTCGGATGCGGCTTTGGAAGCGGAATAGGGCGAACTGGGATCGTAGGGCGTGCTTTCCTCGAACAGCCCTTCATTACCCAGCGAGCCATAGACCTCATCGGTTGAGACGTGGAGGAAACGGAAATCCGCCTTCGCCACACCGGTAAGTCCGTTCCAGTATCCACGCGCAGCTTCCAACAAAGTGAAGGTGCCAACGACGTTGGTCTGAATGAAGTCCGCCGCCCCTGTGATTGAGCGATCAACATGGCTTTCCGCAGCCAGATGCATGATGCGGTCGGGCCGGAAACCGGCGATCACCTCGTCCATTGCCGATACATCGCGGACATTGGCCTTGAGGAAGCGATGGTTAGCTTTGCCTTCCACCGCCTTTAGCGAAGCTTCGCACCCTGCATAAGTCAGGGCATCAACAGTCAGGACCTCATAACCCTTTTCCAACACCAAATAGCGAACAAGGGCCGAACCAATAAAGCCGGCGCCGCCGGTGACGATCACGCGCATGTGGTCATTCCCCCCAGGTAAAATAAATCGGAAGCTCGGCGAGGAGCGGTTGCTGCCGGTCCTTCGGTGAAAGCGTATCGGCATCAGCGATCTGAGGCCAACCGATGCCAATCGCCGGGTCATCCCAGCGCAGCCCCTTGTCGCACTCGCGGCTATAATAGCCGGTCACCTTGTAACAGATGACCGTATTGGGCTCGAGCGTACAGAAGCCGTGGGCGAAGCCTGGGGGAATCCAAAACTGTCTGCCATTGTCGGGAGTGAGCGTCTCACCAATCCATTGACCATAGGTGGGAGAGCCCTGGCGGATATCTACCGCAACATCGAACAGTGCCCCTGCGGTGCAGCGGACGAACTTACCTTGGGGGTGTGGCTCGCTCTGGAAATGCAGGCCACGGATCGTACCTGGGCGGACACTGAACGATTCATTGTCCTGGACGAACATCCAGTTTCCGCAATGCTCGGCGAAGAAATCCGCTCGGAAGGTTTCCGCAAAATAGCCCCGCTCGTCCCCAATATGGCGGGGAGTGAGCAGCTTGATGCCAGTAATATCAAAGGATTTTATCTCCATCGTCCCACTTTCGAGCAGAGAGAGCGGGCGATACCAAAGCTCGCCCGTCAGGAGTCTCAATTGCTGTTTTTGACTGTTTGCACCGCTGCAGTGACCGTTAAGATCGGAGAAAATAGTTGGCTGATCAGCTGAACGAGTTTGCTGGGCTGGTTTGCCGCCGCATTGCCGAAGTAAAGCACGTCCTTGTCCCGCATGGCGAAGCGCTGTGCGAGGAAATAAGACCCCGTTTTCATCATGTTGAGATGATAGACCCGCGGCACCTCATTCCCCTGCTCATCGCGGACATAGCGGAACACGAAGATCGCGGCAGGATTGCCAATGCCAGGATTGACACCGCCAGCATTAGCAATCGCCTCCGCCAGCGAAACCGACGAACGGCTGAACGGAACCTCCTCAACCCGTCCTGGAGCACCCAGAACGGAATAAGTGCGGGGATTGTTGATCAGCATCACCCGGTCACCGGGATAAGCCCTCACGTCCAGCTTAGGATTTTCGACAAGATCGTTGATGCGAACGTCAACACTCTGCCCGCCTCGTACGATCCGCAGCAGCAGATCCTTGGCATTGCCGCGATAGCCGCCAGCAAGTGCAATTACGTCGGATAGGGTTTCCCTGTTGGTTTGCAACACGAGCCGACCCGGCCTAGCCACCTCGCCCCCAACGATAATCGAATTGGTGATGGCCTGGTTCAGCGTGACGATCACCTGCGGATTCTGCGACAGCCGCGCCAGCGAATTGCGGATCATCGCCTCAACTTCGCCGGTTGTGATACCCGCCACATGGAGCGTACCGGCATAAGGGATGGTGATGTCACCCAGATCATCGACCCGCGTCGGCGGCAGCTTCTGCACCTGCACCCCAGGGTTCGCCATAATCTGGCTCATTCCCGCGCCGCCCGCGCCAGAAAACAGGGTAACCCCCGCTTCGTATATATTGATGTCTAGCACGTCGCCCGGGCCGATCATGTCGGTCGGCGGCGGAGCCAGATCAGGCAGCAAAACCGTTGCTACCGCACTCGCTCCCGGTACATCCGCAATCGTATGTATCGGAACGATTTGAATCGGCGCCGCCCCATCCTTGGGAGCGGTAGCCGATTTTTCGATCTGCCCTCCCGTAGGGCCGCTGGAGGGCAGCGTAGCGCACCCCGAAAGTCCGGCGAGCAGAGCTAGATAAACGACATTCTTGACTTGCATCGCTAGTGATCTCGGAGGCTTGCGGATCGATGGCTGCACGCCTTAGCATCGGGATTTAAGAATGGACAATAGTTCCTCTCGCAATTGCGTCAGCAGGACGTGCTTAGCCTTGCGTGCCGCCCTTTGTTGGCCTAGCGCAAGGCAGCTCAGGTACCCTTGAGGCACTGCGAAGAATATTTATGAATGTTAATCCATCGTTCCCTATCGAGACTGAAACGTCAGTCCGCCGATCCGCGCCCATAGAGTGGGTAAAGAAGCGGCGCTGGTTCCTCATTTTCGTCGTCGCTCCTACGCTTCTGGCAGCGCTTTATTATGGCTTGATCGCGTCGGATATCTATGTCTCGGAATCACGCTTCGTCATCAAGAGTCCGGACCAGAAACGATCGCAGATGTCGACGCTGGCAAATTTAGTGCAGACGACCGGGCTGTCGAGCGGGCAAGAACAGACAAACGAGGTGCTGACCTACGTCCGCTCCCGCGATGCGCTAAAAGCGCTGGAGAAGGCCGTCGACATTCGCGACAAATTCTCCACCTCCCAGGCCGATTTCCTAAGCCGCTTTCCCCAGCCATTTTCCGACAGCAGCTTTGAAAACCTATTTAAGTATTATGGTAAGCGCGTCGATGCGCGTTTGGACACCGAGGCAGGTACCGCGATCATCAAGGTCGAAGCTTTTACCGCACCGGACGCCTATATCATAAACCGCCAGCTACTCGATCTCAGTGAAGAACTAGTCAATCGACTCAACAGCCGCGCGCAAAACAAGGGTATTGTCGAAGCGCAGAAGCAGGTCGAACTCGCAACTCAGCGGGCCAGAAATGCACGTGTCGCACTGACGCAGTATCGCAATGCCCAAGCGCTGATTGATCCGACCAAGCAGGCCGGCGGCGTGCTGGAAATCGCCAACACCATGATCGCGGAACGGGCCGCGCTCCAGGCACAATTAGACCTAATGCAGCGCCTCACGCCTAGTAACCCCTCTATCCCAGCGCTCCGTAACCGTATTAACGCGATTTCTGTGCAGATCGCATCGCAAGATAGCCGTGTCGTGGGCAACGGCAGCGGTATCGCATCAAAGCTCGGCGGTTACGAGAACCTCTTAGTAGAGCAAGAGTTCGCGACCGAAAGCCTAACCGCCGCCAACGCTGCCCTCGTCCAGGCCCGTGCCGAAGCGCAACGTCAGCAATTTTATCTGGAGCGAGTGGTTGATCCCAACACGCCCGACACCCCGTTGCTTCCCAAGCGTTTCCTCAATGTCCTAGTCGTGTTCGCTGCCGCCCTTTGCCTCTATTTCATTGCCTGGATGTTTATGGTCGGCGTCCTTGAACATGCTTCGAAAGAATAGCCATGTCTCAAGCCAATTTGCGTGATTTTCGCAGAGGATGGGAGACCCAGATCCGGGTGATTCATGCCCTTATGATCCGCGAACTGACTACAAGGTTCGGGCGAGAAAATATCGGCTTCCTGTGGATCATGGTTGAGCCACTTTTATTCGCAGGTCTAGTGGCGATAATCTGGCGGCTTTCAAAGGGTCCCGCAGAACATGGCGTTAGCGTAGTAGCCTTTATAGTCTCAGGTTATATCCCGATTACACTATTCCGACACGGTATAAACCGTAGTGTAGCCGCGTTTACCGTTAACAGCAGCTTGCTATATCATAGGCAAATTCAAGTCGTAGATTTTATTTTAGCAAGGTTTATAATAGAATTTTTTGGCGGTATGATGGCCTATACATTTGCCGCCACCGTATTAATTTTTCTTGGTGAATTCCCTGTACCTTCAGACATTGGGCTATTTATTGCCGGGTGGACGCTATATGCCTTTTTTTGCCTCTCCCTTTGCTTAATTATAGCACCACTTTCGGAGATGTCAGAGGTCCTTGAGAAATTCGTTCCCGTAGTGACTTATATAATGATTCCTTTCTCTGGCCTTCTTTATATGGTCTCATGGGCTACGCCACCAGTAAGAGAATTTCTGCTTTTATCACCATTTGTAACTGGAATGGAGATGATGCGAAAAGGGATATGGGGCGACCAGTTGACAGCATATTATAACATTTGGAATCCTATAGGGAGTTCAATAGTGCTGACACTCGTCGGCCTCGCACTATGCCGACGTGTACGCAGGACGCTTGCTGTCGAATGATTATCTGCAAAAACATCTATAAAAATTATACTCACGGCAACCGTCATAAAAAGGTTCTGGACAATGTGAACCTAGTTGTATCCCGAGGCGAACGGATCGCCTTGCTAGGACGCAATGGTGCCGGCAAGAGTACGTTAATCAAATTGATCGGCGGCGTGGAAATGCCGACATCGGGAGCGATAACGCGTGAGATGTCCGTTTCATGGCCGCTTGGTTTTGCAGGTGGCTTCCAAGGCAGCTTGACGGGTTATGACAACGCCCGTTTTATTGCTCGAATTTATCAGCGTGATTACACCGACCTCCGAGCCTTTGTTGAAGACTTTACGGAACTGGGCTCACAATTGAAAATGCCCGTAAAAACCTACTCTTCTGGCATGCGCGCGCGACTCGCTTTTGCTTTATCTCTTGCTATAGAGTTTGACTGTTATCTCATAGATGAAATAATTTTGGTGGGTGATCAAAACTTCCATAGAAAATGCCATTATGAGCTTTTCGAAAAGCGCAAGGATAGGGCTATGATTTTAGCTTCTCATAGCATGGAGGTAGTGAGAGATTACTGTAGTAAAGCGGTTATAATAAACCAGGGGAAAGCTGACATATTTGACGATGTTCATTTGGCAATAGATAAGTACCTATCGTTGTGATATCTTTGAAGATAACTTTTTATCCGCCATGTCGTGTCCTCCGCTAATAGGCGACGAGCACGCTGCCTCAAAGGCGAGCTCCGAATCTAAATTCTGGACTAGGAGCATTTTCGTTGAATTATACGCTCCGTAACTGTGATGCTGATGCCACCTCCCGAAGCGACAGAATGCAAGCTGATTGGCGCTCGAATATAAAAGCTGATTGATACGAGAGATACGACGGAGCGGGTGAGCAGTCTGAATGCTCATACGAACGGTTGTTATACCAAGGCGCATTGATCAGAACCCATGGGCCCATTTTCGCAGTCCAATGGACATGATGCGCCAAGGCTGATCGGCCAGCTTGTTCCAGGCGTGGCAACAGTGATCGACGATATCGTCATAAGATTTGAAGATGCGGTTCGACAGCCAGTTGTCGCGCATGAACTGCCACAGGTTTTCGACAGGATTGAGCTCGGGACATCTGGGGGGTAGCGGCATCAAAGTGATGTTGGGCGGAATGACCAGTTCGGCCGAGCCGTGCCATCCGGCTTGATCAAGTAGCAGCACCGCGTGGGCGCCCGGGGCGACGTGGAAGGCGATCTCCTCGAGGTGCATGCTCATCGCTTCGCTGTTGCACTTGGGCATGACGATACCGGCGGCCTTGCCTTGGGCTGGACAGATCGCCCCAAAAATCCATGCCGAAGACCGGCGCTGATCCTTGGGCGCTGAAGGACGGGTGCCCCGCCTGGCCCAGCGACGGGTGAGCTTGGTCTGCTGCCCGACCCGTGCTTCGTCTGCCCACCATAGTTCTACCGGCGTTCCCTTTGGGAGCGATCGGGTGATTTGAGCCAAACGGGCTGCGAAGCTATTTAAAAATCGGCAACATCATCGTATCGCTCCGGTGAGGGCCGCCTTGTGGCGATCGTCTGATATTTTGACATAGCACCGGTGCAAGCGCCGGTGTTTGCACCGATACAAGGGACGGTGCGATGAGCCAGATCACAGTAATCTCGGGGCCTGAGCGGCGGCGGGTATGGACCGACGAACAGAAGCGGCAGTTGGTAGCGGCGATTGCGGCTCCTGGGGCGAACGTGGCGGAGATTGCCCGCCGCGCGGATGTTCGGCCGAACCAGATCTATCGTTGGCGGCGACAGATGGGGCAGGCGGCGCAGGGCTTTGCCGAGGTGCAGGTGCAAGCTGATCCGGTGCCTGTGATCCGATCGGCGATCACCGTTGAGTTTGAGCGGGCGATCGTGCGCATTCCCGCTGGCGCATCGCCTGGGCTGGTGTCGGCAGTGCTGCGGTCGGTCAAGCCGTGATCCCAGTCCCCTCCGGCGTTCGGATATGGATCGCGACGGGGCACACGGACATGCGGCGTGGCATGCGCAGCCTGGCCCTTCAAGTGCAGCAGAGTTTCGGACGCGATCCCTTCGTCGGCGACCTCTATATTTTCCGGGGGCGTCGCGGCGACCTCTGCAAGATCATCTGGCACGATGGCGTAGGCATGTCGCTTTATGCCAAGCGTCTCGAGCGCGGGAAGTATATCTGGCCCTCCGCGGTGGACGGCGTGATTGCCATTTCTCCCTCGCAGATGGCTTGCATGTTGGAGGCGATCGACTGGCGTAATCCGCAGGCCACATGGCGCCCGACATTGGCCGGATAAAGGTGGGCGACAACCTAAAAAGCTAGGGATTCCGGCGCTTTTCTGCTATACGGTCGGGCATGGGGGACGACGCGCAAGCACAGATCGACAGCCTTCGCGAGCGGCTTGCCGCTGCTGAGGCTGTTGCCGCTGAAGTCGCCCGCATCAAAGCGATCAACGCCGACCTGGAAGCCCGCAACGCCCTTCTCGAACTCCAGAACGAGAAGATGCGTCGCACCCTTTATGGCCAGCGATCGGAACGCACGCGCCACCTGCTTGACCAGATGGAGCTGGCCTTCGAGGAGTGCGAGGCGGCTGCCAGCGAAGATGAGCTTTTGGCTGCCCTGGCAGCGGCGAAGACCAACGTCGCGCCCTTCGAACGCAAGCGGCCCGCCCGCAAGCCCTTGCCCGAGCATCTGCCGCGCGAACGCGTCGTCATCGCGGTGCCCGAGGCATGCCCCTGCTGCGGCTCGGATCGGCTGTGCAAGCTGGGCGAGGATATCACCGAGACGCTCGAGGTCGTGCCGCGCCAGTGGAAGGTGATCCAGACCGTGCGGGAGAAGTTTTCCTGCCGAGCCTGCGAGAAGATCACGCAGCCGCCAGGGGACTGTCAGGAATTTCGTGTGCGGCGAGGCGGTTGACCATCAGGCCGTCATGGCCCTGATGAAACGTTCGCCGAAGAGCACGGCAAATTGCGCCTTCGCCATGTTCCACTCACGCGGCGGCATTTTCCACTCTTTTTCCGATCGGTTCAAGATCAGATAGAGGAGCTTGGTGGCGGCCTCATCATTGGGGAAATGCCCCCGGGCACGAACAGCGCGGCGGAGCTTGGAATTGAGGGCCTCTATCGAATTTGTCGTATAGACGATCCGTCTGACCTCGTCGGGAAAGGCGAAAAATGGGATGACCTCGGGCCATGCCCGGCGCCAGCTCTGGCCGATGGCGGGATAACGCTGTCCCCAGAAGCTGGCTTCGAACGCTGTCAGGGCTTCTTCGGCGGCCGCAGCATCAACGGCCCGATAGATGGCCTTCAAGGCCGTTCCGAGCGCCTTGCGATCTTTCCACGCCACGAAATCCATCGAGTTGCGCAGCAGATGGACAATACAGGTTTGGACCATCGCTTCGGGGAAGACGGCGGTGATGGCGTCTGGGAAGCCCTTCAGTCCATCGACGACGGCCAGCATGATATCCTCGACGCCGCGGTTGCGCAGTTCGTTCATGACGCGCAGCCAGAATTTGGCCCCTTCATTCTGTTCCAGCCATAACCCAAGGACGACCTTGGTGCCGTCGGCCATGACGCCCAGGGCAATATGGATCGCCTTGTTGCGGACCATCCCCTCGTCGCGGATCTTGACCCGGATCGCATCGAAGAAAACCATCGGATAAGCTGGGTCCAAGGGACGTTGCTGCCAGGCTGCGACTTCCTCCAGCACCGCGTCCGTGATCGTGCTGATCAGATCGGGCGAGGCGTCGATCCCATACAGGTCGCGCAGATGCCCGGTGATCTCCCGCGTGCTCATGCCGCGCGCATACATTGAGATGATCTTGTCATCGAAGCCGGGGAAGCGACGCTGGTACTTGGCGATCAGCTGCGGATCAAAACTACCCGCTCGATCGCGCGGCACCTCGATCTCGATCCGTCCCCCGTCGGTCGTCACCGTCTTGCGGCCATAGCCGTTCCGGCTGTTGTTCCCTTGCTCCTCCTGGCCAAGATGGTGATCCATCTCCGCGTTGAGTGCCCGTTCGGCGAATGCCTTCTTCAGGGTATCGAGCAGGCCGCCCTGGCCGAGCGCCGCCGCCGCGTCAGTGCCGGCCAGCAGCTGGTCGAGAATGTCGTTCGGTATCGAGGGTTCTTTCCGTCGTGACATATTGGGTCTCCTTGTTGCCCATTATGCCTCGCCGCACACGAAATTCCTGACAGTCCCGCCGCCAGCACCATTTCATGTCACGCCCCGCGGACTCTTTGGCCCCAGTTTCCTCGCCATGCTGCTGTTCGAGAAGTTCGGCGCGCATCAGCCCCTCAACCGCCAGCGTGATCGCTATGCCCGGGAAGGGGTGGACTTGAGCCTTTCCACCCTGGCCGACCAGGTTGGCGCCTGCACCGCCGCGCTGATGCCGCTCTACCTGCTGATCGAGGCGCATGTCCTTGCAGCCGAGCGACTACATGGCGACGACACGACAGTGCCGGTGCTGGCCAAGACCAAGACCGATACGGGCAGGATCTGGGCCTATGTCCGGGACGATCGACCATTCGGCGGGCCCGCGCCGCCGGCAGCGATCTTCCGTTATTCCCGTGACCGCCGGGGCGAACATCCTTTGGGCCATCTGCGCGACTGGAGAGGCATTCTCCAGGCCGATGCCTATGCCGGGTATAATGCGTTGTTCCACGCCGACAGACTGCCGGCGCCGCTGACCCGCGCCCTATGCTGGAGCCACGCACGCCGCTATTTTTTCGAGCTGGCTGATGTCGCCGCGCAGCTCAAGAAGCGCCGCAAAAAGGCCGTCATCTCTCCGCTGGCAGTCGAGGCGGTCCGTCGTATTGACGCGATCTTCGATATCGAGCGCGCCATCAACGGCAGACCGGCACAGGAGCGCCTCGCCCTTCGGCAGGAGCTCAGCGCACCGCTGGTCGCCGATCTGGAAGAATGGATGCGCGACAACCGGGCGAAGCTATCGAAGAACAGCGATGTGGCCGAGGCCATGGATTACATGCTCAAGGCATGGCCGGCCTTTACCGCCTTCCTCGATGACGGTCGTATCTGCCTCTCGAACAACGCGGCGGAACGGGCATTGAGAGGTATAGCCCTGGGCAGAAAATCGTGGCTCTTCGCTGGTTCAGACCGCGGGGGTCAGCGCACCGCCTTCATGCTGAGCCTCATCGGCACGGCGAAGCTCAACGACATCGATCCGCAGGCCTGGCTTGCCGACGTTCTCGCGCGGATCGCCGACATCCCCCAGAACCAGCTCCACGGCCTCCTCCCCTGGCACTGGAAAGCCAATCACCAAACGGCTCCGGTAGAGGAGTTGGCTGCCTAATGCAGCGGAACAAGGTCTACGCAGTGACAACCCTCGCGAAAGTCGCCCAAGAATGGGACGAAAGCGAGGACCTGCTCCACGAGCTCACTGAGCAGATGGACACCGAAGACGGAGTTATCTGGGTTTACGGCACCCAAGAGCATGCCGTGCTGGCCTTGTCCGAAGATGGTATAGAGTGCCTCCGCGACCTGCTCGGCGAGCATAGACGCGATCACCGGTAGTCTGCGGTCTTCACCGGATGCCTACGTCTTTTCCGGCGTCATTTTGAGCGGTTTGCCCTGGATCCTCCGGGTTTCAGGCAGAGTCATCCCATGCTTTCGCGGCGTTCGTGGAAGATCAGCCGGTTGAAGTTATAGGCCAGGTTGCAAAGGGTGAGCTTCGCTTCGGCACGGGCCAAACCGATGGTGCGGATGAACAGCCCGAACCGGTTCTTCTGATGCGCGAAGACATGTTCGACATGGGCCCGGATCGACGACTTTGCGGCGTTGGCCCTGGCGATCGCTCTCGGCATGGGCTTGCCCTTGGGTTTGCCGGTGAATTCGGGATGTGAGCATCCGATCAGACAACCACCTCTCGTTACGCTTCGAGCGATAGGCGCTATCAGCCCAGACCTCGGAGCTGGTGTTATCGGTGCTCACGACGTGGCGAAGGAAACGCCCATCCGCGGCCGATGCAGAAGTGACCACCATCTCCCGGATGAAGCCATAACGCCGGTCGATGCTGATATGCGATTTGTAGCCGAAGACTGGCAGGGCAATCATGGGCAACGGCGTGCCGTCCTCGCGATGACGCACCTTGCCGCCGATCTTGAGCGTCCAGCGCGCATCTGTGTCCTTCTGCGCGGCCTTGTTCGGCTCGTCTGGCCAAATCTCCTTCGCGCTCTTGCCCGACTTGATCGCCTCGCGTTCGCCCTCGGTATTGCGTTGCTTCGGCGCGGACACCAGCGAGGCATCGACAATCTGCCCGGACATCGGGATGTATCCCTTCTTCTGGAGTTGCCAGTCGAAGGCCTTCATCACCCGCTTAAGCGTTCCGGTCTCGGTTAGCCGGTTGCGGAAATGCCGGATCGTGTTCTCGTCCGGAGTGCGGTCTCCGAGCGACAGCCCAAGGAAGCGTAGCCAACTCAGGCGATCCCGGATCATGAATTCCATCCGTGCATCCGAGAGGTTGTGCTGCGCCTGCAGGATCAGCGCCTTGAACATCATCACCGGGTCGAATGGCGGCCGTCCGCCCTTGCCGCCGTCGCCGTAGCCCAGCCCCTCGACCAGCCAATCGCGGAAATACTCGAAGTCTACCGTCTGTTGCAAAATCTCGAGCGGATCTCCGTCCTTGCTCAGGGCATCGAGATGATCGCTCAAACTGAACAGGGACTTGGGATCCACAACGGTTCTCCATGATCGCTCCCGATCAATGAATCACCACCGCCGCCGAAACGCCACTGGTTTTTGCGGGTCTCCAGCTTGGAGGAAATCCGGCGGTCATATCAGCCGACATCCGTAACGCATGGCCGCCACCAATCAGGAACCGCAACACTGGCCGAGTACACTCTAATTTACGTATGTAGGAAATGTGCCAAAGCATTTTCGCCCGCAGAACTTAAATGCTTATAAGAAGACATGTACTCTTTAACAGAAAGATAAGGAGACGTTTCGCGCCCTTCAGCAAAGCCAAATTTTAAGTAATGACTGAGAGGCTCGACGCCCGCTTTTGCCACATCAGAATTAGTCGATAAGTAAAACTCGACATCAAAAAAAGGATTTGGATTCCTTCCTTCTTTCCAACCAGTAGACAAATAATGTACAAATGGATTCGTCCCAGAATATAATACATCCATATTATTAGTCAGGTAAAACTGGGTATCAAATAATGAGTTAGGCCACCGCCCTTCAGCAAATCCATGTTTAACATAGTGAGATATTGCACTTGTATTCGACTCGGCTACATCCGGGTGTGCCTGTGCATACCATAACTCGTCAAAAAGACCGGATTCGAGAATTATCTTCTCGTCTCTTTTATTTAGATCCTTTTTCCTTCCAAATTTTGAACGTAAGTGACGTATCAACGTCTTTTTTTGCTTATTCTCAAATTGGCTCAGATACGCAGCCCGTGCTGCACGAGCAGCCGTGTTAATGATGTTCCGAAGGTGATCATCATCTATACCGCTCATTCTTGTGAGCAGATGGTGCCTGGAATTAACTTGCTTCTTTAAAGAGTTAATGTTCTCTTCTGCACGCTGAAGAGCCCGCAATAAAGAATTCGCCCGACTACTCAGCTCTTCTATAAGGCGGTCACATCCCTCTTTAGAATTCGAAGATTTGTGAAATGTCATAACCCACTTTCAGCATTCACCGTTGAACTTATAAATATGTGGAAATAGCTTGCACTACTTGATTGATCTCACATTCGTTAAGATATTCACCTATGGGCAAGCTTACAGAGTGAGCAGCGAGTCTTTCAGATATGGGAAGATTTATCGACCCAAACTCTTCAAGATAACATTCCTGCCGTGACGGTATAATAGGATAATGAATTGCAGTATGAACCCCATGGCTTTTCATGTGATCGATAAATTGCTGACGATCGTCGGCCAAGACAACGAAGTTATGCCAAACGCAATCAATATCATCTTTAAGAAGGCGCGACAATTTAGTGGAGCTTCTAGATGATATAGCTTCAGAATAAGCGGCAGCGCATTTCTTCCGTTTCTCTATTATATTATCAATATTGTTGAGCTTGACGGATAGAAGAGAAGCTTGGATCGGGTCTAACCGGGAGTTCATTCCGATTTCAGAATGAACATATTTCTGAATAGACCCATAGTTACCTAGCAAACGCGCACGTTCTGCCACCACATCATCATTCGTCACAAGCCCGCCGGCGTCACCGAGCGCACCTAAGTTCTTGCTTGGATAAAAGCTGAAGCAGCCCACATGGCCATGGGCTCCGGCCCGCTTACCTCCACAGATGGCACCGTGAGCCTGCGCCGCGTCCTCGATGACAAACAATGAATGGCTTCTAGCGATTTCCATGATCCGCGCCATATCTGCGCAAGCACCATAGAGATGCACGGGGATAATCGCTTTAGTGTGAGGGGTTATAGCCCCCTCGATCAGCACAGTATCGATGTTTGCAGTGGAGCTGCTAACATCCACGGGGACAATTTTGGCTCCTACAGCGGAGACGGCCAACCAAGTGGCAACGAATGTCTGGCCGGGAACGATCACCTCGTCGCCGACACCGACACCCAAAGCTCGCAAGGCGATCACTAGCGCATCAAGCCCATTCCCAACAGAAACGCATTGTCTGACGCCACAATACCGCGCAAATTCTTGCTCAAATTTAGCAACAGAAGGGCCACCTATATAGTGACCAGATCTAAAGTTAGTACAGGTAGCATTTTCGAAATCTGACAGATATGGTTCGTTTAAACGACGCAAGTCGAGAAATTCTAGCTGTTTCACTTCAGCCCCCGTGCATATTCAAAAAACGTCTCATAATCCCTTATGTAGTCTTCCTCGTCATACAAATCGCTTGCCAGTACGGCGCATACCGCTCCAGAGGTAAATCCATCGACGATACGCCAAATATTTGGACGCACCATAAAAGGGCGATTGGGTTGCTCGATGCGGACTGTCCGCTTCTCAAATCCATCATCTAAGTGCAGGTCGTACGCACCGCTGAATGCAAAGAATAATTGCCTTAGCGCCCGATGTGCATGCCCTGCACGCTGTCCGCCAAAGGGAACGTCATAGAGGAAGTATAGGCGAGCGAAATCGAAATCGACCAAGCTTTGATCGTTCTGGATGAAAGACAGCTTACCGCGATGATCGGGAAACATAGGAAGATCTACGAAGCGACAATCATTTACGCTATTATGCATTCAGCACCTTCTGGATAGCAGAGATCCCACCAAAAATATTTCGTACACCCGACCGCTTTAAAAAACCCTCAGAGCGCTGCCCGGTGCTAACAATATAGCCTGGTATACCTGCGGCCAATGAGGCAGCAAAATCCGTCTCTGTATCACCAACATAGCAGTCAAGACCCAGACGGACAAAAGCTTGCGCTTTAGCTTCCGATGCGCGGGCGGGCTCCACAACGACCACATCGCTAAAATGCTGAAGCAGCGATAGCTCTTTAAGCTGCCAGTGAAGAATATGGGAGTTTTTGCGCGCAGATATTAGAAATATCTTATTATTTATCCGAATAGATTCAAGAACGGAACGAACGTTCGGTAGCAATTTGTCGTACCTTGCATAAGCCCTACTTTCGATATTACGACGCCAATAATCATTTATTTGACTGATCTCAGATTCATTAAATTTGTAGGTCGACAATGCAGATGGATTATTCAGCCCATTTCGCTTACGACGCCATACGGCCGACCAATTTATATTAGACCTAAGAGCGCCCACGCCGTCTCGCAGACAAGCGATCTGCTTATCTCTACATGAAACGATAGTGCCATCAAAATCGATGCCGACAATCATGACTCAACCACGGACGCATGTTCTTCAAAATAGCGCGTAACAAGCGTAGCAGGCATATTAAGCGCCTTTGTGCGAAGCGCTAAGAACCACGCTAGATCCCTCCGCCCGGAAACCAGAGAGAAATATGCGTCGTACAAATTGATCCCTGCAGCAACTGTCATCGCTGTCGCTCCACCGCTGCGCGGATTGATGTCCGTGACAAACCATCGACCATCTCTCTTCATTGCCTGAAAGCAAAAAAGACCATCAAGGCGAAACCCGTTAGCAATTTTTCCAGCAATTTCGGCTAACTCAGGGCTGTACCAAACACGCGCTTTAGTTGACACACCAGCTTTAACCTCCAAACGCTCGCGTGATACGGCTATATGACCATATTTCGTCGATAGGACATCAACAGTTACCTCGGGTTTCTCACAAACTTCCTGAAACACGAGATCAATTCCGCTATCCAACTGTGCCACCTGCTCCTTATGCTCAACCACTCTCGCACCCTGACTACCGACCCCATAACGTGGCTTCACGAACACCGGGTAGAATGGCGCCGCAAAGAACTCCCGCGAATTCAATGTACTCGGAGATTCAATACCATTCTCTAGGCAGCGACGCCCCATATTCAACTTATCTGTACACGCTAAGACCATCTCACTCGACAGGTTCGGAGCGCCAACAACGAGGCTTCCATTGAATTTGGCCTGAGATATGACCCTAATCTCTTCGTCATGAATGGGAAATATAAAGTCTATACTGTAAAGATCTACTGCCGCCCTTATCGCAGCGATATAATTATCGACATCAGTTGCAAGAGGAACGATGCAATGTTGCGCTATCTCAAACGCACCTAGCGGCAACATGGTGAAATCGTTTATATCAGCTGTAAAAATCTCGATGTAGCCGGATTGATGCAGCGACTTGATAAACCCGATGGCAGTAGAGGTTCCGGCCGATGTGACCAAGACGCGAAGCTTACCCATGACTAATATACCATCCTAGCGCCTTCGATGAATCGAAAGATTTGATCGAGTTGATTGTGGCCAATTTTCTCCTTCTTGATAGGAATTATGCATTGGTCCCCCACCAAAACATCGTCCCGATCCGAAGCCAATATCATGCGTCTTCGACTAGCAAGAGTACTGATGTTTTCATCCTTGCGCAGACCGTCAAACTCTTCTTTTGAGGCGATCACAAAGAAGTCGTCTCTAGAGCTACCGACTGGATCGATGCCGCGACCATCTCGGAACCATCCCGTCTCTACGAGAAACTGAAAAAGCTTGTGATCGAGTTTTGAATCAACTGGAACCAAAAAGGGAGAATTGCGCTTCGCACAAGCCGCAATTGACACATCAGACTTCGAAATCAGCAAGCTTTTCCGAATTGCTCCTAGAGAGCACAGAAGGCTGGATCTCAACCTAGTCACGCAGGAAGAGAGAGGATAGCGCTCTTGCACTTTTTCCAACCAAACCATCAAATTATAACGGAGCGGCGGAAAGTATTCCTCTACTTGTAAAACACTATCGTATATCGCCGTAATAAATTCCTCGAACATTATATAGTCTATATAAAGATCATCAAATATCTGGAACAGTTTGTCAGAAAACATTATTTTTTGATGCAATTCAAAGAATTCCAATTGACCTTGAAGCTGCATCACATGGGCCGAACTCAGATTATTCTGATGGACCCTATATGACACAGATACTGTGTCACTCAGAATGAACTCTCCTTCGAGCAGAAGATGCATCCACAATCGATGATCCTGAAGCCTTTCATTCTGCAGCCCCCAAAATTCTGATCGATAATTTCTTGCTCGAAATAACGAGCCGGGAGCACAAAGAACGTTTCCAGATAGCAATCTTGCAAATAGTTTATACTGAGTTAAAGAGTTTATAAGTTTGTGATCAAATATTTTGATCTTTATTTCTTCTCCATGTCCATTTATATACTCGACATTACTAAATGAAGCCACGGCGTTCGGCGAGGAATTCAGTGAATCAACCAAATCCAACAGATGATTGGGTTTCCAGACATCATCATGGCCGATTTGAGCAATAAACTCGCCAGTCGCAGCCTCGCATGACTTTCTTAGTGCATTGCACACGCCAAGATTTAGAAAATTGTCAAAAAATCTTACTTCGATTTCTAGCGCTACTTTGTTAATCCATTCTAGACAAATATCGCGGCTACTATCCACTGAGCCATCATTAACGATGATTAGTTCAATCGGACGATATGTTTGCGCTCGAATGCTTTCAAGCGTTTCGAGTAGATAGCTCTCTCCATTATAGACCGGGAGAATAACTGAGACCTTACCCTTCGTCATCATTAGCGCTCTCCGGCTACTAGGATTTCGAAACGCCGCACCCCACCCGAGGGCAACGATGTCATCCTTTTAGATCGAAACCGAAGATATGGACCATCAGGCAATGTCTTAACCGAGCGTAAGAATGGAACATTACAGATATGGCCGCTTTCATAACCAACATGGCTGTGCCCAGAAATATAAATTTCATCCGCGAGATCAGTGTTTGAGAGATATCCCAAAGGAATTTGACGAACGATGGATCTCAATGACGAATATACTTCAGAAACCTTCGTGATTGTGACACAGTTATTCTTAACGGTGCACCATTGCACATCAAAATACTGGTCCGCATATTCATATACGTTTTCATAATCCAGTCCAAATTGGCCAGATATTACGAATGGAACGTCAGTTCTATTGAAAATAGCTAACGTGTTGTCTTCATATCTATTCAAGAATTCTTCAGCGAGGGCGCGTCGTTCAATTAGATTGGTCGGCTTCTGATCAATTGAACTCGCTGTACTATCTTCATGAACACGCCACCCATAGGTTGTGTAGGGCAGATGTAACGACCGCGCACCATTCTTAACAATAGCCCCGAGATATTCGTACCAAAGAGCGATGTCAAAAGCTGTGGACGATTTCCTTAATAAACTTGAGGAGCGAATTATATCCCTTGTCAAATCAGACTTAAAAAATGTGATATGATGCGGATAAAAATAGTAAAGCGCGCTCAATATATCAAAAGAAGGCTTAATATATTCTTCTTTGATTAAGTGGTTAAATTTAGCTTCGTTTGTATATAAAATATCGTATTCGTTATAATTGGTGAGCTTTATAATACTTATGAGTTTCTCAGCCTCGATCTCGTCATCATGATCGAGAATTCCTACAAAAGTACCTCGCGCGTTCTTAAATCCGCTTATGTAGGATTCCCGTATTCCGCTATTTTCTGCATGGGAAATAAGCTGAAAATTAGGTAAGACTTGGCCCGCGCGGCGAGAAAACTCTTTAACCTCGTCGGAATTTGGGGAGTCATCCACTAAAATCCATTCGACATCGTGCTTTGCTCGAGAGATTCCTATCATAAGTCTCTCAAGAAAATACATTGGAGTTTTATAGCATGGCGTTACTAATGTAATCGGCACCGGAGGCTGCATAGGAGTTATTCTCAAAATTCAGTTTGCGGCGTGCCTATGGCAACGTACTGCTGAATGCAATGGAAACTCGGCAGTTTGACGCACCGGGAAGGTGGGGGCCGGTGTCGGATATACCGTTTCCAGCATGTATTTCTGCCACGGATGATTGGCCCTTTGGAGCGGAGCAAGCCTAGCATGATCGTCAGCGGCAACGGCTTGTGGCGAGCGTCGCGGGTATGATGTGGCAGATTTCTTGCACGGAGGGTGATCGTCGCTGATGAGTTCTGGTCCAGTGCCTCCCGTCGCTAGCGGATGCGCTCTCGGCAATAGCACACACAGGATTCGGTGATCATCAAGATCGTCGTTTCGCCGCCGATAAGTCGACATGCTGATGGCTCGGGGGTCACCGGCTGCACAAGAAGGGGCTCCGTCTATCTGTTGTCCGCCCAATGGACGATCGGCGGTACCTTGTTACCGTTTCGATGAAGCAGGCACGCCGCGGGCCCTATGCAACACCCTTGGATCGCAGTGGCGTGGGCGGGTCCTCCGAACTTGAGAGGCTAGAGCAGAATCCGATCACTCTGGCTCATACCCGGTGGCAGTAAAGTAATTTGCGCATTCTTCGGGAGTGAAGCGGGGCAGTGCCTCGCGAATTGCATCCCATAGGTCGGGGACGGTTCGGGCGGCGGCTTTTCGCAGGATTGCCTTGAGCTTCGAGAAGGCGTTCTCGATTGGATTGAAGTCGGGGCTGTATGGCGGCAGGAACAGCATTCGCGCCCCGACTGCTTCGATGGCTTCACGGGCCGCCATCGTTTTATGAGCTGGCAGATTGTCGAGGATGACGATGTCGCCGGGACGCAGCGTTGGCGCCAGAACCTGCGCTGCATAGGCAGCGAACCATTCGCCAGTCATGGGACCGTCCAGGACCATGGGTGCGGTCATGCCCGTTAGGCGCAGCGCGCCGGTGAAGGTGGTGGTTTTCCAATGACCGTGCGGAATTGGGGAGCGACAGCGCATGCCGCGCTGGGCCCGTCCACGCAGACGCGCCATTTTCGTCGATGCGCCGGTCTCATCGATGAACACTAACCGTTCCGGGTCGAGATCAGGTTGGGCCTTAAACCATGCGCGTCGCCGCGCGAGAACGTCGGGCCGCTCCTGCTCGCTGGCGTGCGCTGTTTTTTTTCACGGTCATTGAGTGACGATCAAGAAAACGCCAGATCGTGCTCGGCGCAGATACGGCCCCATGCTGCGCTCGAAGCATCTCGGCAAGTTCAACAAGCGTGATGTCCACCTGCTCCTCGACCGCACCGAGAATAATGTCGCGATGGGCTTCAATCCGGCGCGACCGCATGTCGCCGCCTTGCCGCTTCGCCCGCGTCGATCCAGTCTCCCGCCATTCGCGAACCCAACGGATCGCGCTCGCCGCCGCAACTCCAAAACGCTCAGCTGCTGCGCGCCGTGACAGGCCCCCGTCAACCGCCGCAATCACCCGCGAACGTAAATCCTCTGAGATAGACTTCGTCATGCCAGGCTGACCTCCTTGTCCAGCTGACATCTTGAATCAGATTTCCCAACGAAAAGGAATCGTCCAGATTCAGTTAGGTCGGATTATGCTCTAGGGACGACGGCTCAAACGGCGCAGATCAGAGGCCTCCATCCGATCGTCTGAGCGCTGGCCCGCCCAATCACAAGATCATGTCCAAAAACTGATGGTCACAGTTCGCGACCAGAGCGTCAGGAGCAATCCCATCGATCTCGTACCGTTGCTTGATCAGGGTGCTGGCCTCGAGTGAGGCAGCGGCTAGCGGATTGACGTAGCGCAGAGCTGGGCCGAACTGAAGCACATGCAGAGTCGATGCAGAATGGCTATTCGAGAGCTTCAACAGCTGCGTTCGATATGAACCGCTCAATGGGTCGCTATCCTGAGCAGGGACCACGCTCGCACTCAGCCCTTGTCTTAGACGTCGGCGGGATTATCCGCTGAAATATATAAGCGCACTCACGCGCAACAAAGATACCGGACCTAAGTCGCAACTGTTGCAAATCGTGGATCACAACGCCCTTTATTGCAGGACCACGCAGATGTCAGTGGAAGCTCTTTTACTGAAACCTCCACAGATCATCAAACTCAACGATAACTAAGATCGGTACACCTCGACCGCCGTGTCTACACTTGCTCGTCGTTTAATGAGCTCTAGAACCTCATCCTGATCGCGCTGGTCTTCAGTGGGAGCAAATAGTGCCTTTCCTCGTTGATCAACCTGCACAGGTGGCTTGCAAAGAAAATAAGCAGCTAAACTTTTACGAAATTGATCTTCAGGACACGTGAGCGGCTTTGGCAAGCCGTGCCAACTATTTTGCGTAGTGTCAAACAAGACTGCACGATTAAAACATGGCGCGATTTCTTTTTTCAGCTCTCCTGGATATTCACTGCTCTCATTTCCCCAAATACCTAAGGCTCCACCCCAATCATCCCGCCAACTAGAATTAAGATATATAATGATATTTAGCTTCCTTTGAAGCATCAACTTAGGATGAATGGAGTAATCTAAATGCGTATTCAGTTTCCCACCCTGACAGTGTATGTGCCAGCCACCACCATTTAAACCGTTGTCCGAGTATAGGCCACCATCAACCTTAATAACCCCCTCTAGTTGCGAAAGAAAATCACGGGAGTTGAGATAGCTAAATACAGAATATGTGAGCGCGGGGAATGCGTTCCAGTTATTACATGTTTTTTTCAGTTCCAACGCATTTTCGTACTTATGCCATACGTGGCTATCAAAGCTCGGAAATTCTTGCTCTAATTTTTCAGCGATCTCCGCTGTAAAGAAGTTATCGATTACAGTATGGTCAATCGGCCCTTCACTTCCGTACCTCTGAAGTCCCTTGATCAACTCATCTATATTGATGAATTTTTGGATATCCATACATACAATTCCTTCAGTTATCTTTGCCAAATATTGCAATGATCTAAGACTTCCGTCGTGAACGTAACCCGATCAGCGGTGTAGCGGCGAAAAGGCTTGATCACATTCACCAGCTTTTCCGCCCGGCGTTTTTGAGGAATGCCATAGGGGTTTCATTTACGAGCGCCTAGGTGATGTTTTGTATAGTCCAATATCATCCGCATCATACGTGAATAGCCGGCAGGTCCATCACCAACATCTTTTAGAATTCTAGTGAAATCATGTCGCACCGTACCGAGGTCATCAAGCTCTTGGTAAACTTGCCAGAAACTCTCGATCCCAATAGCCTTGGGCATATTCCATACCCCATGATATCCAAAGCTTGTTTTCAGGTCACCAGTCCGTTCAGTTGCAAACAGATCCGCAATCGCTGATGGTGCAAAGTGCATTCCAATTCTTTCCAACCATTTACGATTTTCTCTCCCTATTGCTACGTCTTCTGGATGTGATAATTGGAACTCTGCATCTCTGCAGGCTTCCATGAGCCGCCGGCTACGTAACGAGAAGCCTCCGTTTCCAACGTCATACCCGTCCTTAAACTGTGGCCACGTCGCTCCGATATAATCGTAGGATAGAAAATCGGAACGCCACCTTTCCGCGTTTAGTACGTGCCCATCCCACTGGACGACAAGACAATGGGATGTTTCAACATAATTAGCCATATCCGAGAGCATGAACTTAGAGTATTCTTCTGAAGAACCAATTTTTCTAATAGGTAATATCGAAATATCAGGATGATCTAAGGTGATATCTACATCGGTGAAAAGTTTGCAGCTAGAAAAAACTATTTTTTCCATGCTAGCCTGTAATGCACGCAGTGTGGCTTTGATATTCACCGATGTTGCTGCGCAGAGCGTCACTTGCGGCAGAAATATTCTATTCAAAGCTTCTTTTCCGGGTGGGGTGGCCATATGCTGTCCTACAAGCCAATCACAAAGCGCTCACTCGCGCGACTAAGTGCAGGGTGATGAAAAGGATCAACCACCTTATCTGTATACCACAAGCGTTTGAGAGCCGCTATTTCACTGGCTAATCTTTCTGCGCCAATGGGATCTCGATCAAACCCTCGCGAAACGGATTCATGGTGGATTAGCGTAGCGCGCGGCTCGTAAAGTGATTGCCACCCCTTTTGGTTCAACCGCATACACAGGTCGACATCATTGAAAGCCACAGCGAAGTTGGTCTCATCAAAACCACCAACAGCTTCGAAACGTTGCCGCATTACAACTAAGCAAGCAGCTGTGACGGCGGAAGTGAACTGCGGCAGTGAATGGCGGCGAAAGTACCCCTCTTCTTTGGGTTGGAGAAATCGATGTGCATGCCCTGCGGCGTTCCCCACACCGATAACAACCCCTGCGTGCTGAATACGTCCATCGGGATACAGTAATTGAGCTCCCACTGCACCGACATCGTCGCGCAACGCCTGGACAGCCATTGTGGCAAGCCAATGCGGTTCGATCACTTCAATGTCATTGTTAAGCAAGCATAATAAACGCCCTTGCGCCATTTGCACTGCTCGGTTGTTGATCGCAGAGTAGTTGAACGCCCCTTGATGCCGCACCACACAATAGCCAGGCCCGTCTAAACTGGCGAGAAAATCTAGAGTTTGTGGATCATCGCTATCGTTGTCGACGACTATCACCTCAAGATTGGGATAGTCTGTGGCGGCGAGGCCGGACAAGCAGGTTCGTAAAAGATCTACGCGGTTACGAGTCGGAACAATGACTGTAAGAGGCGGCAATTCGGCTGACGAACCGAAGCGATCTACAGGCGGATGTGGTCGAAAGCGCGTACGACGGTGATGTAGCACTTTTCGAACATGTAAGGGAGTTCCCTCTCCTAACCTATTGGTGGTGAGCCGCTGCACCCAATCTGCATCATGGGCAAGCCGCTCCATTTCTTCTTTTGACGAGCGCAAGATGCAGGATCCCGAAAGATAATCAAAATGTCGGAACAGTTCACTGTTCCAGTCCGGCTTGAAATGCGGGGTTTGGCGCCGTCCCAGTTTGCTCAGCAGATCGTCATCCGCATACACAATTTGCGCCCGCGACTCTGCTATCGCCTCGCGGTAGGCCTTAGCCGTTCCCTGTGCGACCTTGTCCCCGGCGACCATCGGCATCAGCCAAGGATTTCGATCCCAATCAATTTGGTGGGCGGCTTCAGCCAGCGTCGGTGTACCCGGCGTTCCGATCGGAAATGCCGATATCGCTTCAGCTGACAAATTCCGTAGCGTTTCATCCAGCTCCCCCTGCTGTCCCCTCACGTCTATCAGAGCTAAGATCGGCGGTCCTGCAAACTCGCGATCATCGCCTCCTGCCACATTCTCTTCCCACAATATCCACAGGTTATATGCTCTAGGAGAGTGGACGAGCAACCGAGCGAATTGGCTACGTGAGCGAACTCTCTTCCGACGTAAGCGCCACCAGAATGCAGTGAGATAAGCGCGGGGATTAGCGCGGAAAGCATCAAAATGAATGACCAGAAGCAGCCATAAGCCGGCGGTCTTTCTAGGATATGGATTTGCCCGTCGCGATTGCATGGGCGGCGGCGATAGCGGATTGAGCGAAAGGAACAAAGCAAAAGCCTGCTTATCGAAGGTCTAAAACAACAAACGATACTATCTTAGTACCCATTGACTTGATAGCTACCAGATAGCAGAATGGTATCCTGAAGGGAGACGCCATGCCGACGATCGCATTCATCAGTCCCAAGGGAGGCGTAGGTAAAACTACGGGCGCACTTCTCCTTGCGTCGGAACTCGCACGGGGCACAAAGGTGACGGTCATTGACGCAGACCCTAACCATCCGATCCATGCTTGGGGCCAGGGAGCCGGCCTCCCTGAAAACCTCTCGATCGTCGCTGATGTCGATGAGGACAATATCCTTGAACAGATTGAGGAAGCCGCGGCGCAGACGCCCTTTGTCATTGTCGACCTGGAAGGCACCGCCGCCAAGATCGTGCTGCTTGCGGTAAGCCAAGCCGATCTAGTCGTCATCCCTATGCAGGGATCGCAGCTGGATGCCGAGCAGGCGGGCCGCGCAATTAAGGTGCTCAAGCAGCATGAGAAAATGACGGGCCGCGCGGTGCCCTTCGGCGTCCTGCTCACCCGCACCAGCCCAATCATCCGCACGCGGACCATGGGGCACATCCAGACCGGCCTCAGCGATGCCGGCGTGCCGGTGTTCGCCACGCAGCTGCACGAGCGAGAAGCCTTCCGCGCCATCTTCTCCTTCCAGAAGACGCTGGAAGATCTGGATGAGAAGGATGTGCCCAATCTCGACAAGGCGATCGTCAATGCCGAACAGTTCGCGGTCGAGGTAATCGAGCGGCTGCGACAAGGCCGGAACGCGACTGCAACCAAGACGGAGATGGCATGATGAGCAGGGCCAATCCCTTTGGCGATCTCGACGATTTCGCCGCCGAAAGCCCTTCCCGCCCTGTCGCGGCGGAAGCGATCGACCAGCTCGCGCAGGCGAGCGGGTTTCCGAGCCGGAAGGCTCAGGGTGCGCCCTCCCCTGCCCCAGTGCGTCAGCCCCGGCGTCACACCACTGGGCGTAATCGCCAGATCAACATCAAGGCGACTGAGGAGACGATCATGGCGCTTTACAGCATTGCAGATGACATGGGTCTTCCGCTGGGTGCGGTGCTGGAGCAAGCTCTCGCGGCCTTGGCCGAGAAGCAGAAAGGCGGCACGTGAATATCGAATAGCTACCGGATATCTGATGGATATCCGGTAGCTATTCAGATGGACTGCACATAGTCAGGAGGAGACGCCATCAGGGCATTGCTCCTCCCAGGCTCATGCGGCGGCGGACAGGGCTTGGTCGATGTCAGCCAGAATATCGCTGATATGCTCGATCCCTATGGAGACACGGACACAACCCGGTGACACCCCGAAGGCGAGCTGCTCGGTCTCGTTCAGTTGGGAGTGGGTCGTGGAGCCGGGATGGATCGCTAGGCTTCGCGCGTCACCGGTATTCGCGACATGATAGAAAAGCCGCAAGGCATCGATAAAGCGTCGGCCAGCAGCCAGTTCGAAGCCGGCAAGACCGCCCTGCCCGCCTGTCAGATAACGGTCCGCCCACTCCCGCGCCCGTCCTTCCTGCTGTGAGGGATGGATCACCCGAACGACAGCGGGATGCCGCGCCAGATTTTCGGCCACGCTCACCGCATTGGCGCAATGCCGCTCCATGCGCAGGGCAACGGTCTCGATGCCCGGGATCAGCTGGAAGGCGTTGAAGGGCGACAGCGCCGCGCCAAGGTCCCGCAACAGGATGACCCTTGCCCGCAGAATATAGGCGATGGGGCCAAGCGGCTTTGCCGCCTCCGCCCAGATCGCGCCATGATAAGAGGGATTGGGCGTGGTGAGCAGCGGCTGCCGGTCCGGGAAGGCCGGCCAGTCAAAATTGCCCCCATCGACAATCAGGCCGCCAATCGACGTGCCATGACCGCCCAGATATTTGGTCGCGGAACAGACCACCACCGCCGCGCCATGGCCGCGGGCGGCACAGCAGCGGCGCTGCCGTATTGTCCATGATGAGCGGGATCCCCTGTTCCTGCCCGATGTCGCCGCCATCGGCGATCGGAAACACCTCCAACTTGGGATTGGGCAGGGTCTCCGCATAATAGGCGCGGGTGCGCGCATCGGTTGCGCGGCGAAAATTCTCAGGATCGGACGGGTCGACGAAGCGCACGTCTATGCCCTGATCCTTGAGCGTGTTCGCGAACAGATTGTAGGTGCCGCCGTAAAGAGCCGTCGAACTGACGATATGGTCGCCAGCGCGCGCCAGATCCTGGATCGCATAGGCCGAGGCCGCCTGCCCCAACGCCACCGCCCTCCAGCGCAGCGATGCGCTTTTCCAAGACATCGGCCGTCGGCTTCATGATCCGGGTATAGATGTCCCCATTTCCTGCAACGCGAAGAGCGACGCTGCATTGTCGGCATCGCGGAACTGATAGGAGGTCGTCTGATGAATGGGCACCGCGACCCAGCCTCCAGCATCCAAGCGAGATCGGCCCCCATCATCTTGTTCATCGCGTCAGTCCAACCGAGGTCCGCCTCTTTGCGCAGCTTCATAGTTTCTGCTGTCAGGAGATTTGATCTCGGGCGGAGAAGACAATGAATTCTATCGGTCAAGCTGGAGCCTGGCGCGGGCCGACAGCTTCGATCTTGCAAAGACAGCGGCTTAAACGGGCAGGCGTTGAATGCCAAGCCAAGGCTATCCATAAGATAGCTATCCGATACCATGATGGAAGCCTAAGGCTAGCTATTTCGCCTTACGCCCGCGAGGAAGGAATTCTGTCCCCTGTTTCGACCGGATATGGTGGCGCGCATGCTTTCCGGATCGCGGGTGCGCCCATCGGTAGCGCTGGTTACTGACCATCGAATCTGCGCTTCCTCATCAAAAGCTGTCCTCCAGTACCTCGGTGGGTTTTGCATACACCATAACCGCTTGCTCCCGCTGGGGAGCATTCGCGCCGCGTAGCGGTGCGTTCTGCCCTTGCCGGATTTGGTTGTTGTTTGAAGATGGCAGGAGGGTGAAGCTAGGTTTTCATATGGAATTACGTTGTTGGCCGGCAAGGCCAACTCCGCTGATCTCTTTTATAAATGAATTTAGTAGCGGTTGAGGTTCTTTTTGAGACTCACGCTCCTTGCGCTCTAGCGCGGCGTCGAGCCGGGCAAGGACCTTGGCTAGGGGCCCTTTAAGCCCGGCCTTGGCCTGCTCATGGGCTGGCAGTCGGGCGTGCATATGCTCGAGTTCCTCGATCCGGTCGGCTTCGCGCTGCAACTCGTCGTCAGGGATAGGGGCCGGGCGCATCCAGCGGGGCAGATAGGCCTGGACGATCTTAGGCAGGAATGCGCGATAGGCGTTGGAGGTCTGCTCATAGCGGGGGCCGGGGCCGTCGCCCTCCACGCGCTTGAAACGGCGCTGGCGGACGAGGAAGCCGATCCCCTCCAGAATTCGGAGGGCCCGCGCGACGGTGGCGCGGCCCAGGCTGGTTGCCTGCGTGAGATGATCATAGCTCGGGAAGACACGGCCCTTGTTGAGGCGGGCAAGGGTCAGGATCTCTTCGAAAACCCGCACGCTGGCGGCGGTAAGTGACGTCAGCAGCCGTTCTGCCGGAGTCAGTTCACGGCCGTCGCGTCGAGCTTCGCTGCGCAGCTGGCGGCCCGCGTCCAGGATGCGGCGGGCGGCGCGCAGCAAACGGTCGGTCTCGCCCTTGGCAGGGGCGACGAAGAAGACATGTTCGAAGGTCCCTGCTTCCACACTGTCGCGCAGCACCGGCGCGCCTGTCGGGTGCGGCGCACCGGATCGCGCCCGTGCGTACCCTGTTTGGCGCGGCGTCTTCACAGCGCCAAGCGCGGACACCATCGCCTCGCCAAAGCCAAGCGTTCCCATTCGTCCCTCCATGCGGAAGGCCGTCACCAGACAAAAAGATACCGTGGCGCGAAGCGCGCATCCTTGAAACGGTGTTCGATCTGGCGTAGGGAGAAGGGACTGTTTGTGACCCGGACGACGTTTGGCGACGTCGCTCCACTACCCAAATGGATGCCCGGCCTTCGTGCCGGGCTTTCTATTATGTGGTCACAGCCACCCCTTCAGTCATCTCAGCTCAGCCCCCATGGCCAGCTGCAACATATTCGCAGCAATATCCGCGCGGTGGAAGGCTTTACGGTTCGTGCTTTCGAGTAGGAAAGCGAAAATTCGTCCGGTTTGATTCGTGCTTTCGAGTAGGAATTGCCCCTCGATTCGTGCTTTCGAGTAGAATTAGACCGGGCCAATTCGTGCTTTCGAGTAGAAATTAGCCCACCAAAACCGTGCAGGCGCGAATCAGGAAGGGCTTGGCAAAGCCCTTTGCAGGTCGGCGGTAGGAAAGGGGGCTTTCAGGCCTCTTTGACCTGATCCTCGATCATCAGTTCAGGACCCGGCTGCGGCCTGCGGGAGAGGATGACACGCGCCTTGGCGGGCCTGCGTCCTACTTTGCGGGGGCCGTCCTCTGCGGGAGCGTCCTCGATCAGGCTGATGTCATAGTCAGGAATGGCATTCGCCGCCGCGATCTGCCGCATGGCAATGCGGAAGTTGGAGAGGGGGTTTTGAAAACCGATCTGGAGTTTCAGTGTCTGGAGGTCCATTTCCAGCGGCTCACCATCGACACAGGTCGAGCGCGCCACCTCGTAAATGCGGCGCTCAATGGGGCCCAGCTGGAAATAAGTCGAAGCATAATCAAGCACTTGGCGGTCGCGCAGGATGGCACGGAACAGCCAGTCACACAGCCGAACCTTGACCGCTTTCAGCCGCTTTTCGCCCTTGCCCGAACGTGCATATTGCAGCCGCGCTTCAGACAACCAGGAGAAGAAACCGTCCTCGCCTTCACCCCCAGCCTCGATATTCGTCTTGATCTGCGTGCCCTGCAGCCGCTCCAGAGCATCGGCCAAACGTGAGTAGGAACGGGCGCTGTGATTGGAGCCGGTGACGCTGAACAGGTCATGGGCGGTGAAGGTGAAATCCTGCGAAACCGCCATGCCTTCGTCGATCTTCGAGGCCATGAGGCTGGCGATGTAGAGGACGATTTCCTTGTCGTAGATGGTCGCCACGCCGCGCGCGCTCGGCCGCACCTCGATCGACACGGTGGGGGTCGCGTAGGCGAGGGGCTTCATCCAGGCGTTTTTGCTGAGCGCAAAGAAGGGGAAAGCCATCAGCGACCGCTCGCCGCGGATCTCGCCAACAAGAGGGCTGTCGAGCTTGAACAGTTCGCCCTGAGGGGTGCCCATTATGATCGTTCCCTTGCCCATTATGCCGCTTTGGCAATTTCTACTCGAAAGCACGAATCTGCAGTTCAGGTACCTTCTATGAACCCCGAGCCATCATGCTTGGTCGTTGTGCTGAGCGCTGGTAAATTTTAACATCTTCGCCCCTTCTACCGCCATCCCATCCTACTAGCGGTGTGGCACGGTTGACGCTGACTTATGATGACCTGCGCCCGAAGGGAAGGGCGCTGGCGTGTTCCTTGTGCTGCATGGTAGATACCTGGTAGCTACCCAAATTCACCAAATTTCCTACGAGTGATAGGTTTGGACCATTGGTTTCAAGCGATCCGGCAAATCCAGCACCGGACCGCCGTGACGCAGGGCGGTGTGAAAGAACCCAAGGAACTTTTTAACCATTTTTGTGAAAGGAATTATAGGCAAGCTTTCACAGGGGTGTACATGAAATCCGCCGGGAGAAATCACAGCGCATTTGTAGAAGGCGTAGCCCGGCTGCGCGAGCACGGCGAGGCGGCAACACCCGATGTCACCATCATCATGCCATGCCTCAACGAAATCCAGAGCCTGCCAAATTGCATCGCCAATGCACTGGACGCGCTCGCGCTGCTACGCACCAAGCTGGGCATGAGCGGCGAGATTATGATTGCTGACAATGGATCAACCGATGGCAGCCAGGCGCTCGCCACCGAACTGGGCGCACGGGTCGTGCCAGTGGCAGAGCGTGGCTATGGCGCGGCGCTGATCGGTGGCTGCCGGGCGGCAGCGGGTCGCTATATCGTGATGGGCGACTGCGATGGCAGCTACAATTTCGTCGAAGGCGTGGCGATGGTCGCCAAGCTCGACGAGGGATATGAGCTGTGCATGGGCAATCGTTTCCGGGGCGGGATTGCTCCGGGGGCTATGCCGTGGAAAAATCGCCATATCGGCAACCCCGGTCTGACCGGCGTGCTCAACCTGTTTTTCCGCACCGGCATTCGCGACGCGCATTGCGGGCTGCGCGCGATCCGCAAGGATGCGTTTCAACGGCTTGGCCTATCGAGCAGCGGCATGGAATTTGCCAGTGAAATGGTAGTCAAGGCTGCGCTGCTCAAACTGCGCATGACCGAAGTGCCCGCTACGCTTTCGGTCGATCTGCGCGACCGTGCCCCACACCTGCGTCCATGGCGCGATGGCTGGCGTCATCTGCGCTATCTTTTTATGCTGAGCCCAACCTGGGTGTTTGCGGTGCCGGGAATGGCGGCGCTTGGCCTGTCAGCGATGATCTTTGGAGTGGCGCTGCTATACCTGGCGGGCATTTTGCCGGGTGAGCCGGTGTTCGGCACCAGTTGGAGCATTGTGGCGGGCTTTCTTGCAACTTGCGGCCATCTGGCGCTGATCATGGTGGTGGTGGCGCATCTGTTCGGGGTGCGCAGAGGCTTTCGCCTGCTGCGTCCGGTGATACGCCGCAATGCCCGATGGGGTTCTCGTGACGGCCATGCAAAAAGTGCCGCTAAGCAACCCGTTGAAATTGCTTAAATAACGACGCATTGTTTCTTGTAAGTGATTGATATTCCTCACTGGGGAGGTTTTTCATATTACATTTCTAATCCCGGCCGCTGGCGGTCCCGCGCCCAAGAGCCGGTCCCGGTGTAGCGAGACGTCAATCGTGATGACGCCCTTGGTGTTGATATGCTCGTGCGCGTTGGGGGCGATGTGCTTGATGTGGTGATCCGGAAAGATGTCCGGCATTCGCGCTCGAACCTCACCGATCCGGGTCGCGTTCCACGTCATGATGACGTTGGTAAGCAATGTCAGGCCTGACGATATCGCGGCCATCTGCTCTGGCGTCCGGCCATGCCGTGCGCCGATCGGGCCGGAATAGATCGCGCGCTGCAGGGTGTGGACCGACTCACCTTGGCTAAGCAGGGCGTCATTCATCCCTCTGAACGCCGGATCGCCAAGATAAGCGCCCAGAAAGCGGGTAAGCAAGAGCTTGCCGAAGGCATCTCCTGCCTGAAATGCTTCATCGCCTCGTGCGGCGCTGCCAAAGCGGTCCAGAACGTAGGTCGCCGAACACCAGCCACTCTTGGTCGATGCCGCAATCCGCAGGAGCGGGTCCCAGCCCTGGGTGATGGCACTGAGTGAGACGGTCTCGCTCACAATCGGTCGAAGGGTGGCAGGTATATTCAGGCCACGTGGGAGATACAGCTTGCGTTTGTTCATCCCGGCCAGCCTCGGGGCGAGATCAAACCCCACCAGATTGGCCAGCGCCATGCCGAAATGTGTGTGGCCATGGGTATCCACCGCGACACGGTGGAGGTCGACGGATTCGTGGCGAAGAGCCCCTTCGATAGCGGCCCCCGCTTGCCGACGGTTCAGCACGACCGCCTGGTCGTGTAGGATCACCCATTGGTCGAGCACATGGGTGTAGGTTCCGACCGCCGGCGTGCGGCGGCGCGGATCATAGCGGGCTGTCCAAAGACGACGGGTTGCATCAAGGCTCATCATGTCGGCTGATGCCTGAAGTCCGCCTCCCCACAATCTCGTGACCGGGAGCGTCCTGAAATGATCAAGTACCACACGGTTGGCTGCCGGCAATCGACCATTCGCCTCGATGCGGCGCATCATCTCACCGACAGCGTCGGCCTCAATATTGAGCGTCATGCGCGCCATGTCGGCGGCGGTCAGATCGGAGCCCAGGGCTATCAGGGCCGCGTAAAGGAGTATGAGTTCATGCTCGCTTCGCGGCGCCCTGCCCAACAGGACCCAGGAAAAATGCGTAGTGGCATCAATGGATATCAGCAGGTCCGGTAGCTGGATCTTTCCGACGCCGGCGAATAGCTCGCGCCGAATGGCCTTGAGCTTTTCATCTTCCGGCGCCGCCTTGAGTTTTGGGACGACCAAGCGGTCGTTTTCGATCCGGATATCGCCCTTGGACACCGCAGCATCGATCGCTTTCAAGGCCGTCGCGAGTTCATCCTTGATCCAGCGGATGGTCACCTCCGGCTTGGCTGACACCGCGAGGTTTCGCGCGTACCGTGCTCGTTCCTTTTGCCATTGCGCTTTTGGAATCAGACGGTCCTCAGGGGCACGATGTTCCAGGCTGTGGACGACGCTGGCCTGGCCATTGCGCACTGAGCGTTTCAGCAGCACGAGCGTCGCCGCCCTATAGCCGCCAAGGGCGGCCTCGCGGTCCGGTTGATCGATGAGGAACGACCATGTCCGGCCGAATGGATTGTCTGTGCCCTCCGGCAGTTGTCGTCCTCCCGAAACCTCCAGCCGGCCCAGTGTCGCGAGGGCCTGCGCAAGCGGGTGCGTCGATGGGACATCCAGACTGATCGACGAAGCGGCGCCCAGCAACTCACTGGCACCTCTGGCTGCTGTCGCCAGTTCCCGCCGGACCCGGTCAACCTTCGTGGACGGACCGTGCGCGCCGGCCGGCAGGAACGGCGCCAGTCTTCTGCGCATCTGGTCGCGCACGGTGGAATCGGAGCTGTTCTCGTCATCGACAAGGCATGCCAAGTCCATGACCAACGCCTGATGCTGGTGCAGTTCGACCTCAACCGCCGCCTCGGCGCGGGTCCGGGCCTGGCGCCAGAGATCGGCGATCCGATAATCGATCATTCCCAGACCATCGTCTGTGAGACGCAGCAATTGCAGGCGTAAAAAGCAGGCTATCTCGAGGATCTTGCGCTCGCCGCGCATCCGCTTGAGTGTCGCAGGCTTGCGGTAGAGCATTGATCGCGCCTGGGCCTTTAGCATTCCGGTCGCCAAGCCGAGGTCGAGCTTCTCGGCTCCAAGCTTCTTCAGAAAATCGATCTTCGCGATGTGGTCGGCGAGCCCTTTGGTTTTACGGGACGCAGGACTGTCTCGAAGCCATTCCAATCGCGTCTTGCCGTTCGTCATCGTCTCCGACAGCATGAGCGGCCAGGCTTTCGCTTGTTCTGTCCCCACAGCGGCCACTGCGCTCACCAACAGTCCGCCATCGTGCTGGCGGCGGGCTGCTGCCGCCGACCCCCGCAGCCGCCGCCCGGGCAATTGGAGATAGTGGTGATCATGGAGCCATGCGCGCGCGGCTTGTTCCAACTCGTCGACCAGAAATTTGTCGCCGGCCTCACGCCGCAGAAAGCCATTTAGCGCACGTTCCCCATGCTCGGTGAGATCGCGTACACCCAGCGCCTGTTTCGCTGCGTCGTGGTGCTCGAACAACGTGCGGCGGCGGCGGTAAAGCGCGCGGATTGAGGCAAGGCGGGGTGGTGCAATCCCGAGCTCCGCGCCGATATGAGCCAGGACTTGCGGCGGGATCATCTCCACGGAATTAAGCGACGCCCCCGTTAGTCGAAGAAAGCCGATCTGCAGCGCCAGGCCCAACCGGTTCAACGGGCGGCGGCGGCGGCAAACGGCTCGCCGTTGATCCCCGGAAAGTGAGAAGAAGGAAGCGACTTCAGCTTCGGTCAAATTTGCCGGAAAGCGTTCCCAACCAAGATATTGTCGAAGCGGCACATCCACGACTCGACCCTCCCAAGACGAGCCTACACGCCGAAGACGAAAGGTCGAAAAACCTCACTCGCCTTAAATATCAATGGGTTACAACTCATAATTGGCTTTTATTTAGATAATTCAATAACTTGCTTAGCGGCACTTTTTGCACCGCCGTCACGAGAACCCTCCGCTGAGGTAACGCCTGATCGCGCGCAGTTCGTCGCCTGCGATCGGCTGTTCGACTGACAAACCGTTTTTGAGGCGACGCACCCACAGGCGCGATACGGCAACGTCGACCTCGTCGCGCCGCAGCGCGGTCGCCTCACTTACACGGAGCCCATGACGATACATCATGAGCAGGAGCAGGTGGTCGCGCGGTCCATGACGGCCAGCCTTGGCGGCATCGAGCAGGCGGTCGATTTCGGCTGCGGTGAGGAAATCCTTGCGGCGTTCGTGAGCATCAGCGGCCGCATCGGCGCCACTCTTTACATTTCGCCGGCTGATCACCTTCTCAGCCATGCTGCGTTCTCCTTGGCGCATCGCCTTACTGTCGGAGCTACTCTTGACGAAATACGCCTTTTGTAAAGAGTGAATAGGCCGGTCGAGGTTTACGCGGCTATTCTTGCCTCAATGTCGAGCCGGCGCTCCATGTTCAGGTCGAACGCGCCATACGGGCTGACATGCGCCCAGATGAGGGGAGTCAGCCCACGCTCGTCCGCCGCGGTCATGCGCCCTCGCCAGCGTTCCTCGGCGAGTACGCGCTGGAGCATCAGCGTGTTGACGTACACGAGGCAGGACTGGAGGAGGTGCAGCGCCGCGACCGACGCCTGCTGGTCGTCGAGCCGATTTGATGCGACCTCGCCGCCTCGGCCAAAGAAGATGAAACCGTTGGCTGAGTTCCAGGTCTCGACGACGTTCAGCCCTTCGTTGATCTCGCGACGCAGGGCCTCGTCGTGCAGGTAGCGGCAGAGAAACGCGGTCTTCATCGCCTTGCCGAGCTCGGCAAGCGCCTTGTAGGTCGGGTGCTGGACGTTGTTCCTCGTGAACCGCCGGAGGATCGCCTCCGGATCGGCGGTGCGCTCGGCCATCGCGGTCGCGTAGCGGACCATCTCGTCATACTGCCGCTCGATCAGCGCCCAGTCGATCGGGCGCGTCAGGATGCAGCCGAGGTTGGGGTAATCGTCCGCCGTGCCGGTCCCGGGCAGATAGAGCTTCTGGCCCGCGATCGCCTTGAGGCGCGGTAGCAGCTGGAACCCAAGCAGCTTGCAGAACGCGAACGCCACCTCGCTCTGCCCGTGGCTGTCGACGTACTGGCGATCGACCTCCATCTCGGTGTCATGCGCGAGAACGCCCTCGATCATCGAGGCGACCTCGGACGACGAGCAGCGCTTCAGGCGCGAATGGATGCACACCGACTGGCGCTCGACGTGCCAGTAGATCATCACGCCCCGCCCGCCGTAGCGCACGTGCCACTCGGTCATCAGGTTCTGGTCGAAGGCGGCGAAGTGCTTGCTGTCCGATGCGCACGCGGTCGTGCCCTCGCCCCAGACCGCCGGATCGCGCGCGGCGAGCGTCGCGTTCACCACGCGCCTGGTCGCATCCCGCAAGGACTCGGCGTCGATATAGCGGCGGCGGGTGTGGAGCAGCTCCTTATAGGTGAAGCCGTGGTCGCCGACGACGAGGCGCTTCAGCCCGGCGTTGGTGCCAAGGCCGTACAGGCAGAGCAGCAGACGCCGCCGGACCTCGTCGGGGTCCGTCGCCTCGCGCGATGCCGCCGTCGAGAATGCCTGGGTGAAGCCTATGCGGAGGTCCGCCTCCTTCAGGATGTCGAGCAAACCCGTCATCGGCCAGCGGCGGCCGAGTTCGCCGCCGAGCGCCTCGAGGGTGGGGGGTGCCGGAAGGGGATCGAGCGGGGTCACGACGATCGGGTGACGCCGGCGCGGATTGAGTTTGACCTTGGTGTTGCTCGGCATACCGGGATCGAGCACCGCCAATGCCTGCTCCATCTCCGCCTTTACGGCACAGGTGAAGGCGCGCGCGTCGGTGGTAAGGCCGAGCCGCTCATAGCACTCCGCCCGTCGTTCGGCGAAGTCAGCAGGCAGATCGTCGTCGGGGTTGCGGAACCGGCCGGCGCCCGTGACCCACACCTCCTTGCACCGAAGCTTCTCGCGCAGGGTCTGGAGCACGCAGATCTCGTAGTTGATCCTGTTGACCCGCTCCGAGCCGTCCGGCGCTTCCTCGATCACGATATCGCGCCACTTGGGCCGCACGACGCCCTCGATCGCGACCTCCGCCGTGCTGAAATACTGCCGTCCGTCATTCTCGGCCGCGCGGATCTTCGCCAGCGCGTCGGTGAGCGGCTTGTGTGCGCTGTTGTTCGAGCGGAAGTCGAGCGCGGCGAGGAGCTTCGGCATCATGCGCCGGTAATAGGCGCCGTAGGAGGCGCGGACCGCTTTGTGGACGCGGCGCGCCGGCGCCGAGCCGGTGGCGAGCGCCTCCTTGACCAACGCCTGGAAAGTGCGCTCGTCGACCACGGGAAAGATCACCTCGCGCACGGAGCCGTCGGGCGCGCCGGTGACGGCGGAAGCCACCTTGAACAAGATGCCGGTCTTGCCCCTGACCGCCCTTGCTTCCTCCAAGAGCTCGGTCACGACGCGCCGCTCGGCCTTGACCGTGATGCGGTGCGTGATCTGGATGAGCAGGTCGACCAGCCCGTCGACGATCTCGGCCTCGCGCGGGACGCAATAGAAGGCGAGCAGCGGCAGCCTGATACGATCCGGGTGGCGGCGAAGCTCCCAGGCGCTCTCGACCGCGGCCCGCCTGCGGAATCGCTTCACAAGGTCGGGATGCACGCCGCCGAGCAACTCTGCCGATAGTTCAAGTCCACGAACCAACTCGAGCTTGGCGATCTCGGCCAGCAGGCTGTCGAGCCCGGGCTTTCCGGGATCAGCGGACAGCCGCGTATAGGCCGCGCCCTCACCATCGTCGGCGAGCAGTGCGTTCAGGCGCGAGCGGGCTCCATCGTCAAGGCGATCACCGACGGCGGCGAGCATCGCATCATCGTGGCCGGCGCGAAGCGAGCGGACCAGTCGGTCGAGGCGGTACGATCCGGGCCTGACAACCCGCCGCGCGGCGAACCATCCGGTGATCTCGTCCTCAAGCGCGGACAGTGTCGGCTCGCGGGGGAGCATGTCCGACAGCAGCCACGACCGAAACGCTGCCTCGGCCGCATGGTCAAAGGTGCCGACCGCCAGATGATCGAGAACAAGCTGGCGGTGCCGGCGTCCCGAGCGACCGGTGAACGCGTAGCTCTCGACGTCTGCCTCGACGCCGATCTGGCCGGCGAGATGCGCGATCACGGCCGGGGCGAGGTCCGCTTCCTCATCTGGAAAACGGCCCTGCGACCGCCAGAACGCCAGCTGACAGGCGAGCCCCAGCTTACCGGCATCAGCATTGCCAGCGATGAACGCAACATCGTCGGGCGACAGCGTCCAGCGTTCACCCAACTCGTCCACCGACCACAGTCGCTTCATGCACGCCCCCTGATCCACGCCGCAGCGGCATGCTAACCCGGATCACCGGACGCGCGAAGCCAAATGGCCATTTTGCACAGCTTCGCGGTCACGGGGCCGATATGACGGATCGGGAGTGGACGTTGGCAGCGCCGTTCATCCCTGGGGCCAAGCGGGGAGGTCGGCGCCGGGCAACGGACATGCGCGAAGTCCTGAACGCCTTGCTCTACATCGCGGCGAGCGGTTGTGCCTGGCGGCTTCTGCCCAAATGCTTCCCGCCAGTCTCGACGGTCCAGCGCTATTTCTACGCCTGGCGCAACGCTGGTCTGCTCGAGGCGATGAACACGGTGCTGGTCATGAACCTGCGCGAGATTGAAGGACGCGAGGCAAGCCCAAGTGCCGGTGTGGTCGACAACCAGTCGGTCAAAACCACCGAAAGCGGCGGCCCTTGCGGCTACGACGCGGGCAAGAAGATCAAAGGCCGCAAGCGGCACATCCTGACCGACACCTGCGGCTTCCTCATCTTCATTCTCGTGCATACCGCCGATATTCAGGACCGCGATGGCGCGGCCGATGTCCTCAAGGCTGTGCGGCAGCGCTTCCCCTGGTTGCGCCATGTTTTTGCCGATGGCGGCTATGCGGGCGACAAACTCCGCGATGCCATCGCTGGATCGGGGCAATGGACGATCGAAATCATCAAACGGTCGGATAAGGCCAACGGCTTCAAGGTCCTCCCGCGCCGCTGGGTAGTCGAGCGAACCTTTGCATGGCTCGGCCGATGCCGCCGTCTTGCTAAGGACTGGAAACAACCATTGCCTCGTCCACCACATGGGCAACAATCGCCTCCATCCGCATGCTCACCCGCAGAACGGCAAGGTATTGCTATGTTTGGTGAACTTCCGAGTCAGGCTCTAAGACCACAACCACATCCGGCAACGTCACCGATGAAATCATCATGCGATATCTCGACCGGCATACCCACAAAAACGGCTTCAGCCCCTTGCCATGATCCTACCGGCGTCAGCCGGTAAGTGATCAGATTACTGTTCAATAGCCGGCTTGTCCGGCAAGCTGTCGAATTCGGCAGCGAGATTTGCCGATATGCGTTCGAGTACGGACCGGCAGATCTCGATCTCTCGCGGTTCGATGCCGGCGACCGCGACCCGATTGATATCGATCGCGTACGACATCAGTCCCTTCTCGAGTGCGCGGCCATGTTCCGTAAGCGTGATCCGGACCTTACGACGATCATCCTGGTCCTTGGCCCGTTGGACCAGGCCGTGCTTGAGCATGCTGCTGATCATCGCGACCGTCGTATTCTCCGTCACGCTGGTCATGTCACTCAGATATTTCTGGGTAACACCGTCCTTCAGCCACAGGACGCGGAGATAATACCAAAAACCGGTCTTGAGATCGTGCCTGGCCAAATAAGCGCTCAACAGGCGATCAAACCGCCGATGGCAGCGTCGAACCTGATATCCCAAACTCTGTTCCGGATCGAGTTTGGGGGCTTGCTGCGACATCCGTTCACTCCTGATGGGTTCAATCCGTCATCACTCGCACATGGGCCATTTCAACGCACCACAAAACTGCGCTTGCCGCCACGGATACCGACACTCCGCATTCATATTTTCATATTTTGCCCCCGGGGACGGCGACCGTTTCCCGGGGGCAATCGTCAGCGACGCATCGCCAACCGCGGCCTAGATCCGAAATTCAGCGAAAGTCTCGGGTGCAAACATCTCTTCTACCGTAAGTTGGCGGGGCGATAGCCCCTGCTCGTGGTGGTAGCGCGTGAAAGTCTCGATAACGTGGCGGTTCTTGTCGATCCCATAGGGCCACCATGCCTTGCCCATCGTGGCGATCGTATCTTCCACGGCGGCGATCTGCCAGGGCAGCATGGTTTTCAGCGAGGCCGAGACCAGCAGATGCTCATAGCTCAACCGCTGGGCCTCCGTGAACGCCTTGTACAATGCCTGGGCGATCCACCGATTCTTTTCGTAGACGTCGCGCCGGATCGCCACGACGTGCATGATCGGGAAAATGCCGGTTTTGGCGAAATAGGCCTTTTCGACGTCCACGAAATCCGGGAAGA
>NZ_NETV01000006.1:0-88783 GCF_002795205.1 Sphingobium sp. LB126
CGACAGGCGGCATGAAGCTTTGCTCGAAGCCGCTATTGCCGTTGGTGCGGCTATCGCGCGAGCTTTGCCGTCGACCGTCGACCAGGATCAACGTATAGGCGCCCGGCAGGCCGCGGATGAAAATGTCCTGCTCGTTGGCGGTGCCCGTGACGGACACGCCCTCGATGTTGCGCAATGCATCCGTGAGGTCACGAAACGGCGCAATTTCCAGTTCCTCGCGCGGCACGACGGAAATCGAGGCGGGCGCGCGCAGGATATGCTGTTCAAAGCCGGCGGCGGTTACCACGATCTCGCTCGCTTCGCTNTNCGAGGTGCGGGTCTGGGAACGAGNCTCAGCGCCGGGATGATCCTGGCCAATGGCCGGAGCCGCCATCGACGCCAACGCGATTATCGAGCATGCCTGAAATTTCACCTGTAACCCCCGTTCACCCAGTTTGGAGCAGATCATGCCTCATTCCACTATTGCGAGGCATTATCATCAGCGTTTTGATGGGTTAATCAGTTGACTTTTGTCAACCCTTTGCTGAAGAGATTTTTCGATGGATGATGAGCTGACCCGGCTTTTCCGGGCCATAACGACGGGATTTCACAGCCGGCTCGAACAACTGCCGGCGCACGAACTGCTTCAGCTTCCGCTATTCCAGGCGCGGCTGTTCGGTGCGATCGGCCGAAATCCGGGAGTGACGCAGCAGGCTCTCGCCAAGGGCACGGCACGCGACAAGGCGCAGGTGGCACGTGCGATCGCGGAACTGGAACGCCGTGGTTTCGTGAGCAAGGCGGCGCATGAATCCGACTGGAGGGCCTATGGCCTGTTCCTTACCGAAGAAGGCGGGCGCATCTGGGCCATCGCGGAGCACCAGCGCCGCGATCTGGTCGCGGACACTTTCAAAGGCCTTTCGCAGCAGGAAAAGGGCGCCTTGCGCGACATTTTGGAGAAGATCGTCGTCAGATTGGAGTCTGGAGGCGATACGGGTAGCTGACAGGGGTACGCCCTCTGCCAGGAGGCAGTGGCATAGTGAGCGCGTGAAATGGCGAACATTCACGGTATCGATCCGCAGACCTTATATGCATGGCTGTCAGCCCGGTCGGTCGCGCGCGGGCTGCCTTNGCCGGTCCCCGAACATGNCGGCTTCCGTGTCGATACCAATTCGGACGCCGAAGTCGCGCGTTGGGTGTTTCCCGCTGTGGTGGCNGGTCTTGGAGACCTTGCCCGTTCGATTAGCAAGCCTCGTCACGTCCTGAAGCTCTGCGGCACTTGCGACGAACTGCGAGCATGGCTTCCGATTGGGTGGACGATNCACGCCCCGCGGTACTTCATGCAGGGCGCCGGCAAGCCTCCCTTCAGGCATCTCCCTTGCGGGTATACGATCAAGATCAGCCGGGTCGACATGGTGTTGGAGGCACGCATCTTCTTTGAGACAGGCGCGCTCGCGGCAAGCGGTTACGCGGTAGAAACCGGGGACATCTGTATCTACGATCGGATCGTCACCGAGCCTGACCATCGCCGGAAGGGCCTGGGACACGCACTCATGCGGGCACTGCACGACGCTCGGCGGCACGTCGGCGGCATGGAACTTCTCGTCGCCACGCAAGACGGGCAAGCCCTCTATTCGACGCTGGGATGGGAGACGATCTCGCCATATTCAACGGCCTCGATCGTCGAGCCGTAACGTCGGCGTTTGACGCCAGCCTCACCGGATGATGATCGATGGNACGAGACGGGNCGCATGTCCTTCATCCCGCCCGGTGCAATTGCGTATGCTTACNGTAAGAGACGATCGATTTCTGCGATCTGCGTGGGGTCAAAGCCCGCGTTCAACACNCNCGCGCGCTCGGCCTCTTGCGGTACGCCCNGAGTTAAGCNAACCACANTCGCATAGCGCCGANGGGCTTCCAACNGGGGGTNCGCCAAAGCGAGCTGGGGNCGACGCCCAAAAACCAGGGCGGAAAAGCGNCCCTNTTCTTTCGCTTGTGGCAAAGGATCATGACGGGACAGGGCTATGACNGCCAGTTCGATCCTGGTGAGCGTGTTGCTCCCCGGAAGCAACACCCCCTTTGACAGCGCTTCGTGGCCGACGGAGGTCGGGGCCGATCGGCCCNTTCAATTCGATCGGATGTTCGGCGAGGGACCCTTCCCCGACATCCGCTGCGCATATGGTTTCTCGCAGAGACACGGCAAATCACGAGGATGCGAGCTNGGCTCGGGCAATATCGTGAAGCACAGCGTTTTCGTCCGCCATTTCCTGAAGNCGGGATGCAACGATGTCGCCGATGCTCAGAAGGCCGATGATGCTGACATCGCGGACGATCGGCACGTGACGCATCTTCTGGCGCGTCATGATCGTCATCANATGGTCGATCCGGTCATCGACAGATGCCGACGGCGGATTGCGGACCATGATATGCTGGNCCTCGAACATGGCGAGCCNAGGGCCATGCTTGCGANGGNCGTGGACGATCTCGCGCTCGGACAGGATACCGGCAAGCTTTCCCCCGTCCAGGACAACGACCGCGCCGATATTTTCCCTGNACATAAGCTCCACGACCTGATCGACGGACGTCTCAGGGGTCACGGAGAAAAGAACATCGCTTTTCGATTTCAGAAGTTCGTCAAGGATCATGTCCATCATCCCATGNCAGCGCCGCTCAGCCGAGCGGCAGCGTGTCGATCANTTCTTCAGCGNATCCGATGGCCTTCTCGCGGAAGTCGTCGCTGATGACTGTGCCTTCGNCCCTGATGAAGGTGAGATCGGTGACGCCGAAAANGCCGAAGACCGCGCGGAGATAGGGCTCCTGGTNATCGATGGACGCTAGAGCGGTTTCCGGGCCATAGAAGCCGCCGCGCGTGGAGACGATGAACAGCTTCTTGCCCTCCACGAGCCCAACCGACCCGGTCTCGGTATAACGGAAGGTCTTGCCCGCCACCGCAAGGCGATCGATCCAGGCCTTCAACTGGCTGGGNATCGTAAAATTGTACATCGGAGCGCCCACGACGACGGTGTCTGCGGCCAGGAACTCCTCGAGCACCTCGGAGCTAACCGAAAGGTCTTCCTCCAACGGCGCGCTGTGCTGTCCCGGTTCGGCAAACTGCGCCTGGAGATAGGCGGGAGAAAGATGGTGCAGCGGACTGCGTGCCAGGTCGCGATATACGACCGAGACGTCGAACGCTTCGGTCGCGTAGCGCCGGGTCAGCCGAGCGGTGAGCTGTCGGCTGACGGAGTTTCCCGAAGTAATGCTCGAATCGACGTGCAGGAGGCGCATTGATAATTCCCTTATTGCGGCTTCGATGTGTTCTATTGCCCGCATCTTCGTGCCAGTAGTGCGCGCCTGATCGACACAGCGTTGCCGCAGGAGCGACGCTGTCGCCTCCGTCAAAATCCGACGATATGGGTGATGCTGGTGTTTTGCGGGAGCGCCCGGTGGCGAAATCCCGAGCATGCGAACGAGCCGGCAAGGTGATCGATCAGCGCGCGAACCGAGGGAAGCATGCCGCGGCGGGTCGTGAAAAGCAGTTCGATCTTTTGCTCAACACCTTGCCAGNCGGGAAGCATCTGAACCAGCGTGCCACGCCTGAGTTCGGCCACGCACAACGGCTCGGGCAGAAGCGCGATGCCCAGTCCTGCGATCGCGGCGTCCCGCACAGTTTCCGCGTCGGCGCAGACAAGTTTCGGTGTGTGGTCAAAGGATTCCCGTTTCCCGTCCGGCCCAACCAGAGTCCAGCGCCTATGGTCTGGTCCAATGCCCGCAAGGGTCGCAAACCGGCCAAGATGCGCCACTATAGATGGCGCATCACGAGCAATCAGCGCCGGCGCACCCACGAGGCGCGTCGGCGTCGTGCCGAGCGTCCGAACAACCAGGGACTCCTCCGTTCGCGCCCCGGACCCGATACGCAGCGCAAGATCGATTCCGTCATCGATCAGGTTCAGGGGNCCGTCAGCGATCTGCAGGTCGACCCGGACATCGGGATAGGTCTCCATGAAACGGACCAGAGCCTGCGACGCAAAGGATTTGGCGAGGCCCAGAGGCCATGCGACGCGAATGCCACCCGTCACCTTGCCCAGCGAATGGGCGGCGGCCGTGTAGGCTTGGTCGGCATTGGCGAGGATCGCTTNCGCTGCGGTGATAAACTTCCAGGCCGATGTCGGTGACCCGAAAACTCCTCGTGGACCGCTCAAGCAGCCTGCATGCCAAGGCGCGTTCCAGTGCTGCGACCCGCTTGCTCAGCCTGGTCTTCGCGATCCCGGTTGCGCGTTCGGCCGGAGCAAACCCGCCATGGCGGACGACATGGGCGAACAGAACGTAGTCGTCGAGTTTCGGCATGACCTAGGCGCACGCGCCGATTTTGAGCGGCACGCGGCAATCGACGCCGGAAAGTGAAAAGGTAGCCAAGGACATCGCGCTACTGCTCGCCTCCCGCGCATCGATAGGCCCGCAGGAAGGCTTCCACGGCAGCGGCCACCGCCTCTTCGGCCACGAACCAGGGCTGAGCTCCATATAAGAGCGGTTCTATGAACCCGGTCTCGAGCAGGCCTTTGAGGTGCGCCGCCGCGACGCGCGGGTCCGCCGGGCGCAGCACGCCCGTTTCCTGTAGGCGTGCGATATACTGGCTCATGGCGTCCCATCCGCCCTCGGCGCCCAGTTGGTAGAGGATGGCGCCCAGCCTGGAGTTTCCCCCTTCGGCAATGGCCGCGCGCAACATCGAGATCGTGTCGGGCGCTGTGAGCATCGCCAGAAGGGCGTTGCCGAAAGTGCGCAGCGCCAGTCCGACATCGGGCTCGGAGACATCGAGCAATGCGATGGTTTTCTCCGCCTGCTCTTCCATGGTCGCCATCATGACGGTGGCGAACAGCTCCTCCTTCGATTTGAAATAGCCGTAGAGCGTGCCCTTCGATCCACCGATCCGCGCGGAAATCATCGCCATGCTCGCATTGGCATAGCCGGTTTCGCGAAAGACTTCGGTCGCGACATCCAGGATCGCGTTGCGACGCGCGTCCGTCCTTACTCTCATCTGCCCTCTCTTTCTCGTACAGACTTGTACGGTTTNGGATTGACACGTGCAAGAGGGTGCACATAAATGACCGTCCTGTATGGTTTAGGGGCGAAACATGGTTCCATCGCATATCGGTGCACGGCACGGGATGACCGCGGGGATGGTCGCCCTTGCGACGGTTCTTGCGCTGAGCGGTTGCGCCACCCTGCCGCAGCCGCGCGACTTGCCACCGATCGCGTCGGTGGAAAACCTCGCCAGTTCCGCCAGCTTTTCAGCGCCTGAAGTCTCCTGGCCTTCGGACCGCTGGTGGGAGGGCTTCGGCGATCCCCAACTGAACACGCTGATTGCCGAGGGTCTGGTGGGTGCGACCGACCTGCGCGTCGCCGAAGCCCGGTTCGCTCGCGCCGAGGCGCTGGTTAGCGAGACGCGCAGCCGCTTGCTGCCGTCGCTAGGCGCGAATGCAGAAGCCGGCGCCACCAAGCAGAGCTACAATTATCTGATACCGGAAGCGTTTTCGCCCAAAGGTTGGCCCGACTACGGGCAGGCTACGCTCCGCCTCGATTGGGAGCTGGACTTCTGGGNACGGAATCGGGCGGCGCTTGCAGCGGCGCGATCCGACGCCAGGGCTGCCGGCGCGGAGGCTGCGGCTACCCGGCTCGCGGTGTCGGCCGGGGTCGCCAGCGCCTATGCCGATCTTGCCGCGCTCTATGCCGAGCACGATGCTGCCGAACACGCGCTCGAAGTGCGCCGCCGCACATTGGACCTGATGCAGGGTCGAAAGGTCGAGGGGCTGGAACATGATGGCGCGGTGGAGCGCGCCCGATCCGCGCTGGCGGCCGCCCAGGGCGATCTGGCCGCGCTGGACGAAGCGCTCACGCTCAACCGGAACCGGATCGCGGTGCTGATCGGGGCCGGTCCCGACCGGGGGCTGGTTATCGCGCGCCCGGCCGCAATGGTTTCCGGTAGCTTCGGCCTGCCGGTCAGCTTGCCTGCCGAACTGATCGGACGGCGTCCCGACATCATCGCGGCGCGGCTGCGGAGCGAAGCCGCCGCGAGCCGTATCAAGGAAGCACGCGCGGCCTTCTATCCCAACGTCAATCTGGCCGGCCTGATCGGCCTGCAAGCCCTCGGCATCGACAACGTGTTCAAATCGGGGTCCGAGTTCGGGACCGCCGGCCCGGCGCTCAGCTTGCCGATCTTCGATGGCGGGCGTTTGCGCAGCCGGCATCGTGCGGCAGAAACCGATTATCAGGCCGCCGTCGCCCAATATGACGGCGCGCTTGTCCAGGCGCTGCGCGAAGTGGCCGACGCCGCGGCCAGCCAGCGTGCGCTCGGCGAGCGGCTCGACCGGGCGGCCCAAGCCGAACGTGCGGCAGCGGCGGCGTGGACGGTGGCCAACAATCGCTATCGCGGCGGCCTTGCCACCTTCCTGGACGTGCTGGTCGCCGAAGACGCGCTCATCACGAGCCGGCGCACGCTCGCCTCCCTGAAAACCCGTGCTTTCGTCCTCGATGTCGCCCTCATCCGCGCGCTCGGCGGCGGCTACCGTTCTTGAAGGAAATCCGAGCCATGTCCGAGCCGACCCTCACCATCGACCATAACGCCCTCGCCGCCGGACCGGACAGTGCCGCGGATGACGCGGCACGCAAGGGCAAGCGCAAGCGGTTGTTCATCGGCCTTGCCGCCACCGTCGCCGTTCTGGGAGGCGGATATTATGCCTATGATGCGCTGATCGCGTCGCGCCACGTCGAAACCGACAACGCCTATGTCGGGGCGAATGTCGCACAGGTGACGCCGCTGATCGGCGGGCCGGTGCGCGACGTGCTGGTGGACGATGCCTTGCCCGTGAAGCGCGGGGACATACTGGTCAGGCTCGACGATACCGATGCGAAGCTTTCCCTGGCGCGGGCGGAGGCCGAACTGGCGCTGACCGAACGGCGTGTGCGCGGCCTTGCCGCCAACGACACCGGCCTCGGCGCGCAGATCGCGGCGCGCGCCGCTGACGAAACGCGCGCTGAAGCACAGCTTGCGGCCGCGAGGGCGGATCTCGACCGAGCGCGGATCGACCTGAGGCGGCGCGAGGCGCTAGCTGCCTCCGGCTCGGTCTCGGGCGAGGAACTCACTATCGCGCGCAACGCCCACAGCACCGCGCTCGCCAATCTCAAGGTCGCCGAGGCGGCCCGCGCCTCGGCAACCGCAAATCGCACCTCCGCAATCGGCAGCCGCGATGCGAACCGGGCGCTGATCGAGAACACCACCAACGCCACCAATCCCGAGGTGCTGGCCGCCCGCGCCGCCCGCGATCAGGCGCGTGTCGATCTGGATCGCACCGTCCTGCGTGCGCCGGTCGATGGGATCATCTCGCGCCGCCAGGTACAGGTCGGCCAGCGGGTGCAGCCCGGCGCCATGTTGATGATCGTGGTGCCGATCCACGCGACCTATGTGGACGCCAATTTCAAGGAAGGGCAGCTCCGGAAGGTCAAGCCCGGCCAGCGGGTCAAACTGACCTCCGATCTTTACGGCGGCAGCGTCCAATATGACGGCACGGTCGTCGGCTTCTCGGGCGGCACGGGCTCGGCGTTCGCGGTGGTGCCTGCGCAGAACGCGACGGGAAACTGGATCAAGGTTGTCCAGCGCCTGCCCGTGCGAATCAGGCTCGATCCCAAGCAGTTGCAGACGCATCCGCTGCGGGTGGGCCTGTCGATGACGGCCGACATCGACGTTTCCAACTGATCGGGCGGAGTTTCCTGCCATGGCCGACGCCGTGACCCGCAATAAAAGCTCTGTCGCCGGGCCATTGACCGGGACGAAACTGATCCTCGCCGCGATCCTGATCGGTATGGGCAATTTCCTGGTCGTGCTCGATACGACCATCGCCAATGTCTCGATCCCCCACATCGCCGGTTCGCTCGGCGTGTCGGTGACGCAGGCGACCTGGGTGATCACATCCTATGCGGTGGCCGAGGCGATCACCGTGCCGCTCAGCGGTTGGCTCGCGCGTCGCTTCGGTGGGCAGCGCGTCTTCATCAGCGCCTATTTGGCCTTCGCGGTGCTGTCGCTCCTTTGCGGCCTGTCGGGCACGCTCGGAATGTTGATCGCGGGGCGCGTGCTGCTCGGGCTCGCCGGCGGCATGATCATTCCCCTGTCGCAGACGCTGCTGCTGCGCATTTTTCCGCCCGAGAAAGCCGCCGTGGCCACGATCATCTGGGCGATGACGACCACCGTCGCCCCGATTGCCGGGCCTATCCTCGGCGGCACTTTGTCCGACAATGTTGGCTGGGAGTGGATCTTCTTCATCAACGTGCCGATCGCGGCCGCCGGGGGCTTGGGTTTGCTGTACCTGTTTCGCGGGCAGATCGAGACAGTCATCAAGGGCCACATCGATATGGTCGGCCTCGCCTTGCTGGTCATCTGGGTCGGCGCACTGCAGATCATGCTCGATGAGGGGCGCAATCACGACTGGTTCGCGGCAACGGAGATTCAGATCCTAGCCGTCATCGCTGCGATCGGCTTCGCCGCCTTCCTGATATGGGAACTCACCGAGAAGCACCCGATCATCAACCTGCGCATATTCAGGCATCGCGGTTTTGTCGCAAGCGCCATGACCTATCCGGTCGCATTCGGCGCCTTCTTCGCCACGGTCGTGCTCATACCCCTCTGGCTCCAGCAGAATATGGGCTACACCGCCACATGGGCGGGTTATGCGATTGCGTTCATTGGCATCTTCGCCGTCCTGACATCGCCCATCATCGGCAAGGCGGCCGAAAAGATCGACCCCCGCCTGATCGTTTCCATCGGCCTCATGGGGCTGGGTCTCATCTCCGTCTACCGCATGGGCTTCACGCCCGACATGACCTTTCTCCAGATGGCATGGCCGATGCTCATGACCGGGCCCTTCCTGATGATGTTCTTCATTCCCATGACGGGGATTTGCATGGCCAGCGTGGACCGGGAGGAGCAGGCGGACGCGGCCGGCATCTCCAATTTCATGCGGACTCTCGGAGGCGCGTTCGCCGCATCGCTTGTCCAGACAGGATGGACAAGCGCGGCGCGGCAGAACCAGACCGAGCTGGTCGGCGCCATGACGCAGGGCCAGGCCACGATCGATGGGATGATGGCGGATGGCATGTCGCACGAAAGGGCGACCGCCATGCTGTCCGGAATGGTCGAGGGCCAGAGTGTGATGCTGGCGACGCTCAACATGTTCGCGGCGATTGCCATGTGCTTCGCATTGGGCGCTGTCCTGATCTGGTTTGCTCCCAAACCCAAGGGACCAATCGACATGAGCGGGGGGCATTGATGCGCGAAATCCGCGTCTTCACCACGCGACGACCAGAATGCCTTGGTGGGATCATGAGCGAAAGGAGAGGACTGCCCATGATCCTGCCGCCTGTCTGCCGGCCATCATCCCCGCCCCCGATGCGGCCTCGCATGCCCCAGCTTGGCCGCGGCCGGCAGACAGGCCCCCTTTGCCGCTCGACGGGCATTCCGATCCGGTCCCCACTTGCTGCGGAGACTCTATGACCGATCCTCATGCCGACCATCTGAGCTACTATGAAACGCGGGCGCATCAGGAGCGCGCAGCAGCCGAGACCGCGGCGACGCCCGAGATCGCCTCGCGCCATCGCTTCCTTGCGGTCGAGTACGAAGCCGAGGTGCGACGAATCCTCAAGGGAAGAGAGGCGCTTCGACGGCAAGAGGATGCCGGGCGGAGCCCGCTGTGAGGAGATCCTGCCTGCAGGCGGTTGGTCGCATTGTTGGCCAGCCTTGGTTGTTCAACGACGGACAAGGTGTCGCAGCGGAAATGCGCGCCGTGACGCTGGCCGCTCGCTGCCGATTCAGCGTGCGGAAACGCGGAGAAAGCGTGGAAGGATGTGCGCAATGATCGGACTAATTGCCGCCCTGTCGGCGACCCTTGCGGTAGCGGCGGGCGCATTTGGCGCTCACGGTGCATCCGGTCCGCAGGAGGCCGAATGGCTGCGAACAGGTGGAATCTATCAGTTGATCCACGCAGTTGCCGCTCTGGCAATCATGGGACGAGCCCCGCGTGCCGCCGCGACCCTGCTCGGAGGCGGGTGCCTGTTTGCAGCCTCCCTCTATCTCATGGCCATCGGCGGACCCCGCTGGCTCGGCGCGGTGACGCCGGTTGGAGGCACGGTGCTGATCATAGGGTGGCTATGGGCAGCGTGGGTGCTCGCACGCAATCCCCTGAACAAATGAGTGCGAATAGCGGGCGCAATCAGCGCTGTGATCTTCTGCCGTGGCGTACATGATCTACCTAATGCGGATCGCGTCCCTCCGCTCGGGGAACATCGTCGACGACCTTCGACCGTTTCCACTGATAAACGGCAATGCCTTTGCCAATGCAGCTAGCACGACAGCGCCTCAAGACGCTGACCAGCACTGTCAATGTCCCCGCGGACATGGCTGCCGAAGTGTAACTGACGATCCCCGTCAAATTCTAAGCGGTGAGCGCTTTGGCAACGCTCACCGGCGCGAAAGATCGCCGACAGGTGTGCCACATGGCACACCCTACGCGGTAGGCAGCGCGCGCAATCGTCCGCCCACAGGAGTTAGACGTGGAAGAGCGAGCTGAAATCGACGTCCTGATTTGTGGAGCCCACGCCGCCGGATTGACGCTGGCGATCGATCTAGCGCGGCGCGGGCTGTCGTTCCGCATCATCGACCAGTTGGATTGTCCGTTCGGCGGCTCGCGCGGCAAAGGCATTCAGCCGCGCACGCAGGAAGTGTTCGAGGATCTCGGCATCATCGACCGGATCGTGGCGGCGGGCGGACTCTATCCTCCGATGCGCAACTACCGCGCCGATGGCAGCTACGCGGAAACGACGGTGTTCGAGGCGCGGCCTGCATCGGCCGACACGCCCTATCTGCTGGCGCTGATGATCCCGCAATTCCTGACCGAAGGGGTGATGCGCGAGCGGCTTGCCGAGCTGGGCCATGAAGTGACGTTCGGCACCGCGCTTGCGGGTTTCGAGCAGGACGACGCCAGCGTCATCGCGCGCCTCAAGCGCGGCGATGACGAAGAGCTGATCCACGCGCGCTACCTGATCGGCGCCGATGGCGGGCGCAGCTTCGTGCGCGGTGCGATCGGCATCGGCTTTCCCGGCAAGACACTGGGGGTGCGCGCGGTCGTCGCCGACGTGCGCTTGAGCGGTCTGACACGCGATGCCTGGCACCAGTTCAACGACGGCGACATGGAACGGCTCGTGGCGATCTGCCCGCTTGCCGGCACCGATCTGTTTCAGGTGCAAGCGCCGATCCCGTTGGAAGGCGAACCGGATCTCTCGGCCGAAGGGCTAGAACAGATGATCGCCGAGCGGACGGGGCGGCGCGATATCGAGCTGCGCTCGGTATCCTGGGCATCGGCCTGTGCGATGAACGCGCGTCTCGCCGATCGCTACCGCGCGGGCCGGATCTTCCTCGTCGGCGACGCCGCGCATATCCATCCGCCGACCGGGGNACAAGGGCTCAACACCAGCATTCAGGACGCCTATAATCTGGGCTGGAAGCTCGCCGCGGTCCTCGCCGGCGCGCCTGACGCGCTGCTCGATACCTATGAAGAGGAACGGCGTGCGGTCGCGGCCGACGTGCTGGGCCTGTCGACCCGCCTACTCGAAGGGCACCACCAGCAGGGCGGCGGCCTACGCGGACGCGACACGCACCAGCTCGATATCGGCTATGCGGGATCGGCGCTGTCGCACGATGCCGGTGCCCGAACGACAGGGCCGCTGGCGGGCGACCGGATGCCCGACGCGGCGTTGATCGGGGCGGCGGGACAGCCGCGCCGCCTGTTCGACGTGCTGACCGGGCCGCACTGGACGCTGCTCGTTTCCGAACCCGGCTATAGCCCCGCCGCGCCGCCGCGCGAAGGCGTGCGCGTGGTGACGATTGGCGACGGCGCGGAATTGCGCGATCCATCGGACCAGCTCGGTCTGGCCAGCGGCGGCGCGGTCCTCGTGCGGCCTGACGGCTATGTCGGCGCGACCTTCGATGTCGCTTGCCCCGACCGGATCGGGGACTATCTCGCGCGGGTTCTGCCGCCCGCGAACGTCTCGGGAAGTCATTAGCTCGCGGATGTGACGGGGCGGATAAACAGGATCGCGCCGCCCTGATCGCCGCATGCGCTGATGATGCCTTCAACCGCCATGTCATCGATATCGATTGTCACCGGCGCGCTCCCTCACATATGGCCGGGTCAGGCCAGCCCTAGCGCGCGATCATAATCCTGGCCGGGACCGATGATGCGATGGACGAAGATCCGATCGGGCTGCACCGAATAGAGGATGCCATAGCCTTTATAGGACCGGCGGCGGATGCCGTGATGCTCGTAACGCGGCACCAGCGGGAAGGCCCGTGGCATCCCGCCGATACGGGCGGCCGCTTCGCGCACCTCCGCGATGAAGGTCACGGATCGCGCGGGATTATCCTCGGCGATCCGCGTCCTGATCCCCTCCAGGTCGCGAACGGCTCGCGACGACAGCCGCACCAGCATCAGTGCTGCTTGCGATCGGCGGTATCGCGGAGGTTGGCAATGATCGCATCGCAGGCTTCATCGAGATCGTGCCCGCCACCGGCCTCCATCTCCTTCAGGCCCTCTTCGATCGAGGCATCAAGCTCCTTCAGCCAGCGTTCCTCGTCGACGACTTCGCTTTGATCGCGCCGGATCAGGTCGCGCACATAGTCGCTGACGCTGGCATAGTGGCCGCTGTCGATGCGCGACTGCACATAGTCGCGCATGGGATCGGGAAGAGAGACATTCATCGACGCCATAAAATCACCTCGCCAAATATAATGGCAAAAACTGCCATCGGTTTCAAGGCAGGCGCCGCACGCTATGCCTCGCCGACCTCATCCGGCCAGGTGAAAGTGACTTCCAGATCGCGGCCGAAGTGTATCGCCTCCGTCACGCGCTGCGAATTCTGGATGACACGATCCCAGAGCGCGCCGTGCTGGAGGCTGGGCGTCGGGATCATGAAATAGCCCATCAGCACGACCGACGCGGCATCGATCTGCTGGGTGCCGGTGACGATGAGAAACATCGGCATCGCGAAGCCGAGCGCCGTTTCAGTGTCGGCGACCTCGATCAGCGTGCCTTGGGGCATGCGTGGCGCGAAGACGACCGCCGGGAGGGGGTGACGCAGGCAAAGCCGGCCAAGACGCTCCACGGGGCTCTTGTAGGCGCATGTCGGCACGATCGCGAGGGGCGCGCAGTCGATGGCGGCGGCGCTGGGCGAGCGGCCCGTGTCGCGGTCCTCCAGATAGATGCTGCCCTGGATGTTTTCCTCGTCGCGCGCATAGGCATGGGCTTCGGCGGCGACCGCGTTCAGCACCGCGCGCGCCTCGGCCTCGGTGAGCGAGGGGACCGGGAACGCCTGCCACAGATCCTCGGCATAGTCCTGCTCCAGCAGGATCGCGCCCTCGCTCTCCAGCACGAGCCGGTTGGCTTCCGGCACGCCGATTGTCTCGGCCGTGCGCCAGAACATTTCCGCGGCGAGATTGTGGATCATGGATGGGTCGAAAGTCATGGGACGGGCTCGCCTGAAGGACGGAAAGGACGCGGAAAGGATGATGGGGCGCGCGGCTCGCGGGGTGCAACGGGTTTCGGACCGCTCACAGCCATTGGCCCTGCAGGACGCCGGCGAACTCGATTCCTAGCGTGACGGCGCCGGCGACCAGCGCGGCGATGAGGAACAGCGCGAGCCGTGCGGCGATGCCGTAGCGCGGCCCGCTGTCGCGGGTGACGGCGATGGCGGTGCCGATCGCGGCGGCGAGGATCAGCCCCGGCCCCAGCTCGTAGAGGATGAGGCCGGGAAGCCGATTGGGCAGCAGATAGGGAAAATTGCGGATGAGGCGGCCGATCGGCACCGCGCCGATCACGAGCGCGAGCGCCATGCCCCAGCGGCCGACGCGGATCGCTTGGGNAGAGCCGCGCTCGATCATATGCGTGCCGGACCCGGCACGCCGCGCCCGCCCGCACGGGCGGTCATCTGTGGCCTAGCCTGATCGTCACCCGGATGGGCGGAAACCCGTGCGCGGGGTTCCGTGGAGCGCCGCCAGAGCGGCGCGCCGTAGAGCGCGGGCCGAAGGCAGGCCCGGACCCCTTGTGGCCTTTCTGGGTGCCTTCCTGGCGCTTCTGACGCCGTTTCCGGCCCTATCTTGGCTATCCCGGTTACACCTTGCCCGATCATCGCGCGATGGTGCCTGTGCTGCATCCCTTGGGCACCTGTGCCCTGCGCACCGCCAACTGGCGCATCGCTTCATAGTCGACGCCCCATAGTCCCGCCCGCTTCGCCGCTGCCTGCTGCATCAGCGCGACATAGGCTCCCCCTGAGAACACCCGGTAATCGACGGCATAGCCCTGAGCCACCAGCGTTGCCCCGACACTGGCCCGGTTCGCGGGAAAGCGGCACGCCAGATTGAGACGGCCCGAACTTTTCGCATCGGTGCGGCACTGGTTCTCCCGGCGCAGCGCATAGTCGAACATCGACACCGAACAGTCCAACCCGCCATCGCGGTTCGTCAGATCGCGCAAGGCCTGGCTCGCCATCGCCTTGAGCTGCGGCACATCGTCATCGGGCGCATCGATCCCGATAATCCGCACCCTTGCTGTGGGAAAATCGATCGTATCGCCGTCAATGATCGCCGGAGACGATGATGCCAGCCGGGTCCGCGAGGCTTCGACCAGCGATTCCCTATTTTGCGAAATCGCATAGAGCGCGACGACGACGAAGCTGATCCCCATCGTCCACCGCTGGAACGCCGTCGCGCCGGGAAACAGCTTCATAGCGACCGGATCTCGCGCAACAGGTCGTTCCAGTCGCCGGCATGGGGCGGCGGCTTGACCGCGAGCTGGCGGCCATTGGCCGTCAGGTGCGGGGTAGCGCGCGCGATCGCGCGCGCCGCCTCGCGCCCATGCTGGCTGTAGATAACGACGGTATGGACGCTCTCGGGGATCGTGATCGCCTGATAGCGCTCGATCCCCAGCACCGGCCAGACGAAGCGGCCCGGGCCGAGCATGTTCATGACGCTGGCGGCGTCCTCGACGCCTTCGGCGAGGCGCAGGATGCCGTCGAGCGGGATGCCGCCCCAGCGCACCGCGCCCGCGCCGGGATTGCCGAGCATCCGCTTGGGCTCCTCGACCGCCGCCTTGTCGCGGCCATCGGGGGTGAGGAAGGTGCGGTGGATGGCGACGACGCCGGCGTCTTCCTCGATCGGCACGATCAGCGCCGGGGCGAACGCCTTGGCGGCGCCGGCGCCGAGCTGGCAGCGCGGATCGAACCGCGCGTTGATGCCATCGGGGATGATGAGCCGCGTCTCGCGCAGATAGCGGTCGGCGAGCGTGCCGGTGAAGGGTTCGGCGTGCCGCCACACGGCGAGGGCGAGCTTGTTCAAGTCCCCCTTCCCCTCCTGGCGCTGGCCGGGATCGTGATCGGGGCTTGCGAGGATCTTGCCCGAGCGCAGCGCCGCCATGATCGCATCGGCGGTGCAGCCCGCGAAGCAATGGAAGAGGACCGCGCGCTCGCCGACGCGGATCGACAGGCTGGCCTTGCCGTCGGCATGCGCGGNACAGCGGCACATCGCGAAGTCGCCGGTCCATTTGCCGCCGAGCTGACGGACCACGCGGTCCGCGTCCGCCTCGATCGACGCCCTTTCTTGTCGCGCCATATCTGGATACCTCCTTTGAAGGACGCATAGGCTAGTGCGCGGCAAGAAAGAGCACCAGCGAAAAGCTATGAAATCACTTATGCAGGGNCGGCATGGAATTAGAGCTTATCTTGGAACGCGAACTGACCTCGATGCGGCCCCTGGGGGGCACGATTACCGACGTCCATGTTCACCAGCATGATACGGGCAAGTGGCTCATCAATGTTCGCGTGAGCTGGCGTGGCACGTCGATGTATCATGTCGGCCTCTACGACAAAAAGCGTATCCGATTGTATAAAAAGGCAGCTTCCGCGATCCGCCATATCATATTGGGATATGGCTATGACGGCGTGATCCATGTCCACCCTTATCCCGGTTCGAGGGACGAAGCGGCATTTTAGTGGGGCAGGACGAAACCTCCAATATGAACCTTTGTCGGATTCTGGGTAGGCAAACAACCTGGAGCAATTTAGCCTGATTTCACCNAGTGGAGTGAAAACATGGCAAATCGCTTGTTTGCATCCCGCGCGGCAACCGTTTCCTTTGCACGCGCGAGCGCCCCGGCACAGCCGGGCCGGCGCGGCGCTGCACGGGCACTGGAAGCGCAATGACACTCCCCGCCGCGGTCATCATGGGGCTCGCGGCGCAATGCGCGCCGGATGTCGCGCCCGCCACGATCGCGGCGATCGTCCAGACCGAAAGCCAGGGCTTCGAATGGGCTATCAACGTCAACGGCCTCGGCCGCAAGATCGTGCCGACGAGCCTTGAAAACGCGATCGAGACCGCGCGCCATTATGTGGGCCAGGGCTATTCGGTCGATCTGGGCCTCGGCCAGATCAATTCGCGCAACATGAAGCGACTCGGCCTCTCTTGGGAAACTGTGTNCGACCCATGCACGAACATCGCGGCTGCCGGCGGGGTGCTGTCGGNCAACTATCATAGCGTGCGCGCGGGNCTGCATCCCCAGCGCGCGCTGCGCATCGCGCTCTCCATGTATAACACCGGCTCGCGCTCGCGCGGCTTTGCCAATGGCTATGTCGGCAAGGTCGTGGGCAATGCCGGCGTCGCCAACGGCATCCGCCCCGTCGCGATCCGCGCCGCGATGCCGCTGGCCCCGATCTCCGCGCAAGCCAGCGCCAGCCCCATAATCAGCCCAAATGCAGACNGAAGGTTCGAGCGCGTCCGCGCAGCTCGCCGCGCTCGTCGAGGAAAACACGTCCGCGAACGCGCAGCCCGCGCCTTCACCACCGCCGCCCGCGTGGNACGTGTTCGCGCGGGCGCAATACGAGCGCGTGCGGCTCGCAGAAGGAGAACAGCGATGAACCTCGTCATGCTCGGTGGGCCGGCGCTCGCCCTCCGATCGAAAATCATGGCCCGCCTGGGCGCGCTGACGCCGCGCCGGCGCAAGGCGGCCGACCTCGCCGCGATGTTCGGCCTGGTGGCGCTGACATCCTTGCTGTCGGCCGAGCCGGCGTTCGCGCAGACCAATCTGGAGAGCTTCGGCCAGTCGGTGCTGGATCTGCTCAGCAACGGCCTGCTGCGCATCGTCGCCATTCTCGCGATCATCGCGGCGGGGTTCGGGTGGTTGACGGGCCGGGTCAACACCGGTGCGCTCGTCACCGTCATCATCGGCATCGCGCTCATCTTCTCGGCGCCGTGGATCGTGGACCAGCTCCAGGGCTGATCGTTATGGGGNCGGAGCGCGAACAGCGCCCCGTCCTCACCTGTTTTGGNAGTGCGTGGCGTGGAGGAAGAGCATGAAGTCATGGTGCGCAATCCGCTGTTTCTGGCGGTGACGCGGCCTGCGCTGTTCGCCGGCATCCCGATCGAGGCGGCCGTGGTTGTTCTGCTCGCCTCGGTCATCACCCTGATCGNCACCGCCAATCCGCTCTACGGCGCAGTGCTGGGCGCGGTGATGTTCGNCATCTCGCGCCTCGTCGTGCGCCATGACGTCAACGCTTTCCGGCTCCTGTTCCTGTGGGGCCGCACCAAACAAGCCAATCCCAATCGGGCCTTCTGGGNCGGGTCCAGCTACACGCCGCTCCCGCTGAAGGGCATCAAGCGCCGGGGGTTCGGGCGCAATGGCTAGATCCAGTCAGCTCGCCGATCAGGTGCCGCTCAAGGTCGCGCTCAAGGAAGTGATGCCGACGCGCTTCCTGCCTTATGCGCGGCATGTCACCGACGACATGGTGATGCTCGATTCCSGSSCGATCATGGTCGCGTTCGAGCTGCAGGGCCTCGCGTTCGAGACNGCCGACGTGCGNGATCTCAACGACTGGCACGCCAAATTGAACGGCACGCTGCGCAACCTGCACGACGATCGCCTGTCGNTCTGGACGCATCTGGTGCGCGCGCGGNTCGANCAATATCCNGGCGGCAATTTCCGCTCGCGCTTCGCGCGCGATCTCGACGCCGCCTATTTTGCGCGGATGAACAAGGAGCGGATGTTCATCAACCGCTTCTTCGTGACGTTGGTGCTGCGCCCTTCGGTCCACGGCGCGGACATGCTGGTCCAGCTCTTCAAGAACANGGCCAGGGCGGNCGCGGAGGCNGATGCGGTCGATGCCGATCTTCTGGAGGCGCTGGAGGACAAGGCGCGCGATTTCGCGAAGCTGATGGCGCGCTGCGCGCCGCGCCGGCTGTCGATCTACGGCCATAACGGCATCAAATTTTCCGAGACGATGGAAGTCGCCGAAATGGTGATGACGGGCCGGCACCGCCGCGTCCCCGTCATTCGCGGTCATCTCGGCAGCGCCCTCTACCGCCAGCGCGTCGTCTTCGGCGGCGAGACCGTCGAAGTGCGCGACGCCGATCGCAGCGCCTTTGGCGGCATCTTCGGTATCCGCGAATATCCAGCCTACACGACGCCGCGCCAGTTCCAGTCGCTCCTGGCGGTCGATTTCGGCTTCGTGCTGACGCAATCCTTTACCTTCCTCGGGCGCGCCGCCGCCTCCGAACGGTTCNGCCTGCGTCAGAAACAAATGGAGAACGCGGAGGATCGGGCGGTCAGCCAGATGCTCGATCTCTCCCATGCCGCCGACAAGCTCATGTCGAACGACTTCGTGCTGGGCGATCATCATTTCACGCTCGCGGTCTATTCCGACAGCTTGAAGGGCCTGCGCGACAATATGTCGATCGCGCGTGCTGCGCTGGCCGATACAGGCATGGTCGCGGCACGCGAGGGCGCGGCGCTGGAGGCGGCCTATTGGAGCCAGCTCGTCGGCAATTTCTCGTGGCGGGCGAGGCCGGCGCCGATCACGTCGCTCAACTTCGCGGCCTTCTCGCCCTTCCACACCTATCCGGCGGGCCTGCCCACCGGCAACCATTGGGGCGATGCGATCGCGCTGATGAAGACCAGCGCGCGCAGCCCNTATTTCTTCAGCTTCCACAAGGCCGATCTCGGCCACACGCTCGTCCTTGGGCCTTCGGGCGGCGGCAAGACGGTCATCGTCAATTTCCTGATGGCGCAGGCCGAGAAGACCGGCGCGCGCCAGATCTTCATCGACAAGGATCGCGGGGCGCAGATTTTCGTGCTGGCCTCGGGCGGCACCTATCTGACACTCGAGAACGGCAAGCCGACCGGCTTCGCGCCCCTGAAGGCGCTCGCGAACACGCCGGAGGATCGCGCCTGGCTGTCGCTGTGGGTGCGCCAGCTCGTCCATGCCGAGAACCGCCCGATCACGGTGCAGGAAGAGCGCATGATCGATGAGGGNATCGCGGCGGTGATGCGGCTCCCGCGCGAGCAACGCTCGCTCGATGCGCTGCGCACCATGCTCGGGATGGCTGATTCAGGCGGCGTTGGCGCGCGCCTCGAAAAATGGACCTCGCGCGGGGCGATGGGCTGGGTGTTCGACAATCCCGACGATGAAATGACGCTCGATGCCCGGTTCATGGGCTTCGACATGACGGAATTCCTCGACAATGCCGCGATCCGCGCGCCGTTGATGTTCTACCTGTTCCACCGCATCGACAAGCTGTTGACCGGCGAGCGCACGATCATCGCCGTCGACGAATTCTGGAAGGCGCTCGGCGACGAGGCGTTCCGGGCCTTTGCGAAGGATGGCCTGAAAACCTACCGCAAGCGCAACGCCATGATGGTGTTCGCCACTCAGTCGCCGGCGGATGCGCTCAAGAGCGACATATCGAGCGCGATCCTCGAACAGGTCGCGACCCAGGTGATGCTGCCCAATCCCAAGGGCGCGCACCGCGACTATGTGGAGGGCCTGTCCCTCACCGAAGCGGAATATCAGCTCATCCGCGAAGAGCTGTCGCCGGAATCGCACAAATTTCTCGTGAAGCAGGACCATGACAGCGTGGTCGTCGAGCTGGACCTTACCGGCCTCGATGACGAGCTGGCGGTGCTGTCGGGCCGCGCAGAGACCACGCCGATCGCGGTCCAGGCCGCGGCCGAGTTCGGGCCGGACCCCGCCGCATGGCTCCCGGTCTTTCACCAACGTCGTCGTCCAAGCTGAAGGAGAAGGGATATGCGTAGTTTGAAGGTTGTTGCCCTCGCCCTGGCGGGCTCGGGGCTCTTGGTCGCCAGCGCCGCGCACGCGCAGCTCGGCGGCGGGATCGTGTTCGACCCTTCCGCCTTCAAGCGCCAGCTTGAGGAATTGAACGAGGCGCGGCGGATCTTCGCGCAAGGCACCGAGCAGCTCAACGAGGCCAAGACGCTGTATCGCGATCTCAACAAGGCGACCGATATCGGCAACGTCGCCAACCAGCTCAAGAACGATGTGCTGCGCACCAGCGACCTGTCGTCGGGGAGCCTCGACGGCTATACCAGCGGCGATTTCAATGTCGTTGGCGGCCTGCGCGGGCGGGCGAACGATGTCTATCAGGATCTCATCGGGCGTGGTCCACAGACGATGNNCGCCGACGAACGCGCCGCTTATGAGCTGGGCGCGCGCGAGGCGGCCGTGACAGCCGGGCTCGCCGGCAATGTCGGCGATGCCGTGACGAGCCGGCGCGAGGGGCTGGAAGAGCTGCGCACGCGCCTGAACGGCTCGACTTCGGCCGCTGAGCGCGCCGATATGTCGGCACGGCTCCAGCTCGAACAGGCGCAGATATTGAACGATCAGATGGGCCTGCAGGCGATCGAGATTCAGCGCCGCGCCAAAGCGGAAGCCGATTATCAGGGATATGTCGCGATGCAGCAGGCGGACCGCGCNAGCTTCAAGGCTGGAATGGGGCTCGACTGATGTTTCCNAAAGCGCGAGCCATAATCGTCATTGGGACGATCGTTGCGCTCGCTTCCGGTTGCTCGCCTTCGGAGCGGCAACAGACGGGCGATGATCTCCGGTCTGACATGCCGCTCCGCGATGCGACCTATTACGTGCAGCATGAACAACCGCGCGTGGAAATGTCCGGTGTTTGCGAGAAATGGAAGGCATCGCAACGCCCTCCGGCAAGCTGGCCGTCTGTTGTCGTGAACAACTGCAACAACGTGGAAACGGCAAACCAGCTCCTACAGTCCAAGAAGGACCGCGCCGAGTTCAAGAAGGGCATGGGCCTCTAACATCTCAATGTTGTGATTTTCGCCGGAGTCGAAGGTAGGTAGAATGGGCAATCTATTCCAATCGATGTTCACCTACCTCAACGACGCCTTGGCCGCGATCATCGCGATCTATGCAGGCGTTGTGGGCTGGGTCTCGGGGCCGCTGCGTGTCGGCGTCACGATTTACATCATCCTTCTCGGCTTCGCGATCCTGCGCGGCGCGGTCGAATATCCCTTTCGCGAGTTCGTCTATCGGGGAATGAAGCTTGCGGCGCTCGTTTTCGCGGTAACGACACTCTATGGCGCCTCTGCCGGCCTCTTTGCGATGGACGGTCTCCCCCGAGACATCGCGCAAGCCGTGGGTGGCTCTGACGTCAATGGCCTCGGTGATTTCTTCGATCAGATCGTGCGGGGGGCGTCAGCCACCGTCGTCAAAATAACCGAGATACAGGATGCGAGAACGGCGGCCGCTGGCAAAAATCTCGTCGGTCTGCCCAACAACATCGTCGAGATCTTCTTCACCGGAATTTACTGCCTGGTCCTGATGGTCATGGCCATCCTGTCGGCCGCGCTGGGCTTCACCATCTGCGCCTTCGCGCTCTTCGCGCTGGCGCTGCTTGCGGCGGTAGGGCCTATTTTTGTTGCGGCTCTCCTGTTCGATTCCACGCGGGCGTTCTTCTTCGCATGGCTAGGATCGGCGATCAGCTATCTCATGCTCGTCGCCTTCGCGCTGCTGCTGACGATCTTCATCCGCAACACCGGCGAAGACTTCATGGGCCAAGCCTTCGCGGGGGACACGAACATCCCTGTGATCGCGATCCGCGCCATCGCGTTCTACATTCTCGGTTTCTTTTTCTTCCTTCAGATCCCGGGCCTCGCTGCTGGCCTTGGCGGCGGTGGTGCCTCGCTGGCGACGCAGTTCGCGAACGCTTCGACCGGCAACATAGTCCCCGCCGCTGGCCGCGCCTTGTCCTCCGCTCCGGGGAGGATCGCCAGCTTGCCCTACCGACTTCGCAGAGCACGCGCCGCACAGGGCGGTGGTGGCGGCACCCTCTACAACAACAGCTAATCGGAGACCCGGCATGAAGCTCGGCGCAGTCCTGTCCTTTCTCGCCCTCACGGCTCTAAATTCTTCGGTGCCGGCCCTTGCCGCGAAGGACGAGAAGCTGCCGCGCTGCAACGGCCGCCAGAAGCGGCCCGCGAACCCCTACGGCACGGTTCTTCCGACGATGCCGCCGCGCGACGCGCAAGCGGCCGCCGGAACGCCGCCTGTTCAGGGTGTGCCACGTGGCACACCCGCCCCCGGAGGTGCGCCGCCTCCGACCACCAACCTTTTCCCCTCTGATAGCGTCACGACGCCTTCTCAGGGGCCGGACACGTCGCAGGGGGACAGAGTGCCGCCGATCGGCGCGCTTGGCCCCAATGGCGGCCCTACAGCCGCGCTTCCAACCTCATATGCGAGCTGCTGACATGGCCATCGGCGTGAAGGACACCGAAGAGGATCTGAAAGCGTATTTCGCGGAAGCGGAAAGCTGGGATCGCGATCGGTTCGTGGCGGCGGTCCGCTCGCGCCGCGTGGCGTGGCTCGTTGCCGGCATCGCGATAGCCTTCGCGGCGATCTGTGCGGCGGCGGTGTTGATCCTCTCCCCTCTCAAGACGGTCGTGCCCTATGTCGTCACGGTCGATCGATCGACGGGCGCCACCGAAGTCACCCAAGGGCTGCGCGGCGACAAGACCATCACCTATGACGAGGCGATCCGTAAGTATTTCCTCGCCGACTATGTGCGCACGCGCGAGGGCTGGATTCCGCAAGCGCGGGAAGAGTTCTACCGCAAGGTGCTGGCGCTGTCGGCCCGGGAAGAACAGAACCGCTGGACCGCCTTCTACAAGAAGGACAATCCGGACTCCCCGCAAAACCAATTCACCGCCAATGACGCGGTGTTCGTGGCGATCCGCTCGGTGGCGTTCATCTCGCCCAACGTCGCGCAGGTCCGCTTCGTCAAGCGCCTCCAGCGCGATCAGCAAGTGATCGAGACCCCCGCCATCGCCACCATCACCTTCGATGTGCTGTCGAAGCCGGAGACGGAATCCGGTCGATACGCCAACCCGCTCGGTTTTCAGGTGAAGTCCTACCGAGCCGATGCGGAGATTTCGCCACGATGAAAAGCATCCTGCTCCTGGCCGCCGCGATCGGCGCCGTGTCGGCAGCGCCGGCGCTGGCGCAGACCCCGACGCAGCGCGGGCCTGACGCCCGCATTCGCGAGGTCGCCTATACCGACGGCAATGTGATCCAGATCCGGAGCGCGTTCCGCACGGCGACGCAGATCGAGTTCGCCCCCGGCGAGGTCATCAAGTTCGTGGCGATGGGCGACACCGTGTCGTGGGAGGTCGCCCCGGCGGAAAATTCGCTGTTCGTGAAGCCGCGTGAGCGCGCCGGCGCGACCAACCTGATCGTGGTGACGGATTTCCAGGGCACCAAGCGCAATTACACGTTCGAGCTGTCGGCCGTCGCGAGCGCCCGCACGCCGGGCACCTTCTTCAAGGTCCGGCTGCGCTATCCCGAATATGAGGCGCAGCAAGCCCGCTTGGCGGCGCAGCGTGCGCAGCTCACGGCAGCGCTGGCCGCGCAAAATCGCGCCGTTACGATTTCTCTCGACATGGGCGTTCTCGAAGGGACGCGAAACCTCGCCTACCGGGTGCAGGGCTCCTCGGCGCTGCAACCGTCCGAAGTCAGCGACAACGGCCAATTCACCGTCCTGCGCTTCCCCAATCAGCGCGAGATCCCGGCGATCTTCACCGTCAATCCGGACGGGAGCGAAGCAACCGCTCCGTTCGACGTGCGCGACGAATTTGTCGTCATCCACGGCGTTTACAGGGAAATGCGCCTGCGCCGAGGAAAGGTGGTGCTGTGCATCTACAACGAAAGCCCGAGCTTCTACGGCCGCGATCCCAAGACGGACACGGCCTCGGAAGCGGTCGAGCGCACGACGGAGAACTGACGTGTCCGATAAGAGATTCGACGTCGATGCCACGCCCGATGTGAACGAAATCGATCGCGCCCCTGCAGCCGACCGCCCGAGCAAGATTCCCGCTCTCAACGAGATCAAATGGGACAACAAGAAGATGATCGTGGGTGCGGGCCTCGCCGGTGCGGTCGTATTCGGCCTCCTATCGCTCGTCACGGGCCTTGGGAGCGACAATAAGGCGCTGGAGGCGAGGAAGGCCCCACCGCCGGCAGCAGAGGCGCCCTATGACCCCAATTCGGTCATAGCGCCGACACTCGCCACAGCGCCGCGCGATCCGAACGCGCCGATCCAGCTCGCCGGCGAACAGGTGCCCGCGATCGGTCCCGATGGTCAGCCGATCACACCCTACGGGTCCAGCGGGGCGCAAGGCGGCCAGAGCGAAGCCGAGCGCCGCGCCAACGAGGCGCGCGCGCTGCGCGACAATGCCCGCCGATCGACGCTGATCGCCTATAATGGCAATCAGAGCGCGGCGCGGGCGCTGGGCGATATCGCCGGCCCTGCGCAGAACGGCGGCGACAGCGCGCCTCCCAGGCCAACGAATCTTGACACCCTCAAGCAAACCTCGGCGATCGGCACCGCCTCGGCCCGCATGATCGGCGACCGCAACTATCTCGTCACCGCCGGCGCGATCATTCCCTGCACGCTCCAGACCGCGATGGACAGCAGCGTGCCGGGCTACACGACCTGCATCATTCCGCGTGACGTCTATTCCGACAACGGCCGCGTGGTGCTGCTCGAGAAGGGCACGCGCGTCTTCGGCGAATATCAGGGCGGATTGCAGCGTGGGCAAAACCGGCTGTTCGCCATGTGGACCCGCGCCGTCACGCCGCGCGGCGTGGCGATCGACATCGCCTCGCCGGCCTCTGACCCGCTCGGCCGCGGCGGTATCACCGGCAAGATCGACCGCTTCTTCTGGCAGCGCTTCGGTGCCGCGATGCTGTTCAGCGTCCTCGACGCTGGCGGGCAAATCGCAGGCCAGGCCGTCAGTCCCGAAGGGTCCACGGTGTTCCGCACCCCCGGCGACACGACATCGCAGGTGCTTCAGGATACCCAGCAAATACGCCCGATCGTGCGCGTCAATCAGGGGACCGAGCTGGCGATCACGGTCGCCAAGGATTTCGACTTCGCGCAAGTCTATGGGCTGGGCCTGCGATGAACGCGCCATTTCGCAACACCGCCGTCCTCGATCATGCGGTGCGGCCGCTGCGCCGCTATCTCGATGAAGACGACGTAACCGAAGTCGTCATCAACGAACCGGCGATCGTCGGCGTGGAGCGGCGCGGCGGTTGGACCTGGGAGCGCGAAGACGATCTGACGCTCGATGCCCTCAACGAGCTGGCCCGGGCCGCCGCCGCCTTCACCTCGCAGGACGTGACGCGCGAATCTCCGATCTGCTCGACGGTGTTCCCGACCGGCGAGCGCGTCCAGCTCGTCCTTCCTCCTGTCGTGCCCGATGGCACGGTATCGATCACGGTCCGCAAGCCATCGACCAAGACGCTGACGATGGCGGATTTCGAGGCGAACGGGCTGTTCGCGCAAACGAAGGTCGCGAGCAAGCGGGTCAGCAACGTCGAGGAAAGGCTTCTCGGCCTGCTTCATGCCGAGCGGCATGTGGAGTTTTTCGAGCTGGCGGTGCGCAGCCGCCTGAACATCCTCATCTCCGGCGCCACCGGCTCGGGCAAGACGACATTCTCCAAGGGCCTCATCCAGCTCATCCCCGAAACCGAGCGCCTGCTGACGATCGAGGACACGCGCGAGTTGGTGGTGCCGCACAAGAATGTCGTCCACATGATCTACAGCAAGGACGGCGCCGGCACCGCCAAGGTGACGGCCAAGGAGCTGCTGGAAAGCGCGCTGCGGATGCGGCCCGACCGCATCCTGCTCCAAGAGCTGCGCGACGGGACGGCGTTCTTCTACCTGCGCAACGTCAATAGCGGCCACCCCGGTTCGATCACGACGATTCACGCGGACTCGGCCGAGCTGGCGTTTGAGCAATTGACGCTGCTCGTGAAGGAGAGCGAAGGCGGCGCGGACCTGGCGCGGGATGATATCCGCTCGCTGCTCAAGATCCTCGTCGACGTCGTGGTGCAGATGAAGAAGGTCGAGGGCGAGTTTCGGGCGACCGAGATCTATTACGACCCGGCAGGGCGTCATGCCGCCTAACAGGGGCACCCTGCTCGCGATCGGCATCCCGCTCGGCCTGGCCTTCGCCTTCGTTATCGCGAGCGTGGTGGCCTGGGTCTATCTCGGCCTCCCAAGCGCGAAATTCGATGCGCTCAAGATGCCGGAGTTCTTCTGGTATTACCGCCGCGATCCGCTGGTGATGAAAGCCTTGGCCGCGGGCATGGTCGTCGGCCTGCTCATCTCGGGCCTCATGGTCTGGTGGCTCGCCAAGCGGAAGCCCCCGCTGCATGGCGCTGCGCGCTTTGCGAAGGAGCGCGAGATCCGCCGCGCCGGCTTCCGCGCCGATCGCGGTATCGTGCTGGGCAAGAAGGGCGGGAAATTCCTGACTTTCGGGGGAAGTGAACATTGCATCGTCGAGGCCCCTACCCGCTCGGGCAAGGGCGTCGGCATTGTCATCCCGAATCTTCTGTCGTGGCAGGAATCGGTCGTCGTCCTCGATGTGAAGCGCGAGAATTGGGACGCGACCGCCGGCTTCCGGCAAAAGCACGGTCAGGCGGTCTATCTGTTCAATCCGACCGATCCTGAAGGCCGGACCGCACGCTACAATCCGCTCGGCTATATCGACCGCGCCGATCCGGACCAGGTGGTGATCGAGCTTCAGAAGATCGCGACCATGCTGTTCGTCCCGCCCGAACGGGGCGAACCCTTCTGGACGGAAGGTGCCCGCACCGGCTTCGTCGGCATCGGCGCCTATCTGGCGCAATCCGAAGAGCCGTTCTCGATCGGCGGCATCTACCGCCTCCTGACACGCGGCAATGTGAAGGGGTTCATTCAGCAGATCCTCGACGATCCGACGCTTACGCTTTCGATCGCCTGCCGCAACGCGCTCGCCGACTTCGGCAACAATGCCGAAAATACCTTCGCCGGGCTTCTCTCCACGATCACCTCGAAGCTGAGCCTGTGGCTCAATCCGCGTGTCGATGCGGCGACGGAGGAATGCGACTTCGATCTGCGCGAACTGCGCACCAGGCCCATGTCCATTTATCTCGGCGTCTCGCCCGACGAGCTGGACCGGATCGCACCGCTCTACAACCTCCTATTCCAGCAGCTCGTGGATCTGAATGTCCGCGCGCTGCCTGACGCGACCACACCCCTTCAGGTGCTTGTCATCCTCGACGAATTTGCCCGGATCGGACGCGCGCAGGTCATCGCCAGCGCCTTTTCCTACGTTGCTGGCTACGGCATCCGGCTCTTGCCCGTCATCCAGTCCCGATCGCAGCTCCGCGCCGTCTATGGCGAGCATGTGGCCAATGAGATTGTCGCCAACTGCGGCGTCGAGGTCGCTTTCACGCCCAAGGAACTGCGCGTCGCCAACGAGCTGTCGGAGAGGATCGGCTATGTCGGCCAGGAATCCGTCACCAAGTCGCTCACGATCCACGGCATCCTCGCAAACCGCTCGAAATCCATGTCGGATCATCGCCGCGCGCTCCTACTGCCCCAGGAACTGATGCAATTCCCGGATGATGAATTGCTGCTGCTGCGCGGCGGCATTCCGCCGATCCACGGCGACAAGATCCGCTACTATGGCGATCGGCTTTTTCGCGCCCGTGTGCTGCAAGCGCCGGAAGTGCCGCCGATCGTCCGCCTGCTGCGCGACGACGAGGACTTGCCCGACTGTGTGATGCCGACGTTCGACCAGCTCACGGACCCCGATCCGTTCTCGTTCGCGATGGATTGCATCGTCACGCAGGATCATCCCGACATGCTCATCGATGTCGCGGCCGAGCATCGGGGAAACGAGGTTGTAGGTGTAATCGAACAGGAGCGATAACATGGCTGATAAGCCCCAAAATGCTGAAGCTGGCAACGAAAACGAAAGTCGTCGCAGACGCCCGATCGAGATGCCGCCTGAGCTGGACTCCCGGTTTCTCCGGGTCGGCGACAAGCTCTATCGCACCGCCCACGACAAAGTGCCGGTCGCGACCATTACCCCTGACCGCATCAAGGCAAAGGACCGGGAATCGCTGCCCGATCTGATACGGCTCGCCAAGGAGAATGGCTGGACGTCGATCAAGATCAGCGGCGATGAAGAGTTCAAGCGTGCCGCCTTCCTTGCCGCTTCAGCGCAGGGGATCGCGGTGGATGGCTATCGACCCGATGAAAAGACCAAGGCCGCCGCGGAACGCGACCAAGCTCGACAGGCTGGCAGCGTCAGCAAGAAGCAACCGACCACGCGGACGGCCAACCAGGCTCGCGACACAAAGGAAGGGGCCGAGCCTCGCACCGATCTGGCGGAGCGGTTTCGCCGCCAGTCCGACGTTCAGAATGCGAAAGACCCCGAACTGCGCAAAGCGCAAAGCCAGGTGGCATTCGCCATGTCAGTTGCGGAGGGCCGCTTCCCCGGTGATCCCGCAAAGCAGCGTGAATTCGTTGCTGAGCGCAAGGAGGACGTTGCGGCCCGGATCGGCCGCGGTGAGCAAATTGCCGGAATCGAGATCCGGGCCAAACAGGATCAGCGCGTCCGCGAGATCGAGCAAACCCAGATTTTGCAGAAATCGCGCACGATCGGCGGGCGCTGAGATCGCAAGGTGTGCCACGTGGCACACCTTCCCCATCGGTGCGCGGACCATCATGCCGGAACGACAAGCTGGCCGATTTCACCTGATTGTCGTGCAAGCTCGTTCGGCCGAGCTAGGTCTTCTGCCAATCGATGATCGTTAGCATCGGCCAAAAGGCCTGCCAGCGCGCGACTTTGTCCTATAGAAACGATGCGGGCAACCTATTCTGGTTGCTCATTGGTAGGCTGGCCGCCCGGATGTTAATCCCTCTGGGAGCAGTAGGGTGCTGCTTGACCATAATGAGGAATGAGTGATGGCGGAACCTCGATCCTGGCGCCTCCTTACGACGAGGGTCGGATATGAAGGTGGATGGTGGCGACTTCGCCTTGATCGATGTGAAACGTCGAGCCAAGCCATCATTGAGAACTACCCAGTGCTGGAGTATCCGGACTGGATCAATATTGTGGCCCTCCGCCGGGACGATGGAAGAGTTATCCTCACCCGCGAATATCGGCACGGCATTGGGCGGACGGTGCTCGGCTTACCGGGAGGCACGGTAGAGCAGGACGAAATGAAGGACGGCGCTGTCGGGCTTGAAAAGGCGGCAGCACGCGAGCTGCTCGAAGAAACCGGGTTTGCTAGCGAGCGCCTCATGCCGATTGGCACCTTTCTGCCCAACGCCGCAACTCACACGAATAGGCTCAGCTCCTTCCTCGCGGTTGATGCGACCCTTCGGCAATCCCCTGATGCAGATGACGAGAGTGGCGATGAAATCGCGCTCGCATTTGTCGGGCTGGACCAGCTTGTAGAGGACATCAGGTCCGGACGCACATTGATGGAGAGCGGACACGCTGCTGCGATCTATGCCGCCCGTGATTATCTGCGAGCCCGCTAATCCGAAAATCACATGATTCCGTCAGGGGCGCGGTGCAGTTCCACGGTGCCCCCACCGCTCGAGGCGTTGCGCGGCCTCCCGATCCCTTACAATGCCCGAAAACCACTGTCGGATTGCAAAAGTGCGCGACAACCTGACGGAAAGGGTTTTCCGCCAGGGAGCAATCTGGAAGCGGTTCGCTGAGCGCCGCGGTTGAGTTTACTTCCGCCCGCGTCGATCATGGACTCAATTCCGATTAAGGCCCATTTGCCGACTTTGCAGCTTGTCCTTCCAGCGGCATTCCAGTTCGATCAAATCGGTCATGGTGGCGCCCGTGCCGACCGTCTCTAAAATTGACACCTGATAATCACTAGGATCGCGGCTTTTAAGGGCGACATTTCCCCCATGTCCCGACGTGAAATATTCCCGCCAGCGGCCAAGAAAGCCCTCTCCGCTGGATGCCATGCCGACATACTGCTCTCTCGTTCGCGGGCACGTCAGCAGGTAAATGCCGCGCGTCGCGCGCAAAGCTTCCGCCCAATGGGCCGGCATCGTCTCAATATCGGATAGGTTCAGGATGAGCGCCGCGAAGCCGGGGAACGGGTCTTCGCGAAAGGTCCGGCGAAGCTCGACAACCGGCTTTGGCACGCGATCCCCACGCTGAATCCACGCGCGATAGCCCTTGCCCTAATCAATCCAGAGGCGGCCCGCATATTCGGCAAGCTCGGGCAGCAACGCTAGCCGGTATTGGTTGCAGCTTCCCGCCGCTTCTACGCCCCCGGTCACGGGGTGCGGCCGGTCTTCCGCTAGCGGCCCGATCAGCACGGCCGAGTACAGGCCGACGAAAAGGGTCTCCTTGCCGGGAACGCCGACGAACGAGGCCCAATAGGGCGCGCGTAGGTCCGGAGCATCACCAATCCCTTGGGTTTCCTGATACGCCTCAAAGCGGCTTCGATGGTCGCGCCAGAGGACATATGGCGTTGGGAAGCCGGGATGCCTGTTATCTTGGTGCCGCAGCAGCCGAACCGAGCTTTGGCTAATACCTGCCAGCTCCAAGAGGTTGCCAAATGTCAGCATCAGACCTCGGCTCCCGTCTCGTCCGCGATGATGGGCGCCGTGTCATGTGGCAACGGGCCAAACAGCGTTTCCAGCATTGCGTCCATCGTGTCGATCCGCCGAAAGTGCTTCGCCGGCACCTTGCTATGGTTGACCCGAAGCGGCCGATCGCCGCCTTCACGGCGGCCGATACGCTTCGGACTGGTAAAGCCCGACAGGTCCGGAAGCGCTTCGCCGGGTGCCCCGCCGAACCACCAGAACGGGCCAAGATCGAGATCGAGCGTTACGCAAATCCAGATCACGCAGCCGCTGGGTTTGTCTGCGAGGGCTCGCCCGACCGAGACGGGCGCGGGCTTGCTGCGAATGCCCGTCTTGAACTGGATATGGCGAACGACAGATCCTCGCCCCATGACCAGGTCGTAGCCGTGCGCGTCAAATTCGGATCGCAGGACTTCCACGTCGGTGATCCCACGCCGCCACAGCGTCCGGAGAGCTTCACCCACGAAGACATGCTCAACGATGCGCTCGCGCAACGTCGAATGATGCGAGTGCATGTCGATGCTCGCCATGAATTTACCTCCCCCTTCAACGCCCATCGAGCGCACCCGTGCGTTCACCCGGTTCTAAACCCGAGCCGGCAGAGCAACCGGAATCCATAGGTAGCGGAACAGCCCAGCTTTACCGTCGATCCGATTGTAATCCTGCCAAGCGAGGGCATACCGACCCCTAATTTCCAAGGCGGCTTCGCGGTTTTTCGTAGTCCCTGGCTTCGCCAATTCATGCCAAGCCAGCGAGCCGGTCAGCTCGCGCAGGTCACATAGGTTGAAGGCTGCATCTACAGTGTCGGCGCGGGCGCGCGGTTGCCAATAGCTCGGATCGTTCGTGAGGACCAAGACGCCGGCGCCGCAGCCGGTTGCATCCGCATAGGCTTCCATGCGCGCCACATCCTTACACACGTCGTAGCGGCGCTGGTCATGCGCCCCGTGCTGCTTCAGCGTGACCGGCTCGCCGTCGAGCGTCGTAGAAAAGCCTTTGCTGAGATACTTCAGTTCCAATGCGAACCGTGTCTCGCCAATCACGATAACGTCGATCGCGCCCCGTGCAGGCGCGGTCAGAGGCCATTCCAGCCTCACATTTAGGTTCGGGTCGTTCTTACGAATTTCATAGGCAAGTTCGTGCTGAAAATCGGCTTCGGAGCAGAACACTGGCCTCCGCACGGCAAGGCTTGCCATCAGGTCATCAATGACGATCAAGTCTGTCTCCGTTTGCCTCGTGACTTAGACCGATGCTGTAAACCGAATATGGCGGCAATGCCGCCGCGTTCATCGAACAGTTCGCTGCGAAAACGACGATGCCTGGCTCGCTCATGGGCATAATTTCCCATCTGATGAGCGCCTTGGCAAGATTCGGCCTGACGCGCGGACAAGCCTTCGCTCAGCGCCGTCTGGTCGGCGGCGGGGGTGTGCCACGTGGCACACCCTGCTCGGGCGGCTGAACGCCCCTGTCACGCGCCTCTCGCACGCGCATCTGGGCTTCGCGCAACATACGATCAGGAATCGTGTCGATGTTGGCGCGCTCTTGAATAAACTGGCGCACGTCACGCGCCAGTCTGCGATCGTCTTGGTTGCTGCTGCGACTGAGCTGCTCGGCCGCCGCCTCATAGCGGCGCTTGGTGTCTTGCCACCGTTCGCGTGTTCTCGAGACGAAGGCGGGCTGCTGGGCCTTCCCAAGCGCGATCTGCATCGCTTCGCGCGCCTGCCGGAGATCCGCTTCGGTGGGCTGGCGCGACACGCCGCTGCGTATCCGCGCACGCAACTGCGTGAGGGCCATGCTTGTCCCCGCTCTGCCCTGGCCGCGCGTATAGCGAGGCGTCGCCTCTGCCTCGACGCCCCGGCTGCGCAACGCCTCGGCAAACGCCTCTCGAAAGCGAAACAGATCCTCGCGCCTCGGATCGAACCGCTTGCGGTCCACGCCTTCGGCCTGGACGGTAAGATGAACATGCGGCCGCGGCGTGTCGGTATGCAAAGCCATCAGATAATCGTGATTATCGCCGATCATCCGCTCTGCCACCTCACGGACCGCCTGTTTCACCGTCTCCGGATCGGTGCCCGCGGGCATGGAGAACACCATTGCGACCGCCGAGACAGTCGTGCCCTGGCGCCAGTAGAGCGGGTCGGACCATTCATCGGCAATCCGCTGGGCCTCCTGCTTCGTGCTGATCTGCTCGCCATCGCGGGTCTCGAGCGGAATCTCGCCGTGTCGGCCGATATAGTCGAGATGGGCGGCAAGATGCGCCGCGCCTTTTTTGCGGCCCGTTACTTTCACCAGCACTTCAGGCGTGCGCTTGACGATCCGCGCAAGCGTTGCCCGCGCATCATATCGGAACCGCGACATGGCCGACGCCGGCGAATGCGCTGCGAACGGCCCTGTGCCGTTGACCAGATGCCGCGCATATCTGAGGTTGGGATCGTGGACGATGCGCGGCTTGAAGCTCGGCTTCATCGCCTCCCACAGCTCATCCTCGCGATCCCCGAACGGCATCAGTCCGCGACCTCCCAGAAGGCGGTCTCGCCGCGCAGCACTTCCGCCAGCGCGACAATCTGCTCATTGATCTCATCGCGCATGTCCGCGATCCGGCGAAGCTCGCGGTCGATCTGTAAACCGCTGTCGGCCATCATCGCCGCATTGCCCGCTTTCATGGCCTGGTTGAGATTGCGGCCGATACGCTGAAGCTGCATCCGGATCGGCGCGACGGCATCGCGCATCCCATCGTCCACCCCGGATTTAAGCGCGATATGCCGGCGCACGAGTGCCTTAATCCATCCTGCGCGATCGATACCGCGTTCGCCCGCCCTATAATCAAGCACCGCCATCTCGGCATCCGTGAAGCGAAGCGACACCCGGTTCCCGGCGCTCTCGGCACGCACGGCGATCCGGGGCGTGCCCGAAACCTGCTTCAATGCCTGTTGCAGCACGGTTCGCAGCAGGGCGCTGCGCCCTCCCCTCCCCTCTGCCAGCGCGTCGAAATCGGCGAGCAGCGCGCGATCGACGCGCGCCGTCAGCATCGCTGTTTCCTTGGTGGGGGATGCAGAAAGTGGCGTGGTCGACATGGCCCGCTAGGGTAATGTAATACATTAAACGCTACAATACCTATCCTGCCATCAAACATCCCCCACCAAAATCACCTTGAAAGTGTGCCACGTGGCACACCCAAGCCGTCTCGAAAGCAAAGAATTCGCGGAAGAAAGGATTGACCCTGGAACGCAAGCGCGGCGTTCTGCCGACGCTTTCCGCTCTATGGCGCGATCAGCGCCAGCTCACGATACGAGGCTCGGCTTCTCCGTCGAAGTGCAACAGCGCCTCGACAACGATCGCACGCTTGCCCTCAAGTTCGATCGTCGGCCGCTCGACGCGCTGCTTGCCAGGCTTCTGCTTTCCAGACGAGCGGGGGAGGGGACTCTCAAGCGTGACGGCCTTCTCCGGCGCCGGGTCTGGCTGCACCGCCGCTTCCTCGACAGCGCGGTCCGCCTCCTGATCTCTAATAGCGTCTGTCGTCGAATCGGGATCGGACTCTGGCGCAGATAGTGGCTCGTCGCTTTCCGGCGCTGAGGGCTGGATCTCGCTCGTTGGCGCTGGGGTCGATCCCGGCGCGGACTTCTTCGCCCCGATCTCGCGCGCGAAACGCTCGCAGGCCAGCACCGTCATATCCTCCGGCGCCGTGCTGGTAACGAAGGCGCGGGTCGCCTTCTCGTCGGTTTTTGCGGCCTGGGTGAGCGCGACCGCGCTGCGCATCGATATGTCAGCGAATAAAGCCGAAACGTAATCCGGCGCTTTCGAGAGGCCCTGATAACGGGTCAGCAGCGTGCGATTGCGTCCCGTGGCCCGCGCCAGCTCGGCCAATGTGCGTCCCTTCGCGACCTGTCCGGTAACAAACCGGATCATGTCAGCCGTCGACAGATCCTCGCGCTGATCGTTCTCGATAAACTGGTCGATCCGAACCTGCTCAATGTCGTCGGTCTTATTGACGATCGCGCGGACCTGCACACCGAGCTTCTGACAGGCACGCCAGCGCCGCTCGCCAAACATGATCCGGTAGCGCCCATCGGCATCCTTCGGCGCTACAATGATGGGCTGGAGCTGGCCACGCTCTTTGATCGTCTCGGCCAGCTCGTCGATCTTGGCGGGATCGATCTCGCCGCGCACATTCTCAGGATCGGGATACAGCAGCTCGGGATCGAGGAGCTGGACGCGATCGGCGTCCGACACCGCGGCTTTCTCGGCAAATACGTCGAACTTATCGAAGTCCATTATCCGTGGCTCCCGATGCGGGTCATAGCTTCCTCAAGGAAAGCGCGCATCGCGGGTAGCGAACTGCGCACATCCTTCTCGAACCGCCAGACCGGCACATGCTCCTGAATGGCCTGACTATAATGGGCGCGCTCCGGGAGGTAGCTGACAAACAGATTGCGTCCGATCTTGCTCTTGATGGCGGCAAGCATTTCCATCTGGTGGCGATCATTGGCGCGAACCCGGTTGGGGATCAGGCCAACGACGTGGATCGGGGTCTGCCGGCGTGTATTCACCGTCGCGATCGAGTCCGACACCTGCTTGGTCGCCGCTGGACCGAATGGCCCCAGCTCGACGGGAACGATAAGGTGGTCGCACACCAGCAGCGCCGCGAAGTTGATCCACGACCACGAGGGCGGGGTATCGACGACACAATAGTCGAAGTGAGAATCCAGCACCGGGAAGTTCGCGCGTAGATTGGTCAGCGCACGCGGATAGTCGGCGTCATATTCACCGCCCATCTCGTTTGAATAAATTGCGAGCTGGGGAAAGCTGGAAGGCGGCACATATCCCGGCTCGAACAGCGGTTTGCATGTGCCGAGCTTCTCGAAATCAGCCAGGGCATCGGTCGCGTTACGCTGCCGATCGAGATCGAGAAAGAGAACGCGATGGCCGGCGTCGGCAAGATGCCATGCCAGATGGCAGGCGATCATCGTCTTGCCGGCGCCGCCTTTTTCGACATTGATGGCGATGGTCCGCACGCTTCACCAGCCTCGATCAGAATGGTTGTTCCAATGGTCATAGCCGCGATAGTTGGAATCGGTTCGCGTATTACGACGCGCTTCCTCATCTGGCGTGTCACCGCTCCAGATGCCGGGGCCGCGATCTCGGCCGCCCCGGAGGACGGCCCACGCGATCAGGACGAAAAGTCCGATCGTCAGCAGATTGTCCCATTCCATTACCTTGCTCCCTTGCCTTGATGAAAGGCGCATCCTGTAATAAGTGGTATCTGAAATCACGTCAATAGATGGTATCAGCAATATGCGTGACTCGGGATGACCACTAGCAAATCCGGATCGGCGGGTCGCCCGCGGATTAACGCGGAAAAGACAATGGCACGCTTCCCGGAAGGGACGTTAGGGCGGATCAAGGCTGTGCTGCGCGATGGCGAGGGGCAGGCCGACTTTCTGCGTGAAGCCGTCGAGCTGGAACTACGCCGGCGAGAGGGGCCGCCAGTAGGCGGCCCCGACCGCGCCTAGTCGCGATCCTCCGAACCCTTGGCGAGAACCGCGAAGCCGTCGGCGATCAGCTCCACCGTGTAGCGCCGGCCTTCGTTCGTATCGTAGGAGTTCTGCCGAACCCTGCCGGTGATATGCACCAGGTCGCCTTTCTGCGCCTTCGCGGCCCGCTCGATCAGCTTGCCGAACAGCGTTACCTCGTTCCAGTGGGTGTCCGTGACCCATTCGCCTTCTTCGTGGCGGTTGTAATTGGCGGCGACGTTGATCTTCGTCACCTTGTCATGCTCGGAGATCTTGCCGATGCGGCCGATGATCCGAAATTCCGCGATATTCTGCATGGTCCTGTCCTTTCACTCGCTCAGGCTCATTCCTGATGGGAATTGCCGGGGAGTGCAGACGCCGCGATCAAGAGAAAAAACGGAGGGTCCGCGAAGCGGAAACCGTAGGCGCAGCCGGTTATTCTCTTGATCGTAAAAGGCGGCCAGCGCCCATTTTCCCATCGAAACAGGAATAGCCGATTGAAAGGATCGGCCGAAAACATCACGCGGGGTATCTCGGCGGCCCGGGTCAAAATCGCGGCGGCATGTAGTGATCGGGTAATCGACGCACCCACCGGCCGCGGACGGATGGGACAGCAGCAGCCTTGAGAGGGGAATATGACGGTGACGATCGCGCGTTCCGGCGCTGAAGAACTGGCGCTATGGCCGCCTTCGGGAACGAAAAACGCTTCAGCCAGGCACGAAGGCCGCATTTTGAGCGCTGAGCAAGCCGCTTGCTCCCACTGGGGAGCATTCGCGCCGGCGAAGCCGGTGCGTCCGACGCTGCGTCATATGCTGATGATGGAGGTTTGCGGTGGGGGTTCGGCATGGTCGCCGTCAGGCGTTACCGCGTTGGCCGACTAGGCCAACTCCATTTGACATATAACTATAAGACTCATGTAGCGGTTGAGGCGTTTTATCAGACTCGCAATCATTCTCGAAGTGCGCCGCCATGCTGAGAAGAAGTCGCCGCAATTCGGCATCCGGCGTGTCGTCGGTGATCTGCTGACGCAGGGTGCGGGATGCTTTCATGGCCTCGATCTCGGCGATCCGGTCCGCGTGCTGCTGCACAACATCGTCGGGGAGGGGGGCGGGGCGAAGCCAGCGCGGAAGGAAACGCACAAGCCGGTTGGGGAACTTGAACCGATAGACGTTCGACGTCTGCTCATAGCGCGCCTTCGGGCGATCCGCTGGCGGCTCCACAGCGACGCAGCGCCGCTGGCGATCGAGAAGCCCCATGCGCTCGAGTATCGACAAGGCGCGGCTCACGCTGTCGCGGCAAAGGCCGGTGCATCTCTCCAGCTCGCTATAGGTCGGGAAAACCTTGCCGCCGAATTTCCGGGCGAGTTGCAGGAGCTGCTTGAAGACGCGCAACGCAGCGTTGGTAATCAGCGTGGCAAGCCGCTCTTCCTCGGTGAGCACGCGATCCTCGGCGCGCGCGAGCCGGCGAATTGCATTCTTGTTGGCAAGCAATTCCTCGGCCCGCTTATAGAGCCGATCGGTTTCGCCCTTGGCGTAGCTGAAATAGAAGCCGTCCTCGAACGTGCCGGCCTCCAGGCTGCGCTCGCGCACTTTCGCGCCTGTGGGATTGGGCGCGCCGGAGCGCGCCTTCTTCTTTCCTGTTCGAGCAATCTGAGCGAGCGCCATGAAGCTCGCCTGGGCGACTGAAACAGCCTCCATCTTCCATCCCCTTCGTTGCGGGGCTGGGACCAGGCAAAACTCATCCGTGGCGCGAAGCGCGCTCCCTTGAACCAAGGCTCGAGAACGGGTATGAGAGGGGTATTCTACGTCCCGATCGATGCCGCCAAGCATCGCTCATCACGTTCCAGGGTGCCCGGCCTCGTGCCGGGCATTCGTTTATGTGGTCACAGCGGTCCCCGTTCGGCCGATCGCGGGATGCGATCAGCGCGACCCTATTTTTGCCGGATCATATTGCAGGGCGAAACAGTTGAAGTTCGTGCTTTCGATGACCGACTCGAACAAAAGTTCGTGCTTTCGATGACCGTTTTGCGCGGCGTTCGTGCTTTCGGCGACCCGACTTCGTGCTTTCGCGGACCGAAGTTCGTGCTTTCGATGACCGTTACATGCGCAGCGGCCGCGACTCGATTCGCAACTGCGGATAGGGGGCGAAGTCAGTCGCTCGCGAGAAGTGGACGCGGAGAAATTCGGACACGCGCAGCGCCCGCGTTCCGTCTTGCGCGACCTTGCGCCGGTGTCGCCGGGCCGTCCATCAAGTCGAAGGTGAAATCGGGGATGGCATTCTCATCGACTATACGTTTCAGCTCATAGCGAAAATGCTTGAGCGAGCTTTGGTAGCCGAGTTGCAAGCGCAGCTCATCAAGGTCGACTTCAACCACACCATGCACGCACGCCGATCGTGCGACCTCATATAACCGGCGCTCGATCGGGCCGAGCTGGAAATAGCTCGGCGCATAATCCAGCACGCGCCGATCGCGCAGGATGGCGCGATAAAGCCAGTCGCACAGGCGAACCTTGACGGCTTTCAGCCGCTTATCGCCAGTCTTGGTCTTGGTGTAATGGAGCTGGGCTTCGGAAAGCCAAGAGAAAAACCCGGCCTGACCCTCGCCCCCGGCCTCGATGTCAGTCTTGATCTGGGTGCCCTGCAGCCGCTCCAGCGCGTCCGACAGGCGCGCGTAGGAACGGGCCGATCCGTTGACGCCAGTAACGCGGAAAAGATCGTGGGCCGTAAAGTAGAAGTCCTGCGAGACGCCCACGCCGGCATCCAGCTTCGCCACCATAAGGCTCGCTATATATAGCAGGACTTCCTTGTCGTAGATCGTCGCGACGCCCTTGGCGGTAGCGACGATCTCGATCGAAACGGTGTCGGTCTTATAGGCGAGCGGTTTGGTCCATTTCCCCTTGCTCAACGCGAAGAAGGGAAAAGCCATGAGGGACCGTTCGCCGCGAACCTCGGTCAGCAAGGGGCTGTCGAGCGCGAACAAGTCGCCCTGGATCGCGACGGCCTCGCTCATCCGCTCGCCAATCCGGCCACCACTTCAACGGTCGCCAAAAGCACGAAGATCGCGCGAATCTTCCCCCGCATCCCTCCATAGAGGCCCGATCGACGCCGAAAGTTCGTGCTTTCGATGACCGTTCCGGGCGCAGCGCAAAAGCGTTCGTGCTTTTGGCGACCGGGCATGGGCGCGTGTCTCGCAAACGATCGATTTTGAAACGGGACCATGTGAGAACGTGTAGCAGCCGCGCAGCGTGTATCAAAACACTTTCTCGATTGGGCTTTGTCGTGATAGGCGCAGAAGATGAGTTTTGAGAACGGTTCATGCTGATCGGCTACGCGCGGGTCTCGACGCCCGAACAGGATCTGACGCCCCAGCTCGACGCGCTGCGCGAAGCTGGATGCGAGAAGACCTTCACCGACAAGGCAAGCGGTGCCAAGGCGAACCGCGCCGGCCTGGCCGACGCCTTGTCGCACGCGCGCACCGGCGACGTGCTGGTGGTGTGGAAGCTCGATCGCCTCGGCCGAACGATGAAGGGGCTCGTCGATCTCGCGGCCGAGCTGGCCGAACGCGGCATCGGATTCCGTTCGCTCACGGACGGGATCGACACTGCCGGCACTGCCGGCAAGCTGATCTTTAACATCCTCGCCGCGATGGCGGAAATGGAACGCGATCTCATTCGCGAGCGCACGACGGCCGCGTTGATCGTGGCGCGGCGCGAGGGCAGGGTAGGCGGCCGCAAAACGGTCATGACCCCCAAGCGGCTCGAAGCGGCGCGCAAGCTCCTGGCCTCCGGCATGACGGTGCGCGAGGTGGCGCCGGCGATCGGCGTCTCGGTGCCGACGCTCTACCGCCACTTCCCAGCATCGGTGCAGGATACGATCAACGCGGAAGGGGAGGGCGTTGAGGCGTGAATGTCTGGCTCTTCACTGGCGCTGATGGCCTGTCCGCTCTGACGATCGATGGGGAGGGAGCGAACCTTCCTGACGAGCTGGGTCCGTGGACGAAGGTTCGGGCGCTGGCGCTGGAAAAAGACAGGCCCGACGAACAGGAAGCGATCGCCTTGATCGAGGAACATGGCTTCTGCTGCTTCGATCGATAAAGCGTGCACCTTGAATTTTCCGGCAATTGGCCGTACATCTCTGGCGACACGGAGAATTGCTATGGCCCACGCACAAAGACAGGAAAGCGCCGCGCCAGCTCGCCGGCGTGCCGAGCGACTGGAAGCGCGCGTCACGGCGGAACAGAAGGCGCTGATCGAGCATGCTGCCGCGCTCGAAGGGCGCAGCATCACCGATTTCGTGCTGACCAGCGTTCAGGACGCGGCGAAGCGCGCCATTGCTGAACACGAGGTCATCCAGCTCAGCGTCAGGGATTCCAAGGCATTTGTGGATGCGCTGCTCAACCCACGCGAGCCGAGCAAGAAGATGCGCGAGCGTGTTGCGGCGTATAGGGCGCGCTACGGCGACCAATAAGCGTGAGCATTGACGCAAGGCCCGTTATCGAGCTTCTCGACACGGCACGCCACGATCGTTCCGGTTTCTCCTGTAGCGTCGAAGCGCTGGACCGCTATCTACAGTCGCAAGCCGGCCAGGATGCGCGCCGTCGCGTCGCCGCGCCCTATGTGCTGATAGAGCCGCCGTCCCACGGTGTCCTGGGCTTCTACACGCTGTCGAACACGTCGATCCAAGCGGCTGAGCTGCCGGCGGCGTTCGTCAAGAAACTGCCGCGCTATCCAGTGCTACCGGCAACGCTGCTCGGCCGTCTCGCGGTCGATACAAAAGGGCGAGGGAGGGGGCTGGGAACGGAACTTTTGCTGGACGCGCTCCGGCGCTGTCTGCGCAGCGAGACGGCCTCTTTGGCAGTCGTGGTCGATGCCAAGGACGATGCCGCGATCTCATTCTATGAGCGGCACGAGTTTCTGAGATTGGCCGAACAGCCAAACCGCCTGTTCATGCCGATGGCGGAGATCGAGAAGCTCTTTGCGACAGAGCCATGAAAACCGAACAAAATGGAAGGGCCGCCCTTTTGCACTTCCCCAAAAGGGGCGTGTGGCGGCCCATGACCAGACCCATATAGCCTGAAAACGACAAATGTGTAAGAGTTGGGCGCTTGTTGCGAAGCGCTCGCAGAAATGTCGCCCAAAAGAGCGTCCTGCATTACGATGCCGCGTTACATCCTACAGTGCCGGAATGTTGGGAGACTCCCATGAAACCGAAGAAACCGTCAGAAGGTGAAGTTACCGCAGCCCTTGTTCTCATCGAGACAGCGATCAAATTGTTAGACAAGGCCAACCAGGGCAAAGCAGCCATCCATTGTCAGGAAGCGCTCGAAGTCTTGCAGTTTGGCCCAGTCGGCCCGAAGCTGCGATTTTGGTCATCTTGGAGAACACGTCGGGAACGGGCTGGTTGTTGTTGACGGTCGCCCATGCGAGGAACGACGTTCCGCTCCGATAAGGGAGTGGCGTTATGAGCCTTGGCGTTTCGAGTGGGGATCTGATCGGCTCCTGGAGCCTGAGTTTTTCGGACATCGCGTTCGTGACCGGCAAAGCGGAGACGGCGCGACTGGGATTGGCGGTTCAGCTTAGATTTTTCGCCGCGCATGGCTTCTTTGTGCCGGATCATGCGTCGATACCCTCCGACGGTGTCTTGTATCTGGCGGAGCAACTTGGTCTCGATGCCAAATCCGTGAACCACTATGATTTTTCCGGTCGCACCGCCCGCCGGCATTGCGCGGAGATTTTGCGGCATCTCGGGTTCCGCCGTATGACGCAGACGGATCGCAGGGCGTTGTCGGGGTGGATTTCCGACGATCTTTGTGCGGGCGGGCAGTCGATCAATGCCATGCTCGAGCATGTTTTCCTGTGGTGCCGCGACCGCCGTATCTATGGGCCGTCGCGCAAGGAGCTGGAACGCCTCGTCCGCTCGCAACGACACCTCTATCTGGAGGCCCTGTTGGCCCGAGTCCGCGACCGGCTTGTGCCGGATGCGGTCGCCTTGCTGGAAGCCTCGCTCGCCGATCCCGATGGCCCGACCGGCTTCAACACGATGAAGGGCGATGCAGGTCAGGCGACGCTCGAAAACATTCTTGGCGTGACCGCCAAACTCGCCTTTATCCAGCGGCTTGCTCTTCCCCGAGATTTCCTATCGGTCACGGGCAAGGCATGGGTCGATCAGATCGTTCGCCGGGCTGCCGGCGAGAAAGCCTCGGAGATGCGCCGGCATGTACCGGCGCGCCAGCTCGGGCTCTATGCCGTTTATCTGATGGCGCGGGAAGCTCAGCTTACGGATGCGATGGTCGACCTGCTGATCGAGACGGTCCATAAGATCGGATCGCGCTCGAAACGCAAGGTGGTGGGCGATATCGCGAAAGACATCGAGCGGGTCTATGGCAAGGAGCGACTCCTGGTCGAGATTGCCAGCGCTTCGATCGACGATCCATCCGGGCGCATCTGCGATGTCATTTTCCCAATCGCCGGCAAGGACAAGCTGGCGGCGATCATCAAGGAAAGCCAGGCAAAGGGCGCCTTGGATCGGCGGATCTACAAGGTGATGCGGGGGTCATGGGCCAATCATTATCGCCGTATGCTGCCAAGCCTGCTTTCGGCACTGGAGTTCCGGTCGAACAACGCCATGTGGCGTCCGGTGCTGGCGGCCCTGGACTGGATCAGAAGCAAAGTGGATGATGGATGCCGCTACGTGCCGCCGCACGCAGTGCCGGTCGACGAGGTCATTCCGGCGAGATGGCGCAGTTCCGTCATTGATGAAGAGGGGCGCGTAAACCGGATCAGTTATGAGCTTTGTGTCCTCGCGCAACTGCGCGATCGCATCCGTTCTAAGGAAATCTGGGTTGCCGGGGCGGACCGATACCGCAATCCCGATGACGATCTTCCCAAGGACTTCGATGCGCGGCGAGAAGCATATTACACAGGATTGAACCTGACGGCGGATGCGCGTGCATTTTCAAGCGCCATCCGGGAAGAGCTTGCTCAGGAACTGTTGCGCCTCAATGCCAATATTCCCCGGAACGACAAGGTTCGGCTGCTGTGGCGCGGCGAGAACCGTATCTCTCTCACCCCGTTCAAACCCTTGCCCGAACCCAGGGGTCTCGCCTCGATCAAGACCGAGATCGGCCAACGCTGGCCGATGACCGGGCTGCTCGACGTACTGAAGGAGGCTGCCCTTGATACGGGACTTCTCGAAGCGTTCGAAACATCGGCCTCGCGTGTTGCACTGCCGAAAACCGCGCTGGATCAACGTCTCCTGCTATGCCTCTACGGCTTGGGAACGAATGCCGGGCTCAAGCGGATCGCCGGCGCCACCCCCGATGTCAGCTATGAAGAGCTGCTGCATGTCCATCGCCGCTTCGTTCATGCCGCGGCGCTCAAGGAGGCGTGTGCCAGGGTTGCGAATGCGACCCTGGCAATCCGCAATGCCGCAGTCTGGGGAGACGCCGGCACGGCCTGTGCGTCAGATTCCACAAAGTTCGGAGCCTGGGATCGCAACCTGATGACGGAATGGCATGCGCGTTATGGTGGGCGGGGCGTCATGATCTACTGGCATGTCGAAAGACGCGCGACGTGCGTCTATTCCCAGCTCAAGCGCTGCTCTTCCTCCGAGGTCGCCTCCATGATCGAGGGCGTGCTGCGCCATTGCACCGACATGGAAATCCAGCGACAATATGTTGATAGTCATGGCCAAAGCGCGGTTGGCTTTGCATTTTGCCGGCTTCTCGGATTTGAGCTCGCACCCCGCCTGAAAGCGATCGCTCGCCAGAAGCTGGCTCTTCCCGATGTCGGCATGCGAACGCGGCTTCCCCACTTGCAGCCGATCCTCTCCAGTCCGATCAACTGGGATGAGATCGAGCAGCAATATGACGAGATGGTCAAATATGCAGCCGCCATGCAGACAAAAACCGCCGACCCGGAGGCGATCCTGCGCCGGTTCAGCCGCTCCGAGGTGATGCACCCGACCTACAAGGCGTTGAGTGAGCTGGGCCGCGCGGTCAAGACGATCTTCCTGTGCCGGTATCTGCGCGAGGAGTCCTTCCGCCGCGAAATTCATGAAGGCCTGAATGTCGTTGAAAACTGGAACAGTGCCAACGGGTTCGTTTTCTTCGGCAAGGGCGGCGAGATCGCCACCAACCGCATCGATGAGCAGCAGCTCTCGGTCCTGGCGCTACATTTGCTGCAAGCGTCGCTTGTCTATGTGAACACCCGAATGCTTCAGAGCGTGCTGGTGGAACCGAAATGGACGGGCCGGATGACGCCGGATGATTATCGCGGCCTCACACCGCTGATTTACAGCCACGTCAATCCTTATGGCCGCTTCGACCTCGATCTGAATAGCCGGATCGATTTTGGGCGGCTTGCTGCCTGACCGGGGCCTTTCGCTCGCACCATTTGGGTGCACCCGAACGTGACGATCGGAAGTGACATATACGACATGTCACAAAAGGGTGGTTCCGTCACCAATGTTACTGTACGAGGGCAAAGCCACCCTAATGTGACGGATTTGCCCATGACCCGCGTCGGCTACGCCCGCGTCAGCACCATCGACCAGGATCTCGACATCCAGGTTGCCCGGTTGAAGGCAGCGGGCTGTGAAATCGTCCGCTCCGAAACAGGCTCGGGCGCATCGCGCACTGGACGCACGGAGCTTGAGACGATCATGCAGTTCCTGCGCGCCGATGACGAACTCGTCGTCCTGCGTCTCGATCGGCTCGGTCGCTCCACACGCGATGTTCTCAATCTGGTTCATGAACTCGACCAGAAGGGAGCCTCATTGCGGGTGCTTGAGCCGGAGGTGACGACGGCCGGAAGCATGGGGCGGATGGTGATCACCATTCTGGGCATGGTCGCGGACATGGAACTGACGTTCATCAAGGACCGGCAGCGCGCCGGGATCGAGGCGGCGCGCGCCGAAGGCGTCTACAAAGGCCGGAAGAAAAACATCGATGACGATGAAATCCGACGCCGGATCACCGCCGGCGCGAGCAAGGCCAGCGTCGCGCGCGACCTCAAGATCTCAAGGATGACCGTCTATCGGGCGCTTGACGTCATTCCTTCAAGGATCGGGCTGCCGGAAAAGCCGCCTTCTGTCACCATCGCCCTGCATCTGACCATCGAGAACTTCAACAAGCATGGTCGTGGCAGAAAGCCCGCTCGCGAGCGCATTGAGGCGATGCTGGAGCGGGATTACCAGATGCAAAAGACCGGGAACTGCGATTACACGCTGACCGTCGCCTATGATCAGGATGCCGATGGCGTCAGCCTCGATGACGAGATCACATCTCTCCAGACAGAGATGTTCAACATCGCAGAGAGCTACAGGTGCTCGATCGAGACCGATGTTTACGAGATTGGAGGACAAGAGCGAGCCTGGTAGCTCGCCATGTTCAATCTTCGTTCTTCAACATGGCTAAAATCACAGCTTCGGGCCGACTGGGCCCAATACGCCGGCGACCGGCCCGGAATCGAGAAAGAGCAAGGGGCTGGCCTTCAGCCCATCGGACGTCGTCAATCCCCCCGTCGCTTGGACCAGCAACAGTTCCCTGTGAAACCCCAGCGCGCGAATCCGCTTTGCCAGCAGGTCGAGGTAGGCATCGATCTTCGGCCCGAGAAAGGCTGTCAGAACCGTTGTCACCGTGCGTTCATATTCGCCGATCAGTGGGGCGACATCGGCTGAGATGGCGACGGGAATGCCCGGAAAATGCTGGGCGATCAGATCTTTCAGCCGCCGTTCGTGGCGGGAATTCGCAGGCGCCCAGAGCAGGCAGATCGCGATCGACTGCACGCCGGCATCCACCAGTTTGCCGACCTCTGCCAAGGCCTGTTCCTCGTCCAAAGGAGCGAACACCTTGCCATCGACATCGATCCGCTCGTTGATCCCGACTATGCGGGATCGCGGCACGATCGGCGTGGCTTTGCGCAGCCGGTATTCGTCGATGTAGTCGCTGGGAGACAATCCGGCCACCCGCTGCGCGACCCGGCCGACGATGAGGGTATCTTCGTGCCCACGGGTGGTCAGCAACGCGGTCACCGGCCCCTTGCGTTCGAGGATGGCATTGGTGGCAACGGTGCTTCCGTGAATGAAAAACTCAGTCTCATCCAGCAGTTCGCCCACGGCGATGCCCAGCTGCTCGGCGACAACGCCCAGGACATCGATCACGCCCTGGGAGGGCTCATCAGGAGTGGATGGGCTTTTGGTGGCAGCCATGATCCGTCCCGCCCTGGTCACCACGCAGTCCGTAAAGGTTCCGCCAATATCGACTGCGACATGGTACATGCTGTGTTCTCCGAACAGAAATGTATGCGTCGAGCGCGCTTTACGAGGCGGCAGCCGCGCGACCTTCGAGCAGCGCCGAGCAGGATTCGGCAGACAACTCGAAATCGTGGAGCAGGCCTTCTCCGGTCTTGCGCAACTCGGTGGCCGACCGGGTCCCGCAAGAGGGACAGTCAAACTCTCTGAGCACCACTTCGCCCCGATCGAACGCATATTGGTTGTAGTTGCTGCCGTCCGTGAACGGCAGCGCGTTGCTTACCGCGCCGAGTTTCGGATTCCGGTCGGTGGGGCCATAGACATGGCGGCAACGCGCGCAGGCAATCACCGGGATATCGGCGCAGCGTGTCATCACCAGTCCCATGCCGATGGCCACCGCGGCGCCGTTTTCGCCCGGAGCTGAAGCCTGCGCGACGGCGGCTCCGCCCAGGCGGGCACGGCGCAGATCTTCGCGCAATCGTTTCGTGGCGGGGATGTCGATGTCGATGCCATCGGCATCGAATACCACGCCATATATGCTCCTGGCCTGATCCAGCGAGCACCGGCTGGCGCGGGTGTCGCAAAGCACCCGCACCGGATCCCGGTCGAGCGGATCGCCATAACCGCCGCCACCTTCGACCCAGGCCAGGAGGACGTCGGCGGACCCAAGCTGTTTGTCGACGGTCTTCGCCTCGACCTGCTCGATTGCGTCGAAGCCCATTTCGCTGCGGTCCGCAGGGACCTGGCCGGACTCCAGCCGTTTCGCCACGTCGGAATTGCGCAGCACCTGAACGCCAGCCACCGATCCGGGCAGCCCGCCAAACAGGCCTTTGGTGTGAGGATGGTGAAAGCCCATCGACCCCCAGTTGACATGGAGTCTGTCGAAGCCGGGCCGCAACGCGAAAGCGATCTCCATTCCCGCACCGCCTCTGAACGCGCCAGCTCCGGCCGTCTCGGGGGCCTCCTTGCGGTAGAGGGTGACCAGCACTGGATTCGCCTGTTCGACCGTTTCGATATTGTAGATCGAGGCCGCTGGCAGACCGGCGTAACCGCCGGCATCCTCGCCATCCATCGTGCAATATGCGCCCGCGCCGCGGCTGAGCACGAACGATCCCAAGGTCTGCTTGGGCTTGCCGTCCTGACCGATTCCCCAGATCAGCGAGCCGGTGCCGGCCATCCCGGAAAAGGCGCGCGAGCGATCGCGGTACGCCGGCGAGCAAGCAAACATCTTGGAAACGCACGATCGTACGATCGCGCCGGCGGTGGACATCGCGGCGACCGTGGCCAGGCCGACAGGGGTGGGATATTCGGCGGTAACGATGGTGTTGGGTCGCGTGACGATCTCGACGCTTTCGTCCAGCGCTGCCGGGCACCAGCCCGTATCGTAGCACAGCATCGACATCACTGCCGCGTAGACCGATGCATGCAGCCCCTTGGGTGCGCAATTGACGGGCCCTGCGGCGGGCCGATCGGTTTCGCGGAAATCGAGCGTCAGGCGTTCGCCATTCTTGACGAGCCGACAGTGAACGCGCGCCAGTGCGCTGGGCGAAACGCCGTCGTGATCGATGAGGATTTCTTCCTGCCAGCTGCCATCGGGAAGTTCGCGCAGTCGTTCCCTGAGCGCTTTGGACATGGCGGCGACGTAGGCGTCGGTAAAGGCGAGATAGGTGTCGACGCCGTGCTGCTCCACGATTTCGCCAATCTGTTTCTGGCTGTTCGTAATTGCAGCCATGCGGCAACGCAGGTGCAAGCTGTTTGCAGCGGGGTCGCGAACGGTGCGCATCGCCCATTGTTCAAGGTCGCGCCGCAGCACGCCCCGCTCGATGATGCGAACCGGCGGGATGAGCGGGCCTTCATGTCGCGAGTCAGGCGCGGCCGGGTGCACGCCGGGCACGGTCGCACCGACATCGCCATCGTGGAGGGCCACGCCGGCCCAGGCTATGATCTGGCCGTCATGGTGGATCGGACCGACCAGTGCCTGATCGTTCGGGTGCCCCACGCCGCCCAGCCAGGGATCATTGCAGAAGAACATGTCTCCGGGCGCGATGTCGGCGCCGAACTGATCGATCACCGCCTGCGCCACCGAACACAATGTGACGCCGATCAGCGGCTGATAGGTGCTGATGAACAGTCCGTCTCCGGCCGCAGTGAGGATGCCGGTGGAGAAATCCTTGGCTTCGTAGGTGATCGGAGAGCCCGACATGCGGACCACGATCTTCGCCTGCTCTTCGGTGATCCGCCACAGGCGATGGCGGATTATCTCGAAGGTGACCGGATCGATCTGGCCGACGCCGGTCATCGATCGCCTCCCTGCGGCGCGCTGGCGTCTCGCCGCGAGACGATGCGATCGATGGATTGGGCGTCGTAACCCAATTCGCCGAGCACCTCGCGGGTATGTTCGCCCAGCGCCGGTGCATGGCGTCTGAAGCGGGCCGGCGTGCGCGAAAAGGAGAGCGGCGACCGCAGCAGCCGGTACTTGCCAAGGGAAGGGTCGGAGTGCTCGGCATCGAAGAAGTATCCGTTCGCCCGAACCTGTTCGCTCGCCACCACTTCATCGGGCAGCAGGACCGGCGCCCACACCAGTTTGTGGGCGTCGAGGCGCGGCTCCCACTCGCCCAGGGTGCGCTCCTGAAAAACCGTGTCGAGCATCGCCACGGTTTCGCGCACGTTGGCATGGCGCGCCTTGGCCGTCGCGAAGCGCGCGTCGTCCACCAATTCTTCGTGTCCGAGCGCCCGGCAGATGGTCGGCCAGTCGTAATCGGCAAACAGAGCCAGCAGCAGCCAGCGGCCATCGCGACAGCGGTACGGGTTCCACAAGGGATTGGACGGTTGCTCGCGGCTTTCATAGGGGCCGGGCGCGCCGAGTGCGGCCGTGCGCTGGATATCCATCCCGGCCTGCCACATGCCCATGTGTATCAGCGAAACCGAAATTGCCTGCCCCTTGCCGGTCCGTTCGCGATTATAGAGGGCTAACCCAACCGCACCGGCGGCAACCAGGCCCGTCGGACGATCGCCCATTCCGGGGCGGCACATTGGCGGGACGCCCATGGTCTCCCCGAACATGCCCATCAGTCCGGAGCTTGCCCAAAATGCGCTGAAATCATAGCCTCGCCGGTTCTTGAGCGGTCCTTCCTCACCATAGCCCGAAATTCCCACGTAGATCAGCCGCTCGTTCATCGCGCAAAGCTGTTCGTAGGTGATCTCAAGCTGCAGGCGACGCTCGGGCAGCATATTGGTGACGAATACATCCGCCTGCTTCACGAGGGCGGCAAAAACGGCGCGGCCTTCCTTGGTTTTGAGCGAGATCGCCACGGAGCGCTTGTTGTGGTTCACCAGCTCCCACGAGGCGTTGAACTTCAGGTCCGCCTCGCTCGTGATCCAGGCCTGCGACAGAATCCCGCGATATGGATCGCCCTTTAGCGGTTCCTCGATGTGGATCACGTCGGCGCCGAAGTCGGACAGGATCGCTCCCACGGTGGGACCGGCGGCGAAGGTGGCCACCTCCAAGACGCGGATCCCCGGTAGCAGGACCTCCCCCATTGCAGAGGTGGACACGTCTTGCGCGCTGTCGGCCGTGTTGTCGGTGCTGTGCATTCATTCCACTCGCGTTGCGTGTTGCTGCGATGAACCGATCACCCGCTCGGCCTTGAGCCGCGTCAGGGTTGCGTCGTCGAACCCGAGCAGCTCACCGAGCACTTCGTCGGTGTGCTCGCCGGCATCCGGCGCCGGGCGTACGTCGAACTGCTGCCCCGGTACCTTGATCGGGGTGCTGAGCATCCTGATCGGCCCCGCGGTGGGGTGCTCCTGTACATAGATGTTGTCGCGGGCCTTGAAGTGCGGGTCCTCCATGGCCTGGGTCAGGCTGTTGATTGGCGCGCCGGGAATGTTGTGGGCGATGAAGAAATCTATCCATTCGCGCTGGGTGCGGGTCGCCATGATCTCGGCCAGCTCGGCCCTGAGCGCTTCGTCGCCCATGGCCATGTTCAGCGCATTGGCCGATACGTCGGTCTGGTCTCCGCCGCGCGCAACAAGGTCCGGTCGTTCGATGGCTAGGCAGAAGTTCACCCAGAACTTGTGCTCGAACGCCTGAAACAGGATGTAGTTGCTGTCCCTCGTGCGATAGCACTGGTTACGCACGGCATTGCGATAAAGGTCTCCGGGCAGTTCCACGCCTGTGTTGAGCAGATGGAACTGCCGGTCGACCTCGGCGAACGCCGCGGCATCGGTCTGGGCGACATCGATATAAGAACCTTCGCCGGTGCGGGCCGCCTTTACCAGCGCCGCTGCGACGGCAAAGGCCGCGTAGAGCGGGCCGACCCGCGTGCCGAAGGCAATGTGCTGGCCCACGAACGGGCGCCCATCTTCGCGGAAAGCGACCGACACCCCGCCGGCAATCGAATCCAGCCCGGCGCCGTGCATGCCAAGGTGCACGTAAGGCCCGGTCTGCCCCGTTCCGGAGATCGAGCAGAAGACGATCTTCGGATTGACTTGGCGCACCACGTCGTAGCCCACGCCGAACCGGGCCATGGTGCCGGCGCGCAGCCCTTCGACCACGACGTCGGCCTTCTTCGCCAGCTCGAGGAATATCTGCACGCCCTGCGCGTTCTTGAGATTGAGCAGCAGGCTGCGCTTGCCTCTGTTCCACCGCAGGTGGTTCGAACTGGGGGCGCCTTCGCGGATGCGGCCTGGGATAACCCGGGCGTGATCCCCGTAGGGCGGGGCCTCGATCTTGATTACGTCGGCCCCAAGGTCGGCCAAATTCATGGCAAGCATATCGGGTGCCAGAAGCGAGACATCTAGCACGCGAACACCGGCTAATAGGTCATACATGAATGCTACGTCCAATTTACTGTGTTCTGTTACGTGAACGAGTCTGAACGTGTTCCGCGCATTGTGCGGCTGGATCGCCGAAAACTGGCGCATCTCCCATCGACTTGTCACGAAAGTCATATGCGGACCGCGGATCTCCCGAAATTATTTTTTGCGTCATGGCACCTTAGTCTCTAGTTAAGGCGGATCGAGAACTCGGTCTGGGAGACCGTCGTTCGCGAACGAGAATAGGTCCCGCGCGAGAGTTTCGATGAACCTTCCAGTCGATTTCACCGACCTCAGGCTGTTCATAAACATCTCTGAAGCCAACAGCGTGACCGGCGGCGCCGAGCGCACGTTCCTGTCCGCACCGGCCGCCAGCGTGCGGATCAAGCACATCGAGGAAAGCATGGGCGTCAAGCTGCTGGACCGCAGCAGCCAGGGCGTGACGCTTACCTCGTCGGGCCAGGCATTTCTGCACCATGCCCGGCTGATGATCGAGCAGATGGCGAGCCTTCGCTCGGACCTGAGGGACTATGCCGAAGGGATCAAAGGGCATATCCGCGTGGTGGCCAGTCCGCCGGCGATATTGGACCGCTTTCCGCACATCCTGAAGACCTATCTGGAGCGGCACCCGGAAATCAGGGTCGATCTGATCGAACTAGTCGCGAGCAACTGCGTGCGCGCGGTCAGCGACGGAACGGCCGAGATCGGCATTCTTGGCGCGCCGATCAGAACCGAGGATCTCCAGGTTCTGCCCTATCTCGACGATCGGTTCGTTCTGGTTACGCCCACGGACCATCCGCTGGCGGCGCGGGGCGAAGTCTATTTTGCAGATGCGCTGGAATATGAACTGGTCGGATGTGCCGAGCACACCGTTATCCAGGAATTCATGCGGCAGGCCGCGTGTGCGCTCAATCGAAGGCTTCGCATCCGGGTGCGGGCGGGAAGCTATGATACGCTGTGCCACATGGTCGAATCAAATCTGGGGATCGGCGTGCTGTCCGAGCGGGCCGGACGCTACCATGTTCGCGGCCGCAACCTGCGCATCATTCCGCTGGCCGACAAGACGGCCGCCCGCGAGATCATCATCTGCGTGCGAAATCTTGAGGTGTTGCCCAGTCATACCCGCGACATGATCGATCTACTGCTGGACGAGTCCCGCAAGGCCGATTGATCGGCGGGCGCGCCAGCAAGTTCGCTAGGGGTGATAAGGCCGGCGCGGACGTTGCGCGCACCGAGTTTCGGCACCGGCCTGCGTTCCGCTGGACTGTTGCATTATTCCTCGGTGCTGTAGGGAATGGCTGCGGCGCACTCGCCCGGACCCGATCCCGCAGCCGGGCGCGCAGTTGGCGACCGCCAATGCCCTTCAACCGCCATGCTCTAATCGTTCGCCCGCGCCTTGCGCGGATGGACGGACGAACCGCGCAATGAGCATGGCGCCGAGCAGCAGAGCGATACCGAGCGAACCGATCAGATAATAAAGCGATGCGGCCGACCAACCCGCGGCGTAAAGATATCCCCCCAGCGATGCCGCGACGGTCGATCCGAGGCGTGCAAAACAGTAGGCCCAGCCGATCGCCGTGGCGCGGATATCCGGTGGATAGGCCGCAGCAGCCAAGGCCAGCACCGCGGAATTGCCGACGCCGCTGCTTGCCCCAAAAAGTACCAGCCCGATGGCGAAGAACGCGAACGGGTAGTGGGTGAACATCCCGAGGAGGAACAGGGACAGCATGATCGCCACGGAACATCCGATCATCACGCGATAATGGGATATCCGGTCAACAAGCACACCGCCCACAGTTATACCGGTCATGCTACCGAGGTTGAACAGCAGCAATGCCGAGCCGACCTGGCTTGGGCTGGCACCCGCCAAATCCAATAGCGTGGGAGACCACGATACCACGAAGATCATCTGGACGAATTCTACGAAGAACAAGATCCACAAGATCAGCGTGGACGCCCTGCGCCCCGGGGCCAGAACCCGAGGACGAGGCGCAGCCGCGGCGAGGGCCGGCGCTTGCACTCGGGCGGGCGCGGGTGCAGAGGAGGCGGCCAGACTCTGCGAAGGCGGGACCAGCCAGATCAGCAAGATCGCGATCAGGGTTGGGGGAAGGCCACCGATCATGTAGAGCGACTTCCAGTCCGGCAGCGTGAGCGCGCCAAGCAGGCCACAGGCTACGCCGCCCGCCGGCAGGCCAAGCCACAGCGTCGCCAGCACGCGTCCGTGGATCCGCTGCGGCGTGACTTGGGCAGCCATCGCGAGCACGATCGGAGCGATTCCGCCGAGCGCGATCCCGCTGACGAAGCGAACGCCCGCGAGCGCGGAGACAGATGATATGAACGGGAGCACGATCGCTATCGTGGCGACGCCGAACACGATGGTCGCCACCACCAGCGTGCGCTTCCTGCCTGTCCGGTCAGCGATCAGGCCGAGGCCGAAGGCTCCGACAATCGCGCCGAGGTGACCTGCGCCAAGCACCAGTCCGAAGGTGCTGATGGCGATCCCATGCGACTTGGCCATGAACGGAGCGGTCGGTCCGATGACCTGCACGTCGAAGCCGTCGAACATCATGATGACGAAGCACAGCGACAGGAATACCCAATGGCCGATCGTCAAGGTTTCGGGACCTTGCGCTGCCGAGTCCAGGGCGGTGTCAGAACTGGTATGCAGCACGACAGCGCTCCTTCTTCGCGCGCCGGGCAGATGCGGCTGTTCGCGTCTGCCGTGTAGGCCCGGCCGGTCTGGCTAGATGGATTCGCATGTCTCTCTCCCACGATTTCGGCCGGCCGTGTTCGGGCCTGGCCGCAGCCGCGGTCGAACTCGTCGCTCGAATATCGCGGCCCCTCTTTTGGTACTTTCGTACCATTATGGCCTGGTGAGTCAAATGGTTGTGACGTCGTGCCGAAGTGCGCGAGTCTGGCAGTTGCTTCATCGGCGGGAGCTGTCCCCCGGCCGATGAAGTTCCAGCCTTCCTGCGCGGGCGCTACCGGCGGACCCGGCGCGGTTCGCGCAGCGGCATTCTTCCGGCGAGTTGTTACGCGCCGTTCGCGCCGATCCCGCCGTCCACAGTGATCGAGGCGCCGTGCACGAACGATGAGGCGTCAGACAACAGCCACTTGGCCGCTTCACCCACTTCGCTGGATTCGCCAAAGCGTCCGATGACGTGGCGTTCGCGCAGGCGCTCGAACATCACCGCGAACTGCGGGTCGTCGAGCAGGCGTTGAACCATCGGCGTGCGGATGATGCCCGGCAGAATGGCGTTCACGCGGATGCCCATGCTGCCGTAATCGACCGCCGCCGCTCGGGTGAGACCGACCACGCCCGATTTCGCCGAAACATATTCCGCACAGTAAGGAATAGCCGCGGAGGCGACGCCCGAGGAGGTGTTGACGATGGAGCCGCCGCCGTTCTTGAGCATCGCCGGGATCTGGTACTTGAGGCACAGGAACACGCCGGTCAGATCGACTTTGATGGTCCGTTCCCATTCGGCAAGCGTGATATCCGTCAGGATCTTGCCGATCTGTTCCACGGCGGCATTGTTGAAGGCCCCGTCGAGGCGACCATGACGGGCGACCGTCTGCTCGACCATGTTCCGCACGGAGTCTTCCGAGCCGACGTCAACCGTGATCGTTTCGGCGTCGAAGCCGTCGTTCTTGATCGCTTCGAGTGTCTCGCGCAGGCCCTGTTCGCCGATGTCTGCAAGCACCAGCCGGGCGCCGGCCGCTGCGAATACCCGGCAACTTTCCCTGCCGATCCCGCCACCCGCGCCGGTGACGATGATAACCTTGTCCGCTAGAGATTTGTCCACGTGCTGTTCCTATCGTTATCAAAAGAAACCTGAGATCATCTGCTCAGGTACTTGAAAGCCCGGCTCAGTTTTTGTCCCAGACCAGCGGAAGCCCCTTGAGAACCGTGTTCATCACCGAAGGCATGTATTCCAGCTTGAAACCATCAGCGAGACGCATGTTGGGAATACGGCGCATCAGTTCTTCGTAGGCCGCTTTTGCTTCGATACGGGACAGGTACTGTCCTACGCAGACGTGACGACCGTAGCCGAAAGAGACCATTTCCTTGATATTGTCGCGGTTCAGGCGAAACGTCTCAGGTTCGGGGAATACATCGGGGTCAAGATTTGCAGCGGTGAGATCGAGGTAGACGATCGATCCGGATTCGATTTTCTGGCCGCATAGTTCTACATCCGACAGCGTTCGCCGGAACAGCCCGTCGGCCGAACCGCGACGGCGCAGCGTTTCGGAAATCGCCGCGGGGATCAGCGACGGATCCTCGGTAAGAGTGTCCTTGAGGTCCGGCGTGGTCAGCACGAAATAGGTGAGGTGCGCGATCAGCGTTGCCGTGGTGTCATGACCAGCCGCCCCGAAGTCCAGTGCGTCGCGAACATTGGCGCTGATCGTGATCGTGCGTGAGCCGTCCGGTTCGCGCAGCTGCAACAGGTTTGACAGCATGTTGTTGCCGGGATTGCGATCAAGGTTCTCGACGACTTCGCGCAGGTAGTCGTTCGCCTCCGCCAGGCCTTCCCAGTTCTGCCGCAGTACCTCTTCCGGCATCGGCACGAAGAATCCTGCGTCGGCGCGCTCCGGTACCTTAGGGGTGAACAGCTGGAAGAAGCAGTTGGACCAGCGATGATAATCTTCCGCCCGTTCCTTGGGGATCCCGAGCAGATCGACGATCACGTAGAGCGCAAGTTTGTAGCTGAAATCGTGGAGGAGATCGCATTCGCCCTTGTCGATGAAGGTATCGATAAGTTCGTTGGCGATCCGGCGAACGACCTCGTCCATACCCACCAGCCGACCGGGGAGGAGGGCTTGCTGGGCGGGAACCCTGAGCTTGGTGTGCTCCGGCGGGTCCATCGAGGGCAGATGCACGTCGGTGTAAAGGTCCGGCACGCGCGGCGCGATATCATCGGGCGGGGGGAGCAGGCCCCACGCGACAGAAGAAAAGACCTGCGGAGTGAACAAGGCCGAGCGCACATCCTTGTGCTTGCTGACGATCCACAAATTCAGCGGCTTATAGAAGTGCAGCGGATAGTCCCTAAGGGCGCGGGCTGCGTATTTTTCGCGGTTGCAGGCATATTCGGGCGAAAAGATGTCGAGGTCTGGAAAGACCGGCAGTGTCTGAGGGTTCATGTTCGGATTCCCGCTCATTTTCGAATTGGGAAGGAAGGACGGCGTCGGCGCGCGTGCGCAGACAGCCTAGGCGCTCAGGAGTCCGGCGGGATCGTGAGCTTAAGGCCATCCAGTTCGGCCGTGACCGGTATTTGGCAGGAGAGCCGCGACCGTCCGGGGGTCGAGACCAGGCCGGAAAGCAGCATCTCCTCGTCGGAGGAGACCGGCGGCAGGGTCCCGGCGGGAGCAGCGTCGATGTAGACGTGGCAGGTCGCGCAGGAGCAGCATCCGCCGCACATCGCCTCGACGCCGTCGATATTGGCGTCGCGAAGGGCTTCCATCAGGAACCCGGAGGCTGCGACGTCGAGTTCGCGTATCTCCCCATCGCGGGTAGTCACTTGGATATGAGGCATTTTCTTCCAACTCCCGTCAGGCTCGCTTGGCTGGTGTAGGCATTGGCAAACCGAAGATCCGACGCCTCGTCGCCCGCTTGGTCGCGTTCTGTTCGACCGAATCGTGCGGCGTCAGAGCGCTTGCTATGCTATATTGATCCCTTTATCAATAGCGGGAAGCGTGCGGACTTCTGCGGCCAAGCGACGTTTGCAATCAGGCTGTGCGGAGGCCATAGGGCCGCTGTCGCGGGGCATGGCTGGCCGGAGTCGAAGCGGACATAAAATGGGCAAGGCTTAACAGGGAGCTCCGGAGCACAACAAAGCGGGCTGCGCGCCTCTCACCCGAAAAGCGCCGCAAACAGCTACTCGACTGCGCGATCAAGATATTCGCCCGGCAGGGGTTCGCTACGGCCAATCACGCTGCTATCGCGGAAAAGGCCGAAGTTTCCGTGCCGGCGGTCTTCAACTACTTCAAAACGCGCGAAGCCCTCGTCAACGCTGTCCTCGGCGAGGTGGAGGCATTCTACCAGACGACCATGGCGCGGGCCGCCGCTACGGCCAAGCCCGCCGACCAGGCCCTGCGCGACATAACCACGGCGCTCACCGACACGCTCGAGACGCACCCTGACTATGCCCGCATACTGCGCGAATGGAGCGTCCTGGTTCATGACGAAACCTGGCCGCGCTATCTGCGCCATTACAATTGCATGATCGCCGGCATGGCTGCGGTGATCGCCCGCGGCCAAGCCGAAGGGGCGATCCGTTCCGACCTCAATGCCCACGACGAGGCGATCATCATGTATGCCGGTTCTTGGGCCCTGATCCAGATGATGGAAATCGGCGAGCCCCGGGAACAGCTCGACCGCCTGTTGAATGCGGTACTGCAAGCCGTGGTAAAGGGCCCCGGGCAGTAGCGCGTCGCCGCTCTGCCTAGCGAATGAAAGGCACTTGACCAATTTCATTCGATCTCATATCGTTCGACATAGAATGGTATTGGCACTGGCGGCGCCGGCTGACTGCCGGGTGCAGTGACTTACTCCAAGAGCGGGTGAGCGATGGTCGAGGCGGGCGATGCGATGGGCGTGGTGGTATGCCGACGCGTCGCCATGCGCTGCTGCTTCGCGCTGTTACCTATCGCCGGCCGGCCCGGCATGAGCGATCGCATCGGCCGCTCGATGGCGCAAAGGTTGTCGGCCCGTGGGCAGACGTTGGCGTGCCCACGCGCGCTGGCGAACCAGTTAAAATGACGATGGATCAGCTATGACCAAAATACTTATTCTGTATTATTCGATGTACGGCCACATCTCTGCACTGGCGCGAAAGGTGGCCGATGGTGCGAACTCGGTCGATGGAGTCGAGGTTGTCATCAAGCGCGTTCCGGAGATCATGGAGCGGTCGGCGCTGGAGCAGATCGGCGCCGCGTTCGAAGACGACGTCCCGGTCGCCTCTGTCGATGAACTGAGCCAGTATGACGCGATAATCTTCGGAACGCCGACGCGCTTCGGCAACATGGCTTCGCAGATGCGCAGCTTCCTCGATCAGACCGGTCAGTTGTGGCTGGCGCATGGTCTGGTCGGGAAGATCGGCAGCGTTTTCACGAGCACGAGTACCGGATCGGGCAACGAGACGACGATTACCTCGTTCCACACCACGCTCTTGCATCACGGCATGATCATTTGCGGCGTGCCTTACTCGGTGGAGGCTCTGTCGGACGTATCGGAACCCCGCGGCGGCAGTCCTCTCGGGGCCGGTTACCTGTGCGGTGCCGATCATCGCAAGCCGATGACGAAAGCCGAGGTCGCGATTGCCGAAGGCCAGGGCCGGCACGTCGCCCTGATTGCACGAAAGCTGCACGGCTAGTGTTCCAAAGTCATAAATAAATATTGCTTGTGGAGAGGGTTATGGTTGATTGCGATACGTTCGCGAGGGAAGTGTTCTCCGCCGTGGATACGATGGACTTTTCCCGTCTGAGACCGTTCTTGACGGAAGATTGTGTATTCCGGTTTGCCAATATGCCCGCGGCTCACGGATGCGATGCATTCGAAGCTGGGGCGAACCAGTTCACATCGTTTCTATCGTCGTTGCGGCATGATGTCGGTCTGGTGATTGCCAGCGATAACGACGTCGCCTCCAAGGCGACGGTGCATTACGAGAGAAAGGACGGATTCAAGCTATCCTGTCCCGCATGCTCGGTCTGGCGTCTTCGGGATGGAAAGATCTGGGAATACGACGTGTTCGTAGACAATTCGCAATTGTTCTCGTGAACCGCAGACGCCGGCCCTGCTGCGCTGCAATCTGGTCGAAGAATTCTGCTTTGCCACGCCCGAGGCCTCGCGTCAGGCGCGCGCCGCGCTGGAAGCGTGGCGGCCGGGAGGCGCGCTGGAGTCGCTCACCCGCACGCAGCTGATCGATTGCATCCAGCGAATCTGAAGCGTGCGGCGATCGCCCCCGCACCTGGCGCAAGCTTCTGCAACCATCCGAAGGGAATGCCCTAATGTCCAGATTGGCTGACAAGGTCGCGATCATTACCGGTATCGGCAGCGGCATGGGCCGAGCGGCGGCCAAGCTGTTCGCCGCCCAAGGCGCCCAGGTCGTCGGCTGTGACATATCCGAGGCAAGCTGCGGGGCGGTCGTCGCCGACATTCGTAATGCGGGCGGCGAGATTTCCGCGCTCGCGCCGTGCAATCCGGTCGCTCCCGATCAGGCTGAGCGCTTGGTGCGCTTCGCCCTCGACCAGTATGGCGGCATCGACGTGGTCTACAACAACGCCGCCGAAGTCGAGATGGCGTGGATCGAACACATGACGAGCGACATGTGGGCCACCACCATGCGCGGCGAACTCGATATCGTGTTCAATCTGGTCAAGGCGGCCTGGCCGCACCTCAAGGCGCGAGGGGGCGGGTCGATCATCAACTGCGGATCGATCTCGGGCAAAGTCGGCATCAAGGTTCTGCCGGCGATCGGCCATGCCACCGGCAAGGGCGGTGTCATTGCGATGACTCGCCAGATTGCCGTCGAAGGCGGACCGCACAAGATCCGCGCAAACAGCATTTCTCCGGGACTGGTCCGGACTGGGGCCACCATCGATCTGATGAAAAGCCCGGAGTGGCTCGCAGCGATGTCGGCCAAGTTGTTGCTCGATGGGCAGGTCGGCGAGCCGGAAGACATTGCCTATTGCGCTCTTTTCCTGGCCAGTGACGAATCGGGATGGGTGACCGGCGCCGATTTCGCGATCGATGGCGGCGCAAGCGCCTGTTGATTGGCGTCACTCGAACGGTCGGGCTGCCGGCGCCGATCGGGGGGCAGTGTGCTCGGCGGCTAACGGCGCGGCGGGTGACGGCTGGGTGAAGCGACAGCCCGATTGCGGTAGCGCGCCGGCATAAGCAGCATGCTTTTCCGATCGTTGCGCGATAATCGCCCGCCTGCGCAGAGCATTCGATCCGCTTATTCTGGTTCTGTGCGCGACCGTGGCCCTGGCGACGGTGCTGCCGGCACGCGGCGGCTTCGCAGTGGCCGCCGATCAGGGGTTCTCGTGATGGCGGTGCAAAAGCGCCGCTAAGCAACTCGTTGAAATTGTTCGTATAACTCCGCCTTCGTTCCCGTAAGTGTTTGATATTCCGCACCACGGATGTTTTCATATTACGCTCCTGATCCCGGTCGCTGGCGGTTTCCCGCCCAGGAGCCGATCCCGGTGTGGTGAGACGTCAATGCTGATGATGCCCTTTGTGTTGATATGCTCGTGCGCGTTGGGGGCGATGTGCATGATGTGATGATCCGGAAAGATGTTCGGCATTCGCGCTCGAATCTCACCGATCCGGGTGGCGTTCCACGTCATGATAAATTTGGTAAGCAATGTCAGACCTGATGATATCGCGGCCATTTGCTCGGGCGTGCGGCCATGCCGCGCGCCGATCGGTCCGGAATAGATCGCGCGCTGCAAGGTGTGGACGGACTCGCCTGACGGACCCGTGCGCGGCGTTGCGACGGCGACGGTGGAGAAACTTGTCGGCCAGGCAAGATTGCAGCACGCGCGCAAAACGAGCGAACCCGCCTTTGAATTGCGGGCCGAACAGCCAGGCAAAGGCTTTGACCTGCTGCCTCGGCGGCAGGCTGGCGATCTCTTCGATGATATCGAGGGCGACCCCCACTATGAGGGAGGCCTTGAATATCTGCACGGCGTGTGGGCGGATGGCAATTTCCATGCCTTCTGGGCCCATGACCATGCGGCCGAAGCGCAGGCGCTCGAGCGGCTGCTTACCTTCTTTCGTGATCGCCTCACGGCTTATCCCGAGACCCGCATCTATTATTATGCGCCTTATGAGATCACCGCCCTGCGGCGTCTCACCACGCGGTACGGCATCGGTGAGGCCTTTCTCGACCGGCTCATGCCCGTGTCCGCCGTCAGCACCAATGGCACAGATTTGAGGTTGTGATTTAAGAAGGGTTTGGGGCTTCGTCATAGTGACGAAGGAACGAATCTATGGACGCCTCCCGCGCAAGGTAGTTTCTCGATGTTGCTCCGGCATTGGATGCGTGAATCTATCCGGCCTGTTGATTGAGGTGTTTTCGCCCCTGGCCATGATGGGAATCCGCGCGGTTCAGTGCCTTTTAAGATGAGCGGCCTCGAGGGCCATCGTTCCTTACAGGCTGTGAAGCGGCGGTCCGTGCCGTTACACCATCAAGTCTTCACCTCGCATTTGTAACCTCTGATCAGATTGCGGCCCGCTGCCCGAACGGTCACGCCATTTTGTAACTTTCGCCGCTTCGCAACATCGCCCAGGCCATGCGAGCAGTCTTGTTTGCCATGGCGACGAGTGTCTTGTTGTGGCCTGCCCTTGATTGCAGTTCCTGCGCCCATTTTGAACGCCGGTCGTCATGCTTGGCGATCCGCAGCAACGCAGACCGTGCACCATGTATCAGCTGGCGCCTCAGGTAATGATTGGCTCTGTTCCCGATACCACCGAGCCTTGGCTTTCCGCCGGTCGTGTATTGTCGCGGAACCAGTCCAATCCAGGCAGAAAGGGCTCGGCCGGATGCGAAGTGTCGGCCATCGTCAATTGCGGCGATGAGGGAGGTTGCGACAATCGGTCCTACCCCCGGCAGCGTAGTCAGACGTTTGCAACGATCGTCTCTCCGGCAGATATCAACCAGCATGTCATCCAGAGTGGATACTCTGGCATCCAAGTCGCGATACTCCTCGACGAGCTTCAGGAACAGGTCCTTCGCCAAGTGCGATAGTTCGGCAATTTCGATCATCTTGTCGACCTGCAGCCGGAACCGGGACGCACCTGCCGGCATGACGACGCCATACTCGGCCAAAAGACCACGAGTGTGATTGATCAACGCGGTGCGCTGCACGATCAGTCTGTCACGCGTTCGGTGCAGAGCTTGCAGATCCTGCTGTTCGACGCTCTTCAGCGGCACGAACCGCATGGTTGGCCTGTTGGCAGCTTCGAAAATGGCTTCGGCATCAACCGCATCATTCTTCGATCCCTTCACGAATGGCTTGACGAAACGCGGATGGATCAGGCGAACGGCATAACTCAGCGCCTCGAAGACGCGGCCCCAGTGGTGTGAACTGGCGCAGGCTTCCATCGCGACCGACTGCGGTTGCAATCTGGTCACCGCATCGACCAGCTTTGCCCTGCTAACCTTCCGCGAGATTACCTCACCTTCGCAAGTGATCCCGTAGATGTGAAAAGACTGCTTGCCCAAATCGATCGCTAGCATTTGCATGTGATGAACTCCTCTTCCCGGTCGCTGTGGCAACATGCTCGGCCCGCTTGCGGGAGGCGTCCATCCCATAAGATGAAGCCCAAACCCTCCTTGAGAAAATCGCCGACAAAGGCCCCTGCGGAGCAGGTGGTGAAGGATATCCGGCGGCAGACCCGGCCCCATTTCTCGGCCGAAGACAAGATCCGCATCGTGCTGGAAGGTCTGCGCGGCGAGGACAGCATTGCCGAGCTGTGCCGCAAGGAAGGCATCGCGCGGAGCCTGTATTACACCTGGTCGAAAGAGTTCATGGAAGCTGGCAAGCGCCGCCTGGCCGGCGACACCGCCCGTGCCGCGACCACTGGCGAGGTGCAGGATCTGCGCCGTGAGGCCCGCGCCCTGAAGGAATGCGTGGCCGACCTCACACTCGAAAATCGTCTGCTAAAAAAGCATGATCGCGGATGGGGGCGACGACGAATGAGGTATCCCGCTGTTGATTGCTGCTGAGAAGTGACCCGGGGAGGCCGGTATGGAAGACAGCTGATCGCGTCGGATCACGATTGAATTGGTCGCGCCATCCCACAGGCCGAGAGCATCGCTCCCGGTATCGAAGTCGACGCGCATCGTGTTGCTGACCCGAACCGCCTGCACGCGGGCCGGTAATCCGCCCACGAGATCGACGATCGCCTGCGCCTGGCCGAACACGGCCCGTTCGCCGGGCGCCAGAGCGCTTGGCTCGACGAAGTCGAACACAAAGCTGTTATTCCATCGTCATTTGCCACCCTCCCCCGCCGCCCGTTTCCGGCAAAGATCCTCTGAAAGAAAGTCGAAAAGACGCTGCTGGTCTTCCGCCAGCTGGAAGCGCGGTTCGCGTCGCATCGCTTCACGATGGGCGGCGACCTTGCCCGCCCATTTTCCGCTGGCATCCTGCTCGGCGAGAAGATGGTGATGCCCGTACGCGCGCAGCAAAAAGCCGAAGCCCATGAGCAATTCCGGGCGCTGATGGAACAGGTGATGCGCCACCTCGACGAGGGTATCGTATCTGAAGCCAACGGGCTTTCCGGTTCTTGCGGTCTCGATGATCTTCACCATCCGGATGGGCACGCGCAGGTCCGTGGCAGGCCCCAGAAGATCTGCGCAATAAGCGACGAGATCATAATTCAGCTCGGCCCAGCGACGATGGTAGGCGACCGGGTCGACGACATAATCCTCGCCCAATGCCCACTCGAATATTTCCGCCCGGAGATCGCCCTCGGCCGCTTCCGCGTCGGCGCGCCACTTCGCCTCTCTTGCAGCCTTCTGCTGTTCCCGCAGCCGTCCAAGCTCGGAAATGGCCGCGCTCTCGGCCGCGGCAAAATCGAACGCACAGACGGTCTGGCGATCGACATCGATGAGCAGGTCGCTCCACGCAACAAGGCGCTCGAACCAGTCATCGACGATATGCTCGCCATCGATCCGCGGCTGCCGGTGCCACACGCGCAAGATCAGATGGTTCGCCGCGATGGACGCCGCGACCGTCGCTTCGTCGACGACAAGGATGTTGGAATTGTTGCCGAACAGGATGTCATCGGTCGTCATTCGCCGGTAGTTAGGGTCGAAACTCGGCAGGATCCAAACGAGCGCTGCGCCCTCGTCGCGGTAGAAGCGCTTTCGCCCAAGCACCACATCGAGGAAGGTCGTGCTGAGCTGCACCTCGAACGCGGCTCGAAGATCGCCACGCCGGGCCGACACGTCGGGACGCCGCAGTCCAACCAGCCCCTCGCTTGCGCGCCAGGTCACCTCAACGCGCACATCGGAGAAACTGGGGTCGGCCGCGAGGCTGCGCACCAACAGATCTTTGGTGCTCAGGTGTGCGTCGCTCTCCTGTGCGCCCCGATATTTCATGGCGCGCATCTCCGCCTCGGTCAGACCGCTATGGGTGACGGCCGGACAGGACCCGTCCTCCGAACGGTGCCGGAGGTAAAAATTCTTGCGCATGCTGCTCGCCAGAAACAGCGTGACGCCGCACATCGGGCAGACCAGACGCGGCCGCCCACGACTGGCCGCGTTCTTCAGGACGCCCCTCAGGCGAATGGCTGCGGCATAATCGAAAGAGCCGATCAGGCGCTTGGCGTCGAGCAGCCGTCCGGTGCGCAGGCTACGCGCTTCGATGATCGCGGGATCATCGACCGGAGTAGCCCGCTCGCGGGGATCGATGGTGACGTTGCCGCCCATCGCGCCGTCAATACCGCTCGAGACGGGCGCCGGGACGATCAAGCCCCCAACGCCGCTCAATGTAGAATTCGAGCGCTCGCCGCGTCTCGAAGCGAATATCGTTGCCCTCGAAGCCATATTCGAGCCGAACCGCCCGCTTCTGCTCCGCAGTCAAATCCGCTCTGGGCCGCAAGCGAACCTCCACAATCATGTTCCAGTCTTCGTCCGGCGGTAGCGTCTCCTCGATCGGGCGCTTATTGAAACTGCTGCCGTCCGACACCCGCACGGGGAGGAAGTCGCGCCACTCGTTGCGATCTGGGCTCCAGGCCCGGACATGCAATCGCTCGCCGTCGCTCGCGATATGCGCGGGCGCGATCCACTGGCGATCGCGGCGGCCGGATGACATCGACACATAGTCGATCTCAACGAAGCAGCGTCGTTCGATCGCCTGATTGAGCTCGCGCATCACCGGTGCCGGACATTGCCGGGTCGGTCCGGGAAGCCGCGCAAAATCCTGGTGAGCCTGTACGTAAATCGCCTCAAGCGAAGGTGGCTCGGCCGTATCTTCAAGCCCGCGATGCGCCCGGTCCGCGACATAGGTTTTGCGAACAGGGTCATAGGACGGTGCGGGCGCGCGCACGCGCTCCATGTAGATTCGAAAGTCGACCGCCGCCTGCGCGTTAGATATGCCGAACCGCTCGATCAGATCGCGCCTGTTCGCCTGCCCCAGCCAGGAGAGGCATTGGTCCAGATAATGTAGCCTCGCACGCTGTGCGGGCTTGAGCTCGCCGTCGGTCATGATGCGACCTTAGTTGACTCTTCGGGTAGAATCCATCTAGTTTCTACACGCATAGAAAATAGATGGAATCAGGGCATGCGGATTTTGCACACGAGCGACTGGCATCTTGGCCGCCAGTTCTTCCAGCTACCGCTCGACGAGGATCACGACGCGATCCTCGCCCAGATCGATTCCGCCATCCTCGAGCACTCCCCCGACGTGCTCATCATTGCCGGCGATATCTTCGATCGCGCCGGGCCGCCGCAAACCGCGCTCACGCGCCTTCGCGACTTTCTGGTTCGGGCGACGGCCAACCCCGGACTCGCCATCGTCATCATCGCCGGCAATCACGATGCGGCTGCCCAGATCGGCATGCTCGGCGTCCTCGCGCCGATCGAGAAGGCGCTGATCCGCGGACCGCTCGACGCCGACGATCTGCCGATGATGCTCGAAGACGAGCACGGGTCGGTTGCTATCTCCGCCCTTCCCTTTTCCTATGAGTTCGCCGCGCGGGCCTGCTTTGACGCAGAGGATATCAGCTGCCCGGCCGACGTCATCGCCGCCCAGGTCAACGCCGCACGTGACCGTGTCCCGGCCAGCGCTCGCTGGATCGTGGTCGCCCACAGCTTCGTCGAAGGCGCCGCCTCGACGGACAGCGAACGGTCGCTGTCACGCACCGTCGGCGGGATCGAGACGATCAGCGCGGAGATCTTCGACGGCGCCCACTATGTCGCGCTTGGCCATCTCCATCGGGCGCAATCGGTGGGGGCGCCGCACATTCGCTATTCCGGCTCGCCGCTCGCCTTCGGCTTCGACGAGGAAGGTCAGGAAAAATCGCTGACGTTGATCGACATGGCAGCCGATGGCTCCGTCGAGACAACGGCCATACCGCTGAAGCCCCGCCGGCAGGCCCGGACGATCCGGGGGACGCTCGAGGAGCTGGTCGCAGCGCCCGTTGGGTCGGATGATTTCATCCGCGTGGTCCTCACCGATGAAACCCCTCAGATCGATCCGATGAAGCGCATTCGTGTGCTCTACCCCAATGCTGTCCAGCTCAGTTACGAACGCGCTGAACGCACGCTCGAAGAGAAGCTGGGCGAAGGGCGTGCCGCGATTGACGATCCTGAGACCCTCGTCTCCGACTTCATAGAATTCGTGCGCGGGGAGGCACCGGGTGAGGTCGATACCCAGCTCGTCAACACGCTGATCCACGAAGCGCGTCAGGAGATCGAGGCGTGAAACCGCTCAAGCTCTTCATAACCGCCTTCGGGCCCTATGCCGCGACCGAGGTCGTCGACTTCCGCCGCGCCGTCGATGCAGGCCTATTCGGGATCTACGGGCCGACCGGATCGGGCAAATCCTCGATCTTCAGTGCGATGGCGTTCGCGCTCTTCGGCGAAGGCGCGAGACACGAGCAGCCGACGACCAGCATGCGGTCGGGCCATGCCGCCGCGCAGACCCTCACAGAGGTGGCTTTCCTTTTCGAGCTCGGCGGCGAGCGTTACTTCGTGCGCCGGCAGCCCGAGCAGAAGCGGCCGAGATTGCGCGGCGATGGCGAGACCGACCATGTCCATACCGCCTATCTATTCGATGTGACCGATATCGAGGTCGACGACGTCTCGGTCGACAATTGCGGAACGGTGTTGGCCGAGAAGCGTGTCGGCGTGGTCAACGAACGCATTCGCGAATTGCTCGGCTACGACGTCGGGCAATTTCGCCAGATCGTTCTTCTGCCCCAGGGACAGTTCGAGCGCTTCCTCGCGTCGGACAGCAAGGCGCGCCTCGACATCCTGCGTGGCCTGTTCGACGTCTCGCTCTACGAGCGCATGACCGAGCGGCTGAAGGAGCGGGCCGCCGAAGCCCGGACGACCTACCAGCAGGGCATGCTGCTCCACGTTCAGCAGCTGAGCAACGCCGGGTTCGCCAGCACTGATGATCTGACCAGCGCGATCGATGCAGCGGAAGGACAATGCGCCGAACTCGATGCCGGTGCCGCCACGGCCGACGCGACCCGTGCCGCCGCTACCACGACGCTTAGCAATGGCGAGGCCCTGCAGAAATGTTTCGATGATGCCGGTGCTGCAGCGACAGCGCTCTCGGCCCTTCAAGGCCGCCAAGCCTATATGGACGCCCTTCGTGAGCGCCATACGGGTGCCGGATGCGCGGCGCAGTTGGTCGATCGTGATGACGCCGTCACGCGCGCGGTCACAGCCTTGGCTGCGGCCAAAGAGGCGGAGACGATCGCCGTGCGACGCGTAACCGAAACCGTAGGGGCAGAGGCGACAGCGCAGCGGACGCTGGCAGATCTCAAAGCCAAGGTCGGTGAAATCGATGCCTTGAAGCAGCAGCTTTCCGAACTCGATCGCTATGCCACGGTCCTTACCGATGCTGCCGATTTGAAGGTGCAGGCTGAGAATGCCGAGGGCCTGCTCGCAAGTGCGCGGACCGCGGCCGCGACGGCCCGGCAACAGGCCGATCGTGCAACGCAAGCGCTCGTGACACACCGCGCGAATGTCGATCGGGCGCATGCCAACCAGAGTGAACGGCTGCGCCTCACCGGAGATCGCGACCGCGTTCAGCGGCAGGCGCGCCATGCACGCGAGGTTGAGCGAGCCCGGACGGCCCTGGACACCGCCGAAGGGCTTCTGATGAAAGCGCAGACCACGGTGGCGGACGCACGGTTGCACCGTAGCGGCCTTGAGAGCGCTGTCCGTGATCGGCAGGCGGAATTCATCGCCGGCCAGGCGAGGCTGCTCGCCGAGAGCCTTGAGGGCGGCAGCCCCTGCCCCGTCTGTGGCAGTGCAGAGCATCCCCGGCCGGCCCATGGTGGCGAGCCCGCGGCCGGATTGGAGGCCGCGTGGCGTGAGGCGCAGGTCGCATTCGACAGCGCCGCAATAGATGCACAAACAGCGGAATCAGCATTCAGCGCTGCGCGCAGCGTTCGGGACGAACGAAAGGCTACCCTGGATGCGCTGGACCCGCCCGAAGGCAGGGTCGCGGATCTCGAGAGCGAGGCGCTACGGATAGGCAAGGCGATCGAGGCGCTGGGCGCTGTTGTCGACGTGGCATCCCTCGTCGGACAGACCGGGAAGCTTGAGGGAAATGTGACCACGGCGGACGTCGAACGCTCGACGAAGGCCGGTGAAGAGCAGTCGGCGGGGACAGCGGCCGCGCTCGCACGGCAGTCATACAATGACCATATCGCCGCAGTTCCTGACTGGCTTCGCGATGCCGCCGCGATCACGCTTCGGCGACGCACCGTCAGCACGCAGATCGACGGCCGTCAGCTGGAAATCCAGACGGCGCAGGACGCCTGCACGCAGAGCAGCGCTGATCGAGCCGCCGCCGAAAGCGATCGAACGGGTGCGGCAAAGCGCATCACCGAATGCGACCAGGACCTTGCCAACGCGCGTACCGCTTACGCAATGCGGCGAGACGAGCTCGGCCTGACCGATGAGCAGTATCGGGTAGCGAAAGCCGATATTGCGAACATCGCGACCATGCTCGAACAACTCGACACGTTCCGCGAAAACCTGACGCGTGCGCAGAGCCGGGTCGAAGATACGAGCGCGGCGATCGCGGAGCGTGAGCGGCCAAATCTCGAGCTCCTTCGCGCCGACCGGGACGCTGCGCAGGGAGCCGCAGCGACCGCTACCCGCGCTGCCGCCGACGCGCGTGCGGGTTGCAACCAGCTGACCCAATTGCTCGAAAGCCTGCGCGAGCAGATGGATCGCCTAGCGCTATTGAACGAGCAGTCCGGCCCTTTGCGCGCGCTGGCCGACGCGTTCGAAGGCCGCAACGCAATGAACATCACTCTGGAGACCTACGCGGTCGGCGCGATGTTCGATCAGGTGCTGGAAGCCGCCAACCTTCGCTTCGGTCCGATGAGCCAGGGCCGATATCGCCTGGAGCGTGACGTTCAAACGGTAGGCGGTCGCAGGAAGCGTGGTCTCGATATCCGCGTACATGATATCCAGACCGGGCGAGCGCGCGAGGTCACGACCCTGTCCGGCGGCGAGACCTTCATCGCCGCTTTGGCTCTAGCGCTTGGGCTTTCCGACATCGTGGAGATGACCCACGGTGCCATCCGCCTTGATACGATCTTCATCGATGAAGGTTTCGGAAGTCTCGACAGCGACAGCGACGGCGGGACGCTGGATCAGGTGCTGCAGGTTCTGCAAGATATCGTTGGCCAGCGTAGAGCGGTCGGTCTGATCTCCCACGTTCCGCTCGTGCAACAGGCGGTGCCCAACGGGTTCAGCGTTATTAAGACACCGAGCGGCAGCCGGATCGAGGAGCGGATCGTCTAAGACCAAGCGGCTGCTACGCCGTACCTTGCGCTACCAGCTAAGCCATCAACCGATTGCGGCTCGCCGGCGGAGAGTAGCTAAAAGCGTAGGACGGACGCCATGCGATGGCAGATGACTTGGACCTTTTCTGGCTTTGCTTGCCCCACCTTCCAGAATACCGTGCAGTAGGACATCCGTCTGGGGTACAGACCGAGTTGCGTGGGGGGAACGAGTGCATATTTCCGAGATATTCGCGGATGGCTTCCGCCGCTTCGTGCCGTCACGACCGCCTCGCCTTGCGTCATTTCCTGAGCGCAACATGAGGGCATCGCGTGGAAGGTACGCCAGACAACGCTAAGCGAGAACATTTCAAGAACCGCATGATGGCCGTTACCGCCGGAGGTCGCTAAGCCCCAGTTCTTCCCACATCCATGTAAAGTCATAGGTGCCCATCGGATCGGCGGTGCCCGATTTTGCCGCGCCATTTTCGATATATTTGAGCCAGTCGGCTACCTTTACCCGCCCCGCCTTTGTACAGGCCAGAACGCGTGGCGTCTTGTGGCTGAGGGCTGGGACCGGCTCATCGAGCGTTTTCGTATATTCACGGGTCAGCATATCGTGAACGATGCGCTCCATTTCATGCGGTGGAATATCCAGCGCCTCGTCCTGTGGCGTGCGGGCGGCATCGTCGGCCATAACCTGATCGAGCGTCCGGATTTCGGCCATAGGCGCGCTCACGCAATCACCAAGCCATTCGCCCATCTGGGTAATTGCTCGCTCCGCGCGGGCGGCACTGTTTACCTCGACGATCAGCTTGCGCCCTGCCAGTTCCACATTGGCAAAAACCGGCGTGCCGTCATCCATGGTCGTGACGAAGGCCCGCTTGCCTTTGGTCGCTTGCGGCTTCTTGTTCTTCGTCGCTGGTGCCAGCCAGTTCCAGAAACTGTCGCTGGCAGGTTCCAGCCATTGTGCCGCGTTCAGCCTTCGGATCAGGCTCTTGCCGACCACGCCTTTCGCCAGCGGAAAAACGATACGGTGGAACACCAGGTCATCGCCGTCGGCGTTGACCATATCCGGCGCGCTGCCGGGCATGGCCTTGCCCAGACAGTCGAGCAGCCACATGTTCGTGAACATCGGTCCCGATGCTCCCAGAAGCGCGTCCCGATCGGACGGGTCCAATTCCGCAGTGTCCTGAGTTTCGTCGGCAAGTCGGGAAAATGCCTCGACCACTCGCACGGCGCCCTCAGCGCTGAACGGCAACAGCGCTCCGGAAATGCCATGGCGCCCGTTCACGTCGACAACCCTTGCGGCGATCTTGTCCCAGTTGACCAGGGTCTGGGTTGCACCGTGTTCGCGCACCGTCACCGGAGCAACGTCGCGCAGCAGATCGCGCAAGGTCATCGACTGACCAGGCACGACTTCGCTGACCTCATAGAGCGACATGACCGTATCGCGTAACGCGCGCATATAGGCCTTGTTCGGCGCCTTTTCGTTCCAGCCCCGGCGCTTGAGATAGTCATCGACCAGATTGCGACCGTCGGGTTCCAGTTCCTGCGTAAGCAGATCTTCAAAGGCGCAGCCCCATAGCGGCCCTTGCCAGTGATCGCCAATTATCTCGAATATGGCGTCAGGCTCGAGTCCGGTCGCTTCGCTCGCCGGATCGAGATGCGCGGACAGCATTTCGGCCAATGCCTCATCCCATGGCGCGCGATCCGCATATTTCATCAGGCCGGAAAGATCGTGAGCCGATTTCGATCTGGACATTCAGATGGGCCTTTCCACGCCGAGGCGGCGCATTTCTCGATAGATGGTCGATCGGCCGATGCCGAGTTGTCGTGCTGCTTCTGTCGGCGAGATGCTCGCTTCGACCAGTTTGATGGCGGCATGTACCTTGGACATGTCGAGCGGCTGACGGCCGGGCAACTTGCCTTTGGCGCGCGCGGCGGCGATCCCATCCCTGGTTCGCTCGGAGATCAGTCTCCGCTCGAAATGGGCGATGGCCCCGAACACATGGAAGATGAGTTCGCCGGCGGCCGACGATGTGTCGATCTTTTCCTCAAGACTCAGGAGCGCGATGCCCTGGCCGCGTAGCGTCTCGACCGTGGTGAGCAATTCGGCGAGCGAGCGCCCAAGCCGATCGAGGCGGACCACCGCCAGCGTGTCGCCCTTGCGGGCATAGGCGATCAGTTCGGCCAGACCGGGCCGCTCCATGCTCTTGCCCGACATGACGTCGGTGAACACCTTGATCGCGCCGGCCTCCTCCAGACGCATGGTCTGTCCAGCCACGTCCTGATCGCCGGTGCTGACGCGGGCATAACCCAGAATATCGCCCATCCCGTGCGTCTCCCAAACGGTCGTTCTGTGGACGATCTGAAGGGCGATCGCTTCGCCCCATCCATATCCGTCCACATACTATGTCTCTTTACTCATGGCTGTCCATAGGCCCAGATGACCTTTTGTGGACGGGAATCGGAATGACGAAGCGTAAGCATCAACTCCTGACCGAGAGCGAACGCGATCAGATCCTCGCCATCCCGAGCGAGCGCGACCATCTAGCCCGGCTCTACACCTTCGAGCCTTCGGACATCGAGATCATCGGCGCACGACGGGAGCGACGGAACCAGTTGGGTGTCGCGCTGCAACTCGCGCTCTTGCGGCACCCGGGCATCACACTGGCGCAGTTGATACAGGACAAGGGAGCGATACCCCATGATCTCGCCGCCTTCGTCGCGGAACAACTTGGTCTACACGTAACCGACCTGGCCAACTATGCAGCGCGGGATCAGACGATGACGGACCATGCCCGCGAGCTGGCGATGCGAGCGGGCCTTCGTGGACCAACCCGCGCCGACATTCCCTTCATGATCGAAGCGGCCGCGAAAACGGCATGGGCGACCGACAAGGGGATGACGATAGCGATCGGCGTTGTCACCGCCCTTCGCGAGGCCCGGATTCTACTGCCGTCCATCTCCACCATCGAACGCGCCAGTAGTGCGGGACGCGCGCGTGCCCGCAAGCAGGCTGCCTACGCCCTGATCGCTGATCTTAGCGCCGAACAGGTCCACGCCCTCGACCAGGTCTTTGACGACGCCGGCGGCATGAGCCAACTCGCTTCGCTCAAGACCATTCCCGTTGCGGCCAGGCCCGATCACATCCGCCAGATTCTCGACCGCCTGCGGCAAGTGCGGAAGATCGGCATCTCCCCGGACGTGGCTGGCCGCATCCATGCCGACCGATTTCGGCAATATGTCAGGGAAGGCCGCGCTTCGCCTGCCTATATGATCGAGCGATATATTCCCTCCCGACGGCGCGCTACGCTGGTTGCGTTCCTGCTCGACCTCGAGGAACGACTGACCGATAACGCCTTGGAGATGGCGGACAAGCTGATCGGCAGCATCTTCACCCGCGCGAAGAACGCCCAGGCGCGCAGCTATGCCACCACGTCAAAGAATGTGGCGCGGCTGATGCTGATCTTTCGCAGGACAATCGACGCATTGACCGATGCGGTCGATACCGGCGAAGATCCAATGGAGGCCCTGGACGCATCGGTCGGGTGGAACACCCTCCTGAAGGCGAGGCCAGAAGTGGCGACAATCGCGGAAACCGCCAACCTTGATCCGCTGACGGTGGCGGCCGACCGCTATGCGACGTTGCGCAAGTTCGCCCCCGACCTGCTTGAGGCGCTCCAGTTCAGGGCCGGAAAGGGCAGTGCAAAAACGATCGCCGCCATCGAGATGCTGCGCGACCTCAACAGGTCGGGCAAACGCGATCTGCCTGCCGACGCTCCGATGCCCTTCCGCAAGGAATGGCGGAAAATCGTCGTGGGCGATGACGGCAAGATCAACCGGCGTCTCTGGGAAATCGCGACGATCGCGCATCTGCGCAACAAGCTGCGTTCCGGGGATGTCTGGGTGGAGCGATCGGCAGGATACCGCCGGTTCGACAGCTACCTGCTCAGCGAACCCCAGGCGAAGCCGATCGTGTCGGCTCTCGGTCTGCCACCCACAGCCGGCGAATGGCTCGAACAGCGGGGCCGCGAACTTGACTGGCGGCTTAAGAAATTTGCCCAGCGCCTGAAGCGCGACGCTCTGGAGGGTGTGCGATATCGCGACGACCGCCTCCAGATATCCCCCGTTCGCACGATCGCGACGCCCGACGCCGAAGCGCTGGCCGACCGGCTCGATGCCATGATGCCACGCATCCGCATCACCGAGCTACTGCATGAGGTGGCGCAGGAAACCGGCTTTCTTGCGGCGTTCACCAACCTGCGTACCGGCGAGCCGTGTCCCAATGAAAACGCGCTGCTCGCCACGATCCTCGCCGATGCGACCAATCTCGGCCTGTCGCGCATGGCGGCGGCGAGTCAGGGCGTCACGCGCGATCAGCTCCTCTGGACCCATGACGCCTATATCCGCGACGACAGCTACCGCGCGGCGCTGGCCCTCCTCATCAACGCGCACCACCGCCTGCCATTCTCACGAGTATGGGGCGACGGCACCACGTCCAGTTCCGATGGCCAGTTCTTCAGGGCCGCGAAGCGCGGCGCGTCGGGCGGCGATATCAACGCCCGCTATGGCGTCGATCATGGCTTCAGCTTCTACACCCATAATTCTGATCAGCGCGCGCCCTACCACGTCAAAGTGATCTCGGCCGCGACGCATGAGGCGCCCTATGTCCTCGACGGCCTCACCAGCCACGGCACCGATCTCAGGATCGTCGAGCATTACACCGACACCGGCGGGGCGACCGATCATGTCTTCGCCCTGTGCGCGATGCTGGGATTTCGCTTCTGCCCGCGCCTGCGCGACTTCCCCGACAGGCGGCTCGCGCCGATCGCGCCGGTCACGGCCTATCCGTCCATCACCCCGCTGTTGGGCAAGCGTATCCGCACCGACATCATCGGTGAGCAATGGGAAGACGTGCTGCGCCTCGTAGGGTCGATCAAGGCCGGCCATGTCGCGCCATCGGTCATGCTGCGAAAGCTCGCTGCCTACGAACGGCAGAACCAGCTCGATGTCGCGCTACAGGAAATCGGCAAGATCGAGCGGACGCTGTTCATGCTGGACTGGCTAGAAAATCCCGATCTGCGCCGGCGATGCCATGCCGGTCTCAACAACAGCGAGCAGCGCCATGCCCTGACGCAGGCGATCTACACATTCCGCCAGGGCCGCATCATCGACCGCAGCCACGAGGCGCAGCAATATCGGGCGTCCGGCCTCAATCTGCTCGTCGCCGCGATCGTCTATTGGAACACGATCTACATGGATGCCGCCGCCCAGCATCTACGATCAACATCGGTCGCGGTGCCTGATGATCTACTCGCCCATACGTCCCCAGTAGGTTGGGAGCATATTGCTTTCTCGGGCGATTTCCTCTGGGATCGAGCAGCCGCTTCCGCTGGCCGCAAGGCCCTCAATCTGCCGCCGGATAGCCGCGCCGCCTAAGCGTTCGCTGATTGTTCGCCCTTAGCGTTGTTTAGCGTACCATCCACGCTATGCCCTCTGTTCGCGGCGGCGCGGCGCGCGCTCGATCGGCGCGACGTCGCCATCTCGGCCGCGGCTCGCTATCGCTATGGCGCGACCGCGTGGTTCTTCCTCACGAAGGATGGCGGCGGCTACAGGGTGGCGACGCCATCAGCCCGACGCGGCGTTGAGCCTCGCTCGAACGGCGGCTAAGCCTCGGTGCTGAAACAGAGGCCGCGTTCCCACAGCCACGCTTCGATCTCGTCGACGGTCCGCGCCCCGGCATTGGGCGCGTTGAAGACCCGGCTGCGGGTCAGGGCGGCAACCCGCCCGGGGAACAGCCGGTCGCGCTCTGACGGGTCGGTCTCGGGCTCGTCGATCAGTAGGCGCAGCACATTTTCGGCGCGGACCGAAAGCACCGCGCGGTTCGGCTCCAGGCGGTGCGTTCGTTCGATGCGCTCCACGCGCGCGATGATCTGGCGCACCCGCTCGATGCCGATCCCGAACTCGGTCGCGATCTGCTTCTGGGTCTTTCCCTCGGCGCGCATGGCGACGATGCGCGCGGAGCGGTCGTCCACCTCATCGCGCTTTTTCACCGGCGCGGGCGTGGCGGGTCGCTTTACCCGGATCACGCGATCACCGTCCCACAGTTGGATCTCGCGCCAATCTTCCTGTCTGACCGTTTCCACGACCAGGGCTTTTGCAGCTTCGAGGCTGGCGGCATTGATCAGGCGCATCGACGCTTCGCCTGTGTCGGGGACAAGGTGGAACGCAAACGCGGGCACAGTCCGATCCTTTCAAAGATGATCCTGATTTTCCGACGAAACCCGCGCGGCATCAATATGACGTTCGCCGCCGATCGCCGCCGTTTCTACGAACCTGACCAGCGCCGCTTGCCCGCTTGGCGGGGGAGCGGCGCGCGATTCGGGCCTGACCGCATCAGGCCCACATGGCTTCCTGATCCCAACCGGCAAGAAAACCGCCCTGCGGGGGCAACGCGAATGGCATGACAGGAAATGCCTGCCAGTGAGCCTTCATGCGCGCGGGCCAGGAACTGCCGGGATTGATCCGGGCAACGAAATAGCTGGCGACGACAGCAGCGCCATAGATGCGATTCCGCCGCTCCGGATCGCTGCCGATATGAACGACGCGCACCGCCTCGAACGGCTTAGGAACAAGCGGCTGATTGATAATACCAGCATTCCACAACCGCGAATGATGCGCGCAGATGTTGCGGACGAAGGCAAGCGTCCTGATCCAGCTCACCAGCGTATTGGGGAGCAGACCATAGTGTTTGGCGATCGCGGCGCGATCATTCGGGTGCGCCATTTCGAGCAGCCAGGACAAGGTGCCGAAATCCCACAACTCGACCGCCATCCAGATCGGGACTGGGGAGTTGTAGGTCTTGAAAAACTCGGCCACCCACGGCTCCTTTGAGCGGGTGATGGACTGGTCGGCCTTATCAAGCCAGGACTGATGCCGGGTGGTATTGCCCCCGTGTATCGCCCGGTTTGCGCGATGGGCGTCGAGAAAGGCTGCGTTGCGGTGCGCCCAGGGGTCGCGCTTGCCCAGCGCGTGCGCGAGTTCCACGCGCAACGCCACTTCGATACGCTCGATCGCATCGAGGAACAGAAGGCGAAGCTGCTTGTCGAACAGGTAGAGATCGACCGCATGCCGAAACTCGGCGCCGGGACGAAACTGATCGGTCAGGATGACGCCGGCGGGGTCGGCGGGATCGGGAATGCTGTCTTGGAACGGCTGCCAGTAAGGCGTCAGCCGCCCATAGCCGATGCGTTGAAGATGGAGGGTCGCCTTGGCCGGATCGGTGACGGCCATGCCGCGCTGGACAAGCAGGGCGAGCTGATCGGCAAAGCTGAGATGGGGTTTGGTATAGGGCGGCAGCATTGCCCCATATATGAAGAAGGCCGCCCCTTGATGCCAGCGGCAACAGCGGGGACGGCCATGTTGCAGACGACATAGGCGAAGTTGGACGAAAATTCAAGGAAAAGCTGAAAGCTTGGGTCAGCCACCATTCTGCAAGGAGGGCCAGCGCCGCTCGCACGCTATGCGGGGGAGCGCCGCGCGATTTTCGCGACTAATCCGCGATGAAGCTGCCGCGCCCGCCCCGGAACGCGCCGACGACATTGCCGCCATCCCAATGGCCGGAAAGGATGCCGCGCCGGGGAATGCTCCCAACCGGCTTGCGGCGCGCGGCGAGCAGCCGCGCGCGCCGTGTATCCCGGTCGATCGGCAAGCCGGTGATGAAGTCGATCGCGCCGCGCAGCGGGGTCATGACAGCCGCCATTCCACGACAAGGGCTTCGATCGCCTCGCGATAGCCCCAGGCATCGGGATAGACGGTCGGCTCCTGCGCCAGATGCGCCATGATCGTCAGCATGTCCTCTGAAATGACCGCATCGCAGTTGCACAAGTGCAGGATCGGGAAATGGCCGTTGTCGTCGCCATTCCACCATGCCAGCAAGAAGTCGGCAACGCGGGCGGACTGGCCGGTATCGGAACGGGCAATGTCTATGAGGCGGCCAATAGCTTCGCCGACTTCCTCGAACGTGACGGCGCGGATTACGGGGCGGCGCTGGGGCGGATTCATCTATGGCTCCTTTCGGATCGTCTGCCCGATCATAGGGCGAAGGGCTCGGGGACCAACAGCGGATCGTCGATCGGCTCGACATCGCGCAATTCCACCATCGCGATTTTCTCGGCGCGTTCCGCCCCTACGGGATCGAGATAGACATAGAGATGATCCGCGAAAACGGGGCTGCACAAGCGCCAGACTACGCCTTTGCGGCCTTTGCGGCGCTCGAAACTGCCGTCATAGGATACGGACGATCCGGTGATGCGGACGCGCTGACCGATGCGCAGCCAGTTCGCGGCCGAGCGGACCAGCGCCGCCTTTTCCTCATCGCTCAAGCCCGGTCGGCCGATGCCGAAGGTCGCATTGGGATCGCGCGCGATCCGCGCCAGCTTGTCTTCCACCGGCTCGGGCTTCCAGTCCGAAACCGGGCCGGGCTTGGCCTTGTGCATATGTGTCACCGGCTTGCCCCCGAAAAGATCGGGCTGCACGCCCACAAGGCGGCGGTTGAACATCGCCTTGTGATAGTCGCGCCGCCATTGCCCCTCCGGGGTGGGCGGCTTTGCTCCCGCCCCGTCGCGCATGATCGCCATCAGTTCGTTGAACTCGGCCTCGCTGACGGTCGCGAAGTTCGGATCATAGACCAGTCGCCCCGCGACGGCCCGGCCCTCATCGGGGCCGGGGTCGTCGGGCGCGCTCACGCCGCTTCGTCCAACTGCGCGGCGCTGTCCGCGCCCATGCGGCTCAAGAGCCAATCGGCCGCATCCTGTGCGTGGCGCGCGGCGGTGAAGATCGCGCGCTTATCGTTGCGCAGGGCCTCCAGCCAGTTCGACAGATAGGCGGCATGATCCTCCCGGTCGTGGAGCTTGATGCCGATCGCGCCGCTGACGAACGCTGCCCCTAGCTCGGCCACCAACTCGTCGCGGGCATAGTCTTCGCGCTTGGTGGAAATGAGGGTCGCACGCGCCAGCCTCGTCGGGTGGCCAACGGCGTGGCAAAGTTCGTGCGCGAGGGTCGAATAATAGTCGTCGCTGGTGTGGAAGTCGGCAAATTCCGGCATGGTGACGATATCGTCGCTGGGCCGGTAATAGGGCTGTGAACCCTGATGCCGCACGGTGATGGGAATGCGGGCAAAGAGCGCATCCAGCTCGGCGTCACGCGCGTCGGGATTGGTCGCGGTGATGACTGGCGCGGGAGCGGGATATTTCGCCTCGATGCCGTCGATCTGCTCGGAATTGAAGACCGTGTAACGTTTGAGGAACGCCACCTGACGCTTGCCGTCCCCGGACCCCTGATCACCGCCCTGTCCGCCCCTGTCGGCATCCACCTCGATCTTGTTGGCATAGACGACGGTAGAACCTTTTTCGCCCTTGCGGACGCATCCGCCAAGCGCGAGGGCCTGTTTGAAAGTGAGCCAATGCGGGGAAGCAAAGCCCTTCGTCATGGCGGCAACCCAAAGGGTCAGGACGTTGATGCCGCGATACGGAACGCCGGTCGAGCGAAGCGGGATATTGGGCGCGGTGCTGCCGTTCCACGATTTCGACCAAGGCCGGGTGCCAGCCTCGATCATTGCAATCATCTGGTCGGTGATCTCCTGATACACATCGGCCCGGCTTTCGGTGATACGTCCCATGATGTCTTCCTTTCCTGTCAGGCTGAAAGCCGCTTGCTCTGCGGCATGCGGCTCTGCCTTCCGGCGAGGACGGGATGGGGAGGGGGAGCGAGAATCTACCGCTGGCGCGGGCGAGCCGCCTTAGCGCGGCCGACGCCCTGTAAGGGGCGGCGCGAGGCGCGCTTGGCGGATTACACGGGCGGTCGATTGTCGTTCGGGAACGAAAGGGCGGCTGTCCTTGGTGTTCCCCGCGACCGAGATACCCGCGTGCGGGGAAGGGAGGGCGGCAAATACGCGCGGCCTGGGCCGCACCGAAGATCCTCGACAGATCCTCTACGCCTTGGCGGCGATCTCCCGGCGCAGCTCGCCGATGACGGCTTCATACTGGAACGTGGAACCGCGCCGGCATGGTGCGGGCGCGGCGGGACTACGGCGCCGGTTTCCCGCCTTCGACGACCGCGCTTGCCCTTGCAGTGAACGATGCCGAGCGACAAGAGGCCCCTATTTCTAAATGGCTTGCGGATTTGTTGGGCTAGGCCCCCTTTCCGCGGCCATCAAATAGTCACGACAAGCGGCGTGCGGCGTGTCGGGTGATCAAGAACCAGGACGCTCTGATCATACACGTCTTCTATCGTCCCGGACGTCAAGACATCTCGGGGCGTGCCATCGGCTGCGACAGCGCCGTTCTTGAGTATTACGATCCGATCGGCATAGCCGGAGGCGAGATTGAGGTCGTGCAAGACGATGACGACGCATGCGCCCGCACGCGCCAGATCGCGGGCGGTCGCGAGCAGGGATTCCTGATGGCGCAGGTCCAGCGCGGCGGTGGGCTCGTCGAGCAGGACGATCGGGCAATCCTGCGCCAGGACGCGCGCAAAGGATGTGCGAGCGCCTTCTCCGCCAGAGAGCGAGGTGATGTCGCGCATGGCAAGATGCGCAATGTCGGCGGTCGCCATGGCGCCCGACACGATGCGCTCGTCGGCGATCGGATCGGGTGGATGGGGTTGCCGCCCCATTTCGACCACCTCGCGAACGCGGAATGCGAAGTTGATGCGATGATCCTGCACGAACATCGCCCTGCGCCGGGCTAGGCCCCGGCTGCACCATGCCGCGACCGCGTGTCCTTCGATGGCGACGCTTCCCTCGTCGGGCGGGACATCACCGGCGATGACGCTGAGCAAGGTCGATTTGCCCGCTCCGTTCGGGCCGACCAGCGCCGTCAGCGTTCCATAGGCGAGATCGAGGCTGATATCCGATAGGACCGGAGCGCAGCCCAACGTGACCGACAGGCCGCGAAGCTGGATGGCCGGCGTGGGGGTCATACACGTACCTTTGGCCGCTGCCGCTGGATCAGCCACAGGAAAAAAGGAGCGCCGATGGCCGCGGTGAACAGTCCCAGCGGTATTTCGAGCGGCGGATCCAGCGTCCGGGCGGCCGTGTCCGCGATCACGATAAGCAGGGCGCCCAGAACCGCGGCGACCGGCAACAGCCAGCGATGACCCGGCCCGATCATCAGGCGCACGATGTGCGGAATGACCAGCCCCACGAACCCGACCGCACCGGCGAAGGCGACCGCCGAGCCGACCAGCAAGGCGCCCAATACGATCAGCAGCAGTCTGACACGGTGCACGTCCACGCCCAGATGACGCGCCTGCCGCTCGCCAAGGGCAAGCAGGTCCAGCGGCCGCGCGAGCGTGAGCAGACCGATGAGGCCGATGACGAAGGCGGGAAGCGCTGCCGCCAGCTCGGGCCAGCTCACGCGCGCCAGCGAACCCATTTGCCAGAAGATCAGCTGTTCGAGCTGCGTGCTGTCGGAGATATAGGTGAAGAAGCCTGTCGCGGCGGCGCAGGCCGCTCCGATCGCTATGCCCACGAGCAACATCGTCGTCGTCGCGCCCGACCGATCGCCGCGCGCCAGAGCATAGATGATTGCCGTCGCGAGGCACCCGCCGGCAAAGGCCGCGACCGTGATCGTCCAGCGGCCCAGCATATCCGCCCCGACAACGATCGCGGCAACCGCGCCCAGCGAAGCGCCGCTGGACACGCCGATGACACCCGGATCGGCGAGGACATTGCCGAACAGGCCCTGCAGTGCCGCGCCGGCGACCGCCAGGCTGGCACCTACGACGCAGGCCATCAGGATGCGAGGCAGGCGCAGATCCCACACCACGGCGATGTCCCGGCGGGAAAGGTCACCGGAGTCGGCCAGCCCGAGCTGTGCTGCGACGACATGAACGACATCGCTTGCCGGAAGCTTGAGCGGCCCGATAGCGAATGAGCCGAGAATGGCCGCGGCGAGCAGGACGATGGCTGTCAGCAGGACGGCAAACTCGGCCCCGCGCGAAGCCGACATGCGGCCTCGCCGCAGGCCGCCGACTAGCCTTCCGATCATTCGAAATCCAGGGCAGCGAAGGCGCGCGCGAGGGCCACGACGCCAGCCCCGGAGGCGATGCCCCCCGTCTTGAGCTGCAGGTCCGGCATGATGAAGACGCGGCCGTCGATGATCGCCGGCGTCTGTGCCAGCGTCGGATAGCTTTTGAGCAATCCTTCCTCGCCGCCGAACGTCTTCAGATCGGTCTCGGTCATTACGATGACTTCGGGTCCGGCCTGCACCATGCCCTCCGGGCTGAGAGGGGATGCCCCCTTCACGCCGATCTCGGTGCCGATATCGGTTCCACCCGCGATGGCGATCAGCCGCGAGGAAGGCGCGCCGACCCCGAGCACGGCGGGATGGCCCCCGGCTCCCGTCGCGGACAACTGGATCACACGCGGCTTGCGGCTGACGGTCTTCGCGATGGCGGCGGCTTGCGCATATTGCGCCTCGACCTTGCGCGCGAGTTGTTCGCCCGCATCGGCAAGGCCGATGGCGGCGGCGATCCGCCGGATCCTGGCCGGGGCGGGTTGCCCGCTGTCGATAACGATGGCCGGCGTGCCGGCGGCACGCAGCTGCGCGGAAAGCCGGCTATGGCGTTGCGAGCTGTTTCCGAAGAACACTGTGCCCTTCAGGCTCAGCACCCCTTCGGCGCCCGTGGCGCGGTTGAGGAGGTAGCGATGCCGCGCGCCGCGTCCCGTTTCGGTTGCCGATTCCTTCGGCGCGGCGAAGATATCCGAAGAACGGCCGAGGGCATCGAACATCTCGATGATATCGTCTCCGCCGGCTATCGTGCGCGACGTGTCGCGGATCTCCACGGTCACGCCGTCGTCGCCCCTGGCGGCGACCGGCAAGCGCTGGACCCCGGGATTTTCAAGTCTGGCGACGTCCTGGCCGGCCAAGCGGCTCCATCCTTTGGGCAGGCTCGTGGAGACCGCCTCGCTCTTGTCCGCATCCGACCGGGCGGCATCGCCGCAGGCCGAAAGCCCAAGGGCCAGCGACAAGGCAGCGGCAGACGACAGCGCTGCCTTCATGCGCGTCCCCCCGGTCGGGAATCGAGGCAGCCAGATCATGGGCATCCCTTTCAGAAGCGGAACGTCGCGCCCACCCACAGGCGCCGGCCCTCGTTCACCGTGTTGTAGGTCGCCTCATCGAGCTTCTTGTCGGTGACATTCTGGATCGCAGCGTTGATCAGGACGCCGTTGGGCATCCGGTACGAAGCGCCGATGTCGGCGGTGAAATAGTCGCCATAGCGGCGAACGATCCGGCCATCGGGCGTGGTGATGGGGGTTCCCGCCGATCCCAGTCGCAGCGCCGCGTTGATTTCGGAGCCATGATACCATCCCACGGCATAAGCGGTGATCGCCTCCGTGGGTGTCCACTCGAGCCGGCCGTTCGCCATGTGCTTCGGCGTTCGCGCCAGCGGATAGCCGACATAGTTGCCGCTCCGCTGTTTGCTATCGGTGAAAGTGTAACCGCCCCGGAGCGAAAGCTGATCCCATGGCTTCCACCGGAAGTTCGCCTCCACCCCGCGCACCCTGGCCTTGTCGACATTGACCCATGACCAGAGGCGATAGCCCGGGTCTTCGCTCCACCGGATGAAATTGCCGTTGGCGTCGATCTGCTGGACGTCGACGACCTTGTCGCGGAAGTCGGTATGGAACAGCGTCACACCCCCGCTGAGGCCGCGCTTATTGTCATAATGCGCATTGATCTCGTAGCTGGTGCTCTTTTCCGGCTTGAGGTTGGGATCGCCGACGATAACGCCGCAGGTGCCGTTCACACCATAGGAACAGCCTGCGCCGCCGGTGGTGGCCCAGTCGGCCCGAAGCTGTGATTTTAGCCATGTTGAAGAACGAAGATTGAACATGGCGAGCTACCAGGCTCGCTCTTGTCCTCCAATCTCGTAAACATCGGTCTCGATCGAGCACCTGTAGCTCTCTGCGATGTTGAACATCTCTGTCTGGAGAGATGTGATCTCGTCATCGAGGCTGACGCCATCGGCATCCTGATCATAGGCGACGGTCAGCGTGTAATCGCAGTTCCCGGTCTTTTGCATCTGGTAATCCCGCTCCAGCATCGCCTCAATGCGCTCGCGAGCGGGCTTTCTGCCACGACCATGCTTGTTGAAGTTCTCGATGGTCAGATGCAGGGCGATGGTGACAGAAGGCGGCTTTTCCGGCAGCCCGATCCTTGAAGGAATGACGTCAAGCGCCCGATAGACGGTCATCCTTGAGATCTTGAGGTCGCGCGCGACGCTGGCCTTGCTCGCGCCGGCGGTGATCCGGCGTCGGATTTCATCGTCATCGATGTTTTTCTTCCGGCCTTTGTAGACGCCTTCGGCGCGCGCCGCCTCGATCCCGGCGCGCTGCCGGTCCTTGATGAACGTCAGTTCCATGTCCGCGACCATGCCCAGAATGGTGATCACCATCCGCCCCATGCTTCCGGCCGTCGTCACCTCCGGCTCAAGCACCCGCAATGAGGCTCCCTTCTGGTCGAGTTCATGAACCAGATTGAGAACATCGCGTGTGGAGCGACCGAGCCGATCGAGACGCAGGACGACGAGTTCGTCATCGGCGCGCAGGAACTGCATGATCGTCTCAAGCTCCGTGCGTCCAGTGCGCGATGCGCCCGAGCCTGTTTCGGAGCGGACGATTTCACAGCCCGCTGCCTTCAACCGGGCAACCTGGATGTCGAGATCCTGGTCGATGGTGCTGACGCGGGCGTAGCCGACGCGGGTCATGGGCAAATCCGTCACATTAGGGTGGCTTTGCCCTCGTACAGTAACATTGGTGACGGAACCACCCTTTTGTGACATGTCGTATATGTCACTTCCGATCGTCACGTTCGGGTGCACCCAAATGGTGCGAGCGAAAGGCCCCGGTCAGGCAGCAAGCCGCCCAAAATCGATCCGGCTATTCAGATCGAGGTCGAAGCGGCCATAAGGATTGACGTGGCTGTAAATCAGCGGTGTGAGGCCGCGATAATCATCCGGCGTCATCCGGCCCGTCCATTTCGGTTCCACCAGCACGCTCTGAAGCATTCGGGTGTTCACATAGACAAGCGACGCTTGCAGCAAATGTAGCGCCAGGACCGAGAGCTGCTGCTCATCGATGCGGTTGGTGGCGATCTCGCCGCCCTTGCCGAAGAAAACGAACCCGTTGGCACTGTTCCAGTTTTCAACGACATTCAGGCCTTCATGAATTTCGCGGCGGAAGGACTCCTCGCGCAGATACCGGCACAGGAAGATCGTCTTGACCGCGCGGCCCAGCTCACTCAACGCCTTGTAGGTCGGGTGCATCACCTCGGAGCGGCTGAACCGGCGCAGGATCGCCTCCGGGTCGGCGGTTTTTGTCTGCATGGCGGCTGCATATTTGACCATCTCGTCATATTGCTGCTCGATCTCATCCCAGTTGATCGGACTGGAGAGGATCGGCTGCAAGTGGGGAAGCCGCGTTCGCATGCCGACATCGGGAAGAGCCAGCTTCTGGCGAGCGATCGCTTTCAGGCGGGGTGCGAGCTCAAATCCGAGAAGCCGGCAAAATGCAAAGCCAACCGCGCTTTGGCCATGACTATCAACATATTGTCGCTGGATTTCCATGTCGGTGCAATGGCGCAGCACGCCCTCGATCATGGAGGCGACCTCGGAGGAAGAGCAGCGCTTGAGCTGGGAATAGACGCACGTCGCGCGTCTTTCGACATGCCAGTAGATCATGACGCCCCGCCCACCATAACGCGCATGCCATTCCGTCATCAGGTTGCGATCCCAGGCTCCGAACTTTGTGGAATCTGACGCACAGGCCGTGCCGGCGTCTCCCCAGACTGCGGCATTGCGGATTGCCAGGGTCGCATTCGCAACCCTGGCACACGCCTCCTTGAGCGCCGCGGCATGAACGAAGCGGCGATGGACATGCAGCAGCTCTTCATAGCTGACATCGGGGGTGGCGCCGGCGATCCGCTTGAGCCCGGCATTCGTTCCCAAGCCGTAGAGGCATAGCAGGAGACGTTGATCCAGCGCGGTTTTCGGCAGTGCAACACGCGAGGCCGATGTTTCGAACGCTTCGAGAAGTCCCGTATCAAGGGCAGCCTCCTTCAGTACGTCGAGCAGCCCGGTCATCGGCCAGCGTTGGCCGATCTCGGTCTTGATCGAGGCGAGACCCCTGGGTTCGGGCAAGGGTTTGAACGGGGTGAGAGAGATACGGTTCTCGCCGCGCCACAGCAGCCGAACCTTGTCGTTCCGGGGAATATTGGCATTGAGGCGCAACAGTTCCTGAGCAAGCTCTTCCCGGATGGCGCTTGAAAATGCACGCGCATCCGCCGTCAGGTTCAATCCTGTGTAATATGCTTCTCGCCGCGCATCGAAGTCCTTGGGAAGATCGTCATCGGGATTGCGGTATCGGTCCGCCCCGGCAACCCAGATTTCCTTAGAACGGATGCGATCGCGCAGTTGCGCGAGGACACAAAGCTCATAACTGATCCGGTTTACGCGCCCCTCTTCATCAATGACGGAACTGCGCCATCTCGCCGGAATGACCTCGTCGACCGGCACTGCGTGCGGCGGCACGTAGCGGCATCCATCATCCACTTTGCTTCTGATCCAGTCCAGGGCCGCCAGCACCGGACGCCACATGGCGTTGTTCGACCGGAACTCCAGTGCCGAAAGCAGGCTTGGCAGCATACGGCGATAATGATTGGCCCATGACCCCCGCATCACCTTGTAGATCCGCCGATCCAAGGCGCCCTTTGCCTGGCTTTCCTTGATGATCGCCGCCAGCTTGTCCTTGCCGGCGATTGGGAAAATGACATCGCAGATGCGCCCGGATGGATCGTCGATCGAAGCGCTGGCAATCTCGACCAGGAGTCGCTCCTTGCCATAGACCCGCTCGATGTCTTTCGCGATATCGCCCACCACCTTGCGTTTCGAGCGCGATCCGATCTTATGGACCGTCTCGATCAGCAGGTCGACCATCGCATCCGTAAGCTGAGCTTCCCGCGCCATCAGATAAACGGCATAGAGCCCGAGCTGGCGCGCCGGTACATGCCGGCGCATCTCCGAGGCTTTCTCGCCGGCAGCCCGGCGAACGATCTGATCGACCCATGCCTTGCCCGTGACCGATAGGAAATCTCGGGGAAGAGCAAGCCGCTGGATAAAGGCGAGTTTGGCGGTCACGCCAAGAATGTTTTCGAGCGTCGCCTGACCTGCATCGCCCTTCATCGTGTTGAAGCCGGTCGGGCCATCGGGATCGGCGAGCGAGGCTTCCAGCAAGGCGACCGCATCCGGCACAAGCCGGTCGCGGACTCGGGCCAACAGGGCCTCCAGATAGAGGTGTCGTTGCGAGCGGACGAGGCGTTCCAGCTCCTTGCGCGACGGCCCATAGATACGGCGGTCGCGGCACCACAGGAAAACATGCTCGAGCATGGCATTGATCGACTGCCCGCCCGCACAAAGATCGTCGGAAATCCACCCCGACAACGCCCTGCGATCCGTCTGCGTCATACGGCGGAACCCGAGATGCCGCAAAATCTCCGCGCAATGCCGGCGGGCGGTGCGACCGGAAAAATCATAGTGGTTCACGGATTTGGCATCGAGACCAAGTTGCTCCGCCAGATACAAGACACCGTCGGAGGGTATCGACGCATGATCCGGCACAAAGAAGCCATGCGCGGCGAAAAATCTAAGCTGAACCGCCAATCCCAGTCGCGCCGTCTCCGCTTTGCCGGTCACGAACGCGATGTCCGAAAAACTCAGGCTCCAGGAGCCGATCAGATCCCCACTCGAAACGCCAAGGCTCATAACGCCACTCCCTTATCGGAGCGGAACGTCGTTCCTCGCATGGGCGACCGTCAACAACAACCAGCCCGTTCCCGACGTGTTCTCCAAGATGACCAAAATCGCAGCTTCGGGCCGACTGGGCCGTGGTATAGGCATAGCCCGGTGCGATCTGGCGGATTTCCGGTGCGCGAAAGCCCGTCGTCACGCCGCCCTTGAGGACCAGGCCGTCAATAGCCTCCCACACCACATAGGCGCGCGGCGTCCAGTGCGAGCCATAGATATCGTGATCGTCCAGGCGCACGCCGCCGGTAAGGCTGAGCCGATCGGTGACATAAAACTCGTCCTCAACGAACACCGCTTTCTGGGTGATGGAGAAGCGTTCGTCGAGCCCGGTTCGCGCCCCGGGATTCTGATCGATCAGCCGCGTGTTGTTCCATTGCCCGCCGACCACCAGCGTGTTGCCGGTGAAGAGCGGCATCGAAAAACGCAGATCGGCGACACGGTTGCGAACATTGGGCGCACGGGTGCCGGCGACGAACGCGCCCGAGGCGGCATTGCGCGAATAGATGTAGCGCTGCGTCTCTTCCTGCTGGATCGAAAGCCAGAGCTTTTTGTCGCCGAAGCTGCCGTCATACCAGGCTGCATAATGATCGCGATCGTTCGTGTTATAGGTATCGGCGGCGGTGGCCGCCAAAGTCTTGCCGCCGCTGTTCTCGCGGCGCACGCGCTGGGTGCCGGCCTCCAGCACCATCTCATGGCCGGGTGCGAGCCGGACCGCGACACGCCCGGTCAGATCATAGTCCTTCGCGCCGTTGAGGCCGTTCAGGATGCTGGTCTCTTCGCGATTGTAGCGCCGGCCCCACATCTGGACCCCGAGAGTGTCGGAGGCGACCGGACCGGCGAGATAGAACTGACCCTGGTAATTGTCGCCGTACCGCCCATGCTCCTGCAAGGTATAGTCGAAGCCGAGCGATCCGCCCCAGCGGTCCGGGATCTTGCGGGTGATGATGTTGATGACACCGCCCATCGCATCGGAGCCATATAGCGAGGACATGGGACCGCGCACGACCTCGATCCGCTCGATGGCTT
>NZ_NETV01000008.1:0-33859 GCF_002795205.1 Sphingobium sp. LB126
GGTAATGCTGGCCCTCCGTAGTGCGGTCACGGATCTCGCCCTGGCGACCGATGCGCAGGGCGTTCTTCAGCGCGTGGTGCGCCTCGCCCTTGTTAAGGCCGACCTGTGCGCGGCGTTGCATGCCGGCGTCGAGGATCCATTCGATGATGAACAGCGTCCGCTCGATCCGCCCGACCTCGCGCAGTGCTGCGGCCAGGTCGTTCTGGCGCGGATAGGCGGCGAGCTTGCGCAGGATGCGGCTCGGCGCGACCTGCCCCGCGCTCATGGTGGCGGCGCAGCGGAACAGGTCGGNCCAGTTGGCCTCTGNGCATTGTAGGGACACGGATTCACGGTAGGCATCGACGTCAGGGGTAGCGAACTATTTGCGCAGGTTCTCGATGCCAAGTTCGCGCCATATCCAAGTGAAGTCGTAGGTGGCCATCGGGTCGTTCGCGTCGAGTTGGCTGCTGCTGCGGTTTTCGAGATGCTTGAGCCACCCGGCTACTCGGTGCCGGCCTGCGGCAGTTNGAACGGCTGCGCGCGGGGTGATGTCGCCGAGCATGCCGACGGGTTCATCGAGCGTCGCGCGGTACTGACGGTCGAGCATGGCATGGATGAGCGGGGTTGCAACCTCTGGCGCAATGGCGGGTGCCGGTTCGGATGATGTCAGCCCCTCGGCCCGCGCCGCCATGGCCTGTTCGACCGTCTCAATCGTGGTCAGCGGCGAGCCGACCANCCCGGCGAGCGCATCGTTGATAAGCGCGGTGCCGCGTTTCGCTCGCTCGGCCGAGGTGACGGCGAGCATCAGGGCGCGGCCTTNCAATTCGACATTGCCGAGCACCGGGGTGCCGTCCGCCATCGTCACACCCCACGCCATGCGCCCGGTGCTTTTCGCTTTTCCGTTCGGTTTCTCGCCCAGCCAGTTCCAAAAGTGCGTGGTTTCCCGCTGAAGCGCAGGGACAGTATCAAGCCGCTCGCCGACCAGCGCCTGGGTCACGCCGCGTGCGAAGGGAAAGCGCACGCGGTGGAACATCACCTCCTCGCCATCAATGTTGTGCAGCGTGGGGATGGGCGCCGGTCCCATGGTCTTGGGAACGACATCGAACAGCCATGCCGTGCTGATGAGGGCCGGAAGTGCAGCCAGATCGTCGGCGTCTAGGTTCAACGCGGTGCGCGGGCTGCGCTTGCCCTTCGAGCGCCGTAGATCGGCGACGAGCGCCTCGGCCGCCTCCATCGTGAACGACAGCACGCCGCCCGACAGGAGGTGCTTGCCTCCGACCTGCACGACGCGGGCACCGATCCTGTCCCATTGCTTCAGCGTCTGCGAGGCGCTGCGCTCGGATACTCGAAGCGGCTCGCCGCCCCGGATCAGGTCGCGCACGAGGAAGCCGCTGCCGGGCTCGACCTCGCTGACCTCGTGGAGGCTCATCACTGACGATCGAAGGGCACGCAGGTAGATTTTGGTCGGGCCGCTCTCATTCCAGCCCCGGCGCCGAATATAGTCATCGACGATGTTCCGGTCGGGTTGGATGGTGCGCGTCAGCAGATCCTCGAACGCGCATCCCCACAACACGCCGGCCCAATGATCGCCGACGATGTCCGCCAGCTCGTCCGCTTCGAAGTCGAACTCCTCCATCGCCAGCCCGAGATGATCGCCGAGCGCCTCGCCCAGATGCTCGCCCCAGGCCGGCGAGGTGGCGAACTTCATGACGCCGGACAGATCGTGACCACGCTTCATGCCTGTTCCCTCTGCTGCTGACTGAATTGCTGGCGGTGCGCGGCGACGATGCGCGAGACGGTGGGTTCACTGACGCCGTAGAGCCGCGCCATCTCGGCACCGGACTTGCGGCCGGACGTGACGGACTCGGCGATTTCGCGGCGCTGCTTGTCGCCGAGCTTGGGCCGACGCCCGCCGATCCGTCCTTCTGCGCGAGCCTGGGCAAGGCCGGCGCTGGTACGCTCGCGGATCATGGCCCGCTCGAACTCGGCGAAGCTTCCCACCATCTGCATCATCATCCGCCCTGCCGCGGTGGTGGTGTCGATCGCCTCGGTCAGTGAGCGGAAGCCCGCGCCTGCCAGCTCGATCCGCTCCATGATGTGCAGCATATCCTTTAGGCTGCGCGACAGCCGGTCAAGCTTCCAGACGACGACGACGTCTCCGTCGCGCAACTGGCCGATCATCTCCAGAAGCTTGGGTCGGTCCCACCGCCCACCGCTGGCGGTCTCCTCGAACACCCGCTTGCAGCCGGCCGCATCGAGCGCGCGCCGCTGCGCGGCGTTCGACTGGTCGTCGCCCTTCGACACGCGGGCATAACCGATCAGATAGGGTTCGCGCGTCATCTGCGTCTCTTTCACAAACGGCCGTATCTGGAGGCGGAAACAGCATGCACCAATTTCCGCAGCCTTGGNTCTTTCACAATCCTCTTTCACTAAGCCAACAAAAGGCAAGAGGTTTTTGGAGGATGAAACATGCCCGCACGTATTCCGATGACCCAGCGGCAGCGCGCCGCGTTGCTTGCTTTGCCCGACAGCGAGGCGGCGGTGGTGCGACATCATGGCCTCGATGCCGAGGACCTTGCTGCGATCGGCTTCGCACGCACTCCGGCGACCCGCTTGAGCTATGCCCTGCAACTCTGCTGCCTGCGCTATCCGGGGCGACATCTGCGCACAGGCGAGCTGTTGCCTGCAATCATGCTCGACCACATCGCCGAACAGGTCGGAGTGGATGCAGGCGTCGTCGCCGACTTCGCGCGGCGAGCGCCGACCCGCTACGATCAGCTTGCCGCCATCAAGGCGCGCTTCGGATTCACCGATCTGAGCCGGCCAGCGCGCGGCATCATGATGACTTGGCTGGAAACCGAAGCCATGGCTATCGTGGACGGGCGCATTTTGCTTGATCGATTGCTGGACGAGCTGCGCACGCGACGCATCGTCATCCCTGGCATCAGCGTCGTTGAGCGGATGGCGGCCGAGGCGATGCTTCGGACGGAAACCGATCTGGTCGCCGCGGTCGATGCTAAACTCGATGCGGATATGCGTCAGCGTCTCGATATGCTGATCGATGAGAAGGTACATGACCGGCAGAGCCGCTTGTCCTGGCTGCGCGAACCAGAGCCCCGCGTCGCGTCAGCCTCGCTTGCCGAAATCCTCGAGAAGGTCGCGATAATCCATAGGACCGGTATTTCCAGCATTCCGGTCGATCCCCTGCACGAGCCCCGCCTGACGCAGTTCGCCCGCGAAGGCGTGCGATATACAGCCCAGGCTTTCCAACAGATGCGCGTCTCCCGCAGGCGGGTCATCCTGCTTGCAACGCTGCGCGAGATGGAGGCCACGCTTACCGACGCGGCGATCGCCATGTTCAGCGCCTTGATGGGACGCGCTCACCTTCGTGCTCGCAAACGCCTGGAGCAGAGGGTCGCGATTTCGGGACGCGAAGGCCGCGATCGGCTGATGCGGATCGCCACTGTGCTGGAAACAGTTAGCCAGGCAGCACGCGCCGGCGGAGATATCGGTGCGGCCCTCAGGGATATCGTGCCTCTCGACATGCTCGATGCTGATGCCGCAATCATCCGTCGTACCGCGGCACCTCACAGGGACGATGTGCTGAGCGAGATCGCAGCCGAATACCGGACCTTCAAGCGAACAGGGCCTCTATTCCTGCAAGCGCTCGATTTCCACGGTCGGGCCGGCACCGCGGCATTGCGCGACGCGATGGCGATCCTGTCGAATCTTGATGGCGACTGGCGCAAGCCCCTCCCTGCCGACGTTCCGCTCGGTCATGTCGAGCGGCGCTGGCACCGCCATGTCGTGGTCGCCGGCAAGATCGACCGGACGCACTGGGAGATGGCGACTTACGGCGCGCTCACCAATGCACTGGCCTCGGGTGATATCTGGGTGCCGAGGTCAAGGCTGCACAGGTCGCTGGACGTGCTGCTCGCGCCGTTATCCGGCGCAGCGCTGCAACCGCCGTTCTCGCTCGGTAATCCACACGCATGGCTCGATCAGCGCGCCGCGCAGCTCGACAGCGCCTTGCGCGACGTCGCCCACAATCTGGCCGGACGCGATGCTGCCCTGTTCGCTGGCGAGCGATTGCGATTTCCCAAGGAACTGCAGGACGATGATGCCAGGCACGACGAAGGACGGCGCCTGACGCTTGCCTGCTACGACATGCTGCCTGCCACGCGTATCACCGACGTGTTGTCGCAAGTCGAACGCTGGACCGGCTTCACCCGGCACTTCGGGCACGTCTCGACCGGGTTGCCGCCTGGCGATGAGCAGGCCTTCCTCGCCACTCTGATTGCCGAAGCGACCAATCTTGGGCTGTCGCGCATGGCCGAGGTATGCGGCGCAGGGTCACGCCGCGCGCTGCTGCGCATGCAGACATGGCACATGCGCGAGGAAACCTTTCGGGCGGCGCTCGCCTGTCTGACCGACGCCATCCACGCCGAGCCGATCGCCGCCTGGTTTGGGCAAGGACACCGGGCTTCCGCGGATGGCCAGGCCTTCTACCTGGGCGGGCCGGGCGAAGCCGGCGGAGCGGTCAACGCCCATTATGGTCGCGACCCAGTGGTCAAGATCTACACCACCATCACCGACCGCTACGCGCCGCTGCACCAGACGGTGATCGCCGGCACGGCAGGAGAAGCCATCCATGCGCTCGATGGGCTCCTCGGCCATGACAGCAACGCCGATCTGACCGCGCTGCACGTCGATGGAGGCGGCGTTTCCGACATCGTATTCGCGACGATGCATCTCCTCGGGCTCGATTTCGAGCCGCGCATTCCTCGCCTGTCCGACCGGCGCCTCTACGCTTTCGAACCCTCGAAGCGCTATGGCAGGCTTGCGCCACTGTTCGGTCACAGGCTCAACCGGGACCTGATCGTCAGCCACTGGCCCGATATTGAACGTGTCATTGGCGCGATCCGTCACCGCACCGTCACGCCATCGTTGATCCTGAAGAAGCTGTCCGCCTACCGCCAGCAGAACAGCCTCGCTGCGGCGCTGCGGGAGATCGGGCGGATCGAGCGCACGCTGTTCACGCTCCGCTGGTTCGAGGATCCGGCTCTGCGCCGTACCGTCACTGCCGAGTTGAACAAGGGCGAGGCCCGCAACAGCCTNGCCCGGGCGGTCGCCTTCCATCGGCTCGGCCGTTTTCGCGACCGTGGCCTGGAGAACCAGCAGACCNGAGCGGCCGCGCTCAACCTCGTCACCGCAGCGATTATCCTGTTCAACTGTCGCTATCTGGGGCGCGCCGTCGACGAAATGCGTCGTCGAGGAAGCCCCATCGATCCAGCTATGCTGTCCCGGCTCTCGCCGTTGGNTTGGGATCGCATCAATCTCACCGGCGATTATGTCTGGTCCGATCACCTCGATCTCGACGCCAACGGCNTCATGCCGCTGCTCATCAAACCGCTACCGTGAATCCGTGTCCTGATAATGCACAGGGGCCAGAAAGCGCGTCTCCACNGTCGAATGGGCGANATCTGGCCCTATGGACGGCGTACCGGCGAACACGCTTTCGATTTCCGCAAGCGTGACACCATGTTTCTGACATTTAGCCTGGTTGCCTTCATCCCAATCGAAGCCAGCGACATTTTTGCTATCCATGCTGAAAAATGGCATTTGTATGTACATTTGTCAATGTTGATAGCATCATCGTTCGCGGTCCCCGTCCTTAGAGTTGCTGGCGGCCGACAAAACGGGGGCTGGCCGATCGACACCTCATCANCGATGATGCCTAGTATTGGCAGGTCGTTTCTGCCTTCGCAGTGGATAGGGGTGGGGGTCTATACATTCATCACCGCCGCTATCGTCATTTGGTTACGCTGGCGGCAGTAATCTATCGTCATAGTGGATTAACCCTATCGTCGCTGCTCGTGCAAGTTCCACACGAACGGAATAAGGCGCTCATCATTGGATCATTGGCTTGATCGTCTAAGGGAACGAATAATCTTCACCTTAGCGCCCGTTGTCTCGGCGACTGAGGCCCACTGTCGGTCTGCCGTCCAGGCTGGCAATCCGTCACGAAGAGCCAAGGCCAGACAGAAGCGATCACCAAGCGACAGTCCTGCTTCGGACGTTGCGGCGCGCAGATGGCCTGCGATTCTCGCAAGCTCCGCGTCTGCCTCCACCCAAGTNACGGGCAGGGGGCGTAGCATCGCGTCCGCTTCCTGGGGCGGCATGCCGTTATGCACAAAGTGGCTTATCACCTCGGCGAGATTCACCGTGCACATGCGCGAGCCGATCAGTGCACCCGCANCCTTGTCACCGNCCCGGCTCATCACGCAGCATGGCGAGCAAGGCGGAGGCGTCGAGGACGATCGACGTCATTCGCCGCTTTCCGCGCGACGGTTAGCAAGGAAGCTATCGACCGACGCCTCTGGCTTGTCGACCGTATATTTGCGGGCCAGCGCACGGGCATGGGCAACGGATTGAGCGACTGTGCGCAGAATGACGCCATCGGGCGTTTCCTCCACGATCAACGCCCCGCCGCCTGTGAGGCCCAAACGTTTCCTGACATCCGCCGGAAGGCTCATGCGGCCATTTGCGGTGACGTTTACCTGAAAGGTCATATTGCCCACNAAAATCCATTGACTGCCGATTTNGCCATTTTTCCAATTTATGGCACTTTCTGCTTTTTATGTCACGACTGTGGGTAGATGGCGTAATTGCGCCATCTGCACCCAGCATGCGTATGATCCTTTGATAATGTCCTTTATCATATATAGAGCGGGTGGTAAGTTGAGCCCTCCACAGGCGATGGAGGAAGCCTTGCGAACAGCCGTCTATATCACAGTAGGAAAAACGAACCGGAACCCGGTCGCGCTCGCGGACCTCGCGCGGCGACAGGCCAACTATCTCGGCCCCCAAGGCTTCAGGGCCATGCGCGACCAGACCGATGAAAATTTTGAAGAGCGTGGGTATCATCGGCTCGTATTTTCCAGCGGGGAACTGGCAGCCCGGTTTCAGGAACGGGTCGAGGAAAATTGCGATCCCGCCGTGTCCACCGAGGCGCGCCGGATCAAGCCCAAGGTTAAAAAGCTCAAGTCGCCCAAGCGATGAAAGCGGTGCANGANANGATCGAGGGGCCTTTCGCGATCGAGGAAGACATCGCCNTTTATGGCATGATCGCCGGCGACGCGACGTTGCGCCGGGGCGTGCGCTTCATCCTGCACGGCACGATCGCGGGCAACCTCACGATCGAGCGCGGCGCGCGGGCCATTGTCCACGGCACCGTCGCGGGCCGCATCTATAATGACGGCGGCCGTGTCGAGCTGTTCGGGATCGCCGATGCCGTCACCAACGGGGCGCAAGACGCCATTACCATCATCGACCCNGCCGCCCATGTCCGGGGGCGACCCTGATGAGGTCGTTTAAACGGTCCTGAAGATCCATCACAAGGAGGCCGTGATGCACAAGGATGACGACGAGGCTTTCGCCGACAACTATGCCGAGCGCGACCAGGCCAAGGCGCTACGCGAGCAGGCGCGCGCGGGTGGCCTTCGTTTCGAGGCGTATCTCCCCGGCGAATTGGCTGATTGGCTGTTGCAGCGGGTCGAGGGCGGCATGTTCGTTGACCCTTCGGAAGCGGTGTTCGCGATCGTCAAAAACTTCATCGAGATGGAGCCGCACCGCGATCTGCGCGACGAACTGCTGCGCCGGATATTGGATGCGTCGCTCAAGNNCGGCCTTGAGGACGTGGAGGCGGGCCGCACCCGCCCCGCCGACGAAGTGTTTGACGAGCTGCGCCGTAAAATGGCTGAACCGCGCCCCGAGCCGGCACGTTGGGCGAAGATCGCGCGATGAACGAGCTGGCCCCCNTGCCCTCGCCGTCACTGAATTTGCCGGCGCTGGTGGCGTCGGCCGACGAGGCGGCGCGGCTGCGCTTCCTTGAGTTCTTCGCCGTCACCATCCGCAACCCACACACCCGCCGCGCCTATATGCGCGCGTCGGCCGACTTCCTGGCCTGGTGCGAGGCACGCGGCGTTGCCTCCCTCGTCGGCGTGCAACCGCTTCACGTTGCGGCCTGGGTCGAGGCGCTGGGGCGTGAGGTTGCCCCGCCCAGCGTCAAGCAGCAGCTCGCCGCTGTCCGCAATCTCTTCGGATGGCTGGTGACGGGCCAGGTGGTCCNGGTGAACCCCGCTGGATCGGTGCGCGGGCCGGCGCATAGCCAGCGGCGCGGAAAGACGCCGGTGCTGGCCCNTGACGAGGCGCGGCGCTTGCTCGACAGCATCGACGTGGCCACCNACGCCGGCCTGCGCGACCGCGCCCTGATCGCCCTCATGGTCTACAGCTTCGCGCGGATCGGCGCGGCGCTGTCCATGCGCGTCGAGGACGTGTTTATGCAAAACCGCCGTCTATGGGTCCGCCTTCACGAAAAGGGCGGCAAGCGCCATGAGATGCCGTGCCACCATAACCTTGAGGATTATCTGACCGCCTATATCGACGGCTGCGCGCTGCGCGAAGATCGCAAAGGCCCGCTGTTCCGGACGATCGCACGCGGCACTAAGCGACTAAGCGATACCCCCCTGCCCCAGCCCAATGCCTTTGCGATGGTGCGCCGGCGTGCCGGCGCGGCCGAGATCGGGGCGGCGATCGGCAACCACTCATTCCGCGCGACCGGGATCACCACCTATTTGAAAAACGGCGGCACGTTGGAGACGGCCGCGACAATGGCGAACCACAGCTCGACGCGCACCACCCAGCTCTACGATCGGCGGCCCGATGATGTGACGCTGGACGAGGTTGAACGGGTGTTAATTTAAGCCGTTAGGACACATCGAGCAGCATGCCCCGCTCATTTGCGGTTCTCTCCGCTTGACGATCCGGAACCTTCACCTGGTTTTGCTTCACGCATCAGGATCAGCTTCTTTGCCGGGATATCGAGAATGATATCAGCCGTTCCAAGTATGCCTTGACCAAGCAGACCGTCTTGATTTCCCGGTAGTGGGCCACTGCTTTCAACTGGCACACCTTCGACATTGGCGCCTCCGAAGGTCAGTTTGTTGCCTGCTATCCGCCGAACTGCGAGATCGGCTCCTTCAAAACGGGTGCCGGTTTCTTTTGTCGCGTGGCCATCGTCAGGGAATACGCGCTTCCATGCTGTGTCAGACAGACTCACCACCCCGTCTGATCCTAGATCAATCTGCAAACGTAGCGGCTGACCATTGACCTGCGCGTCGATCTGATCACCGGAAATAAGAGGGATTTCCCGACTATGTACGCCCGGTCGAGGGGTAATACGACCGGTAGGAACTAGCATCATGATTTTCTGAGATGGATAGATGCTCAGCGCTATTTGCCCGATAAGATCGCCGCCGAGAACAGCATCGATGGGATGCTTTATTCGTGCCGATATCGCCGAAAAATCGACGACGCCGGTTGCAGTGGTGAGAGCAAGCTGATGGGGAACTTCGATCGATACGCCTTCAGCCATCCCAAGGGAAACCTCAGCCGTACCGGAGCGAGCTGTCTGCCCAGTTTCATGGATAGTCAGTCCGATCCGACGCGCGAAGCCCGCATCAAGGGTCGTATGGCTAAAGCCGTTGTCTAGCAGAATCGTTGCCGGTACGCCGTTGATGGTTCCTTGAAAAAAGATGACACCGTGGAAGCGTTCAAATGCAAGCGGCGTCCACCCCATGTCCCGGCCAACAAACGTGATCTTCGCCTGCTGCTTTGTCTGCAATGGCGGGCGCGCTTCCTGCGCAATTGTAGCAGTACCGGTCACGCTCATAGCGAGCATACCTACAAAATGTAGGATGCGGGAGAATTGCGGACGGGTAGACATAAGGCTAAGCCTCCGAATATCTATTATCGCATTGCATTCAGTCATATAGGGCGATCAAGCGAACGGCTATCACGTTGTGCAGGCCCAGCGATTTCCTTGCAAATGAAACCCTACCCGCTGCGCATTGGCGATCGCTGGCGGCTCGCCCTTGCGCCAGAACGCCCGCATCTTGGCCCGTTCGTCCAGATGGGCGTCAGCGACGATCGCGCGCGCGGCCTGAATGAACTGCCCATGCCCGAACACATAGACCAGCGAGGCGGGCGGCATGGCGGCGAGCCGCGCCAGCGCGGCCTCGCAGCGCCGTAGCAGGGTGGCGAAGCTCTCTGCCCCTTCCCCGTCGCAATAATCAGGATCGGCCGCGTTCCAATAGCGTTCGAGGTGCGGCATCCGCTCCGCGCTGCGCGTGCCGTTCCAGCGCGCCGGTTGCAGATAGGTGAACTCTTCGATCGGCCACACTTCCACCGGCACGCCGGGAAAGCGCGCGATCGTCGGCGCGGCCGTCTGCCGGGTGCGGGTATAGGGCGACGTGACGATGAGCGCGGGCGCTTGCGTCCAGCTCGACGCGACCGCACTCGCCTGTTCGTGGCCGCGCTCCGTCAGTTCGATCGTCGCGAGATCATGGCACGGCACGCCGGCGTTGCCGGTGCTTTCCCCATGCCGGATGAAGATCGCTCGCATGGCTATTTCAGCAGATGGGCGGCGGCCCCCTGCCCTTTCAGCAGTTTGACCGCCGTTTTGTCGAAGGACACGAACGTCTCCCCGCCGTGGAATCGGCCGTCGAAAGCGATCACCCCGTCCGCAAAGTCGCCGCCCGCATCGAGGATAGCCAGGCCCGCTTCCACCGCAGGGCGATTGACGACGACGTTCTCCGCGTCGATCACGCCTCGGATCGCGGCGGCAATTTCGGGCCGGGTTTTCTTGTAGAGTCGTTCCAGAACCCAGGCGAGTTCGCACAGTGAATGCACGCTGATGGCAACGTGGCTTGCGCTTTCCATCGCTTCGACGGCGGCGAGGCCCTGCGCTTCGTCGTCCGCCAGCACCAGGCGCAGCAAGACGTTCGTGTCGGCCGTGATCTTCATTTACCGTCCAGACCGGCCACACCCGCAGCAGCGCCCGCTTCCGCAATAGCGTCGTTGATTTCCTCGATCGTGAACCGGGGACCGTCGCCCTTCCCCTTGAGCATCCCGTGCAGCGCCCGCCACGAACCCTTTGGCTGGTCCGCTTTCAGTTCCGCCCGCCCATCGGGCAGCAGGTCGAGCCTGATCTTGCCACCGGGCTGGATGCCGAGATGTTTCAGAATATCCTTCCGAAACGTCACCTGGCCCCGCGTGGTCACGCTTAATGTCGTCATGGTCATTACCTCCATATAAGGCAAGGTAATGCAGAAACGCATTATTTTCAAGGCCCAAATCCTGATAGCCAATAATAATAAGCGACTAAGCGACTAAGCGATTAAGCGATTAGCGCCTGCCGCTGGCGCGGCACCGTGGCTCTACTCGCTTCGCTCCCCAAGCCCGCAAGCGGTCTTGGCCCAAGGTAACGATCCACATGGCGGGGCGAGATCGCTGCGCGGATCTCGTGGGCGATGTGCCGGCGTGCGCCGGCGTCGATGTTTGTTTGAAGGGGGAAGGCGGTCCCGGCCGCCTCTCCCCCGCAACGGGATTAGACGGGGCCGTGCCTCGCTGCGCTGCGGCCGCTCCACCCCCGTCGAATCCCGCTGCCCCCCTCTCTCGCCGGCGTTCTTGGCCGTCCGTGTTCCGGCCGATGGCATGGCCATCGCCGGACAGGCGATTTGAAGGGAGTAAGGACGATGACCCACCAAACCCGTGAAAGCTGGCTCAATGCGGTGGCGCAGGGCGTGGCCTCGCTGTTCGAGGCGCTGGACGCCCCCCTGCCCGACCGCGTGCGCGTGGCGATCGGCTTCACCAGCAGAGGCGCGAAGGGCAAGGCGATCGGCGAGTGCTGGGACAACCGCTTGAGCGCGGACGGACATTTTGAAATCTTCATCCGCCCGGACCTGGCGCACGCGCCCGACGCGATGCCGGCGCAGATCGCGGCCATCCTCGCGCATGAGCTTGTCCATGCCGCAGTCGGCATCCCGGCAGGGCATGGGAAGGCGTTTAAACGAGTCGCCCTTGGGCTGGGCCTAGTCGGGCCGATGCGCGCCACCACCCCCGGCGAGGCGTTTCTTGCGGCCATCGCGCCGATTTTGGAGAGCGTCGGCCCCCTCCCCCATGCCCGCCTCGACACGGACGGAGAGTCGACCGCGCCGAAGAAGCAGAAAGCCCGGATGCTCAAATGCGAGTGCGCGACGTGCGGCTATACCGTCAGGACCGCGCGCAAATGGCTTGAGCAGGCCGGAGCGCCGCTTTGCCCGATCGAGGATCACGGCCAGATGCAGCATGAACCGCTGGATGATGACAGCGAGGATGAAGGCGGCGACGCGGAAGCCTGACATACCAAGCGGATAAACCACTAAGCGACTAAGCGATTAATGGCGTGCCTTGCCTACTAAGCGACTAAGCGATATAGATCGCATAATCGCTTAGTAGGGAGCCATCATGCAAACTTGGGCTATCATCGCGCAGAAGGGCGGCCAGTCGAAGACGACCATCGCGACCGCCTTTGCCGTCGAGGCCGCCCGCGAAGGGGCGGCGGTCGTGATCCTCGATGCCGACGATCGGCAGGGGTCCGCGCTCTACTGGTCAGAGCGGCGGGATAGCGACGATGTCATGGTGAAGGATAGCAGCGTCGCAGGCCTGCCGCTGCATGTCTCACGCGGCCGCGATAGCGGCAAGGTGGACCTTATCATCATCGACACGCCGGCGAACTCGAAGGACATCGCCATGCTCGCGGCCGAACAGGCCGATTTCGTGGTGATCCCGGTCGCGCCGCGCGGCCTCGACGTTCATTCGGTCCTCCAAACCGTCAAGCAGGTGCAGCAGGCGGGAACGCCGTTCGCCGTGATCCTGACGCAAGTGCCGCACCAGGGCTGGGAGGGGGACGAGGCGCGCGCCGGCTTCGCCGCCAAGGGCGTTGCCGTGTTCGATAGCGTGCTGCATTTCCGCAAGGACTTCTACAAAGCGACGCCGATCGGCAAGACCGCGATCGAGCTGGACCCTGACAGCAAGGCGGCAGCAGAGTTGCGCGCGGCTTACGCCGAAGCTAAGCGACTAAGCGGTTATGCGAATAAGCCACTAAGCGAGGTTGCGTAATGGCCAAGAAATCGTCTGCCCTGGCCGGGATTTTCGATGATCCGGAAACCGAGGTTGCGCCGCCGCCTGTGCCCCAGGCCGCGACTGAAGCGATAGCGCCGTCGACGCCGGCAGCAGCGCCATCTTCCAAACCGACGAGGGCAGAGGCGGTCCCAAAGCAACGGGGCAGGGGAGGGCAGGGGGCGCGCAGCGATCCCGGCGAAAGCCCGGCGCGGCGCAGCAGCCACCCCGGCAAGAAGCCCGTGCTGATCCATATCCCCGAGGACATGCACCGCACCTTGCGGCAATTGAGCGTCGAGGAAGGGGGCGAGCCGCTGACCGTCATCACCGAGCGGCTCTTGCGGCAATATCTCGTGACGCGCGGGCATACCCGGTTCGCCCCGTGAGCAAGCGCCGCGATCCCAATCCCACGTTCGACTTGTTCATTCCGCTGATGAACGACCTCCCGCTGAAGGATCAGCGGGAGGTGATGGAGCGCCCGTTTTTCTCGCTCCAGAAACGTAAGCGCCTCAAGCCGATCGAATATCGCAGCCCGGACGGCGAGGCGTGGGTGAAGGTCGAGGCGATGCCCGCCTACGGCATGGCGACGATATGGGACGCCGACATATTGATTTGGGCCGCGTCGGTCCTCAACCGGATGAAGGAGCAGGGCGTCAACGATCTGCCCCGGACGCTGACCACGACGACCTACGACCTGTTGCGGGCGATCCGGCGCGGGACGGGCGGGCGCGACTATACCGAGCTGCAGGCGGCTTTGTCGCGCCTGGAGACGACTTCCATTCGCACGTCGCTGCGCGCGCCCAAGCGCCGCACCGAAGCGCAATTCGGGTGGCTGGACGGGTGGAGCCTGGAGGTCGATCCCGCGACAGAGCAACCGCGCGGGATGACCATCACCCTGTCGAACTGGGTCTATGAGGGGATTGTCAGCGAGCGGTCGCTTCTCACCATGCACGTCGATTATTTCCTGCTGACAGGCGGGCTTGAGCGGGCAGTGTATCGTATCGCGCGCAAGCACGCCGGCAGTCAGCGGGGCGGATGGACGTGCCGCGTCGAACTGCTGCGAGAGAAGGCCGGGAGTGACGCCCAGCCCAAGGAGTTCAACCGCATGTTGCGGAAGATCATCGAGGCCGACCAACTCCCCGAATACACCATGACCATGACCAAGACGGTCGAGGGCGCGCCGGCAGTACTGTTCGAGCTGCGCGGCGCGGCCGAGGCAGCCGAGCTGCACGCTAGACTAGAGGCCGAACGCGAGCGCCATGAGCGTTACGAGGCCGATCGCCGCCGCGCCGGGGAAGTGGACGATCTTATGGACCGCCTCGCGCGGGGCGGGGCACGCTAACTATCGTGGTTTCACACACCGCTGCCCCAGAAACAGGGGCAGCCTGCCCCGGATTTCGGGACAGCGAGTCGTAAAGGGTCGGCAAAACTGTGAATCCGGCCCCTCGCGAGGGCAATTATCGGGGTTTCACCCACCATTTGACGACTCGAATGTGTCGCTGAGTCGCTTGCCAAAAGGGTCGGGGTTTCACCCACCATACCATCGGGGTTTCACCCACCCCACTATCGGGGTTTCACCCACCGAATCACGGGGTTTCACCCACCGGCGAAATGGATAAGCCATTGAATTGAATATCATAAAACCTTGGTTTTTCCGCCTTAACTTACTTAACGATTCCTATTTTAACAGAATCCTTTAACGCCACGACAGCGCCTGCGGCCTGTGGATAACTCCAGATCCATCGGTGTGTGCCTGCGACAAAGACAGTAAGGGGTCGGTTCCGGCTGAGGGCGAAATGACACCCTAAGCGTCGGCATCCTTCGGCCAGAGGTATTCGCCGGTGAGGAGGATATGCGCCCACCCCAGCGGGGAGACATGGGCCAGCAGATGATCCGGGGTATCGAGTCCTTCGCGACGCCGGGCCTCTACAGCATGGCCGAGATGCAGGGTGTTCCAGTAGACGATGATGGCGGTGAGCAGGTTGAGGCCGGCGATCCGGTAATGCTGGCCCTCCGTAGTGCGGTCACGGATCTCGCCCTGGCGACCGATGCGCAGGGCGTTCTTCAGCGCGTGGTGCGCCTCGCCCTTGTTAAGGCCGACCTGTGCGCGGCGTTGCATGCCGGCGTCGAGGATCCATTCGATGATGAACAGCGTCCGCTCGATCCGCCCGACCTCGCGCAGTGCTGCGGCCAGGTCGTTCTGGCGCGGATAGGCGGCGAGCTTGCGCAGGATGCGGCTCGGCGCGACCTGCCCCGCGCTCATGGTGGCGGCGCAGCGGAACAGGTCGGGCCAGTTGGAGACGATCAGTGCCTCACGCGCCTTGCCGCCCACCAGCGGGCGCAGTTCGGTCGGCGTGACAGCGGGATCGAAGACGTACAGCCGTTTGGACGGCAGATCGCGGATACGCAGCACGAGGCGATAGCCGAGCATGGCGCTGATCCCGAACAGATGGTCGGTGAACCCGCCAGTGTCGGCATACTGCTCCTCGATCCGCCGCCCGGCCTCGTTCATCGTCAGACCGTCGAGCAGATAGGGTGCCTCGCTGACGGTCGCGGGGATAGGCTGTGACGCGAACGGCGCGAAGCGGTCGTTGACGTGGGTGTAGGCCTTGATGCCGGGATCGTTGCCGTAGCGGGCATTGACCGTGTTCATCGCCTCGCCCTGTCGCGCGGCGGGGTAGAACTGACCATCGGCGGACGCGGTGGTGCCCATGCCCCAGACCCGCGCTAACGGCAGATCGCCTTGCGCGGCGACCACGGCCGCCAGCGCCTGGTCGATCGCCTCGCTTTCGACATGCCAGCGCGCGAGGCGGGAGAGCTGCCAGTAATCATGGGTATTACAGGCCTCGGCCATCTTGCGCAGGCCGAGGTTCAGCCCCTCGGCGAGCAGTACGTTGAGCAGGCCGATCCGGTCGCTGCACGGCACGCCGGTGCGTAGGTGGGTGAAGGCTTCAGTGAAGCCGAGTGCGACATCGACTTCGAGCAGCAGGTCGGTGATGCGGACAGGCGGCAGGCGACGGTACAGGTCGAGCAGCAGTTCCTCGATCCCGCCCGGCGGGTCGGCGGTGAGACGGTCGATGCGCAGCGTGCCGTCCTCGATACTGCCATGCGGGATCGTCCCATTGCGCGCGGCGCGACCGAGTCGGCCGAGGCCATCGGCAAGCCGGACCTTGCGGTCGGCTAGCCAGACATGCGGATCGGACGGGACTGCCAGCTTCATGGTACGCGCGACCGTCATCGGCACTAGGACATGGCGCAGGTCGCCATAGCGATGCGAGCGCTCGAGCCAGATGTCGCCCGAGCGCAACGCGTCGCGCAGGTGGAACATCACCGCGACTTCACGCATCCGCGCATCGTCACCGCCCTTCAACCGCAGCTGACGACGCCATTTGGAATGCGGGCGCAGGAAGTCGTCGGCCGCCGGCACCCCGCCTTTGGCGGCGATCGCGGTCACCGCGTCGAGCAGGGCCGGGCAACCGGCGCGGCTGCGAGGTCGAGGCAGCGCAGCATACGCGGCGCATACCGGCGGAAGCGGTGATACCCCTGATCGACATGCGCCAGCGGATCGTCGCCGAGCGTGTCGGTCAGCGACCTGGCCTCTGTGCATTGTAGGGACACGGATTCACGGTAGGCATCGACGTCAGGGGTAGCGAACTATTTGCGCAGGTTCTCGATGCCAAGTTCGCGCCATATCCAAGTGAAGTCGTAGGTGGCCATCGGGTCGTTCGCGTCGAGTTGGCTGCTGCTGCGGTTTTCGAGATGCTTGAGCCACCCGGCTACTCGGTGCCGGCCTGCGGCAGTTTGAACGGCTGCGCGCGGGGTGATGTCGCCGAGCATGCCGACGGGTTCATCGAGCGTCGCGCGGTACTGACGGTCGAGCATGGCATGGATGAGCGGGGTTGCAACCTGGCCCAGTCGGCCCGAAGCTGCGATTTTGGTCATCTTGGAGAACACGTCGGGAACGGGCTGGTTGTTGTTGACGGTCGCCCATGCGAGGAACGACGTTCCGCTCCGATAAGGGAGTGGCGTTATGAGCCTTGGCGTTTCGAGTGGGGATCTGATCGGCTCCTGGAGCCTGAGTTTTTCGGACATCGCGTTCGTGACCGGCAAAGCGGAGACGGCGCGACTGGGATTGGCGGTTCAGCTTAGATTTTTCGCCGCGCATGGCTTCTTTGTGCCGGATCATGCGTCGATACCCTCCGACGGTGTCTTGTATCTGGCGGAGCAACTTGGTCTCGATGCCAAATCCGTGAACCACTATGATTTTTCCGGTCGCACCGCCCGCCGGCATTGCGCGGAGATTTTGCGGCATCTCGGGTTCCGCCGTATGACGCAGACGGATCGCAGGGCGTTGTCGGGGTGGATTTCCGACGATCTTTGTGCGGGCGGGCAGTCGATCAATGCCATGCTCGAGCATGTTTTCCTGTGGTGCCGCGACCGCCGTATCTATGGGCCGTCGCGCAAGGAGCTGGAACGCCTCGTCCGCTCGCAACGACACCTCTATCTGGAGGCCCTGTTGGCCCGAGTCCGCGACCGGCTTGTGCCGGATGCGGTCGCCTTGCTGGAAGCCTCGCTCGCCGATCCCGATGGCCCGACCGGCTTCAACACGATGAAGGGCGATGCAGGTCAGGCGACGCTCGAAAACATTCTTGGCGTGACCGCCAAACTCGCCTTTATCCAGCGGCTTGCTCTTCCCCGAGATTTCCTATCGGTCACGGGCAAGGCATGGGTCGATCAGATCGTTCGCCGGGCTGCCGGCGAGAAAGCCTCGGAGATGCGCCGGCATGTACCGGCGCGCCAGCTCGGGCTCTATGCCGTTTATCTGATGGCGCGGGAAGCTCAGCTTACGGATGCGATGGTCGACCTGCTGATCGAGACGGTCCATAAGATCGGATCGCGCTCGAAACGCAAGGTGGTGGGCGATATCGCGAAAGACATCGAGCGGGTCTATGGCAAGGAGCGACTCCTGGTCGAGATTGCCAGCGCTTCGATCGACGATCCATCCGGGCGCATCTGCGATGTCATTTTCCCAATCGCCGGCAAGGACAAGCTGGCGGCGATCATCAAGGAAAGCCAGGCAAAGGGCGCCTTGGATCGGCGGATCTACAAGGTGATGCGGGGGTCATGGGCCAATCATTATCGCCGTATGCTGCCAAGCCTGCTTTCGGCACTGGAGTTCCGGTCGAACAACGCCATGTGGCGTCCGGTGCTGGCGGCCCTGGACTGGATCAGAAGCAAAGTGGATGATGGATGCCGCTACGTGCCGCCGCACGCAGTGCCGGTCGACGAGGTCATTCCGGCGAGATGGCGCAGTTCCGTCATTGATGAAGAGGGGCGCGTAAACCGGATCAGTTATGAGCTTTGTGTCCTCGCGCAACTGCGCGATCGCATCCGTTCTAAGGAAATCTGGGTTGCCGGGGCGGACCGATACCGCAATCCCGATGACGATCTTCCCAAGGACTTCGATGCGCGGCGAGAAGCATATTACACAGGATTGAACCTGACGGCGGATGCGCGTGCATTTTCAAGCGCCATCCGGGAAGAGCTTGCTCAGGAACTGTTGCGCCTCAATGCCAATATTCCCCGGAACGACAAGGTTCGGCTGCTGTGGCGCGGCGAGAACCGTATCTCTCTCACCCCGTTCAAACCCTTGCCCGAACCCAGGGGTCTCGCCTCGATCAAGACCGAGATCGGCCAACGCTGGCCGATGACCGGGCTGCTCGACGTACTGAAGGAGGCTGCCCTTGATACGGGACTTCTCGAAGCGTTCGAAACATCGGCCTCGCGTGTTGCACTGCCGAAAACCGCGCTGGATCAACGTCTCCTGCTATGCCTCTACGGCTTGGGAACGAATGCCGGGCTCAAGCGGATCGCCGGCGCCACCCCCGATGTCAGCTATGAAGAGCTGCTGCATGTCCATCGCCGCTTCGTTCATGCCGCGGCGCTCAAGGAGGCGTGTGCCAGGGTTGCGAATGCGACCCTGGCAATCCGCAATGCCGCAGTCTGGGGAGACGCCGGCACGGCCTGTGCGTCAGATTCCACAAAGTTCGGAGCCTGGGATCGCAACCTGATGACGGAATGGCATGCGCGTTATGGTGGGCGGGGCGTCATGATCTACTGGCATGTCGAAAGACGCGCGACGTGCGTCTATTCCCAGCTCAAGCGCTGCTCTTCCTCCGAGGTCGCCTCCATGATCGAGGGCGTGCTGCGCCATTGCACCGACATGGAAATCCAGCGACAATATGTTGATAGTCATGGCCAAAGCGCGGTTGGCTTTGCATTTTGCCGGCTTCTCGGATTTGAGCTCGCACCCCGCCTGAAAGCGATCGCTCGCCAGAAGCTGGCTCTTCCCGATGTCGGCATGCGAACGCGGCTTCCCCACTTGCAGCCGATCCTCTCCAGTCCGATCAACTGGGATGAGATCGAGCAGCAATATGACGAGATGGTCAAATATGCAGCCGCCATGCAGACAAAAACCGCCGACCCGGAGGCGATCCTGCGCCGGTTCAGCCGCTCCGAGGTGATGCACCCGACCTACAAGGCGTTGAGTGAGCTGGGCCGCGCGGTCAAGACGATCTTCCTGTGCCGGTATCTGCGCGAGGAGTCCTTCCGCCGCGAAATTCATGAAGGCCTGAATGTCGTTGAAAACTGGAACAGTGCCAACGGGTTCGTTTTCTTCGGCAAGGGCGGCGAGATCGCCACCAACCGCATCGATGAGCAGCAGCTCTCGGTCCTGGCGCTACATTTGCTGCAAGCGTCGCTTGTCTATGTGAACACCCGAATGCTTCAGAGCGTGCTGGTGGAACCGAAATGGACGGGCCGGATGACGCCGGATGATTATCGCGGCCTCACACCGCTGATTTACAGCCACGTCAATCCTTATGGCCGCTTCGACCTCGATCTGAATAGCCGGATCGATTTTGGGCGGCTTGCTGCCTGACCGGGGCCTTTCGCTCGCACCATTTGGGTGCACCCGAACGTGACGATCGGAAGTGACATATACGACATGTCACAAAAGGGTGGTTCCGTCACCAATGTTACTGTACGAGGGCAAAGCCACCCTAATGTGACGGATTTGCCCATGACCCGCGTCGGCTACGCCCGCGTCAGCACCATCGACCAGGATCTCGACATCCAGGTTGCCCGGTTGAAGGCAGCGGGCTGTGAAATCGTCCGCTCCGAAACAGGCTCGGGCGCATCGCGCACTGGACGCACGGAGCTTGAGACGATCATGCAGTTCCTGCGCGCCGATGACGAACTCGTCGTCCTGCGTCTCGATCGGCTCGGTCGCTCCACACGCGATGTTCTCAATCTGGTTCATGAACTCGACCAGAAGGGAGCCTCATTGCGGGTGCTTGAGCCGGAGGTGACGACGGCCGGAAGCATGGGGCGGATGGTGATCACCATTCTGGGCATGGTCGCGGACATGGAACTGACGTTCATCAAGGACCGGCAGCGCGCCGGGATCGAGGCGGCGCGCGCCGAAGGCGTCTACAAAGGCCGGAAGAAAAACATCGATGACGATGAAATCCGACGCCGGATCACCGCCGGCGCGAGCAAGGCCAGCGTCGCGCGCGACCTCAAGATCTCAAGGATGACCGTCTATCGGGCGCTTGACGTCATTCCTTCAAGGATCGGGCTGCCGGAAAAGCCGCCTTCTGTCACCATCGCCCTGCATCTGACCATCGAGAACTTCAACAAGCATGGTCGTGGCAGAAAGCCCGCTCGCGAGCGCATTGAGGCGATGCTGGAGCGGGATTACCAGATGCAAAAGACCGGGAACTGCGATTACACGCTGACCGTCGCCTATGATCAGGATGCCGATGGCGTCAGCCTCGATGACGAGATCACATCTCTCCAGACAGAGATGTTCAACATCGCAGAGAGCTACAGGTGCTCGATCGAGACCGATGTTTACGAGATTGGAGGACAAGAGCGAGCCTGGTAGCTCGCCATGTTCAATCTTCGTTCTTCAACATGGCTAAAATCACAGCTTCGGGCCGACTGGGCCACCACCGGCGGCGCAGGCTGTTCCTATGGTGTGAACGGCACCTGCGGCGTTATCGTCGGCGATCCCAACCTCAAGCCGGAAAAGAGCACCAGCTACGAGATCAATGCGCATTATGACAATAAGCGCGGCCTCAGCGGGGGTGTGACGCTGTTCCATACCGACTTCCGCGACAAGGTCGTCGACGTCCAGCAGATCGACGCCAACGGCAATTTCATCCGGTGGAGCGAAGACCCGGGCTATCGCCTCTGGTCATGGGTCAATGTCGACAAGGCCAGGGTGCGCGGGGTGGAGGCGAACTTCCGGTGGAAGCCATGGGATCAGCTTTCGCTCCGGGGCGGTTACACTTTCACCGATAGCAAACAGCGGAGCGGCAACTATGTCGGCTATCCGCTGGCGCGAACGCCGAAGCACATGGCGAACGGCCGGCTCGAGTGGACACCCACGGAGGCGATCACCGCTTATGCCGTGGGATGGTATCATGGCTCCGAAATCAACGCGGCGCTGCGACTGGGATCGGCGGGAACCCCCATCACCACGCCCGATGGCCGGATCGTTCGCCGCTATGGCGACTATTTCACCGCCGACATCGGCGCTTCGTACCGGATGCCCAACGGCGTCCTGATCAACGCTGCGATCCAGAATGTCACCGACAAGAAGCTCGATGAGGCGACCTACAACACGGTGAACGAGGGCCGGCGCCTGTGGGTGGGCGCGACGTTCCGCTTCTGAAAGGGATGCCCATGATCTGGCTGCCTCGATTCCCGACCGGGGGGACGCGCATGAAGGCAGCGCTGTCGTCTGCCGCTGCCTTGTCGCTGGCCCTTGGGCTTTCGGCCTGCGGCGATGCCGCCCGGTCGGATGCGGACAAGAGCGAGGCGGTCTCCACGAGCCTGCCCAAAGGATGGAGCCGCTTGGCCGGCCAGGACGTCGCCAGACTTGAAAATCCCGGGGTCCAGCGCTTGCCGGTCGCCGCCAGGGGCGACGACGGCGTGACCGTGGAGATCCGCGACACGTCGCGCACGATAGCCGGCGGAGACGATATCATCGAGATGTTCGATGCCCTCGGCCGTTCTTCGGATATCTTCGCCGCGCCGAAGGAATCGGCAACCGAAACGGGACGCGGCGCGCGGCATCGCTACCTCCTCAACCGCGCCACGGGCGCCGAAGGGGTGCTGAGCCTGAAGGGCACAGTGTTCTTCGGAAACAGCTCGCAACGCCATAGCCGGCTTTCCGCGCAGCTGCGTGCCGCCGGCACGCCGGCCATCGTTATCGACAGCGGGCAACCCGCCCCGGCCAGGATCCGGCGGATCGCCGCCGCCATCGGCCTTGCCGATGCGGGCGAACAACTCGCGCGCAAGGTCGAGGCGCAATATGCGCAAGCCGCCGCCATCGCGAAGACCGTCAGCCGCAAGCCGCGTGTGATCCAGTTGTCCGCGACGGGAGCCGGGGGCCATCCCGCCGTGCTCGGGGTCGGCGCGCCTTCCTCGCGGCTGATCGCCATCGCGGGTGGAACCGATATCGGCACCGAGATCGGCGTGAAGGGGGCATCCCCTCTCAGCCCGGAGGGCATGGTGCAGGCCGGACCCGAAGTCATCGTAATGACCGAGACCGATCTGAAGACGTTCGGCGGCGAGGAAGGATTGCTCAAAAGCTATCCGACGCTGGCACAGACGCCGGCGATCATCGACGGCCGCGTCTTCATCATGCCGGACCTGCAGCTCAAGACGGGGGGCATCGCCTCCGGGGCTGGCGTCGTGGCCCTCGCGCGCGCCTTCGCTGCCCTGGATTTCGAATGATCGGAAGGCTAGTCGGCGGCCTGCGGCGAGGCCGCATGTCGGCTTCGCGCGGGGCCGAGTTTGCCGTCCTGCTGACAGCCATCGTCCTGCTCGCCGCGGCCATTCTCGGCTCATTCGCTATCGGGCCGCTCAAGCTTCCGGCAAGCGATGTCGTTCATGTCGTCGCAGCACAGCTCGGGCTGGCCGACTCCGGTGACCTTTCCCGCCGGGACATCGCCGTGGTGTGGGATCTGCGCCTGCCTCGCATCCTGATGGCCTGCGTCGTAGGTGCCAGCCTGGCGGTCGCCGGCGCGGCACTGCAGGGCCTGTTCGGCAATGTCCTCGCCGATCCGGGTGTCATCGGCGTGTCCAGCGGCGCTTCGCTGGGCGCGGTTGCCGCGATCGTTGTCGGGGCGGATATGCTGGGCCGCTGGACGATCACGGTCGCGGCCTTTGCCGGCGGGTGCCTCGCGACGGCAATCATCTATGCTCTGGCGCGCGGCGATCGGTCGGGCGCGACGACGACGATGTTGCTCGTGGGCATAGCGATCGGAGCGGCCTGCGCCGCCGCGACAGGCTTCTTCACCTATATCTCCGACAGCACGCAGCTCGAACAGCTGATCTTCTGGCAAATGGGTTCGCTGGCGCGCGTGAGCTGGCCCGAGCTGGCGGCAGCGCTTCCCGCCTTCGTCATCGGCCTCATCGGTCTGCTCACGCTCGCGCGGCCGCTGGACCTGCTTGCCCTTGGCGAGCGGCAGGCGCGTCATCTGGGCGTGGACGTGCACCGTGTCAGACTGCTGCTGATCGTATTGGGCGCCTTGCTGGTCGGCTCGGCGGTCGCCTTCGCCGGTGCGGTCGGGTTCGTGGGGCTGGTCATTCCGCACATCGTGCGCCTGATGATCGGGCCGGGTCATCGCTGGCTGTTGCCGGTCGCCGCGGTTCTGGGCGCCCTGCTTATCGTGATCGCGGACACGGCCGCCCGGACGCTGGATCCGCCGCTCGAAATACCGCTGGGACTGTTCACCGCGGCCATCGGCGCTCCTTTTTTCCTGTGGCTGATCCAGCGGCAGCGGCCAAAGGTACGTGTATGACCCCCACGCCGGCCATCCAGCTTCGCGGCCTGTCGGTCACGTTGGGCTGCGCTCCGGTCCTATCGGATATCAGCCTCGATCTCGCCTATGGAACGCTGACGGCGCTGGTCGGCCCGAACGGAGCGGGCAAATCGACCTTGCTCAGCGTCATCGCCGGTGATGTCCCGCCCGACGAGGGAAGCGTCGCCATCGAAGGACACGCGGTCGCGGCATGGTGCAGCCGGGGCCTAGCCCGGCGCAGGGCGATGTTCGTGCAGGATCATCGCATCAACTTCGCATTCCGCGTTCGCGAGGTGGTCGAAATGGGGCGGCAACCCCATCCACCCGATCCGATCGCCGACGAGCGCATCGTGTCGGGCGCCATGGCGACCGCCGACATTGCGCATCTTGCCATGCGCGACATCACCTCGCTCTCTGGCGGAGAAGGCGCTCGCACATCCTTTGCGCGCGTCCTGGCGCAGGATTGCCCGATCGTCCTGCTCGACGAGCCCACCGCCGCGCTGGACCTGCGCCATCAGGAATCCCTGCTCGCGACCGCCCGCGATCTGGCGCGTGCGGGCGCATGCGTCGTCATCGTCTTGCACGACCTCAATCTCGCCTCCGGCTATGCCGATCGGATCGTAATACTCAAGAACGGCGCTGTCGCAGCCGATGGCACGCCCCGAGATGTCTTGACGTCCGGGACGATAGAAGACGTGTATGATCAGAGCGTCCTGGTTCTTGATCACCCGACACGCCGCACGCCGCTTGTCGTGACTATTTGATGGCCGCGGAAAGGGGGCCTAGCCCAACAAATCCGCAAGCCATTTAGAAATAGGGGCCTCTTGTCGCTCGGCATCGTTCACTGCAAGGGCAAGCGCGGTCGTCGAAGGCGGGAAACCGGCGCCGTAGTCCCGCCGCGCCCGCACCATGCCGGCGCGGTTCCACGTTCCAGTATGAAGCCGTCATCGGCGAGCTGCGCCGGGAGATCGCCGCCAAGGCGTAGAGGATCTGTCGAGGATCTTCGGTGCGGCCCAGGCCGCGCGTATTTGCCGCCCTCCCTTCCCCGCACGCGGGTATCTCGGTCGCGGGGAACACCAAGGACAGCCGCCCTTTCGTTCCCGAACGACAATCGACCGCCCGTGTAATCCGCCAAGCGCGCCTCGCGCCGCCCCTTACAGGGCGTCGGCCGCGCTAAGGCGGCTCGCCCGCGCCAGCGGTAGATTCTCGCTCCCCCTCCCCATCCCGTCCTCGCCGGAAGGCAGAGCCGCATGCCGCAGAGCAAGCGGCTTTCAGCCTGACAGGAAAGGAAGACATCATGGGACGTATCACCGAAAGCCGGGCCGATGTGTATCAGGAGATCACCGACCAGATGATTGCAATGATCGAGGCTGGCACCCGGCCTTGGTCGAAATCGTGGAACGGCAGCACCGCGCCCAATATCCCGCTTCGCTCGACCGGCGTTCCGTATCGCGGCATCAACGTCCTGACCCTTTGGGTTGCCGCCATGACGAAGGGCTTTGCTTCCCCGCATTGGCTCACTTTCAAACAGGCCCTCGCGCTTGGCGGATGCGTCCGCAAGGGCGAAAAAGGTTCTACCGTCGTCTATGCCAACAAGATCGAGGTGGATGCCGACAGGGGCGGACAGGGCGGTGATCAGGGGTCCGGGGACGGCAAGCGTCAGGTGGCGTTCCTCAAACGTTACACGGTCTTCAATTCCGAGCAGATCGACGGCATCGAGGCGAAATATCCCGCTCCCGCGCCAGTCATCACCGCGACCAATCCCGACGCGCGTGACGCCGAGCTGGATGCGCTCTTTGCCCGCATTCCCATCACCGTGCGGCATCAGGGTTCACAGCCCTATTACCGGCCCAGCGACGATATCGTCACCATGCCGGAATTTGCCGACTTCCACACCAGCGACGACTATTATTCGACCCTCGCGCACGAACTTTGCCACGCCGTTGGCCACCCGACGAGGCTGGCGCGTGCGACCCTCATTTCCACCAAGCGCGAAGACTATGCCCGCGACGAGTTGGTGGCCGAGCTAGGGGCAGCGTTCGTCAGCGGCGCGATCGGCATCAAGCTCCACGACCGGGAGGATCATGCCGCCTATCTGTCGAACTGGCTGGAGGCCCTGCGCAACGATAAGCGCGCGATCTTCACCGCCGCGCGCCACGCACAGGATGCGGCCGATTGGCTCTTGAGCCGCATGGGCGCGGACAGCGCCGCGCAGTTGGACGAAGCGGCGTGAGCGCGCCCGACGACCCCGGCCCCGATGAGGGCCGGGCCGTCGCGGGGCGACTGGTCTATGATCCGAACTTCGCGACCGTCAGCGAGGCCGAGTTCAACGAACTGATGGCGATCATGCGCGACGGGGCGGGAGCAAAGCCGCCCACCCCGGAGGGGCAATGGCGGCGCGACTATCACAAGGCGATGTTCAACCGCCGCCTTGTGGGCGTGCAGCCCGATCTTTTCGGGGCAAGCCGGTGACACATATGCACAAGGCCAAGCCCGGCCCGGTTTCGGACTGGAAGCCCGAGCCGGTGGAAGACAAGCTGGCGCGGATCGCGCGCGATCCCAATGCGACCTTCGGCATCGGCCGACCGGGCTTGAGCGATGAGGAAAAGGCGGCGCTGGTCCGCTCGGCCGCGAACTGGCTGCGCATCGGTCAGCGCGTCCGCATCACCGGATCGTCCGTATCCTATGACGGCAGTTTCGAGCGCCGCAAAGGCCGCAAAGGCGTAGTCTGGCGCTTGTGCAGCCCCGTTTTCGCGGATCATCTCTATGTCTATCTCGATCCCGTAGGGGCGGAACGCGCCGAGAAAATCGCGATGGTGGAATTGCGCGATGTCGAGCCGATCGACGATCCGCTGTTGGTCCCCGAGCCCTTCGCCCTATGATCGGGCAGACGATCCGAAAGGAGCCATAGATGAATCCGCCCCAGCGCCGCCCCGTAATCCGCGCCGTCACGTTCGAGGAAGTCGGCGAAGCTATTGGCCGCCTCATAGACATTGCCCGTTCCGATACCGGCCAGTCCGCCCGCGTTGCCGACTTCTTGCTGGCATGGTGGAATGGCGACGACAACGGCCATTTCCCGATCCTGCACTTGTGCAACTGCGATGCGGTCATTTCAGAGGACATGCTGACGATCATGGCGCATCTGGCGCAGGAGCCGACCGTCTATCCCGATGCCTGGGGCTATCGCGAGGCGATCGAAGCCCTTGTCGTGGAATGGCGGCTGTCATGACCCCGCTGCGCGGCGCGATCGACTTCATCACCGGCTTGCCGATCGACCGGGATACACGGCGCGCGCGGCTGCTCGCCGCGCGCCGCAAGCCGGTTGGGAGCATTCCCCGGCGCGGCATCCTTTCCGGCCATTGGGATGGCGGCAATGTCGTCGGCGCGTTCCGGGGCGGGCGCGGCAGCTTCATCGCGGATTAGTCGCGAAAATCGCGCGGCGCTCCCCCGCATAGCGTGCGAGCGGCGCTGGCCCTCCTTGCAGAATGGTGGCTGACCCAAGCTTTCAGCTTTTCCTTGAATTTTCGTCCAACTTCGCCTATGTCGTCTGCAACATGGCCGTCCCCGCTGTTGCCGCTGGCATCAAGGGGCGGCCTTCTTCATATATGGGGCAATGCTGCCGCCCTATACCAAACCCCATCTCAGCTTTGCCGATCAGCTCGCCCTGCTTGTCCAGCGCGGCATGGCCGTCACCGATCCGGCCAAGGCGACCCTCCATCTTCAACGCATCGGCTATGGGCGGCTGACGCCTTACTGGCAGCCGTTCCAAGACAGCATTCCCGATCCCGCCGACCCCGCCGGCGTCATCCTGACCGATCAGTTTCGTCCCGGCGCCGAGTTTCGGCATGCGGTCGATCTCTACCTGTTCGACAAGCAGCTTCGCCTTCTGTTCCTCGATGCGATCGAGCGTATCGAAGTGGCGTTGCGCGTGGAACTCGCGCACGCGCTGGGCAAGCGCGACCCCTGGGCGCACCGCAACGCAGCCTTTCTCGACGCCCATCGCGCAAACCGGGCGATACACGGGGGCAATACCACCCGGCATCAGTCCTGGCTTGATAAGGCCGACCAGTCCATCACCCGCTCAAAGGAGCCGTGGGTGGCCGAGTTTTTCAAGACCTACAACTCCCCAGTCCCGATCTGGATGGCGGTCGAGTTGTGGGATTTCGGCACCTTGTCCTGGCTGCTCGAAATGGCGCACCCGAATGATCGCGCCGCGATCGCCAAACACTATGGTCTGCTCCCCAATACGCTGGTGAGCTGGATCAGGACGCTTGCCTTCGTCCGCAACATCTGCGCGCATCATTCGCGGTTGTGGAATGCTGGTATTATCAATCAGCCGCTTGTTCCTAAGCCGTTCGAGGCGGTGCGCGTCGTTCATATCGGCAGCGATCCGGAGCGGCGGAATCGCATCTATGGCGCTGCTGTCGTCGCCAGCTATTTCGTTGCCCGGATCAATCCCGGCAGTTCCTGGCCCGCGCGCATGAAGGCTCACTGGCAGGCATTTCCTGTCATGCCATTCGCGTTGCCCCCGCAGGGCGGTTTTCTTGCCGGTTGGGATCAGGAAGCCATGTGGGCCTGATGCGGTCAGGCCCGAATCGCGCGCCGCTCCCCCGCCAAGCGGGCAAGCGGCGCTGGTCAGGTTCGTAGAAACGGCGGCGATCGGCGGCGAACGTCATATTGATGCCGCGCGGGTTTCGTCGGAAAATCAGGATCATCTTTGAAAGGATCGGACTGTGCCCGCGTTTGCGTTCCACCTTGTCCCCGACACAGGCGAAGCGTCGATGCGCCTGATCAATGCCGCCAGCCTCGAAGCTGCAAAAGCCCTGGTCGTGGAAACGGTCAGACAGGAAGATTGGCGCGAGATCCAACTGTGGGACGGTGATCGCGTGATCCGGGTAAAGCGACCCGCCACGCCCGCGCCGGTGAAAAAGCGCGATGAGGTGGACGACCGCTCCGCGCGCATCGTCGCCATGCGCGCCGAGGGAAAGACCCAGAAGCAGATCGCGACCGAGTTCGGGATCGGCATCGAGCGGGTGCGCCAGATCATCGCGCGCGTGGAGCGCATCGAACGAACGCACCGCCTGGAGCCGAACCGCGCGGTGCTTTCGGTCCGCGCCGAAAATGTGCTGCGCCTACTGATCGACGAGCCCGAGACCGACCCGTCAGAGCGCGACCGGCTGTTCCCCGGGCGGGTTGCCGCCCTGACCCGCAGCCGGGTCTTCAACGCGCCCAATGCCGGGGCGCGGACCGTCGACGAGATCGAAGCGTGGCTGTGGGAACGCGGCCTCTGTTTCAGCACCGAGGCTTAGCCGCCGTTCGAGCGAGGCTCAACGCCGCGTCGGGCTGATGGCGTCGCCACCCTGTAGCCGCCGCCATCCTTCGTGAGGAAGAACCACGCGGTCGCGCCATAGCGATAGCGAGCCGCGGCCGAGATGGCGACGTCGCGCCGATCGAGCGCGCGCCGCGCCGCCGCGAACAGAGGGCATAGCGTGGATGGTACGCTAAACAACGCTAAGGGCGAACAATCAGCGAACGCTTAGGCGGCGCGGCTATCCGGCGGCAGATTGAGGGCCTTGCGGCCAGCGGAAGCGGCTGCTCGATCCCAGAGGAAATCGCCCGAGAAAGCAATATGCTCCCAACCTACTGGGGACGTATGGGCGAGTAGATCATCAGGCACCGCGACCGATGTTGATCGTAGATGCTGGGCGGCGGCATCCATGTAGATCGTGTTCCAATAGACGATCGCGGCGACGAGCAGATTGAGGCCGGACGCCCGATATTGCTGCGCCTCGTGGCTGCGGTCGATGATGCGGCCCTGGCGGAATGTGTAGATCGCCTGCGTCAGGGCATGGCGCTGCTCGCTGTTGTTGAGACCGGCATGGCATCGCCGGCGCAGATCGGGATTTTCTAGCCAGTCCAGCATGAACAGCGTCCGCTCGATCTTGCCGATTTCCTGTAGCGCGACATCGAGCTGGTTCTGCCGTTCGTAGGCAGCGAGCTTTCGCAGCATGACCGATGGCGCGACATGGCCGGCCTTGATCGACCCTACGAGGCGCAGCACGTCTTCCCATTGCTCACCGATGATGTCGGTGCGGATACGCTTGCCCAACAGCGGGGTGATGGACGGATAGGCCGTGACCGGCGCGATCGGCGCGAGCCGCCTGTCGGGGAAGTCGCGCAGGCGCGGGCAGAAGCGAAATCCCAGCATCGCGCACAGGGCGAAGACATGATCGGTCGCCCCGCCGGTGTCGGTGTAATGCTCGACGATCCTGAGATCGGTGCCGTGGCTGGTGAGGCCGTCGAGGACATAGGGCGCCTCATGCGTCGCGGCCGAGATCACTTTGACGTGGTAGGGCGCGCGCTGATCAGAATTATGGGTGTAGAAGCTGAAGCCATGATCGACGCCATAGCGGGCGTTGATATCGCCGCCCGACGCGCCGCGCTTCGCGGCCCTGAAGAACTGGCCATCGGAACTGGACGTGGTGCCGTCGCCCCATACTCGTGAGAATGGCAGGCGGTGGTGCGCGTTGATGAGGAGGGCCAGCGCCGCGCGGTAGCTGTCGTCGCGGATATAGGCGTCATGGGTCCAGAGGAGCTGATCGCGCGTGACGCCCTGACTCGCCGCCGCCATGCGCGACAGGCCGAGATTGGTCGCATCGGCGAGGATCGTGGCGAGCAGCGCGTTTTCATTGGGACACGGCTCGCCGGTACGCAGGTTGGTGAACGCCGCAAGAAAGCCGGTTTCCTGCGCCACCTCATGCAGTAGCTCGGTGATGCGGATGCGTGGCATCATGGCATCGAGCCGGTCGGCCAGCGCTTCGGCGTCGGGCGTCGCGATCGTGCGAACGGGGGATATCTGGAGGCGGTCGTCGCGATATCGCACACCCTCCAGAGCGTCGCGCTTCAGGCGCTGGGCAAATTTCTTAAGCCGCCAGTCAAGTTCGCGGCCCCGCTGTTCGAGCCATTCGCCGGCTGTGGGTGGCAGACCGAGAGCCGACACGATCGGCTTCGCCTGGGGTTCGCTGAGCAGGTAGCTGTCGAACCGGCGGTATCCTGCCGATCGCTCCACCCAGACATCCCCGGAACGCAGCTTGTTGCGCAGATGCGCGATCGTCGCGATTTCCCAGAGACGCCGGTTGATCTTGCCGTCATCGCCCACGACGATTTTCCGCCATTCCTTGCGGAAGGGCATCGGAGCGTCGGCAGGCAGATCGCGTTTGCCCGACCTGTTGAGGTCGCGCAGCATCTCGATGGCGGCGATCGTTTTTGCACTGCCCTTTCCGGCCCTGAACTGGAGCGCCTCAAGCAGGTCGGGGGCGAACTTGCGCAACGTCGCATAGCGGTCGGCCGCCACCGTCAGCGGATCAAGGTTGGCGGTTTCCGCGATTGTCGCCACTTCTGGCCTCGCCTTCAGGAGGGTGTTCCACCCGACCGATGCGTCCAGGGCCTCCATTGGATCTTCGCCGGTATCGACCGCATCGGTCAATGCGTCGATTGTCCTGCGAAAGATCAGCATCAGCCGCGCCACATTCTTTGACGTGGTGGCATAGCTGCGCGCCTGGGCGTTCTTCGCGCGGGTGAAGATGCTGCCGATCAGCTTGTCCGCCATCTCCAAGGCGTTATCGGTCAGTCGTTCCTCGAGGTCGAGCAGGAACGCAACCAGCGTAGCGCGCCGTCGGGAGGGAATATATCGCTCGATCATATAGGCAGGCGAAGCGCGGCCTTCCCTGACATATTGCCGAAATCGGTCGGCATGGATGCGGCCAGCCACGTCCGGGGAGATGCCGATCTTCCGCACTTGCCGCAGGCGGTCGAGAATCTGGCGGATGTGATCGGGCCTGGCCGCAACGGGAATGGTCTTGAGCGAAGCGAGTTGGCTCATGCCGCCGGCGTCGTCAAAGACCTGGTCGAGGGCGTGGACCTGTTCGGCGCTAAGATCAGCGATCAGGGCGTAGGCAGCCTGCTTGCGGGCACGCGCGCGTCCCGCACTACTGGCGCGTTCGATGGTGGAGATGGACGGCAGTAGAATCCGGGCCTCGCGAAGGGCGGTGACAACGCCGATCGCTATCGTCATCCCCTTGTCGGTCGCCCATGCCGTTTTCGCGGCCGCTTCGATCATGAAGGGAATGTCGGCGCGGGTTGGTCCACGAAGGCCCGCTCGCATCGCCAGCTCGCGGGCATGGTCCGTCATCGTCTGATCCCGCGCTGCATAGTTGGCCAGGTCGGTTACGTGTAGACCAAGTTGTTCCGCGACGAAGGCGGCGAGATCATGGGGTATCGCTCCCTTGTCCTGTATCAACTGCGCCAGTGTGATGCCCGGGTGCCGCAAGAGCGCGAGTTGCAGCGCGACACCCAACTGGTTCCGTCGCTCCCGTCGTGCGCCGATGATCTCGATGTCCGAAGGCTCGAAGGTGTAGAGCCGGGCTAGATGGTCGCGCTCGCTCGGGATGGCGAGGATCTGATCGCGTTCGCTCTCGGTCAGGAGTTGATGCTTACGCTTCGTCATTCCGATTCCCGTCCACAAAAGGTCATCTGGGCCTATGGACAGCCATGAGTAAAGAGACATAGTATGTGGACGGATATGGATGGGGCGAAGCGATCGCCCTTCAGATCGTCCACAGAACGACCGTTTGGGAGACGTGCGGCATGGGTGATATTCTGGGCTATGCCCGCGTCAGCACCGGCGATCAGGACGTTGCGGGCCAGACCATGCGTCTGGAGAAGGCTGGCGCCATCAAAATCTTCACCGATGTCATTTCAGGTAAGAGCATGGAACGGCCCGGTCTGGCTGAGCTAATCGCCTATGCCCGCAAGGGTGACACGCTGGCGGTGGTCCGCCTCGATCGGCTTGGGCGCTCGCTTGCCGAACTTCTCACCACGGTTGAGACGCTACGCGGTCAGGGCATCGCGCTCCTGAGCCTTGAAGAAAAGATCGACACTTCGTCAGCTGCCGGCGAGCTCATCTTCCATGTGTTTGGGGCCATCGCCCATTTTGAGCGACGGCTGATTTCTGAGCGAACCAGAGATGGTATTGCCGCCGCCCGTGCTAAGGGCAAACAGCCTGGCCGTCAGCCGCTGGACATGTCCAAAGTGGATGCGGCCATCAAGCTGGTCGAAGCTCGTATCTCGCCTACCGAAGCAGCGCGGCAACTCGGCATCGGCCGATCGACCATTTATCGCGAAATGCGTAGGATGGGAATCGAACGGCCCGCCTGATTAAGCGCCCGTCCGTTCGCATCGAGCGTTCGCCATGCGTTCTCGCTTAGCGTTGTTTAGCGTACTTTCCACGCTATGCCCTCATGAAAGACCCCGCATGGGAATCCCACCTCAATGACCTGATGAGCCGGATCAGCCGCGATCAGGACCGGAAGGCATTCGAGGGCTGGACCTTCAAGGGTGGCCCCGCCGATGCCTGATCCCTTCGACCCTGCCGAGTTTGATGCTCCCCCTCCCTCCGATCCCGGCGCAGACTATCGCACCCTGCTCGACGCCATGCGCAAGGCCGGGGCCGAAGGGGTCGCCCAGCAGGTCGCCGCACTGGCCCAGAAGATCGAACAGGACGCCCGCCAACGCGCCGAATGGACCGCACAGGCAGGCGCGGGGGTCAGTGCCCTCCACCGGGCCGCTGGGGAGCTTCAGCGGGTCAGCGCAGGGGTCTGGTGGGATCGCCTGAAGGAATGGATCACCGCCGCCCTCATCGGGCTGGGACTGATCTTCGCCGCGGCCCTCGCCTATCGCTGGGCGCAGGAACCCAAGATCGAGCGCCAGCTATACGGGGTCGGTTCCGGCTGAGGGCGAAATGACACCCTAAGCGTCGGCATCCTTCGGCCAGAGGTATTCGCCGGTGAGGAGGATATGCGCCCACCCCAGCGGGGAGACATGGGCCAGCAGATGATCCGGGGTATCGAGTCCTTCGCGACGCCGGGCCTCTACAGCATGGCCGAGATGCAGGGTGTTCCAGTAGACGATGATGGCGGTGAGCAGGTTGAGGCCGGCGATCC
>NZ_NETV01000011.1:0-1039 GCF_002795205.1 Sphingobium sp. LB126
GGGCCGGTCAGGCATTCGAGGGCCGCCTCCATCAGCTCGATGGCTTTTTTCAAACCTGGCTTTTCGTTTGTCATGTCTGCTTCTCCGTCCCGTCGCGCTCAGTCGGCGGGCACCCTCCCGAAGGAGGATGCCGGCCCTGAGCCGGACGTAGAAAGACGCGAACAATAGAACGCGCGCCTGATCTTTAGCCGGAGCCTGGACATAATCAGGCAATCCGGCCGCAAGGCATGCGCCGACTCTATTGTTCGGAGTTTCTACTCTCCGGCCCACCACCGGCGGACACGCTCCTCTAAACCAATCGGGCAGCAACTGCCAATCGGTTCCGGGCGAAATTACCGGATGCCGCAGGTGGGGGCAGGATATTCAGCGTGTCGATAGACGCGCCGCTTCGACCGGCCGATACATATCCGCGCGATCACGCATCAGCTCCGTAAGCCAGACGAGATGGCTCGCCGCGCCAGCGGCAACGTGGCCACCGCATCGAACAAGCAGCGCTGATAAGGTGAACCGCGATCAAGAATATCGGCAAGGCGCTCGCGAGCGGGGCTATGGAGATCGCTGATCCCGGCATTGGCTTCGCGGCCGCCTCCAGAAAGGCTTCGGCCAGCTCCTGCGTCTCGTAATATCCGGAATCCAGACCTTCCCCGAGGGCGAGGCGGCGATCTCGCTGCGCACATCCGCGATGTCGGGATCGTTGACCGCATCGATCAGGGGCAGGGTGAAATCGAACCCGGTGAGATAGTCCGCAATCATGGGAAATCCTTTCTTCCAGGATTGGAACATAGGTCGAACATGTTTACAATCGGAATGATGCCCCGCAATAGGATCGTCGTGATCATATGCTTTTCCTCTTCCGCATGGGCCGCCTCGACCGGCGGATATCCCGCGCCGTGACCGCGGCGGCCGTTCCCCTGCGCCTTCAGGGACGTCTGCGCCGATCCGAGCGCGGTTTCCTCCTCGAGATGGAGGATGGCCACGTCTGGCGCCTCGAGGGCGCGCAGGATTTCCCGCCGCTGGTGGACGCGACCGTCATCGTCGA
>NZ_NETV01000012.1:0-2278 GCF_002795205.1 Sphingobium sp. LB126
CCAGAGGCACGCTCTGTTTCCTTCCTCAAGCGTCGCGCTCGCGGCACCGTTGCCGCGGACCTCGGCGAGGACGCCTCGGCCCGCAATCAGCGTCGCACGCGGTCTGTCATCCCACCCTGCGCCGCCTCGCAGGGTCTCGGCGTGCCAGGGCTGGTCCGGGCAAGCAAGGGCTGCCTCCGCCCAAGCTGCGGTAGAAGAAAATGGGCCTGCCGACGGGATTGCCTGATCCAAAGGTGTCGGCAGGCCCATTTTCTTCAACCTCCACTAGGGCGCAGCGCGACGTCCCTTGCTCACCCGGACCAGCCCTGACCCTTGAGCCCCGGCGAAGGCGGCTCCGGATGGGATGACAGACAGGCCCCGTCGCGTCCAACGCTGATCAGGAAGGAATGGCTTCGCCATGCTTTTCTTTGTTCGGGACGCTGCCGCGTCCGTTTTTCTTGGCTCAGGCTCACCAAATAGGATGAAAATCTGTCAAGAAAACAATGGCATATACTCGAAAAGGGGGAGGGGGTATAAGTATAGGTGCGGATGGGGATTGGCCCCGGAAGCATTTTTCAGGAGTATAGGTCATGAATATCGGTGAGTTCAATTTGAAGAAGGGCCGCCTGATTGGTTCGATTGCTACCCGTGCAATCGACCTGCCCAAGCTGGCCTTGCGTCCCGTCGAGAGCGACAACGAACTGGCCCCGGCTTATGAGATCGTCGCGCCCAATGTCGGGGGCCGCGTGGTGCAGATCGGCGCGCTTTGGGAAGCCACGGCCAAGCGGACCGGCGAAGTGTTCCTGCAAGGGAATATCGACGATCCGTCCATGTCCGAACCGCTCCCCATCGCGCTTTTCGGCACGGTCGAGGAAGGCTATCGCGTGGCATGGCGCAGGCAGGACCAGCGCGACGATTTCGGCCCTGCCGTCCGCTCCCCGCGCGACAATGCACCGTCCGGTTCCGGGCGCGGCGATGACTACGGGTTCGGGGACAGCACCGCCGATGCAAACGGCGGATTGTCGAGCCAAGGCGCCGCCGCCGATCTGGACGATGAAGTCGCGTTCTAGGCGCTGAACCAAGACGGGCCGGGGGAGTGGTGGAACACTTTCCCGGACCCTGACCGATCATCGAGCATCAGGAGCCATACCATGAGCAAGCAATCAGCTAAGGTAGCCGTTAGCACATTCGCCGACCTGCCGGAACTCTACGCCGAAGCCATCGCGACGAACCCGTTGGAAGCATCCTTTGGCGATCCGTTGCCGCTGTCGATCATCGAACCGGGCGACGAGCCGGGGGAATATGAGATGCCCGAACCCTTCGCGGCGCAGAAGGTTTGCGGCGAACTCATGACTTCGCTGCATGGCCTGCTGCACGACACGCGGCTTGACCCGCTCGCCCCGCAAATCGCTTGGGGTATCGTCAACAGCTTCCATTTCGTTGCGGGAACGCTGGAGCGTCAGGAGGATCGGCTTGCCGACAAGATCCGCGACATGACCCGGCGCATGGAACCGGGGGAGGTGTTCAACAAAGACCTTGAGGATACCCAGTTGCTTTGCCAGTCGCTCACCGAACAGCGCGCCGCTATCGAGGCGATGCGGGATTATGCCGCCGCGCTGTATCGCGCTTGCTGGCGCAAGGCATGGGCACCGACCAAGGGCAGCAAGGCTTCATCCGTCACCACCGCAAGCTATGTGAACGCGTTGGATTTCTTGCAGGAGCGCGCCCTTGCCAAGCGCGAGAAGCACCAGCCGCAAGGCCCTGTCGTCATCCTGTCCGGCCCCGCCATGTGGGAGGAATGGGAGCCGCTTTGGGCCAAGCTGGACGAGATCAAGGCGCGCGTGCCGCATATGACGCTTGTCACCACCGGGCAGCGCAAGGGCGTTGACGCCATCGCGGCGGCATGGGCGGCAAGGCAGGGCGTGCCCGTCGTCGCGTTCGGCCTCTACGGGGGAGGGAAGAAGCCCGCCTTCACCCGCAACAAGAAGCTGGCCGAGCTTGGCGCGGTGGAAGCCGTCCTTTGCGAGGGATCGGGCATTCAGGCCAATCTCTACCAGACCTTGCGCAAACAGGGCGTTCCCATTCACGCCTTCCGCAAGCCCAAGGATGCCCCTGCATCCCGCAAGCCGCAGGACGGCGAAGGCGATACATTCAGGCGCGCACGGCGCAGCGCCTGACAGCAGACAGCGCGGCGCTTCCCCCAAAGCGCCGCGCCGCTGACAGGACAACAGACCGGCCAAGGCTGGCGCGCATCCTTGCGCGCTGGCCTTTTGTCGTGCCGCCGGCCGCCGCCGCGCCT
>NZ_NETV01000013.1:0-513 GCF_002795205.1 Sphingobium sp. LB126
GTAACCGCGATTGCCCTCGGGCCGGCCTACACTCCCTTTGCCGGCGTATACTTATTTAGCGTCCATGCTAACGCCGGCGCTACGCGTGGGAGAACCGGATCCACAGGCCCCATGGACCGCACCTGTGTGAGCACAGGCCGCTCTCCGGAAACCAGCGGTCCCTCGTCGCCTGAATGCACCGACCCCCAACGTTGGCGACCGTCGCGGAGGCAACCCCCGCCACGAACGGGGTGTCCTTCGTGCACGGTTACTCAGGCCCGCAGGGCGTCACGCGATGGTAGTAGCTCACTTCTTTGAATCCGGCCAGCGACGCCGTCTACGTTGGGGCCGAGTCGAGAGCGCACCGCTAATGGCCGGCGCAGTAGCGCTGGCCAGCACAGGGTACATAGCTGCGATCGACGAAAAGGCCTGGGCGGGGCCACGTCGGCTCGGCCCGGGCGTCCAGGGTTCCCCACAGCGTGAGCCGGCATTGCCCACGGAGACAGCTCGAGAGCAGAGTACGCGAGGCGCAAG
>NZ_NETV01000014.1:0-943 GCF_002795205.1 Sphingobium sp. LB126
CCCTTTCGACGTTCGAAATAGCTGTGGCTGACGCCTTCGGCGATGCTGTCGATCCAGAAGGAACCATGATTGTAATCGTCGTCTTCGCTATCGACCAGTGCGGCGAGCGCGAGTGATCCCGTCCGCCCGAGCTGCCCAAGGCGCTGAATTGCCGCATGGAGCACGGGTGCAAGCTGCTCCGGTGTTGCGATGTCGATATCAGAAGTGGTCGTGATCACACGGATGGTCACGACGATTCCGACAGCCTTCGAGGATTCTTCGCTGGTGGACATGGCGATGTTCTCCATTTTGGATCACTATCGCCCCCTCCCTCCACTCCTGACCGCGAGACGGCATCTCATCATCGCCGATCAGTCACTTGGGCCGATGGATTGGCGCATCATTGCAAGCGGATCACCAACGCGCGGGCGTCGGCGTCGCAGGCCCCCGCCCCAAGCCAGACCGAACTGCCATCGCGGCTTCCGGCATAGAGTCCGAATAGGCGCACCATTTCGGTCCAAACCGCGAGTCCCTAGCACCGCCGCCTCTACGCCAGAGGCGGCGGTGAGGGTCCGCAGCAACTCGGTGCGCGTGCCGAGGATTCGCACGTCAGTCTTGCTATGGACTTCGACCCGCTGGGCACCGCCCGCACATGGTTTCGCGCCTAGGTGCCGTCATCGTGGCGGAGCTTGCGCTTGGCGGCCAACGCGAAGGCGTGAAGGCTCTCGACCGTAATCTCCGGGCTGATCCGCTCGATGTGCGCAACCGCGCGCTCGGCGTCGCCTCTGGCCTGATCGCGAATGGTGGTTAGCTCCGCGATCCGCGCCTTGAGCGACGGATCGCCCATATCCACCAGTCCGTTCTCGATCGCCTCATACAGCCGGGAGAGCTTGGTGTCGGCCTCCGTCGCACGCCGTTCCATCTCGGCGACATGCTGGCGGCGCTCCGTCACCCATTCTTCCCG
>NZ_NETV01000004.1:0-192496 GCF_002795205.1 Sphingobium sp. LB126
AACGCTGCGGGGGGAGCCAGCGCGATCAAGGCCGCCTTCGCTGCCGCTGGTGGGGGCGGTGGTGAAGGCGGCCAAACCGGGATGGGCGGCGGGCAACCGCTGTCGTCTGCGGGCGACATGCCGGGGGCGGCGACAACGGCGGCGCGGCGGTGGGGCGCGGGACGCCCCTTAGCATGGCTATGGGCGGTGATGGCGGTTCACCCCCGGCCAATGACAACAGCCGCCTTCAAGGCGGCTCGGAAGCCGCCAGCGCGGGCGCGGCACGGCTGCAAGCGCCGCTGCGGGCAGCGAGGCGGCCGATCGTGAAGACAGCAACGGCGGCGGCGCTGCCGGTGGGTCGCCTGCGGGGAGGGGGAGGCCAGCTCCGCCAGCTCGCAAGGTGAAGGCACGCCGCAAGTGGCGATACTGGCGGCACGCAACGCACCGGCCTTAGCCGGGCGGCGAAAACCGCAAGCATCCTCGGCGGCGCTGCCGCTGGCATGGCGGTGGATGCTTTGAAAGAGCGGGTGGGCAATACGGTGGGGGGGCGATTGGCGGCCAATATCCGCGTCGGCCGCGTCGGCATCGTCGGGAAGTGAAACGCTCGCTCCCGACCGGCGCGGGCAGTCCCGCCAGCTCGTCCGATTCATCGCCGCCGCCCACGGCGCAATTCGCGGGAGATACCATTTCGGCCGCCCGTGATGCGGGCGACATGGAGACGCCAGAGGATGAAGTTGCGGCCTTCGTCCAGAGAAGGGGGACAGCTAATCATGGCCGCTGATCTGCCTCCGGTTGTCATAGAAGAACGGGTGCAATGCTCGATCGCGGCGGCGCTGCGCTATAACATTCCGGCGAACGTCATGTTGGCGGTCGCGGAGCAAGAGAACGGGCGGCCCGGTGCGCGCGTCCAGAACACCAATAACACCGCCGATCTTGGCTCGATGCAGCTCAATTCCAGCTATATTCAATCGCTGGCACGCTACGGCATCCGGCCCGAATATGTGCTTGCGCCGGGGTGCTATCCCTACAACCTCGCTGCATGGCGTATCAGAAACCATATCCGGGATGACAAGGGCGACCTGTGGACGCGGGTTGCCAATTATCATTCCCGAACGCCGGTCCATAATGCCCGTTATCGGGCGCTGATTATGGCGAAAGGCGCGCGCTGGGAGGCGTGGCTTTCCTCGCGCTATAATACCTACAGCGTGAACGGCGTGCCGGTAAGCGGCGGCGCTCCTGCTACGCGATCGACCTCGATCCCGCTCACGATCACGATCACGGCAGCCGACGCGACGGGCGGGGGCCAGCTCGCAGCGCAACCGGCGATCGTCCAGCCCCAAGGCAGCGCCGACGCCTCGGCGGGCTATGTCGCCTCGATCTTGGCCGCTGCGTTCAATGCCCGCATAACCGATACGTGGCGGGCGCTGGAAGCCAATTACGGGGCCGCCAACAGCTTTCACAAATATGGGCAGGCGGTGGATTTCGTGCCGCGTGCCGGGCTGCACACGATCACGCGCGAGCAAATCCGCGCCGTGATGGCGCAACATGGTATTCGCGTGGCGGAGCTGCTGGGGCCGGGGACCGGGCCATGCCGATCATTGGCATCTGGCGTTCTATACCGGCGATCAGACTCGGCCGCTCGATCGCGCTCAAATTGTCGTCGCCAGAGCGGAACGCGGGGTAGGGGGCCTAACCTCGGCGGCCGTGCAGCCGATGGGCAGCTATGAGGCTGCGCCAGCTCCGCAAGCCCGCGTCATGGCGGCTCGGCCGAACGCCGCGCCTATTTCCGTTGCGGTGAATTTCCGGCGCGACATGCTGCATCCTTCGCCTACCGATCCACGGCGGACCCGCGCTTTATTCCGCGCACAATCACGCCAGCAATTGAAGCGACGGCGCGCTAGGCGCTCATTCGGCAAGCCGGTGTGGGCGCTGATCCCCATCCCGGCCAGCTCCTCAATGAGCCAGTCTCGAAAGTCCGAAATGGATTTCGCGCCTTCGGCCCTCAAGGCGGCAACGTCTTCCTCTTTGAAACTCAATCGTCCTTGCCGATGTGGCGCAGGGCGCGCCAAACGCAATGCTTCTGATAGCTGTAGATCGGCAACGGAGATACCCGCGAACGATCTTTTCCATAGCCGCATCGTCGTTGCGGTGGCGATCTAGCAATGCGTCAAGGTCGGCTATGGACGGATTGGGATCAAGCATGATCGGCCTCGATCTGTAAGCGAGCTGGGCGAGGCGATCGGCAGCAAGCAAGTCGTCGGCCGCTAGGTCGATAGCGAAGGGTTCGCCGGGTTCGGGCGGCCGTCGATCGGCGGCGAAAGCGGCAAGATAGGGTTGCGCCGCGTCGGTTTCGATCCAACGCCAGAAGGCAGGCCTTGGCCGAATAGCCCGGCCTCGAACATATCGAGCCGGGCTTGCGGCGAAATCATCGCACATTAGGCGAAGTGGATCACGGCCGATTCAGTGGTCCGCCCCTGCGGGCGCACGACAATATCGACCTTGCAGCCAAGCCGGGTGAGCATGGCTAGAAGCCGCTCAACCGAGACGCTGCGGAACTGGCCTCGCAGGATGCGCGACAATTCCGGTTGGGTAGATCCCGTAACCTTGGCGGCGGGATCTGCGTCAACTTCCGCTCCTGCATGGCTCGGCCACAGGGTAACGAGCTGGGCTTTCAAAGGTGGGTGTCGGGGTCGGCAAAGCCTAGATCGGCAAAGACATTGCCGCTGCCTTCTCAATGATTTCGTCCTGTGCGCTCATGCTGTGCCTCGCGGGTCTGGTGTTGCCGGTGATGCTCTCGGCGGATTTCAGCCGCGTTCGGATCAAATCCATATCGGCTGCGGCGTGGCTTGCCCTGCTTGGATTTCTTCTGGAAGGCGTGCAGGACATAGACCGCCTCCGCAAATTTGACCGTATAGCCGTGCGGAACGTATCGCTTGGTAGTCGTCGTATGATCTCGACCACGCCAGCGGCCGCCAAAGCCTTTCAAGGGCTTAGTGCTGGGGTGCTGTCGCGCCTGGCTGGGCGCGAGGTCAAGGGCATAATAGCCATTACGTCATGCACATCGTCCGGGAATCCCGAAATATCGCGCTTTGGACGATGCCACCCATCGAACGGCCGTTCAGTATCCATCGCGGCTATTATGCACAAATATACATAGCTCGCAAGCGGAATTATGCGCGTATGGTGCATACTGCGTGAGGCCGATGCTATCAGCGGAACGATTGTCGGCCGCCGCGATCGGGGCGGCTCAATCGAGCGCCCTACGCGACGAATGTATCAACGCCGGGGATGCAGGGCCGCAATTTTATGCTAGAGGCCGGCGCGGCCCACGCCCCCAATTTGTGCGGCCGGTCACTTCCGACGATGGCCGCAAGGACTCGCCATCGTCGGAAGACCAACAAACAATCTAGCCGATGCCACGCGCCGGCCCCTGTCCGGGCAGGCGAGGGATGCTTACCGTTGTAATAAAATTACTGTTCAATCTGGCCCTAGTTGCGCGTGCAATTGCCCTATTGTTGGTCATCGTCCCCCTACAGCGACCGAAAGGAGGACTAGGCTATGGTTGATTCTTCCAATATCTATCGAGAGCAACGGAAAGCGGTTGCCCTAGAGTTCATGGAAAAAGCTCTTGCGATACTCGTTGAGGTCGATGATTCAGCGCAGATTGTTATCTCCAACAATCAATAGATACGTGCATGGGTCACCGCGCATGACATTTCCCGAAGATGATTTTGGGATTGTGTTGATGAATTGCGCATTTGACCGATCGGTCTTGTTCCTGCATCGGCAGAACGGGCTTGCGATCGAGCAAATCGCCAAACGACTAGGCATCGAACAGAAAGAGGCGGCGAACGGCTTTCCGTTGGGCTTGCCTTGTTCGCGGCTCATTCAGCCTGATGGAACATTAATCGCCGGAATCGGGGGGAGGGAGCATCTTGCCGAGTGTGGCGACCAATTCACGGGGCATGTAGGGCTTGGCGATATAGGCAGCGCCGTTCGGCAATTCGCCTGCACCTGGTCGCACACGGCAGAGGTAACAAGGACCGGCATGGATGGCCATCGGTCGCGGACGGCAGCGGCCAAGGCGAGGCCGGTCATTCCGGGGCATTTCAATATCGGTGAATACCGCGCCAATGTCATCGCGGCGTCAGGATCGCCAGAGCGTCGGCCGCTCGCACGCCTCAAAGACGCGATAGCCGCGTCCATAAGAATGTCGGCCGCCATCGTCCTCACTAGGGGTTCATCCTCACAACCAGCACGGCGCGCTGCCCGATCCTAATCCCATTTTCCGGCTCCCCGTCCTTTTCGGCCTTCTCCTGTGCGCATCACGCAACATTCCCGCCCAGCAAGCGAGGATCAAACCTTCATCGGGTGCGGTTTCCCCGGTGATGACAGCGTAAATCCCCAGCACGTTGGAGGTTTCCTCCACCGTTGAGACGCCTTTCCCTTCCAGCAACCCGGCGAGGACCGCTAGCGCCCGCCCATCGCCCGCACCATTGCCGGATCGGAGAGCTTCGCGCCGGGGAATACGTCTTCATCTGGCGTCCCTCGTTCATGCGGCCTGCGCGCCTCCCTTGGGTGCGATCATCATTGGTTTCGGCCGCCTGCTTTGCGGCGTAAGGGCTTCATCGGCCGTTTGAGGGCCGCCCTTGGATCAGGAAAATCAAACACGTCCGCAATGCCAGCGGAGAATGTAATTTGGCCCAATGGTTCATCGTCTTGCGGTTTCGTAAGCGACGTTCGGCCATTTGTTCGCGCAAGCCGTCAAGTTTCTTATGCGCTTCGGACAGGCTGACGCCTCGGAACAGCATACAAACTCCTCTCCACCGTGGCGCGCTACATGGCAATTATCGTCCGAAATCGTAGCGAGCATTTCCGCGATAAGCCGAATGACCCGATCGCCTGCATCATGGCCGTGCGTATCATTGATGCGCTTAAAATGGTCTATATCGCAGAAAGCTACGGTCAGCGGGTCAAAGCTCGCTCTGGCGTCACGATATTCCGCTCTAGGACCGTCTCGAAAGCCCGGCGATTGGGAAGGCCGGTCATGTGGTCAATCTCCGCTCGCGCCGCGCCTGTTCCAGACTACGGCGGAGCGCCTTAGCCTCCTCCTCGCTGCGCCGCATGTCGGTTTCCAGCTTGCGGGTTCGCTCAAGCATCGCCTTCGCCAAATCGGCTAGGCTGGAAAGGATTTGCCCCGTTCCTGAACTGATCCAGCTCGGCCACATGCTGTTCCAGCTCGTCGGTATAATCGGCCGTCGCGCTGCGCGTGTCGTTGGCGTTCTTCGAGAAACTTTCAAGCGTCGTTTCCAACCTCGCCATGAGGTGCTGGATGCCATCGTGCTTGTCGATCGTCTCGTCTGCCGCCGTGATTTCGTCCAGCCATTCCTGTGTCACGGCTAGGCCAGCGGTCACATGCTGGGCGATCTTGCGCGCAAGGGCGGGATTGGACCCGGAAAAGGCTCCGTGCGCGGTGAGAAGATTATTGGGCGTCACGTCCAGCTCATAGGTGAGCAGGAAGGCCGCGATTTCATCAAGCAGATGGCGGCGCGCCTGCTGGAAGACATTGCCAGCGCCGTTTGCGAACGCCGGTTTCCCGTCCACGCTGCGCCCCCGCGCGCGCCGCGAAAACCAAGCCATTCCAGTATCGAGCAGAAGAATTTCCCGAATTGGTCACTTACCCCCAACAAGCAAACCGATGGAGCGACTCGCGCCATTTCCGAAACTGTGCTGTCGGGAGTAGGCCGGAAAGCCAGCGGCACGCCCCCATATTGGAGGCGTGCCCGCTTGGAACGGGTGTTGGAAACCTGATAATCGTCAGGCGCGAACGCTTTAAAGCCGGGTGGCTTCTGGACATGCGCGTCCGCCACCCGGTCGTTAAGCTCGACCGGCTCGATTATCAGAGGGTTTCCACGCCCCGCCCACGTCTCCGCAGGTAGTGCGTGGATAGGCCAAAAGTGCCTCGAAAAGCAATGAATCGTTACGCTAGAGGGACGGGCCGCGCGCTATCGGTCAGCGTCGGCGGGCGTCGTGGCCAGCCCGTCCTCGTAAGCGTCATATCCTCAATGACGCGGAGAATTTCGGAACCGCGCATATGGCACATGCGCCAGCGCGCGCCCGGCGTTGCACCTTCCGCGCGATCGGAAGCAACAATGCCGTCGAACATCGCGCACGCCTCGTCCAGCGTGGCAGTTTCGCCTATCAGGTGCCAACAGCCTTTCATTTGGCCCGCCATGCGGAAGTCCACCGAAAAGCGGTCGCCTTCCGATAATCGTCATACGCCATTTTCTTCGCCCCCGATCCGCTGCCTGCGGCCTCGTCCGCTGCACGTAGCGCCTCATAGAGCGGCGTCTTGCCGATCTTGAGCGCGGCGGCCGCCTGCCGCACCGTCAACCCTTATCCATCATGTCGCGCGCGCGTTTCAGCACTCCCGGCGTGACAACCGACCTACGGCCGCCCTTTCGGCCGCGCGCGGCGGCGACCTCCAACCCGGCTTTGTCCGCTCGCGGATCAGCGACCGCTCAAAGTCGGCCAACGCCGCGAATATATGGAAGATCAACGCGCCGCTGGGCGTCGTCGTGTCCATCCCGGCATCTGTCAGCGATCGGAAGCCTATGCCCGATCACGCAGATTTTCGACAAGCCCGACCAGATGGGGAAGCGAGCGGCCTAGCCGGTCGATCTTCCACACGACAAGCGTGTCTGACGGGCGAAGATAGGCCAGCGCCTCGGCCAGCCCGGCCCGCTCTGCCTTCGCACCGCCTGCAACGTCCGTGAAGATGCGGGCACAACCCGCCTTCTCTAGCGCGTCGATCTGCAAGCCCATGTCCTGTTCGGGCGTCGATACCCGCGCATAGCCGATCAACGCCCCGCCTCGGCGCTGCGCCTATTGAGCGTTCCGGGGTCTGGCGCGCCCATCATCGCCACCCTGCCAGCTCGCAACCGCACGGGGGCACTCACGCGCAACCCGCCCGTCCTGATCCCAACGCGCCACATAGACAGCCTGCCCGGCCTCGATCTGGCGGCATGAGAGGCTGCGCCCCTGCACATAGACCAACGCCAGCGTGCGCCCGTAGGGGTCAACCCCTACGCGCTCGATCGAAAGCGGCCCTGTCATGGTCCGCTGCAACGCCTCTTTGCTCGCCTCGGCCCGCTGCCGGTCGCAAATCGCGCCGGGCTTGGGCACCGGCCTGCACCGGCTGTTGCTCGGATCGTCGGGCGCGTCCACGCCAAGAAACCGGATACGCTCGTCCCGCATCTGATCGTGTCGCCATCGGTCACGGAACAACCCGCCAGCGCGGCGGCGGCGATGAACACCAAGGGCATCAAGTCAGCCTCTCCAACCGATAACCAGAGGCATGATGTTCGCTGGGGCTGGCCGTGGTGATGTAGCGATCATCCCACGGCGCGGCCCTGCCAGCGCCAAATCGACCGGCCCCCGATCTGTTTGGCGATACGGCCCGCCTTCGCCCGCGCGGCGCTATGGCTCGCCATGCGCTCGGTCGTAATCGTCGGTTGCGCCGCGATCACGCCGGATTCGTCCCCGCCATAGGCATGGAACTCGAATTGCAGCATGGGAGGAAAGCTAGTCTTACCCCCGCCCGTCGCGCCGAAAACGGCCGTGTGGCCCATAGCGTCACTCATCCCTTGATCCCCTTCGGAGCATCATTGCTCGCCATTCTCTCCGGCCTGCTTCTTCGCCGCGCGATCCCACTCCCACGCTTCATCAAGCATGATCGGGGCAGGCTTGCCCCCAAAGGCTTGCTCGATAGCCTTGGTGGCGGTGCCTCGATCGACGGCACCGGCATCGCCAGAATCGGAAGGCGGCCGATCGCCGGGGAAGCCCTGCTTCGCCAGCTCCTCGCCTATGATGATGCGGGCGCGGTCGCGCAGCTCGGCGGGCAAGTCGCCCATAATGGCCGTGAGGGCTTGCGAGGCGGCGAAGGCCCGCGCGACCTCGCCCCGCATTTCCGTGAGGGCCTTCGTCTCGCCAGATTCCGCAAGGCGGACATACAGCAAGCCGATTTCGCCCCATGTCGGCGTCAAGTCGATGGTTTCCATAGCAGGCGCTCCTTATCCGTGCCGCGTTTCCAGCTTGTCGGCTTCGGCCTTCGCCCCCGCCAGCTCGCTTTCAAGATTGGTGGTGTAGTCGCTCATCACGTCCCAACCTTCGTTGCCGTAGATGAAGCGGGCATAGCCCTGCCGCTCCATCTTCCCGGCCTCGTCGGGCTTCATGGCGAATAGATAATCCTCGTCGGTGGCGAACATGGCGGCCATGATCGCCTTAACGTCCGTGGACGCCTCCAAGGCGATTTCCTCGCCGTCATAGACCGACACGGCATAGCCGCCCGCAATCAGCCCCTCGGCCGCTTTCCGCGCAATCTGGCGCTCGATCGTCTGCCGCGTCTCAACCTTCATCGCTCTACCTTCCTTCGCCCTGTCTATAGGTCCAGCTCGCCTTGTCTGAACTCGGCGGGTTCCTCGCCCTCGCGCCCTGCCAGAGAATCTTGTCACCCGGCCCCCAGATGGTGACAAAGCCTTGCCCGCTGGGTCGATAGGCAGGCGGCGGCTTCGCCTCGTAGTTATAGCAACTGCTCCGGCCCATCGTGCCCGAAAATGAAAGCGGGCCTCCGGGCCTGTGCATCACGCGGAAGCAATGGCCGCTCGGCTCCTTCACGCGCCGCCCGCGCCCCGTCATTGCCCAATAGCGATAATCGGATTCCTCCCGCTCGCTGGGCGGCGTCCAATGGATGCAGCGCACGCAGGCGGCATCATAGGGCAAACGCGGCGGAGCTGGCGGGGTATCGTCCAGCGCCGGGCCTCCGTTGTGGCCGAAAGGCGGGCGGCCCGTCACGCGGCCTCCCTCTCCGCCAGCTCGCGACGGGCGCGGCGCTTTTCCAGCACGCGGCGCGCGGCGTGCGTCGACTCTAGATCGGGGTGGCCATTGGCGATTTCCTCAAGGGTCGCGCGAGGCGGTGCAATGATCGTTCCCGCGTCGATCGCCGCTTGATAGAGGCTCGCGGTCCTGCCTGCCTCGATCAACAGGCGGCGCGTTTCGCTCTCATACCATCTGCGGAAAGTCTTGGTCGTCGGCGCTGAACGCAACCCGGCGTGGATATGGCCCCGCGCCTCGGCCATCGTCACCAAGCCGCGCTCGCGGGCGAAGGCATCAAGGCTCTGGACGGGAACGGCCCGGTCGTGTCGCGGTCCACGGCAAGCCAGCGCCGCAACTGCTGCCGGTGGATGCCGATCCCTCCGCCGTCCGTCTCTGCGATGCTCGGATGCTGGCCGATCGCGCGGCGCATCGCGTCCCGGTAAATGGCACCCCCTGCGAGGAGGATTCTATCAGCGCCCCGCGCCGCTTCCGCGAAGGCCGCATGATTGGACGTTGGGAGCCGGAGCAATTCAGCGGCCCGGCTCGGCGTCATGCGCTGCTCATAGTCAGCGATCCGCATATCTGCCGGATGAAAGCCATAGCGGGCGGACAGGAACCAGATTTCGGGGCGGCAATCTTCCCCCAGCTCGGCCAGCGCCGCGCGCAGCGTGCGCCACATCGGACCATCATAGCGATCTATGGCGGGCATCGCCTCCTCGCCGGGGCGTTTGGTCGATGAACAGGCCATCACGATAAGCGCGGTCATGGTTGCGTGCCTCTTGTGTCCGTTTTCTGTCCGTAAATCTAATGTGTCCGTAAACTCATTGCAAGCAATAAAAGGCGGACAAAATGCGATTGTCCGTAAAAGGACCGTCTGACGGACAAGGACGCGGAAGGAGATAGTGCTTGGCGAGACGGCGACTGGTGAGCGCGGAAATCTGGGCAGGGCATTATGGCGCGCCGCTCGATGAGCGCGAGATTGCGCGGCACTATACGCTGACCGGTGACGACCTGGAAATTGTCGGCCGCCGTCGCGGCGATGCCACCCGGCTCGGCTACGCGATGCTCCTACTCTATATGAGATGGCCTGGCCGTGCGCTGGAAGCGGGTGAAGTCCCGCCCGCTCCTGTGCTCGCCTATGTGGCGCAGCAACTCGGCGTCGCGCCCGAAGCCTTCGCGGACTATGCCCATCGGGACCAGACCCGTCGCGAACATCTCGTTGAAATCCGACGATCGCACGGGTTCAGGATTTTCGACCGCAAGGCTTTCCACGAAGTTGTCGCATTCTCGATCCCGATCGCACAGACCATCGTCCACCCCGGCCAGATGGCGGGGGTCATCGTTGACGAACTTCGGCGCCGGCAGATCCTCCTGCCTTCTTCATCGGTTCTCGAAGCGGTACTCCGGCGTGCTCGCCAGCAGGCCGAACAGCTTACCTATGAAGTGCTCACGAACGGCCTGCGGCCCGATACGCTGCAGGGGCTGGACGATCTGCTGGCCCGACGAACAGGGCAAGCCGCGACATGGCTATCCTGGCTGCGCAATGCACCACAGTCGCCGGCAGCGCGCAACATCCTACGCCTGATCGAACGGCTCACTCATATCCGCGCGCTGGATCTCGATCGCGCCCGTGCCGACATGATCCCGGCTTTGACTTTTGACAGGCTGGCGGACGAAGGCAGCCGGATCACACCCCAGCACCTTGGCGAACTCAATGCCCTGCGCCGCCATGCGACGCTGGCGGCGCAGGGCATCCGTCTTGAGGAAAGCCTGACCGATGCCACCCTGACGATGTTCGACAAGCTGTTGGGCAGCATGTCGCGTCGCGCCGAGAACCGGACCCGTGACAAAGCCCTCAAGACGGTGCGCGAGTTGCAAGGCCATCTCCGGACGCTCACAGGGTCTTGCCGCATTCTCATCGAAGCGCGCACCAACGGTGTGGACTCTCTGGCGCAGATCGAGGCGCTGGATTGGCAGCGCTTCGCCGTGGCGGTCGCGCGGGCCGAAGTACTCGGGCGACCGGAAACCGTCGATCGCACCGCTGAATTGATCGAGCGGCATCGCACGGTGAAGCTCTTTGCCGGTGCCTTTCTCAACACCTTCGAATTTCGCGGCGCCGGTGCGGTGCAGGGACTCCTGTCGGCGCTTACCATCATCGCGGAGCTATACCGGACCGGCAAACGGCGCTTGCCTGATCGCGTGCCGCTGCGCTTTGTGCCCTCCGCATGGCGGCCGTTCGTCCTGCGGGACGGCATCGTCGATCGCGCCGCCTATGAACTATGCGCCTTGTCCCAGCTACGGGAGCGGTTGCGAGCGGGAGACATATGGGTCTCGGGAAGCCGCCAGTTCCGCGATTTCGATAGCTACCTCATCCCGCCGGCCACCTTCGACGCGCTTCGCGAGAAGGGGCCGTTGCCGCTCGCCATCGAAACGGACTTCGATCGTCATATCGAGGAAAGGCGCGCCAGGCTCGACACGGCGATCGAACAGGTGACGGTCCTCGCCCGACAGGGCGAGCTGCCCCAGGTCAGGCTTGACGAAAGCGGCCTTATCATCTCGCCGCTGAAAGCGGCAACGCCACCCGCCACCGAGATTGCCCGTCGCGCTGCCTATGACCGACTGCCGCGCGTGAAGATCACCGATCTCCTGCTTGAGGTCGATGCCTGGACCGGGTTCAGCGAATGCTTCATCCATCGGCGTTCGGGCCGGGAGGCCGACGACCGCAATGCGCTGCTCACCGTCATCCTTGCCGATGGCATCAATCTCGGCCTCACACGCATGGCGGAAACCTGCCGAGGCGCAAGCCTGCGCCAGCTCGCCCATCTCCACGACTGGCACATCAGCGAGGCCGCCTATGGTGAAGCGCTGGGAAGGCTGATCGACGCCCATCGCGCCATGCCGCTCGCCGCGCTGTGGGGAGACGGCACCACCTCGTCGAGCGACGGACAGCAATTCCATGCCGGGGGCCGTGGCGCCGCAATCGGCGACATCAACGCGCGCAGCGGCAACGAACCGGGCGTTGCCTTCTACACCCATGTCTCGGATCGATATGACCCCTTCGCGACCCGGGTAATCGCGGCGACCGCCGGCGAAGCTCCCTATGTGCTGGATGGCTTGCTGTATCAGCAGACCGGCCTGACAATCGAGGAGCACTACACCGATACAGGCGGTGCATCGGACCATGTGTTCGGCCTTATGCCCTTCTTCGGCTACCGCTTCGCGCCGCGCCTGCGCGACATCAAGCAGCGTCGTTTGCACCTCCTTCCCGGCCAGGAAGCCGGCCCCTTGCTTGCCGGCATGACGGCCGAACCGATCGCATTGGGTCATGTCGCGGCGCATTGGGATGAACTGCTGCGGTTCGCCACATCGATACGCACCGGCACCGCCACCGCTTCGGCGATGCTTCGCCGCCTGTCCGCCTATCCGCGACAGAACGGACTGGCCCTCGCGATGCGCGAGCTGGGCCGCCTCGAACGCTCGATCTTCATGCTCGACTGGCTGCGCGACATTGATCTGCGCCGGCGTACCCAGGCGGGCCTCAACAAGGGCGAGGCCCGCAACGCGCTCGCACGCGCGCTCTTCTTCAACCAGCTCGGCGAATTGCGTGATCGGCGGTTCGAGAACCAGACCTATCGCGCCTCCGGCCTCAACCTGCTCGTCGCCGCCATCATCCTGTGGAACACCCGCTATCTCGAAGTGGCGCTGGCTGATATCGGCACGCCCGACGAAATCGCACGTCACGTCGCGCCATTGGGCTGGGAACATATCTCGCTCACCGGCGACTATAGCTGGAATGTTGAAGATCGGCCCGATCCGGATGTCCTGCGGCCACTGCGCGCCATCAGTTCGTTGCTCGCCGCGTAACGTTCACCATACGTTCGCGCTTAGCGTGCGGATGCGTCACTTTCGTGTAGTCACCCCTTTTGGAGGCAGGCTTGAGCCGGGGCGATCTGACTGAAGCGGAATGGCGTGTTTTGAAGGGTTTGCTGCCTATTGAGCCAGCGAACCGAGGGCGCGGACGCCGTCCTGAAGAGAGCCGCGCGATCATCAACGGCATACTCTGGCGGCTTCGCTGCGGAACTCCGTGGCGTGATGTTCCGCCCAAATACGGCAACTGGAACACGATCTACCGGCGGTTCCGGCGCTGGAGTGAGGCCGGGGTCTGGGAGGCCGTCTCAGTGACGCTGGCCGAGATCATGGCCGACAGCGGCCACTACAGCATCGATAGCACAACGGTTCGCGCCCATGTCTCGGCAGCGGGCGGAAAAGGGGGGCTTGTCGACGAGCTCTTGGCCGCTCGCGGGGCGGGTTCACCAGTAAACTTCACTGTCTGGCTGATGGACGAGGACGACCGCTCGCGTTCCACCTGACTGTCGGCGAAGCTGCTGACTGCAAGGCTTATGACACCCTGATCGCCTTGCCGGAACAGGCACCCAAGGCGCTTCTGGCCGATAAGGGCTATGATGCAGATGCTATCCGCGTCGACCTTGCAAAACGCGACATACAGGCCGTCATCCCGGGACGATCCAACCGCCGCGTGAAGATCCACCACGACCGCGAACTCTACAGGCAGCGCAACCAGATCGAGCGCTTCTTCGGACGCCTCAAAATCAATCGCGCCATTGCCACCCGCTATGACCAACTCGCAGACAGCTTCCTGTCCATGGTCCATATCGCGTCAGCAAAATACTGGCTCAAATTTGTCCACGCCGCCTAGAGGCGCGTGGCGATCACGGCCTTGTCGCGTAAAAGCGATGACCTCCCCGTCGTCGATCGTATTTCTGGGTGACAATCACCCGATCCCGCCGGCTTTGCCGTTACCCAAATCCGATTCTATGATCGACAAACCAGTTTGTGTGCAGAAGATGATCATCAATTGGGCCGGAGCGAACAGACCCTATGCCAGCTTCGCCATGAGCCGCCCGGCGGCCCCCTGTTCGGCGGCGAGATTGCGATTGTAAGCGAGCGGCATGCGCGGGCTTTTCCAGCGCAGCGCGTCCATGATCCCGGCCAGCTCCTCACCGCTGACGAACAGATCCTGGTTCAGCCCCACCCGCGTCGAATGCGCGCTGATCCCCCGGAGCAACCGTGTCAGATCGTCGGCGGTGAGGTCGGGCAGCGCGCCGCGGTCGAACGCCCGGCGGATGATCGTGCGCCAGAGCGGCCCGATCGATCCGGGATGCAGCGCCGCCGCGCCAACATCATAGGCGGTGCGCGCCGGCTGCGCAGGCTTACCCTCCCCTCGCATCAGCACCAGCCTGCCTTCCGCGTTGAGCCGGGCGATCCCCTCCCCCGCCACCGCCGCGCGTGCCTTGATCCGCCGCACCTGCACCCGGCGAAACAGCGGCCCTTCCGCAATGTCCGCCGCCTCGAGCCAGGCGGTGATCGCGCGTACGCTGCGCGCGCTGAGAAATGCCGTCGCCCCCTCCCCTTCGGGATCGCCCTTCGAACGCGGGACCCGCAGCAGCCGCGCTTCGGGATCGGTCGCCTCGAGAAGGTGCTCGACCTGGATCGCGACCAGTTCGGAGGCGCGCAGCCCGGTGTCATAGGCGGTTGTGACCGGACAAAGAAGACTGCATCCGGCCCCATTTCCCCGTTTTGCCGGACGGACAGAATTCGCTGCAGCGGCCTCACTTTCTGACGCCCTTCAGCATGCGCGCCGCGGCGTTGGAGGACGGCGCCAGCTTGCGGCCATAGCGTAGAGCAGTCGCGGTAGAGGTCCAGCGCAACGCCTGCGCAATCGGCCCCGCGTCCTCGCCATTGGCGAACAGGTCCTGGGTCAGCCCGACCCGCAGCGAATGCGTGCTCAGGGCATTGATCGCCTCGGCCAGATCGGCTCCCATGAGATCGACCAGGCCCTGATCGGCGGCTGCGAGCGCCGTCCGCTTGATGATCAGACGCACAGCGGCGGGTGTCAGTGCGTCTTCCCCAATTTTGTATGTCGCGGTGGCAGCGCGCGCGGGCCGCGCGACCATGCGGTCGCGATCGACCTGGGCATGATAGGCCAGATCGCTGATGGTACGTTCGCGCCGGGCTTCGCTTGGCTTTGTCCTGGTCACCGCCACCCTGCGGAACAGGACGCCCGCGCGTATGGAGGCTGCCTCCCGCCACAAAGCCACACGCCGCATCGTATCGGGCGAGAGCCACACCAAGGCCCCTTTCCCGTCCTGGTCGGTTTTCGAGCGTGCCAGCTCGAGCAGAGCTGAGCCGTCCTCTTGCCCTTCAATCTGTTCGAGCGCGACCGCCGCCAGTTCCGACACCCGCAGACCGGCATCATAGCCCAGCGACAGGATTGCCGCATCGCGCAGTCCCACGACATCGCGCCCACAGGCATCAAGCATGACCGCAAGCGTGAACCCCTTGACCGGCTCCGGCCCGACTCCGTCGCCGAACCGCAAGGGGCCGGCCTGGCGCTGCCTGACCCCGGCCCGGCGCCGCAGGCCACGAAGGGCATCGCGGACCACCCGGCACCGACGAGATTGGGAACACCCAGAAGGTGATGGGCCACCGCCAGCGAAGACAGGCGCCGGGACACGGTGGCCGGCTTGAACTTACGCGTCTCGCAATAGTCGACATAGGCCACGAGCCGAGCTTCGCTGGCGGGCAAACCGATCCCGCCCTGCCCTGCCGAAAAGTGCGCGTAGCAATCCAGGTCGACCGCGAGCGCCTTGATGCTGGCGGGCGCCCGCGCCTCGAGACTCTTCTTGAAATTGAGTTCGACCAGACCAGCGCCTTCACCCGTCAGTTCCTGGAGCAAGGCGACGAGCTGGGCTTCGCGATTCCGCGCGGACCCGGAACGCCGACGGGGCAGTTTGGTCTCGCCCGGCGGCAGGATCGTCACGATCTCCCCGGCAACCGCCGCCTTCGGTTGTGCCAGGCGCGGCGCCGGCGCAGACATCGGCAAATCTGATTTCTTGCTCATGGGCCAACCCGGCCTGACGCTGCGGGACAGCCTCCGGCAGGCCAGTCCGGCGTTATTGGCAAGAATCCGGTGTTATTGGGAAAAAAATATCGCCCAAAACCGCGGGCAGCGTGGAGTCCGGTCTTATTGGGAAAACGACACATGGACGGGATTATAGCTGCGAAAATGTGGCTGTCACTATCGATAACAACTCATTATCGTTAGTTCGAAAAAAGGCTGATCAAGGCTGGTGCAGTTAAGTCGATTTAACTAGACTTGGTGGATGGCAGACCCCTCGCCCCCTTCCATCCGCTCCAGTCAGACGAGGATGCGCCCCTCGACGCGCTCATGGCGGCGCGGGTGCAGGCCACGCTTGCCTGGGGCCAACTACAAGGCAAATTATCACATGTGCCTCGCCAAGTGGCCCATCATTTTTGCGCCGCGCTCGTCCGCCTCATGCTCATCGAGGCCCTCGCCCAGTCTGGCTTTTCCGGCGCCGAGGGCTGGTTTTCCGCGTGGTTTTCCGGCCTCGCCCCCGTGCCTGACGTCACGACCCAGATCACCGCCCCGGCAGCGTTGGTCGCCGACACGCTGCTGTCTGAGCTATCCCTGTCCACCTGGGAACCGCTGGGGCAAGCGACCGCGCAGATCCGCGCCGCGGCGCGCTTCGATCAGGACAGGCACCATGCTGAGCCTGAAATCCCGCCGGCGTTCGCCGTCGAGGAAGCCACCAGGCTGTCCGAGTCCCTCGCATTGGGTCCCGAGGAAAATTGGCCGCTCGCCGCGCTGGATCGCCTGCACGACGCAGCCGCAGGCTCGCCGCATTTCGCGCCTGTCGAGCGGAACCGCCAGTTGCTTGCCCTGCCATCCGGGCCGATGGTCTTCGAGCAGGCAAGGTCCGCCATGCCGCTATGGGCGCTCGATCTTGTCGCCGGTCGTCTGATCGCGCAAAGCAACCCGGGCTCCCCTCCCCTCCCCTTACCCGGCACCGTGCGGGCCGAAGCGCTCCGGCCCGAATTGTGGCCGCGCGAGCGTGCCATTCTAGTGGCTGAGGCCGCCGGAAATGCCGCGCGCCGTGTGAGCGAACAACTGGATGCGGCCTATGCGCGGGTGCAGGTTATGCAGGCGGCTATTTCCCGCCTGCGCTCGACGTCGCGCGCGCCGCATCTGTACCGGCTGCTCGCCGGCTTTGGCCCGCTGCGCCCGCTGCAGATCGAGCAGGCCCTGGGCGTATCGAAAAACGGCGCGCGCGATCTTGTGGCAGCGCTCGTCAAAGCGGGCTTGGCCGAAACAACCGCTCCCCGACATCAGGCGGTCATTCGCGCCCTGCCGCCCCCACGCACTTATAATGTCCCGGCAGCAGAGGACGACGTCAGTGCCGACAGCCCTTATGCCGAACATGACGCGATCATGGCCGATATCGACCGCCTGCTCGCCCGCGCGAATGCCTCCTGTCGAGGAAATGATCTGGACGAGTGAGCCGGCTGCAAAACTCCAGGGCGAATGGAAATTTTCGCCTTGGATCCGCTGTTCAAGCAGCGTTGCAGGCCGCTCAGTCGGCAGATTTCAGGCAAATAATTGATTTTGAACCATAAAATAAAAGTGCCCGCAAAGGCCCCCTAGAGCGCGAAAACGAGGCTCGGATAGGCCAAGGGTGCTCGGAGACCTTCAACACGCCCTACGAGGCTCTGAGGGCAAAATTGAGCCAAATGTCCTGTGGCCGGCATGTGTCGGCCGATTTTTGCATCGTGCGGCAGCGCAAGCTCCGTGTCATGCGCCCTTAAACGTCAATCCTGTCAGAAACGCCGCCGCTTTCATCTGGATCGGCGCGAGGCACTGTGTCCCCTCCAAAGCGTCGAAGCCGACGGGAAGACTTGGCAGATGGAGCAGGACGCGAAAGTCTGGATCGGCGAAGCACGCGGCGAGCCGCGCCCGCAAGCGATGGACATCCTCGTGGCAATCGTCCCAGCGATCGCCATCGCAACGCGCGACAGGATCAGTACCGTCCGCCAACCCGGCTTCCTGCAGATACACCAGCGCCTCCTGGAAGCCCCGCAAACAGGTCTGCGCGGAAATCTCACCACCAGCCATCTCGGCGGCGCGGCGGAGACTCACCTCGTGCGCCAGCGCCGCACGGCCCTTTCGCCACACACCCTGCCAATGCACAAAGCTGTAGTTCTCCTTGGCCCGCTCCAGTCGCTTGCAGACCTTGCCCAGTTCCCGGCACTTGCGCTCAAGCTGCCGCAGGCCGATCCTCGCGATCGTCTTCGCGAGGTCCGGGAGTTTGGGGCCAGACGCGCCCCGCGCCCTGCCCGTTGGCGCGCCGCGTCCGGGCCGCGTCGTGAAGCCGAAAATCTGCTCCCATTGGCCGGCTTGGAGTCCGTCTTTACTGTGGAGGGCCGCCAAGAGCAGATGACGGGCAGGTGCGATATGGAAGCAGTTGCCGACCAGCGCCGCCCGATAGCGTGCCGGCATAGCCCCGAAACTGGGGTCACTCCCGCGAACATGGGCGCGCGCAATGGTCCCATTCCAGGCGAGGCGGGTTTTGACCAAGGTAAAGCGGGCCATTTGCGCCCGGGTCCGATCCACATTCTCCTCAAGCAGCTGCCGCGCCGCGTTGCCATGCCCCCGGACCATGATCCCCCGCAGATCGGTCAGCAACAAGGCATGGGTTTCGCAACAGGCGGTCACGCGCAAAATCCAGCTCCGCTCGATCCGCCATGGCTCGGCGGACGCCAACCAATCGCGCCAGCACTGGGCGCAGCCGATCGAACGCAGCGGCAAAGGCAACAGATCGGCCTTCGGGCAGCCCACGAACGTCCCGGAAATCGCCTTCTCCGGTACCATCGTCGCCCAAGCCAACCGCTCAACCATGGCGTGACGCGGTTCCGCCGCGCCAGCGGCTGAGGATGCCAGATCGCGATCGGCCAGCGCCGCGTCGATCCCGAGATGGCGAAACAGTGCCTTGGGAGTGGTGTCATGACACTCGGCCAAGCGCCGCAGCCAGGATTCGAAACATTCTTCGGGCAGCGGCTTCACCCGAAACGCCAAGGGTTCGATGTCCCGGCCGCTCATTCCGGGCTGTAGGGCATGAAGAGCTGCAACGCCTGGCTGATGTCGTCCTGCGTCACCAGCGCACGGTCATGCCGCTTGGCGACCTTTCCTGACCAGCGCAGGATCCGCTTGAAATTTCCGGTCACCCCGCCGCTTTCGCGCCAAATGCGCTCGGCAAAGGCGGGGTCGGCCAGATGGTCGGGCTCTTCCATCCCCATGCCGCGCGCCAGCGCCCTGATCAGGCGCTGCGAGGGCTCGCCTGGCTCCCATAGCGGCAATTTGAGCATGATCGAACGGTAGGCCAGCTCGACATCGTCAGCAAAGATCTGCCGGGCGACATCGAGGCCCGCCACGACCAGGGGCACATTGCCCGCGCTCATCAGGAAACGGAACGCATCGAGGGTGTCGCGCCGCGCGACGCCGCTGGCCGTCAGCATCACGTGGACATTATCGATTGCGACCAGCCTCGTACCCTGTGCGGCCAGGAGATCGACCACCTTCAAATCGGCGGTTTTGTGCGTGTTCGTGCGGATCGGCCAGCCCTGTTTCCAGAGCAAGGCGAGGTTGATCTTGAGCGAGGTCGGACTCGAGGGAATGACCGTCCGCAACACTGGTTGATAGCGCGCCTCGCCCCAATGGGCAGGCTCGGGAAAGGCCTCGGTCAGGCGCCGCTGGGCTTCGCGCAAGATCGAGGTCTTCCCCATGCCGGACTGGCCGGTGAGCACGATGCAGGTCGGGCGTTCCTCGGGGTCGTCATGGGCGACTTCGACAATCGTCTCCACAGCGTTGTGGGCTTCTTCGAAATCGATCCAGAATGGGGATGCGGGCGCCAAGGAAGGCGGTGGTGCAGCCACGCTCATGTCCGCTCCTGCAACCAGTCATCCTCGCCCAGGTCCGCGACCGGTTTCCAGTCAACCGGCGGCCGTTCGGGCTTTCGGGCAACGCGCAGGTCCGCCAGTGTCGTCCCCTCCCCTTCCCGGCGCTTGGCCTGGCGCCTCGCCTCCTTCGTGCGGGCGCGCGCGTCGTGGATTTCCTGGTTGGCGGCAGCAACCGCCCGTGCGGTCGCGGCGCGACCGCCATCGGCCTGATAGGCCCTGCCCAAGGCCCTGACCCTCGCTCTGCCGGCTTCCCAGTCCGCCTCCCAAACGTCTGGATACTGGCCGATGACCGGCAGTTCCACATAGCTGCCGTCCAGGTCGGCATAGACATGCTGGATCGTCCGCTCATCCCAACTGATCTCGACCTTTTGGCCGATTCGGGCGGCGAGCGCCTGATGCCAGTAATGGCGATATTTGATCCGAACGCCCTTGGCATGGACCGTCAAGGACGTCGACGGCAGGAACTGGCGGAAGAGCTGCTCCGCATCGACCGACAGGGGCAGCAGCCGGCCGCGTCTGGCCGCTTCCCGCTCCCACATCTGAGCGGGGCAGAGGCCGCCCAGCGCGCTGTGCGGCGTGTGGTGATAGATCGCGATCTGGCACAGGAGCCATCGCTCGAATTCAGCCAGCGTCATCGCTGCTTCCGCTTCGGCATCGTACCCGTCGCGCGCCGAGACGTTCGATCCCGTCGCACCGGGCAAAAGTCTCAGTTTTCCGACCATTGTGCCGATCAGCCGCTCGATATGCCCGCCTAGATGGGCAGGCCCAGGCTTGCGGACATCGGGGTCTATCCCGTTGCGCACACAGGCCCGTCTGAAGCCCTCCGACCGATGCGGTTTAGCCTGGTCCGCATGCAAGCGGCTGAACAGGCCATACATTGGGTAGCTGACGTCCACTCCCAGATGATTGAGGATCGGCTCCTTGGGCAACATGGCACTCGCAACCGCCCGCCCGCACCGGAATATCGAAGGGTCGCCGAAGCTGACATAGTAGCCGAGGATCGATCGGGTCCAGATTTCGATGAGGAAGGTGATCCAAGGTCTTCCGAGCTGTTCCCGCCTCAGGCTATCGACCAGGATGACATCACCCCTGGTATGATCCATCTGAACCAGGTCGAGAAATCCGTCGCTGCAATATTCGCCGGGGTGTGGCTCATGGGCACTTCTGGTCTTTGATCCCATCGTGGCTTTGGCCCAGACGCGGCTCGGAATTTCACACAGCAGCCGATCGATCGTTTTCTCGCTTGGGATCAGATCGGCGGAAAACCCGTGATTTCCATTATCCGCGTGCAACAGGCCCCATATCTGCCGCGCCGCTTCCGCCCGCGACGGCGACACCATCTTGAGCGCAATTTCCTCGATCAACGTCTCGATCGCAGCCATCACCTCCGGATCAATCCGGTGCGATCCGAGAGTGGGTCCCCGCGGTTTTGGAGCAAGCGTCTCCGCGACCGGATGCGCCCTAAATCGCGCAGCCAATGTCCGTATCTGCCGCTCCTTCAAGCCTGTTGCCTCGGCAATCGCCGCGACCTGAGCTGCCGTCACCGGGCCGGAAAGGGAGATATGTTGCCGGAAGTGCGGGTATAGCGCCAAACCCGCCTCGAGCGATTTGAGACTTCGTCGGGGCGCGGGAGACGGCTTGCGCTCAATCATGGATGGACTCCACAACGATTTCTGCGTCGATGAAAATGTAGCTTACTTTGTCGACCACCGCGACGGACAAATCGAGCGAGACAGAATTGCTTGCAGTATCGTCGCTATAACCTTTTGATTTGACGATGAAACAGCAAAATGCAGTCTACTTTGTCCGCTGACAACTTCTTGTTGCTCGCCGACGATTCCAGCGATCCCGTCGCCCGCGCCTCGCTCAATGTGCTGCGCACCTTGCTCGATGATCGCGCGCAGGCCGAGATGTGGGGCGGAGATGATCTGGTCCGGTTCGGACAGACGTTCAGAGAGGCCCGGAAGAGACTTTGCGTCCCATACCCCTCCCCTACCCTTCTATCAGTCGCTGAGCGCCTCCTGGCAGTCCACAAGGAGCTGGAAATCAGTCCGACGGAGGGTCGCAGCGTCACGACCATCGACGGGCGCACGCTCCACGTCGATCCGAGAAGCTTCGGAACGGTCTGGCTTCTCGCCTGCATGCTCCCCAGCGCGCTGGCTGCCGCTGGCTTCACGCTCCAGCATATTCCGTCCTTTGTGTGGCTCCCAAAGTTTCTGTCGAGCGGCCCTGCCGAGCTAGCGGAGGAACTCGAAGCCGCGCTCGGGCGCACAGCCGCGTTGGGGCTCACAGAGCTCGACAGGCTTGAGCGCATTGTAGCCACCCTGCCCTCAGACCTTGGCGTTACGCGGCGGAGCAAGTTGCCCACACTCATGCGCCTGGAGGCATCATACCCCGGACTGCGCGTGCCCGCGATCGCCCGCTTGCTCGGCATATCTCCACAAGGCGCGGCGAAACTGGCCGCGCAGGCTCGATCGGCGGTTACAGTCCGCTATTGAGGCCAATGCTGGTCCAGGAGGGATCGGATGGCCTCCTCAGCATCCTGGCGTGTCGCTCCGCCCCTGTTCAGCAAGGTTAGACGGACGCCCTTGCGGTCGGCACTCTCGATCCGGAGCACCGGCTTGCCGGCCGCGGTCGAGACCGTCTCGGCCTTTCCTGTCTTCTTGGGGGATCCTGTCTTCTTGGGGGCGTCGACCGCCAGGCTTAGCGCCTTGATAACATCAAGGATCGATTGGGCTGGAGCGCCGGCTTCCCGAGCATCCGCGATCCGGCCTGCTTCGGCGAACGCCCTCGCCTTCCGCTCATCCGGCTTTAGCAGGCCCTTTAGCGCTATGGCATTGCGGACTCCGAGGTCCTGTGGATTGGAAAATGCCCGCGTCAGTTCGGTAGGCAGTCGGGCAAGATCGAGATATCGGGTGAGCCAGCTTTCGCTCACCTTCAATCGCTCCGCCATCGTCCGCTGTCGCCCATCATAATAGAGGTCCAGCGCCCGGAGATAGTCCCTCGCCCGCTCAAGATCGGTAAGATCGTCGCGCGCCCGATTCTCGATGTCGGCCAGGCGAAATGCTTCCTCGTCGCCGATCTCCCGGATATCGACGAGGAACTTGAAGTCCGGATAATTGTGCGAGCGCAGCCAGCTAATCGTCCAATGCCGCCTCGCCCCGCAGATTACCTCGAAGTCATAGTCCGCGTGGCCGGACACGCGCCGCACGATCGCGGGCATTTCCTGGCGACCTTGCGCCTTCATACTCTCGATGAGATCGGCGCAGCGTTCTTCAGTGAGGAGCGCATAGTCGCGATTATGACCGATCCACATGCGACAGCGCGCAGGGTCCACCAACTCGTGGGTTCGGGTTACAATCGCCCCTGACGCGAGGTCTGACAGCCGGTTCGATCGGCCGGTCAGGACGTTTGATGCGATCCCGGTCCGGCGCTGCGGCGCAGGTTCATCCGACAGATCGATCCCTGCCGCCAGATCGGCCGCAAAGCCACTGTTTTTCCTGCTCAAGCGAGCCTCCCTTCACCGAAATTGCACGCGTGCAATTTTCTCCGTTCTTCCGATCTTGCACGCGTGCAATTCGGAATTTTCATGCCAGCGCAGCCCTTCGCAGAGCCGGTTGGTGGCTCGGCCACATCGACCGAATATCGACTTCGATTTCACTGTTTACGCCGTCGAGATAACCCAAGCATCGGTTACGAACGGCCGAACTGGTGGCCGGTCCGTCGAGCTCATAAACAGTCATGAGCCGTGCGGTCGCATTGTCAATCTCGGCCGAATCCTTGAGCGGCGTGCGGACCATCGCGTGGCCGAACAAGGTCCGCATCAACTGTAACAGCTCCTTCTGCATCGACTTGTTTTCGTCGACCTTCGAGGCAACAAATCGGAGGAACTGGAGCTGCGGCGCCATACCTCGCTCTGCAAGCTGTTCGATCGTCTCGTCGAGCATCGAAAGGAAGGCGGCGGTCGAGGAGAAGTCCATGACCGTCGGCGGGACCGGCACCACCAGCGCGTTCGCGGCGCGAAGCACGGACAGGGAGATCGCCCCGAGCGCGGGCGGTGGATCCATCACGATGACGTCGAAGCGATCGGCAATACTGTCGATACCGACCTTGAGGCGGTTCAACAGCGCATCGAACCCTCCCCTCGCCATCCTCGCAGCAAGCTCATACTCGGAATTGAACAGCCTCAGATTGGCCGGGATCAGCTCCAAACCGTCAAAATGAGTCTTGCGGAGCGCGTAATCGAGTGAGGTCCGTTCATCCTCCCGGAGGAACGGATAAAGCGTGTCATCTTCAGTCAGATCGAGGTCAGGCACATAGCCGAACAAAGTCGTCGCGGAGGCCTGGCTGTCACAGTCGACGAGCGCCACCCGATAGCCTCTGATCGCGAGATACTGGGCGAGATGGACAGCAACGGTCGACTTCCCGACGCCGCCCTTGAAGTTCTGGACTGCGATGACGCAGGCCGGATCTCCTGGTGCCCGATATGGCCGGGTCCCGAAGACCCCCCGCATGTCATTCAGCTGTGCCAGCGTATAGCGTTCACGCCGGTTATTATCGCCGCGCGACGGCTCTGGCAGGCGACCGTCCTTCTCTGCGTCGCGAATCGCAGCCGGTGTGCGGCCCACCAGTTCCGCAGCCTTGCTGATAGTGAAAGTCGGTTCACGCCGGTCATCAGCTCGAGCGCTACGCGCTGAATCCCTCAGCTTTTCCAGCACCGACGACGTTCGCGCGGCAAGCGTCGCAACCGAGACGAGACGTTCGGCTTCCTCAATATCGAGTCCGTTAGACACATGCCCACCTTTCGCAATCAAGCAGATGGTACTTCAACTTGCGCTTTTCGGTCAAGAAAATCGCGAATTGCGAAAGTGAGCATCCGCTATTCGTGTATTTTCGCCCTCCTGCGGCCCTATCCTGACTCGGTGGGGGCTACGGGAAAATTGCACGCGTGCAATTTCCTAGATCGGCCGTCCCCGGCGCGTAAGGAAGGCCTCGCAGAATCCCTTCCAAGACTTCTCGAGTTTCGACCCCGAGAGCGTGTTGAGACGATCCCCCATATGCTCACGGTATGCGTCTGCGATCAGGTCGACGTCCCATCCACCGCCGTGGCGCAACCCTATCTCGCGCGCCGCATTCTCGGTCACGCCGAAGTGCAGCTTACCCCGCGGGAAACGCGCCCATGGCTCAGCGTTCACCCCAGCGGAACTTTCTGGGGTGGCAAGAGACGCGGTCACGCGCTTGAGGACGTCAGCCACCGCCGCACTATCTACTGCGTCGCTGCGGGGGAGGGCGCTCTCAATGGCAACGACTTCTTCGACCGCATCCTCCCGGCGCGCCTTCCGCCCGGTTGAGTGCCGACCAAGTTCATCGACCGTCGCGATCTGCGCAGGCGCGTCCTTGGGCGCGAAACGGAACTCAATCTCGGTTACCGCGCGGCCGCGTCGGATCTCCTGCCACTCCACCGTGTAATGGGCGAGCTGATCGATTTCTGTCTTGGCAACGGTCAGGACCTTTCGCCGTAACTGGGCGAAGTCGCCGTATTTATCCGGATCGATCCCAAGCGCCGCACGCAGGCCGACCATATCGACCTTCCACACGGGTTGGCGCCGATGCAGACGAAGCGCACCCTCCTCGTAAAGCTTGAGCGCATAGGCCGACCGGAAACCCAGAACGGCCTGACGGTTCATCACCGCATAGGTTTCGGACTCCTGGATCAGGCGGCGAGCATCCGGCGTGAACTGCCATTCGATCCAGCCCGTCTCCTTACCGCCGTCTCCTGCTTCCTCGACTTCTTCCCAGGAAGCCTGGATCAGGTTGAAACGCTTGGTTGTCCGCTTCCCGCGCCAAGACTTGTCGTCCTCGGCAAACAGCGTGCGATGAAGCTCCTCAAGCATATCGCCGATGCGTTCGTTGCCCTTGTGGCCGCGGCGGATATCCGCCTTTCGCATCCGGTGGGTTATGTCTTGCCACGCATCGCCGCCCGCCGTCAGGATCATCAGCGCCAGCAGGCGCGAGGAGGTGAGACTGAGAGACTGGCCCTTGACGAATCGAACCTCGACGAGCCTACCGGGTTTGACGAACTCGTCGCCGCCTTTGCGGGCGAGGGCAGCGGCCACGCGCATAGACCGGGCGGTCGAAACTTCATCGCCGCCAACGTCTTGCTCGTTTTCCGCTGGTTCTCCCATGCGATTCACCCCAATCTGCGGGGAAAGTTGCCTGTCCTGACCTCGCTCGTCAAGTCAGGACAGGCTAATTGGCGGAAATCGCCCCCAGGAGGTCAGGATAGAATCGCTGTCAGACTCGGTCGAAATTCCAGCGATTCTGCTGAGTCGCACAATCCGAAGGGCACGCCCCAATTGGACAGGTCAAACAGCAAGAAAATACCCACATTACCGTGCCTGGAAAGGCCTCCCCCAAGAGGACAGGATAGCCCCCAAGGGGACAGGATAAGTCCCCCATGCCGACAGGATAAAGCCCCCAAGAAGGCAGCCAATTGCCCCCATCAGGTCAGGAATGACGTCAATTCCCTTAACAAATACAATCAGTTGCTCTCCCTGAATCTATGAATCATTAGAATCTGAGAATCACCCCGCCGCTGGCGCGCCGGGCGTTTTTCAAAATGTGATTTGAAAGAAGTGAGTCGGCGAACGCCTCCCCGACTCGCCCCACCTCCACGATCGCGCCTCAGGATAGGCCATGATGACCCCATGGCTCCAGATGGAAGAGAGGAGGGGGGCTGCCGTGGGCGAGCAAGGAGGATGAACCATGCCCCTCACAGCAAAGCGCCCGACCCAAGAACTCGTCGACCTTGTCGGAACCCTCGGCGGCAAATGGTCCGGCTATGTCGCTATGTGCCGATGCCCCGCGCATAACGACAGCGACCCAAGCCTCTCGATCAGACAGGGTGATCGCGGAATCCTCGTGACCTGTTTCGCAGGCTGCGCCCGTGAAGATGTGCTCCGCGAACTCAGGCGTGTACGATCAGGCCATCACTATCCGATTCCCGATGAAGGCCAGTACCACCGACCCTCGACCGGCGCGCGCATCTGGGACCAGGCTCTCGAGATTACCGGAACGCTTGCTGAGCGCTATCTGGATCGACGCAATCTGCTTCCGGCGCCGCCCGACGTCCGCTATCACCCGCGATGCCCCTATATGCCGAAGCCGAGAACGGTCTATCAACCGGCTCTGCTCGTCGCGGTGCGCGAAATCAGCCAGCTCGTCGCCATTCAGCGGATCTTCCTCGACCCCGCGTCCGCCGACTATGTGCGCAAGGTCATGCTTGGCGTCCCGGGCAGCGGCGCGTGGCGGGGCAGGGCAGGGGGTTCGATCCTCGCCATCGCCGAGGGCTTCGAAACGGCGGACGCCTTCAGCCGAATGCACGACATCCCGTGCTGGGCATCGCTCGGGGCCCGCCGCCTCGACCAACTGATTATTCCTCCCAGCGTCACCACGCTCCTGATTGCCGAAGACAACGATCTGGAGGGACGGCGAGCCGCGGCCAACGCTCAACAGCGCTACATCCGGCCAGGTCTCTCGATCGAACGTGCGCCGCCACCATCCATCTACAAGGATTGGGCCAAGGCGCTTGATGCTAACGAGCGGCTTCGCCGCATCTAGGCGCCGAGCGCCGGAAAAGGGGAGGGGGACCGGGAATGTGTCGCTGCCGAAGGTGCAGCCACGCAGGAGCCTCTAAAAATGTCCAATCTCTTCGACACGGCCGCCCAGGCTGATCGCGAGGCTGTCCGCCTCCTCCTTCCTCATCTCCAGTCCGGCGATCCCGTCCACCGCCGGGTACTAAACCAAGCGATGTCGGCGGCTTTCGGTGGGTCCGATGCCGATGGTCACTGGACCCAGCGCGATAGCTTTGAACTCCTCGAGCACGCGCTTTCCATCCATCTGCAGGCAAGCGGGTCAATTCTCTCCGGAATGGCGGATATCCGTCCCCTGATCGCCCTCTCCGAGCGCTTGCCGACCCAGACCGTCCGCAGCGAAAATCAGATCGAATGGCAGCAATTCTCGACCCCGATTGATATCGCGGGCATCCTCACTTTGCTGGCCGACGTGCAGCCGGAGGATGTCATCCTCGAACCGAGCGCCGGTAACGGGCTCCTGGTCGCGCAGCTCCCGACCCACAAGGCGCTCCATCTCAACGAACTGGACCCGCTTCGTCGAGGCAGGCTTCACGCCGCTTTCCCCTCGGCAATCGTCACAGGCCACGATGGAGCAACGATCAACTCGACACTCGCTTCGTTTGATCGGCCAACGCTGATCCTTATGAATCCGCCGTTCTCACGGTCCATCGGCCGCGGAGCTGACGACTATGCCGCTGTTCGCCATCTGCAGGCGGCACTGCGTCGCCTGGTCCCGGGTGGCCGACTGGTTGCGATCATGCCCGACTGGTTTGGCCCGGGCGCCCGGATGCGCGACCAGTACGAAACCGTTTTGCGCGACGTGACCGTCCGAAGCGCCATTCGCCTGGAAAAATGCTACCAGAAGCACGGGACCTCGATCGCGGTTCGCATCTTCGTCATCGACAAGGTCCCGGGCAAATCGCCGCCCGCGGTCATCCAGCGCGCGTCGATCGCCGATCTCATCGATGTCCTCGTCATTCCCGAACGATCGTCCGCACGGCCCAATGTGGCGGTGCCCGCTCCGAAGCGATCGACGGGGGTGGCCCTCTTCCGCGCGGTCAAGAGCAGCCGACCAGGGCCTCGTGCCTATCACGCCCCGACACGCAACAACGTCCTACCGGTCGAATATTCGAAGCTCGAGGTTGCTGCTCCGCTGCTCGAGCAGACCGGCGTCTATCTACCCTACCGCCCGAGCCGCATTAGCTTCGCCAAGGCTGGTGAGCATCCGACAGCCCTCGTCGAATCCGTTGCGATGGGGTCGATCCCGGCACCGATCCCGGACTACGTGCCATCTCTCCCCGAACGGACCGTCAGCGAACGTCTTCTATCGGCCTCGCAGCTCGAGACCGTTGTCTATGCGGGCCACGCCTGGGCTCAATGGATCCCCGGAAACTTCAAACCCGACAAAGAGGGCGTCGGCCTGATCCTCGCCGAGGACGGTCATACTTATCGCAAAGGATTCTTTCTTGGCGACGGCACCGGCGCCGGCAAGGGACGCCAGATTGCGGCCTGCATACTCGACAACTGGCTGCAGGGCCGTCGCCGCAATATCTGGGTCTCCAAGAACGCCCCTCTCCTCGAAGATGCGCGCCGCGATTGGACGGCGTTGGGTGGGCTCAGCGGTGACATTCAGCCACTTTCCAACTGGAAAATCGATGAGCCGATCGCCCTCGATCAGGGTGTGTTGTTCGTAAGCTATCCGACCCTGCGCTCCATGCGGGGCGATTCGACGCGGTTGAAGCAGATCGTCGATTGGGCCGGCGCTGACTTCGAGGGTGTCATTGCTTTCGACGAAGCTCATGAGATGGGCGGCGTCGCAGGCGGGGAGGGGGCTCTTGGCGCCAAGGACGGATCCCAGCAGGGCATCTGCGGGGTGCTGCTACAGAACCATCTACCGGCGGCACGGATTCTCTATGCCTCGGCCACCGGCGCGTCGGTCGTCAACAATCTCGCCTATGCCGTGCGCCTCGGGCTATGGGGACCGGGCACGGCCTTTCCCGATCGCGAGCAATTCATCAGCGGGATCAGCAAAGGCGGTATCGCAGCGATGGAGCTTGTCGCGCGCGACCTCAAGGCGACGGGTCTCTATGTGGCCCGGGCCCTCAGCTTCGCTGGCGTCGAGTATGAGATCCTGCGGCACGAGCTGACCCCCGCCCAGATCGAGATCTACGACACCTACGCCGACGCCTGGGCTGTCTTATGCGCAGCTGCGCATAAGATGGCTTATCGCGAGGTCGCGATAATGCGCAGGAGCGCGGCGCGGCCCCGCAAAGCGGCGGCACACTTCGCCACGTCCTTCGCATTATTTCACAGGGTGTCGAGCCATTCCATCAGGCTGGCATCGCGTTTCCACGATGGTGGGACGTTGCTCGCCGCCGGCGCGCCTACCTGTTCAAGCGCCTTTCGTTTGGTCTCCAGATTGGCCTGTGCGTAGTGGTTGGTCGTATCGAGGCTGACGTGTCCAAGCCAACTGCGGATGACGGTGATGTCGACCCCGGCAGCGACAAGGTGAACGGCGGTGGCATGCCGGAAGCTGTGCGGCGTCACATGTTTGGACCGAAGCGTCGGCATGGATTTGGCGGCTTCCTCAACATAGGCGGCCAACTTGAACCGCACCCCGGAGGCGCCCAGGGGCTCACCGTATCGATTCACGAAGATTCGCTCTTCTGCCCCACGTGGTTGGCGTTCCAACAACTTCCGGAGCAACGTCACTGTTTCTGGCCAGAGCGGACAGATGCGTTCCTTGCGCCCCTTGCCGTAAAGACGCACGAAGTTCGGTGCGTCGAACCGGATCGCGTCGGTACAGAGGTCGAGAGCTTCCTGGATGCGCGCGCCGCTGTTGTAGAGGAACGAGAGCAACACATGGTCGCGCATCCCCTCGATTGTCGATCGGTCGGGCTGAGCAAGGATCGCCTCGACCTCCCCCGTCTCGAGATAGCAGGGTGCAGCGGTGGGCTCCCGCTTCAGCGGGACGGTCAGGACCTCGGCGCATTGCGCAATGTATTCGGGATCCTTGTCCGCCACGTAGCTGAAGAAGCTGCGGATCGCTGCGAGCCGGCAGTTTCGCGTGCCGATTGTGCTTTTGCGCCCATGCTCGGTATGATGGAGGAACGCGCGCACCTCGCCGGCCGAGACATCGGCCAGCGTGATCCGCGCAACCCCGCCGCCTTTTCGCTCCGCGATAAACCGAAGCAACAATCGCCAGGTGTCGCGGTAAGACCGGATCGTATGAACCGAAGCACTGCGTTGCTCGGCCAACCATTCCTGGAAGAACGCCCGCAACAACGCGGGGAACGGATTGCTCTTCGTCATGGCCGCGCCTCCATTGTGAGGCATCGGACGCCAACGGTACGGAACCGCTCGCTTGCCTCATGCAGCAGGTCCTGCGTGACAGTGATGTAGACCAGCGTGGAGTTGATGTCCCGGTGCCCCATATAGGTGGAGAGAAAGCGCAGTTTGTCCTGCGGATTGACGCCGGATCGATACCATTGAAGGATTCGGTTCACGACCATCGAGTGGCGCAGGTCATGAACGCGTGGTCCCGCCCGCCCCGTCGGGGGCTTGAACCCGGCGCGGCGCATGACGTTGGTAATCATCGTTGAGACCGTCACGGGGGTATAGCGATCATTGAAGTGCTCGTGCCAGAAGAGCCCGGACCGCGGATCCTGCGGGGCGCCGGCGCGCCGCCTTGCATCGATATAGGCCCGTAATTCGGCCATGACGCTGCCGGTTAGCGGCAAGATCCTGGTCTTGTAGAACTTCGTTTCCCGGATCGTGATCGTGTCCGATTGAAGGTCCACGTCACCCAGATCAAGCCCGGCGAGTTCACTACGGCGCAGTCCGGCACAATAGGCCAGAACCACCATCGTGTAGAGGACCATAGGCCGCAGCGGAGCATCCGGCGACGGATACGAGCGGGCAACATCGAGCAACCGCCGGACGTCGGCCGGACTGAAGATATGCGGCCGTCGATGCTCGCGCGCCACTTCCCGCTCTGGCCGGGCGTTGAAGCGTTTTGGCGGGATTCTGGGATCAAGGCGATACCGCGCCTTGGTCAGGATGCGCCCCAGCTTCTGACATTCAGCCGCGTGATTGCGGGTCGGCTTGGCAGTTGCCCAGCGCGCCAGCATTGTCTCAAGCGATGCCCCGGCAAGTTCGGGGTTCGCCTGGAGGAACCGATCGAACCGCAATAGCCAGTGAGCCTGGGTCTCATACTGATAGCCCCGGCTGCGCATCAACGCGACATGCTCGCGCATGAAGTCCCCCAGCACGCTGCCGTAGGGCGCGGGCCGTCGCAATGCGGCCAGGGCTTCGTCGGGATTGGGGGAAGCGAGAGCCCGCCAGATCGGCTTGTTTTGTTTGGCGTTGTACTGACGACGAAGCACAGCAACGGGATTCTCGGCGATCAGCCCGATTTCGACGAGGTGTTCGAGGAAGCGATCGACAATGCAGACCTGGTTGAGCAGCGTCGGCATTCGCCAACGTTTTTCCATTTCCTTCAGCCAGACGTCGAGCATCTGCCGGTCAACCGCGGGATGACGTCGGGCTACATCCTCGAAGCTGCGAAGGAACCAGCGATAAGTCGGTCTGCTTCCCGGCCGGAACTGCGATTTTTCCAGGAAGGCGTCAACAACGGTGCAATCGGGATCGTGCCAGGCGCTCATGACAGCATCTCCGAGCCGGGTACCTCGAGCGCCACGGCTCGGAGATCATCTGTCGCCAGCTTGAGATAGGCATTGGTGGATTCGATTGATCGATGCCCGAGCACGTCGCCGATGATCTTTTGCGGGACCGACGCCCGCAGTAGTTCGACCGCTCGCGCGTGGCGGAAGACATGCGCTCCTCGCTTTCCCGGCGGCTCGACGCCTGCGGCTGCTAACCGCCCGCGGATCATGCCGTACAGGTTTGTCATTGCGATGTAGGGCGCGCAGGATCGGATGAAGATTTCCCGCCCCTCGACCTGGGGGCGCCCATGACGCAGATAGTCGAGCAGCGCCTCACCAACCGGCGCCAATAGCGGCATGTAGGAGTACGCATTGGTCTTGGTGTGACGGATACGCAGGGATTCTCCGCGCCAGTTCACGTCTTCAAGCCGAAGGCGGCATATCTCACCTTCGCGCAACCCATATGTGGCAAGCAGTTGAAGTACCGCAAAATCGCGCATTCCTCGCGGCGATCCGTCCTTCTTCGTCGTCGCCAACACCGCGGCGATTTGGCTCTTGTCCAACGTCGAGGGCACATCTTCATAGGCGTAAAGCATGGGGCCGATGATGTGCGGCGTGAGATCAGTCGGGATGCGTCCCGTCCGATGCAGATAGCGCACCACCGACCGGAGCCGCTCAGCGACATCGGCCAATGATTTGCGCCTTAATCCAGGCGCGCGCATGTCCATGTAGAGATCGACTTCCACGATGCTCAACGTGTCGAGGCTGGCAGCACCGCTCCGTTCGAACTGCCATCGCAGGAAGTTCCGTGCCTCCCACATAAGCGCCGCGATGGTAGCGCTTGCCAGACCGCGCTCGTCGCGCAGCCATGCCTCGTATTCGCAGCAGATCGCCTGCCGGTACACAGTTTCCGGTTCGATTATCTCCGGCTCGGGCGGCCATTTGCCTTGAGCAAGCCGGAGGAGCTTGTTGATTGACGTGCGGGGCAACATGTGCCACCGCGGACAGGGAACTCGGCCATACTGGGCCTGAAAATCCTGGATTGCATAGCAAAAATACTGGTCGACCTGCTGAGGCGTCACAGTCTCGACCTGCATGTCGCACTCGGCCAGATAATCGAGAAATGCGCGCGCGTAGAGTCGATGGTTCGCCACAACCACCGGGTTATAATTCTGCGCCGTGAGCAAATTCGAGAGTTCGGCGATCAATTCGTCGTGCGTCTGCAACATGATTGTTTCCTCAGCTGGTCCAGAGACCACCGAGGTTCGCAATCAAAATAATGTGCAGCAAGATCGCACGACAGTGCAGGAATTCAGCGACTATGCCGCGCTCCTGCGCATTATCGCTACCTCGCGATAATCGATCATCCATCAGAACATGGAGCGGGCGCTCGAACTGACGGGCGTGGTCGACGGACTGGAAAATGCGACACTTAATAGCGGGGCCAAAGCCTCCGCCCGCTCGCGCTTCGAGTCCACCAAGCAGCGCTTCTTCGGCCAAGTGCTGCTCTCGATGAAGCTGCCAACCGTGATTGCCGCCGTCCGGGAGCACCTGAAGGCGAACCAGTCGGTCGTGATGCAACTCGTCACCACCGCCGAATCCATCCTCGACCGGCGCCTGGGTTCGCTCAGTCCGGATGAACGCGCCGAACTGGAGATCGATCTGTCTCCCCGCGAATATGTGTAATGTGGAGCTCCACATTAGACATATTCTTTGCAGTCGCAGTTTATGTCGAGCGTGGCGGCGAGAGACGCAGGTTTCCTTCGGTTTTCCATGATTTCACTCCAGATAATTACGGTTCCCTCGACCTGAACAAGTCGAAGGAACCAACATGCGATCAAGATCATTATTGTCGTTTCGAGCGGCCCGGCTCCGGGTCGAAGACCCGCCCAGTCACGACGCTCTACTCACCGCATTCCTCTCCTCTCTGTCGCTCGACGAGAGGTCAGGCAGTGCGATTCTGTTTGGCGCTGCGGCCCGTCATTTCCTGCATTGGATGGAACTGCATGGGATCGCGATCCGCACGATCGACGATCGGACCGTTCGGCGGTTCGAGAAGCATCGGTGCCGTTGCCACCGGTATTCGGCGCAGCAGCCAGTCTATAAGGCGGACATTGCAGCGCGAGTCAGGCGCTTCGTCCGCTTCCTGGAGGATCAAGGCTACGTCGGTGTCGACGACGGGATCGACGATCTGCCACGGCACCTCGCCGACTATTTCGATGGGATCGATCGCTTGCAACTCGCGCAAGGACCGGCCCAGTCCTATCGATCCGAGGCCGAGCATTTCGCGGCCTGGCTTCGCATTGCGCGACGACAATGGGCCGATATCGATGACACGATCATCGACCAGTACGGCGCGCATGATTGTCGATGTCCGGTCTGGCGCAAGCGAGGCAAGCTTGTTGCCTCGGGCGCGAAGCGGCGGCGGCGAGGCGCTCGGCACTTCGTCGAGTTCTTGCGCGACCGCGGTGTCATCCCTTCAGTCGAACTGGTGTCGGATGACGACCCGCACATGGCGGCATATCTGGCATGGCTCAAGCAACACCGCGGCGCGACCGATGAGACGATCCGGCGCTACCGGGCCGATATCAGGCGGCTCGCGCCTATGCTCGGCGAGCCTTCACAATGGGATGCAGCCGTCCTCAGACGGGCGTTTCAACAACGAAGCAAGGAGACGCCGGGTTCGGCATCACTGCTCGTCACGATAATACGGAGCTATATTCGGTTCCTGGTCGTGCAGGGTATTTGCCGTCCAGCTTTGTTGCACGCGATCCCATCAGTGCAACGCTACCGTCTTTCGACGCTGCCCCGGCACGTTAACCCGGCAACGATCGAGCAGATCATCGGCGCATGTCCGACTGATCGCCCGGTGGAAGTTCGGGACAAGGCCATCATTCTCCTGCTCGCCCGGCTTGGCCTGCGTGCCGGTGATATTCGGGATATGCACCTCGACGATATCGACTGGCGCTCGGGCCACCTGACGGTCAAGGGCAAGACGCGTCGGCCTGATCGCCTGCCATTGCCTCAGGACGTCGGTGACGCGATCCTGGACTACATTGCCACGGCGCGTCCCAAGACCGCCGATCCGCATCTGTTCGTGCGCGCGCAAGCCCCGTTCCGTTCGTTCCGCTCATCGGCGGAGATCGCCGGCATCGTTGCACGCACGCATGAGCGCGGCGGGATCGAAGGCGTGCCGACCGGATCGCACATTTTCCGGCATTCGCTTGCCACCAACTTGCTGCGCGCGGGCGCAGGGCTGGAGTCCGTTGGAACGATCCTGCGCCACAGCTCGCCCGAGACCACCGCCATCTACGCCAAGGTCGACCTGCCGATGCTCATGAAAATCGCGCAGCCATGGCCGGGAGAACCGTCATGCTGAGCACGCAGATTGCCAGATACGTCTCGCTGTATCGCAGCTTGGGGCGGAAGTTCTCGGAACAGGAACGACTGCTGCGCCAATACGCCGCTTTCGCTGAACGCTTCGGTGACCGGCACACCCGAGTGCAGCGCATCTACGACTGGTGCCACACGGCAAGCTCGCAAAACGTGGCTCGCCATAGGTACGACGCTGCTCGTAACTTCAGCCTTTTCGCTCATGCCGAGGACCCAGACAACGAAGTCCCGCCTGTCGGCGTTTTCGGCCGGGGGAAGCGGCCACGTCCCACTCCGACCATAATCGAAGCGGACCAGGTGCGGGCGATCATGGCGGCGGCATTGAACGTTCCGCCCCATGGCACGATTAGCCCATACACGTACCATTACCTGTTCGGCCTGCTCGCGGCGACAGGTCTCCGGATTTCCGAGGCTCTCGCGCTACAGTGCAACGATCTGGTCGAGGATGGGCTGGTCGTCCGCAACGGCAAGTTCGGCAAGCAGCGACTGATCGCCTTGCAGCCATCGACGCGCCAAGCACTCGAAGCCTACATTGCGATCCGCGCGAAGCACCCGGCCAAGTGTAATGACCTGTTCGTCACTATCCGGGGGCGGGCGCCGCACAAGGTGCGCGCCCACGTCGTGTTCGTCAGGTTGGCCCGGCTTCTCGGATATCGTGGAGCAACCGGTACGGCAGGCATGCGACTCCACGATCTGCGACATACGTTCGCTGTTCGCTCGCTTGAGTCCTGCCCGCGTGACAGGGAGGCCATTGCCCACCACATGGCCGGTCTCAGTGTCTACCTGGGGCACGCGTCGATCGCCAACACGTACTGGTATCTCGAAGCCACGCCAGTGCTGCTGCGCGACATTGCGGCTGCAAGCGAGCAACTTTTTCAAGGAGAAGCGGCATGACGGCGCTTGCTCCCCATCTCTCGGCATATCTGCGGGAACATCTGCCGCGCGAACGCGCCGTCAGCCCGCACACGGTGAAGACCTATGCCAACTGCTTCGTCCTCCTCGTCCAGTTCGCTGCCGATCGGCTGAAGCGCCGACCGACCGATCTCGAGGTTGAGGATCTCGGCACAGACATGATCATGGCCTTCCTCGATCATGTGGAGATCGGCCGCGGCAGCTGCGTGCGGACCCGCAATGGCAGGCTCGCCGCGATCCGATCCTTCTTCCGATACATCGAGTACCGGATTCCAGCCTGCCTCGATCAGGCACTCCGTGTCAGAGCAATCCCGACCAAGAAGACAGACAAGGCGCTGATCGATTACCTCGACCGGGCCGAGATCAAGGCTTTGCTCGATACACCCGATCCCCGGACACGCCTCGGCACCCGTGATCGCGCGATGCTGCATCTTACCTATGCTGGCGGACTGAGGGTGTCGGAACTCGTAACGCTGCAACTGGGCGATTTCCCGGACCGCTCCCTGTCCACCATGCACATCATGGGCAAAGGGCGACGTGAACGGGTCCTGCCGCTGTGGAAGGAGACCCAGATCGCATTGCGCGCATGGCTTGCGATCCGGCCTCAAGTTGAGGTCACCGAGATTTTCCTCAATGCCAACGGGCAGCCGATGACCCGCGACGGATTTGCGTTCCGATTGGCCGAGCACGTCAAGACGGCAGCGACGAAGCAGCCGTCGATCCTTGGGAAGCGCGTCACACCCCACGTGCTTCGTCATTCTTGCGCGATGCACACGCTCGCGGCGACGGGGGACATTCGCAAGGTCGCATTATGGCTCGGCCACGCCAGTATCCAGAGCACCGAGACCTACTTGCGCGCCGATCCCGAAGAGAAGCTGCAGATTCTCGCAGCCCACGGTGCCCCTGCGATCAAGCCGGGGCGCTTCAAGCCGCCTTCCGACGCCTTGATCACAATGCTCACCGACGTTCGAAGGCGGGCCTGACCCGTCTTCGAACACTCCCTCTAACCCGCATATTATCTGGAGTGAAATCATGGAAAACCGAAGGAAACCTGCGTCTCTCGCCGCCACGCTCGACATAAACTGCGACTGCAAAGAATATGTGATCGACTATCTCGAACGCGCCTTTCCGACACGGCAGATGCGGGTGTTCACGGACGATACCGGCGCGCAGCGCTCGCTCCCGATGGAGGATGACGCGGGCAATCCTGTCTACAATCCCGAGGCCGAGGCCGCGCGAGCTCGCCTTATCGAACATCTCTGCGCTTTGCCGCCGATTACCTCCGCGCTCGATGGCATCCTCGAGCAGTTCGGACACGACGACGTCGCCGAGGTGACTGGACGAACCAAGCGTCTCGTCTCGACCGCTGACGGGCGGCAGAAGCTCGAAAACCGCTCAGCCAGGACCAGCCAGGCCGAAGCTGCCGCGTTCATGGAGGGCCGCAAGCGGATCCTCGTCTTTTCGGATGCCGGTGGGACGGGGCGCTCATATCACGCCTCGCGCGATGTCCCCAATCAGGAGCAGCGTGTTCATCTGCTGCTCGAGCCGGGGTGGCGTGCCGATCGCGCGATCCAGGGCCTGGGGCGTACCCATCGCACCCACCAGGCGAGCACACCGCTGTTCAGGCCGGTGACTACCGACTGCAAGGGTGAGCTGCGATTCACAAGCACGATCGCCCGCCGCCTCGACAGTTTGGGCGCATTGACGCGCGGGCAGCGCCAGACCGGCGGTCAGAACCTCTTCGATCCCGCCGACAACCTTGAAAGCGAATATGCCTGCGCGGCCTTGGTGAGCTGGTTCCATCTGCTTGTCGGTGGAAAGCTGACCAGCATCTCCCACGCTGAGTTCGAGCGTCGCACCGGCCTTGAGCTCTGTGACAAGGATGGCGTCATGAAGGACGATCTCCCGCCCATCCAGCGGTGGCTCAACCGGATACTCGCGCTGCCGATCGCTTTGCAGAACAGGATCTTCGACGAGTTCCTCTCGCTCGTCGAGACCCGTGTCTCCACCGCGCGCGAGGCCGGTCGCCTGGATGTCGGCGTTGAGACCATCCTCGTCGACACGGCAACCCTGATCGACGACACCTTGCTGCGGACCGATCCGGTAAGCGGCGCGACCTCCCATCTCCTTACGATCGAGATCGCCCGGCGCCGGACGCCCGTTTCACTGGACCGGATACTCAGGATTGGAGACTGCGACGGCACGGCCGAGTTCATGGTCAACGCCAAGTCCGGAAAGGTGGCACTACAAACGCGGGCCCGCGCGCTCATGGAAGAAAAGGAGGGCACGCCCATTCCGCGCATCGAGCTCACGCGTCCGACTCGCCGGGAATATATGCGCGAGGACGACCTCTATGAGAGCGCCTGGGCGCCGATCGACCGCGAGGCCTTCTGTGCGAAATGGCTCGAAGAAACTGAAGAGGCCGCGAACACGGTCGACACCGAAACCATCCGCCTTGCTACCGGTCTTCTCCTTCCAATCTGGTCCGCGCTTCCGAGCGATCATCTCGTGGTCAACAGGATCGCCGACAAGGCTGGCAATTCCTGGCTTGGACGTCTCGTCTTCGACGAGCACGTCGTTCAGCTCTTCACGAAACTCGGCATCGGTCAGGCCGAGACCCTGCCGGCACCCAATATCGTCAAATCGGCCATGTCTGGTCGAAGCGTCGATCTGACGCGCCCGTTCCCGATGACCATCAAGCGTGCGCTCGTGAATGGTTCGTCGCGCATCGAACTGGTCGGCGCGCCGCCCAGCCAGCTTGCTTGGCTCAAGTCGCTCGGCTGTTTCACCGAGGTGATCCAGTATCGCACACGGGTATTCCTGCCCGTTCCGAGCGCGGCCGACGTCGTCGAGCGGCTTATTGCCGGGACCGGCTAGTCCGGTCTCCAGGTTTGACGGTTCGAGCCGCCCTACGCGGGGCGTGAGCATCGTCGTCCTCAGGCAGGCCTGAGAGAAAGGGAAGGGGGAGCTGGGATGGTGTCCGGGATTTGCCGGACGCTAGAAGGAGTGACCCCAGTGATCCGGACTATCAAGCTCAACAAACTGCGTCTCTCGCCCGTCAACGTCCGCACCGCGCCGGACGAGCAGCTTCAGATCGAACCGATGGCGGCGAGCATCGAAGCCGAAGGCGTTCTGCAGAACCTTCTCATCACGCCGGCCAAAAAGCCGCGCGGCATGTTCGAGGTGTTCGACGGCGGCCGCCGGTGGCGGGCTCTGCGCCTCCTTGCCGATCGCGGCACGATTTCGGACGCCGACTTTGACGTCCCGGTCATGGTGCTGACGGGCAACGATGCGGAGCTCTCCGAGAAGTCGACCGCGACCAACTTCCACCAGCTCAAGATGACACCCGCCGAGGAATGCCGTGCGTTCCAACATTTCATCGGCGCGACCGGTGATCTCGATGCCGTCGCCAAGCGCTTCGGCGTCACGCGTCGGTTCGTCGAGGGTCGCTTGCGTCTGGCGTCGCTCGCCGAGCCGATCTTCGAAGCGCTCAGTCGCGGCGAGATCACCCTCGACATCGCCAAGGCCTATGCTTCGACGGAGAACCAGGAGAAGCAGCTCCTCGTCTGGAATGGGTATCAGACGAACTATGTCACGGCCGACACGATCCGCCGCGTCATCGCGAACGAGACGATGAAGGCCAGCGATCCGATCGCAGTCCTGGTCGGCGAGGCGCGCTATCGGGAGGCCGGCGGCAAGATCGATGGCGATCTGTTCACCGACGGCAACGACCGCTGGATTGATCCGGAGATCGCGCATCGTCTTGCCGGCGAGATCATGGAAGCCGAAGCGAAGCGTATCGGCGAGGAGACCGGTCTCGCCTGGATCCGGCCCATCGCCAGCAACTATGCCCACAACGCCGCACATGGGCTGTACCGAGCGATCCTGCAGCAGCCTCCCCTTACGGAGGAGCAGGCAGCGCGCCTGGCCGAGATCGAGGAGCGGCGGACCATGCTCGAAGCCGAGATGGAGGAGGGCGACCTCTCCGACGAGGCGTTCAAGCTGTTGGATCAGGAAGATGATCGCCTCATCGCCGAGGCGGAAACGATCGAAAACCGTCCTCCGGTCCTTCCTGAAGCGATGAAGGGCCATGTCGGCGCCTTCCTGCTCCTCACGCCGCAGGGCGAAATGCGGCTCGATACCCAGTATTACAGCGAGCAGGAGCTGGTGATCGACGAACCTGACGGCGAGGACGACGACGATCAGGGGGACGGTGAGGGCGAGGGCGCCCGCGAGCGGGGCAACAGCAGTTCCGAGCCGAAATACCGACCCGAGGCCGTCGCGCCCGGTGGCAAGCCGCTCAGCGCCCGGCTCTACGACGAGCTCTCGGTCCAGCGCCGCGACATCCTCGCGTCCTGTATCCTCGCCCAACCGGCGCTCGCGCTCGACTATGCGCTGTTCGTCATGGTCGACGCGCGAACGAACTCGGCGTCGCGCTATCTCAGCTCGGTCAAATATGGGACCACCATCCGCGCGAGCAGCCCTCAGGATCCGGTCTCGGGCGACCTGCCGGCGTCCCGCGCCCGCGATTATCTCGCCGAGGCTCGGGACGGGCTGGACGCAGCATGGACGGAGCCCGAGTGCGAGGTCGAGCGGTTCGAGGCGTTCCGGGCGCTCGACGATGACAGCAAGGCTAATTGGCTCGCCTACATCGTCGCGCTCTCGCTCGAGGCAAAACCCGGTTACTCGAACGAGCAGATCGCGCTGCACAACCGCCTCGCTTCGATCCTCGAGATTGACGTCGCGAGCTGGTGGCGGCCGACCTCGGAGAACTTCTTCGACCGGGTCAACAAGGGCAGCATCCTCAGCCTGCTCACGGAGATCGGCGGTCCAGCGCTGACCGTTCGTCACACCTCGCTCAAGAAAACCGAGATCTCGGAGAGCTGTCAGAAGCTGTTCGCCGGTGAGGTGATCGTCGAGCCCGAGGTCAAGGAAGCCGCTCTTGCCTGGGTGCCCAATGCGATGAGGTTCCTCGATCGGACGTCGGAAACCCCCGTCGATCCGACCGCAGAACGAGCTGACGAGGCTCCCGAGGCCGAGGACGAGGCGGCCACTGACGGGGCGGCAACTGACGAGGTAGCGCCCATCGCCGACGAAGAGCTCGGGGAATCTGTGGCCGCCTGATCCGCGATCATGGTGCCGACCCGGCGGGCCGTCCGGTTTCGCCGCCGGCCATTTCCCCACTGAGTGACAGACCGCCGGTGCTCCCCAGCATCGGCGGTCCTCCTTTCCAGCCATGGGATCGACCGACATGCCCACGAAGCAGAAGCCGAGCCGCGATGTCGCGGCCGAAATCACCAACCTGATTATCCGCAAGCTCGAAGAGGGCGTTGCACCTTGGAGTCGCCCATGGCGGGTGAGCGGTGCCGGCGGCCGTCCGCTCCGTCATTGCGGCACGCCCTACACCGGCATCAATGTCCTCTATCTCTGGGCGATTGCGGACGCGCAGGGCTACCGCTCGCGCTACTGGATGACCTATCGCCAGGCAGAAACCTTGGGCGGGAACGTCCGTCGAGGCGAGCAAGGCTCCCTCTCGGTCTACTATTCCAGCTTCAAGAAGACCGAAGCTGACCCCATTACTGGCGCCGAGACCGAGCGAAGCATCCGCTTCCTGCGCCATTACATCGTCTTCAACGCCGATCAGATCGACGGTCTGCCGGCCTATTTCTATCCCGCTGACGAAGATCCGGCACCGACCGATCCTTCTGCCCGCCAGGCTGAGATTGATGACTTCTTCCACGCGATCCCTGCGGACGTGCGCCATGGCGGAGACCGGGCATTTTTCCACCCCACCTTCGACTATGTCCAGATGCCGCATCAACGGTCGTTCAAAACCATGGACCACTATGCCTCGACCCGGGCTCATGAGACCGTCCACTGGTCGGGCGGGACGGCCCGTCTGGCCCGAACCTTCGGAAGGCGGTTCGGAGACAGGGCCTATAGCTTCGAGGAGCTGGTCGCCGAGATCGGGAGCGGCCTCGTCTGCGCCCATCTCGGGCTACCGAACGAGCTGCATGACAACCATGCCAGCTATGTTGCCCACTGGCTCGGCATCCTGCGCGCCGACAAGACCGCGATCATCCACGCCGCTTCCAAAGCCGAGCAGGCGTTCAACTATCTGCGCGCCTTCCGGGCGACCGGGGTCGGAACCGTTTCCGCGGACGTTCGGCCCGGGGCCGCTGAGCAACTCGTAGAGGCCGCCTGACGCGGCGCCTTCCTTCATCCGATCGACAAGGAGTTCAGCCATGGGATGGCTCACCATGCCTTTCGCCTCGATGGGCGGACACCCCACCGCCAAGGCTTATCTCGATGCCCAATTCACCTACACGCGCGAGGTCGATGGCGGCTCCAAAGGACTGCGGGTTCTGGCTTCATCCTGTCCCCAGAACCGCACCTATTATGCGGCCACCCAGGTCATGACCAATGGCGTCGGCGGCGAGATCTTTGCTATCGTCTGCAAGATCCACTGGTGCCCCGGCAGCAAGAGCGGCGAACAGTTCGGCTATAAGGACATGGAGGAATCCATGGGCCCTTGTGAGGACGATTGTCCGCGGAGCATCCTCGATCTCCTGACCCCGACCGAGAATGACCACGCCCAGGACTGGCGTCGCCGTTGCCGCGCCCGGCTCGAGCGCCGCTCCCGCAAGATCGAGGATGGCGACCGGATCAGGCTCGAAACGCCGCTCAAGTTCGTCGACGGACATACCGGGTCGGAGTTCATCGTCGAGAAGCGCGGCCGACGGCTCAGCTTCCGTGATCCCGAGACCTGCCAACGCTACCGGATCACGGGCTTCCGTGACCTGGCATGGCAGTTGGTCCCGGTGACCAAGGTCCATAAGACCATCTTTGCCTGAGGCGCCTAGCCTGTATCAGGCGTCCATCGACGAGGAGCACCCATGTTCGCCCAGACTGACGGCTTGTCACCCAAGCGTTTCCTGCTCTGCAGCCGAGAGAACGCCAACCGCGTGGCGTCGCGATTGTTCGACGAGCGGTGCGAGCCGCTGAGCATCGTGCGCACGGTCAATCCGCTCCAACCCTTCCGCGTCTGCAGCTCGCCGTCGGCCACCGACATGGTCGAGGTGGAGTTGATTTCGTGATGCGGCACACGACCGGCCTCATGCTTGCAGTGCTTGCAATGTCCGCCGCGGGCTCGCCGGCGAGGCCGCAAACTTTCGATGCGCAGGCTCGAGCCCTCGACGGCGATACGGTCGCGGTCGATTTCAGGCTGCTTGGGGTTGATGCGTTCGAGCGCCGGCAGCTCTGTCAGAAGGTCGCCGGCTGCTGGCAATGCGGCAAGTCCGCACAGGATTTCGCGGCAATTGCGCTCCGCTCGAAGAAAGCAACGATCCAGCTGACGCCCTCATCCAGCTACGGCCGCCCAGTCGCGATCGTGACCGTCGATGGACAGGATCTTGGCGAGCGGATGATCCGTGCCGGCCTCGCCGTGCCCGAGACCCAATATCTGCGCGGCGATTCGGCCCGGGCGGCGCGATATCAGTCGGCATTCACCCAGGCGAAAGCCCGCAGGGCAGGCGCCTTTGCCGGGACGTGGCTCGAACCGTCCCGTTGGCGGCATGGCGAAAGGCTGCGCTGCGAGCGCTGACGATTCAGTCGATCAGCGCGGGATCCGCCCACCAGGACGGGCCCTGCTCGAAATCGGCATCCAACTTGACCATCGGCCCGTCTGGCGAATCGCCCACATAGGGATTGGTCAGCGGCATCCGCGAACCTTTCCGCCGCTTCTGCTCGCCCGCGACCCGGCCACGGCGCTCAAGAAGGTCTTCAAGCCATTCGAGATCGTCGAGCATCGCGACGACGCCCCGTCCCGCGAGGCAAAAATAGACGCAGCGCTGGAAATCGTCCGCCCCGTCGTTCGCGAGGATCGCAGTCAGCTTTGCCTTGCCCGAGGGCTCGCCCTCATGGACCCAGGCCACCGCCTGCCGCAGCTCGCGCACTGAATAATAGGCGTCCTCTACGTCCATGCCAATCGACGCGTTTGCGATCATCCGGCGCGTCGGCCGGTTCTCGGCATCCAGCGCCGCGTCACGCAGCGTGATGTCGAGGTCGAAGCGGTCGCGAAATTTGTCTGTCGTCATGGCGAATCTCCTGCGCGATGGAACGTAACGTGAACAGACGAGGCCGTCAACCGCGACCGCCATTCCATGGAGCACCCCATGTCGATCGAGATCATCGTCGGACTTCCGCATCTCGGTGAGGGCCCAATCCTTGCGCGGACACGGTCGTTGCGCCAAGCCGCGCTCATTTCCGCAAACTGCCTCTCGCGCTGGTCCGAGAAACGGGGCTGGCGGGAATGGATCGGATGGCGGCTGCGCGACCTCGCCAACGCTGATGGTCTCGCGGCACTCTGTCTCGATTCCGCCGGCTTCGTCGCCACCGCCCGCTATGGCCTGTTTCCCTGGTCGCTTCGCGACTATGTCGCGCTGGCCGCGGCCTACCCGTTCCGCTGGTGGGCCAGCGCCGATTATTGCGTGGAGGCCGAGATCGCACGCGATCGCGATGAAGTCATCGACCGCATTTCGCGGACCATCCGTGCCAATCGCGATTGTCGCAGACTCGCCGAAGATCATGGTATCGGCGCGACCTTGATGCCTGTCATCCAAGGCCGTCTGCCCGAGGACTATGGGCGTTGTGTCGACGCTCTATGGATGGCGATGAAACCCGGCGCCCTTATCGGGGTCGGCAGCATGTGCCGCCGGCCCGTTCACGGACCCGAAGGGTTGATCGCCGTTATCGATCATCTCGACCAGATCCTGCCGGTGGGCGTGCGTCTTCATGTCTTCGGCGCCAAGGGCGAGGTTCTGCCCTTCCTTCTCCCGTTCAGCCACAGGGTCGCTTCGATCGACAGCCAAGCTTACGGCATCAGCGCCCGCCAGTCGGCACGCAAGGCCGGAGTCTCGAAGACCGACCGCTTTGTCGCCCAACACCTGGAAGACTGGGTCGGCGCCCAGCACAACCGGCTCTCACGGCGGCCGCGACGCCTTCCGTCGATCGGGCATCTGTCGATCGACGTGACGCCGAGCGATCCGTGGGAAGCGGCGATTGCCCAAGCCCGCGCAGAAATCCGCGCCCTGATCGAGTCCGGCGATCTCGACCATGATGAGCTGACCTTCCCGTGGATCGAGCAATGGGCGGCCGACATCTACCGGGACGGCTTCGCCGGCTGACCGGGGAGAAAGGAGAGAGGGGGAGGGGCGGTTGAGCCGATTTGTGCTCGAGACCGGAGATCCTCCCCATGACCTACGACGTTGCCATGCGCCACCAGCAAGCGCTTGATCCTAGCTCGCTGATCACGGTCGGCACCACTCTCCACGCCATCGGCGCCGCGATCAAGGACTGCCGCAACGCTGGCAAGGATGCCGAAACCGATCCTGCCGTGATCCTGCTCGTTCGCCATCTCAATGCGGTGTGCGAGGATCGGCCGTCCAGCCTGGAGCTTCGCCGCACCTGCATCGACCAGATCGCCGAAATTCGCCGGACCCCGTTACTACGAAACCTGGCCTATCGCGGTGTCAGCTATGACGAGGCTGCCAAGCGGCTTTTCCATTCCGAAGGCCGCTCCGCGATGCGGCGCCTGGCCGACGCCCTGGGTCTTTCTGACGGAAGCTACGACATTCGCTCCAACAAGGGCGGCCCCGCGGTCTCCGGCGAAATCACGCTCCATGGCGAGGAGGCCTGGGTGCAGCTCTCGCTGGGCTGTTCGGGCCAAGGCCGGGAAGTCCTCTATCGCCGGGTTCGCGGCCGCGACGACCACTGCGGCGATCGCAATCATTGGGCATCGGTCAATGACCTCATGGCGCCCGACCGTTTCGCCGCCCGCCTGGTGCGCGACCTGCGCCTCACCTCGCCGGTCGAACAGCCCATGCGCCTCTTTGCCTGACGTCGAAGGAGGCCGAGCATACGATCCGTGCCGAGAATATTTCGCCCTTCGATCCCTGCTCGACTGACACCTGGCTAGCCCGTGGAGGCCTGGATCGACACCTTCAATGCCGGCTCAAGGAGGCAGCATGACCGACCAGACGACCCGCATCGCCGAGCTCAACGATCTTTGTCGGCTCGGCCTTGACCGCACGGCGAGGACCGTCATCACCGCCACCTGTCTCGCGGCACTGACCGAGGCCGAAGGGCGCGAAGCAGAGGTCCTCGCCCAGGCCGAGGTGCTTGGGGCCGTTCGCCGCTACGCTTTCGCGCCTCAGGACGGCCCCGAGCGCGCGCGCGGCGAGCTGATCCTTCGAGGCCGAACCGTCCGCTTCACGATCAACTATTACGATCGGGCGCTCGAATGGGGGTCCGAAAACCCGGCCGACCCCAGCGTCACCACACGGGTCATGACGATCATGCTTCCCGGCGACGACTAGGTTGCCTCGTTTCCCCCTTCCAACAGATTATCAGGAGAAATCCAATGCGTCGGATCACGCCGGCGACGCCCGAGCATGGGCAAGCCATAGCGATTGCAGTTGAGCGTTTGCGCGAAGCCCGTACCTTGTTGCGCCAGGCCGGTGCCCGTCAGGCTGCGTCGGCCGCAGGCAAGGCGATCAGCAGCGCCGAGGGCGCTGCGCGTCATGTTCAGCTTCGTATTCGGAGGACATGTGGATGAGCCGTCACCATCTCCAGCCCAAGGCCGATCAGCCCCATGTCGTGCGCGCCATCATCGGTTGGGACCGGCCATTGCAGACGTTTTTCGCGCAGGTCTTCTTCGTCACGGAGGACGAGCCCGAGGAAGGGGAGGCTCTCATCTGGATCGGCACCGAGCCTGGCGAGCTGCTGACACCAGAGGCCGCGATCGCGATTGTCGAGCCGCATGCCATCGTCCCGGAAAATCTCGCCGTCAGGCTAGGGGCCGAGATGCGCGAGACGATCGGCGTCAAGGACGGATCCCACCAGGCCGCGGCGAAGCGTAGCCTCTTCGGATCGGTCCACTAGCGAGACGTCTTGCCGGTTGAACGATGGTCAGTCCCATGTCGCCGATTACAATGGACTCGTAATCTCCGCTATTTATGCTATATGGATTACACGATATAGCGAAACTAGGATTTCACCGATGGTAGCCGCATCCACTCTCGATACACAGGCCCGTGTCGGCACGCCGCGCCGGGCGCGCGGCAAGAAGCGCGCCTTCTACGCGTCGCCGCGCATCGCCGCGGCAGCCGACAATGGTCACGTCGTGGTCGATTTCTCGATCGGACAGGATCCAGACAATCTCGTCGTTCTCAGGGAAGCACTCGCGTTGAGTGCATCCGAGGCCGCGCCCAAAGCGAGCGGAGCCAAGTTGCCGGCAGCCGCGGTCAAGCTTCTTGTCACAGCATTCGAGAAGGTTGCCACACGCTATCTCCAAGACAAATTTTCCACCGAGTTCGAAAAACTCATCTCGGAATATCGGCTGATGCTCCGCGAGAATCTCGCGACGGGTGACGACGCGCAACTCAAGGCCGCGCTCAATCGGGCTCGCCTTCAGGAGCGGATCCTCGCGAGCACGCAGATGGCGGATCAGGCCCAGGCCTGTGAGCTGCTCGGTCTCTCCGGCGCTAATCCCTCGGCCACGATGAAGCGCAAGGAGGAGAAGAACGAGCTGCTCCGCTTCACAATCGATGGTCGAGCTGCCTATCCGCTGCTGCAGTTCGATGTCGAGGGTCGCCGGATCTATCCGGCTCTGAGCGAAATCATCGCCAGGAAGCCCGACCATTGGACCAACTTTCGGCTGCTCCATTGGCTAACCCGGCCTCATCTCGATTTCGAGGACTCGCCTGGCGCGTCGCTTGGTAGTGAACCCGAGGCCGTGATCGCAGCCTTCGAGCGTGAGATCGAGCCCGAGGTCCATGGCTGATGAGGATCAGCCTGAAAATCCCCAACCCAGCCACGATGAAGGTTGGGAAGGAGGACTATCATCTCTTGAAGGCCGGGACCGAATTGCATCGCGTTCATCTCGATGAATTCGGCTCGGCCGAGTTCAACGGCACGAACAAGGGGAATGCGCGCTTCTCGCCGATCCGCGATGCTGGCGGCGCCATCATCCCGACCATCTATGCGGCGCAATCGTTCGAATGTGCTGCATGTGAGATCATCCTGCGCTGCCCTGACAGCCCGCAGCGCAATCGCACGAAGGTCGCGCCCCCCGAGATCGTCTATCCCCATGACTATCGGCTACACGCCCACAGTCATGTGCGCACGAAGCATGACCTCAACCTGGTCAGCATCACGACGACGGGTCAACGCAAGATCGGCGTAAATGGCAACGCCCTCCTGGCTGGTCCAAGGAGCACTTATCCGGTCACGCGGGGCTGGGCGGAAAAGATTCACGCCGCCTGTCCGTCCGCCCAAGGGCTCTATTACACGTCCTACCAATATGGTCCCGAGTTCGCGGTGCTCCTGTTCGGCGATCGTGTGCCGGACAATATCCTGGATGGCTTGAGCAAGCGCGATATCGCCGATCCCGTCTGCCATGACGAGATCCAGAAGCTCGCGGCCAGTTTCTCGATCGACTACGAAGACGTCTGAGCCACAGCGGGGAGACCGTCGATGACGACCGTTGCGACCGACTATGATTCAGCGCGGGCCGCGCTGACCCGGCTTATCCCGATCGCGATGAGCGACACCGGGCAGTCGAAGCGCGTCGCCGATTTTCTGATGGCCTGGTGGAATGGACCCGACCTCGGCCACTTCCAGATAGCCGATATCTTTGGGCTCGACGTCGCGATCGCCAACGACATCACGACCGTCATCGGCTTCCTGGGCCAGAACGATCGCGGTGCGGTCTATATCGATAGCCTCGGATTTGCCGAGGAGATGCAGGACATCATCGCCTTGTGGCGCTCGCCGGCATCGCGGCCAGGGACCTGAGACCCGGGACAGCTCGTAGATGACCTGAAACAACCCGATGGCGCCGCAGTGGCGCCAATCGGAGCGGCGCTGGCGCGCCTTACTCGGCCGAACGGCCGAGGAGAGGAGGGGGGTGAGAGAAGGTGTTCGGACAAGGGGTTCGAGCGAACTTTCTCAGGAGACGACCCATGAACATCGGCACCATCACGCAGAACGCCAGCGGCACCTACACTGGCAAGATTTCGACCCTCACTCTCGCCATCGTGATCGCGCTGCGCACCGTCCAGTCCGCCAATCCGCGCGCTCCCAAATTCGAGATTCTCGCGCTCTCGGCCGCCCGTCAGTGGGTCCAGGTCGGATCGCTGTTCGAACTGTCGTCCAACTCGACCGGCGAGAGCTTCCTCAACGGCAAGATCGAGGATCCCAGCCTCGACAAGCCGCTCTACATCTCGGCCTTCCGCCAGGAGGACGGCTCGTACAACGTCGTCTGGTCCCGTCCCACCCGCCGGCGCGACGCGCCCACCGACACGGTTGCCGCCGACGACGGTCTGCCGCCGCTGCCGGGTGCCGGCGAAACCGCTCCGCCCGCCTCCGGTGACGGTCTGGGCGAGTCCTCGGCCGAAGGCGCTTTCGGCGGCGAGGCACCGGCTGGCGGCGGTCGTCGCCGTGGTCGCACGCCTGAAATGGCTGACTGACCCTCGCCAACCGCTCCTCTCTCGGGCCCGCTTCGCCTTCCTCGCGAAGCGGGCCCTTTTTTCGTTTGATTGGCCCGATCCCGGTAAATCTCCGGGAATTTCTATGCGTGTCCCCAACACCTGGCTAAGTACGAACCAAATAGAGCAGGGGTACAGGGCGGGGCATGCAAATCGCATTATTGGACGCAAAGAAGATCGCGCGCCGTCTGACCGCGCTCATCGAAAAGCATGAACGGATCTCCATTGCCGTCGCGTGGGGCGACCTGACCGATGTCGCCGAGAGCCTGCTCGCCGCCAAGGCCAAGTTCGAGTCCGTCCTTCTTGGCGCCGACTTCTCGGCCACCGATCCCGATTTGATCGACCGCCTTGTCGATGTTCCGGGCGCCTTCGTCGCCAAGAACCGGCCAGGCTGCTTCCATCCGAAGATCTTCTACTTTCAATCCGGCGCCAAGGCCGAGGCGATCGTCGGCAGCGCCAATTTCACCAAAGGAGGTCTCGGACCGAACCATGAGGCCAGCGTCCATGTGAAGGGCCCGGCCGACGATGCCTTCTTCGAACAGGTGCGTGACCAGCTCGCGGGCTATGCGCCGCTTCATCTGCCGATCACCCGCAAGCTCGCGGATAGCTATCGCCTTCAGGCCGAGGCCGCGCGCAAAGCGCCGAGGCCGAAGAACCCGGTCCTGCCCGCCGAGGCCAAGGACTGGGCACGTATCACCTCGCCGCTCGCGATCATGTCCTGGCGGGACTTCGTCAAGCTCGCCCGCAAGGACACGCACCACGACTTCAAAAAACGCATGAAGCTCGTTCGCGAGATCCAGCAGATGTTCGCCAAGAGTGCGTCCTTCGCCGATCTTTCCGTCTCCGAATGGAAGGGGATCGCCGGCGTACTTGGCGGGATCGAAGCCGAGGCCGCCGGTCTCGACGACTTCGATTGGGGCTGGTTCGGATCCATGGGCGGCGCCGGCACGTTCGCCGAGCGGATCGGCCAGCAGAACGCGGCCCTCGCCGCGGCGCTGGATTCGATCCCCAAGCGCGGAGCCGTCACGCAAACCCAGTTCAGCGACTATGTCCAGGCGTTCACCGACGCCTTTTCCGGCTCGTCCCGGACCGCCCGGCTCGGGCCCGCGACCCGTCTGCTTGCCATGAAACGCCCGGACGTCTTCGTTTGCGTCAACGGCGGCAACAAGCCCGGCCTGGCCGTGGCGCTCGATTTTCGTCCCACGATGCTGACGCTCGACAATTATTGGGACTGGGTGATCGAGCCGATCCGCCAAGCGCCCTGGTACAATGCCGCCCGGCCCACGGGCCGCGACATGGAGCTGTGGGACGCGCGCGTCGCCATGCTCGATGCAATCTACTACGCTCCCACCACATAACCGGCATTGCTACCATCCCAGAAACCGAGAAACGTGCATGGCTGACGATCCTTATCCCTGGTCCGGCGACTTCAACGCTCTCGATCCGATCGATCAGCGCGCGGTCGCTGAGCTTGTCGTGAAAGGGAAGGCCGTCACTGGCACGGTCGATGACCTTCTCATGCGCCTCAAGCGGACCCGCTGTGTGGCGCTGCTACGGGAGACGGACACCAACCGCATCGTCGCTGCCGCCGCATGGAAGACCCCGGCCGCGACCTATCGGCGCAAGAGCTTCGCCGCGGCCGCCGTGCCGATCGCGGGGTTCGAGGCTGCGCCTGAACTCGGCTACGTCGTGATCGCGTCCGATATGCGCGGCAGGCACCTCTCGGGCGGGTTCGTGGACGCCATTGTCGCGCAGATCACCGAGCCGACCTTCGCGACGACCTCCAGCAACACCATGCGGAACAACCTCCAGCGCGCCGGCTTCACCCGGGTCGGTAGCGACTGGGAGGGCAAGGACGGCATATTGTCCTTGTGGACGATCGTCCCCGGCTGAGCCGGGGTTCTTCGCGGCAAGCCAGTCACCATCCTCGTCCACCCGGTGTCACGACCGGGGTCTGAAGCGCAGCCAGGTTCCAGGTTGGTCATGCGCTGCCGGCGATCGATGCGTCGTGGGCCGGTGCCCGATTGAGTCCAGCGTCCTTCCTTCGCCTGTTCCCGACACCTGCGGCGAACGGTCCCGGCCCGCAACCCCGTCCGGTCGCCCGTGTTGCCGCTACGCGGCTGCCCGCGCCAGCTCCCTCCAGGGGTTCCCCTTCGCTTGCGCTGCGGTGCAAGCCGATCCCGCACGCCGCTCTTCGGTGTCACCGGCGGGAAGGCCGCTGGACCCAATAAGGAGCACAACCATGAACAACGTCAATCTCGCCGGCCGTGTCGCCAAGGATCCCGAGACCCGCGGCAGCGTCACAACCCTCATCGTCGCAACCGACCGCGTGAAGCTCAAGGACGGCAAAACCTATGTCGACGAGGGCACCGGTTACACCGCCAAGGAGACGGAATTCCACAAGGTCACCTGCTTCAACGGCCTCGCCCGGTCCGGCGCCTCCCGCAAGAAGGGCGACGTCGTCGCGATCAGCGGCAGCCTCCACTATTCGAGCTGGGAGGATCGCGAAGGCATCACCCGCTACGGCTGCGAGATCCGGGCCGACAAGATCGACTTCTTCTGACTAGCACGGGCGGCGCTCCGGCGCCGCCCATCCACCTTTTCGTCAGGAAGCGGGCTCGTCCAGCATCTGCACCGCGGGCGCATAGACCCAGCCTTCGGAGAGCTGGTCGGTCAGAAGATCTCGGTAGACCACGAGGCGCCATTTCCCGCGGGCTTCCTTGACCGCCAGTTGCGTTCCCTCGACCCCGCGCATCAGCACCGGGGCCTTTCCTTGCGGCTCGCGGCGGATCGCCGCGTCGCGCTTCAGTTCGGCCCGTGGCAGGCCCTCGACATAGGATGCGTCGGCCGCCTCGTTGGCCGTCACGATCTTGTCGAGCTTGTCCTGCACCGCTTCGATCTTGACGTTCATCTCCGTGAACGCCTTTTGCTCGGCCGGCGACAAGTCGGCAGGCACCATCAAGTGCCAGATCGTTATCGCGATCAGCATCAGTTCGATCAGCTTGATCGCGCCGACACCCTTGATCTCCTTGAGCGTATTCTCCTGCAGCCCCGAGAAGATCGTGCCGACCAGCGACAGGAGCTGTGCGAACAGGCCGATGCTTTGCGCCTGGCTGTCGGCATGGCCGATCGCCTCGATCAGTCCGTGCGCCTCAAGCACCTGTTCGGCGACGATCACCACCGTGCTCCTGGCGACGACCTCCGCGCTGGCACGCAATGTCATCATATCGAGCATGCGGGCCTGCTCGGCGGCCAGCTTGATGCCGGCGAGGTTCGGCGCAAACCGATCCGAGAGAGCGCGGAACTGCTCGGTCCATTTCGAGCCCGCCATCATCTTCTCGATAAAGGTCCGGTTGGTGTCGACCAGACCGGCGAGCTTGAGGATATCGGCGCCCGTCGACGCGGCCAGGAGCTGCTGGGTCTTGAGGATGGCGAGATCCTTGCGCGCCACGCTCAGCGCGGTGCTCTGAAGCGCCAGCATCCAAGAGGGCGTCGAGCGGGCCTGCAGCGCGGCCATATTGGCCGCATGAAAGGTACTGCTCGAAAGCAGGTTGCTCAGCACTCCGCTGTTCTGAATGCTGGCGATCTGCGCCAGCACACCCGTTTTCTCCAGGTCGCGATAGGCCGCCAACGGTCCTTCGAGCGCCTTCATGCGCTGTTGCAGCTCATAGCCTGGCCCCCGCGCGAGCTTGAGCAAATCGGCCATTTCGCGCTGGCGCTTGTAGAGATCGTTGAGAGGGCTTCCTGGCCCAAAGGGATTGTTCGTCGTCATGTCCGCCACTTGCCAGATTCGTGGGCAGGGTTCGACCACCATTCGCTGCACCAGCGTGAACCGGGGAAGAGGCGGGGCATCCCGTCCGCTGGACGGGCCCGGCGCTCTACTCGCCGGCGGCTCCCGGAGCCCCGGTTTCCGGGTCTCCGCCCTGCCGGGTGACGATCACCTTGCGGGGTCCGGGGGCGAGGGGAGTGCCCTAAAAAATCTCTCTCTTATGACTTCCTAGATATGACGTGCGGGAATCCGAGCCCGTCAAGGATGAGCGGTCCCCCCAATTTTCACGCGCCCGGTCCTCCGCTTCGCTTCGCACCAGACCCGAGAAAATCGGCTCCCCCGCTCCCCGCTGGCGCGGCGTTAACCGGGGTCCGGCTGCGCCGGCTTCCCGGTGAACGTCCCTGACTGCCCCGACCACCGCACGTCCTGAGGAGAGCCTCATCGAGTGGATGAGATCCAACGGAGGCTATCATGACCAATTTCACGAACTTCGCAGACCTTGCCAGCCACATCGCAGCGAGCCGCGGCAACGATGCCCAGGTTGAAACTTACGAGGGTGCGTTCCTCGAGCATGATGAAATGGCGAAGATGACCATCGTCGATCCGGCAGAAAAGGCTGAGATGCCCGATCCGGATCAGGTTCGCGTCGCCGTCGAAATGATGATGGCCACGATGTTCGATGTGCTGCGTGACACCCGGATGGAAGAGTTCGCCCGCGATCTCGCCTGGGGGTTCGCCAACAGCTTCCATGTCGTCGCCAAGCGGATCGAAGGCCGCGAGGATGACGCCGCCAAGAAGCTCGGTGACCTGGCGCGTAACTACGACCCCTCGGAAAGCTACGCCTTCGAACTCGAAGACACGCAGCTTCTCTGCCAGACGCTGCAGGGGTGCCGCGAGGCGATGGAGTGCATGCGCGACCATGCCGCCGAGGTCTACCGCGTCGAAACCGGCAAGCCCTTCTCGCCGGTCCGGGGAAGCCGGGTCTCGTCCGCTCTGACCGCCTCGATGGTCGACGCCCGCGACTATCTGGCTTCACGCGCACGGGAGCGCCGCGAGCAGTTCGCGCCCGAAGGCCCGGTGGTTGCCTTCTCGGGAGGTCAGGTCTGGGAAGATGTCGACCTGCTCTGGGACGGTCTCGACAGCATCAAGGCACGCGTTCCGGAGATGATCCTTGCCACAACCGCACAGGCCAAAGGCTGCGATGCGGTGGCCCACGCATGGGCGGCATCGCGCGGCGTCAAGGTCATCCAGTTCCGCCTCGATAAGAGCCAGGGGAACCGTGCGGCCTTCGTACGCAACGACCGCATCCTGGGTCTGAAGCCGGTCGAAGCCGTCGTCTGCGAAGGCTCGGGTATCCAGCAGAACCTCGCCCAGAAGCTGCGGCAGGCTGGCGTGCCGCTGCACATCGTCCGCCTCGCGCACCAGCGCACCAAGCAGGGCGCGTGAGCCCCGTTGGGAGAGGTCCTGGCTTCGGCCGGGGCCTCTCCTGCTTTTTCTTTTGTCGCTATGCGGCGCTCAGGGGCATCGAGCCCCCTCGCGCCGCCGGGGGACTGACCTTCGGTCGTGGATGAAACTTTCGTTTCGTCGCAGGTGTGGCCGGGTTAGGACGGCTGATGTTCACTGTTCATCACAACGAGATCAAAGACTTTACCGGCGGCGAACTGGTCGAGCTGCTGCGCCGCCTCCTTTATGCCGAAGCCCGCAAGGCCGGTGTTCCGCTGCGCAGCGTCCATGTGCCGCTTCAGATCACCGTTGCCGACGGCGGCCAGGATGCCAGCATCCTTTGGACGGGTGGCGAGGCCTCGACCGATTTCTTCCCCGGGCGCGATATCATCTTCCAATGCAAGGCGAAGGACCGCGGCAACGTCCAGTGGGAACATGAGGTCTGGACGAAGCCCACACAGCCAAAGACGGTCGCGGCCAAGGTCCTCAGCGATGCGGTCCGCGATGTCCTCGCCCGCGGCGGCAGCTATATCGGGATCACCACGACCGCGCTGGTCGGCGACAAGCCCGCCGATCGCGTCCAGGCGATCAAGAAGGGCATCAAGACGGCGGGAGGAGATCCCGCCAAGCTCGCCGCCGTCGACGTTTATGGCGGCAACAAGCTTGCTGCTTGGGCCAGCGCGCACCCGGCTGTGGCGGTTTGGATCAAGCAACGCAACGCGACCATTGAACTCGCCGGCTTCTCCACTCTCGATCAATGGAGCAAGCGCGCCGAAATCGCGGCGCCGGCCTTTGTCGACAGCCCGGATCGGAAGTTCTCGCTTGGCCCCCACGATGCCGACGCGATCGACTTCTCCCAGCTTGCCGCACGCCTTGCCGATGAACTGGACGAGCCGCGCACCTCCGCCCGCATCTGGGGTGCGTCCGGTATCGGCAAGACTCGCGCGCTCTATCATGCGCTCTCGGCCAGCACTGGCCTGCTCGGCGGGCTGACGGCCGCCAACTTCATCTTCTGCGACTATAATGAGGTCGCCTCGCGCCTCTGGGACGTCGCCAACCAGGTGGTGAAAGACGGCGCCGATACGGTGCTCGTGGTCGACGGATGCCCGCTGCGCGAGGCTCGCCGGCTGAACGACATTGCGCGGGGCGAGGGGAGCGCGCTGCGTATCATCACGATCGGCGCCGATGGCATCGACCATGACGACCATTGCGTTATGATCCGCCCGACACCGGCGGACCGGTCGACCATTCGCGGTATTCTCAAGGCCGGACTGCCCAAGGCAAAGGCCGACGAACTCGATTATCTCGCCGAGTTCTGTGACGGCTTCCCACGCATCGCGGTGTCCTTCACCAGGAGTTACGGAAAAACGGGCATCCTCAAGTCGGCCGACGCCGTCGCCCAGCAGATTCTCGATGGTGTCGGCGCCGAGCGCGAAACGGTCCGTGCGCTCGAGTGCCTTTCGCTCTTCAGCCAGCTCTCGCCCGACGAAGATCCCGGCGCGTTCGACAAGATCGCAGAGATGTTGGTTCAGATGAAGGGCGAGCTGATGTACGAAAACCTCGTCATCGCCGCCGGGCAGCACCTGGTCGGTCGCAACTATGGCGCGATGAACGCACAGCCCCGGCCGATCGCCGACTTCCTCGCGCTCCGCCGGCTTGACTATCTGCGGCCATCTACCGTGATAGGCTTTCTTGGCGACGCTCTTCCTCATCACCGTAAGGCGATGCTCGCGCGCTGGCGCTATCTCACCCGATCGCGCACCTTGAGCGACGTGATCCATAGCCTCCTGCGCGGTTCCTTTGCGGACGAGGCCATCGTCCATCCCGACGTGGCGCAATATCTTCCCGCCTTCGCGCACGTCGAACCCGACCGTGTCGGCACTGCCCTCTATTTCGTCATCGGCCGTATGCCGCTCGATGATCTGGCTGCGATCGAGGTCACGGAGGAACTGGTCGATACGCTGCGACTGCTCGCCGGACGCCAGGACAGTTTCCGGCCCGCCGCGCAGATGATCCTGCGTCTGGCAGCCGTCGCAGACACCGAGGGAACGCAACCCATCGTCAGCCTTTTGCGCCAGCTCTTCCAGGTCGCGCTCGCTGGAACACAAGCCGATGATCGGCGGCGGCGCGAAGCGTTGGAGCAGGCACTCGAGGAAGACGATCCGCGCATCCGCCGCGCCGGCGTCGAAGCGCTCGGCGCCATGATCCAGACCTATCTTTCCCGTTCGGAAGATTTCGAGCAGGTCGGCGCCGAACCCTATCAGCCCGAATGGGCACCGCCAGACAACGGCACGATCCATGCCTATTTCAACTGGGCTCTCGACCGCCTGCGCGAGGTCTGGACCAAGGATTCCGCGCTTCGTCCCGCGATCGAGGAACACGTCGCAGGCGACCTGCGCAATCTCATCATGCCCGAGCTGCTCCCCACGATCGAGGCGTTCATCGGCGACGTCGTCGCGGTCTCCGGTCACTATCTCGCCGCGACCAAGAGCATCGGCGATTGGCTCTATTTCGACAGCCCTGAGACGCCGACGAACTTCTCTGGCGCCGTCCGAGGTCTTTATGATGTTACCCTGCCCAAAGACCCCGTCGATCAGGCGCTGCTCTACAGCCGTTTCTGGGTATCGGATATCCACGACCCGGATCGGCGATATGCCCAGGACCATGACAATCCCGACTTCGAATATGGCGCGCGGCGCGCCGCTGCGCTCGCAGCCGGCATCGCCGCAGACCCCGACCAGCGCGCGCGAGCCATTCGGGTCATGTCGAGCCAGGAGCTTAATTCTCCGCATCCCTTCGCACACGCCCTGGCGCAACATCTGCCGGACCCGCTCGATGCCATTGAACAGGCTGTCACCGCGCTCGATTCCAGCGGAAATCGGGCGGGCGCCAACTTCGTCGGTGCCCTCCTGTCAGCACTCGATCGCCGCCTCGCCGACAAGCCGGACGAGGTTGCCAAGCTCGAGGCGATCGCCAAGCAGTCGACGGTACTCACCGCCAACCGAATGTATATTCCGACGTTTCTGCGCGTCACCGACCAGCGTCTCGACAAGCTGACCGACGATGTCCGTCAGCAGCGGGTCACGCCGCCGCAGACCGTCGTCATCTCCTACGGCAAGGGCCTCGCCGAGGTGTCGCCTGACGCGCTCGGACGTTTCATCCACGCCCTGGTTGATCGCGGTGAAGACGGCGGCGCCTGGGCCGCCCTCGAAATCCTCTCCATGGTCACCCACGGCGACAAGGCGCTGGCACCTGAGATGATCGCACTGGTGAAGGTCGCGCTTCTCTCGCCATCGATCGCCGACGGCGCCGAAGGCAACGCATCGAATGCCGATTACAACTATGATCGCATGCTCCGGCTGCTCGATGCCGCCGGCGCGATCGATCGGACGTTTGCGTACGCGTTCGCAGTTCAGATCGAGCAGGCCTGCCGAACCGCCGGCGGGCGCAACGGTCGTAGCTCAGACGCGCTGCGCAGCGCGCTTCCGATCGTGATCCAGCGCGCCCCGACCGAGGTCTGGCCCGTGATCGCGGGCTTTTACGAGATCGCCACCCGCGTCGAGCGGGAGCGTCTGAACGCCATCATCTCGGCGACCAAGCTCTTTGCCTATGACGTCTCGCGCACCGGTCCGGGCGCGCTCTTCGGAACGCCGCTCAACCTCATGCTCGATTGGGTGAAGGTCGACCCGGATGCCCGGATCGCCTTCCTCCTCAGCTTCTTCCCCATCCTCGAACAGAAGGGCGGGACATTCGCCTGGCACCCGGCCTTGCAACAGCTCGCCAAGCTCTATGGCGGCCGCAAGCGTTTCCGCGATGCGCTTCGCCAGCGCATCTATCCCAGTTCCTGGGGCGGATCGCTTAACGCGCATCTTACTAGCTTCAAGGCGCCGCTGGCGGCGTGGGCGAATGACCGAGTTCTCGGCGATTGGGCGAGCGGGATGCTCGACACCGTAGAACGGTCTCTGGCGGACAATTTCTACGGGCGCTGACGCGCCCATACCCCGGAAACGGATCGAGGAGAGGAGGAGCGAGGGAGCGGTTCCAACGAGGGAGGACGTCCATGTCCATCACGTTCCGCATCGCTACCGCTTCCGACGATCAACCCGGTCCTGTCGCTACCATCAATGCGCGCCAGCTCGCTGCCTTCCGCGCCTATCTGCGGGAGGAGGGCGAACGTCTCGGTCTTGCCCTGCTCGATCCCGACAGCGACGAGGACCGCGTGCTCGCGCTCAACTTCGAAGCACGCGTGTGTCCGCTTGCGCTCGCCTCGGTCGCGCGCGTTTTCGACCACGATGCCGCGGTCATCGCGGTGCTTGACGAAGCCCAGTTCCGGGCTCGGCGGATCGCGGTCTGGTGGTACGAAAGTGATCGCGCGATCCGTATGCGCCCATCGCTCACATCCGATCATGGCGATGAGCTCGATCTCGCCGAGAGCGATGCCAATGCGCTGCTCGAAGGCCTCGGGCTCAACCCCGACCTCGTTGGCGAAATCCCGATCGATACGATCCGGGATCGGCTTGCCAATCCGGCGATACGGCACCGCGCGGAAGCCGATGGAATTTCCACCATGCTCGAGCGGCTCGAGCGTCTTCTCGCGATCGCTGATGCCGACGACAGTTTGCGCCTCGAATGGGCATAGCCTCCGCCCGATCGACGGCATGAAGAAGGGCGCGTCACATGCTGGCGCGCCCTTTTCTTGGGCCCATGGCTAAAGCTCATTAGCGTCCCGCGCGCGGCATCCTTGAAATCCGAAAGCTCGCGTCCAATCTCTCCTGGGAGGGTGTGGCCACGCCCTCACTTGGATAGCGAAACAGACCAGCAAAACCAAAAAATCAGAACCAAGACAGCCAAACAGCAAACCGAAAAACAGCCAGCAAAAGCTCAGATCCAAACAGCGAACCCGAAAAAGCCAGCAAACAGCGAACCAGGACAATAGGGGTCGGCCCCTCAAAACACCGGACAAGCGCGTTGCAACGTATTCCCCTTCAATCTGGGGGCGCGTCCCCATCGCTGAAAGTCAGAGCGATGGAATGGCACAATTTCGCAGAGATCCTGTTTGGACTCGCGGCTGTGATCACCGCCCTAAAGCAGGGCGGCAAGAAGAAGTGAAAGAGGGCGGTAGGCGAGAGCCTGCCGCCCTTTCGCGTTTAGCTCCGGGCTCGATCGGCGATCAGGCGGCCGGGGTACTTTCCCGGCCATTCTTCGGCTTCAACAGCGCGTCGATCGCGCAACTGAGATGACTTGACGCCTCGTCCTCGCCGACCGTGGATAAATACTCCAGCGCCTGCCGCATGAGCGCCAGGCCGAGCGCCCGCTGCACGGTCGGCGCATTGGCATTGAGTTCCATAGCATCACCCCGGGCGCGAAGCCTTCAAGGGAGATGTCGGCACGCCCCGACCACATCAACTCCCGCGCACTGGGCGCGGGAGCCGGGGCTGGTAACACGTCGAGACATGCGCCTACGCTTTTAGTGCCGAAGCACCTGGACATATGCGCAGGCACCCCGGCGTGAAAGCTCACCCCGAGTTGCCGTTCTCGACGGGATTACCAGTCCCGGCGCTGCCCGTTCTGCAGCGCACCAGGGGCCTAACACAGGCGCACGATTGAACCAACCCGACGGATAACAACCGCCCGAAAGACGCACCTGCTATGCGCGGGCTGATGGACCTGTCCAGCGGGTCGACCGCCGCCGCGCGGGATCATGCTTTGTTGATCCTTGGGGCGACGTTGGCGCACCCTTCAGAGGATAAAATCTCTCACAGAATTCCGAGGATGTCGTTGAGGGAACCGCCGCGTCAAGGATGAGCGGTGCCCCCAATTTTGCCGTGACCTCCGCTCCGCTTCGCTGCGCTCCAGCCACGACAAAATCGGCACCCCCACTCCCCGCTTCGCGGCGCCGGCTGTGCCGGCGTCCCTGACCCGGCGGTTCCCTCAACGACGGCCATTTCCCTGTCATTCAAGACGACAGGAGCACCACCATGCAGATCATATCGACCGCCGCCCACGCTGACGCCGCTGCCTATCTCGCCGCTCTCGCCTTTGCCGAGCGCCGCGCCCTACACAGCTTCTTCGACCAGCATGTCATCGAGGAGGAACCCGGCCGCTACGTCGCCATCGACGAGGGCGACTATCACGCGCTGCCGACACGGCTCATCGACCGGGTGGTCTACACGGTCCCGGGCCGCATGTCGGATGAGTTCTAAGGGTCAGGGGAGGGGCTACAGCCTCCCCCTTTTTTTGCTGGGAGAGATACGGCCATGGGGGGCATCGAACCCCCCATGGCCGTGCCGCGGCGTTGCCGCGGCAGGTTAGGTCAGGCCGTCAATCGCTTCTCGACTGCCTCGATTCCGAGGGTCTTGAACCGATCCATGAGCGCCGAGAGACGCTTGGCTTCGAGCTTCAACAAGCCCGATCTTTCGATCGTAGCAATTGCCTGTTGCCGCTCTCTCTCTTCGAGCAACTTGCGTCGGCTCTCCAGCTTCCGCGCGTCCTCTTCGAGCGCCAACCGCTCCTGTTCCAACGTCTTTGCCATAGGTGCCTCTTGTGAAGGCTAATCGGGCTATGAACGGACCGACTATAGCGGCAGCTTGAGACGGCCGGAAGAAGAAGAATTGAGACACTGGGCGCATCGGGCCTTGGCCCGATGACGGCTCTATTCGCTAGGCGGCCGACGCCCCTTGCGGGACGCCGCCGACCAAGCTCACGGAGCCAAGGCAAAGCCTTGTCTCCGCCCGTTCGGGTCACGATCCTCGCCTGCCAATGGGGCCTGACGGCCGCCATTGGTCCCGCGCCTCGGAACTGCGTCCGAGCGCGGTGAGGATCCGTCTGCCTCGCTTTCGCGATGCGACCGGCCGCGCCGCGACGACATGAGCGTCGCTTCCGCCTCACGGCGGACCCTGCCTGGCCGGACCTGGCTATAGGCCCCTTCCGACCATCATCAGACAGGCCCGGGACCTGGGATCGGTCTCTTAGGATTAGCACACCCTACGCACCTGAAGGTGCAGGGTTTCCGTTGTTACACAACGGGTTAGCGCGGAAGGAAGGGAGAGTATGTTGTAGTACGGCAATGGCGGCGCATGAAATCGGCGGAAATCGGCTATTTCGGCGTAGTATGCGAGACTACGAGGGGAGGGGGCATGACGATCAACTTGCCCGTGACCGGCCCGAGCGCTATAAATAGAGCCGTTCTTCAGTCCCCACCAGCCTCCCTGCTAGGAGGTTGGTCTTGGCTACCAGTTACAGGCACTACAATATTCGCCTCGAGCGCTCCCAGTGGGACCGCCTCAGCGCGATTGCCGCCGAGCAGAAACTGAGCGTCGCCGACATCATCCGGTCGGCCCTCAACGTCTTCCTTTCATCCTCCGATGTCCTGACCGCCAGCCAGCGCCGGCTCGCCCGGATCAGCGAGTTCCAGCAGCTCGCCCTGGACGTCATCATCCGCGAGCAATATCCCGAACTGCGCGACCGTCTCGTCGCCGAAACCGACAAGCGCCTGGTGCAATATCATGGCGCGTGAGGACATCCGCTCGAACGGGAAAAACATCCCGCTGACCCATCATAGCGCGCGCGGCCGCGTGCAGCGAAACTCGGGCAATTTCACGCGCGGCTCCCAGCTTCTCACCCACGAGATGCTGATGTGGTTCTCAGGGGCCAAGCTGCCGATCTTGGCGTGGTTCTTCGCCTTCCTCCTGGCGTGGTTCATCATCCTCTCGATCCGCCTCGATGAGCACGGATTCCAGCTCGTCTGCATGAAGGTCTATGCGGGCCTCTGGAACTGGGTCGACCTCAATCCGAACAAGCGCGTCAACGTCACGCTGCCGAGCGGCGAGATCTACAAAACCATCATGCCGGCGGTGCCCTATATCCCCGCCGTCCAAAAGGCCTGGGCCACCACGGTCCACGCGTTGATCGGCTCGCTCCTTGTCTCGATCTTCGTCGTGACGCCCCTCGCGATCTGGTTCGTCGACATCTCCCGCAGGCGCGGCAAGACGATCCTTCAGGAACGCCACGAGCGGGGCGCCATGCTGGTCGACTACGCCGTCCTCGTCTCCGAAATCGCCCAGCACAATGCCGCCAAATTCGCCGAAGATGCGCGCCAGTTCTTCCCCCGGCTGAGCCAGGCTGCCGTGCTCCGTCTGCCTTTTTCCGAGCGAAAGGCAGGCGGGATCCATCATCCCTATTCCCTCGCCGGCGTCCCCTATCCGCACCGCCTCGAGCAGTCCCACACGATGCTCATCGGCACGACCGGCGCGGGGAAGACGACGGAACTCAGAAGCCTCGTCACCCAGATGCGCCAGCGCCAGGACAATGCGGTCATCTTCGACCTCACCGGCGCCTATGTCGAAGCCTTCTACGATCCGGCCCGTGATACAATCCTCAACCCCATGGACCAGCGCTGCCCGGCCTGGTCGATCTTCAACGACTGCTCGACCTACAGCCATTTCACATCCGCCGCCGCGGCGCTGATCCCGTCCGATGGTGGCTCTTCCGAACCCTTCTGGGCCCTTGCTGCGCGCACGCTCTTCATCGAGATGTGCGTCCGCTTGGCTGAGCGCGGCCAGACCAGCAATCTCGCTCTTTCCGAAAACCTGATGACGGCCGACCTGAAGCGCGTTCACCGGTTCCTTGCCAACACCATCGCCGACCCGTTGACCGCCCCGGAAGCCGCCCGCATGGCGGAATCGATCCGCGCCGTGTTCAACACCAACGCGCAGGTTCTTCGCTTCCTCCCCGACGAGGGCGAGCAGTTCTCGATCCGCCAGTGGATGACCGTCGACCGGGCGCCCGGATCGATCCTCTTCGTCACCTCCGACTACGACGATCTGGAGATGAACAAGCCGCTGCTGACCTTGTGGATGAACCTCGCCATCACCAGCCTCATGACGCTGCCGCGCACGCGCTCGCTGCGCACCTGGTTCATGTTCGACGAGGTCGGCGCGCTCCACCGGCTGCCCGCGATCGAGAAGGGCCTTCAGACCGCACGCAATTTCGGCGGCGCGATGATCCTGGGGCTCCACAGTTTCCAGAAGCTGGTCGAGGTTTACGGCGAAGAAGGCGCCCGCAATCTCGCTTCGCTCGCACGCACCAAGCTCATCCTTGCGACCAGCGAATTGAAGACCGCCGAGGAGTGCTCGCAATATATCGGCAACCGCGAAGTGCGGCAGATGGATGAGGCCTACAGCTACGGCTACAACAACAACCGCGACGCCTCGACGCTAACTCCGCGCAAGCAGGTGGAGCCTCTCGTCATTGCCGACGACATCACGAACCTGCCCTCGATGCACGGCTTCGTGAAATTCCCGGACGGCTTTCCGGCTGCGCGGATCCTGCTCGAGTGGAAGGACTATCCCGAGGTCGCGCGCGGCTTCATGCCGCGCCCCTCGATGCAGCCCGTTCGCTCCAGGCGCGGCGAGGAAGCATTTAGCGAAGAAGGTGACGAGGCGGGCGGCCGCGACGGTGCCGCGCAGATCATCGACGAGGTGGCCGAGGCGAGCAATGTCGCCAAGGAAATGGCGGCGCGGATCCTCCAGACACCATCCGAGGAAGAGAGCGCCGACCCGGCTCGTGCCACCCAGCGCAATGACGACAAGAACGAGCAATCGACCCCTGCAACCCGGGCGGGCGACAAGGCGCTCGGGAAGGATGGCGAGCAGGCTGCGACGACGCGGGGCGAGGGTGATCGTCGCGATGCCCGCGGCGCCGTCTCACCGGCGCCCCAAGTCGAAGATCAGACCCTCATCGAGCTGCGCCAGGGGTTTGCGGCCGGGCGCGACGGCGACGATCTCGACATGGGGATCTGACCCATGCACTCGATCGCCTCAGTCCGCTCCGCAGCCGGTGCCGCGAACTATTTCGCGAAGGACGATTTCAAGGATAATTACTATACGGCCGACGGCTCGGCCGAGGTCAGCGCCTGGAGCGGGGAAGGGGCGGCCAGTCTCGGGCTCACCGGCGAGGTCGCACGCGACGATTTCGAGAAAACGCTGAGCGGCTTTCTGCCCAGCGGGGAGGGCGTCGCCCAGGTCGAGAACCGCCGCAATGGCATCGATCTCACCTTCTCGGTGCCCAAGTCGGTGTCGGTCATGGCCTATGTTGCCGACGACAAGCGCGTGCTCGCCGCGAACATGAGCGCGGTCCAGAAGACCATGGCCTGGGTCGAGAAGAATCTCGCGGAGGGTCGTAAAGACGTGGAGGGCCGCAAGGTGCCCGTGCGTACCGGCAATCTCGTCTATGCGCTCTTCCAGCACGATACGAGCCGGGCCCTCGATCCGCAGGCCCACGTCCATGCCGTCGTCGCCAATTTGACGCGCATGCCCGACGGCAAATGGCAGGCGCTCCATGCCGACAAGATCTGGAGCAACAACACGACGATCGGTGCCATCTACCACGCGTTCCTGCGCGCGGGGCTCGAGCAGCTTGGCTACCAGGTCGAAATGAAGGGCAAGCACGGCACCTTTGAAATCGCGGGCGTGCCCCAGGCGGTGATCGAGGCCTTCAGTCAGCGGCGTGAGGCCATCCTTGAAAAGGCCGCCGAGCTCGGCATCGTCTCCGCCAAGGGGCGCGACGGCGTCACCACCACGACCCGTGATCCCAAGCTCAATGTCGACGACCGGGGAAGCCTGATCCAGGGCTGGATCGACAAGGCGGTGGCGCTCGGGTTCGACGGCAAGACCATACGCGCTTCAGCCGAGGCGAAGGCGGGCCAGGGCGCTGCGGACAGCCGGCTCGAGCGCGGCTTCCGCGCGGTCACCGACGCGATCGCCGGCGCGCGCGTGCTGATCGGGGGCTTCCTTCATTCGCCCGATCCGTTGGTAGACAGCGGCCTTGCCCGCGCGACGAAATCCCCGGCGGTTGCGCGATCGCAGCTCGCGGTCGCGTCTGCCGTGCGGATCCTCGCCGAGCGAGAGGCGGCGTTTGATGTCAACAAGCTCGCAAAGACCGCGCTGGATCTTGGACTGAAGGGCGTCACGATCGACACGGTCGAGCACCGCATCGGACAGCTTTTCGACAGCCGCCAGCTCATCCCCGGCGCGCCCCGCCTCGAGGACAAGGGCGTCCAGATGGTGACGACGCAGGACGCGTTGCGCATCGAAGTATCGATCCTGAAGGCGGTTGAGGCCGGAGCGGGCAGGGCGGCTCCGGTCCTGCCCGCACAGGAGGCGCCCACGCGCCTGCAGGAGATCACGGAACGACCACTCAATCCCGGCCAACTTGCTGCAGCCACGTTGATCCTTGCCTCCGAGGATCGGACCGTCACCGTCCAGGGCGTCGCCGGCGCTGGCAAGTCGACCATGCTGCAGGCGGTCGCCCGTATCGCCGAAGCCGAAGGCCGCGATATTCTCGGGCTCGCCTTCCAGAACAAGATGGTCGCGGACCTCGCCAAGGGAGCCGGGATCAAGAGCCAGACCATTGCCTCGTTCGTGCTTGCCAATGAGCGCTATGTGAGCGAGCGCGATACGCCAAGGTTCGAGGACGCGCGGGCGCGGTTCGCTGGCGCCATGCTGGTGGTCGACGAGACGTCGATGGTCTCGAGCACCGACATGCTGAAGCTTCACGGCATCGTCGAGGCGCTCGGCATCGACAAGCTCGTGCTTGTCGGCGATCGCCAGCAACTCTCCTCGATCGATGCCGGCAAGTCGTTCGCCATGATCCAGGCGGCCGGCGGCACGATGGCCCGGATGGATGAGAATATCCGCCAACGCACCGATACGCTGCGCACCGTCGCCGCGCTCGCCAATGTCGGCAAGGCGGGTGAAGCGATGAAAGTGCTCGGCGACAAGGTTCATGAAAGCGCGAACCCACCTGACGCGGCCGCGGAGATGTGGCTGGCGCTCTCGGCCGAGGACCGCGCCGCGACCCAGGTATTCGCCTCGGGCCGGGAATCCCGCGCGATCATCAACCAGCGCATTCAGGATGGTCTCGCGGCGGAAGGCAGCGTGCGCGGCGAGGGGGTCCATCTCATCGTCTATGATCGCGTGAATCTGACCCGCGAGGAACTGCGTTATGCGTCGAGTTACCGTCCGGGCTTGACCCTCGACGTCGGGCGCGGCGGCGCTCAAGACGTTGGTCTCGCGCAGGGCCGCTATGACGTGACCAGGGTGCTGCCGTCGGGCAAGGTCGAGCTCAGCGACGGACGGCGCAAGCTGCGCTTCGATCCGCAGCGTCTGTCGCCCACCGAAAAGCGCGATCGGCTCGAACTTACCGAAAAGAAAGACCTCCACATCCGCGAGGGCGATCGCATCCGCTGGACCGCGAACGACAAGCCGCGCGACCTGCACAATGCCGCGCTCGCCCGCATTGTCTCAGCCGATGCGAGCGGGGTCACCTTCGAAACGGCGGGCAATCAGACCATCACGCTGGCCCGCGGCGATTCGATGCTGTCGCGTCTCGACCTCGCCTACGCGCTCAATATGCACATGGCGCAGGGCATCACCACCGACAAGGCGATCACGGTTATGGACAGCCGCGAGCGCAATCTGTCGAACCAGCGCCTGTTCAATGTCGGCGTGACCCGCGTGCGAGACGAGTTGGTCATGCTCGTGGACGACAAGGAGAAGCTGGGGCGTCAGCTCGATCACAATGCCGGAAACAAGACTTCCGCGCTGGAGACGGTCGGCCGCCTCGATATCGACGGGAAGAGGGGCGGCGCCGTACCGCCCAAGTTCGATCCCGGCCCGATCGTCGGGATCAACCTTGCCGACCAGCCCGATATCCTGGCGGATCTTCCCCCGATCCCGGACGGGCCGCTCGGGCCGCCCGTCCAGTCCAAGGGCGACGACCTCAAGGCGCCCCCCGACCTCAAGCCTGAAAAGACCGATCTGCTGCCCCCGCTGCCCGAGCGCAGCCTGGGTCTCGACCTGTGACGATGAACCGCCGGCGCGGTGCCGGCATATGCAAGTAGAGCAACGATGGCGTGGGAATTTGACGAAGGTGGCAAGTTCGGCAGCGAAAAGGCCGCCGAGGACTATGCGCGGCGCAATGGCCTCAGCAACGCGGACTTCCGCACCCGGCGCAACGGCGACCAGGTCGAACTGGAGATCCGCCGCTCCGCGCTGGACGGGCGCCAGCTTCGCGATGGCAATGAAGGCCGCAAAGACGGCTGGTTCTGACCGAGATCAAGGACGGCAATAGCCGTGCTCGGGGAAATATCCAGCCGCGACCTGAACGATCGCGTCGCGGCGGCTCTGCCGCTGCGCTACCCTTCGATTAGGGACATTGAATGCATCGGCTTCTATCTGGCGCACTCCCTTATGTCTGATGCCGACGAGCGCCATCAGACATAGTATTTGAAGGGCTGCTTCTCCTGTCCTTTCGCAGATCCCATCGTCAAAACGTCACCTACCATTCGCGCAAATCGCACCGTCACCGGCAGGCCGTCATTAAAGTTGCAACTGTTGTAGTTGATTTTGGTGAGGCCCATGATGTCCGCAAGGACCGTGCGAATGTCGGGCTTCGCATTTTTGCTCCTCATCACCGTGACATGAAGCGGATTGGGCGTCTCAGGTCCGATGTAGGTGTCGAGCTGCGGCACGTAGCCGGTCGTCCAAAGGTAGGCGGTCTGCTGGTCAAGCAGCAGCGCGGTGCCGCGGAGGACGGGATAGTCGCCGTCGCGGAACAGCTTGGTCTCGCCGCCCGTCGTCCGGATACGCACGCCTACGACGTTGGTGCCCTTTGGTGCCGCCGCGCAGAAGGCATCCCACTCCTCGTCGTTGAAATAGGTCTGGCCATGAATGAATAGCTCCTTCGGAGGCTCACCATGCATCTCGATGTAGGTTTCGAGGACCATGTTCAGGAGGCGCTTCGCAGCGTCTTTCTTGAGATGATATTCGTAGTCGCCGGTCTTCCACGGACCGTTCGCGCCGCGGAAGACGACGCCGTCGCCTTCATTCAAGAACATCTGAGCAGCGCAGCAAGCGTGACCCTCAGGATCTTGGGGCAGGCTTTTATAGACCATACCGATGTAGCAGACACCGGGTCGAACCGTCGCCAAGCGCCAAGGCGGTTTCGGCTGGGTCTTGTAATAGAGACCGGTCGCGAGGTTCCACGCCACCGTGGCGGCGTCCTGCGTCTTGCGCACCGGATACCCGGCTTTGTTCAAGTACGCGTCAGGCGCCAGGGTTGTCTCGCGGACGAGCTGGGTGGGCGCGATCGTCAGGAACTCGGCCTTGATACGCCGATGGAAGTCTGGGACGTCGCTGAAGATATCCTCATTGCTCTGGTCGATAACGCCGGCGGCGGCGAGTAGTGGGAGGCTCTCCTTCACCTTCTGTCGGCGTTTGAAGTCGCCCACCTCCATCGCAACGCCCGCGCGCTTCGAACCAGGCCGGCAGCGCTCGTAGACGATCTCGGGCAGGACAAGGACCCACACGTCGACCGCCTGTTCCTCGTTCCGGAGATGCTTGCGCACCCGATCGATGTAGAGTTTGGCCACCTTGTCGACGGCCTCATGCAGGTTGAGGATGCTGGTCGCCTTGTCGATGTCAGCCAGCGGGATCGAGAGAGTGCTCACCTCGTCCGGTTCGAATGTGATGCCAAACGTCTCTTCTAGACCGGGGAAGTTGGCGAGATGCAGTCGGTCCTGTTTTTCGCCTTTGCCGGGCGGCGGGACCGCAACCACCTGCTGCAACTTGCGCGCCCAGCCACGGAAATGGCTGATGCCGTCTGTCGTGCCAACAACACCGACGCGAATTTCGCGCGTTTTCTTGGCGCGGGCATGCGGCCCATAGAGAAAGAGCCCGTCCTTCGGGTGCGGACTTGGCTGGCCATAAGCAAACTCAAGCTCGGGTTCGTGGAGGTGCTCGACAATCAGCGATGTCTCGGCGAACTTCATGCTGCCACCTCTTCTTCGTCGGCTTCGGGGCGGCCAAGCGTGCTGATATCCGTTTCCTCCTCATCGGCGTCCAGGGCGTCGGGAAGGTCGGTGCTAACAGGCGACGAAAACAAGATGGGGGCAGCTTCCAACACCGCGTCCGCCGTCGCGGAAAGGCGTAGCCTGATGTAAGCGGATTCGCCCGAGATAAGCTCCAGAAATGCCAGCATCCGGCCATACCATTGCTTGTTCCTCCAGCCCTTGCAGATCGTCCGCCTGAGCCGATGCAACTTCTTGGCATCCTCGATCTCGAGGCCCGCCGGCGTGCCATTGTCACCTGCAAAGAGCACCCGCGACTTGAGCTTAAAGTGCCAAAACGGCCAAAAAGCGGGGAGGGCAGTCACGCCAAACTGCCAGATATGGCCCTTCGCGACGTTGCGCAGCATCGACGACCTGCGCGCACCTTGTTTGCCCCATGGAATGCGCTGGCCCGTGGCGGCGAGATCCGGCGAAGCATGAAATCCGACACCTCCCGAATATTGATATTCCAGGAGTCCGCGCTCTTTGCAGAACTCGTACCAAGCCCTCTTCAGCATCACGTTGATGATGTTCTGGGCCGGCTGCTTCTCAAGCCGCAGCTTGTCGTCGCCGTTCTCGACGAACGTCTTGAGGGGTATGCTGCGTTTGAGCTTGAAGCGCCCGACCGATGCAAAGCCGTCGTCGATTTCGTCTTGGTCCGCGAATGACAGGAGGCCGCGGCCCTGCACCGCGATGGGGTAAGCGTGGGTTGCGGCAGCGCGCTTCAGGCGATCGGCATCGATCACGCCAGTCGCCTCGTAAAAATGGATTGCATCCGGCGCTTCAACGACGCGAAGCCAGTTTGACGTCAACCGTTCGGGCTCATTTTTGAGCGGAATCGCACCCCGCCGCCGGAACAGCTCCCAGTTCGGGTCAATCACGGCCCCTTCCGTGCGGCGAGGAGCTTTCTGGCGCTTGAGAGCCTCAGAAAGCGTGCTCAGACCCTCTCCCCATCCGCGAACGAAATCGACTGCGATCGCGTCGCCCAGACCCTTCATCTTGCGGCCCTGCTCAAGCTTTAGCTGGATGATGAAGCGCGTGTCGCCGATCGCCTTCGCAACATCGAGCGCGATGTCCAGGTCGTCCTGTATCGCTTGGTCGTCGGCCGTGGCATTGCGGCAGACGAGCAAGACCTTGGCGGCGCGGTGCTCAATGGCGCGGTTGATTTCGCGCCGCCAGCGATCACCTGGCTGCAATGTCAGGATGTCGGCAAACACCTGGTAGCCCTCCGCTTCGAGTTTCGGCGCGAGCCACAATGCGAACTCGTCATCGGCTGGGGAAGACTTGAGGAGGAATAGCGTGTCTCGAGCCGGAGGCTCTGCTGAAGAGTCAGCGTCGCCCGGCACGGGCAGCAGGTTGGCGAGCGCCGGCGGGATCGGTGCTGGCTTCGGGAGGGCGTCGGCGACCGCCGCGGTGACTGAGGTGGTGCCGGAAATTCGGACAGGGTGCTAAGCTCATCCCGACCTGAAGGAATGGACGGGAATGAAGACGACGAGAAAGCGCTACAGAGCCGAGTTCAAGGCGAAGGTGGCGATGGAAGCGATCCGTGGCGATCTGACGCTGGCGGAACTGGCAGCGAAGCATGGCATCCACCACACGATGATCGGGGCATGGAAGCGCCACGCGATGGATGGGATGGCCAGCCTATTCGATAATGGCGATCAGAGCTCGAAGGCTGCTAGTGAGGCGGAAATCGAGAAGTTGCACGCCAAGATCGGGCAATTGCTGGTGGAACGCGATTTTTTGGCGAAAGCCTCCGGTCGATGAGCGTGGCCTGGAGGCGATCGAAGATCGAGCCGGCACACCAGCACCTGTCGATCGCGATGCAGTGCCGGCTGCTGTCGATCAGCCGGTCGTCCTACTACTACACGCCGGTGCCGGAAACCGACGAGACGCTGGCGCTGATGACGGTGATCGACGAGACGTTCATGGAATGTCCGTGGTACGGCAGCCGTCAGATGGCGCGGCATTTGCGGCGTCTGGGTCATGCGATCGGCCGCCGCCGGGTCCGGCGGCTGATGGCGGTGATGGGGCTGACGGCAATTTACCAGCGTCCTCGCACAAGCGATCCGCATCCCGAGCATCGGATTTATCCCTATCTGCTGCGCAATCTGGAAATCACGCGCCCCAACCAGGTCTGGTGCGCGGACGTGACCTATCTGCCCATGCGCCGGGGTTTCCTCTATCTGGTCGCCATCATGGACTGGGCGAGCCGCAAGGTGCTGGCCTGGCGGCTATCGAACACCATGGACGCGGGCTTTTGCGTCGAGGCCCTGGAGGATGCGCTGGCCCGTTTCGGCAAACCCGAGATCTTTAATACCGATCAGGGCAGCCAGTTCACCAGCAATGCCTTCACCGGTGTGCTGCGCGCAGCCGAGATCAAGATCAGTATGGACGGCCGGGGGCGCTGGATGGACAATGTCTTCATCGAGCGGCTCTGGCGGTCTGTGAAGTATGAATGCGTCTATCTGCACGCCTTCGAGACCGGATCTGAACTGCGTGCCGGCCTTGGCCGATGGTTCGCCTATTATGACAGCCATCGTCCTCATTCACGCCTTGCAGGGAAAACCCCTGCCGAGGCATATGGGCAAATCGGCGCTTCAAATCCTGGGGGGCATGCCCCCCAGGATTTGATCACTCAAATGGCGGCATGAACGACAACCGGGATGAGCTTAATTTAGCCGCCAACCTGTCCAAGAAGGCGAGGCCACCTCAGACGATCGTTTTGAGGACGGCCGTGTTCTGACCCCAAAGCTTCTGGTGCGCCGTCTCGATATCGGGATATTTTCGCAGCAGGGCGTTCAGGTCGCTCGGGCCAAATATGTCGCCGGTGCTTTGGAGCGCGGGCCCGATTGTCGCCACCAGGGTTGCCTTGTTCTTCGGAGTGAGCGGCGCCGACGTGGCGAGGACGTAGCGCGCGGGCTGAAGCGCATCGATACTGGTGCGCTCGCTCTTCATCTTCGAGTTCAGCTTCGAAGCGCCGGACCCGATGTAATGCTTTGCCTGCAGAATGATGTTGCCGTCGGCCGCCGCATGGCGGCCATCCATGCCGTCATCTGGCCCTTCGGGAAACGCCTCAAACCGGACGCCCAACTCCCGCCCGATCAGGTCACGCGCGAGATCCTCGAAATCGGAGTGGGAGAGTGACGAGAAATCATAATCCATTCGAGCTGTTTGTGGGATCAATTGGTACGGGGTCAAGGAACTCGAAGATAAGATCACCCACGGTGTGCCATCCGTGACACTTTACCCAGAAACGCTTGGTAAAGTGTCATTGATGACAATCACTTGGCTGAAGGAGGGGGCTTTCCTGAAACTGCTGCCCGAACGATGAAGGCATGTTAGCTAGGGGGCCTGGGCCAATAACGAGAATCGTCACCTGAATGCCGCACCACATCTTCTACTCCTGGCAGAGCGACACCGATAATCGAATTGGCCGCGGCTTTATCCAGCACGCGTTGGATCGTGCCATCCGCGCTGTGAACGCGGACGCGGACGTCGATCCTGCCGATCGCAATGTGCAGGCCGACCGCGATACGGTCGGGGTATCGGGCATGCCGCCTCTGGCCGAAACGATTTTCGGCAAGATCGACCGCGCTGTCGCCTTTCTCTCCGACCTCACGCATGTCGCGACGCGGGCAAAAGGGCAGCTTTCGCCCAATCCCAATGTCCTGCTCGAGCATGGTTGGGCGCTGAAGTCGCGCGGGTGGGCCAGGATGATCGGCGTGATGAACACGGCCATGGGTCACCCGGACGAGCATCCCCTCCCGTTCGACCTGACCCATTTCAAGCGGCCGATCCTGTTCTACTGCCCGCCGGATGCGACGGACGAGGATCGCCAAGCGGCCCGGCTCGGGCTGCAGAAGGATCTGGAGACCGCGCTTCGCCTGATCCTCGATGACGAGGTCCTGCGCGCGGCGCAGCCGCCGGAACAGCCACATCCTCACGATGTCGAATTGCTCCAGCGGTTCCGGACCCAGATCCCGGAGCGGCTACGCCAGTTCCTGCGCGAGCATAACTTCGGCGAACCCTATCCGCGAAAGGCGCTCGATCCGCTCGGCGATATCGCTGCCACATGGGCCGGGGCTGAGTTCGATTTCGAGGATCAAGTCCTGCAGGAGGCGGGCACGGCGCTGCGTGCGGCCAATAGCTCGCTGATGGAGCTGGTCTACGAACGCACCCATGTCATGGACCGCAATCCGAATATGGCGTGGCCGAGAACCGACTATAACGTGAAGCACGGCACCCAGCAGGGCACGCACGATGCCATCAGGGAATTGAATGCGCGATCTACGACCCTGATCGAAGCGATCGACGCTTTCGAGAAGGCCGGCCGCTCGCGGGTCCGTATCGCGGCGCCGGCGCCGGCAGCGCCGCAGGTCGATCCCCGGTGGGAAGCCGCGAGGCAGGCAGCAGGGGAGCTTGCCGCCGACCGCATGCGGGGCGGGCTCCCTGAGATCGTCGCCGTTCCCAGCATGATCCTCCGCCTCGTTCCTCTTGCCGCGATGGATCGGCCTTCCCTTGACCCGAAGGTCGTGCTGGCCGCCGCATCGCGTTTTCCGCCTGACACGCAGGTCAGGGTCCAGTCGGATTCCGACGAGCGTCAGTGGTGGAGTTTCGGGCTGCCGCTGATCCGCACGGACAACAATCCCGAAACCAGATGGCGGACCCGCTTCGTGCGCCCTGGTGTCATCGAATATGAAGCGACCATTGGTGGTCGTGTCGATGATGCGGACGAGCAAATCCTCGTTGATGGCCGAGCGCTTGAAGGATCGATCGTGGCGCATGTTGAACGGCTAGCCGGCGTCCTCGCGGCGATCGGCCTAGCCGGACCAGGTCTGGTTTCCATCGCCTTGCGCGGCGTTGAGGATGTTGAGCTCACGCGGTCCCGTGGGGGCGGCAGGACGATACGAAAGCCGGAGCTGTTCCTACCCGAGTTGCAGGCGGAGGATCTTTCCGCCGCCATGCAGCCTCAGCTGCGCGACCAGTTCAATATCCTGTGGCAGGCGTCCGGATGGGCCGATGGCTCGCCGTCGTTCGGCTGACGAGCGACACCATGATCCTCAAGCCTCCTCCGCCTGAAACGGGAGACATCGGACTCGCGGGTTTTCGCGCGGCGGCCAAGCTTTACGAGGACACGCTGCGCAACAGGACCTACCGCGAGCTCTACCGAAAGGATCTCGCGAAGTGGCAGAAACTCTATGGGACGCTTGCGGGAAAGCGCGCGCCGGGCTCGGCCGCGGCGACGCACTTTGCGCGGCTGTCGGCGCTCTGTGGTGAGCTGCTCTCGGAATATGGCCCGGAGGCTCCACCGAAGAAGCGACCGTCCAAGGCAGTCGCCCCGGTTTCGCTGACCTACCCCGATTTCCCTGAGGAGATCACCCACCGGATCCACTTCCTGGAAGGACCGGGTATCCGCCGGCAACGCGCCGTTGAGCTGGCTACCTATGCGCCGGCCGTGTCGCGACAAACCTCTCCGCGCGGGCGCGCGCTCATCTCGATCGGGGTGCGCAAGGATCAGGTCCGGTTGTTCGAGCGCATTGTGGAATCGATCGGTGATCTCGCCACGGGCGACTATTCCGTCGCCGGCTTCGATATCGGCTATGTCATGCGGCCCGACGGAATTCCGCAGGGCCAATCCTGGACGTCCAATCCGCTCGATCCGACGTTGCCGATTGCGCGCATTTGGAACGAGAATGAAAAGGCGAGGGGTTACGGCTTTCAGGCCCGACTGCTTGGCCCCCAATGGCGGGGCGTCGACGGCAAGGGTCTTCCCGAAGACTTGCCCGACCTGACCGCAGGACCATGGGATCCAGATCCGCACTGGCAGCGTGTGCTCGAGCTTACGGAGGCTGATCGCCTCGACGAAGCGCTGGCCCTGGTGGAAGCCATTCCCGGCCGTGACCGCGAGCCGTTGTTCGACGAGGTCATCTATCTGCGGTTTCTCACCAAGACGCCGCTGCAGGCCCAGGATATCCGCGTCCTGGCCCGCAAACATGCCGAGAACTCGCTTATCGCCGGGCGACTGCTCGAGGAATTCGATGCTTTCCTCGACCATCTCGACGCCCAGTTCGCCTTGGAACCGCCGGTCCTTGAGGAGATGACCCGGTTGCGACCGGATTTTGGATCGTCGATGATCCCGCCGCTGCCACAGGCTGCCGATTGGGCGACATACCGGCGCCACATGGCGCAATTCTCCAACCCGAGCGGTCAGCGCGGCCGAATCTTCTCGAGGAATATCGGCGTCGCCGACACCGGCGCTTCGGAGTTTTTCGCGAACTCCATGGTGGCGGCCGAGGAAGCGTTTCGCCGGGAGCGTTCCATCCCTGAGATAGGGCGTGGCTGGGTGTCCGAGGTCGCGCTTTTCGATCTGGTTCGCTCGATTTGGCCCTCAGCGGTCCACCAATGGCGGCCGGCGTTCCTCGGTATGCAGTCCATCGACATCCATGTGCCGGAACTGGGCCTCGCAATCGAATATCAGGGACAGCAGCATTATGAACCGATCGCGCTCTTCGGCGGACAAGAAGGCTTCGAGCTTACCTGCGCGCGGGACGCGAAGAAGCGGTTGCTGCTCGCGCGTCACGGCACGCGTTTGCTCGAATGGCGCTTCGACGTGCCTGTAACCAGGGCCGCCTTGGTCAGTCAGCTCGCCGCAATGGCGATCGTCCTTCCAGATTAGAGCGCGAGCGCCTTTTGCCGCGGACCGCTCGTGATCTCTTCGACAACGAAGGTCCGCGCCGGGGGCGTTTCCAGCAGCTCGATTTCGGGGATCGTGTAATCGAGCCACTGCATCCGCTGTCGGCGCAGGATGATCGCGCCATGGCGATCCTGATACCGGCTGACCTCTGGATTGGCGGCGACCGTGATGACCCGGAACGACAACGGCCACTCGGCCAGCGCCGGCTCCCAGACCGCCGCCAGGTAGAAGAAGTTGCCGTCGTCGAGCTTCACTCGATACTGCTTGTCGCCCACGGTCATGTGAAATTCGGACGCCGGCACGAGGCAGCGCTGGTTGGGAAAGGTCTTCCCCTCCGATCGCGCGAACCGATACGACGTGCCGTCGCTAAAGCGGGGATTGGAGCCCCACCGCGCCTCGACCATTTCCACTTCTTGCATATCGTCCGGATTTCGCCGGATGATGGGCAAGAGCTTCTCGAGGGGAGCCTCGGAGTCGAAGGCTGTTGGCGTCGCCATACAAAGAACATATACGGAACGAACTTGAGTCGCAAGGGCGAGCGGAACGGATGATCGATGTGCAATGACTATCGTTTGGAGGTCGACATAGCCTCGATTGTCGAGGATTTCGACGACCTCAAGATCAAGATCAAAATGCCCGAGGGTACGCCGAATGTCGCGGCCCGCGAGGATATCAAGATCAGCGATATCGCGCCGATCGTCCGCAGCGGCGAGGGCAGGGGTGTGGGCGAACTCGTCAATCGACGATGGAGCTGGCCGGGGCACAACGGCAAGCCGGTCTACAATTATCAGTCGGAAGGGCGCGAGTTCTCCTCGCATCGCTGCCTGATCCTTGCCGACGGATTCTACGAGTTTACGCAGCCCGAGGATCCCAAACAGAAGCGCAAGACAAAGTGGCTCTTCACGATGCGAGACCATGATTGGTTCTGCATCGCGGGAATCTGGCGGTCGACGGCGGAGGGCGAGGCCTTCACATTGCTGACCACCGAGCCGGGCGAGGACATCAAGCCCTATCACCGGCGGCAGATAATCCCGCTTCCGCGCGATTCCTGGGCCGACTGGCTCGATCCGTCCGTACCGGCGAACGAGGTGCTGCGCGTCCTTCCGAAGGGTAGCCTCATCCCCACCCAGGTCTATCCGCCGCCGAGCCAGCAACAGGCGCTCTTGTGAGCCAGCGCCGGGAAGCTGCCGGAGATCCGGCTTGAGCGATCCAGATCGTCACCATTTCCTGCCGCAGTTCTATCTGTCCCGATGGGCGAACGGTCAGGGGCAGCTCTCGACCTATTCGCGCCAGCGCGGGAAACTCTTTGTGCGCGAATACGCGCCCAAGTCGATCGGGGCAGAGAAGGGCCTCTACGCCCTGAACGGTGTGGCGCCGGAGCATCGAAACGCGATCGAGCGTGAGTTCATGGGGCCGGAGGTGGATGACCCGGCTTCGCGGGCGCTGCGTATTCTGCTGAGCGAAACCCGGCCGGTCCTGCCGATGGATCTGCGCATGGCGTGGGTTCGTTTCCTAATGTCCTTGCTTGTCCGCCTGCCAAACCTTCTCAGGAAACTAAAGGCCGATGCGTCAGAGATGCTGGCGCAGGAAATCATCAAGCGGCCCGAGGAATATGAAGCGCTGCGGCGGGCTATCGATCCGCCAACCCTCATGGAGTTTTTGCGCGAGCGTGGCATTGATGGCCTGGTCGAGGATTTCGGCACCACCCTCATCCCCGGCCTGGTCGAGCTTCCGCAGATGAAAGCCGACATTGCGCGGATGGACTGGCGCGTCTTTCATTTTCGCGACGGGCCCTACGGACTCGTTACCAGCGACTTCCCGATCTGCATGCTGCCCGGGCTCGCGTCACCGGACTGCCTGATCTCGCTGCCGTTGTCGCCGACGGCGATCTTCCTTGCCAGCTACAGCAGTGATCTCCTGAATCAGCTTGATGCCCTTCAGCCGCCAGCGCTGATCGACAGCGCGAACCGCATATCGATCCAGAGCGCGCAGCAATATGTCTATGCCGACAACAGGCAGTATTATGATCTCGTAGATCGCTTCCTCGAGCCCGTTTCTCGCGGGCCCGAATAGCCTTTCTGACTTTCCGATGCCGCGGCTGCTCGTCGAGCCTTGAACCCTCTCCCATTGTGATAGAAGAAGCCGATGAACCTCGAAGAAGACGCCAACATCTTTTTCCGGATTTCGGCCGATTTCCCGCGAGAGGATGTCGAGGCGATTGCGTCGAGGCTCGCCGGTTCTAACAGCCTCATCCCAGGGTTCATTGCGCCAGCGGCGGGCTTGGTGTCGATCGAAGCTCTTCTCTATGCGGAGCTCATTGACCGGTCGAGCACCGTCGTGCTGGTCGATCGCAATGTAGCGTCGCGGATGGCGAAGATTGCGAAGGAAGGGGTGCGCAGGCCGCTCGATGGTCCCACCCAGGTTGCCGTCGACCTCATGGCCTTGTCTCAATCCATGAATTTGGACCTGGAGCCGGTGATTGCTTTTCGTGAATTGGCGCACGCGCACGGAAACGAAGCCGCGCTTGAGGAACTGCAGTGGTTTCGTTCCGCCGATGTTGGGCAGGCGCATGCTTGGATCGATGTGGCTCTCGGCAGGGCTGACGCCCTTCCGTCGACCGGCCCGGCTGACCGCGAAGAGTATGACCTCGCGCAGCCATTCCATCGTTGGCGCTGCAATTACGTGGTGCTGCTCAAGGCTGCTGAACTCGAACTCTCACCGATGAGTCCGCGCGAGCGTGCCGAGAGGCTCTATCAGTGGATGGCCAGCGATTTCATCATCGCCGGACCCGCAGCGCTCTATAGCTCGATGTTCTTCTCGCCGTTCGCCGCCAAGGCGGGGCTGTTCAAGCAGCTCCGGTCGCCGGATCGGCAGCGAGCGCTAACCGGAATCCGCAATGCCGCCTGGGATGTCACGTATCTGAGTGATCTGTCACGGAGAGCGATGACGGAGCCTTACGAGACCAAACGGTTCCTGCTGGCAACAGCCGACAGAGCGCTCGCTGAGATCGCGCCGCTCCTCTTTATCGACGCCGAGGACATGGCAGGCTTCGAGACAGCGCTCGCTGCGAGAGTGGAGCCATGGTGGCGAGGTGATGCCGCAGCGGTTGCACGCTTCGCGACCGACGCCATGGCAGAGGCAGAAAGCCGGCCGCCTCCGGAAGGTCCCGAGGGTGTAGACGACTATGTTGGCTATCTCATGGGGCTCGGCGAGCAGAAGATTCTCGGCGGCTAGCGGAAGTCGCGCGGCTTGACCTTGATCCCCTCGGTCTGCCGTCCCGGAACGATGCCCGAGCCTAGCCGCAGATCAGGAATGAAGATGTCGCGCGGCTGCCGGCCGAGCGGCGATTCCGGGTCGCGTGGATCAGGGCGCATCGGGCTTTTGACCACGTCGGCACGGCTTAGCCGGTAGATATCGGCGACATCTGCCCGGTTGCCGACGCTCGCGAGCAGCGGCGACAGGTCTTCGAGCCGCTGCGCGATCACATGGATCACCTCGCCCTCGCGCTGGACCTGACCCCGCACACCCATCATCGACGAACCCAGCACGATGCGTCGATGTTTCTCAAAGACATTCGTCCAGACGACGAGGTTGGCGACATTCGTTTCGTCTTCGAGGGTGATGAACATGACCCCTTTCGCCGAGCCCGGCTTCTGTCTGACCAGCACGATCCCGGCGAGATTGATCCAACGGCCGTCCTTCACGGATTGAAGTTCCTCGCATGTGATTATCTTGCGGCTGCGCAGCTCGTCGCGCAGGAAGGCGAGGGGATGGGCACGTAGCGACAGACCGGACGCGCGATAGTCCTCGACGACTTCAGCGCCGGCGCCCATCGGCGCAAGAATGACCGTCGGTTCGATCGCTTCCTCTCGCAGCTTGCCCTCTCGCTCGTCGGCCGCGGCGAACAGCGGCAGCGCCGCGTTGCCGAGTCCCTTCACGCTCCATAGTCCCTGGCGCCGGGTGCTCCCCAGCGATCCAAATCCGTCGGCCTCGCCGATACGGTCGAGAGCGCCCCGGCCTACGCCCGATCGGCGCTGGATTTCTTCGACGCTCTCAAAGGCTTGATCGGCGCGCGCGGTGACGATGGCTGCGGCGTCCTTATTGGCAAGATCAGTCACCATGCGCAGACCCAGACGCACGGCGAGGTAGCGGCCGCCCGTGGGCTCCAGCGTGCAATCCCAGCGGCTGTGGTTCACGTCGATCGGGCGAACCTCAACCCCGTGCTGCCGCGCGTCGCGCACGATCTGAGCGGGCGCATAGAAGCCCATGGGCTGGGCGTTCAGGAGGGCCGCGCAGAATATGTCGGGGTGATGGCACTTCACCCAACTGCTGGCATAGGCGATCAGCGCGAAGCTCGCTGCGTGGCTTTCAGGGAACCCATAGGAGCCGAATCCCTCAATCTGCTTGAAAGTACGCTCCGCGAAATCCTGATCGTAGCCGCGTGAAACCATGCCATCGATCAGCTTGTCCCGAAAATGGGAGACGCCGCCGGTGAGCTTGAAGGTAGCCATTGCCCGGCGGAGGAGGTCGGCTTCGCTCGCGGTGAAGCCGGCGCACTCGATCGCCACGCGCATCGCCTGCTCCTGGAACAGCGGTACGCCCAAGGTCTTCTCGAGCACCCGTCGGAGCTCTTCGGTGGGGTAGGTAACCTCCTCCTCGCCGTTTCGACGCCGGCGGTAAGGGTGGACCATATCGCCCTGAATCGGTCCCGGGCGGACGATCGCCACCTGAATTACCAAATCATAGAAGGTACGCGGCGCCATCAGCGGAATGGAAGCCATCTGCGCGCGACTCTCAATCTGGAAAACGCCCAAAGTGTCTGCTTTGCGGATCATCGCGTAGGTCGCCGGATCCTCTGCCGGTATCGTGGCGAGATCGAGTTTCACCCCTTTGTCGGCCTCTAGGAATTCAAACGCTCTCCGCATGCACGATAACATGCCGAGGGCTAGGACATCGACCTTCATGAACCCCAATAGGTCGATATCGTCCTTGTCCCACTCGATGACTTGTCGGTCCTCCATTGCCGCTGGCTCGATCGGAACGAGCTCGTCGAGCCGATCGCGGGTGAGCACGAACCCGCCTGGGTGCTGCGATAGATGCCGCGGCGTATTGATGAGCTGCCGCGCCAGCTCCAGCGTCAGCGCGAGCCGCCGATCGCTGAGGTCCATGTTGAGCTCTTCGGCATGCTTTTCCTCGACGCCCTCGCGACTCCAGCTCCAGACCGCACCGGAGAGGCCGGCCGTCATGTCCTCGCTGAGACCCAGCGCCTTGCCGACGTCGCGGACCGCGCCGCGTGCACGATAGCGGGTCACGACCGCCGTCAACGCAGACCGCGTCCGGCCATAGGTCTCATAAATCCACTGGATCACTTCCTCGCGGCGCTCATGCTCGAAATCGACATCGATATCGGGCGGCTCGCGCCGCTCGGCCGAAACGAAGCGCTCGAACAGAAGCTCAGATCGGACAGGATCGATCGACGTGATGCCGAGTACGTAGCAAACCGCGCTGTTCGCCGCTGACCCTCGCCCCTGACAAATGATCTCACGCCGCCGCGCCTCGGCGACGATCGAATGGACCGTCAGAAAATACGGTGCGTATTCCAGATCGGCGATTAGCTTCAATTCGTGCTCGAGCTGGGTACGGACCTTGCCCTCGATTCCTTCAGGATAGCGCTCGGGCGCCTTTTCCCAGGTGAGCCGCTCCAGCTCTTCCTGCGGCGTTCGACCAGGAACGCTGATCTCGTCCGGATATTGGTAGCGCAGCTCTTCAAGACTGAACGTGCAGCGTTTTGCTACCTCCAGTGTGCGCGAGACCGGGGTGGCGTCGTTGAGATAACGGCGGAAGAGCCGGTCCATTTCCTCGCCGGTCTTCAGGTGGCGGTCTGCAAATCGTTCGCGCCGATCGCCAAGCTCGTCGATCGTGCATCGCTCTCGGACGCAGGTCACGACATCCTGCAGCATCCGCCGATCTGGCGAATGGTAGAGAACATCATTGGTGGCGACGGTCGGCACGCGGGCGGCGGCCGCCATGTTCGCGAGATCGCGCAGTCGGATCGCGTCCTTCGGCCGGCGGCGAATGGATAGCGCTAGATATAGGCGATCACGGAAGATCCTCCTGGCGCGCGAGAGCGCCCCTTCGGCCACCGTATCCGCGCGGTCCGGAACAAGGATCGCAATGAGACCCTCATGCCACTGCTCGAGGTCGGGCCAGTCAAGGTGGCAGGCACCCTTTCCAGCGCGCTCTTTGCCGATGCTCAGCAAGCGGCACATATGCCCATAGGCGGCGCGATCAGTCGGGTAGACGAGAAAGGCCGTGCCATCCACGAGATCCAGGCGGCAACCGATGATCGAACGTACGCCTGTCGTCTTCTCGGCGTCCCAAGCCCGCACGACGCCCGCCACGGAACTGCGATCGACGATACCGAGCGCGGGCAGTCCCAGCAGAGCCGCGGCAGCAAACAGCTCTTCGGGCGATGACGCGCCGCGCAGGAAGCTGAAATGCGTCGTGACCTGCAGCTCGACATAGCGGGCATCGCTTGTCATGCGAATGCGCCATGGATGAACCAGCGCATGTTGCCGGTGGCATGGCTGGTCCCGTCGCCTAAGCGAAACAGCCAGTAGCGGCCACCCGTTTGGGTCTCGACCTGATAATAGTCGCGGACAGTGAGGGCCTTTTCAGCTTCAATCCCGCTCTCACGCCACCATTCGCCATGGAGGCGTTCCGGGCCGTCCCCCTGGGTCACACGGTATCGTTTGCGCCGCCAGATGAACATGCGCGGAGCATCGTCCGGCAGAAGCGCAATCACTTCGATCGGCTCGGGCCGATGCAGCAACCGAGCGGGGCGGGGCAGGGCATCATCCCATCCCGCATCGGTGATTTTGCTCAGGGCCGGCAGCATGGTCGTGGAGCGCTCTGGCATCGCGCTCGCTTGTGGACTGACCCGGTGAAGGCTGCGTTGGCCGAACCGATTGGCTAGAGCATCGACCAGAGCCGCGAGGTCTGGACCCTGACGCCCGAGGCTATCGAGCCCTTCGCCCTGTGTTGAACCCAGAGCTTCGACGAGCGGGGTGACCAACGTCATGGCTTCGATGCCTTCGCCCGGCTCGATCGTCTCGATTTTGGCGCAGAGCAGCTTGGCGAGATGACGCGCATCACGAGACGCGGCGGCTGTTCCGACCCGGACCGCCTGATTGTGTCCGTCGACCCTATGGAAATAGCAATCGAGCCGGCGTGCGCCCTTGCCGATGTGGCTGAGCTGGTCGACGACATCGGACACGAGGTCGCCAATTACCAAGGCGAAGGCTTCCGGTGTCGCGATAGGCTCCATGAAACCCCGCCGAGCCTTTGGAAGGTGTTCGGGGAAGATCGGATCAATCGGCTCATGGAGCGTCCCCAACGCCTGGTCGAGACGTCGATGCAGCTCACGACCAAACCGCTTGGCAAGCGGTGGCCGCGGCGCGTCGATGAGCTGCTCAATGCGCTCGAACCCCAATTTTCGCAGGGCTTCGACATCACCTCCGGGAAGTCGGAGCGCCGATATCGGCAGAATCGCGATCGCCTTGCGGTGATCTCCGGGCTCGATTGTGACGGGCCGACCCGCAGGGACATGCCGTGCAACGGCGTGAGCACAGCCCGCAGTGTCGGCAACCGCGATTTGCACCGAGAGCCCGGACGCCGCGATGCGACGATGAAGATCCTTTAGGAGCGCCTTCTCCGTCCCGAACAGCGACGCGCAACCCGTGATGTCGAGCCAGAGCCCGTCCGGTGCATCGGGGGACACAAACGGTGAGTAGCGCCGACCTGCCCAGAGCGCGAGACGGCGCAGGCCCTCAAGATCCGCATCGGGCTCCGCGTCGACCACCCGGAGTTCTGGCGCCAGCGAGCGCGCTTTTGTGACTGTCATTCCTGGTTTGATGCCGAGAGCGCGAGCGCCAGCATCGATCGCTGCGATGACGCGGCGACCGTGGTCCGGGATGGCCGTCACCAGCGGCGCATCGCAGGCGATTGTATCGTGCCGCTCAGGCGACGAATTTGCGTTCTTCCTGCGCAGCCGGTCGGTCGACCAGTGCGGCAGGAAGAGCGATACGACCCGTTGCATCGCAGCCCTCCACAATCCAGCTGTGCGGATTTCCGCCGCGCACGCGTTCCAGCTCAACCCGCCAGCGTGGTCGCCCCAGGCTCGGAATGCCGAGATCTTCACTTGGGTGAGCCGTTACTCGCCAACGCGTTGCGGCCGCCGTTCCCTCGACGGCCTGTTCAACCCTGGAAGCGCGCCGGAAGACGAAGGCGGCAACGCCCGAACTTTCTGCTGCAAGCTGCAGGCGCTTGGAGGCAGTAGTCGAATATTTCTCCACCTCCCCGACCACCCCGGCAAGGCCTGGTTGGCGCAAACATTCCTCCATCGCGAGGAGCACGTTGGTATCGCTGCCAGCCTCGACGTGAATTACGCGGTTCGGATGCAGCCCCGCCAGGTGAAGGGCAGGGGCGAAGAGATCGCGCCAGCGGAGGCACCAGAAAACCGGACCCTCTACACGCGCGAGAATTCCGGCAAGGAATACGGTAGCGCTCGCCTCATCAGCCAGATCGGTACTGCCCGCGATCTCGTGAAGCGTGCCGGTGGCTATGCCACCGCCTGGCAGGCGACAATCAATGCTCTCGATCCCGAACGGAATGGCGTCGTGTCGCCCATCAGTGCCCTCGATCTGCGCGATGCGCGCACGTAGATCATCAAGGACGGCTGACTCGCGCATAGCATCACAGAGACTCGGAAGGTGATTAATTCGTTCCCTCTTTGTTCTGACGAGGGCGCACCAGAGTCAAGCGTGATGGAGATCGCCTCTCGCGCCGTCGCCGCAACGACCGGCGAAAAAGGGGCACATTTCCGACGCGAAAAAATTCGTGGTGGTCTCTTGGATAGCGGCCGACGTTGGAATCCGGCAGATTGCTCTGATGAACGATCTTAATGGCAAGTCTATCGCGGAGATGCTCGCGCTCCATGCCGCAATCAACGAGGAACTACGATCGCGCAATGTCTTGCGGTCTGCCAACAATCCGACGGGAGACCTGGCCGAATATCTCTTTTGCACAGCTTTCGGTTGGGAGCAGGAGGCCAATTCGAAGAAGGGCTTCGACGCGGCGGACTCGGACGGCGTCCGCTATCAGATCAAGGGCCGCCGGCTGCACAGGCGCAACAAGTCGCGTCAGATGTCGGCGATCCGGTCGACGGACGGTTTCGATATATTGGCCGGCGTTCTCTTTAACGACGACTTCTGCGTCATTCGCGCGGCGCTGATCCCTGCAAGCGTGGTGTTCGAGCGAACAAGCTTCGTCGATTATACGAAGAGCCATAAATTCTACCTTCGTGATGATGTGTGGGATGCACCAGGCGTGAGCGACGTTACCGAGCGCCTCCGGGCCGTCGAGCAGGCCTAGATACCAAGTGCGGCTGAGCTGCGGTGGCCGCCGCGCGAGCGGCCAAGCGGGCAAGAAGTGTTACAGCAGAAAAAACTGACGAAAGACGCACGAACGGGATTCACATTGCCGCAAGCGATGCTAAGATTCATCTTATGTTCCACCAAGCCGACCTTTTCGATGCCGTTGAAGTCGGCCAGGGAGCGCCTGCCAAGAGCCTGAATTTGCCGGCGCTGATCGAACGGATCGCGGATTTCTCGCCGCGACCGCGCTACGCGTTCATGGTCCTCAACCTCATTGCCAAAGCCGCCGGGGGAAACAGCGGTTCAGCGGGCCCATATGTCGATACCGAGGACGAGGTTCGCGTGCCGCTCCGCGATTGGCTGTGCGATTCACTGGTTCCGATGGCAAAGCGCGATGCGCGCCGCCTGATCATCGTCGAAGAGGTCAAAGCGTCGCTCGCTGCGCAGGACGCCTTGCCAGAGGACCCAGGGGAGGCAGCAAAGGCGATCGACAATGAGGTTCGTGAGCGGGTCCGGCGCTCTGGTCGGTGCAATGTCAGTCGCGCCGTCTCCGATCTCGTCCGCGCCGGTCTGGTCCGGCGACACTATCAGGGCTACCGTGTAGACCACCATAATCGTGGCGCTCAACGTGAGGCGGTGTACACGATCACTGAGGCAGCCGCGCGGGCCCTTTGGTCGCAAAGGGCCTGATACCCCATCCGATGAAGCTCGTTTCACAGATTTGCCGTTTTCAACGATTCGTTGAAATGCGCGTTTCAGTGAAATTATTTGCTATTTCAGCCGAATCGTGGTTTCAGCGGTTCGGTGAAAGACCCAATTGGCATCGAACGACGGGCGGCAGAAGCGCTTGAGGCCTTTCTAGGCTCAATCCCTCAATTCGCCGTCGGCCCAATGACGCTGAGTGGCAAGCCAGGCGAGGCTGATCGAGGCGTAGACATCGTCGCTGAAACCGAATTCGCCGGCCGACCACTCAGACTCGTGGTCGAGGTCAAAAGCAACGGGCAACCCCGGATTGCGCACCAAGTAGCCTACCAGCTCAAACGTTATCTGAATCAGACTGGCCAAGAGGGCGTGCCTATGTTCATCGCGCCCTATTTATCCGAACAGGCGCAGGCGGCATGTCGCGAGGAAGACATCGCCTACCTTGATTTCCAGGGCAACGCGCGCCTCGTTGTCGATACCATCTTCATCGAGCGCAAGGTTGAAGGGAAACCCGATCCCGAACGACGTTCTCTGCGCACCCTATTCAAGCCAAAGTCGACCCGGATCCTGCGCGTATTGCTGAACGAGCCGCATCGGCCTTGGCGCGTGACCGAGCTTGCTGAAGAAGCCAAGGTCAGCCTCGGGCTGGTCAGCACGATCGGCACCGCCCTGCGTGAACGGGAATGGGCCGACCAGAGCGAACAGGGGCTGCGGCTCGTCGATCCTTCCGGTTTGCTGGACGAATGGGCCCGCAACTATGAGCAGCCCAGAGGGGAGGAGGTCCGCCTCTATACCCACCTTCATGGCAAAGCCCTAGCGGAGCGGCTGCGTGATCTAGCAACCGAGCAGGGAAGGGTGGCGCTGGCCTCGTTCAGCGCGGCCGATTGGTACGCGCCCTTCGTTCGCCAGAGCACCAGCTATTTCTACGCGGACGAGAAGGGCCTTGGCGCCTTGCAAACAATCCTAAATCTGACTGCACCCGCAAAGGGTGCGAACATTGTCGTGCGCGTCCCCGATGAGGATGGCGTGCTCGACGACGCGCGGGCCGTCGCACCGGGGATCATCGCGACTAGCCCGGTTCAGACCTATCTCGATCTCATGGCGGGCGGCGAGCGCGGCGTCGAAGGGGCAGAACATCTGAAGGACAAGCTTTTGCGGTGGCCTTCATGAACGACGAACCGCAATCGGCCACAGACTATGACGATCGCACCAGCGCCGCGGTGAAGTCGGTGCTCGTTGAGATTGGCCAGACACTGGGCAGCTTTCGCGGGAAGTTCGCGGTTATCGGCGGCGCCGTGCCTTGGCTGCTGCTCGAGGACAGCGAGATGCGCCACGTCGGCACACTCGACATAGACCTCAGTCTCGACGCACAGGCTCTGGCCGCCGGCGAAGAATATGTCGCTCTTGTCGATGCCCTCCACGGGCAGGGTTACGCCCCCCGCGACACGCTTAGATATTTCCAGATGGTCCGGACGGTGCAGCCGAAGGATGACGCACCTCCGATCGATGTGATCGTTGATTTCCTGCGCCCCTATGACGCCGTCCTGGAGAAGAACCGGCCGCCGCTCACCACTGAATTCGCAACCCAGCGTGCATCCGGCGCGGAGCTTGCCATTCATTTCCATGAGCTCGTCGCGATCGAAGGCGATATGCCCAAGGGCGGGACCAACAAGGTGATGATCGCCGTCGCCTCGATTCCGGCGCTTCTCGCCATGAAGGGCTTCGCGCTCGATGGGCGCTACAAGCAGAAAGACGCCTACGACGTCTATTATTCGATCCGGAATTATCCCGGAGGAATCGAAGCACTCGCGGGCGATTGCCGCCCGCTGTTGGAGCATCGAAGTGGCCGGGATGGCTTCGCGCATGTGGTTGCGAAATTCGACGATCCGGACGGCTATGGTCCTACATGCGTGCGCAACTTCGTAGAGGGCTCGGATATCCTGGACGGCCGAACGCCGGACGAATGGCAGCAGGACGCCTTTGGTCAGGTCGACGCCTGGGCTCGCGCGATGGGACTTAGATGACACACGGATCCGCGGGGCCACAATGAAGCTCATTCACACCGCCGACTGGCAGCTCGGAAAACCATACGGGCGGTTTGAGCCGGAAGTGCGCGCCGCACTTTCCGAGGCGCGCTTCGATGCCATCGATGCGATCGGGAGGGAAGCAGCTCGTCACGGTGCGGCTCATGTTCTGGTCGCGGGTGATGTCTTCGACACCGAGGGACCTGAAGACCGCACGATCGTTCAAGCGATATCCCGCATGGAGCGCCATGCGTGCCGGTGGTGGCTCCTCCCCGGCAATCACGACTTTGCCCGCAATGGCGGTCTCTGGGACCGTGTTCGCCATCGCGCGGGGGGCGGTATCACCGTCTTATCGGAAGCGCAGGCCCACGAAATCGAGCCCGGAATCTGGCTCCTTCCAGCGCCCCTGACGCATCGCCACAACCTTGATGATCCCACCGAGCTTTTCGACACCATGGCGACACCGGGAGGCCGCATCCGCATTGGCCTCGCGCACGGATCGATCCACGACTTCGGCACTCAGGGCGAGACCAAGAACCAGATCGCGCCCGACCGGGCTCGTCGCTCCACGCTCGATTATCTCGCGCTTGGAGATTGGCACGGGACGCTCAATATCGAGGCGCGCACCTGGTATGCGGGCACCCCCGAAACCGATCGCTTCCAACGCGATGAACCTGGTCAGATACTATTGGTCGACATCGGCGAAGGTCGCGATCCGGTGGTGACGCCAATCCGCACGGGGCGCTTCCAGTGGATCAAGCGAAGCTGGACAGTGAACGATCAGGCCGGCTTCGATGCCGAGTGCGACCAATTGTTGGGATCGATCGATCCGCCTTCGACGCTCCTTGAACTATCGCTGGCCGGAATCACGAGCCTTACGGACCGGGTCGGGATGCTGGGCAGACTCGAAAACGATGTCGGGCACCGTGTCCGCTATCTCGACGTTCGCGCAGTCGATCTTGTCGGCCGCCCCAGTGCAGACGATCTTGCTAGCCTCTCGGTTGAGGGCATGCTCGGCGTCGCCGCGGCGAAACTTTCTGCGGCAATTGAAACAGGCGGCCCCGATGGGTTGATTGCAAAGCGCGCCTTGGAGCGTCTCTTCGTCGAGTACAGCCGGGAGGACAGGGCATGAGCCTGTACCTGCGCCGTATCGCCATCGACGGCTTCCGCAAGTTTCGGGAGCCGATGGCGATTGAAGGGCTCACCGACGGTCTCAACGTTGTCATCGAACCCAATGAGACCGGCAAGTCGACAGTGCTCGAGGCGCTTCGCGCGGCATTTTTCGTTCGCCACGGTACGAAGAACCAGCTCGCCCAATCGTTCGCGCCTTATGGGGAAGCCGTCGGTCCGGAAATTCAGGTTTCGTTCGATGCCGATGGCGCACCATGGACGGTGACCAAGCGCTTTCTGCGCGGCGCATCGATCGAGGTCACCGGTCCACAGGGTAGAGCACAGGGCGAGGAAGCGGAAGCCCGCCTACACGCGCTGCTGGGATCGGTGCGCGACACCAGTCAGAAGGGCGACGCCGGCACATACGGCGCGCTTGGACTTCTTTGGGTTGCACAAGCTGAGGCACTCGCGGTCACCGGGCCAGGCCAGATAGTGCGTGACACGGTCCGCTCGACGCTTGAAGCCGAGGTCGGTTCGATCATGGGCGGCCCCGCCTACACGCGCGTCCGAACCCGGATCGACGAGCAATATGGGCGCTACTGGTCCCCAACCGGGCAGAAGCGCGGGCGGCAGAACGAAGCACGAGAGCGCGTTGACCAGGCTGAAGCGGCCGCCCGCGACGCCGCCGAACGTCTGGCTGGACTTGAGAGGACGTTCTCCGAACTCGAAAATGCGCGCTTCAGACTGAAGGTCGTTCACCGCGAGATCGCGGACGACACAGACGTGCAAACGCGGAAGGATCTCACTGCTTCTCTCGAGACGGCGCGCGCAGCTGCGCAAATCCTCGCGACCCGGCGGGCCGAGCATGAGGCCATCAGCGCGAAGACGCGAAACCTTGAAGATCTCCTCGATCGGCATCGCAAGGCGACCGACGAACGCACTAGCGCTGAACTCGCGCTGGGTGTTGCGCGCTCACGCCGCGCCGAAGTCCGCGAAGGCTTGGCCACAGCGCAGCAACGGCTCGTTGAAGCGCGCAGCGCCTTGGAAGCCGCGCGCACCGCTCGCCAGGAAGCTCGAGGTGCCCTCAGCACGGGCGAGGAGCTTTTACGCGCGTCGCGGCGCCGCAGCGCGGTGTCCGCGGCACGCGCGCGTCACGCCGAGCTGATCGACCTCGAGCGGCTTCAGGAAGAGGCCACAGTCCTCACCGCGTCGCTGATACCGGCCAAGGCGATGGATGCGATCGAGGCAAACGAGCGACTCGTAGCTGAGGCGCGCGCGGCGCTCGCCGCAGGTGCGACGCGGATTGCCCTTGTCGGGAACGCTGAGGGCATATCGATCGATGGCGAACCGATGGCGCTCGGCGAGCGAACCCTGTCGGGTGAGACCCGTCTCCGGTTCGGCAATGCCGAGCTGATTATCACGCCGCCGGCCGGGGCGGCGAGCGCTGAGGGAGCGCTCTCCTCGGCGCTGGAGCGACAAAAGTCTGCATTGGGCGAGTTCGGGCTCACGAGCTTGGCGGAGGGGCGCGCTCGCAATGATACCGCGCGAGACGCAGTAGGCGAGTTGCGCACGATCGCGGCGCGCATCTCCGCCGTGACGCCGGCCGATGCCCTTATCGGGCTCGCTGCCGGCCCCGATGCGCTCAAGCTCTTCATCGCTGAAATGAACGACGAGAGTAAGACCGTCGAAGCCGACATCCCCGATATCACACTCCTCACTGCCCGGCTCGAAGCGGCCGACACCGCTCTCGCGAGGGCGGAAGGTGCACAGGAAAGCGCTGTTGAGGCGCTCCGCCGAGCAGAACAAGAGGACGCGCCGCTGGCCAGCGCGGAAGCGGGCGCGGCCAGCACGCTCGCCAACGCTAACAGTCAGATCGAGACGATCGAAGGCCGCCCGGAATTCCCAACCCTGGCGGCAGACGTCGTTCGGGCCCGCGAACAGATGGCTGAAGCAGCCGTGAAGCTTGAGGAGGCCACCCGGGACGCGACTGCGCACGATCCTGCGGCGATCACGCGAAGGATCGAGACAATCGATGCGCGGGTAAAGGCGGCGGGGGAGGCTCGTGCCAAACTCGAGATGGACGTCGCGCGGCTGGAGGGGACTGTCGAGAGCGAGGGCGGGAAGGGGCTCGCCGATCGGGAGGCAGGGGCTCGCGAGGAGGCTGAGGCGGCACGTGCGGCACTACAGCGGATCACCGAGGAAGCCGACACGCTGAAGTTGTTGCGCGATACGCTCGATGAAGCGCGGGATGAGACGTCGGCAAAGTTTGTAGGGCCCGTCGCCAAGCGCGCGAAACGCCATATCGAGCGGCTCTTGCCCGGCTGCGACCTGAGCTTTTCTGAGGACCTCACGCTGGAGGCGATTGTGCGAGGCGGTATCAGCGAAGGGTGCGGCGATCTTTCCCGCGGCACACAGGAGCAGCTGGCGGTCCTGACACGGATCGCCTTTGCCGACATGCTCCTGGAGCAGGGCCGTCCGGTGTCACTGATCTTGGATGACCCGCTTGTCTATGCCGATGACGCGCGGCTCGACCTTATGGTCGAGATCTTGAGCGAGGCGGCAGAGCGGATGCAGGTTATCCTGCTGACTTGTCGGGACAGGGCTTTCAGGCACGTCGCCGCGAACCGTGTGTCTATAGACCGATGACGTGCTGGCTGAAGCCTGCGCACTGCCGGGGATGGCGCGTGACAGCAACAGTTCGGGCAGGCGCTATAAAGACGAGATGTTGGGGGGATTAGAAAATGGGCGTGAAAAAGCATTTTCCTCGCGGATCCGAGTGGCGGCAGTGGGATCTGCATATCCACACTCCTGCTTCTTTTCATTGGAAGGGAGAGCGCTTCTCAGCGAGTGGATGCACAAGCCGGGACAACGAGTTGATCGACGAGATGATAACGGCGATCAATGATACCGCTCCGGCGGTCTACGCCATCCAGGATTATTGGGGTTTCGATGGGTGGTTCGCGCTGAAACGGCGGCTAAGCGAAGGGACGGGTCCCGGACTAGAAAAGACCGTTTTCCCCGGCATCGAGCTACGGCTTGCTGCGCCGATCCAAGGGCGCTTGAACGCGCACGTTCTATTTTCGGATGAAATTCCCGATCAGCATCTCAAAGACTTCCTTTCGGCCCTGAAGCTCGAGATCACCGGCCAGCCGCTCTCTCCTCACGCTCTCATCGCCTACGCCCGGGCGGCCAACGCAGACAAATTGAAGACCCACAGCTTTGAAAAAGCCGAGGTCATGGCGAGCGACGAGACGGCGCTCCGCGCTGGCTACGTGATAGCGGAGCTCAATGTCGACAGCTACAAAGCTGCGGTTCGGGCGGTCCCAGACGGCATGGCTCTAGGTTTCATGCCGTTCGAAACGAACGATGGGCTCGCATCCGTCAAGCATCAGGAACATTACGCTTACGCAATCGGCCTATTTGACAGCTCGCCAATCTTCGAGACCAGAAAGGAAGGCCTCTGGAATGCCTTCGTCGGTCGCAAGTGCCCAGAGAACGAGAGTTTTTTCGATGCCTTCCAGGAATCGATCGGAGGAATCCCTCGGCTGCCAGTTTCAGGCAGCGATGCGCACCAATTACGTGGGACCGCTGGTGACAACAATGCGCGCGGATATGGCGACTTCCCCTCTCAGCGGATCACATGGATCAAGGCCGACCCCACGTGGCGGGGCCTGCAGCAAGCCATCAAAGAGCCGTTCAAGCGATGCCACATAGGCCTTACGCCACCCAAGTTGCAGCGGATCTCTGCGAACAAGACCTTTTACATCGACACTGTGTCCCTCTCGAAGGTCGATGGCAGTTCGTTGGCAGAGACCTGGTTCGACGGTTGCGCAATTCCCTTCAACGCGGATCTCGTGGCGATCATCGGTAACAAAGGCAGCGGAAAGAGTGCCCTAGCGGATGTGCTGGCACTCGTTGGAAACTCGCAAGAACATGCTCATTTTTCGTTTTTAAAAGCGGATCGATTTCGAGGCAAAGCCGGCGAGCCGGCGCGGCAATTTTATGGCAAGTTAGATTGGCTGGCCGGAGAGCCGAGCCAAGCGAATCTAGCTGCCAACCCGGCCCCTGATCGAGTGGAGATGGTCCGTTATGTGCCGCAGGGGCGTTTCGAGGCTCTGTGCAACGAGCATGTGACCGGCAAATCAGAGAACTTCGAACGTGAGCTTCGGTCCGTTATCTTCTCTCACATACCAGCTGAAGACCGTCTGGGCGCACTTGACTTCGACCAGCTCATCGAGGCGCAGGAGAGCACCCTTCGCGCGCGGCTAGATGAAGCCAGAAAGAATCTGGTTACCCTGAACCGTCTCATCGCCGGAACAGAGGACCAACTCCATCCTTCGATTAGAAAGAATATCGAAGAACAAATCCATTTGAAATCCGTTCAACTGGCGGAGCTGGAGCTAAGCAAACCACCTGCGATCGCCGCTCCTGCAGAGACTCTTACGCCTGATCAGGAAACCGCCGCCGCTACGCTGGCAGAGATTTCCACGGCGATCGCTGCGTTGGCCGACGAAGAAAAGGCTATTGGCGAAGCGTTGACGAGACTCTCCGCGCAGCGGAAAGCGGCGCGCGATGTTCTCGAGCGGTTCGCGCTCATTCGGGAGCAGATCGCGGCGGCGGGTACCGAAATCGCCGGGCAGTTGGAACTGCTTGGGTTGCGGCTGCCCGATATCCTGACTTTTGAGATTAACGAAGGAAAGGTGCGCGAGGTAGATTCCGGCGCGGAGCGAGAAATGGGGGCCCTAGCCGCCCGGATTGAGGCGATCAAAAAAGAAAGAGCGGACTATTCCGGCCGCGCCGAACAAGCCACCGAAGCGCTCAACGGACCACAGCGAGCTTACCAAGACCATCTTAACGCCATGAAGACGTGGCAGATGTCCGTAGGCGAAATCGAAGGCGCGCCTGATGTGCCGGACAGCAAGCTGGGGCTGGAAGCACGACTGTCCCAACTGGACCAGCTTCCACGCATACTAGATGAGCGACGCGCGCAACGCACTGTGCTTGCAGCCCAGATTTTCCATATTCTGGCGCTACAACGAGATCAACGCCAGAAACTTTTTGAGCCTCTTCAGAAAGTCATTTCAGAGAACAGCCTGATACGGGACGAATATCGCCTCCAGTTTCGATCCCATCTCGCGGCTTATCACGATCTGGTTTCAGAACGGCTGTTTTCCCTTGTTAAGCAGAGTATTGGAGAGCTGCGCGGCGAAGATGAAAGCCGGGCCGCCATAAGGGCGCGTGTTGAAGCGCAGGATCTTGATACCGAGGCAGGCGCTTTGGCGCTCGCCGACGATCTTCATAAACTGCTGCATGATGCGGCACGTCAGCGGGCGTCAGACCAAGCCGACCTCAACGGGCTAATGCGGAAGGACAGGGCGCCGACGGAAGTGTATGATTTGATATACAGCTTTGAGTATCTTGAGCCCAAATACACTCTATTGTTCCAGGACACGCCAATCGAACAACTCTCGCCGGGGCAGCGCGGGGCACTGCTTCTGATCTTCTACCTTTTGGTCGACAAGAAGCGAAATCCCATCATCCTCGACCAGCCCGAGGAAAATCTCGACAATGAAACGATCGTTAGTCTGCTCGTGCCAGTCCTCAACGCGGCAAAAGAAAACAGGCAGATCATCATGGTGACGCACAACCCAAACTTGGCCGTCGTGTGCGATGCGGAACAGATAATCTTCGCGGAGTTCGACCGGAAAGCTATGTGCAGCATCACATATCTCGCGGGCTCGATCGAAGACCCCGCGCTTAACCAAGCTGTCGTCAATGTTCTCGAGGGCACGAAGCCCGCATTCGATAATCGAGGGAATAAGTACCAATAGCGGCCAGAAGTGATCGGCGCACCGCTCAGTCATGGCCATCGCAAGAAGCGCTATGTCCGATAAACGCGATTCTCGGACATAGGAATTGGCTTCGGGAGAGGGCGCCGCTAGGCTTCACGTGATGGCCCGCGACCTGCTTCCGATCTCGACCAACCTGCCGGCCGACCTGCTCGCCGAGATCGAAGGCGCGCGCGATACGCTTGCCACGGCCAAGGCCGGTTCGACCCAGAAAGCCTATGCCTCGGATTGGGAGCGGTTCTGCGACTTCTGCGACGCGCGCAATGTCGAAGCGCTGCCCGCGCACCCCGACATCGTTGCCCTGTTCGCGCATGTCGAGGCCGACGCCGGCATTGCTCCGGTCACGATCGGCCGACGGATCGCAGCGATCAACCATCATCACAAGGAGGCAGGTCTCGCGTCGCCCAGCGCGCGGGACGCCGCCGGCGTCATCGCCCAGATGATGGCAGGCGTGCGCCGCAAATATTCCCGGAAGAAGGACCAGAAGACGCCGGCGGCGGCGGACGTGCTCACCGCCATGCTCGCGACGATCCAGGGCACAGGCCTGCGGGCAAGGCGCGACCGGGCGATTCTCGCGGTCGGCATGGCAGGCGCGTTCCGCCGCTCCGAGATCGCGGCGATGCAACTCCCCGATCTCGCCTTCGAGACGTCCGGCGTGCGGATCACCATCCCCCGCTCGAAAGGCGATCAGGAGGCTGAAGGCCAGGAGATCGCGATCCCCGAGGGCCGCCGCATCCGGCCCGTGGCTCTTCTCACCGACTGGCTTCAGGCTGCCGATCTGCAGGGTCTAGATCCCTCGACCGGCAAGCCGCGGACTGGCCCCGTGTTCCGTCGGCTGACACGGGGTGACGCGCTCACAGTGGACCCGATCACTGACAAGACCGTGGCCCGTCTTGTCAAAGTCTGCGCGTCGACGGCCGGGCTAGATCCGACCCTTTTCTCCGGACATTCGCTGCGCGCGGGGTTCCTGACCGAGGCGGCCGCCAAGCGTGCGAACCTGTTCAAGATGAAGGACCATTCGCGGCACAAGTCGCTCGACACAGTCGCGGGCTATGTCCGCGATGCGGCGATCTTCGACGATCATGCCGGCGAGGAGTTCTTATGACGCCGAGCGGCGTGGCGCCAGAATGGCAGGCCTACGCCATGCCGGACTATGATGCGGCAATGACGCGGGCATGCGCCGAGCTTCAGCAGCGTATCCTCGCCGACCCCACCTATCGGATGTCCATTCTGACCGACCCGCGTGACCTGCATCGAGCCTTGTTTGCCGAGTTCACGCCGTCCGGTTACACCGAATATGCTGGCACCTATCGGGGCACGGTCGGCACCTCGCTCGAGGGACGGCGCATGGGCGCCCCGCAAATTTTCGATCTCAAGAAGAGCTTCGCATTCGAGGAACCTCAGAAGGTCACTGCCGCGCTCGATTTCATGCTTTCCGAGGTTCGGCGCGAACTGGTCCCGGCACGAGCTGCCACGCCTTATGTTCAGCTCCTGACCTTGACCCACCTCTTCTGCTGGTTTGGGAAGATCCACCCCTTTCTCGACGGCAATGGCCACGTCCAGCGGGCCCTGTTCGCCGCGGCGGCGGCCGAGCTGGAAGTTCCGCTCGCCTCGCGATTCGCTATCCATCCGCGCCCGTTCGACCGGCTTCTGGCTTGGCCGCTGGAGAGGTTCACGATCGCCAAGCCTGATCAGCGCGAGCATTTTCTCGCGATGGTCGCCGAATATCTGAGCTCTTGGTTGGCCGGACCATTTGACCGGCCTGCGAGCGGCATCGCGCCGTAAGCGGCCCGGGCAGCTTCGAAGTTTTAGAGTTCGATCAGCGTATAGCCGCGATCGCCGAGCACAGTCCGGGTCCAGTCCTTGGCGATGGCGACACCCTCCGTGTCCAAGGAGATTGCCGCGTCGGCCCGATCGAACAGCGCGATGCAAAGCTCATCGTTGTCGAACCGCGATCGGTACTGGATACCATCGAGGCTGGTGGTGCTGTAGATTTCCGCTGAGATCCGCTGCGGCAGTTAGCGTCCGCGCTCGTGGTGTAATTTCTGGTGTAGATTGAGATGATCGCATGGGGTGGGGCATGCCCCACCCCATGCGATTTCGATCTCGGTGGCCACCGGGCTCATCGGTAAGGTGGAGTTACCACACTTCACACGCCCACCGAGGAGTTGATCCCGATGACCGACGACAGACTACCGCTTGCCGAGCTGATGGCGAAGACTGGAGATGGAGATTTCCTGCGCACGATCGCCGAGAGCGTATTACAGATCATCATGGAGGCCGACGTCGATGGCCTGGTCGGCGCTAGCCGACACGAGCGCTCCGGCGACCGGACGACCTGGCGGAACGGCTACCGCGACCGCAGCCTCGATACCCGGCTCGGCACGCTCAACCTGAGGATTCCCAAGCTACGGACCGGCGCCTACTTCCCTGGCTTCCTGGAACCCAGGAAGACCGTCGAGAAGGCGCTGGTCGCGGTGATCCAGGAGGCGTGGATCGCCGGCGTCAGCACCCGGCGTGTCGACGAGCTGGTGCAGGCCATGGGCATGACCGGCATCTCCAAATCCTCGGTGTCCAAGCTGTGCAAGGATATCGACGAACGTGTCCATGCCTTCCTTAAGCGGCCGCTCACCGGCGACTGGCCCTACCTCTGGCTCGATGCTACCTACCTCAAGGTGCGCGAGGGCGGGCGGATCGTCAGTGTCGCCGCGATAATAGCCGTTGCCGTCAACACCGAGGGCAAGCGCGAAATCGTTGGCCTTCACATTGGACCCTCCGAAGCCGAGCCATTCTGGTCGAGCTTCCTCAAGGACCTCGCACGCCGCGGACTGACCGGCGTGAAGCTGGTCATCTCCGATGCCCACGAGGGCCTCAAGGCAGCGATCACTCGCGTGCTCAGCGCCACCTGGCAGCGGTGCCGCGTCCACTTCATGCGCAATGCCCTGGCCTACGTGCCCAAGGGCCAGAACACCGTCGTCGCCGCTGCCATCCGCCAGGTCTTCCTCCAGCCCGACCATGCCGCCGCGACACAGGTCTGGCGCCAGGTCGCCGACCAGTTGCGTACCCGCTGGCCAAAGCTCGGCGCCTGCATGGACGATGCCGAGCACGACGTGCTGGCCTACATGACCTTCCCCGAGCAGCACCGCGTCAAATTACATTCCACCAATCCACTGGAACGCCTGAACAAGGAAGTGAAGCGCCGCGCCGATGTCGTCGGCATCTTCCCGAACGAGGATAGCATCATCCGCCTCGTCGGCGCCGTCCTGCTGGAGCAGAATGACGAATACCAGCTCCAGCACCGCTACATGCAGATCGAGGGCATGGCCGCCCTTGCTACACCAATGATCGAGGAGGCACAGCCGCTACAGATTACACCCAAGGCCGCCTGAAAATGCAGCCCGCTGGCCACACCCAATTCTACACCACATTGACGGACGCGACCCTGCGGCACCGCATACGCGCCAGGATTATCCACCGGATCGAAGTCGGCCGAGACTCCGGCGGTGGTCGTTCTAAACCAGCCGAGACCCGGTCCGTGGACCTTCGCCAGCCGGATCGGTCGCGTTGCGGAGAAGCTTGCAGCGCGTCTCCTGGCGACCTGATCCCAAAGGACATCCCGGTCCGTCGGCCTCCTCAGCAAGGTCTCCGCAAAGGGGCCGACGAGCGTCTTGCCCAAATAGAGCACACCGAATTTGCGGTCCGGATCGTCCCAACGCCAGGTCGCGTCCTTGCGGCCATACCATTTGGCCGCGACCGTCGCGGCGTGCACGCGATGAAGCACTCGCCCCGTCGCGATCGTCGCCACGGGTATCCCGCCTTTCGCTCCCATATTGCGTCAATCTTCGAGCGTACGGGCGAAACGCACTAGGCGCTCAACTTCCGCATCGCTGCCCTTCAGCAATGCGATCGGGCTCGTTCCGTCGAGCCCCTCATCGCCGCTGACGAGGAACTGCAGGACGGCCCAGCCCGTTGTATTCGGCGTGGCACCGAGAACCTTTGCAATCCCGGGGAGAATCGCATTGCCGTCGAACTGAAATGCCGGGAAGAGTTGTGTCCCGTTATCCTCGACCATCAGCAGTCGGCGATCCTTGACTGCCTTGTAGACGGCCTGGATCGTCTTGTGCCCCAACAGCGTGCGCACCTTCTCCGCCGTCAGCGCGCCGCCTGCGGCGTCGATCATCCGCCGTTTGAAGGCGATGGCGTTCGTAATTCTTTCCGCGGCTTCCGGATTATCCGTTTCGACCGCCGGGATGCCAAGCGCGAGATGGAAGACAAGGCTCGGCACGTCGACGCTGCTTATCGCCGCCGCCTTTGCCGCCGCCGGCATCATCTTGATGATGCGGTCGGTGCTCGCCACAATGCGGTCGTGGAGGATGCGATCCGCATCAACGAAACCGATATTTGCTGGGCGAACCATTCGATCATTCCTGTTGAGTCAGTTTCATATACTCCAAAACCAACACGATTTCAACTCGTGGATGAATTCGAATCTCTCAGCCCGGACCCACGAAGCAATCGGGCGCTCTCCCGCGATGCGCATTACCGCGTGCTATTTCTCGAGAGCTGCTTCCAGCGCGATGAGACCCGCTGCGTGTCGTTCCGGCTGCGCCTTTCGAAATTTGCGGATGTTTACCAACTTGAATTGAGGAGCGGGCAGCTCTCGAAGCGCTGGCAATGGGAAGGCGTCCCATTCCGGGTCTCCGGCCTCAAAACTCTCTAAGAACCTCCGATCATCAGCGCCGAGGGACCTATGGATCGCCGCCACGAGGCGACCGAACGTATGAACATGATCCTCATAGGCGAACGGCTCGAAGGGCATGCCTTCGAATTGGGCCTTGAACGCTCCGCTCTGGTCCTTTCGGCTCGGGCTGATCAGTTCAGCGATCGGGCGCCCGTGGCTTACAAGCGCCGCGACGAAACCGTGACGAACCTCATCGACGACGCCCTCTACGTCCAGCAGACGCTTCACGTCGAACAGATCGCGCGGATGTTGCCGGTCCAGCGCGGCACAAATCTTGCCGCCAAAGAGCTCGCCGTGCGAGAGACAGCGCGCTTCGACGAAAGCCTCAAATCTCTCCTGCACACGGTCGGAGCAGGGAAGATCGCGGAGAGGAAGGAGATGGCCGCGCAGGGTGGGATTCACTTCGACCTTGATCTGGGTCTTGCCGCGCTGACAGTTGAGCTTGACCTCCATACCTTCTTGGCCCTGGCGTGTCTGGGTCACGCGGGTTGGCGGGAGGCGGCGTTCGATTTCTACCTTGATCCGGGCAAGCGCCTCGCCGATCGCCTGCAGAGAGGCCGCCCGGTCTTGGAGGGGAAGGTAGGTTAGATCGATATCGACCGAGAGCCGCGGGAGGTCCCACTCGAACAGGTTGATCGCCGTGCCGCCTTTCAATGCGAAGGCCGGCTCCGCCATGACCAAAGGCAGGACGTCCAACAGCAGGCGAACCTGGTCACGATATTGGTCAGTTGCCACTCGACACAAGCTCCCTGGGGAGGAGCAGTCTGTATTTCGGGACGTACCGCCCCATTTTCGCAAGGCTGCGATCGCCGGAGCCCAGATCTATCTGGTCCACCTTCACGTGCCGCATGACCGGTAGGTCCGCCCGTTCCGCAAGGTAGAGGAACAGCCGCCGGACCTTCACCGATGTGCAGGCCTCGAGCAGGGACTGCATGAGCTTGGGGCGAAGCGACGTCATGCCCTCCACGATCTGGCAGGCCTCGACGAGATCGAATTCCTTTGGCGCGAGATGCAGCAGCTCCAGTATCGCCCGCTCGGGCGTAGCGGCTGTCAATGGATAGCCTTCCGGGGTTCGGTGCTCGGTGAGCCCGATATCGTTCGGCAGGAGCTTGGTTTGCATATGACGGACCTCCCCCCCCCAATGCTTCTGAAACCATGCCGGCAGAACCACGTGCAGCGGCGAGAAGAGGTAGGCCCTGCTCTCTCCGAAGCGCACATAGTGGTTATTTCCCGTCATCTCGATCGCCGTGAGCGCGCCCACGTGGACCGGCAGTTTCAGCTGGGACTGAACGCTGTAAAGCGCTCCCTGCCAGGTCACGGTTTCCATCGGGCGCTTGAATGCGCCACGACCCAACGAGACGAGCCACTGCGAGGATCTATAGTTCTGCAGGTCCTGTGCTGTCAGACCGAGCGCCTTGAGATGCGGGCTGGTCGCCACCGTGTGTGGCTCCCATGCATCGAGCAACGACCTCAATTTATCAGTTCGACCTACCTTCATGGCATATCTATGGCATAAATTCCAAGGTTGATCAATGCCTCGGAATTTCCCCTCCTAATATGCCAAAGATATAGCTATCGCCTATAATTCAATGCGTGAGGTGAACCATCATGAAGTATCTCCTTCGCGGTCCGCCTGAGAGGTTGGCGCAATGTTCGAAATCCGGGTGGCAAAAGGTTTGGATTCACAGCGAGTTTTGGGGCAAATCATCGATTTCTGCAAACTTTGTTGATTGCCGTTGAGAAGTGACCCGGGATTTCCACCGAGAAGTGACCCGCCTGATGGTTATGTTTCGGATGTCATATGTGGGTCAAGGTGCGGGTTTCTCCTTTCTGGGTCTGGCTTGCTGGGCTGAGCTGTTCTTGAACCGGAAGCTGTCGTTGCCGGTCTCCAGGATGTGGCAGTGATGGGTGAGCCGATCGAGGAGCGCTGTGGTCATCTTCGCGTCGCCGAACACGGTGGCCCACTCGCTGAAGCTCAGGTTGGTGGTGATGATGACGCTGGTGCGCTCGTATAATTTGCTCAGCAGGTGGAAGAGCAGCGCGCCGCCGGAGGCACTGAACGGCAGATAACCCAGTTCGTCCAACACGACGAGGTCCGAGTGGACGAGCCGGTTGGCGATCTGCCCGGCGCGCCCCTGGGCCTTTTCCTGTTCCAGGGCATTGACCAGTTCGACCGTAGAGAAGAAGCGGACCCGCTTTCGATGATGCTCGATCGCCTGAACGCCCAGCGCCGTTGCGAGATGGGTCTTCCCGGTGCCCGGACCTCCAACGAGCACCACATTGTCGGCAACATCGATGAAGTCGCAGCGGTGCAACTGGCGCACCAGCGCTTCGTTGACCTCGCTGCTGGCAAAGTCGAAGCCGGCGAGATCGCGATAGGCGGGGAACCGCGCAACCTTGAGCTGATAGGCAACGGATCGCACCTCGCGTTCGGCCGTCTCGGCTTTCAGCAACTGGGAGAGGATCGGCACGGCCGCCTCGAAGGCGGGCGATCCCTGAGCCATGAGATCGGTCACGGCCTGAGCCATGCCGGGCATTTTCAGGCCGCGCAGCATCACGACGAGGGCACCGGTGGCGGGATCATGACGCATGACGGTTCTCCCGGCGCAGGGCATCGTAGCGCTCGACATTGGCCATTGGCTCGCTGACCAGCCTCAGCGCCTGTGGCGCCGTTACCGGCGGCATCGAGAGCGGTTTTCCATCGAGCAGCCTGTGCAACAGGTTGAGGATATGGGTCTTGGTGGGCACGCCCGCGTCCAGCGCCAGGGCGACAGCGGTCAGCACCGCCTCTTCGTCATGGTGCAAAACCAGGGCGAGGATCTCGACCATTTCCCTGTCGCCGCCGGGATTGCGCAGCAGATGCCGTTGCAGCCGCTGGAAGGCCTCGGGCAGTTCGAGGAACGGCGCGCCGTTGCGCAGGGCGCCGGGTTTGCGCTGAACCACCGCCAGATAGTGACGCCAGTCATAGACGGTGTGCCCCGGCCCATCATGGGATCGGTCGATAATGCGCTGATGCTCGCATATGACTTGCCCTTCGGCGACGACCAGGAAGCGATCGGGATAGACCCGCAGGCTGACGGGCCGATTGGCGAACGACGCCGGCACGCTGTAACGGTTGCGTTCCAGGTGGATCAGGCAGGTTGGCGAGACCCGTTTCCCATGTTCGACAAAGCCATCGAACGGTCTGCCCATCGGCATCAGGCTTTCCACTTCATCGGCCCAGGCATCGGCGACCGAACCCGGTTCGATCCCGTGCGGGATATCCTGCCACAGCTCCTTGCAGCGCTCCTCCAGCCATAGGTTGAGAGCATCCAGGCTTTCCGCCTGCGGCGTGGGTTGCCATAGCCGATGCCGGGCATCCTGGACGTTCTTCTCGATCTGGCCCTTTTCCCAGCCTGCTGCCGGATTACAGAACTCGGCCTCGAACAGATAATGACTGACCATGGTGAGGAAGCGGGTGTTGACGTTCCGCTCCTTGCCGCGCCCGACCTTATCGACGGCGGTGCGCATATTGTCATAGATGCCCCGGCGCGGAACACCACCCAGCACGCGGAACGCATGATTATGGGCATCGAACAGCATCTCGTGGGTCTGGAGCAAATAGGCCCGCACGAGAAAGGCGCGGCTGTAGCTGAGCTTGAAGTGGGCGACCTGCAGCTTGGTGCGCACGCCGCCGATGATCGCCCAATCCTCGCTCCAATCGAACTGGAATGCTTCCCCCGGTGCGAAGGACAGCGGCACGAATGTCCCGCGCCCGCTCATCTGTTGCTCACGACGATAATCATCGCGCCAGTCCCGGGCAAAGGCCGCCACCCGATTGTAGGAGCCATCATAGCCCAGGCTGACCAGATCAGCATGCAACTGCTTCATCGTCCGCTTATGCTTGCGGGTCCGACCCATCTCCCGTCTCAGCCAGGCTGACAGCCGCTCCGCGAACGGGTCCAGTTTGCTTGGGCGATCGGGCACCTTGAACCGCGGCTCGACCGTGTCCGAACGTAGATATTTACGGATCGTATTACGTGACAGCCCGGTACGCCGCGCAATCTCGCGGATCGAAAGATGATCGCGGAAATGCCAGCGCCGGATAACGCTCAATAACGCCATGTCCAACACTCCATGACCCCTCGCTCGTCAAAGCCAGGGGTGAGTTCAACATGGGTCACTTCTCAGTGGAAATTTGGGCCCTTCCCGGGTCACTTCTCAACGGCAATCAACACTCGCATGGAAGATCTGTGCCGCCAGCATGCCCAATCCGCAAAGACTGAGCATCCAGGCGATCTCTTCGCGGCTCAGCGAAACGGCGCTCCGCGTCACCAGGAGATTGACATGCATCGCCGCCAGCCCGCCGCCCGCGACGATCGTCACGAAAAGCAGGATCAACGTCGCGCCGAGCGTCGGCGCGGGCAGGTCTCCGCCATCGTTGCAGGGTGCACACCAGCGCGGCAGACGCACGGCGCAAAGCGCCGCCCCGACGGCACCGATGCCGAGAGCGAGGATCATGAGGGGAGCGCGGGGCAGGATCGCGGCCGAGACCTCCGCCACCAGCGGACCGGCGAGATCGCCCAGAAACACGAAGGCGGTCAGCCAGGTGAAGCGCCGCGCCTGGTCCGCGCGCCCGCTTGCGGCAAAGCTCGCGCAGAGCAATCCCAGCGGTATGATGGCGGCGGCCGCCATCCCCGCCACCAGGCGCAATGCATAAAGCTCAGGCAGCCCGATGAGGCCGATCGGCGCGGTCACCAGCGCGAGGATGACCAGCGCTGCGCGCAACATCGCCCGATAGTCGACCCGGTCCGCGATCCAGCCCCAGAGCGGCGCCGCCAGCAAGGCAGCGAGGGGGTGGACCGCGGTCAGGCTCGCGACATGAAAATCATGAGCGCTTGACGATAGCGCGCCACGAGCCGGGTCGACCAGTGTCGGAAGGAAGGCGAGAATGGCCGTCTGTCCCGCCGACGCCGCAGCCGCCGCGAGCAGCAAGGCGAAAAAAGAGGCCGGCCAGCGACCGTTGGCTTGCGATCCAGCCTTGTCACGCGGCGCGTTCGCGGTCGATCCCTCAAGTCGCCATCCGCGGATCACCACCAGGCGCGCAAGCCGATCACCAACCTGTGTTCGGAAGGCCCTTCCCCGCGCAGGCGACGGAAATCGGCCGTGCCGTCAAATGCGCGCTCCCAGACAAAGCCGATATAGGGCGCGAACTTGCGCGACACTTCGTAGCGCAACCGCCCGCTCAGCTCGACATTGCTGAAACCGCTGCCGAGCTGCCGATCGCTCGACCGCTTCGAATAGATATTGGTCTCTACCTGCGGCGTAAGGATCAACCGATTGGTGAACAGGACCTCATAGGAGGCCTTGGCGCGCGCCGCGAGACGCCCATCGGTTCCTACATAGCCGGTGAGCTGGACGTCGAACCAATAAGGCGCCAGTCCCTCGATGCCTGCGGCCAGCCAGGTGGTCGCACCCTTGCCGAGATCCTGCCTGACCCCGAGCAGCGTGCCCCAGAACGGGTTCTTGCTGTGCCACCACAGCGCCTCGACGCTGCTCTCCGGATCGAGACGTTGGTCGCGGGAGTTCTTGAGCCCCTGGCTGCGCATCCAGAGCTTGTCATTGTCCTGACCCTTGGTGACGAGCACGGTCCAGCCCACGCCCTGACCCTCGTTGCCGCTGGTGAACTCGAGCTCATCGACAAGTATCTTGGGGATCGAGAGCTTGTCGGCCATCTCATAGCCCGGCAGCGTCGAGTTGCGGTAGCCGTCGGCATAATCGTCCGAGTTGCGCGCGTCCGGCGGGGCCTTGCCGCCCTGCATCGAGCCCATGTCCATCGTGGCGCCGTTACCGGACGCCTTCGTTTCGGTCATATCCATGCCCGGCATGTCCATGCCCGCATGGTCCTGAGAGCCTTGCGCGGAGTGGGTGGGATGAGCGGGAGTGGCCGTTTGGGCAGGGGTGGTGGCGGGCGACGGGGGCGAGGCATCCTGCGCGAGGGCGGGAGCCGTGATCGCCGGCGCCAGGAAGAGGGCAGCGCCAAGAGCAATGCCGCGCGAGGGGAAAATCCGGATCATGCGACCACCACCTCCCGGAACATGCCGGCCGCCATGTGATAGAGCAGATGGCAGTGAAAGGCCCATCGGCCCAAGGCGTCGGCGGTAACGCGGAAGCTCACCCGCTGGGCGGGCTGGACCACGACCGTATGCTTGCGGACCTGGAAGGCACCGTCCGGACCTTCGACATCGCTCCACATGCCGTGCAGATGCATCGGATGCGCCATCATCGTGTCGTTGACGAAGGTGACGCGCAGCCGCTCGTTCGGCCTGAAATGGAGCGGCCGGGAATCGTTGAGCTTGATGCCGTCGAGCGACCAGATGAACCGTTCCATATTGCCCGTCAGATGCAGCTCGATATCGCGCTCGGGCTCGCGCGGGTCGGGATCGCCGCCCGGCGTGCGCAGATCGGCCAGCGTCAGCACGCGCCAGCCGCGCCCGCGCAGCCCGGCGCCGGGATCGTCGAGATTGGTGCGCGGATAGTCGACGCGCATGTCGGTATTGGCGCCATATTCGGTGCGGGCGTGCCGTGCCCTGGCCGGCATCTCGGTCATGCCGTGCCCGGTATGCGCGTCGCCTCCCATTGCGCCCATCGACGCCATCGCGCCCATCATGTCGACTGGCTCGAGCCAGGTCCGGGCATCGAGCGGCGGCACGGCTGCGACCATGCCCGGGGCCGGTGCGATCGTGCCGCGGGCATAGCCGCTCCTATCGATCGCCTGCGCGAAGATGGTGCGGGCGCCGCCCTCGGGCATGGTGAACTCGACGTCATAGGTCTCGCCCGGGCCGATCCGGAATTCCTCGACCGTGACCGGCTCGACCGGCTGCCCGTCGGTCGATACGACCGTCAGCTCGACCCCGGGGATCCGCACGTCGAAGAACGTCGCCGTCCCCGCGCCGACGAAGCGCAGGCGCACGCGCTCGCCGGGCGCGGCGATACCGGTCCAGTTGCCGGCGGGCGGCGCGCCGTTCATCAGATAGGTGTAGGTCGCGGCAGAGACATCGCTGTAGTCGGTCGGGTTCATCCTCGAGCTGTTCCACATCCGCCGCCGCTCGAGCGCCTTGCCAAGGCCCATGGTGCCGACATCCTTGAGGAAATCGCCAGCGGTCGGCTGCGCAAAATTATAGTAGCTGCTCTGCTTCTTGAGATTGAGGAAGATTTGCAGCGGCGGCTCGTCCGACCAGTCGCTGAGCACGACGCAATAGTCGCGATCGGGCGCCCGCGCCGTCGGCGCCTGTTTCGGCTCCACGACGATCGCTCCATAGAGTCCCGTCTGCTCGGCGAGCGTGTGAGCGTGATACCAGTAGGTTCCGCTCTGGCGGACCTCGAAGCGATAGGTGAAGGTCTCGCCCGGCGCGATGCCGGCAAAGCTGATGCCGGGCACGCCGTCCATCTCCGCCGGCACGATGATGCCGTGCCAATGGATGCTCGACATCTCCTTGAGGCCGTTGCGCACCCGCAGCGTGACCGTGTCGCCTTCGCGCAGGCGCAAGACCGGCGCGGGCACGCTGCCGTTCACGGCGGTCGCGATACGGCGCTTGCCGGTGAAGTTGACCGGTAGCTCGGCGATCTCGAGGTCGAACTCGGTCCCGCTCAGCTCAGCGGGCGAGACTGGGCCGGATCGCGCGAGAAGCGCCGGGGCGAAACCGGCGACCGCGCCGCCGATCGCCAGCCCTTGGACGAAACGGCGCCGCGCAATCGGGCGGGCGTTCAGGTCGAACATGGATCGTGCATCTTTCTGGAACAGGGTTTGCCGGCGGCGCCAGGCGCGCCGGATTGTGCCATCTCGCCGACCGTCAGGGTGCGCTGGCGAAGGGGCATGATCTTCACCCGCGAATTGGGGCAAGACCGTAGCGGCCCCGGCTTCACGGTGCGCGAGCAGAACCTTGTTCCAGTGAGCATTGTCGTGTTTGCATGGGCGATCTCCAAGAGCCTGCGCCGCGGTCACCGACTTGCGACCCGGGTGGCGCTGGCCCTTCCATGCGATGTCATCACGTCGAGCAGTATACGTATGTTACGAAGCGGGCGCTTGGCTGACGCCCCGCCGCGCAGCTGGTCGGTCGGCTCTGCGCCCTCGCTGTCCTGATTCTCCTTTCGAACCCCATGCCCATTGAGGGACCAGCTCGATGAGCGTGGATGCCTGGTCAACCGCCTGGTATTTGGTCGGCCCTAGTCAGTCCCAGGCCGTCGAGGTTCAGGGCGACAAAATCCCAGTCGATCGCATTGCGCAGGATCTTGTCCGCATAGTCGGGTCGCGCATTGCGATAGTCGACATAATAAGCGTGCTCCCAGACATCGAAGATGAAGAGGGGCGCCGCGCCATACGCGACAGGGGTGTCGGCATCGTGATAGGAGGTTACCTCGAGCTTGCCGTCCTTGAGGTTGAGCGCAGCCCATCCGCTGCCGAAATGACCGACGGCCTCAGCCTTGAGCGTGTCGATCAGCCCGTCCACCGATCCGAAGGCCTGGGTGATGAGATCGAGCAGCGGGCCGGTCGGCTGCTTCTTTTGCGGGCTGAGACCGCGCCAGTAGAAACTGTGGTTCCAGATCTGGCCGACCTGATTGAACAGCCCCCTGGGCCATTGACAGCAGTGAGCTCGATCAATTCCACGAGCGACTTGCCCTGCAGCGCGGGATCGGCGGCGACCAGTTCGTTCGCCTTGACGACATAGGCGTTGTGATGCTTGCCGTGATGATAGTCGAACGTCTCAGGTGAGATCAGGTCACCAAATGCATCCTTAGGATATGGCAGGGGCGGAAGGGTGAAGCTCATTTCTGGTCTCCTTGGTGTCTTAAAGATGGCGCTCGAAAAGCGGGTCAGTGCTGCAGCGCCTCCGTGGCATCCCTGAACGGAAGGGAGTCCTGCACTGTCGCGGCAGATGCATCCCCAGACCGGGCCGGCTCTTGCACAGGGCCCTGTGCGCTTTGGATGCCCTGCCATCCCCCGCCCAGCTTCTCGGCATCATTCGAACGCATATGGGCGAAGGCGCCCTCGAGACGATTATCGACGTGCGCGAGGCTGAGACCCGCACGCGCTACCAGAGCGAACTTGCAGGCAAGCAGGACCTTGCCGACAGGGTGGCCGCCCTCGCCGCGCTACGCACCGAGGAAGGCTATATGGCCGAGTGGCGCGAGGAACCCGATGGATCTTTCGTCCTCATTGAAAATCATTGCCCGATCTGCGCCGCAGCCGCGGCCTGCGTCGGTTTCTGCCGCGCCGAGCTCGAGGTTTTTCGCTCGGCTCTTGGGCCCGGCGTTTCCATTGCAAGGGCTGAGCATATCATCAGCGGCGGGCGTCGATGCACCTACATCATCAGGGCCAATCCACAATGACGCACGCTCTTCGCACCCATCGGGTTCGCCGGAAGCGATCGCCGCGGCCATGCACGCGCGCAAGTTCAGCCAAACAGCCGCGCCATGGCCAGGCAGTCTGAGCCGGAACGACTGCCGGCAGAGCAGCTGACGGTCGGCGATATCGCGCGGCGGAGCGGCGTCGCGGTTTCGACCCTTCATTTCTATGAGGCAAAAGGCCTGATCGAAAGCACGCGCACGAGTGGAAACCAGCGGCGATACGACCGCACGGTCTTGCGTCGGATTGCGATCATCCGCCTGGGCCAGCGGGCCGGGCTATCGCTCGCCTTCATCAAGCAGCATCTGGGCAAGCTGCCCCACGGACCGGTCGATCAAAGCGCCTGGCGAGACCTTCGTGAAGCGTGGCGCGCCGACCTCGATCAGCGCATTGTCAGCCTGGTTCAACTGCGTGATCAGCTTGACCATTGCATCGGCTGTGGATGCCTTTCGCTGGCCGAGTGCCAGATACGCAATCCCCAAGATATTTTAGCTGGCGAAGGCTGCGGGCCGTGCCTCCTGGAGGCGGACAGATAACAAGCGGTCCCACGCATCACGAGCGATGGGGCCCGCCCATCCATCGGCCCAGCCGACGTTCGACGACCGGGTAAGACCCCGGTCGTGCCGTCGCCGGGCCGGATGAAGGCAAACACCCCTCGCCCTGCCCATAGGCAATCTGACCCTATGCGCGGCAGCGCCAGGAGCCGGTAAGATCCGCGGCTGTGCGGTTCCCACAGCCGCGAGGGCGCGCCAGGCTGGTTCAGCCTTGCATGAAGAGGCGCCCCCTGGATCTTACCGCTCCATATCGATGACGATCCTGCCCTCGATATCGCCATGGTGCATGCGCGCGAAGACGTCGTTGATGTTCTCGAGCTTGTCCGCATGGACCGTGGCCTTGACCTTGCCCTCGCCGGCGAACGCCAGTGCCTCGAGCAGATCGAGCCGCGTGCCGACGATCGAGCCGCGCACGGTAATGCCGTTCAGCACGGTGTCGAAGATCGACAGCGGGAAGTCGCCCGGCGGCAGGCCGTTGAGCGCGACCGTGCCGCCGCGCCGGACCATGCCGAGCGCCTGCTGGAACGCCTTGGGCGAAACGGCGGTGACGAGCGCCCCGTGCGCGCCGCCAATGGCTTTCTTGAGCGCTGCCGAAGGGTCCTCATTGCGCGCGTTGACCGTCAGTGTGGCGCCAAGGCGTGTAGCGAGGTCGAGCTTGCTATCGTCGATGTCGACCGCGGCCACATTGAGACCCATGGCACGGGCATATTGCACCGCCATGTGGCCGAGCCCACCGATCCCTGAGACGACCACCCACTCGCCGGGTCGGGCCTCGGTGGCCTTCAATCCCTTGTAGACGGTGACGCCCGCGCAGAGGATCGGCGCAATGTCGAGGAAGTCGACATTGTCGGGAAGGTGACCAACATAGTCGGGATCAGCGAGCACATATTCGGCAAAGCTGCCATTGACCGAATAGCCGGTGTTCTGCTGTTCGTGGCAGAGCGTCTCCCAGCCACCCAGGCAATGCACGCAGTGCCCGCAGGCGGTGTAGAGCCAGGGCACACCGACCCGGTCGCCTTCCTTCACATGGGTGACGCCCGCACCGACGGCGGCGACATGCCCGACGCCTTCATGGCCCGGAATGAAGGGCGGGTTGGGCTTGACCGGCCAGTCTCCTTCTGCCGCGTGCAGGTCGGTGTGGCACACGCCGGTTGCCGCAATCTTGACCAGGATCTGTCCGGGGCCGACCGTCGGGATCGGCGCCTCCTCGATGACCAGGGGCCTGCCGAATTCGCGGACGACCGCCGCCTTCATGGTTTTCGCCATGTCCGTTTCTCCTTTTGAGCGAGGGGTCAGAACAGGCCGAGCGCGTGCTCGTCGTAGGAGACGAGCAGGTTCTTGGTCTGCTGATAATGGTCGAGCATCATCCGGTGGTTTTCACGCCCGAAGCCCGACGCCTTGTATCCGCCGAAGGCGGCATGGGCGGGGTACTGATGATAGCAGTTGGTCCAGACCCGCCCGGCCTCGATCGCGCGGCCGAGCCGGTAGGCGGTGTTGCCGCTCCGGGTCCAGACGCCCGCGCCAAGACCGTAGGCGGTGTCGTTGGCAAGTGCGATCGCCTCCTCGACCGTCTTGAAGGTGGTGACCGACAGGACGGGACCGAAGATCTCCTCCTGGAAGATGCGCATGTGGTTCTGACCCACGAACACGGTCGGCTGCACGAAATACCCCTGGTCGAGGGCACCCCCCGGCAGCGCCCTGGCGCCACCGACCAGACACTGCGCGCCCTCGGCCTTGCCGATATCGATATAGCCCAGGATCTTGTGGAGCTGGTCCTCCGACGCCTGCGCGCCGACCTGGACCGAGGGGTCGAGCGGATCGCCCTGGCGGATCGCGGCGACGCGTGCCACGGCGCGCTCGATGAAGCGGTCGAAGATCGACTCATGGATCAGCGCGCGCGACGGGCAGGTGCAGACCTCGCCCTTGTTGAACGCGAACAAAGTGAAGCCTTCGAGCGCCTTGTCGAAGAAGGCATCGTCCTCGTCGAGCACGTCCGCCATGAAGATGTTGGGCGACTTGCCGCCAAGCTCCATCGTCTGGGGGATCAGATGGTCGGCAGCCGCGTGCATGATCTGCTTGCCGGTGACGGTCTCGCCGGTGAACGAGACCTTGGCGATGCGCGGATTGGCGGCGATCGCCTGGCCGACGGTCCGTCCCGGGCCGGTGACGACATTGAGCACGCCGGGCGGCAGGATGTCGGCGGTGAGCTCGGCGAACATCAGCAAGGTGAGCGGCGTCTGGGATGCGGGCTTGATGACGGTGCAGTTGCCCGCCGCCAGCGCCGGGGCGATCTTCCACGCCGCCATCAGCAGCGGGAAGTTCCACGGGATGATCTGGCCGACGACGCCGAGCGGCTCGCGGAAATGATAGGCGATGGTGTCCGCATCGATCGTCGAGATGCCGCCTTCCTCCGCCCGGATGCAGCCGGCGAAGTAGCGGAAATGGTCGATCGCGAGCGGAACGTCGGCAGCACGCGTCTCGCGGATCGGCTTGCCGTTGTCGATCGTCTCGGCAAGCGCCAGCAGCTCCAGATTATCCTCGAGCCGGTCGGCGACGCGATTGAGAATCCTGGCGCGCTCGGCGGGCGCGATCCTTGCCCATTGATCCTTGGCGGCGTGCGCCGCATCGAGCGCGCGCTCGACATCTTCCGGCGTCGACAGCGCAAACTCGGCGATCTGGGCGCCATTGATCGGGCTCGTGTCCGCGAAATACTCGCCGCTCGCTGGAGCGCTCCATCGACCACCGATGAAATTATCATAGCGGTGTCGGAAGGACGCCGCAGCATTGATGGTCCCGATCGCCTTCTCGAACATCGCCTGTCTCCATCTTTACCGATGCCTGATGAAGTAGACCTTCTGATGAGACGGCCTATAAGTAAGTTCCGCAGACAAAAATCAGGCAGATTTTTTACGAAGCGCCAGGCTGGACACGCAAAAGAAACCGATGATTTTCTCATCAGCTTATAGATTATCTAGTCGCCTAAGCAGGCCATGGCTCTCGCCATTCAATCGCGGCGCAGAGGTCACTGAAGTCGATCCGGCCATGCTTGGTCGGACCTCTTAATCGTAAGCGCGGACCCGCAGCTCGGTGCCAACTCCTGGAGCTTTACGCATCGCGGGCTCCTCTCTCTCGCGGTGGACGCCTGCTTCTCGTTATGAAATCCTAGAAACTTGGAACACCTCTTGAAGAACAGGCCCGCCGCGGGGGCAGCGGCGGGCCCTCAGCCACAGGGGTCTGTTCTCGGGGCTGGAAACCTCACATGTCGCTCATCGGCTTGTCGGCCATAGGCGTGGCCGGCTTCTTCTTGGCGGCCGGCTTTGCCTTTTTCATCGGCATCTTGCAGCAGCCGCTCTTGGGCTTGCCAGCCATGCCCGAACCGCTCCCCTGCGACGAGCCACCAGACATTCCGGCCATGCCCGCAGCGCCCTGCTGGCCTTGCGGCTTCTGCATGCCGGCTTGGTGATCCTGCATCATCTGGTCGTGCATCTGCTGCCCTCCATGATCCATCCCCTGCTGATGGGCATGGGCAGTGGATGGCTTCGGCTGCGCAGGGGCGTGCTGGGGCGCGGCGGGTGCCGATTGCGCCAGACCCGCGCCAGCGAAGTTCAGGGTCGCCAGGCAGCCGATCGCGCCGACTAAAAGTTTCGTCTTTCGCATTGTGGTTCTCCGCATGATGTGTCCTTGCCCGATCGCCGTTTGCGACCGCGACCATACCGACCCCTCATGCGGGCTTGGCCCTTTGGTCTGAATACGTAAGTTACGAATCCGCACTGGATCAGGACTGGCAGGCCCGTGATCTTGCGGGCGAAACCATGGTCCAAGGGTCCAGCGGATTCACGACTGCATCGCATTAAAGCTCGCGCAGACCTTTATTCTGAAACGCAATTGGCCCGCCGGGGAAACGGCGGACCAACGTTGCGGCCCGGTCAAACGATACCAACGCCTTGTATGGCGAGGCTTTGATCAACCGACCTCTGATGGGCTTTTGGTTCAGCACCCCCCGCTCGGCCGATGCGACATGTCAGAAGCCCCCTCTCGGCTCCCCGATTCCCGCATGGCCATCCGGTGGCCTCGCATCATCTCACCGTGCATCTGGTCCTTGCCGTGCCGCATGCCCTCCACATGGGCCGTGCCGGACTGAGCCGGCGCAGGCTTGGCCTTGAGCGTCTCCTCGAGATCCGGCATGTCCGACGGCATGCCATCGGCGAGAACAGGCCCGGCGCCGAGGGCAAGGAGGCCGAGGGCTGCGAGCGAAGTGATAACTACCGTTTTCTTGCGCACTATCGATTCCTTCAAGTCTGGTTTCCGTTCGACCGGCTTCAGATCCGGTCGTTTCTCGCTCCTCCGGGAGCTTGCCCTTGAGATGGTATCGGTCCTGACCCGGCAGTATACGTAATATGCGAAGCGGGTGGTCAGCCGGTCATGTCCGCCATCATTCGGCAGCTCGCCGCGCATTTCTTGCAGGTGGCCGAGCAACGCGCGATCCGCTGGTCCTCGCTATGACGCCCGCATTCCTCGGCGCAGCGCTCGCAAGCATCGGCGCAGGCGCGGCACAGGATGGTATGGAGGGGGGATTCGCGCAGCATCGAGTTGGCGGTCGCCTGGCACAGTTCCGCACAGTCGTTCAGCATGGCGATCAGCGACGCCGTGGCTGACGCGCCGCCTTGCTTGGTCAGCCAGGCGGCGGTCTCCAGGCACATGCGGTGAGAAGCCACGCAATCGTCGATGCAGTCCGTCATCGACATCGCCATCCCGTCCATTCGATGCTGCTGCCCCGCCGCCGGCACAGCCAGCGTTCCAGCGGCGGCGAGGCCGGCGCCGGCCATCAGCAATTCGCGTCTCTCGATCATCATGCACCTCCCATCTGCTATCCCTTGAGCGCTGTGCCGCATCCGGCGGCCTCAGCCGTCGCAGGCGACCCATCCGACGCCGCACGCGCCTTCTCCCGCGCCATCCGCGTTTCCTCCCAGGGCCAGTGGCCGTTGATCTCGACCCCGAGCGAGATGCTCAGGAAGGTCCGCACCAGCACAAGCCCGGCCAGAACGATGAGATCGTCGAGCGTCGGGTTGATCACCAGCGACTTGACGATGTCGCCGGCGACCAGAAATTCCAGGCCGAGCAGGATGCTGCGGCCGAGCGCCGAGCGGAACGCGCTATAGGCCTCGGTCCGGTCGCCCGCCCTCGCCCGCCGCGCAAACAGAAAGGTTGCGAGTCCCGCGCCGACCAGGATGGTCAGCGTGCCCGCCAGTTCCAGGCCGATCACGGCGAGCCGGAAGAAGGCGCTCAGCCAGTCGGCCTCAATGGTGATCATACCAGCCTCGCTTGCGGATATTGTTGAAGCTGTCGGTGGCGTGACAGGCATAGCATTGGTCGACGCGCGCCTTCGATCCGGCTGCGCGCTGCGAGACCATGCTGAAATGCTCCATGAAGTGACTGGGCGGCGCCTTGTGGCACTCGGCGCACTGCGTCGAATTGACCGATGGATGGCGGTAATTGGCGATCTTCCAGCTGTCGGTCTTGTGGCAGCTCGCGCAGTCGGTGCCGAAAAGGCCCTGGTGCGGATCGCGGAACGCATGGCAGCTTGCGCAATTGAGCGCGGTCTCGGGGGTCAGGCTTCGAGTGTTTGTCGACATGCCCGCCAAAGGCTGCCGCCACTTTGCCATGTCGAGCAACGCGGCGTGATCCATGCGGATGATGCCGCGCTCTCCCTCATGTTCGACGTGGCAGGAGGTGCACTGCGTCGCTTTCGCGTGGAACTGAGTCGACTGCTTCGTCCCGAAATCCGTGCCTGCATGGCAGGTGAGACAGGTTCGGGTTTCGACGCCCTTGCCCGGCGTGTGGCAGGCCGTGCATTGGCCGGCGAAGGACTGGTGCGCGCTCGAGAGCGGGCCGGGCGAGACGAGCTGCGCCACCAGGCCGGCATCCCTCGGCGCGTCCGATCGCATCCGGATCGCGACCGCGGCGACCATCACCAGCAGGGCTGCGATGAAGACGGCGTAGGAAAGACGCTGCCAGCTCATAGCCAGCGCAGCCCGTAATAGATCGCCGCGCCGACGTGGAGCGCGAGCAGCGCGAAGATGAGACAGCCGAGCAGGATGTGCAGGAACCGCCACCGCGCGAACAGGGTGTTGGTCGCCTCTTCGGCGCGGATCGCGAATTCGGTATCGGCCAGCGCCGCAGCGATCCCCGCCTTGTCCTGGGGGTGCTGGCCCGCGGGCGCATCCCCGGCGACGAACAGATAGCGCCTCCAGCCCGACAGCGGCGCGGCTGCGGTATCGGCCTGCGCCGGCGCCGCCGGCTCCTCAAGGAAGGCGGCGCGAAGCGAGGCCAGTTCCGACCTGCGTCCGCGCAGCGCCCGACCAAGCTGGGCAAGCAGGTAGCGGCCGATGAAGCCGGTGATGACCGTCATCAGCAGGAGGACGGTCAGAAGCAGTCCGACCGGGCTTTCGAGCTTGTGCGCAGCGTGGACCAGACCCAGGATCGGCGCCAGCACGCCGGCATAGATGTGGATGGCGAGCAGGGTCGGCTTGCTGACGACCCGGGAGAGCGCCTTGTCGACCCAGGCGATGTGCTTGGCCGCGACATAGGGAAGCGTCAGCAGCATCAGCACGAGCGCTGCGATCCCGATGATCCCGCCAGCGAGGCTGCCCGGAAAGCGCGGTGACACATGCACCAGATAGCCGAACGGGAACAGCAGCAGGAACGCGACCAGGAGACCGACGGCGATGTCGCTGCGTTCGCGCATCAGGCTTCGACCACGAGCGGCGTGCCCGTCCCCTTCGCCTGGCACGCGAGCACATAGCCTTGCGCCTTGTCGGCGGGCGCGAGGCCGGACTCGACCTCCATCGTCACCTCGCCCTGCAGCAGCTTGACGACACAGGCGCCGCATGTGCCCGCACGGCAGGCATAGGGGATCTCGACGCCCGCGCCCTCGGCCGCCTCCAGCACGGTCTCGTCCGCGGGCAAGGCAGCCGACACCCCCGACACGGAGAAGGTCACCGTGCTCGGCGCCACCTCAGTGCTCGGGGCCGGCTTATCCGCTGGCGCGGGCGCGGGCTTGACCTCGAGATCCTCGGGGTCGGCAGGCAGCGAGGCCGGACCGAACGCCTCGGTGTGCAGCTGCGCTTCGGGGACGCCGAGCTCCGCCAGCACGCCGCGCATCGCCGCCATCATCGCCGGCGGGCCGCACATATGGATCCGCCGGCTCGCGATCTCCGGCACCGCGGCCAGGATCATCTCGCGGGTGATCGGCCCTTCGGGGCCCATCCAGACGGTGCCGGGCGCGCGCTGCATCGCGGCGACGACATGGAGGTTGGGAAAACGGCGTTCGAGCCGCTCGAGCTCGTCGCGGAACACGAATTCTTCGGTGGACCGTGCGCCGTAGAAGAAGAAGATATCGCCCTTCCACGCGGTGTCGGTGAGATAGCGCAGCACCGACATCATCGGTGTGATGCCTACCCCGCCCGCGATCAGCACGATGCTCTCGGCATCCGTTCCCGTGAAGGTGAAGGCGCCGAACGGTCCGCTGACCTTCAGCAGATCATCTGCGACGATCTTGTCGTGCAGGTGCCGCGAGACCACGCCCTGCTCCTCGCGCTTGACCGTCAGCTCGACATAGGCCCGCTGGGTCGGGGAGGAGGCGATCGTGTACGAGCGACGCGCGGTCTTGCCCGGCTCGGGCACCACCTCGACCTGCAGGAACTGTCCCGGCAGGAAGTCGAACGGCAGCCGATCGGCAGCCGGGTCCGCGAGCCGGAAGGTCAGCACGGTCGGCGTTTCTCGCACGATCTGTACCACACGCAGCTGCCCCGCCCAGCTTTTGGGCTTGCGCAGCGAAGCCCCCGCGGGCGCGGCCGCATTGCTCGGCGCGAGCCCAGCGCTATCGGCAACGGGTGCAGGCGCGGGCGCGGGCGCAACCCTGGTAGCGGGAGGGGCAGCCTTCGGCTCCGGCTTTTCCAATGCCTTGCCGGTGGCGACACCGCCGGCGATCGCCGCGATACGCCGCAGGCGGAAGATCTGCAGCGCGATCAGCGTGGCGCTCACCAGCCCCAGGAACAGCATGAGAAGGAGGTGCGAAGGCGAGATGCCGAACCAGTGATCGGCATGGCCGGGCGCGGCCTGGTCGATGTCGAGCTGATCGCGCAGCCAGGCAAGCCCGACCTCCCGGGGCGGCTGCAAGCCTCCGATCGCGCCCTGCGCGGCGGTGCCGGACCGGAACAGGTCGGTTCCCTCGCGCAGGCGGCGCGCCGCATCGAGCCGGGCCGAGACCGTGGTCGCACGCGCGCCGTCGGCCGAGGCGGCGTTGATCATCGCCAAGCCCATGCTTACCCGTTCCCCGGCCTGCGCAGCGACCCGCTGCCGGGCCGCTTCGTCGAGCGCGGGAAAGGCGAGCAACTGCGAAAAAAATGCGGTGCGGCGGGAATCGTGCCCATGTTCATTCTCGCCTTCGCCGTTGATCATGCGCTCCATCATGGAGTTCATCATCGAGGCCATATCGGAGGTGCCGACCTCGGGCTTTGCGGACATTGCGCCATCGGCCATCCCCGCACCGCCCGAAGTATCCCCATGATGTGCCGAATGGTCTTCGCCCTCCTGAGCGTGCACGCTCGCAGAGGGAAGGCTGAAAGCGAGCAACAACCCCAGACCCGAAAGGCGAAGGCTGGTCCAAACGCACATGTCGACCCCCTTCGCGCCCTTACATGTCCTTCATCGGCATCGCCGAATCCGCAGGCGCAGGCTCGGTCTTCGGAGCGCTGCTGTTCATGCCTCCCTGGCGCATCGCATCATGGTCCATGGCCTGCTGGTGATGCCGCTCCATCTCCTGTTCATTGGCCATGGCGTCCGAATGATCCATGCCGGCGGGATTTACGCTATCAGCGCCAGCCGCGGGTGCGGCGCTGTTGGCCGCAGCCGGCACCGTCTGATCGGTCTTGCGCTCACAGCCCGAAAGCGCCGCCATCGAGAGCAGGCTAACGCTGATTAACGACAGTATGGCTTTTCGATTTCCGACCATTGCTTCTTCCTTTCGTACTGGAGGAATCTCCGGGTGGCCGTGAGCCACCCGGAGCAGAAATCATTGGGCTTGGCGAAGAATCTTGCGGCACTGATCGTGCGACAGGTTCATGGGATTACGACCCTGCTGTTTCATCTCGCCATGGTCATGACGTGTCTGGAGACCCATATCGCCCTCCATGGCCCTACAGCTTTCGACCTGTGCGGAGGTAGGCGGCGTCGTCGCACAGGCGCCCAGAAGCAATGCTGGAACAATCCCAGCCACTATATGTATTCGTGTCATGATAAATCCCCTTTTAATAATGGTGTTTGTTCTTCCTGCGAGGTTTGCTCTTATATCTTTCGGTGATCAGTTCTCCGCCTTTCCGTGAGGAACGTGAGAATAGGGCAATCGGAAACAGGAACTTCGCCCGGGCACTCATCGGCAAGCAATCGAAGCATGTCGCGAATATCGGACAGGCGCTTGAGCCGGACTTCGGCGTCCGTAATCTTGGCGAGCGTGATATCGAGCACGGCCTGCGCATGCGCGGTGTCCGATGCCCTGAGCGCCAGCAGCTGCCGGGCCTGATCGAGGGTGAAGCCAAGCTCCTGCGCCGAGCGGATGAAGTTGACGCGCTCGAGGTCGGTCGCGTCGTAGAGCCTGTAGCCCGCTGCCGTGCGCGCGGGCTCGCGCAGCAGGCCCATTCGCTCATAATAGCGGATCGTATCCCGCCCCACGCCTGCGGCCGCGGCCAGTTCGCCGATCTTGAAATTGCCCATGTCATCCGCTCGATCATGCCGGTTGGACCATGGTCCAGGGTCAAGCGGTTTCGCTTTGACCCCGAACGGTCTCCTCGTCGCCGGCGGCCCGCTGCCCCGACGCGTCGCATCAGGGCAGCCCGTGCCGCCGGGCCACCGGCTTGTCAGTTCTTGCGAAGCTCGACGATGTCGTGCTTGGCAGGCGTGCCGTCGGCGACGGACACGTGCGCGAAGTGATCGTCAAAGATATGGTCGATCGTTACATGGCCGACGAGCTGGCGGTGATAGGTCGGCGCCACGCCCTTGGACGGACCCGGATGGGTCACGACGCGATAGACCTCGAGCTTCTGGCCGACCTCGGCGCCGTCGGCCTTGCCAATGCACACGACGGTGCCGTTGTTGCCCGTGTCGACGATCGAACCGCGCATGAAGAAGCTGTGCCCGATGCTCTGGGCCATAGTGGGGACGGCAGCAAGCATCGAAATGCCGGCAAGCGCGACCATGAGAGTTTTCCTGACCATATTCACCTCCTTGGATGCCACCGCCCGGACCTACCGAGGGGAAGAGCGTCTCTTCAGGCTTGGGACTACGGTCCCGGGTCCAGCCTCGATATACGTAGAGGCCGCAGCCGAACTTCTTCCTGGAGCGAGGTCTTTATTTAGGCGATGCTGGTGGAATCGGCGGCAAGCGCCTGGTAATCCGGCAGGCACGAGACTTTTGTTGGCTGCGACCACAAATCCCGCTAGATATCGAGGCCCGTGAAACGTCTGCTCGCCCTTCTGCTCGTCATCGGAGCGCTGTCCGGTCTCTTCGGAGCCCAGATGGCGGCCGCGCACAGCGTGCCGCAGGCGGCAGACGCGCCGCTGGCCAAGGGCATGGATGCGGACTGCATGGCGATGATGGCCAAGCAGCGGCCTGCGCCCCGCGAGAAGCCTTGCAAGGGCCTGACGCTCGATTGCATCGCCGCGATGGGATGCGTGATCCCGCTGGTCGCGACCGACCTCGCGGGCAGCGTTGAAACCCCGCGCCTGTCCGACGCCCCGTCCTTCTGGACGACCCATAGCATCTTGACGGGCAAGTCTTTCGCGCCCGACCCGGATCCCCCCACCAGCCTTGCCTGATTGAAGCCTGATGCCCGGCGCCTGCGCGTATGTGCGCAGCCCTGGCCGTTTCAATTTTTCGACAAGGATATTCCCGATGAACCGGTTCATTCCGGCTGCCGCAAAGGCAGCCGACAGGTTGCGGCGTCGCGCTCCGCACGATCGACGACACCGTCATCGCGCCGACGTGCAGGTTGGCGCATGCCTCCTACACCATGGCCTCTACAGCTCCGGGCGCGTCGGCGACCGGCAAGGCTCGCGAGCCGCATAGCGGGGACTCAGCGGGCCTGCTTCGACGGTGCCCCGTCCCGAGCTCGCCGAACCTTGCCTTCAAGGAGGACATGTCGATGGCCATCACGCCAAGGCGCGCTGTGCGACGCCTGTTGCTGTCGCTCGGTGCGACGCTCGCAACCGCCTGGGCGGTGCCGGTGTCAGCCGACCCGCTCACCTACGAGCAGGCGCTGGTGCGCGCGGCCGCCAATGCGCCGAGCCTCAAGGCGCGGGCTGCCGCGACCGCCGGCGCGCGCTCCTCGGCGATCGCGGCCGATCGCCTGCCCGATCCGACGCTCGACCTGGGCCTGCAGAACTTCCCGGTGAGCGGCCCCAATGCCGGCAGCTTCACGCGCGACGATTTCACCATGGCGACGATCGGGTTCAGCCAGACCTTCCCCAATCTCGCCAAGCGCCATGCACGCGCCGCGCGCGCCGCGGCCGATATCGGTGTCGCCGAGGCGGGGGAGCTGGTCGAAGGCCGCAACGTGCGGCTCGAGACCGCCCTCGCCTGGGTCGATCTCTATTATGGCGAACGCCGGCTCCGGCAGCTCGACCTGCTTGATGCCAGTCTCGACGACCTGCAGAAGACCGTGACCGCACGCCTGGCGTCGGGCAGCGCGCGCCCGAGCCAGGCGCTCGAGCCCGACCAGCTCCGCGCCGCCATCGCCGATCGCCGCGCCGAGATGGCTGCGGTGGTGGCGCAGGCCCGGGCCCGGCTCGCGCGCTATACCGGCGACCCCGACCCGCAGGTAACGGGCGACCCGCCGATGCTCGATGTCAATCCGGTTCGGCTGCGGGCCGGCATCGATGCACTTCCCGCCCTGCGCGCGCAGGATGCACGGATCGCGGTTGCCGAGGCGGACGTGCGGCTCGCGCGCGCCGACAAGCGCCCCGACTGGAAGGTCGGCGTCACCTATGGCCGGCGCGATCCGATGTACGGCGACATGGCCTCGGTCGGCGTGTCGATCGACCTGCCGCTGTTCGCCGGCAAGCGCCAGAATCCCAGGATCGCTGCAAGCGAGAGCCTCGTGCAAGGGGGTCGGTTCGACCGCGAGGCGATCCGCCGCGAGCTGGTGGCGCAGCTCGACGCCGACCTTGCCGATCATGCCATGCATCTCTCCCGGTTGCGCAATGCCCGCGAGACGCTGGTGCCCCTCGCCAGGCACCGCGCCGAGCTCGATCGCGACAGCTATGGCGCTGGCAAGCTCGACCTTGGCGCCGCGCTGCTCACGACGCTCGGGCTCGCGGAGGCCGAGGTCGAGGCGCTCAACCGCGAAGCCGACGTCGCGCGCGACGCGGTCCGCATCACGATCACCTATGGGGAGGAGCGGCCATGACGCTCGATAAATCCGCGCTGCGCTGGGGCGCATCGATCCTGGCTGTCGCGCTGCTGGCCGGCGGCACAGGCTATTGGGCAGGCCATCGCCAGGCGCCGCCATCCGAGGCAGCCACGCCCGCCGGGGCAGGCAACGTCCTTTACTGGTACGATCCGATGTTTCCCAACCAGAAGTTCGACAAGCCCGGCAAGTCGCCCTTCATGGATATGCAGCTGGTGCCGCGATACGCGGACGGAGGAAGCGCCGGCGCGGCCCCAACGGTCGCGGTCGATCCCGCCGCGCGGCAGAGCCTGGGATTGCGGATCGTCGCGGCGAAGATGGGCAGCCTTGCCTCGGCCCTCGAGGTCACCGGCACGATCGACTTCAACCAGCGTGACGTCGCCATCATCCAGGCGCGTTCGGGCGGGTTCGTGAGCCGTGTCTATGCGCGCGCGCCCGGGGACGTGGTCCGCGCGGGCGCGCCGATCGCGGACCTGCTGCTGCCCGAATGGGGCGGCGCGCAGACCGAATATCTGAGCGTCAGGCGGCTCGGCAAGCCCGATCTCACCGCGGCCGCGCGCCAGCGACTGCGGCTGATGGGCATGTCCGACGGCCTCATCGCCAGCGTCGAGCGGAGCGGACGCCCGAACGGCGTGGCGACGATCACGACGCCGATCTCCGGCACGATCCAGACGCTCGACGCCCGTGCCGGCGTGACGCTCGCCATGGGCCAGACGCTCGCCCAGGTAAGCGGGCTCGGCACCGTCTGGCTCAACGCCGCGGTACCCGAAGCGCGCGCGGGCGATGTCCGGGTCGGCCAGAATGCCAGCGCCACGCTGGCGAGCTTCCCCGGCGAGAGCTTCGCCGGCCGGGTGATCGCGATCCTGCCGACCACGCAGGCCGACAGCCGCACGCTCACCGTGCGGATCGAGCTGCCCAACCGGAACGGGCGGTTGCGGCCGGGCATGTTCGCCACCGTCGCGCTTGGCGGCGATGCCAAGCCGGCGCTGCTGGTGCCGAGCGAGGCGGTGATCCGCACGGGCAAGCGCACGCTCGTCATGCTGGCCGCAGGCGACGGGCGCTATCATCCCGCCGAGGTCCGCATCGGCCGCGAGGCGGGCGGCGAGACCGAGATCCTTGCCGGCCTGTCGCCCGGCGAGAAAGTCGTCGCCTCGGGGCAGTTCCTGATCGATTCCGAGGCGAGCCTGTCGGGAATCGAGGCGCGGCCGATCGGCGGCGGTGCGGCATCGGCGACCATCGCCGCGCCGGCGTCGAAAGCCACGCTGTACGAGACGACGGGCCAGATCGAGCGGATCACGGCCAATTCGGTGACGCTCAGCCACGAACCGGTCCCCGCGCTCGACTGGCCCGCGATGACGATGACCTTCGCGCTCGCCGATCCGGGCATCGCGCGCGGCTTCAAGGCGGGTGACCGGGTTCGGTTCGGGTTCGACCGGCCCCCGACGGGACCGACGCTGCGGCATATGGCGAAGGTGGCGGGCCGATGATCGCCCATCTCATCCGCTGGTCGGTCAAGAACCGTTTCTTCGTTCTGATCGGGATGCTGGCGCTGGTCGGCGCGGGCCTATGGGCGGTGCGCTCGACCCCGATCGATGCCCTCCCCGATCTGTCGGACGTGCAGGTCGTGATCCGCACCAGCTATCCCGGCCAGGCGCCGCAGATCGTCGAGAACCAGGTCACCTATCCGCTCACCACCACCATGCTGTCGGTGCCAGGCGCCAAGACCGTGCGCGGCTACAGCTTCTTCGGCGACAGCTTCGTCTATGTGATCTTCGAGGATGGCACCGATCTCTATTGGGCGCGCAGCCGCGTGCTCGAATATCTGAACCAGGTGCAGGGGCGCCTGCCGGCGAGCGCGCGCAGCGCGCTCGGGCCCGACGCGACCGGGGTTGGCTGGGTCTATGAATATGCACTGGTCGACAAGACCGGCCGGCATGACCTGTCGCAGCTGCGCGGGCTGCAGGACTGGTTCCTGCGCTATGAGCTCAAGACCGTGACCGGTGTCGCCGAGGTCGCCAGCATCGGCGGCATGGTCAAGCAGTATCAGATACTGCTCGATCCGGTGAAGCTGGCCGCATACGGGGTGACCCATGCCCAGGCGGTCGAGGCGATCCGGCAGGCCAATCAGGAAGCGGGCGGCTCGGTGCTCGAGCTGGCCGAAGCCGAATATATGGTGCGCGCCTCAGGCTATCTGAAGACGCTCGACGATTTCCGCGCGATCCCGCTGAAGACGGCGGCCGGCGGCGTGCCGGTTCGCCTCGGCGACGTCGCCACGATCCAGATCGGCCCCGAGATGCGGCGGGGCATCGCCGAGCTGAACGGCGAAGGCGAGGTCGCAGGCGGGGTCGTGATCCTGCGCTCGGGCAAGAATGCGAGGCTGACGATCGCGGCGGTCAAGGAGAAGCTCGCAGACCTCAAGAAGAGCCTGCCGCCGGGCGTCGAGGTGGTGACGGTCTATGACCGCTCGCAGCTGATCGACCGCGCTGTCGAGAACCTGACGCACAAGCTGGTCGAGGAGTTCGTCGTCGTGGCCCTGGTCTGTGCGCTCTTCCTCTGGCATGTCCGCTCGGCGCTGGTCGCGATCCTCACCCTTCCCCTGGGCGTGCTCGCCGCCTTCGTCGTGATGCGCTACCAGGGCGTCAACGCCAACATCATGTCGCTCGGCGGAATCGCCATCGCGATCGGTGCGATGGTCGATGCGGCCGTGGTCATGATCGAGAATGCCCACAAGAAGATCGAGCGCTGGGAGCAGGATCATCCGGGCACGCATCTCGACCGCGAGACGCGCTGGATCGTCGTCACCGAGGCGGCGGCCGAGGTCGGGCCGGCGCTGTTCTTCAGCCTGCTGATCATCACGCTGTCGTTCATCCCCGTGTTCACGCTGGAGGCGCAGGAAGGCCGGCTGTTCGCGCCGCTCGCCTTCACCAAGACCTATGCGATGGCGGCGGCCGCGATCCTGTCGGTGACCCTGGTGCCGATCCTGATGGGCTGGCTGATCCGGGGGCGGATCCCGGCCGAGCAGGCCAATCCGGTCAATCGCTGGCTGACCGACATCTACCGGCCCGCGATCGACTGGACGATGCAGCGGCCCAAGACCGTGCTGCTGATCGCGGCTTTGGTGTTCGCGACCACCGCCTGGCCGCTCAGCCGGCTCGGCGGCGAATTCATGCCCAACCTCGACGAGGGCGACCTGCTCTACATGCCCTCGGCCCTGCCCGGTCTCTCGGCCGCCAAGGCGAGCGAGCTGCTCCAGCAGACCGACCGGCTGATCAGGACGGTGCCCGAAGTCGAAAGCGTGTTCGGCAAGGCGGGGCGCGCCGAGACCGCGACCGACCCCGCCCCGCTCGAGATGTTCGAGACGACCATCCAGTTCAAGCCCCGCGACCAGTGGCGACCCGGCATGACGCCCGAACGCCTTGTCGACGAGCTCGATCGCCGGGTGAAGCTTCCGGGTCTCGCCAATATCTGGGTGCCGCCGATCCGCAACCGCATCGACATGCTCGCGACCGGCATCAAGAGCCCGATCGGGGTCAAGGTGTCGGGCAGTGATCTCGCCGAGCTCGACCGCATCGCCCATGATGTCGAGACGGCGGCCAGGAGCGTGCCGGGCGTCAGCTCGGCGCTCGCCGAGCGGCTGACCGGCGGACGCTATGTCGATGTCGACGTGGACCGCGCCGCCGCCGCGCGCTTCGGGCTCAACATCGCCGACGTCCAGGCCATCGTCTCCGGCGCGATCGGCGGCGAGACGATCGGCGAGACGGTGGAGGGCCTCGCCCGCTATCCGATCAGCGTGCGCTATCCGCGCGAATTGCGCGACAGCCTCGAAGGACTGCGGGCGCTACCGATCCTGACGCCCGCGGGCCAGCAGATCACGCTCGGCACCGTGGCAAACGTCACAATCGCCGAGGGCCCGCCGATGCTCAAGACCGAGAATGCCCGGCCCTCGACCTGGGTCTATGTCGATGTGCGCGGGCGCGATCTCGCCTCGGTGGTTGGCGACCTGCAGCGCGCGGTCGCGAAACAGGTCAGGCTCTCGCCGGGCGTCAGCATCGCTTACTCTGGCCAGTTCGAATATCTCGAGCGCGCGGTCGACCGCTTGAAGCTGGTCGTGCCCGCGACGCTGCTGATCATCTTCGTGCTGCTGTACCTCATCTTCGGCCGCTTCGACGAGGCGGCATTGATCATGGGCACGCTGCCGTTCGCGCTGACCGGCGGCATCTGGACGCTCTATCTGCTCGGGTTCAACCAGTCAGTCGCGACCGGGGTCGGGTTCATCGCGCTAGCCGGCGTCTCCGCCGAGTTCGGGGTGGTGATGCTGATCTATCTCAAGAATGCGCTGGCCGAGCGCACGGCTAATCCGGACGCCGCCGAGGTGAAGGCCGCGGTGCGCGAAGGCGCGCTGCTGCGCGTCCGGCCCAAGGCGATGACGGTCGCGGTGATCCTCGCCGGCCTGCTGCCGATCCTGCTGGGATCGGGCGCGGGCTCGGAGGTGATGAGCCGGATCGCGGCGCCGATGATCGGCGGCATGCTGAGCGCGCCGCTGCTGTCGATGTTCGTCCTGCCCGCCGCCTATCTGCTGCTGCGCCGGCCGAAGACCGACCCCATCCATCAACCCGCTTCATCATGAAGGAGACGATTATGAGACATGCACGACTGACCCTCGCCCTCGGCCTTGCCGTCCTGACCGCCGCGTGCGGCAAGAAGGGCGAGACCCCGGTTACAACCGAAACCAACCAGGCGGCGCCTGCCGCGACCATGAGCGGCGACATGGGCAACATGTCGATGGCGCCCGACGCGAACGCCGCAATCAAGGCCAAGGGCCATGGCACCGTCACCGCGATCGACAAGACGGCGGGCACGATCACGCTCAACCACGGCCCGATCCCCGAAGCCAAGTGGCCGGCGATGACGATGGCGTTCAAGGCGGCGCCCGCGATCACCGATGCGGTCAAGGTCGGCGACAAGGTCGATTTCGACCTCTCGCTCAAGGGCAGCGATGGCGAGGTCACCGCGATCACAAAGCAATGATCCGCTAAGTTCGACCAAAAGAAGCTGGTTGCGTCGCCGCTCCGGGGCGGCGACGCCCCTGCCGGCCGTCTGCCTGGCCGTGCGCCCGGTCTACGGATGCGATCGGCAACGCCCAACGCCAGCCGCGTTTCCCTGCGCGATCACAGGCAGTTTGAGCAAGCTTCGCGGATCGCACATTGAACGTGCAAGCCGCCCTTGCCCGCGATAGCCTGAGCGGCAAGGAGCCAGTTCAGGATGACCGAGCCAGTATGACCTTGTTACCCACGACACATCATGATCTCTTGAGCGAGCTTGTCCGTCGTTGGCGAGACGATCCGGGCGCCACCTATCGCTCCTGGTTTCTTTGGGACGAACGCCTGAAAAACTTCCGCTCCATCCGTCGGGGGCTGCAGCAGGTGGTCGTGGAAATCGAAAGTGGGCGGTTCGGCGTCGCCTATCGCGGCTCGTCACTGGAAACGGTTGTCCACTCGATCGCCGAACAGCGGCAGATCTTCAAGGGCGCCGACCATGCCTGGCTGTGGAAGCCCAAGCTGCGCATTCCCGACATTTACGAAAGCCCGGACAATCAGCGGGCGTTCGGTCGCCTGCTCGACAATTGCTCGTGCTGCGACACCGCCGAGGAGATCATCAGCCACATCCGCAGCATAGATGCGCTCAAGATCAAGGGGCTGGGTCCGGCGGCGGCCAACCTGCTCTATTTCCTTCACCCGACGCTGGTGCCGCCCTTCAATACCGCGATCGTCAAGGGCTACAACGCCGTCACCGGCGCCAAGGTGAAGCTTGGCTCATGGGATCATTTTCTCGCCATGCGCGCCGGTATCCTCGATCTCAACGACCGTTACCGCGAGCTGCTCTCGAACGATCTCGGCGCGATCGGCGGACTGCTGTTCGACATCGGCTCGGGCCGCTATCCGGCGCCGCCGCTGGATGACGATGCCTCCTTACGCTGTGACTGGCTTGGCCGGTTGGAACAGGCGCGAGCCGAGGCCGCTCGGCTCGACAAGACCATGGCAGCGCAAGGCGAAACCGACCGTACGCATACGGAAATCCAGGCCTGGCTGCGCGACCTCGGCCATGCGCTCGGTTACGATGTCTGGATCGCCGCCAATGACCGGGGCCGGCTTCATGCGGACGCGCCGCTCGGGGCGGGATGCCTGGAGCATCTCCCGGAAGCCATCGCCACTTCACCTGGCGCGGATTCGATCCGTCTGATCGACGTTCTGTGGTTGGAAAAGGGTGGCAACGGCGTCGCCGCGGCCTTCGAGGTTGAACATTCGACCTCGATCTACTCAGGGATCGTCCGCATGCTCGATCTGGCGCTGTCGGGAAGCGATCTGCACGCTGCCGCCGGGCTGTTCCTGGTCGCACCAAATTCGCGCGAGCAGGATGTTCGCGCGCAACTCCGTCGTCCGGCGTTCAGCCGCATCGCGGATCTCGACTTCGCCTATCTCCCGTATGGCGAGCTGGAAAAGAACAAGGAGGCCATCGCCCGGTTCGGGTCCGGTCTGAAGGCGATCAAGGCAATCTCCAGCCCCTTGCCCTGACGCAGACCACCGTACGGCGGCGACCAAAAGCCAATGGCCATTCCCTTGTGCTTCCGGCAAATAACTGCGGGTGAGAGCGAAGGCCCTACGGTTGGCGCTAACAGTGTCCAACAGGCGTCGGCTTTCACCTGATTGTCGGCCATCAAGCCGAGATAAAACATCGCATTATCTACAGGTAGAGGCCGAGAAACGACGCGCCGGGGACCGGATTGAAGGAAATCGGCTCGGCAGCAACAAAACCGAGAGCCTCATATAGCTTGCGCGCGGGAACGGACTTCGCCTGCACGTCGAGCCTCATTTCGCTATATCCCACCGCGCGAGCTTCTTCGATCAGACGTTCAGCGAGAGCGCGACCAAGATGCTGTCCCTGAGCATGGGGGCGAACATAAAGTCGTTTCATTTCGCATATTTCAGGAGTGACTTGCCGCATTGCGACGCAGCCCTCTAATTCTCCATCCCGATCCGCGAGCAACACGCATCCTTTCGGTAAAGCATATTTACCCGGCAGAGTCGCAAACTCGGCATCGTTGTTTTGATAATTAAGATTTACCGGAGAATTGGCGATAAATTCACGCCAGATGCCTAGCACCGCCGCTTTATCGGCAGGGAAAACTGCGTGTCGGATGACCGTCATAGCATGAAGGTCTTGCCGAAGATCATGGCTGCGATGAGGCACGTTTTTGAGAGCATTGTGGTGATGCAAAACCAACGTCGAAAATCACATGAATCGCGCCGCCCCAGGCCGGGGGCGGTCCTCTGCTACTGGATCAGCGGCGATGCCGCCTGACGGAAACACTCTCAGCGAGGTTGTCGCGCACTTCTGCGATCCGACAGTGGCTTTTGGACATCGTGAGGGATCGGGGACCGCGCAAAGCCGTGCGCGGCGGGATCACAATGGAATTGCGCCGCCCCTCTGACGGGACCATGTGATTATCGTCCGTTAAGCGCTCTTTTGGCCGACAGGGGCGGAAAACAGTCAATCGTTGCCTAGCGCACGTAAAATGTACTTTTGTGTAGTCACCCCCCTCGAGCCGCTCGCGCAGCGTGGCGATCGTCATACCGGCGTCCCCTCGGCCTTGGCGGCACTGCGCCGGTTCCATAGGAAGCCGGCAACCAGCAGCACGGCCATGACGAGCTGCGCCACGATTGTCTCCCGCGTCGGGTAGATCCCCAACAGCTCACTTCGGGGGAGCCCCGGCCACGGCGTGACGGGGAGATAGCCGGCTTCTTGCAGCGCGGCGCTCCCCTTGCCGATCAGGACCACGGCCAGCACTGCGATCAGCGCCGAGCTGTAGGCGAAGAACTTGCCGATCGGCAGCGTGCGGCTGTAGCGCATCATCACGAAGGCGATGACACCGAGTAGCGCAACCGCCGTGAGCGCGCCCGCTATGACCGCGCCGCCATTCCCCTGTCCCCAAATGGCGGCATAGAACAGGATCGTCTCGAAAACCTCGCGATAGACGACGACGAAGGAAAGCAGGAACAGGAACCATGCCGATCGGCGGCTGAGCGCCTTGCTCAGCTTGTCGCGGATATAGCGTTGCCACGCATCGGCATTGCTCTTGCCGTGCATCCAGATTCCGACCCACAGCAGCACGATCGCGGCGAACACCCCGCCGAATCCTTCGGAAAGTTCTCTGCTCGCACCGCTGATTTCGATGATCCACGTTGCCGCCGCCCAAGTGACGGCCCCGGCGACGAGGGCAGCGACCCAACCACCATGCACATAGGGCAGCATGTCGCGTCGTTCGGCTTTGCTCAGGAAGGCGATCATGGCGACTACGATCAACAGGGCTTCCAGCCCTTCGCGCGCCAGGATCGTGAACGCGGCCACGAAGCTTGACGTGGCCGACGCCTCGCTTGGCGCGAGCGCCGTTTCGGCATCGGCAAACAGGCCGTCGAGCGTGGCGACGCGATCCTTGACCGTCGCGACCGGCTCCCCCTTGGCGATCCCGGCGCGCAGATCGGCCATCGCGCCCTCAATGCGGACCATCAGCGCATTGTCGCGCGCCGACAGCACGGCCTCGACCGGCTCGAATCCGTCGAGATAGGCCGAAAGCGCCAGATCGGTCGCGGCCTTGCGCTCACCCCGGCCATAGGCGGCCAGGGCGTCGTCAAGCCGGGTGCGGGCCAGCGCCAGCGTGCCCGCCGCTTCCGCCGCGATCGTCGCTTCGGGATGGTGGCGCAGATAGGCCATGAGCTGGCGGGCCTTGTCGTCGCCCACTTGCGCGCCCAGCGCGGCCGGCGTCGTGCCGACCAGCTTTTCCAGATCGAGGCGCTTGCGAAGATCGGCATCGCCATCCCACAGCGCCTTTCCGGCGTTCGCCTCGCTCTCCGGATAGGCGAACGAACCGGCATAGAAGGCCAGCGCCCAGCGGTCTTGCGCGGGCAGTTCGGCGAAGCTCACCATGCTCGTGCCGTCGAGTCCCTGTTCGATCACCTGATAGAGCGCGAATATACTGCGCTCGCGCGCCCGTGCTTCATCGGCGAAAGCGATGGGCGCGGGATCGAGGCCACGCGCTTGCAGGCCGTCGCCGTGGCCGGTTCCACCGTGGCAGCTCGCGCAGTGTTGCGCGTAAAGCGCCTTCCCGCGCGCTACGTCGGGCGCGCTCGCTGGCGCGAGCGGAAGCGGATAGGCTTTGATGAGATCGGCCGCGAGACCGCGCGCAGCAGTCGCAATGGCGGGCGGCGGCGCTTTTGCGGCGATGATCCGTTGCAGGTTGCTGGCCTGACGTTCGAGGCCAGCAACCTGCAACGACGCCGGCAGCTCCCCGATCAGCTTGGCGGCCGTCGCGGAGAACTCTTGCATTTCGGCATATTCGCCAGCGTTGGCGATTTTCCCGTCCGCGACCGCTTCGGGATAATCGACCGCGATATAGTCGAGAAGCCGCCACGCTGTTTGTGCGGGTGCGGTTTGAGCCACCGCAGGCGTGGCAAGCGACATGAAGCTAAGGGCGGCGATGGCCAGCAACCCGAGCGTTAGCGGGCAATGTGTATCGCGATTGCGGCGCATTAGCGAGGATAAGCTGCAAAGCAGTCTGTTGAGCCACGAAACGACGCCGCTTGCTGGCCCGTGCGTGGCGATCCGATGATTATCCATCCGAACGCCTCGTTTGCGCCGTCCGCTGGGAACGGCTATATTTCAAATGAACTTGAACTGTTGGGCGACAGATGGACGAAAATCAAGCACTCGCTGCCTTCGCCGGCATTTCCAACCAAACCCGCCTCCGGATCGTCCGGTTCCTTGTGGTGGCGGGTGCGGACGGACGGTCTGCCGGAGCGATCGGCGAGGCGCTGGGCGACACGTCCCCATCGCGCCTGTCGTTTCATCTCAATCAGCTTCAGCAATCCGGCTTGATCGAAAGCCGGCGCGAGGGCCGGTCGATTATCTACAGTGCCATTTTAACCGCGTTGTCCGATCTTGTGGCGTTCCTCATGCACGATTGCTGCGAAGGGATTGCCCTGTCTGCGACCAGGCCATTGCATTGTTCGCCAAATGCACCGGGCGGCCTACGCCTGTGGCGGCGCTGGCCGAGCAAAGATAGATGATCCGAGCGTTTCCTTTTTCTCGATCACTTGCAGTAGAGCGATAGTAGTAAAGGCAAACAGGTGGTGCCGCCATGTCGGCGCCTATGGGTAGCCCGCTTCCTTTTGGTGGCGGACGGCCAGGATCGCCACCGTCTCGCCATCGAGGCGATAGAGGGCGACATAGCCGCTGTTGCCGAAGTCGATCAGCTTTTCCCGATAGTCGGGGTCCATGTCTTCCATCGGACGGCCGATACGCGGTGATGCCGCCAGAATCCTGACCCCGGCCCGGATCGTCGCAACCGCGCGGGTCGCGGCCTCCGCATCCTTGGGCAAGAGCCAGCGATAGAGCCGCTGAACATCGGCCAGCGCATTCGGTGTCCAGATCAGACGTGGCACTTAGGCGGCTCCGCATCCTCGCCCGCTTCGAGCTTCGCCAACCAGGCATCGGCCTCCTCAAGCGTCAGATGCAAACCCGTCTGCTGATATTCGTCCCATGCCCGTAAGGCGTCCTGCCGGAACGCCTCGCGCTTTTCCTCGCGTTCGACATACTGTGCGATGGCTTCGCGCATGATCCAATGCGAGCTGCGCCGCCGAACTTCGGCAAGGTGCTGGACGCGCCCCTTGAGGGCATCATCGAGCTTGATTGATGTTGCCGCTGCCATAACGCGACCTCCGTAGCAAAAGGTATTACCTTGCGCTAAGGTAGCCTTTCTGGCCAGCGCCGTCCATCCCAGCGCATACGGCCGCGCCGAAATTGTGACGCCCCCATAAAGTAATAACGCGGATTTTTAAGGCTTCAGCCGGTGTCATGACCGTTACAGGCCGGTGCACTTATGATCGCGAGGCGGGCGCGTGCGGATCACCGCACAATCCTTTTACGCGCCCGCCCCGCAAATCCCTCAGGCAAAATGGGGCTTTATTGCGTCACCGCGAAGCCGGCTTTCTCGATGGCCTGCTTGAGATGCTGTACATCGGCCGTCGAGCTTACCGAAACGGTCTTGCTCGCCAAATCGACGTTGACGACGGCATTGGCATCGACGCGTTGAAGTGCGTTTGTCACACCGCGCGCGCAGCCCCCGCAGGTCATTCCCTGGACTTTGAAATCGATCATCTTCGTTCTCCCATGAGGTGGATGAAGCAGATGTAGGGCTTGACACTATGTCAGGGTCAAGGGTGAATTTAGCTGTTGACCTTGACACGATGTGAGGGACCATAAGGCCGTCGACTCAGGAGTGGAGACGACCATGGATGCCTCGGCGCAGCTGCCAATGCAGACACAGGCGAGAAGCGACGCAAGGCTGTCGCTGGCCATCGATGGCATGACCTGCGCGACGTGTGTCGGGCGAGTGGAGCGCGCCATCGCCGGGGTGCCGGGCGTTGCCAGCGTCTCGGTCAATCTCGCGACGGAGCGCGCGAATGTCGAGTTCGTCGATGGACGATCCGATGTCGCTGCCGTAGCCGATGCGGTTCTTGCGGCGGGCTACACCCCGGTGACGCAAATGACCGAGCTGACGATCATCGGCATGACCTGCGCCTCGTGCGTCGGCCGGCTCGAGAAGGCGCTGCTGAAAGTGCCCGGCGTCCGCTCCGCGAGTGTCAACCTGGCGGCCGAGACGGCGCGGATCGAAATGGTGGGTGACGTCCCCGCTTATGTCCTGGTCGAGGCTGTCGAAAGCGCTGGCTACACCGCATCGGCGCGCACCGGATCGGCGGAGGCGGAACGAGGCGCCGAGGACGCCCGCCGCGACGCAGCCGCAACAAGAGAGCTCCGCCATGTGCTGATCGCCGCGGCGCTGTCGCTGCCGCTGGTCGTTCCGATGCTGCTGGCCCCGTCCGTTATCGAGGTGGCAGTGCCGGGCTGGATCCAGCTGCTGCTCGCGACGCCCGTGCAGTTCTGGCTGGGCGCGCGCTTCTATCGCGCGGGTTGGAAGGCCGCGCGCGCCCGAACCGGCAACATGGACCTGCTGGTCGCGATCGGCACATCGGCCGCCTATGGGCTCAGCCTCTACCAGCTGCTGTTCGCACCGATGCACGGCATGGACGCGCACTATTACTTCGAGGCTTCGGCCGTCGTCATCACCCTTATCCTGCTCGGCAAGTGGCTCGAAGGCCGCGCCAAGCGCCAGACCGGAGAGGCGATCCGCGCGCTGATGGCGCTGCGACCCGACCAGGCGCGCGTCGTCGGCGCCGACGGCAGCGAACGAGAGGTTGCCCTGGCGGAGGTGCGCTCGGGTGACCGCGTCCGCGTCCGGCCCGGGGAGCGCATCCCTGTCGATGGACGACTGATCGAGGGAGCGACCCATGTCGATGAGTCCATGCTCACCGGAGAAAGCCTTCCGGTCGCCAAGGTCGCTGGGGACCCAGTGACCGGCGGATCGATCAACGCCGACGGCCTCATTCTGGTAGAGACGACGGCGGTGGGGGCTGAGACCACCCTCGCCCGCATCGTGCGCCTGGTCGAAAGCGCGCAAGGTGCCAAGGCACCGATCCAGCGTTTGGTCGACAAAGTCAGCGCCGTGTTCGTCCCAATCGTCCTCGTCATAGCCGCGCTTACCCTCGCCGGATGGCTGATCGCCGGTGCGGGAGTGGAAGTCGCGATCCTGAATGCGGTCGCGGTGCTCGTCATCGCCTGCCCGTGCGCGCTCGGGTTGGCCACGCCGACCGCGATTATGGCCGGCACCGGCGTTGCCGCGCGGGCCGGTGTCCTCATCAAGGATGCCGAGGCGCTGGAGACCGCGCACCGCATCAACGTCGTCGCGTTCGACAAGACCGGCACGCTGACCGAAGGCAAGCCGTCGCTGCTGGCTGGACTGCCCGCTGACGGGGTCGAACGGACCGAACTGATCGAGCTCGCCGCGGCGCTTCAGGCCGGAAGCGAGCATCCGCTCGCGCGGGCCGTCTTGGCGTGGGCCAGCTCGGAAGATATCAAACCCGCCCGCGCCGACGGCATGCGCGGCCTGCCAGGTCGCGGCGTCGCTGCAGCCGTCAACGGCCGCGACCTGATCCTCGGCAGCACGCGCTTGATGGAAGACGAAGGGATCGCGATGACGCCGCTGGCTACTGAGGCCGCCAGGCTGGAAGCCGAGGGACGGACGGTCTCCTGGGTCGCGGAGCGCGCGCCCGAACGCCGCCTCCTCGGCCTTCTGGCGTTCGGCGACGAGGTGAAGGCTTCCGCCGCGGCTGCCGTGGCGGCGCTGCATGGCCGCGGCATACGCAGCGTGATGCTTACCGGAGACAATGCGGGAAGCGCCCGCGCAGCGGCCGGCAAGCTCGGCATCGACGACTTCGTCGCCAATGTCCTGCCGGAAGGAAAGTCGGATGCAGTGGCGGCGTTGCGGGCCGAGGACCGCACGGTCGCCATGGTCGGCGACGGCGTCAACGACGCTCCTGCCCTGGCTGCAGCGGACGTCGGCATCGCCATGTCGACCGGCACTGATGTCGCCATGCACGCAGCGGGCATCACGCTGATGCGGGGCGATCCACGCCTTGTGGCGGACGCGATCGACATCTCGAAGCGGACCTATGCCAAGATCCGTCAGGGGCTGTTCTGGGCGTTCATCTACAATCTGGTCGGCATTCCGTTGGCAGCGCTCGGATATCTGAGCCCGGTGATCGCGGGCGCGGCGATGGCGCTGTCGAGCGTCAGTGTCGTCGCCAATGCTCTGACGCTTCGCCGTTGGCGTCCAACGGCGGCTTGAGGAGGCGACAAGTGAACATAGGACAGGCCGCGAGCTCTTCGGGGGTCAGCCAGCGGATGATCCGCCATTATGAGGCGATCGGCCTCATCCCCAAGGCCGCGCGGCGTGATTCCGGCTACCGCGATTATGACGAACGCGAGGTGCACATGCTACGCTTCATCGGGCGCGCCCGCGATCTCGGCTTCCCAATTTCCGAGATCGGCCAGCTCGTCGCGCTGTGGCAGGACGGCGACCGGGCGAGTGGTGAGGTCAAGGCCCTCGCGCTTGCACGAGCCGCGGAGATGGAGCGCAAGGAGCAAGAGCTCCGCGCGATGCGCAAGTCGCTAGAAGATCTGGCGCGTCGCTGCGCGGGCGGAGATCGGCCGGATTGCCCGATCCTGGACGATCTTGGGATCGGAGTGGAACATGTGAGTCTCCGTTGTGCGAAAGAAAAGGGTTGACCTTGGACGATGGTCCGAGCCGCAAGGACGATGAAGTCCCGACCCCGGCGAGGGAAAGCGCCAAGAACCGCGTATATACAAGGGGAGGGGGGCGCATATGGAAGGAAAGACAATGCATCAGATCGAACCCGATATGAAGGCGTGCATGGACGCCTGCCACGAATGCCACATCACCTGCCTTCACATGGCGATGAATCACTGCCTGGAGGCAGGCGGCCGGCACGCAGAGCCCCAGCACATGAAGCTGATGCTGGACTGTGCTCAGATTTGCAGCGTCGCGATCGACTTCATGGCGCGCAAGTCCGAGCACCACCGGCATATCTGCCGCGAGTGCGCCGAGATTTGCCGGGCGTGCGCGTCGAGCTGCGAAGGGCTGGACGGCATGGAGGATTGCGTCGCCGCGTGTCGCAAGTGCGCCGACGCTTGCGACAAGATGGCCGCGTAATGGCCCAAGGGCGGCGCTTTTCCCGCCGCCCTCCCGTTACATTGCGAATCAAGGCGCGTGAGGCGGTGCGATGCCCGGTCAGGGTTGCGGCAACGCTTTACAGAGGCGCGTTGTCTGCCCTGCCGCTAGTAGGCTAGCGGCCCGCCTGCCCGCGGCTTGGCGCGGCGGTTCCAGGCAAACCCGATCACGATCGCGGCAAGCATCAGGAGTTGTGCCAGCACCGACTGCAATGTCGGGAACAGGCCCAACATCGAGATACGTGGCACGCTGGCGAGCGGCATTATGTCGATGATCCCCGCCTCTTGGAGGGCAGCGACTCCCTTACCGGCCAGCACGACCGTCAGAGCGGCCATCAGCCACGAGCTGTAGCGGAAGAACTGCGTAATCGGCAGCGTCCGGCTGTAGCGGAGCATTGCCCAGGCGATGACGGCGAGAAGGCTGATCGCTGCGCCGGCCCCGGCCAGCAGCATCGCGGTGTTACCCTGTGTCGAAAGCGCGGCGTAGAAAAGGATCGTCTCGAATACCTCCCGATAAACCACCAGGAATGCGAGCCCGAACAGGAACCATCCCGACCCGCCCGATAGCGCCCGTGACATTTTCTCACGGATATAGCGTTGCCATTGATCGGCTTGCGCCTTGCCGTGCATCCAGATTCCGACCGAGAGCAGAACCACGGCCGCGAACAGCGAGCCGAACCCTTCCGTCAACTCCCGGCTCGCGCCGCTTATACCGATCGCATAGGTGGCGACCGCCCAGGTAATCCCGCCGGCTACTAGCGCCCCGATCCAACCGCTATGGACATAGCGCAAGGCTTCTGGCCGTTCCGCCTTGCGGAGGAACGCGATCATGGCGACCACGATCAAAAGAGCTTCTAGCCCCTCGCGCAGCAGGATCGTGAAGGCCCCCAAGAAGGTGGACGCCTGCGTCGCGGCGTCGGGCGCGAGCGCCGCCTCGGCATCATCGAACAAGCCGCCCAGCACTGCCACTCGTTCGGCCACATCATCGGCCGACGTGCTGCTCTCCACAGCGGCGCGATATTCTCCCATCGCGCCTTCGATCCGGGACATGATTGCCGGGTCGCGCGCCGAGAGCGTCGGTTCGATCGGCTCAAACCCGTCGAGATAGGCGGACAGCGCCAGTTCCTTTGCGCCGCGCCGGTCGCCGCGCTGGAACGCGGCGAGGCTTTGCGCAAGCTTGGCGCGCGCCACGGCGAGCGGGCTTGGGGCTTGTTGCATCACCTGATCGGGGTGGCGGCGCAGATAGGCGAGCACTGCGTCGGCTTCCGCCTGCCCGATGCTGCCCGCAAGCGCGGCGGGGGTGAGCGCGACCAGGGTTTTCAGATCGGGAATTTGTGCCCGCAAGCTCGCGTCCGACTTCCACAGGCGTTCGCCTTCGACCGCTTGCGCATCGGTCGAGGCAAAGCTACCGGCGCGGAACGCCAGCGCCCAGCGTTGATCGTTCGGCAGATCGGCGAAGCTCTGCATCGCGGTCCCGTCGATGCCTTGGCTTATCACCTGATAGAGCGCGAACACGCTGCGCTGGCGCGCCCGTTCGGCGTCGGTGAACGCGATCGGCGGCGGGTCGAGTCTGGCAGCGTCAGGCCCATGTCCGTCGCCGGTGAGGCCGTGGCAGGACGAGCAGCTTTGGACGTATAGCCTTGTTCCCATGGCGGGGTCGGGTGCCTTGGCGGGAGCGAGCGGCACCGGATAGGCCTTGAGCAGATCGGCGGCGAGGCCATGCGCGAGTGTCGCGACCTCTCGGGACGATCCCTTGCGGCCGATCACGGCTTCGAGCTGCGAAGCGCTTTGGATTAGAGATTGCCGCTCAGGCGTCGCGGGAAGTGCGCGGAGGCGCGTCGACACCCCAGCGGCGAACTCCGTCATCTCCGCGTATTCGGACGCGCTTATGACCGCGCCGTTGGCGACCGCACCGCCATAATCGACCGCCATATAGTCGAGCAGACGCCAAGCAGTTTGAACATCGCGGGTATCAGCCATCGCCGCAGCGGGGATCAACAGCAGCATAAGCGACGCGACCAGCGCGACCAGAGGTGACGGCATATGGGTGATCGATTCCAAGCTTCACTCGTCGCGGACTATGCGAACAACTCTCATTAGCAGTATTGGGCAGCGTGCGCGACCACCAATGGCAGGATGATGAACATCGCCGCCGGAGAGCTGGCGGGCGATCGTCTCCGGCGACAAGATCGTGACCGCGAACCCGGAGACGATCGGGGGGGTAGAAAAGCGGCAGCGAAGGCGCGTGACGGTGTGCGATGCACGATCAAGGTTTTCGATGAGGCTAAGCAGTGATTGAAGATACTTTCAGATCACGTACTTGTCCCAGCTTGCATAATGCTCGGCGCTGCGCTTTCCCCTTGGAAAGCTGAGGCCGACGAGCGCAATGCCGGCTACGACCGAGGCCACGGCCCCAAGGTGACCAACGCCGTCGAGGAGGAAAGGCGCGGCCACAAGCCAGGCTCCGAACGCGACGTTGATCAGCCGCAGCGCGCGGGCAACTTCTGCGGTGGCGATGATCGCGACCGTGATGACCAGCGCACCCACAACGTGATCGCTGTTCGCCATACCGCCTTCCGTGCCGAACAGTATTCGGGTCAGCATCAGCAGGACGCCGATGACGATGCTCGCAGTCAGCGTCCATGGCAGGGTCAGTCCCTTCTTTGCGTCCGCCCAGAAGGTGCTTGGCGAGGCCATCGCGTCCGACGCGTCCACCGCTCCCGCCTCTATCGCGTCACCCTGGAAGAAGGTGCGGATCAGCGGTTTGCCTTGCCGGCGCGCCCAGAGAAGGAACTGACCCATCGCAATCACCTCGTCGAGCGCGAAGGGGATCATGATCAGCATGGCGAGCGCGGCGATCAGCGCCAGCGTGCTCCATGTGCCGATGACGATGGGCTGACTGATGATGAAATAGATGCTGATGACGCCGAGCGGGATGACAAGGATGCCGAAGAAGGTCACCATCCACGGCATCGTCCGCCAGCGGTCGCGGGTGCCCATGACCGCCATCAGAATTTCGAGCACGTAGCTGATCGTGCCGAGACCTCCATCCGGGATCGGCCATGCTTTCGACATGTCCGAGGTGATGATCTCCTCCGTGCCGTTGCGTGGATCGGTCAGCGATCCAGCGAAGAACGGCTCCCAGGCTGTATCGATGTGCCCGAGCTGGTAGGCCGTTAGGATGCGGGACGTGAGAAGGCCGATCAGGCCCATGGCGACGATCGGGAGCCGCTGCGCGTCCGTGGACGGCGAATAGGTCCAGCCAGGCGGGATGTTCTTGGGGTCCATCATGCCGGCCATGCTCATGCCCGGCATCATTGGTACCAGCACCGACAGGGCGATCACCGCCGAGCCGATGAGCAGGTTGTTGTTGTACTGAGCGGCGCTCGGGCTCCAAAAAATCAGGGGGGCGAAGAACAGCCAGATGCCGACGAACGCCACCGCCCATTGCGCCCAGGTTTTCGTCCTGGGCGACAGCGACAGCGCGCCAAACAGCGCGATCGCCAGACCGCTGACGAAGTCGCTGATCGATAGAGCGTTGGCCCGCCATTCGACTGAAGGCAGGCCGCGATCGACCGTGACGAAGCGTGCCGCCGCGCCGACGCTCTCCGTGGTCACCGAGTCGTAGATGAGCGGACTCGAGGCGAGCCACAGACCTAGACCGATGTTGGCGTAAAGCGCCCAGCGCGCGCGGCGCTCGTCCCGGTCCATCATGGCCATATGGTCGCCATGCCCGGCGTGGCCGGCCTTCGCCGCGGCGCCGGGTTCATGCCCCATCTTGCTATGGTCCATCTTGCTATGGTCCATGCCGCCGTGACCCATACCGGCCATTCCGGCGACTGCTCCAGCTTGGTGGTGGCCCGACTCCGCAGGTTTGGAAACTGGATTGTCGTTCCAGGCGACCAGGTTCTCGTTGAGCTTGTTGTTCCGATACCAGGCCCGCGGATGGCGCTTCAATGCGGCAACGATCGTCGGCAGCGTGTCGCGAAGATTGTGCTTCGGCTCCCACCCGAGCAGCGATCGTGCACGCGAGATGTCCAGAATGTAGTGATCGTTGCTGCTGTCGATCATCCACGGCTGGATGAAGTCTTCGCTGCCAAGCGCCTCGTTTTGCAGGATGATCCCGGCCTTTGCGAGCGGCTGCGGGATGCGGATCGTCCTCCAGCCCTCGCCGTGGAGCGTCTCGCCGACGATGTCCTGGATTTCGGCATAGCCGGGCGCGTCGGGCTCGCCGATGAGCAGCGGCAGCTCAGCCGGAAGATCGCGCCGCCGGTCGACGAGACGGAGCACGGCATCGGCCAAGTCGTCGCGGTGCACCGATGACTGCGCCGCGCACAGCATCCCCGGATAGAAATGCGAGACCAGACGGTGCTCGTAGATCTGTGATATCTGCTGCGCGAGAAACGCCGAGCGACCGTCGTCGTCGTAAACTCCGGCGGCGCGCAGGTAGACGACGGGGATCTTCCCGTGGTGCTCGTGCAGCAGTGCTTCGGTATCGACTTTGGACTGCGGATACGCCCAGGACGCGCCGATCGGCGAGTCCTCGTTGATGCGCTCGTCGGGTGTGGGGGTCGGCTTATGAACGAGCATCGTGCTGGCGAAGACGAATTGTCTGACTTCGAACGATTGCAGCCCGTCAATCAGCCGGCGGGTGCCCTGCACGGTGACCTTGTCGTAGAGCGGATTGGGGTCACCCGTGATATCATAATAGGCGGCGAGGTGGATCACCGAGGCGATGCGGTTGCCGTACCGTGCGCGCACCTCGTCAAGCGCAACTCGGACCGCTTCGTCTGACCCGAGGTCTATGTCGATCGCCGCCGCGGGCGGCGGTGGGTCGGGAGGGCCGGCGCGATCAAGGCCGACGACCGTGTAGCGCTCGCCGAGCTGGGCAATCAGCGCTGCGGCGATAAAACCGCTCGCACCCGTGATGAGGACGACTTCGCCACCCTGGCCGCTGCCGGCTTCACTGCGTTTGCCATCGGTCATGACTTTGCCACCCTTGTTCATTCATCTCTGAAAACACTGACAGGCCCACCCGGACCAACCCTCTCGCACGCCCAGCTTTGCAGCGCGACGCGGCCTTCCCGCAAGCGCCTGTGGGCGACTTAGGGCGTCGGACACGTAAGCTCAGTCCAAGCGGGGGGTGTCTTGGGAGGCGAGGGTTAAGCCGCGTAAGTGGGTAAAAGAAGGTGGAAGGCCTGAGCGGCGCTTGCGTGGACGGTTGGTCCATAGCGCTTACATGCCCGACGCGGGTGGCGCGAGGGTGCCTAGCCATGCCACGAGCGCCAGGATGCCGATCACGCAGGCTGTCTCGACCGCAAGGCTGACCCGCAGCGCCGTAAGCGCCCCGCCATGGTCGTTCATGGCAATCGAGCGCTCGAAGGCCGGCGTGAGGCGGAACCGATTGAGCGAAGCGAGCCCCAGCATCGCTGCGAACAAAACCAGCTTGGCGAGCAGCAGCAGGCCGTAGAGCGTCGTCCCCAAGGCCGCGAAATTGGCTGGGCCGACGAGCAGCCAGCTGTTGATCAAGCCGGTGACCACCAGGGTAACAACCACGAGCGTGCCGACGGCGCCGAACCCATGCAGGGCGCGATGGGTCAGCCGAAGGTGCGCGGCATCGATCTCCTCGGTGCGACGCGTCAACAGGAGAAGCAATCCGAACAGCGCGCCGACCCATATACCGCCTCCCAAGAGGTGGAGGATGTCCGCACCGAGGTGAAGCCATCCGGTGCTTCCCTCGTCCATGGCGCCGTGCCCGTTCCACGCGAGTGTCGCCAATGCCGCGGCGGCGGCAATCATGGCGATAGCCAGCCACGATGCTCTGCCTCGCGCCAGCAGGGCTGCACCGACGGCGATGACCAGCGCCACCATACGCACCTTCCAGGCGGTGCCAACCGGTGGCCCCCCGAGCAGCGCGGCCACCGCTGCCTGGTCGATCGGCCAGAATGCAGAACCGGCCATCGCCGAGGCCATAAGGATCAGGCCAACGGCTGAGAGCAGCAACCCGAGCGCTGCGCTTGCCGAAAGCCAAGGCCGCAGAGCGATGGCATCATCGCGCTCGCCAAGACGAAGACCATAGAGGCTGAAGGCCGACAGGCCGAACAGCGCCGCCAGGACCAGGTATAACGCCAAGCGGATGGCGACGGTCGGCCAGTCGAGCATTCGCTCACTTCACCGTGAAGTTGTAGCTGCCGGTGATTTTGTGTGTATCGCTAGAGACGACCTGCCAGCCGACGCTGTAGCGCCCACGCGGGAGGCGCTGCTTCGGGGTGATGGTGAGCGTCCGGCCATCGGCGCCGACTGCGGCGCTGCTGGGCATTTTCATGGCCGCCATGCCCGGCATCGCTGCCATGGTAAGGTCGGCCTTGGAGAAAGCCGGCACGAGTTTCTCGCTGAACTGAAGGCTGATCTTCTCGGGGGTCGCGACGGCCGCGTTGGCGGCGGGGCTGGCGGACACCAGCTTCGGATGCGCGTTCGCCACGCCGCCTGCGAAGAACAGGGCGGCGGCGGCAGTCGTGATGAACAAGCGGCGCATTTAGGATAATCTCCATTTCAATTGGGCTCACCTGTTATTACGCAGCCGGGCGGGTCACCCCTCACGATCTTTTTTTCCGTGCCGACGCTCGAACTCTCGATGAGGGGTCGGCGGCGTCGGCGCGTATTCAGAAGGAGCATGGAGCGCTTTTTCACTGCGTCTCCCCTTAAACGAGCTGTGGCCGCGGGCCTGACAGGCGAATGCGCGGGGTAATGATGAGGTTGCGGTTGACCGATCAGGGCTGGACTGGAGATCCTGAGGAGGTCATCGACTGTCTGATAGTGGGCGGCGGTCCAGCGGGCCTCATGACCGCGATCTATCTGTCGCGGTTTCTCAGGAGCTGCGTCGTCTACGATGCGGCGGCAGGGCGCGCCGCGTCCATCCCGCGCTCGCACAACCTGCCAGGATTTCCCGGCGGCATTTCCGGCGTCGCGTTTCTTGCCCGCCTGCAGGCTCAGCTGCGCGAATATGGCGGGACGATCCAGAGAGGTGAGATCGACGCAATCGTCGCGTCAGGCGACCACTTCTCGGCAAGCTGCGAACTGAACGTCCTGTATGCGCGGACCGTTGTCCTTGCGACGGGCGTCGTCAATCGGCGTCCCGAGATGCCTGATGCGATGCATGACATCGGCGTGGCGCGTGGGCTTCTCCGCTATTGTCCGATCTGCGATGGTTATGAGGCCCGGCGGATGAACGTGGCGGTGCTCGGCGGCAGTGGTCACGGCGCTGAAGAAGCCGAATTCCTGAGGGCTTATGGAGCCAAGGTCACGCTTCTGGCGGAACACTCGCTCGATCTTGGGCCGACCGAACTTGCCAAGCTGGACCAGCAGGGCATTGATGTCGCCCCCTCGCCTGTCGAGCAGTTGCGTCTTGGCGACTGTGTCGAGGTGAGGCTGGCCAATGGCCTGGAGCTACAATTCGACACGCTTTACCCCGCGCTCGGCTCGTCGCCTCGGACGCGGCTTGCCTCTTTGCTCGGAGCACAGCTCAGCGAATCGGGGTGCGTGCTGACCAATGCCCATCAACAAACCTCGGTTAAGGGTCTCTACGCAGTCGGCGACGCCGTGGAAGGGCTCGATCAGATCAGCGTCGCAGCCGGACAAGCGGCGATCGCTGCGACCGCAATTCATAACATGTTGCGCGACCGCGACAGTGGATTGTCGTCCGCCATCGCCGGGCTGTATCCCGCTCGGAGCGTACCGCCGACGTAGTGGGAGCCACTGGCGGTGCACCGAGCGAAAGCCGCCAACAAAGCGCTGATCGCCGGCTCGCTTGTCATCTTCTTCGGCTGCTTCGCGCTTATTCGTATCCACACGACGATCGGCGACACGGCCTTCCTCCGTTCGATGATCCCGCACCACGATCCCGAGGCTTGCGCGGGAGTGCATCGAGACAGTGTGCTATTACCAGCGTCGGGGGTTGCTCGACACGCCCTAGCGGGGCCGGGCTCGCCGGCGGCATCCGACGCTATGCTTGAAAAGGCCTACGGCACGAAGGTCGGCGCTGCCGCATTTTGTCGCATTCTCCTTCGCAGCGCGCCAACACGCGACCGGCTACTAAGCGTCGGGGCCCCTCAGAACGCCAAGTGGTTTATTCCGCCGTGCATGAAGGTTCCGCCGAGGAACCCCTGGATTGAGATCGCGAGTGTCATCAGGCCAAGCACCGCCCAGTACAACGACCGCGACCGCTCGGGACCCTTGCGGTGGCGCGCTGCCATCCAAGCCAGCGCGACGCCGAAGACCGCGATCGATGTCCCGAGCCAGCGATGCGTCATCAGGATAGGGTTGCGGTCGGTCAGGTAGAACCCGCCTGCGAACCAGCCCAGGAACGCCGCCACGATCGCTCCCAGCGCGCCGACGACCAGCATTATGTGTGCGACATGCTGATAATCCCGGTTGCGGCGCCACAACCCGAACAGCTCCACCCCGAACGCACCGATGAACAGGGCGATGGGAAAATGAATGACCATGGTATGCACCCGCCCCAGCCAGCTCACAAGCCGTTCGCCGAAAGTCTTGTTCTTGTTGGCGGTCTCCTCGTGCATGCCGCCCATGTCCATGTCGTCGCCGGCGATGTCGCGGCCGCCCATGTTCATGTCCACGGTCGACATAGAGCCCATGCCCATGTGGCCGTCGCCAGCGTCCGCCCCATCTGCTTTCTGCGTCTCGGCTGCGCTGCTAGCGGCCGGCCCGGGACCGGCCCCGAGCGCATCGTGATCTTCGTGCGCCGATGCCGACGTGCTTACCGAGATTGCAACCGCAAGGAGTAGAGCGAAAGCCCCGCCTCGTTTACCGCCCATCACCCAACCCCTTGAACCGTGTTGTTTCAATCCAGTTTACGCACGCCGCGCCTTCTTCCCTCACCTGCCCAGCTTCCTTTGTGAAACTTTCCGTCTGCTCTTCAAGACGGACTGGACGCCACAGCTACGCTGGCTGCGGCGACCGCGTCATGCCACTCCGCCAAAAAACATCGGCCGATCAGCTGCCGTGGCGGGCGAACAAGCGGCGTCCGCCGGTGCCGAAGGCGACCACGTCATAGGCCTGCGCCTTGACGCCCGGCACTTCCATTCCAGGCGAGCCGAGCGGCATACCGCCGACCGCGAGGCCCCGCACGCCCTTGGGCCGGGTCGCGAGAGCCCGCTTCATGTCGGCGATCGGCACGTGGCCCTCGAAAGCCATGCCATCGGCGATCGCGGTGTGGCAGGACGAGAGGTCCGCGGGAACGCCCGCGCGCTTCTGCAGCGCCGGGCGGTTAGAATCATCGACGACGCGCACCTGACGGCCGAGCTGCTGCTGCACCTGCGCCGCCCACTTGGCGCAACAGCCGCAGCCGGGGTCGCGGTGCATAACGATCGGGGTAGCCGCGCTGGCGGCAACCGGAACCAACAAGGCTGCGGCAGTAAGCGCAAATCGCAACGCTGACTTCATGGAAAAATCTCCTTGGTCGTTCCTCCCGTCTCCTCGCTGGGGGCGGGAGGAACGAGGCTTATTACTGAGGACGCTTGCCCATCGATCGAAGCATCGCCTGGAGCTCACCGATGCTGTTGTTCTGCTCGGCAATCGATTTCTGAGCCATTTGCCGGGTCTTCGCATCTGGCGCCTGGCGGAGAACGATCTGCGACATGGCGATCGCACCGCGGTGATGCTCGATCATCTTGCGGACCCACGTCTCGCTCGCATTAGCGCCCTTGGCCTTCATCATCTTTTCATGCATCGCCATTTCGGCGGGCATGAAAGGCGTGTTCATGCCAGGCATGTTGTCGTGGTTCATGCCTTGCATTTTCGAGTGGTCCATGCCCTGCATCTGCTGCTGAGCCAAAGCGGGGCTCGCCGACATCGCGGCCAGAGCCAGAAGTGTTACTGCCTTGAACATCGTTTTCTCCTTCTTGACCTCAGCCAACCCGACAAGACTAAGGCCTGTGGACATTTAGGGGATTCCTTTTTCCGCGCGGATCGGATTCAAGACTGGCGAAGGGAGCGCCATCTTGGATCGACACGGATTAAGCGACGAGCAGTGGGAGCGGGTTCGCCCCGTGCTTCCCGGTAAAGTTGGGGACCGAGGCCGTTCGGCTGCAGACAATCGTAGATTTCTCGAAGCGGTCTTGTGGATTGCTGGGACCGGAGCGCCATGGAGAGATTTGCCGGAGAGCTTTGGCAACTGGAACTCCAGTTTCCGTCGTTTTCGTCGGTGGGCGGTGAAAGGGGTCTTCGACCTTCTGTTTGAGCAGTTATCGGGCGACCGTGACTTCGAATACGCCATGATCGACGGCACGATCGTCCGGGTCCACCAGCAGGGCGCCGGCGCAAGGGGGGGACTCATCGTCAGGCGATCGGACGGTCGCGCGGCGGTCTGACCACGAAGATCGTGGCGCTGGTAGATGCGCTGGGAAACCTGGCCCGTTTCGTTCTGCTTCCGGGCCAAAGTCACGACCTCGTCGGGGTGAGACCGCTGATCCAGGACGTCGAATTCGATATGTTCCTCGGCGACAAGGCGTTCGACGCTGATTGGTTGCGTACCGAACTGAACGAAAGGGGCGCTGTAGTGGTGATCCCTCCCAAATCGAACCGGAAGCAGAAGATCGACTGCGACTTCCATGCCTATCGCTGGAGGCATCTCGTCGAGAACTTCTTCTGCAGCCTCAAAACATTCCGGCGCATCGCTACCCGATACGAGAAAACTGATCAGAGCTACCGCGCCATGATCAACCTTGCGGCCCTGAAGATCGCTATGCGCTAAATGTCCACACGCCTTAGTCGGCCTCAAAACCATGTGCGAATGCCCAGAACGAGGCTGGTGGATATCGCATCCTCGCCATCCTCGCGTGCAAAACGAGCAGAACGGCCCACTCTGCGCTCGTACGAAACACCTATATAGGGGGCGAACTCTCGCTTCACCTCGTAGCGCAGCCGCAAGCCAAGCTCGATATCCGACAAGCCCGAACCGATCCGGTCTGCCGGAACGTCCTGCGCCGCAAACTCAGCTTCGACACGAGGCTGGAGAATCAGCCGCTGGGTGATGCGCTGATCGTAATAGCCTTCAACGCGGCCCAGCACGTCTCCCTTGCTAGACAAGAACAGTGCGCCCTCGACATCGAAGAAACCCGGAGCCAGGCTCTCAAAACCGACTGTCGCGTAAACACGCGAGGGATTAGGCTTGAAGTCGTACCGGATCCCTGCCTGAAAATCGGTATAGGGTCCGATTGCCCGTGCGTAGAGCGCCTGCAGCTCCGCCCTTTCCAAGCTTCTCCCAAAGTTCCCTTCGCCCTCGGTTTTAAGAACCAGACGATTAACGTCGCCACCGTACCAGGCGCTGCCATCCCAACGATAAGCATCGCGACCATCCCGGATCTGGACTTCAGCCAGGTTGAATATGACCTGCGAGAAATTCTGCCCGCCGTGCATCGACCGCAGATGCTGCTGCGAATGCGCCATGGCAGCGGCAGAGTAGACCTGGTCCGCGGCACGATCCGTCGGAATGGGGGGCGGCGGAGCGGTGCCGGCCTGCAGGTTGGTGCCGATCATCGCCGCGCCCGTGCCTGAGGGCATGCTTCCCATGTCGTGTCCCGGCATGCCTTGCATCGCGCCCGAACTCTGGCCCATTCCCGGCATCGATCCATGGTCCATGCCTTGCCTGGTGCTTGGCTGGCCGGAGGCGGCACCGCCGGAGGCACTTGGCATGGCCGACATGTCGTGCGCGGTATTGGGGTTGGGGTTGGCTCCAGGCGTATTCATGCCCGGCATGGTCGTCATGTCATGACCGGCGTGAGGATCGGCAACGATCGTTGCAGGGGCCGGAGGCTTGGCGGGCTGATTCGCAGCGGGCTTGGCCCCCGATCCCGTTTTCGCGGGCGGTGTCGATCTAGCGGCGGGCTTTGGGGACGCTTTGCGCGCGACGGGCTTGGTCGCTGCGGGCTTCTTGGCGGCCGGCTTTTTAGCGGCCGGCTTTTTCACCGCTGGCGTATTTGACGGCGGCATCTTCATGCCCGGCATATTGGAATGGTCCATCTGCGCGGCCACCGGACTTGCGAGGCCAAGTGCCGCGCCGCCAGCGATCAAGAGGAACTTAGGCTGCATCGCGGTTCTCCTCGCCCATCGGGCGAACCGTCACGACACGCATCATCCCCGCGGTCATGTGATAAAGATTGTGGCAGTGGAACGCCCAGTCGCCGGGCGCATCGGCCGTTACGTCGAATGTCATCTTACCGCCGGGCGCCACATTCACCGTGTGCTTGCGAGGCGCGAAGTCGCCATGTCCGGTCACCAGCTCGAAGAAGTGGCCGTGCAAATGAATTGGGTGCGGCATCATCGTGTCATTGACCAGGGTGACGCGCGCGCGCTCGTCCTTGCGGAACGGGATGGGGTCGGCAGGGTCGCTCATCTTCTGGCCGTCAAAGCCCCACATGTAGCGCTCCATATTGCCCGTCAGGTGGATCTCCAACTGACGCGACGGGGCGCGAACGTCCGGGTTGCGGTCGAGCGCGACAAGATCGCGATAAGTGAGCACGCGATGATCCGCGTCCTCCAGCCCCTGCGGCGGCTCGCCCGTGCGGTCCTTCGGCATCGGCGAGATGGTCTGCACTCCCGGCCCCATCTTGACGCCGGGCGCGTTCTTGGGGTTGCGCATGTTCATGTCCATGCTGCCGCCTGACCCGTGATCCATCCCGGCCATGCCGCCGCTGCTCATCTGACCATGGTCCATGCCCGCCATCCCGGCAGCGCCCGCCGCCATTTGGCTATGGTCCATCCCTGGCATAGCGCCGCTCATCTGGTCGCCCCCCATCCCAGCCATGCCGGCCATCGCAGCGCCTACCGCCTTCGTTCCGTGATCGGTGGGCTCTTTCCACCCGGTGAGCTTCCACAGGTTGCGCGAGGCATTCTGCATCAACGTGGGATCCGGCCCGCGCTTTGCGACCGGGTTCTCGTCCGCCATACCGGACATCCCCTCCATCCCGCTCATGTCCATGCCCATGTCGGTCATGGTCAGCAACGTGCGCGGGCGGAGCGGCGGGACCGGGGCGATCATGCCCTCGCGCGGGGCCAGTGTCGCGCGCCCCATGCCGGATCGGTCGATCGCCTCGGAAACGAAGCTGTAGGCGCGGTCCTCGGGCGTCACGATCACGTCGAAGGTTTCCGCGACGCCGATCTGGAATTCGTCCACGGTTACCGGCCGGACGTTCTGGCCGTCGGCCTGCACCACCGTCATCGGCAAGTCAGGGATGCGCACGTTGAAGTTGGTTTGCGCCGCAGCATTGACGATGCGCAGCCGAACCCGCTCGCCCGGTCGGAAGAGGCCCGTCCAGTTGTCGTAAGGGCCAAAGCCATTGACGAGGAAGGTGTAGGTCGACCCCGTAACATCCGCAATATCGGCCGGGTCCATGCGCATCTTGCCCCATTCCATCCGATCCTTGAGGCGCATCTCGCGGCCGGCGAGCAGCCCGCTCAGCGTCGGGCGCTGATAGTTGAAATAGGCGCCGCCCATCTGCTTGAGCTTGCGGAAAATTTCCTCGCCCGTCATTTCGCTATGGTCGGAGAGGACGATCACATGCTCGCGGTCGAACGCGATCGGGTCGGCACCGGCCGGATCAATCACGATGGGTCCGTAGAGCCCTGCCTGCTCCTGTTCGCCCGAATGGCTGTGATACCAGTAGGTGCCCGACTGCAAGATCGGGAATTCGTATACGAAGGTCGAACGCGCCTTGATGCCAGGGAAGCTGATGCCGGGCACGCCGTCCATTTGGAACGGCAGAATGAGCCCGTGCCAGTGAATCGAGCTATCCTCGTCGAGATTGTTGGTCACTGCGAGACGGACGTTCTGGCCCTCCTGGAGGCGGACGAGCGGTGCGGGCACGGTGCCGTTGACGCCGATTGCCGGCGTCGTGATCCCGTCCATGACGAGCTTCATCCTGTCGATCGTCAGCGCGATGTTTGTGCCCGACACGGTCGGCAGGGGCCTGGCGATGCCGCGCGACACAGGTTGCGCCCAAGCCGGCAGGTAGGCCGACATGGCCAGCGTGCCGCCAAGCATGGCGGTTCCGCGCATTACGTCGCGCCGGTTTAGATTGCGGCTCATGCCTTTCCTTCGCTCCAGTTCAATGCTTGCGGCCGGCGGGGGGGGGGGGGGCCGCCGACCTTATCTTTCATTACGCGCAAATAGGCCCATCCCCTCACGCGAAGTCGAGAATTTTCGATAATCTTTCACGCGCACGCCGGAGCCGCGTCTCCACGGCCTTTCCGCTGATCCCCAGCGCGGCGGCGGTTTCCGCCTGGGACAAGCCCTCCACGGTCCGCAGCAAAAGCGTCTCCTTGAGCGTGGCCGGCAGCTCGGACACCGCGCGCGAAAGCCGCGCAAGCTCTGCGCGATCGAAGGTGATGGCGTCGGCACCCGGCGCCTCGTCCCGCTCACTCTCCATGGTGTCGGGCGGCAGCGAAGAGGCGAACGATAGTATCTGGCGTATGCGCCGCCGCCTGTGCCAGTCGCGGCTCTTGTTGATCGCCACGCGGGTCAGCCACGCAGCGAGCGGCCGATCTCCGTCATACTTTCGCAAGTTCTGAAAGGCGGCCACGAAGCATTCCTGAGTGAGGTCAAGCGCCTCTTCGGCGTCGCCGATATGCGAGCGGATCAGGCGGTAGACCGGTCTTTGGTGCCGCCGCATGATCTCAGCGAACGCAGCCTGACGTCCGGCGAGCGTCAAGGCGGCGAGTTCGCCGTCCGTGCAGGCCGCGAGATCAAGGCTCACCGCGCGTCTGCGGTCAGCGCCTTCACCACCGCGCGGTCAAACGTCCTCGCCTGGTCGGGCCGCAGGATCTGCCGCATCGCGAACATATGGTTCAACGTCTCCTTCTGGAGCTCACCCATCGCGCCGTGCGAACGATCGACGGCGGCCGCGACCTGCGGCCCGTTACCATGTTCGGCCTCGATGGCGGCGGCGAGCCGGGCGTTGTCGGCTCTGAGTTCCAGCTCCAAGGCACGCCTTCGAACGGTGAAGTGAGACTCCAGCATCTGGAGCTTGGTCTGTTGAGCTTCGTCCAGCTCGAGCCCGTCGTGGAGCAAGCTGTGAAGCTCAACGCCCGGGCTTGGCGGGGAGGGGAATAACTCACGTCCAGCCCACACGCCTGCGACCGCCGCCACGAACGCGACGATGGCGATCAGCATCGTCCTCCGGGCGCCGCTCGTCACTGGAACGCGAGTAAGGTCGAAGGCGCTAGCGGCATGGCAGGCCCGAAGGGTGTTAGCGTCGGCACCTGCGCAGTCGTCGCTGCGGACGACAATCCGCCGCCCACCACTCCCAAGGCGACTGCGCCTAGCGCTGCCAGCATGCCGGATCGCAGCGTAACTCCGCCGCCCGCGCGCCGCTCCGCCGCGATCAACCGCATGACATCGCCTTCCAGTTCAGCAAGCCGTGGATGAAGCGGTTGCTCGGCAAGGCGGCGCAACGCGCTGTCTAAATTCATGTCCATGTTCATTCCTCCGCCGTCCTCACATCCATTACGCACGGCCGGTGAACACCCCTCGAGTCCGAAGCGAGCGAATGTCACACACCCCCCGGACGCGGCTGCGCACTCTTCCATTGCGTCCAATCGCTCGCAGCTCGCTAGACAGGCCGGGCACACGCGTCCCGCTGTTCGAATTCCCTGTTTTATGGGAGGTCAAAATCGGTCGGATGACACGCAGACCGGCAATCGATGCGGTTCCGCGGCCTCGCCGTCGCAGAACCCCCGTTCAGAACGATGAGGGCGGCCCAATCGGGCGGCCACGCCTTGATATCAACCCACCCCCAAGGCCGGCCTGAGGCCAGTGAACGGGCTGGGGCGACGGCGCGATGTTTGCTATTTCCGATGACGTTAGCGTTCAAATTGCGCGGGCACGGATGAGCGCGTCACCGAGTCGAGCCTGGTAGCTCGTTGAGGGGACGGCACTTACCCTGCGAAAAGCGCCCGAGCAATCCTTGACGCCCCACATTTCAAATGCCCTGACCGCCGTCTTTTCCTCCAGCTGGAGCTAGAGTTCGGCCTGACGGTGAGGGTCGCGTCGTTCGTCTTTCCCGGCGTTCTGGCGGCATTCGCCGTCGTGCTCAGCCTGGGTTTGTCCCGAAGACTCTGGAAAGCCCGTCCGGTGCCCGCCACCGGATCAGGTACATAAGCCGGACCGCGGAGCCGACTTTAAGCCCGCAGGACAGCGAGAGGGAAACGGCTTAGGATATGGGGGAAAGGGGCAAAAGGGTGCCGCGGACGGCTCCGCGCGCCTGGTAAGCTTCGACTTCCGAGCTGAGACGAGTTCCCGGCGTAAGGTGCTTCCGTCCCGTCTTCACGCGAGCTGCCGAGACTATTCAAACCCGGTTCAGCACGTTCGGCGCACACATCTCTCCAGCCCGATCGGCCACTCGCGGTACGACGAGCGTAGTTGTGGAGAAGGAACATGTTCAAGCTCGCGATCGCCGGATTGGCACTCATCGTAGCCGCACCGGCCCTCGCCGAACCGCCGGCCCATGCCGGCCAATCCAACGGCCATGGGTATCAGAACCAGAGCTACTACAGCCAAGGCTATGGCTATGTTGAACCGCAGGGTCACGGCCGAAGTTACGGCTCTTACCAAGGCCAAGGGCATAGCAGTTACGGTAACGGTTATTCCAATTACGGCAACTGATCTGCCCCCCGCTGAGTGGCCCAGAGACTATGATAGTTTGGACCACGAAAGGGACGATGAATGCCGAGCAAGAAGCACAAGCCGGAAGAAATTATCGGCAAGCTGCGTGAAGTTGAGATTGTTCTGGCGCAGGGAGCCTCGACAGCAGAGGCGTGCCGCCGGATCGCAGTCAGCGAGCAGACATACTATCGCTGGCGCAAGGAATATGGTGGCCTGAAGACCGACCAGGCGAGGCGGATGAAGGATCTGGAGAAAGAGAACCAGCGGCTACGCCGGGCGATTTCGGATCTGACGTTGGACAAGCTGATCTTGCAGGAAGCTGCCAAGGGAAACTTCTGAGCCCCGCGCGGCGGCGGCGCTGCATCGATCAGTTGGGACGAGATTTGCCGATCCGGGTGTCCGAGCGACGGATATGCCGGGTGCTGGGGCAGCATCGATCGACACAGCGCAAGGTGCCGCGTGGGGCAGATGACGAACAGGCGCTCACGGAGGACATCGTCGCGCTGGCGAAGCAATATGGCCGCTATGGCTACCGCCGAGTGACGGCGTTGCTATGCCATGCGGGGTGGACGGTGAACCACAAACGGGTCGAGCGGATATGGCGACGCGAAGGACTGAAGGTCCCGCTGCGTCAGCCCAAACGGGGACGCCTGTGGCTCAACGACGGATCATGTATCCGCTTGCGGCCTGAGTATCCCGGGCATGTGTGGGCCTACGACTTCGTCGAAGGGCGCACGCACGATGGCCGCAAGTTCCGGATTCTGACGATCATCGACGAGGCCAGCAGGGAATGCCTGGCACTCATCGTTGCCCGGCAGCTCAAACACGAGGATGTGCTGGCGGCGCTGGCTGACCTGTTCATCTCGCGTGGGCCACCAGCGCATATACGATCCGATAATGGTAGCGAGTTTATCGCGACCGCCGTCCAGAAATGGTTGGGGCAGATCGGCGTGAAGACGCTCTATATCACCCCGGGATCACCATGGGAGAATGGCTATAACGAAAGCTTCAATGGGTCGCTTCGCGACGAACTGCTCAACGGCGAGATCTTCTACAGCCTCGCTGAGGCCAAGGTGCTGATCGAGGCATGGCGGCGGCATTACAACACCGTTCGCCCTCACAGCAGCCTGGGCTACCGACCGCCGGCACCGGAAACGGCGACACCGCCATATCCGGCCTCCGGTTCCGCTTCGCTCCACCTCCGTCCGGATATGGCGGCGATGGGCTTAATCCACTAACAAACCAATCGGGCCACTCGGTGGGGGCAGATCAATCCCTGCTCTGGTCACGTCGATCGATGTCGTGCCACCGAGATTGATCGAGAGCTCCGGCAGCTTCGCGCGCAACGTGGCCTGCAACGCGGTCCTCTTCTTTCGGTCAGGATCCCACGCTTCCTTTTCCTTCAGCGGCGCTGCCTGCCCCAGGCCCGAAAAGGTGATCTGGCTGCCCCGGTCCTCGATCCGTTCGCCCCAGATACGTTCGTCGGCGAGACCGGCATCGGTCAGCGCCTGATCGAAGGCCGTGCGGATCTTCGCCTTCTCCGCGTCGTCGAACAGTTCGGCATAGACCGCGCGCCAAGCGCCATTGATGAACCGATAGAGTTTCGTGCCTGTGGTCGGCATCAACCAGAGACGGTCGAGCGCGACGCCGGCAGGAAGGCGCGAGGCGATCTGCTTTTCGAACTGCGGCCAGTCCCCGCCCGAGATCACCGCCACATCCGTGATGGCGAGCAATCGGGCGAGGATTGCGGCCATATCCTCCGATAACGGCCGCTTGCTCTCGGCAAGCGTGCCGTCGAGGTCGAAGGCGATCAGCCACTTCATGCCGCCTTCCCTGCCGGATCGCGGTAGGCGAGCAGCCTGAGCGCATTGATGACGACGAGCAGCGTCGATCCCTCATGAACCGCCACCGCTGGCCCAATGCCGAGGCCGAGGATGGTAGCAGGCACCAGGAAGGCGACGACACCCAGGCTGACGAAGACGTTCTGCCGGATGATTCCACGGGTATGGCGGCTAAGACCGACTGCGAATGGCAGGTGCGCCAGATCGTCGGCCATCAGCGCCACGTCGGCTGTCTCCAGCGCAACGTCCGACCCCGCCGCGCCCATCGCGATGCCGACCGTGGCGCTTGCCATCGCCGGCGCATCGTTCACGCCGTCGCCCACCATCGCGACCTTGTCTTCGCCGGCGAGCTTCTTGATCGCGGCAACCTTGTCTTCGGGCATGAGGTCGCCCCACGCTTCGTCGATCCCGACTTCGTCGGCGATCGCTTCGGCGACTTTCTGGTGATCGCCGGAGATCATTATCATCCGCGACACGCCCATCTCGTGCAGCCGACGCAACGCGGTCTTGGCAGCTTCGCGAGGCGTGTCCATCAGGCCGATCGCGCCCAGGTCGCGGTCCCCCTTGCGGACCACCATTGTCGTGCGGCCGTTCTCGCGCAGCTTCGCGATTGCGTCCTGCGCGCCCTGCCCCAGCGCCGGAATGCCCTCACTTCCGAACATCTCGGCCTTGCCGATCCACACCGTCTCGCCATCCACGCTCGCGGTGACGCCCCGACCGGTCAGGCTCTTGAGGTCGCCGGCAGTCGGCACGGCACGATCGTTCAGACGTTCGCGGCCGTCCTTGACGATCGCTTGGGCCAGGGGATGGTCGCTCAACGCTTCGACGGCGACAGCCAGCGCCAGCAACTCGCCTTCATCGGCGCCATCGACGGGCACGACATCAGTGATGCGCGGACGACCTTCGGTCAGCGTGCCCGTCTTGTCGAAAGCGATCGCTTTGAGCGACCCGAGGTTTTCGAGCGGTGCACCGCCCTTCACGAGCACGCCGCCCCGCGCTGCACGGGCAACGCCCGACAGGACCGCGCTCGGCGTTGCGATCGCGAGCGCGCACGGGCTTGCCGCCACCAGCACCGCCATCGCGCGATAGAAGCTGTCGCGGAACGGCTCGTCGACGACCACCCATGCGAACAGCAGGAGCACTGACAGGACCAGGACGGCGGGCACGAAGATCCGTTCGAACCGGTCGGTGAAGCGCTGCGTCGGCGACTTCTGCGTCTCCGCTTCGCTCACCATCTTCACGACCTTGGCAAGCGCGCTTTCATTGGAACGGCGTGTCACCTCGATCTCGATCGCGCCGCCGCCGTTGATCGTACCAGCAAAAACCCGGCTTTCCGCGTCGACTGCATCGGGCTTGGCGCGTGCCGCTGCGGCATCTGCGACCGGCACCTTGTCGACCGGGATGCTTTCACCCGTGACCGGGGCCTGGTTGATCGCGCTGGTGCCCTTGATGACGAAGCCGTCGGCAGGCAGGCGCTCGTTCGGGCGGACGATGGCAATGTCCCCGACGACCATCTGCTCGACCGGGATTTCGCTGGTCTGCCCGCCGCGTCGCACGGTCGCGGTTTCGGGCGCGAGCTTCGCCAGCGCCTCGATCGCCTTCTTGGCGCGGCCCATTGCATAATGCTCAAGCGCATGGCCGAGGCTGAACAGGAACAGCAGCAGCGCACCTTCGGCCCATGCGCCCAGCGCAGCGGCGCCGGCCGCAGCAACCAACATCAGCGTGTCGATCTCGAACTTCTTCATCCGGAGGTTGTCGATCGCCTCGCGCAGCGTGAAGAATCCGCCGAAGAAATAGGCTGCGATATAGCAGGCGGTCGGCAGCCATTCGGGCGCGCCAGCGACCAGCCTCTCGATCGCGTAGCCGATCCCCAGCAGCGCGCCACAGGCGAGCGCGAAGATCAGCTCGGTATTGGGGCCGAGAAATTCGGCGTGGCTATGGTCGTGGCCATCGCCGGGGCCGTGCTTCTCTTCGCCCGCGCCGTGGCCCCCGGGGCCGTGGTCGTGGCCGGCATGTTCATCGGCAGCGACCCGCTTGCCCACCCTCACCTTCAGCTTGCGAAGCGCAGCGCGCACCTCCTCTTCGGTGGTTTCGCGGCGATCATATTCGACCCGGACAGACCCGCTGGTGCTGGCGCTTGCCTGGACCACGCCGGGCAAGGCGCACAGCGCATCGCTGACCGTGCGCGCCCGACGTTCGTGGTTGATCCCCGTCACCTGCCAGATCGCATGGCCGTAGCGCTCGGTGATTTCGGCACCTGCGGCGCGCACCATTTCGCGCAACCGTGGCAGCGGCAGCTTGGCGGCATCGAAATGGATGCACAGCGCCGCTGGCGTGTTGCCGTCGAGACAGATCACATGCGCCCGCTCGACACCTTCGCGCTTTGACAGGGTTGATACGAGACGGTCCAGGCAGGCATCGGCCGCGTCAGGAAGGTCCGGCAACAACACTGGAATGTCGAGTTCGAGCTTGTCGTTCATGACGACCTCCTTTCGCTTTTCTTGGTTTCGGCGCGCGCGTCGCGCAGGATTTCGACACCGCCCTTGATGGCGATGATGGCGGTGGCGAAGCCGACCAGCAGGTCCGGCCAATTGGTACCCAACCACAGCACCAGCACGCCGGCGATCAGGATGCCGCCGTTGGAAATGAAGTCGTTGAAGCTGAAGGTGGTTGCGGCCCGGAGATTGACGTCCGGATCCTTGAGGCGCTGGAGCAGCCGCAGGCAGAGGTAATTCACGACGCCGGCGATCGCGGACATGACCATCATGGTAGGTCCGATGGGCTCGCTGCCCTGCACGTAGCGCCGTCCGACATCGATCAAGATGCCGCCCGCGAAGATCAGCAGCATGACGCCCGAAGCGACCGCGGCGCGTGTCTTCCATGTCTGGCCCCGGGTGAGCGCCACAAGGCTCAGCGCATACACAGCCGTATCGGACAGGTTGTCGACGCCGTTGGCGATCAGCGCGCTCGAGTCCGCGAAGAAGCCGGAAACGAAGAAGCCCGCAGCGATCGCCGCGTTCAGCAGCAGGACGATCCACAGTGTGCGGCGCTCCTGCCCGCCATTGTTGTCGTTGCCCGGGATCATCCCATCATCTCCTCAAGTGTCAGCAGGGCCAGGAAGCCGACGAAAAACATCGAGCTGATGAGCGGGGTGTCGGGTTTCTCGTGCGCCTCGACCAGCAACTCCTCCGTGACGAGGTAGAGCAGCGCCATCAGCCCGAAGCTGAGGAAGCCGGCGATCATCACCGGCGACAGCGCGGCGACCGGCACGGCAGCGAGCGCGCCGATCGGCAGCAGCAGGGCCAATGCCGAGACGATCACGATGATGCGCAAGCGCGAGCGATAGGTTTCCGCCAGCTCGTCGGTCAGCGTCAGTCCCAGAAATAACACTTCCAGAGTGAGCGCGATCGTCAGCAGGAGACCTGCCTTCTCGCCCGCCACGAAAGCGAGGCCGAGCACCAGGCCGTCGACCAGAATGTCGATGCCGATCGCGGCGAGTAGCGCCATCGGCCCCTTGAAGCGGGCCTCAAGAGCCTTGAGCCCCAGCATGGTCGCGACGCCCGCCGCCCCGCCGATCAACGTCGCGCTGGGCGATGCCTCATGCTTGACCTGCGGCAGGATTTCGGTCGCTGCCGCCGCGAACACGACGCCGGCAGCGAGATGCTGTAGGCCCGCCACGAGGCCAGGTTTCAACTTGGTGCGGCTCGCGACAATCGCGCCGAGCACGACCGCCAGCACAGGCGCAAGCGTATAGAGCAGTGCCTGCATTTCCTAGGACTCCTCCGGGGTTCGGTGGCAGACGCGGATCTTCCCGCGTCGCGTGAACGCGATCGATCCGCCCGCCACGACAGCCCGCGAATGGTCGCCGCGAAACTCGTCACCGGTTCGCTGCGCGCGCAGGATCTCGGTCCTGCCCTTCGGCAGCCAGGTGACGGCCATTTTCAAGCCGTCATCGATGAAGTCGACATCGGCGCGTGTGCCGTCGTCGCAGTACATGATGCGCTGCGCGATTAGTTTCGACGTCAGATGCTTTTCATGCGCCGGCTCGGTAGGCTGGGTCGGCGCTGGATTACACGCCCCTATAACCGCCCCGGAGACGAGAACGACGCCGAGGCGCGCGATCGCCAGACCGGCCCGATTCAGGCCGCACAAGGTTGTCACATTTGAAATCGACGTGTCAGACATCGGTCTCTTCCGACGAAGCGCCCTGTGGCGTTCGAAGGCAGGGCAGTTCATCGCGTGCCTTCCTGCTCGCAGATCCGGGTACGGCCATCGCCTTCCACGATGGTGAGCTGCGACCCCTTGAAGGTCGCGGTGGCTGTTTCGCCGACATATTGCAGGCCCTGCGCTGGCGCGGTCAGCATCATCGGCGGTCCCCCGTTGGAGCGCCGCAAATCGATCTGCAGGCCGTTGTCCTTGTAATCGACGAACAGCGGTTCCCCGTCGGAACAGCGATATCTATGCCGCCCCATTTCCCCGGTCGCCACGGCGCTGTCGGACGAATGGATCTGCTGCTCCGTTGGCGGGGCTGGCGGCTTTCTTTCCGAGCACGCCGCGAGCCCGACAACGAGGATGACGGCGGGCAGCACCCGCTTACAGTGCATCATCATCGCGCCTTCCTCCTGTAGCGGAAGGGGACGCGCTGACGATTGATAGCCCGGGCAGGCTGACCTACCCGCCAGCGGAGATAGGTTGCGAGGCGATCGTCAGATTCGACCATCAGGGATCGCAGGCGGCGCAACATCATCGCCGCGAACGGCAGGGAGAGCGCCCCGCGCAGCGTGCAGCTATGCGTTAGCCTGGTGCCGCCATCGTCCCCCGCCAGCTCGTACCGCTCTTCGAGCGTGAACAGATAGGGGATGCCGCAGGACCAAGCGAAGGCGTGCGGTTTATCGAATCGATCAATCCGTGCTGGCGTCCGAATTGGCCGGGTGATGCCCTGGATCGCAAAGGTGCATTCTGTGTCGCCGAGCCGGGACGGATCATCGAGAAATACGAGCGGACTCCACGCCCGGCGATGATCCGGATCGGTGAGTGCCGACCAGATGCGCAGTGGCCCGCCGTGAAGCATCGAGCTGGTTATGGTGCGAGGCATATCCCCATCTCCCAGAGATGGGCGGGGCGATCGCGGATCGCCCCGCCCATCCATCAGGCCAAGTTGTTCACGAAGGTCTGACCGTGGTCGTCCCCTTCATGCTCCTCATTGTAGTGCTCGGGTTTCTCGATCACTTTCTGCCCGAACCGGGCATAGAGTGTCGGCAGCACGAACAGCGTAAGAAGCGTCGCCGAGATCAGACCGCCGATGACGACCGTCGCCAAAGGCTTTTGAACCTCTGCGCCGGCGCCTTCGCCCAGCGCCATCGGCACGAAGCCGAGGCTGGCGACTAGCGCGGTCATGATGACGGGTCGCAGACGCTGCATCGCGCCAACATGCGCGGCTTCCTCGCGGCTCATCCCTGATCGGATCAGATCTTGGATCGAGCTGACCATGACGAGGCCGTTGAGGACCGCGATGCCCGAGAGGGCGATGAAGCCCACTGCCGCCGAGATCGAGAAGTCCATGCCCCGCAGGAACAGCAACAGGACGCCGCCCACCAGCGCGAAAGGCACGCCGGTGAACACGATCGCGGCGTCGCGGACCGATCCCAACGCCCCGTAGAGGAGCAGCAGGATCAAGATGAAGCAAGCCGGAATGACCAGCTTCAGCCGTTCGCTTGCCGATTGGAGGTTCTCGAACTGGCCGCCCCATTCGAGATAGGTGCCGGCAGGCAGCCGGAGTTGGCTGCCGATCGCCGCCTGCGCATCCGCCACGACGGATCCGACGTCGCGGCCACGCACGTTGGCTTGCACCACCACGCGCCGCTTGCCGTTCTCGCGGCTGATCTGGTTCGGACCATCGACCACCTTGATCTCGGCGACGCTGGACAGCGGTACATAGCCGCCGCCTGCCACCGGCACCTGCACCTGTTGGAGCAGGCCGATGTCGGCACGCTGCGCCTCCGACAGGCGGATCACCACGGGGAAGCGACGGTCGCCCTCGAAGATCTGGCCCGATGTTCGCCCGCCGATCGTCGCAGTCACGGTGTCCTGCACATCCTGAGCCGTAACGCCCAACCGCGCCATCGCGTCGCGGTTGACGCGAATGTCGAGCATGGGAAGACCGGTCGTCTGCTCCACCTTCACGTCCGCTGCGCCTTGCGTTCTGCGCAGCACCGCCGCGATTTGCTCGGCCGTCCGGTTCATCTGGTTGAAGTCGTCCCCGAACACCTTCACCGCGATGTCGCCGCGCACGCCGGCGATCAGCTCGTTGAAGCGCATCTGGATGGGCTGGGTGATCTCGTAGGCATTTCCCGGAATCTTCGCGAGATTACCCTCGATCCGGCTGACCAGCTCCTCCTTGGGAAGCTCAGGATCCGGCCAATCCTTGCGCGGCTTCAGGATGACGAACATGTCGGTCGCGTTCGGCGGCATCGGGTCGGCCGCCAGCTCGGCGGTGCCCGTCTTGGAATAGACGAATTGCACCTCCGGCTGCTTCGACATCATCCGCTCGATCGGCACCTGCATCGCCTGGCTCTGCTGGACCGACGTTGCCGGAATGCGGAGCGACTGGATCAGCAAATCGCCTTCGTCGAGCTGCGGCAGGAACACCGAGCCGAGCGTAGTGAAAGCAAGCGCCGCCACCACAAGGCTTCCCACACCCGCACCGATCGTCAGCGTCGGGCGCTTCATGGCCCGGTCGAGACCGGGTTCGTAGCGCTTCTTCAGCCACGTGATGATGCGGCCGTCCTTCTCCTCGACCTTCTTCGACAGCCAGATCGCAATCATCGCCGGCACGAAGGTGAGAGAAAGGATGAAGGCGAAGGCGAGCGCGATGATGACGGTCAGCGCCATCGGTCCGAACGTTTTACCCTCCACGCCGGTCAGCGTGAGCAGCGGTACGTAGACGAGGATGATGATTGCCTGCCCGTACACAGAGGGACGGATCATCTCACGCGCAGCGGCTGCCACGGTCGCGAGCCGTTCCTTGACGCTGAGCAATCGGCCTTCATGATGCTGTTGCTCGGCAAGCCGGCGCAGCGCGTTTTCGACAATGATGACGGCGCCGTCGACGATCAGACCGAAGTCCAAAGCCCCAAGGCTCATCAGATTGGCCGAGACCCCAGCGCGCAGCATACCAAAGCCTGTCAGCATCATGGTGATCGGGATGACCAACGCCGCGATCAGGGCCGCACGGAAGTTGCCGAGCAGCAGGAAGAGCACGACGATGACCAGCACCGCGCCTTCGGACAGGTTTTTCGCGACCGTCTTGATCGTCGAATTGACCAGCTCGGTGCGGTTCAGCACCGGCTGAATTACGACGTCAGGAGGCAGCGAAGCGTTGATCGTCTTCAGTTTCTCAGCGACCGCGGTCGACACGATGCGGCTGTTCTCGCCGATCCGCATGATCGCCGTGCCGACGACGACTTCGGTACCGTTCTCCGATGCCGAACCCATGCGGATCGCCTGACCCGTCTTCACAGTCGCAACTTGTTCGACCGTGATCGGCACGCCGTTACGTGTCGCGATCACGGTCCTGGCCAACTCGCTGGCATTGCGAACGAGCGCATCCGAGCGAACAGCCAGACCTTCGCCATTGCGATTGACGAAGCCACCGCCGACGCTGGTGTTATTGCGCTCCAGCGCATTTCCCAGGTCCGTCAGCGTGATGCCGAGCGAGGCCAGCTTCTGCACGTCGGGCACGACGAGGAACTGCTTGGCGTAACCGCCAATCGAGTCGACACCGGCGAGGCCCGGTGTGGTCTTCAGAAGCGGCGTCACGATCCAGTCCTGCGCGGTGCGCAGGTAGGTCGCCTTGTCCTCTTCGGTCGTCAGTCGCTCGCCCTCTGGCGTGATGTAGCTGCCATCGGGCTGTTGGCCCGGTTCACCGGGCTTGTGCTTGTCGTCCTCGCGATGATCGAGACGAACGGTGTACATGTACACCTCGCCCAGGCCTGTCGCGATCGGACCCATTTCAGGGTTCACGCCGTCGGGCAGATTCTCTTGCACGCCCCGCAGACGCTCGCCCACCTGCTGGCGGGCGAAATAGATGTCCGTCGCGTCCGAAAAGACCGCCGTGATCTGCGCGAAGCCGTTGCGGCTCAACGAGCGCGTATATTCCAGGCCGGGGGTGCCGGCGAGCGCGGTTTCGATTGGAAACGACACCTGCTTCTCGACCAGCTCGGGCGAGAGGGCAGGCGCGCGGACGTTGATCTGGACCTGATTGTTGGTGATGTCCGGCACCGCGTCGATCGGTAGCCGGTAGAGGGAAAAGGCGCCGATGGCGGCGACGATGACGGTGAGGAGCAGGACTAGCCAGCGCTTCTCGACCGCCCAGGTTACGATACGGGCGATCATGGCTTAATCCTCGTGGCTCGCTTCGCCCTTGCCGATCTCGGCCTTGAGCGTGAAACTTCCGGTGGTGGCGATCTGTTCGTTGCCGGTCAGGCCCGACCGGACGATCACCGTGTCGCCCGACGCATCGCCGAGCTGGACCGGGGTCGCCTTGAAGCCGGTGGGCGTGCGCACGAACACGACCGACTTGCCCTCGAAACTCTGGACCGCCGTCGTCGGCACGCGGACCGCCCCGCTCCCGCCGCTGCCCGTGAGCTGCACGGCTGCCGTCACAGGCTCGCCGACCCGCCATTCGCCACCGCGATTGTCGAGGGTGGCGAGCGCAGGCACGAGCCGCGTCTGCGGATCAAGCGCCGGCGACACGAAGGTCACGCGGGCGGTCGCCTGACGGCCTGCCGCCTTCACCAGCACCGTATTGCCGGGACGCACCCGGCCCGCATCCTCGGGCTTGAGATTAAGCGCGATCGACACCTGGCTCAGGTTGGCGATGCGATAGAGTTCGGCATCCGCCGCGACCGTTTGTCCCAGCGTCACGGGGCGCGCAATGATCTGGCCCGAGATCGGCGCGGCAATGCCGAGCCGGTTGAGCCCGCCGCCGCCGACACCCGCCGCCGAAACCATGCTCTGCGCCTGCGTCAGGGCGATCCGCGCCTCCGTCGCCGCTGTGCGGGCGGCGATCAGATCCTGTTCAGGGGAGACTCTCTGCGCGAACAGCCGCTGTTCGCGCGCGAGGTTCGAATTAGCGAGCTGAAGCCGCGCCCGCGCCGCCTCGACCTCGCCCTTGATCTGCGCCGCCTCGCGGCTTTCGATGACCGCAATGGTCTGGCCGCGTCCGACCGATTGGCCGAGGTTACGGGTGAGCGCGACCACGCGTCCCGCAATTGCGGCCGAGACGACCTGCGTTCCCTGTGGGTCGCCCTCGATGATCGCGGGCAGCTCGATCGTCCCGGCCCCGCCGATGATCGGCCGTCCGACCTGGACGCCCGCTGTGGCGATCTGGTCGGCACCCAATGTGACGACGCCTTCACCGGCATGACCGCCTTCAGCACCGCCCTTTTCCGTGCCCGCTGCCGTCTCATTGGCAGCTGCGCCTTCGGCAGTTGCCTCGTTTCCGCCATCCTTGCCGCCGCAGGCAGCCAAGAGCAGGGCGAGCGACGCCGCGCCCGCGAGATAAAAGCTCTTCATCACTGATTCCCCCCATTGGGCGCACGAGCGGTCAGTCGCTCCACTTGCGCGCGGGCATTCTGGTAATTGGCAAGCGCGTCGATCGCGGCGACCCGCGTTTCGGCGAGCGTGCGTTCAGCATCGAGCAATTCGAGCTGGCCGAACTTGCCCTCGCGATAGCCGATCCGCGCGATGCGGGCGGCCTCCTGTGCAGCCGCCAGCGCCGGCCCCGACGCCGCACGAGCCGTCGTTGCGGCATTGGCCGCCTGCGCCTGCGCGTCCGTGATCGCCTGTTCGATGTCGAGCGCGGTCACGCGGCGCTGCGCATCCGCCTGGGTCCGCTGCGCGGTCGCCTGCGCAATCGCGGCGCGACCATTGTTGAACACCGGGATCGGGATCGACACGCTGAACACCGCCGCCATGTCGTTGGTCGCTTCCAGGCGGCGGATCGACGGCCCGACGTTCAGGTCAGGCACGCGATTGGCGCGCGCGAGCCGCACGCCGGCTTCGGCAATGGAGAAATCCGCGTTGGCTGCCGCCAGCGCGAGTGTGCCGGTCGTGTTGACCGGTGCCAACGGCCCATAGACGTTCACATCGGGAAGGCGATCGAGCAGCGTGTCATCGAGCAGGCCGTCGATCGGCCGTCCGATCCGACGCGCCAGATTGGCGCGGGCCGCCTCGGCCAAGCGAAGCTGCCGCTCCACATTGGCGTCGGCATTGATACGCGCGACATCCGCGCGCTGTTGCTCGAGTGGCGATGCCCGCCCTGCCTGCACGCGAACGCTCGCGGCCCGCAGCGCATCGCTGGCGATCCGGGCCTGATCGCGGGCTGTCATTACCCGGCGATCGGCCGCGACCGCTTCGACATAGAGCTGCGTTACCTGAAGCCGGACATCCGCCGCGATGATCGCGGCCTGGATCTCGGCCCGGGACAATTGCGCATTGGCGACCGCGACGCGGGCGCCGCGCTTGCCGCCTAGCTCGATCGGGATCGCAAAGCCGACCGTGGTTTCCGCGCTGCGGACCCCCCGATACGGCCCGGAGCCGATGACATTCTCGACTTGGCCTTGAACCACCGGATTGGGCCGCAAGCCGGCGACTGTGCGACCTGCACGGGCCGCGTCGATTCCAGCTGTCGCCGCTTCCGCAGCAGGGGCCGAACCGCCCGCTGCACTGACCGCTTGGTCAAGCGTGTAGACCGGCGCATCCTGCGCAACAGGCGCGGACGGTCCGACCTGCGCCTGCGCCATCGTGGCGCAAGACGCTGCGGCCAGCATGGCCGCGAGGATACGATTCATGAAAATAGGACTCCTGACGATGATCGACAGGGGCGCGCCAACGCACGCCCAAATCGGACGTCAGGCTTGGGGGGCCTCAAATGGACCATGCCGGTGCGGCCGTCGAGCGACGCAGAGGCGGAGATTGTCGGCTTGGGCACTGTGAGGACGGGGGTATATTCCATCGTCGTGCGCGCAGGCGCGCCGACGTCGTGTCCGTGACAATAATTGTGATGATGCGGGACATTCTTGTCCGAGTCCGATGGCACCTGATCGATGTCACCGGCGGTATGGACCGTGAACTCAACGCCCGCGATGCTTCCCCCCGCCAGATCGGCGGCATGGGCCATGCCGGAGAAGCTGGTCAGGACCAGCATCAGGCATGTCAGGAAAGGCAAAAAGGCTCGCACTAGCTTGCCTCTATCACGGAAGGGTTTTCATGTCATTGCACTAATTCGAACCAAGGGTCACTGAGCCGGAACCCGAGCGGGATCGGTCGCGCCCGTTCCAGGCGAACCCGACCGCAATGGCGACCGCCATCAGGAGTTGCGCCAGCACCGATTGCCAAGTGGGAAACACGCCGAGCATCGACAGCCGTGGCACGTCCGCGAGCGGTGCGATGTTGATAAGGCCGGATTCCTGGAGCGCGGCGACGCCTTTACCCGCCAGCACGACGGTCAGGACCGCCATGAGCCAGGAGCTATAGCGGAAGAACTGCGCGATCGGCAGCTTGCGACTGTAGCGAAGCATGGCCCAAGCGATCAGGCTGAGCAGTCCAATCGCCGACCCGGCCCCCGCGAGAAGCATCCCGTTGTCACCTTGCGCCGAAAGCGCGGCATAGAACAGGATCGTCTCGAAGACCTCGCGATAAACTACGACGAACGCCAGCCCGAACAGGAACCAGCCCGACCCGCCCGAGAGCGCCCGCGACATCTTCTCGCGAATATAGCGCTGCCACTGATCGGCCTGCGCCTTGCCGTGCATCCAAATCCCGACCGAGAGCAGCACGACCGCGGCGAACAGCGAGCCAAACCCTTCCGTCAGCTCCCGGCTCGCACCGCTGATCCCGATCGCATAGGTGGCGACCGCCCAGGTGATCCCGCCCGCGATGATCGCGCTGACCCAGCCGCCATGCACGTACCGCAGCGCCTCGCCGCGCTCGGCTTTACGCAGGAACGCGATCATGGCGACAACGATGAGCAGGGCTTCGAGCCCTTCACGCAGCAGGATCGTGAACGCGCCCAGGAACGTGGACGCTTCGGTGGCGGCATCAGGCGCGAGCGCCGCTTCCGCATCGTCGAAAAGGCCGCCCAGTACTGCGACCTTCTCCGCGAGATCATCGGGCGACGCGCCCCGGTCGATCGAGGCGCGGAACTCCCCCATCGCGCCCTCGATTCGACCCATCAGCGTCGCGTCGCGCGCGGTGAGTGTTGGCTCGATCGGCTCGAACCCATCGAGATAGGCCGACAGCGCCAGCTCTTTCGCCATGCGCGCATCGCCGCGCCGCGCAGCCGCCACGCTTTCGGCGAGTTTGGCGCGGGCGACCGCGAGCGAGCCGGGAGCCTGTTGTATCACCTGTTCGGGATGACGACGCAGGAACGCGAGCACTGGGTCAGCCTTGGCGTCGCCGATCGCCGCGCCGAGCGCGGCCGGGGTGAGCGCGACCAGGGTTTTCAGGTCCGGAATGCGCCGGCGAAGGGTCGGGTCGGATTTCCAAAGCCGCTCGCCTTCGCGCGCCTGCGCATCCGTGAAGGCGAAGCTCCCGGCTCGGAATGCTAACGCCCAGCGCTGATCGTTGGGCAGATCGGCGAAGCTCTGCATCGCGGTCCCGTCGATGCCTTGCGTCACCACCTGATAGAGCGCGAACACGCTGCGCTGGCGCGCGCGCTCGGCATCGGTGAAAGCAATCGGGGGCGTAGCGAGCTTGGCGGCGTCAGGGCCACGGCCGTTGCCCGTCATCCCGTGGCAGGACGCGCAGGATTGTCGGAACAGTGCATCGCTGGAGACGAGGTTCGGAGCCTTATCGGGCGCGAGCGGCACCGGGTAGGCGCGCAACAGATCGGCCGCGAGCCCGTGCGCCAATGTTGCCACCTGTTCAGTCGGTCCCTTTTCCGCGATCACCGCCTGGAGGTTGGCAGCCCGCTGGATGAGGGCTTGACGCTCCGGCTTCGCCGGCAGGCCCTGAAGCCGTGTCGAGACCGACGCGGCGAACTCCGTCATCTCGGCATATTCCGACGTGCTCTTGATCCGACCGTTGGCGACCGCGCCGCCATAATCGACGGCCATATAGTCGAGCAGCCGCCATGCGGTTTGCACGTCGCCGGGTTCGGCGATTGCCGCAGCAGGGATCAGCAGCGCCGCGAGCGCGGAGAGCAGCCGCAACGAGAGCATTGCCCGGATCAACGCGAGCAGACGCACTACCGCTCTCCCAATTCGCGCCGAGCGCCAGTGACGATTTCATAAGCGGAGTGGAGGAACAGGAGGGCGATGAGGCCGGCGACGGCGAGGTCCGGCCAGGCGCTTCCTGTCCACGCCACCAGACCGGCCGCGGCGATCACCGCCACGTTGGCGAGCGCGTCGTTGCGGCTGAACAGCCAGATCGCGCGAACATTGGCGTCCCCTTCCCGGAAACGCGCAAGCACCAAGGCGGACACGACATTGATCGCGAGCGCGACAACGCCGATTGTGCCCATCAGTTCGGCATCGGGCGCGGTTGCGTTCAGGGCGCGCCAAATCGCGAAACCGATTACGCCCACGCCAAGCGCACCGAGAAACAACCCCTGCGTCAGCGCGACCTTTGCCCTCGCCCGTGCGGACCAGGCAAGCGCGAGAAGACCGATAAGGCTGATCGACCCGTCCCCGAGAAAATCGAGGGAATCCGCTTTCAGCGCTTGGCTATCGGCGATGAACCCGCCGAACAGCTCGGCGACTCCGAAGCCGAGGTTGAGCACCACGACGGTCAGCAGCGCACGGCGATAGGCCGGATCGGTTTGCGCGCGCGCGGGCTCCCCGTGGCACCCGCAGCTTTCGGTAGAAGCATTCATGCGGCCTTCCTTACCACCTCCAGTCGCTGTAGAAGCAAGCGAAATGTGCGACACGTTCGCATAAGCAAGGATGGCATGATGAAGCCGGTGATGATTGGGCAGCTCGCCAGCGAGACCTCGACGAAGGTGACGACGATCCGCTTTTATGAGTCGATCGGGTTGCTCCGATCCGCCCCTCGCACGGCGTCGGGTCGCAGAACCTACGATGCCAGTGACATTGAGCGTTTGCACTTCATCCGCAACGGTCGCCGGCTTGGCTTCTCCGTCGACGAGATCCGTTCGTTGATGGGGCTGGCGCAGAACCCGGACCAGGATTGTGGTGCCGCCTCAGCTATCGCTGCTCAGCACCTCAAGGATGTGGAGGAGAGACTGGCGCAACTCGCGGTGTTGCGGGATGAGTTGGCAATGCTCAGCCAGAGCTGCACCAAGGCGCGCATGGCCGATTGTCGGATCATGAAGGCGATCGGCAAAGGCCACCCTCAAGCCGATCAATAATAATCGGCCAGCCTGAGCTCGCGCACATCACCCGAGGCCATCGTCAGCTTTACGAGGGTGCCAGCAGGCCGGGAGCGCACTTGCCAGAGCTCCCCACGCGTATAGTTCGCATCGATCGAATGGCCGTTCACCGCCACGATCCGGTCGCCGACCGCCCAGCCAGCCTTTTCCGCGGGACTGTTCGCCGCCACATGAACAACGGTGAGCGCCGTTGGTGAGGCTGCGAGGCCAAGGCCGCTACGGTCCTTCAGCATCGGCAGGCGACGACGAGGACCGAGTGGCCGGAGCCACACGAATCCGGCGGTCACGTCGAACACCACGTCGAATTGAGCGATCAGCGGTAGGCCGACATTGCCAACCGTGCTGGTGGAGAGCCAAGCTCTCATCCCGAGTGTGGGGACGTTCGAGACGCCAAGCCCTTCGATGTTGATGTTCTGGATCGTGAAAGCATCGTTGATACGCACACCATCGACGCCGCCGATCGCCGCGGTCGAGACGAGCTTCCCGTTCAACAGCCCTTGATCGCGGGCATAGGCCGACGAGAGCATCAGCGCGGCCGAGCTGCCAAGATCGATCATCAAGGGCACGGGAGGCAAACCCGAGACGGAAGCTCGAATGAACAGCTCCTGCTTGGCACCGCGCCCGAGCGCGACAGCGCGCCAGTCGGGACCGGCGAGAAACGTGCCTGACTTGACGACCGCCATACGCCTTTTCGCGAAATCGAGCGCGATGCAGCTACCCGTGAACATATCGGCACCGAGGAGGATATCGATCGGTCGTCCGAAGGCCGCCGACACTGAACTCAGATCACCAACGACGGCAAAGGGTAAGCGACGGGTTTCGCGGGCGAGCTGTACGTCGATGTCGCGGACCAGCAGCACCGGGGCCTTGGCGCTCAGCCCGCTAATCATGCGCCGCTCACCATCGTTCAAGCCGAGCTTCGCCGCGAGCGCCGTGCTCATGATCGACGCGCCGCTGCCACTGTCGAGCACCGCCCGCACCGGCACTCCGCGCACTTGTGCCGAAACAAGGAGGGTATCACCCGTGCCGACTTCCAGCGGCTCCCATTCGAGGTGAGCCGCACCGAAGTTCCACGAGCCCGCAGACCGGGAAGTCTGTCGCGCGAGCGTTGGAGAACCGAGCACCAAGCCGGTTCCACAGGCCACCAGCCGCGCCACTAATGAGCGTCGAGACATACCGATTGCTTCAACACGGGCCGTCAAAAAGCCATCTCCAGCCCCCCGTCCGCAGGAGAGCAAATTGCGGTTACATGCTCCAGCCACTGGAGGAGCAAGTGCTTTTGGTGCGCCCGAAAATCCTCAGAAGCGCTTGGAGAACTTTAGATGAAGGATGGTGCAGACCGCTTAGATGCCTTCCCGATAACGAACGGTTCCGGGGGACGCTGGGCCGATCGGGACCGCGAACGGTGTAAACGCTCGCGCTAAGTGGCGGCATTCTGATCGCGCTATTTGTCGGCGAGCGTCGCTACGCGGCTACCGGCTTGGTCTCGGCCGATCGCACATAGGCGTAGAGTTTTGGCTTGGAGATGCCGAGCATCGAGCAAATCTTGGCGATCGGCATCGTGTTCTCGTGGTAGAGCCTGACGGGCAGGTCGCGCTTGTCCTTGCCGAGTGCGGCCGGCCGGCCACCCTTCTTGCCGCGAGCGCGGGCTGCGGTGAGACCGGCCTGGGTCCGCTCGCGGATCAGGTTGCGCTCGAACTCCGCCAATGCCCCGAACAGGTGGAAGGTAAGCTTGCCCGACGTGGTGGTCGTGTCGATCGCCTCGTGCAGGCTCAGCAGCCCGACCTTTTCCTCGTCGAGGTAGGTCATCCATCCGATCAGATCACGGAGCGAGCGGCCGAGCCTGCCGAGGCGCCAGACCACCAGTGTGTCGCCGGCGCGAAGCAGCTCCTTCACCTTTTCCAATCCAGGGCGAGCGGCAGTCGCCCCGGAGGCCTTGTCGGTGATGACCTTCTCGCAGCCGGCAGCCTTCAGCGCATCACGCTGGAGGTCCAGGTTCTGCTCGGCGGTCGATACGCGGGCGTAACCGATTTTCATGCGTAGGGCCGGTGGCGCCCCGATCGGGCGCGGTTTGGGAAGAAAGTCGTCATCGGCAGGTCTATGTTGCCCTAGTTTTCTTTACCGGGTAGATTTACGTCGAACAGGCCGGTTTGGCAACGCGAGCGGACTCGCATGGCGATGGGCAGGCAAATCTCCGTTTTCCTTACCTGCGACACGGACCGTCGGCGGTGACGCATCCGGCGCTTGTCCCGCCGCTGGCGATCGAGCGCTACCGCGTCCTTGAACCGCACCTCGCCGATGGCATCCCGCTCGCGGACCTCGCCCGCACCGGCACGCTGAGCGAGCGGACGTTGCAGCGCTGGCTCGGGCGCTACCGTGCCGAAGGACTTGCCGGTCTCGCGCGTCTGCCGCGCAACGATCGGGGCAGGCTGCACCTGCCGGAACATCTGGTCGAACTGACCCGCACTCTCGCCACCAAGCGCCCGCGACCCCCGGTCGCCGCCATTCACCGAAAGGTGCAGGAACTCGCCATCGCGCATGGACACCGAACCCCCAGCTATGCGGCCGTCGCGCGTGTCGTCAGGGCGATACCGGCAAGCCAGATCGCCGCAGCCTCCGATCCGGCCGTCTACCGCGACCAGCACGAGCTAGTGCATCGGCGCGAAGCCGCGACCTCGAACGAGATGTGGCAGGCCGATCATACCGTTCTCGACATTCTCGTGCTCGATGATGCCGGAACCCCGGTGCGTCCTTGGCTGACCGTCATCGTTGACGATCACAGCCGAGCCATCGCCGGTTACTTCCTCAGCCTCGATGCCCCCAGTGCCCTCAACACGGCGCTCGCCTTGCGGCAGGCGATCTGGCGCAAGCCCAATCCCGAATGGATCGTCAGCGGCATTCCCGAACAGCTTTACGTCGACAACGGCTCGGATTTCATCTCCGAGCATATCGAGCAGGCGTGCATCGCCCTCAAAATCCGCCTCATCCATTCGCTGCCGGGGCGTCCTCGCGGGCGCGGCAAGATCGAGCGGCTGTTCCGCACCATCAACGACATGTTCCTGCCCGACCTGCCCGGCCACCTGATCGCGGGCAAGCCGCTGTCGGCGCCAGTGCTCACGCTCGACGAGCTGCGCGCCCGCTTCGAGGCGTTCGTGTGCGGCGTCTATCATCGTCGCCCGCATGGCAGCACCGGCGAACCGCCGATCACGCGCTGGCAGAAGGGCGGGTTCCTGCCCGCAATGCCCGACAGCCTTGAACAGCTCGACATGCTGCTCGTGCACGTGCCCAAGCCCCGTAAAGTGCTGCGCGACGGCATCCGTCTGATGGGCAGGCGCTATGTCGAACCCACGCTCGCGGCCTTCGTCGGCGAGCAGGTCGAGGCGGTCTATGACCCCCGCGACCTGACCGAGATCCACGTCTACCACCAGGGCCGGTTCGTCTGCCGTGCGCTCAGCTCCGAGCACGCTGGGCACCCGTCGTTGCGCGCGATCCAGCGCGCCCGGCGCGGCGCGAAGGAGCGCGACAAGCAGGTGCCTGCCCCCACGGAGACCTTCGATGGCGACCAAGAGGATACGGCTTCCCGGCCCACCACCTACCGAGGGCTCCGGCTCTACGCCGCTGACGATTGAGTTCCTGGTCGAGCAGCCGTTCCTGGCGACCCGCGAACATGCCCGGTTCGTCGAGTTTGCCGAAGCCTGCGCGCACTACCGCTATATCGGCGTGTGTCATGGCCGGCCGGGCGTCGGAAAGACGCGATCGGCGCGCGAGTTTTCCAGCTTCCCCGACCTGGGGGAATATGCCGCGCTCCGTCCCATTGCCGCGCTCCTTGGCGAAAAGGTCGCTCGCTGCCGCGCCGTCTTCTACACCGTGTCGGTCAGCAACACGCCCAAGACGATCGACGCGGTGTTGGGCCTCAACCTCATTAAGCTGGGCTATGCCCGGCTGACGGTCGCGGGCGGCTCGCAGGACGAAATCACCCATGACGCCGCCCGCATCGCCTGCCCCCTCGTCATCGTCGACGAGGCCGACCGCCTGACCATAAAGTCGCTCGAACATCTCCGCGACATGGCCGATCGCCACGGCTTCGGGCTGATCCTGATGGGTATGCCGGGCTTGGAGAAGCGCCTCGCCCGCTATGCCCAGCTCTACTCGCGGATCGGCTTCGTCCACGAGTTCAAACCGCTTACCGAGACCGAAATGCGGCTGCTGCTCGCGACCCACGCCGGCGATTTCGGGATCAGCTTCGACCCGGCCCAACTCGACGCGATCGAAGCGCAGGCAGCCGTGATCCGCATCACGCGCGGCAACTTCCGGCTCATGGAGCGCCTGTTCGCGCAGATGCGGCGGATCATGACCCTCAACCGCGTCGAGGAGGTCACCGCTGACATCGTTCAGGCCGCGCGCGATTGCCTCGTCATCGGACCCGGCAACTGACAAATAGCGCGATCAGAACGCCGCCATTTAGCGCGAGCGTTTACACAGGATAAGATCCATACCGTTTCCGGAACCACTTTCTTGTTTCCTCTTCGAAATTGGACTGTGCTGATGAGTTTGAGCGATGGTGGCTTCGCTCATACACTACGCGCTACCAGGCCCCTGCCCGTTTCTTAGGCTTAACGTTGTAGCTCAAGACCCCGGGGGCTCAGCCTCCCTTCTCCGGTTCTTGCCGCTGCGCAAATCCCTCGATCTACCTGCCGCCGTCGTGTGGTCGCACGGCATCATCCAAAGACCTATTTAGGCCGTCATGACTAGCCAATCTTCGCCATAAGGCGCCCCGCCGCCCCCTGCTCTGCCGCGAGATTGCGATTATAAGCGAGCGGCATCCGCGGCGACTTCCACCGCAGCGCGTCCATGATGCCGGCCAAATCCTCCCCGCTGGCGAACAGGTCCTGATTGAGCCCGATCCGCGTCGAGTGCGCACTGATCCCCTTCAGCAACCGCGCCAGATCGTCCGCCGTCAAATCGGGCAGCGCGCCACGGTCGAACGCGCGGCCGATGATCGACCGAAAGATTGGTCCGATCGAGCCCGGGTGCAGCGCCACGGTGCCGATGTCATATTCGACGCGCGCCTTCACCGCCGGCTTGGACAGCGTCTTGCGCAGATCCCACGTCTCCCGGCCCGAGATGCTGTCGATCGGCCGACCGCGCACGGCTGCCCGCGCCTTGTAGCGCCGCACCTGCACCCGCCGGAACAGCGGCCCTGTCGTGATCCCCGCCGCTTCGGTCCACGCCGCGATCGCCGCGACGGTGCGCGGGCTGAGGTAGGCGGTCGCCCCCTCCCCGTCTTGATCGCCCTTATGACGCAGAATCTGCAGCAGCCGCGCTTCGGGATCGATCGCCTCCTCAATATGCTCAATGGCGACCGCCACCAGTTCGGAGGCGCGCAGCCCGGTGTCATAAGCGGCCGATAGCAGCGCCCGATCACGCAGCCCCGGCAGATCCTCGCCACAACTCTCGAGCAGCGCGCGGATGTTGAGCCCCCGCGCCTTGTCGCGCTCGACGTCGCGCACCGGGCCCTTGAACCGCAGCGGCCGCGCCTGCTTCTGCGCAGCCCCCTTCTCGCGGCGCACCGTCTGGAGCCGCAGCTTCACCAGCGGCGCCGGCGTCGGATCCTTGAGCTCGAGCAGCTGGTGGATCTTGGCGATCGACGCCTTGTAGCGGGATAGCGAGGCCGGCCGGCTCCCCTTCCCGGCCCGCGCGTCGAGATAATCGGCCACGGTCTCGGGCGTGGCCGGCAGCGCGATCCGGTTGTTGCGCCTACACCACGCATCGAACGCCTCGACGTCGGACTTGAGCGCACGGATGCTATGGGGCGATGAAGCGGCCTGATAGGCGGCGATCAGGCCCTCGTTGACGGTGATGCGCTCGCCGGCGCGCATCTGCACGATCGTCCACGCAAGGTCGGCCGGCGCCCTGACGGCCGGCAGGACAGCCTCAGGCGGCGCTACGGGGATTTCTGGCCCTTCCCGGGCGGTTTCGGTGCTCACGACGCGCCTCGCTCCTCAGCCGCGCTTGTAGCCCACCTTGTCACTTAAAGAATACGGGCGGACGAGAAAACGGCCGAGTTGCGTGGATCATGTACAAGAATACCTCCGGACGTTCGACCTGACAGCGCGATTCTGCTACAAAACGACCGGACCCGGCAACACGAGTCCCTGGCGAAAATCGGGGATAGGTCATGGCCGAAACAGGCACTGCCCTCACGACGGTTGATCATACAGAATGGCGCAAAGCTTGTGAGCGCGAGCCTATCATTCGTGCGCTTACGGCAGAGCCCCGGCTCGGACGCAAAGCGATTGCTGAGGCCGGCCTGAAGCTGAGCCTCAACCGGTCCCGAATTTACGAACTGCTCGCGAGATACCGGGAAAACCCAGTGACCAGTTCGTTGGTCGACCAGCACGATGGATTTCCCAAAGGGCGCTCTCGCCTCCCTTGCGAGGTGGAACGCCTGATCGATGCCAAAATAGAGCAATTTTATCTCAGCCGTCCAAAGCCCACCATCGCACAACTGGTCCGTCAAATTCGCTTTTCGTGCCTGGAGCAGAATCTGCGACCTCCAGCACGGCAAACTGTTGTCCTGCGGGTCAACGCCGTGGAACGGACACGCCTGACAGGCGCCCGTGATGGGACCAAAGCCGCAGCAGACCGCTTCCGACCCGTCGTCAGCTCATACGAGGCGCAGTACCCTCTTCAGGTCGTACAGATGGACCACACGCTGGTCGATATCATCATCGTCGATGAGTATCTCAGGAGACCGGTCGGGCGGCCAACGCTGACCCTGCAGATCGACGTAGCGACGCGGGTGATACCCGGCTTCTACATTTCACTGGAACGACCTTCCGCGATTTCGGTCGGCATGGCGATCCGTCATGCAGTACTGCCCAAGAATGATTGGCTGGCCGATCGAGAGCTCACCTTCGCATGGCCTGTCTTCGGCCTGCCAGACATCCTCCATCTCGACAATGCCTCGGAATTTCACTCACGCGCGCTGACTCGGGGCTGCCAGCAATTTGGGATCGAGCTTCACTACCGTCCACCGCGCACTCCGCACTTTGGCGGGCACATCGAGCGCATGATCGGCACCGCCATCGGCGAAGTTCACCTTCTTCCGGGTACTACGTTCTCCAACATCCAGGACAAGGGAGACTACGACGCTGAGGGCAAAGCCTGCATGACCCTCAAGGAATTCGAGCGATGGTTCGCCCTCCAGGTGGGAATCTATCATCGCACCATTCACAGCTCACTTGGCGTCCCCCCGATGACAGCGTGGCAGGACGATCAAGGTAAGCGTGTTGCAGCCCTGCGCCTGCCGGCCGATGAAGAACGTTTTCTGCTCGACTTCCTCCCGTTCGAGATGCGCCGGGTCCGGCGCGAGGGCATCAAACTCTTCCACGTTTTCTACTGGCATGGCGCTTTGGCCACGCTGGTCGCGAACAGCGTTCATAAATTCCCGATCAAATACAATCCGCTCAACCTCTCGGCCGTCTATCTCGAACTGCCCGGCGGCGAGCATGTCACAGTTCCTCTTCGCGATAAGCGGCGTCCTGCAATTACCAAGTTCGAGCACGACCAAGCCCTGAGAGCGCTTCGAGAGCGCGGGCGAACCGCCGTCGATGAGCAGATGCTTTTCGAGATGGTGAGCACGCAGCGCAGGATTGTGCTTAGGGCCGTAGAGAAGACGCGCGGAGCTCGACGATCAACCCAACGCATCGTCGATGCGCTCATCCGCGGCGAACCGCCTGCGGCCTTTGTCCAGCACCAAGAGGCCAACGCGCAGCTGACACCGCCAAATCTCGACGGGCCGGTTGTACCACTCGCGATCGAGGAGCAGTCATGAACGTGCTCTACAGCCATATCTTCCCGGCTTATCGCGAGTATGCCGAATTGACCGATGAGGCCCGGATCGACTGGCTACGCCGCGACCGCTGGATATCGTTGCCACAGGCTGAGGCCGCGCTCCGCCACCTTGAAGACCTGGTAATCTATCCGCCGCGAGGGCGAATGCCCTGCCTGTTACTGTTTGGCGCCACCGGGATGGGCAAGACCGAAATTGTCAGCCGCTTCTCGAAACTTCACGCTCCTCAGTTCGATATCAGGACCGGGCTCAGCAAGATGCCGGTGTTGCTCGCGCAGATACCGCCAGAGCCGAGTGAGGAGCAATTTTACACCGAGGTGCTGACCGCGCTAAATTGCGTCGACCTTAGCCGACTGTCCGTGCGATCGATGCGAGCGGAAGCCAGGCAACTGCTTGCCGAAGTCGAAACCAAGGTGCTCGTCCTGGATGAAATCGACAGGATGCTCGCCGGCACTCCTCGCCAGCAGCGGGTGTTCCTCAATACTATCCGCTTTTTGACCAACGATCTGAAAATTCCAATTGTTTGCGCAGGGACCGAGGACGCGCGGATGGCGGTCCTGATGGATCCGAACCTTGCCGACCGGTTTGGGGCGTTCGAATTGATGCCATGGCGCAACGATCATGCCCTGCGCCAGCTGCTTGCGAGCTTCTCGGGCCTGCTGCCCCTGAGACGCCCATCGATGCTCGACACCGTCGAAGCGCGGCAACGCGTGCTGGCCCTCACCCAGGGTGTGACGGGCCGAATATTCCGGCTCATCGAGGCAGCCGCTGTCACGGCTATCCGCGATGGCCGCGAGATGCTTGATGCCGCAAGCTTCGAGGCCAACGACGTGACGCTTCCTCTCGTCTCCATGTTTACGTCGGCAGGCAAGCGAAGGACAATCGGCCGGGCGACCGTATGAGTTTCGTGGAGCCATTCGCGGATGAACTTCTCAGTTCATGGCTGGCGCGCGTGCGCGATCAGCGGGCTCCGGGTGAGCCTTTGCTGCGCGCCTATCGAAATCGCGCAGGCCATTGGCGGCATCCCGATGTAAACCCAAAAAAATCGATGATCGCTGAGCTTGCCGCAAGCGAGGGCTTCACGGAAAACAGTGTCGCCGAACTCGGTCTTTGCTATCGGTATCCGAGGATCACCCCGGATTTTGTAGCCTGGCACCACGTTCCATCCGATGATCCTAGCCGAGATTTCGCGCCCGCTCTTACCCTCCGGTTGAGCTGGTGCAGTCGTTGCCTTGCCGAGGACTATGCCGCTGGCCGCCCCGCCTATATCCGTGCGGACTGGGCCATGGCTGCGTGGGGCTTCTGTTTCCGGCACCACTGGCCACTCGTCGATCGATGCGTGTCTTGCGGGAGTAGTCATTGGGCGATTAAGCGGTCATCGCAGGGGCCGCCAAGATTGTGCTGTATTCGCTGCCGTCGGGGCCTCGAACGGGCGCACCCCAGGGCGCTCGAGCTTGAGCCAGCAGCGCAGCCCATCTGGATCAATATCGTAGCCTTTGAAGCCGCGCTGAGGGGTGCGCTTAGGGGAAAGGTCCCAGATCAATTTCGCTTCAACGACACTTCAGCCGGTCAGCTGCTCGAAGAATCCGCCAGAATCTGTCTACTGTTCGCAAGGGCCCACAGGCGCTGGAGACTGCGTGATAGACTCCTACATCGGTTTGCGGCGCCTGTGCTCACGCTCGATAACGTTTGCCCCAACGAGCCTTCCTGTGAAATGCCGCTCGCGCTTGCCAGCCCCTCAATGCGTCGTTGCCTTATCGCAATCTGCGCCGCGATGCTCGATGCAGACTGTGACCCAACGGTGCGAAACGAGGACGAGCCGGTTGTCGACGTATGGGCGCGGATGGTCGATAGCATCGCACTCCAACAGTTCATCCAAGATCGTCAGGCGTGCTCGCCGACGTTGAAAAGAACAGTGGAAGCAGCGTGCCATCGGAACGAAAAAGTCGAGCGGATGTCCGCGTTACGGAGCGCCTCGACGGCCTACAAAACTCTCTTCCGTGACGCGGCCGGAAATGCGTTCTCTTCGCGCCATTAAGTACCCGCGAGCCTACGGATGGCAGGCGCATTTGGCCTCTAGCTGGCCGCACGCTTTTTAGCGGCAAGTGTCCATTAACTTAGGAGGTTGGCGGCGCGCACCTGAATGCGGCGCTTCTGCTGGATTTCATCAATTCCATTCCGTCCCGCGATTGGGCAACATGCGCCCATTCCCGCCGCTCAATGCTCCTAGGGTAGCGCCTGAAAGCAGACGTTACGCAGCTTGGCGCCTCAACCCGTTCCTCCGGAGGCATCCGGCGCGGTGCCGGGGGCGGTATCCTGAGCCTTTCCGGTCGGCGCCCCATCCTGCGCTGCACTCATCGCCGTCAGATAGTCGACGATAGCCGGAATGTCCTTGTCCGCCACGGGAGCCTTGTAGACATCCTTCATCTTGGTGACCGTTGCCTTCCACTGGTCCGCTGAAAGCACTGGCTGGGTCATCGCCATGCTGGCGGAATGGCAAGACGTGCAATTCGCATTGATGACATCGGCATGAGGGCCATCGGGATATTGCTGCTCATCGATAGGAAGATCGACCGTATCCGAGGTCATGGTAAAGCCGTTCACGGAAATGCTGCTGGGTGTAGGCCCTGTGGATTGGGGTTCGGGCAGCGGGGTGTAGCTGCCGGGAGGGCCCACCATCATGAGGGTGAAGACGGTCACGCCGAGCAGTCCGACGGCCAGCATGCCTGGGGTTGGCGCTTTCATGCCAAAGCTCCTTATGCCGTCACGATGGTAGTGGTTTCGATATTGCCGCGCATGAAACCGCCAGGGTTCCAGATCGGCGCCATCGGCTGTGCGACGCCTGCCGTATTCCAGCAGCGCGACATAAGCGACGTCTTTCCGGGGCCGGGCAAGGGAACCTGGGCGTCCCACCGCCGGAAACTGTACTTCCCGTGGTCCGGTCCGAGCTTGGTTGCAAACCAGTGGCGACCGCCGTCGGTGGACACATCGACCCGTGCCACGCCGCAGTCGCCGCCCATGGCAATACCGCCGAGCGGGATCGAGGCCTCGTGTGCGATCCGCTGACCTTCGCCCAGACTGGTAACCCACGAACGCGGGATCATGCGGTTGATCGGAACGGTTGGGAAGTCCTTGGCGCCGGGCTTTACATTGGCGCCCGGCGTCGCCGGGATCTTGTAGGCCTTGGCCATCCAGTATTCGTCATCAGGCCCGGGCAAGACCTCGATGTCGTTCAGCATCTTGACCCAGTAAGTCGAGTACCAGCCCGGCACGATCAGCCGGATCGGGAAGCCGTTGAGGAGCGGCAGCTGCGTGCCGTTCATGCCGAAGGCGATCATCACTTCGCCGTCGCGGGCATGATCGATGTCGAGCGCCTTCTCGAAGTCCGGGGCACCGGCGACCACAGGTTGATCGAGCGCCCCGAACCGGACCTGGACCGCCCCCGCCTTCACCCCGGCCAGATCGAGCACATCGCGCAGGCGCACGCCGAGCCACTTCGCATTGCCCATCGCCCCGTTGCCCCACTGCGCGCCGGGGACGCGGGGCTGGAACAGCCCGCGCGAATTGCCCGAGCACTGGTTCACCGCGGCCATCTCCACCCGCGGCAGGCGCATCAGCTGTTCGAGGCTGATTGCGATCGGCTTGTTGACGTGCCCGCGGATAGTGAGCCGGAAGGCATCGACGTCGATCGAGGTCGGGATGTCCGCCCAATGCCAGCGCACGAAGAACTGGTCATTGGGGGTGAACACATCTCGGTCGAAGACATCCATCGGTGTTTCCAGCAACGGCGGATGGACGCGCTGGAGGATCATGCTTCCTTTGCCGGGAAATGCGCTCGTCATTGGGCGCTGCGCATTGCCGCCGGGGAGATGCAGGTCGGTCAGACCCTGCGTGATGCCTTGCGCCAGAGCGGGTGCGGCAGCGATGGCTGCACCGCCGAGCGCGGCATTCTGCAGGAAACGGCGGCGGCTTGTTTCGGCCGCGAGCTCAGCATCCAGTCTGTCCATGGTCGTATCCTCTCGGGCAAAATGGTGGCGGGTGCTGCTGTGAGAAGCAAGCGATCAGAACGCCGTTACTGATCGCAATGCCCGATCAGTTTGTAGCGGCGATACAGGGTGATACGAACAGATTGCCGCGCCATCCGCCGATCAGGGTCTTGGCGGCCACCACGATCCACATCAGCGCGAGCGCCAGGGTCAGGGCGGTGCCGACGATACCGAAGAAGGCAAGGTTCAGGGTCGTGCCAAGGCGAAAGGTTGCCACGGTGAAGACGCCTAGCGGGAAGGTATAGCCCCACCAGCCAAGGTTGAACGGGATACCTGCCCGCCAGTAGCGCCAGGTGATGAGCGAGGCGAGCGCCAGCCACCAGAGGCCAAAGCCCCACAGCAACAGACCGGCGATTGTGCCGATGCCTTGGGCGACAGTGCCGACATCGGCCAGCCCATGCCCAGCCATGATCGCGGGGGCGTCGCCGCCCAGAACCAGCATGCCCAGCGCGCCGGTACCGATCGGGCCAAGCGCCAGCCAGCTCGATGCGGCCATGCCCTCATGCGGCAGCTTGTGGAGCGCCATGCGCAGGATCAACAGTGCAAGAATGCTGAAGGCGACCGGGACCGAATAGGCCCACAGGATGTAGGACGTGACGAGCATCCCAAACTGTGCGCTGCCCTGCGCCAGATGCGGCGCCAACAGTCCTCCGCTGGCAGCCGTCACTTCGGCCGCCACGACCGGCAGCAGCCACACCGCCGTCATCCCATCGAGTGAATGCTGGTGGCGCGTGAACATGAAGTACGGGATCAGCACACCGCAGCTCACCGCCATGGCGGCGTCGATCCACCACAAGACCGTGGCGACCGGCACGATGCCCTCGCCGAAGCGCGCGATACCGAATGCGAGACAGCCGTTGATGATCGTGGCGAGGCCCATGGGGATCGTGCCGATGAACATCGATACGGTATTGTGCCCGAAGATGCGCCGCGCTTCGTGGCCGAACAGGATCCAGCGCGCGGTATAGAGCGCGGTAAAAAGGGTGAAGAGCCCGATGTTAAAGAACCACATCACTTCTCCCACCGGCTTGAGCGAAGCGCCGATGCCCGGCATCTGCGGGAGGGCCAGCGCAAGGATGCCCGTGCCCATGGTTGCGGCAAACCAGTTGGGCGTGAACTGGCGGATCATCTCGCGCGGGTGATCGAGCCGGCTGAGCGGGCGCATCCCTTCGAGGATGGGCTTGATATCCGTGGTCATCATCCAAACTCCTTGACCAGTTCGGTCAGCGCGTCGGCTGCCCGAGTGCGATACCGTTCCTTGTGGCGTAACGCCTCAAATGGACGGGCTGGCATCGCGAGCGGCAATTCATGAAGGTGCCCCGCAGCAAGCGCGCGGCGCACCACCAGTTCGGAAAGGACCGCGACACCGGCGCCGGCCTCGACAGCGGACCGTACGGCTTCGTTGGACGGCAGCGTCATGGCGATGTTCAGGTCTGCCGGATCGATACCGCGATCACGCAGGACATCCTCGAAACTCGACCGTGTGCCGGACCCGTGCTCCCGCACGATCCAGTTGGCGCCGCGCACCCAGTCCTCATCGATGGTATCGACAGCCTGCCCCGAGATCAGCAGCATCCGGTCCTCGCCGACTTTCCAGTGGGCGAGTGCGGGCTGGTCGATCGAACCTTCGACAAAGCCCAGTTCCGCGCGGCCATCCAGTACCTGTGCCGCCGCACCCTCGCTGTTGTCGATTGCGAGTTCGACGCGGATCGCGGGGTGGCGGCTGTGAAACTGAGCCAAGCGCGAGGGCAGCCAGTAGCTGGCGATGGTCTGGCTGGCGACAAGGCGCAGGGTTCCGCGCTTCAGGCCGCCGTACTCGGCCAGGGTAAGCTCCGCCGTCGCGGCGCGGCCAAGAACGGCGCGTGCCTCATCGAGGAACATGCGACCCGCCTCGGTCAGTTCGATGCCGCGGCCCACGCGGTTGAAGAGCGGCACGTCATGCCTGGCCTCCAGCGTAGCGATCGCCGCGCTGGCAGCGGACTGGGTCACGCCCAGTGCCTCGGCGGCCCGCGTCATATGTTCGCGTTCGGCAACGCCCACGAAGATGCGTAATTGTTCAAGGGTCATGGTGATCTCCTGTCACCATTGATACCGCAGCCCGATCAATCACTCCAACGCATTGATTATATCATTCCAATCTCGTTCTAAGATCATTTGATGAGTGCGTTCCTGGCGGCGAGCAGCGCGCTTTCGATCCGTTGGCTGACATCAGGACTGGTGCAGACATTGGCCGGACTAGGGTGGGGCATGGTGATGACCGACACATCGGGCCGTGCCTCTTCGATAAGTGCTTCCGCCCCCGCCGCCACCCGGCCCGCCAAGATGCAGACCCGCACGCCCGGCAGTTTCGCAAGCAGGTCGGGAAGCGTTGCGAGACCTTCGGCAATCTCCGTTCGGCGCAGCGCGCGATTGCGGGCACCGGGGGCGTGGACGATCCAGGGCACGCAATTCCACTGAACGATGTCCATTCGCGCGATGCCCGCCGCTTCCAGATAACGGCGAAGGTTACGAGCAGTGCCAGATGGGTTGTCCCGCGACACGAAGCGAGTGCGATCAGGCCCGGGGCCCGGCGTCTCAAGAAGCAGGAGAAGGCGCGCATCTATGCCGCCATCGAACGGGTCGAAATGCGGCACCGTGTGTCCTGCGCCAACGAGCCCCTCACGCCATATCTCCAGCGGCGCAATGTGCGGCGCACCAAGTGCCGCTCTGCGTTCGGCGATCAACGCGGGATCATCCAGCCAGGCCATTGATCGTCAAATCCTATCGAAACTACAAAAATCATCGGTTGGATCGATGGCGAGTGTTGCGCCATGTGTTCGACAGGCAACGCCTGCGTTGGCGTACCTGCTCCTCGGCAGCTCGCATTTTTTCCGTTGCATGCTGCGAGGATGACACCTGCGACCGCTGTAGGCGTTATCGCCGGAACGCCATGACGAAAGGGCTTCACTTGAAACTGCTATGGGGATTGGCCGGCCTTTGCGCGGCGACAGCATCGGCGGCCGCACTGGCGGCATCGTCCGATGGCTTTGCAAGCCAGATGGCAGCCTCCATGGAGCGGATGCACCATGCGATGATGATTGCGCCATCGGGCGACCCGGACCGCGACTTCGCGGCGATGATGATCCCCCATCACCAGGGCGCGATCGAGATGGCGGAAGCGGAGCTCAGATACGGAAAAGACGAACGCCTGCGCCGCCTGGCTCAGGGCATCATCGTCGAGCAGCGGCAGGAGATCGCCGTCATGCAGGACATTCTCGCGAAAAAGACAGGCCCCGCTGCCAGCGCGCACCATCACATGGGAGACGACAAATGAAGAAGACGCTGAGCATCGTGTCGTACACCTTGCCGATAGCGGCTGCCCTTGTCGCACTCCCGGCAAATGCGCAGCAGGTTCCCAATGCCCAGCCTGATCGGGCTATCAGCGCTCAGGACCGTTTCTACACCTCGGACCAGTTTTCCAACACGGTATCGGTCATCGATCCGTCGACGAACACGCTGCTGGAGGGCATAGCGTGGAAAGTACGCTAAACAACGCTAAGCGAGAACGCATGGCGAACGCTCGATGCGAACGGACGGGCGCTTAATCAGGCGGGCCGTTCGATTCCCATCCTACGCATTTCGCGATAAATGGTCGATCGGCCGATGCCGAGTTGCCGCGCTGCTTCGGTAGGCGAGATACGAGCTTCGACCAGCTTGATGGCCGCATCCACTTTGGACATGTCCAGCGGCTGACGGCCAGGCTGTTTGCCCTTAGCACGGGCGGCGGCAATACCATCTCTGGTTCGCTCAGAAATCAGCCGTCGCTCAAAATGGGCGATGGCCCCAAACACATGGAAGATGAGCTCGCCGGCAGCTGACGAAGTGTCGATCTTTTCTTCAAGGCTCAGGAGCGCGATGCCCTGACCGCGTAGCGTCTCAACCGTGGTGAGAAGTTCGGCAAGCGAGCGCCCAAGCCGATCGAGGCGGACCACCGCCAGCGTGTCACCCTTGCGGGCATAGGCGATTAGCTCAGCCAGACCGGGCCGTTCCATGCTCTTACCTGAAATGACATCGGTGAAGATTTTGATGGCGCCAGCCTTCTCCAGACGCATGGTCTGGCCCGCAACGTCCTGATCGCCGGTGCTGACGCGGGCATAGCCCAGAATATCACCCATGCCGCACGTCTCCCAAACGGTCGTTCTGTGGACGCTATGGAGGGCAGCCGCTGCGCCCCACCCATATCCGTCCACATACTATGTCTCTTTACTCCTCGCTGTCCATAGGCCCAGATGACCTTTTGTGGACAGGAAACGGCATGACGAAGCGCAAGCATCAACTCCTGACCGAGAGCGAACGCGATCAGATACTCGCCATCCCGACCGATCGCGACCATTTGGCCCGGCTCTATACCTTCGAGCCTTCCGATATCGAGATCATCGGCGCGCGACGGGAGCGACGGAACCAGTTGGGCGTGGCGCTGCAACTCGCGCTCCTGCGGCACCCGGGCATCACGCTTGCGCAGTTGATACAGGACAGGGGAGCAATACCCCATGATCTCGCCGCTTTCGTCGCGGAGCAACTTGGTCTGCACGTAACCGAGCTGGCCAACTATGCGGCGCGGGATCAGACAATTACGGATCATGCCCGTGAGCTGGCGGCGCGTTTGGGGCTTCGGGGGCCAACCCGCGCCGATATTCCCTTCATGGTCGAGGCGGCCGCGAGAACGGCATGGGCGACCGACAAGGGGATGACGATTGCGATGGGCGTGGTCACCGCCCTGCGCGAGGCCCGGATTTTGCTGCCGTCCATCTCCACCATCGAACGCGCCAGCAGCGCGGGACGTGCCCGCGCGCGCAAGCAGGCCGCCCACGCCCTGATCGCCGATCTCAGCGCCGAACAGGTCCAGGCCCTCGATCAGCTCTTCGACGCCGCCGGCGGCATGAGCCATCTCGCCTTGCTTAAGACCATCCCCGTCGCGGCCAAGCCCGATCACGTCCGCCAGATCCTCGACCGTCTGAGGCAGGTGCGGAAGATCGGCATTTCCCCCGACGTCGCGGGCCGCATCCACGCGGACCGATTTCGGCAATATGTCAGGGAAGGCCGTGCGTCGCCTGCCTATATGATCGAGCGCTATATTCCCTCCCGGCGACGCGCCACGCTCGTTGCCTTCCTGCTCGATCTTGAAGAACGGCTGACGGACAGCGCCCTGGAGATGGCGGACAAGCTGATCGGCGGCATCTTCACCCGCGCGAAGAACGCCCAGGCGCGCAGCTATGCCGCCACGTCGAAGAACGTGGCCCGGCTGATGCTGATCTTCCGCAGGACGATCGACGCGCTCACCGAAGCAGTCGATACTGGCGAAGATCCTATGGAGGTCCTGGATGCCTCAGTAGGATGGCACACCCTCCTGAAGGCCAGACCGGAAGTGGCGACGATCGCGGAAACCGCCAATCTTGATCCGCTGAGGGTCGCGGCCGACCGCTATGCGACGTTGCGCAAGTTCGCCCCTGATCTGCTTGAAGCGCTACAGTTCAGGGCCGGAAAGGGCAGCGCGAAAACGATTGCCGCTATCGAGATGCTGCGCGACCTCAATAGGTCGGGCAAGCGCGATCTGCCTGCCGACGCTCCGATGCCCTTCCGCAAGGAATGGCAGAAAATTGTCATGGGCGATGACGGCAAGATCAATCGGCGGCTCTGGGAAATCGCGACTATCGCGCATCTGCGCAACAAGCTGCGCTCCGGTGATGTCTGGGTGGAACGATCGACGGGATACCGCCAGTTCGACAGCTACCTGCTAAGCGAACCGAAGGCCAAGCCGATCGTGTCGGCTCTTGGTCTGCCACCCACAGCCGGCGAATGGCTCGAACAGCGGGGCCGCGAACTGGACTGGCGGCTGAAGAAATTCGCCCGGAGCCTGAAGCGCGACGCTCTGGAGGGTGTGCGATACCGCGACGGCCGCCTCCAGATATCCCCGTTCGCACGATCGCAACGCCCGACGCCGAAGCCCTGGCCGACCGGCTCGATGCGATGATGCCACGCATCCGTATCACCGAACTGCTACATGAGGTGGCGCAGGAAACTGGCTTTCTTTCGGCGTTCACCAACCTGCGCACCGGCGAGCTATGTCCCAATGAAAATGCGCTGCTCGCCACGATCCTCGCCGACGCCACCAATCTCGGCCTGTCGCGCATGGCCGCCGCGAGCCAGGGCGTCACGCGCGATCAACTCCTATGGACCCATGACGCCTATATCCGCGACGAGAGCTACCGCGCGGCGCTCGCCGTCCTCATCAACGCGCACCACCGCCTGCCATTCTCGCGGGTATGGGGCGACGGCACAACGTCCAGTTCCGATGGTCAGTTCTTCAGGGGCGCGAAGCGCGGCGCATCGGGCGGCGACATCAACGCGCGCTATGGCGTCGATCATGGCTTCAGCTTCTACACCCATGTTTCCGATCAGCGCGGGCCCTACCACGTCAATGTGATCTCGGCCGCCACGCATGAAGCGCCCTATGTCCTCGACGGCCTCATCAGCCATGGCACCGATCTCAGGATCGTCGAGCATTACACCGACACCGGCGGAGCGACCGATCATGTCTTCGCCCTGTGCGCGATGCTGGGATTTCGCTTCTGCCCGCGCCTGCGCGACTTTCCGGACAGGCGGCTTGCGCCGATCGCGCCGGTTTCGGCCTATCCGTCCATCGCCCCGTTGTTGGGCAAGCGTATCCGCACCGACATCATCAATGAACAATGGGACGACGTGCTGCGCCTCGTGGGGTCGATCAAGGCTGGCCACGTCGCGCCGTCGGTCATGCTGCGAAAGCTCGCCGCCTACGAACGGCAGAACCAGCTCGACGTCGCACTACAGGAGATCGGCAAGATCGAACGGACCCTGTTCATGCTGGACTGGCTTGAAAATCCCGATCTGCGCCGGCGATGCCATGCCGGCCTTAACAACAGCGAGCAGCGCCATGCCCTGACGCAAGCGATCTACACCTTCCGCCAGGGCCGCATCATCGACCGCAGCCATGAAGCTCAACAATATCGGGCATCAGGCCTCAACCTAGTCATCGCGGCGATCGTCTATTGGAACACGATCTACATGGCCGACGCCGCCCAGCATCTGCGATCGGCAGCGGCCCCGGTCCCCGATGATCTGCTTGTCCATACGTCGCCGGTTGGCTGGGAGCATATTGCCTTTTCCGGCGATTTCCTCTGGATCGAGCCGCCGCTTCCGCTGGCCGCAAGGCCCTCAATCTTCCGCCGGACAGCCGCGCCGCCTAAGCGTTCCTCGGTTGTTCTCCCTTAGCGTTGTTTAGCGTACCTTCCACGCTATGCCCTCATACGGCGCGGGCACGCCCTGCCGCCAGGCCGGCCCGGGTACGTTCGCCGATAAGATGCCGCTCAAAGTCGGCGAGACTGGCGAAGATATTGAACACCAGCTTGCCCGATGCCGTGGTCGTGTCGATCGCCTCGGTGACGCTCTCGAACGCGATGCCGCGGCTTGCCAGCTCATTCACCGTCGCGATCAGGTCCGGCAGCGATCGGCCAAGCCGGTCGAGCCGCCATACCACCAGCGTGTCGCCGGCGCGTAACGCCTTCATTGCCTGCGCCAGTTCGGGCCGGTCGGCGTGCTGGCCGGATGCATGCTCCGAATAGATCGGCTCGCATCCCTTGGCGCGCAGCACGTCGAGTTGGGGGCGAGGTCCTGGTCGGCGGTGGACACGCGCGCATATCCGATCCGGCGTGTGCCAGCCTGGCCGGCAGGGGGGTAGCAGCCATGTTCAACATTCAACCTACGGCAGGGGTTTTCTGATCGTAGTTTCTCGCACGGGTTGTTGAACAGTTCAACGCCGCAAAAGGCCAGCTTTTCTGCTGCCGCCGGCAGTGTTCAGAAAACGGCCGTTTTCTGAACAGATCAGGCGGCGGTGGATGCTGGCTCGTCACCTGGCGGGTGGATTACGTCTAGCCCCGGAAAGTATCTCAGGAAGTCGTCCTGATTGGTCGTAACCAATGGCGCACCCTCGGCTTCGGCAAGCGCGCCGATCAAGAAATCGGGAAGCACGTTGGTTTTGGCAGGCTCGCCCGGGCCCGCTTCTTTTTACGATAAGCCTTATATGCCTGCCCCGCCTTGAATAGGGCATCATCACTACTGCGGAGGCGCTCAAGCGCCCAAGCTGCTATAGCTGCATCCGTATCCTCACGGGAGGCCATACCCGCTGAAAGCTCGCTATATACAATGTCCGCAATGACTAGGGTCATGACTCGTTGATCACAGCCAGAAGATGACGGTTGCAGCGAGGACGATGGCGGAGAAGAAGGCCGTAGGGCAGCGATCGTAGCGGGTGGCGACGCGGCGCCAGTCTTTGAGGCGGCCGAACATGATCTCGATGCGGCTGCGGCGCCGATAGCGGCGCTTATCGTACCGGACGGGCTCGTTGCGCGACCTGCGGCCTGGGATGCAAGGCTGGATGCCCTTGGCCTGAAGAGCGTCCCTGAACCAGTCGGCGTCGTAGCCGCGGTCGCCGAGCAGCCACTGCGCTTTTGGCAGGTCGTCCAGCAGCGCGGCCGCACCGGTGTAGTCGCTGACCTGACCGGCGGTCATGAAGAAGCTCAAGGGGCGACCGTTCGCGTCGGCGAGGGCATGGAGCTTGGTGTTCATGCCGCCTTTCGTGCGTCCGATCAGGCGGCCGAGATCCCCCTTTTTACCCGCAGGCTCGATGCCGTGCGGTGCGCCTTCAGGTAGGTCGCGTCGATCATCACCGTTTTGGGTTCGGCGCCCACCGCAGCCAGACCTTCCATGATGCGCGTGAACACGCCTGCCTCACCCCAGCGCTTCCAGCGGTTGTACAGCGTCTTGTGCGGGCCGTACGCGCCAGGAGCATCGCGCCAGCGCAGCCCGTTGCGGTTGACGAACACGATGCCGCTCAGCATCCGCCGGTCATCCACTCGAGGCTTGCCGTGGCTCTTCGGAAAGAACGGCCGCAGCCGCTCCATCTGCTCATCCGTTAGCCAAACAGGTCGCTCATCCCGGTCTCCTCGCGGAGCCTGAATCAGATCGCGACGCTCATATCAATGGGTCCTGACCCTAGCGATATGACGGATCGGGAGTGGACGTTGGCAGCGCCGTTCATCCCTGGGGCCAAGCGGGGAGGTCGGCGCCGGGCAACGGACATGCGCGAAGTCCTGAACGCCTTGCTCTACATCGCGGCGAGCGGTTGTGCCTGGCGGCTTCTGCCCAAATGCTTCCCGCCAGTCTCGACGGTCCAGCGCTATTTCTACGCCTGGCGCAACGCTGGTCTGCTCGAGCGATGAACACGGTGCTGGTCATGAACCTGCGCGAGATTGAAGGACGCGAGGCAAGCCCAAGTGCCGGTGTGGTCGACAACCAGTCGGTCAAAACCACCGAAGCGGCGGCCCTTGCGCTACGAGCGGGCAAGAAGATCAAAGGCCGCAAGCGGCACATCCTGACCGACACCTGCGGCTTCCTCATCTTCATTCTCGTGCATACCGCCGATATTCAGGACCGCGATGGCGCGGCCGATGTCCTCAAGGCTGTGCGGCAGCGCTTCCCCTGGTTGCGCCATGTTTTTGCCGATGGCGGCTATGCGGGCGACAAACTCCGCGATGCCATCGCTGGATCGGGGCAATGGACGATCGAAATCATCAAACGTCGGATAAGGCCAACGGCTTCAAGGTCCTCCCGCGCCGCTGGGTAGTCGAGCGAACCTTTGCATGGCTCGGCCGATGCCGCCGTCTTGCTAAGGACTGGAAACAACCATTGCTCGTCCACCACATGGGCAACAATCGCCTCCATCCGCATGCTCACCCGCAGAAACGGCAAGGTATTGCTATGTTTGGTGAACTTCCGAGTCAGGCTCTCAGATGGCGCGGTAGCCGCCATCAACCGGGATCATCGCGCCGGTGACAAAGGAGGCGGCGTCAGACAGCAGCCATTTGACCGCTTCGCCCACTTCCGGAGGTTTGCCGAAACGGCCAATCGGGTGGTGCTCCAGCAGCTTGCCAAATCCCGCTGCAAAGTCGGGATGCTCGATCGCCCGGTCAATCATCGGCGTGCGGATGATGCGGGCAGGACTGCATTTACGCGGATTCCC
>NZ_NETV01000007.1:0-76261 GCF_002795205.1 Sphingobium sp. LB126
GGCGCTTGGCGAAAAGTCGGCATGGGATGCGGGGCAACGTTTGATGCAGACGGCCGCGCCGGAGAGCTGGGGATTGATCGTCGCGGCGGCCCCGCTCGCCGATGGCAACCGCGAGGCGGTGCAGGCGTGCCGCAAACAGGCCGAAAAAAGGGGTGACTACACGAAAGTGACGTATCTGCACGCTAAGGGCGAACAAATCCGGTACGATGCCAGCAGATGCTATTCGCAGGCTTTCCTGCCCCTTTTATGTGGTGCCGCCCTACGGGCGCCGATATGGGAGGGCGGCAATCCGATTGACCAACGATCGAGGTAGAACCCTGCTCGCCAAATATGTGAGCTGGTTGCCCATCCCCGGTATGGCGAAGGATTGCCGATAAACCAGAGCGTGGACTGCATGGGCCGCGCACCGGTCAACGTCCATCAAACCCAACCTCCCCCACTTCAAATCGCTGAGGGCAGCCATGTCTGTGTCGATTCCACCGGGTGCAAAAGACCCAACACTCACTCCCGTCCCGGCAAGCTCCACGGAAAGCGCTCGCATGAGGGTGCTCACATAGGCTTTCGACGCGCCGTAGACCGCTTGGAAGGGCACGGATGTTTCGCCCGCCAGGCTCGACACGGCGATTACTGAGGATTCAAACGGCTGCTCCCTGAAAATCGCAATCAGGCGAGCCAGCAAATCCGTGAAACCGAGTATGTTTGTTTCAATTACCTCGGCATAAGTGTCGGCACGGCCTGCATCAAATGAACCAACGCTCGTCATTCCGGCAACCAACAAAGCGGCTGTTACTTGCAATTCTGCAACCTTAGCCGCGATTTTCTCCCTGCCCTCGATTTCACGTTGATCAGCCACTATAATCTCGCACGGCACATTGAACCGCTCGTCAATTTCGGTCTGTAGCTCCGCAAGTTGTCGAGCCTTCGTCCAACAATCAGGGCTTGGCCTGGTACGATGCCGCCAAGCGGAGGGCGGACGCTCTGCCCAAACCGGTCGAAGCCCCTGTGACCAGCACCCACGAGTTCTTGATCGCCAGCGGTTTCACGCGTTTTCCAGAGCCTTGTATAGGGCGGTTTTGCCGATCTTGAGCCGGGCCGCCGCCTCACGAACAGTGAGGCCCGCTGCGATATGCGCCCGCGCTTTACGTAGTTTGTCGGGGTAACGACAGGCCGGCGACCACCCTTGTTGCCCCGCTCGCGTGCGGCCTTGAGGCCGGCATGAGTGCGTTCACGGATCAGGTCACGCTCGAATTGGGCCAGCGAGCCGAAGATGTTGAACACCAGCATGCCGCCCGAAGTGGTGGTGTCGATATTCTCGGTGAGTGAGCGGAACCCGATGCGCGCGCCGCAAGCTCGCCGACCTTCTCGATCAGGTGGCTCATCGAGCGGCCGAGGCGGTCGAGTTTCCAGACCACCAGCGTGTCGCCGGGGCGCAAATAGGCGAGCGCTTCGGTTAGGCCAGGCCGATCGGCTTTTGCCCCGGATGCGTGATCGTCGAATATACGGTCGCACCCGGCAGTGTTCAGCGCGTCAAGCTGGAGCGACAGCTTCTGGTCTGCGGTCGAGACGCGCGCATAGCCGATCAGCGCCACATGATGCCCGATCCTGTCCGTTTTCCCGTCATTATGCGATCTTGTCCGAATCGCCGTTACAGGTCCAGAGTTAACGGACATATTCCTGTTGGCCGCCAGAGGACCGTCTGACGGACACGCAAAGCGAAGGAGATGATGCTTGGCGAGACGGCGACTGGTGAGCCTGGAAATCTGGGCGAGGCATTGGCGCGCCGCTCGATGAGCGCGAGATCGCGCGTCATTATACGCTGACCAGCGACGACCTGGAAATTGTCGGCCGCCGTCGCGGCGATGCCACCCGGCTCGGCTATGCGATGCTCATGCTATATATGAGATGGCCTGGCCGTGCGCTGGAAGCGGGCGAAGTCCCGCCCGCTCCTGTGCTCGCCTATGTGGCGCAGCAACTCGGCGTCGCGCCGGCAGCCTTCGCGGATTATGCCCATCGGGACCAGACCCGTCGCGAGCATCTCGTCGAAATCCGACGATCGCACGGGTTCAGGATTTTTGACCGCAACGCTTTCCGTGAAGTTGTCGCCTTCTCGGTCCCAATCGCGCAGACCATCATACACCCCGGCCAGATGGCAGACGTCATCGTCGATGAACTCCGGCGCCTGCAGATCCTCCTGCCTTCTCCGTCGATTCTCGAAGCGGTGCTGCGGCGGGCGCGCCAGCAAGCCGAACAGCTTACCTATGAAGTGCTCACGAATGGCCTGCTGCCTGACACCCTTCAGGGCCTGGACGATTTGCTGGCCCGACGACCGGGGCAGGTCGCGACATGGCTATCCTGGATGCGCAATGCGCCACAATCGCCGGCAGCGCGCAACATCCTGCGCCTGATCGAACGGCTCGCCTATATCCGCGCGCTGGGCCTCGATCGCGCCCGTGCCGACATGATCCCGGCTTTGACTTTTGACAGGCTGGCGGACGAAGGCAGCCGCATCACACCCCAGCACCTTGGCGAACTCAATGCCCTGCGCCGCCATGCGACGCTGGCGGCAACCGGCATCCGGCTTGAGGAAAGCCTGACCGACGCCACCCTGACGATGTTCGACAAGCTGTTGGGCAGCATGGCGCGCCGCGCCGAGAACCGGACCCGCGACAAAGCCCTCAAGACGGTGCGCGAGTTGCAAGGCCACCTCCGGACGCTCACGGGGTCTTGCCGCCTCCTCATCGACGCGCGCAGCAAGGGCGTGGATTCTCTGGCGCAGATCGAGGCGCTGGACTGGCAGCACTTCGCCGTGGCCGTCGAGCAGGCCGAAGTGCTCGGGCGACCGGAAACCGTCGATCGCACCGCCGAATTGATCGAGCGGCATCGGACGGTGAAGCTCTTTGTCGGCGCTTTTCTCAACGCCTTCGAGTTTCGCGGCGCCGGCGCGGTTCAGGGGCTCCTGTCAGCGCTGGCCATCATCGCGGAGCTATATCGGACCGGCAAACGGCGCTTGCCTGATCGCGTGCCGGCTACGCTTTGTGCCGCCCGCATGGCGCCCGTTCGTCCTGCGGGATGGCATCGTTGATCGTGCCGCTTATGAACTATGCGCCTTGTCGCAACTACGCGAGCGGTTGCGAGCCGGGGATATATGGGTCGCGGGAAGCCGGCAGTTTCGCGATTTCGACAGCTATCTCATACCGCCGGCGACCTTTGCGGCGCTGCGCGAGAAGGGGCCGTTGCCGCTCCCATCGAAACGGATTTCGAGCGCCATATCGAGGAACGGCGCACCAGGCTCGACACGGCGATCGAGCAGGTAACGGTCCTTGCACGGCAAGGGGAGCTGCCCAGGTTAAGCTTGACGAAAAACGGTCTCATCATCTCGCCGCTGAAGGCGGGCAACACCGCCCGCCACCGAGATTGCCCGTCGCGCCCGCTATGATCGACTGCCGCGCGTGAAGATCACCGATCTTCTGCTGGAGGTCGATGCCTGGACCGGGTTCAGCGAATGCTTCATCCATCGTCGTTCGGGCCGGGAAGCCGACGATCGCAATGCGCTGCTCACGGTCATCCTCGCCGATGGCATCAATCTCGGCCTCACACGCATGGCGGAAACCTGCCGGGGGCGCAAGTCTGCGTCAGCTCGCCCATCTTCACGACTGGCACATCAGCGAAGCCGCCTATGGCGAAGCGTTGGGAAGGCTGATCGACGCCCATCGCGCCATGCCGCTCGCCGCGCTGTGGGGAGACGGCACCACTTCGTCGAGCGACGGACAGCAATTTCATGCCGGGGGCCGTGGGGCCGCGATCGGCGACATCAACGCGCGCAGCGGCAACGAACCAGGCGTTTGCCTTCTACACCCATGTCTCGGATCGATATGACCCCTTCGCAAGTCGGGTGATCGCGGCGACCGCTGGCGAAGCGCCCTATGTGCTGGATGGCTTGCTGTATCACCAGACCGGCCTGACGATCGAGGAGCACTACACCGATACGGGCGGGGCATCGGACCATGTGTTCGGCCTCATGCCCTTCTTCGGCTACCGCTTCGCGCCGCGCCTGCGCGACATCAAGGAGCGTCGTTTACACCTCCTTCCCGGCCAAGAATCCGGCCCCTTGCTTGCCGGCATGACGGCCGAACCGATCGCATTGGGTCATGTCGCGGCGCATTGGGACGAACTGCTGCGGTTCGCCACGTCGATCCGCACCGGCACCGTCACTGCTTCGGCAATGCTGCGCCGCTTGTCCGCCTATCCGCGACAGAACGGACTGGCCCTCGCACTACGCGAGCTGGGCCGCCTCGAACGCTCCATTTTCATGCTCGACTGGCTGCGCGACATCGACCTGCGCCGGCGCACCCAGGCGGGCCTCAACAAAGGCGAAGCCCGCAACGCGCTCGCCCGCGCGCTCTTCTTCAACCAGCTCGGCGAACTGCGCGACGTCGGTTCGAGAACCAGACCTATCGCGCCTCCGGCCTCAACCTGCTCGTCGCCGCCATCATCTTGTGGAACACTCGCTATCTCGAAATGGCGCTGGCGGACATCGGCACAGCCGACGAAATCGCACGCCACATCGCGCCATTGGGCTGGGAGCATATCTCGCTGACCGGTGACTATAGCTGGAATGTGAAGATCAACCCGATCCGGACGCCTTGCGACCGCTGCGCGCCGTCAACTCCCTACTTGCCGCGTGACGTTCGCTATCCGTTCGCCTTTCCGTGCAGATACGTCACTTTCGTGTAGTCACCCCAAAAAGCGAAAAGACCGGTGCGCTGCACAATCGAGGTAAAAGGCGCCCGGAATCATCGGTTCCGTGAATCAGTGCAGCATGACTGATTCAGAGAAGTCGTCGGACATCGGCAAACCGATGCTGTAGGCTTTGCGACATGAATGGCGCAGGTCTTCTCCCTAATCCCGTTGAGCTGATCGCGCTTGATCCGGCGCGTAATATTCGCCGACGCTACAGCATCACCGTGAGCGTTGACCTGTTCGGCATGATCGTCGTCGAAAGCCGCTGGGGCCGGATCGGCGCGCGCGGCCAAGCCCAGCGCCATGCCTTCGCCGATCATGCCGCAGCCGAGCGGTATATCGCAGCGCTTCTCCAAAAGCGTGGTACGGCTGAAAGGCGGATCGGTGTCGCCTATCGGCCTGTCTGACACCGGACACAGAGCTCGCGTGTCGAAGCTGATCGACCCCCTTATCCTTATGTCAATCTGGAGTATAGCCTAACCCGACGTCAGGACGGTGCGCCAGTTTCTGTCAGGATAGAGTTGTGATACGAGTTTATTGACGCTGGTCGCGCTGTATCATAGATTTCAACCTGACAAAATCGCACAGGGGTGGCGATGAAAGGCCAAAGGATCGGTTACGTCCGGGTCAGCACATTCGATCAGAATGTCGATCGCCAGTTGGAAGGGCAGTCGCTCGACCGGGTGTTCACTGACAAGCATCGGGCAAAGACGTCAACCGGCCGCAGCTCGACGCCATGCTCGCTTTCGCCCGCGAGGGCGACACCGTCGTGGTCCACAGCATGGATCGACTGGCGCGCAATCTCGACGACCTGCGCAAGTTGGTTCACTCCCTCACCAAAAGAGGTATCCGGATCGAGTTCGTGAAGGAGAGCCTGGCCTTCTCGGGCGAGGATTCTCCGATGGCGAATCTGATGCTCTCGGTCATGGGCGCATTTGCGGGATTCGAGCGCGCCCTGATCCGGGAACGGCAACGCGAGGGCATCGCGATCGCCAGGCAACGCGGCGCCTATCGTGGACGGAAACGCTCCTCTCCGACGAAATGGTCGCCGAACTGCATCGCCGCATAGCGGTTGGCGAGCGAAAGGCGCTATCGCCCGCGACCTGGGGATCAGTCGCGAAACCCTCTATCAGTATCTCCGCAACACCCCATGACGCCTTTGTTCTCACTATGTCCGACAAATCCTTGTCCGGCGCACAAAGCTTCCGGTGACGCCTGTTGTAATCGCGCAACGATACGGAGGGCGCGCGCTCCAAGAGCGCGCCCCATTCTCAAACATCATCTTGTGGGACGGATTGGAGCCTTGGGGTGTCATTCCGCCCCCAACCGTACCCGGCCACCAGCGGGGCGTTTTTCAACAGCCCCGATCGCTTTCGGAATAGGTCCTACCCACGGCTGTACCAGTGCCGCCGTCCGCTCGAACGTCTCGATCTCTCCCAAATGGGCGAGGCTGAGGGCAATATCATCGATACCCTCGATCAGCCGGCGCCGCCTCTCCGCGTCGACTTCGAACGGTACAACCGAGGAACCTGTCGTAATCTTCTGCTGGGTCAGGTCGACGGTCATCCAGGAGGATGAGGCGGCCGACGCTTCGGCCTGCAAAGCGTTGATCTGGCTGCTGGCAGGCGGATGGGGAGCATCCCATTCTTGAAGCAGTTCAGGTAGAAGATATCGGCGAAACTCTCCGCGATGACGCAGCGGATTCCGAAATCCAGCAGCGCCCAGGGGGCATGCTCGCGGCTAGAGCCGCATCCAAGGTTTGAGCCAGAGATCAGGATGCCTGCTTTGTTCCATGTGATTTGTTGAGTGGAAAGTCCGGATCTGAGGCGCGAAGATTGAAAAACAGAGCATCCTTCAGACCTTTGCGCGACGTTGTCTTAAGGAACTTGGCGGGGACTAGCATATCGGTGTCGATGTTCGCGATCGCACCGGATACAGCGACGGCCTCGAGCCTGACAAAGGGGGTCATTGCAGTTGCGCCCTTGAGTCCACCAAGCAGCATTCACGGCCGGGCCGCAGCCATGGCTGGCGAGACGAGGTGTGTCCGCCGCCTGGTCCCTGCCGTCCCTCGAAATTGCGGTTCGACGTTGAGGCACAGCGCTCGCCGGGGCCAATCGATCGGGGTTTAGTCCGAGACACATCGAACAGCCGGGCTCCGCCACTGGAAGCCGGCCTCTCAAAAATCGTGTCCAGACCTTCGCTTCACGCGCGCCTTGACCTCTCCCGATCCTGGAACGACGAGCGCTCTCACGCCGGGCGAGACCTTTCGACCCTTGGCGACGCGGGCCGCCTCGCGAAGGTCCTCGATGCGGCTGTTGGTGCACGACCCTATGAACACCACATCGATCGGAAGCCCTGCCAAGGGCTGACCTGGCTCAAGGTCCATGTACGCGAGCATTCGCGCGATCTGGGCTCGTTTCGCCTCGTCCGTCTCCTGCGCTGGATCAGCACCAAGCCACGATCGTCGTCACAGCGTCCGGGCTAGTGCCCCAGGTCACCATCGGCTCGATGTGGCCGCGTCTAGTGTCTCAATGCGATCGAACGACGCTCCTGCGTCGCTCCGGAGACGCGGACCAAGCTTCCCGGAGCAGTCTCGAGCTCTTGGCCTTTCGGGGCCCAAGGGGTGTTTGCAAGGTAGTCGAATGTCACCGCGTCCGGAGCGATCAGACCAGCCCTAGCCCCCAACTCGATGTCATATTGCAGATCGTCATTCTGCCGGCCATGTCGAGACTATCTACCGCCGAGCCGGCGTACTCGACCAATAGCCGCTGCCCCCGCCGGCGCCCAGTTGCCGGATGATAGCGAGCGCCAGGTCCTTCGCCGCGACGCCGTACCGGAGTCTGCCCTCGAGGCGAACAAGCATCGTTTCGACGGTCGTTGCACCAGCGTCTGGGTCGCGAGCACATGCTCGACCTCAGAGGTGCCAATCCCAAAGGCCATGCGCCGAACGCGCCGTGGGTTGAGGTGTGGCTGTCGCCGCAGACAATGACGGTGCCGGGCAACGTGAGGCCCAACTCGGGTCCGATCACGTGAACGATCCCCTGTCGGCGGCTGGTAAGCGGAACATAGCGAATGCCAAATTCACGGCATTCAGTTCGAGTTGCTCAATCTGCCGCCTGCTCTCTGGGTCGGCGACCGAGAGCAGGCCCTGCTGCCGATGCTCGGTCGGCACGTTGTGATCTGCGACCGGCCAACGTCAGATCGGGACGTCGTACCGTTCGTCCGCTCGTGCGCAGGCCATCGAAGGCTTGCGGGCTCGTCACCTCATAGACGAGTGGCGATCAACATAAGCAGTCTGTCTGGCGAGTCGCCGAGTGTGGTGACGACGTGGGTATCCAGATCTTCTCATAGAGCGTCTTCGCCATCGATCACCCCTCCAACGCTTGAACACAGCGCTGGCCTTCGAGCGCGTTTCGCACACGCCCGCCGGAGAAAGCCCGGGATCTCCGCACCCCTCATCGAGACCTCGAGGAGCGACCCGAGATCCACGCCCGTCTCGAGACCCATTGTTGAAGGTCCAGACGACATCCTCGGTTGCGACGTTGCCGGTCGCGCCCGGAGCGAAGGGGCAGCCGCCAAGCCCCGCAAAGGAACTGTCAAACACGCGAACGCCTGCGTCATAGGCGGCCAACACATTTGCTACGCCCAGACCGTAGGTGTCGTGGCCGTGGAACGCCCATCCCGTACCGTTCCCATATCGGCGGATCGACCGCTCGGAACAGCGCCTCACCCGATCGGGCGTGACCCGTCCGGTAGTATCGCACAGCGCGACCTCCACACCGGGCCGCAGCGGGATCAAGGCGTCGAGAAGTTTCAAAACATCCGCCTCGGGCACGGGCCCGTCGAACGGGCAGTCGAAGGAGGTGGCCAGATTCAAGCGCACCCGAGTGCCTCCGGGCAAATCGGCAACGAGCCGGCCATATTCCTCGACCGATTCGGCCGGACTGCGCCGGACATTGTTCTGGTTATGCTTCTCGCTGGCCGAAAGCACGAACGCTATATGGGAAGCGCCAGCTTCCAAGCTCGATGGCAAAACGCTTGTTAGGTACAAGGACCTGGGCCGCTAGGCCGGGCAGCAATTGCGCTGCCCGCAGGACTTCAGCCGCATCCGACAATTGTGGCACAGCCCGTTCATTCACGAAGGCGGTCACTTCCATTCTGCGAAGTCCGGCGCGGTACAGCCCTTCGACGAATGCGATTTTCACGTCGGTAGCGATATGCGGTCCGATGGGCTGGAACCCGTCACGCGGACCGACTTCGACCAAGGCGATTGCGGAGCTCATGCTATCACGCCCTCCGAGCGCAAAGTCTCGATCTTAGCGTCAGTCAGCTTCAACGCTGATCGAAGCACCTCCTCGGTATGCTCGCCGATGCGGCCCGGTCCATCGGATGGGGACAGCGCCTCCATCGAACGAAGGGACCACGCCAGGGTGGAGAACCGGTCCGCCAAGCAGGTCGTCGTCGACCTCCCGGACCATCTTGCGCACGCGATACTGAGGATCGCTGGCGATGTCGGCCGCCGTGTAGATCTTCGAGCTGGGAATGTCGGCCGTCGCAAGAACCTCGATCAGCGCGGCGGACGCGTGCCTGCGTGTCCAGTCGCCAATGATCTCGTCGAGAGCGCTCGAATTCGCAACGCGCTGCTGGTTGCCGGCGTAGCCAGGAGCTCCGATCAGCTCGGGTCGGCCGACAAGGGTCATCAGCTTCGCGAAGAGAGGCTCGGAGTTAGCGGCGATCAGGACGAACGCCCCATCCGCGGTCGGATAGGCGTTGGTCGGTGCCGCGGTCGCAATGCCACCACCGGTCGGCTGGCGAATCTTACCCAACCGCCCGAACTCCGGGAGCATGCCTTCCATGAGGCTCAGGACGCTTTCGGTCAGCGCGACGTCGATCGTGCGACCGGTCCGCTCTCCGCCGGGCCGATCTCGCTGCCACAGCGCTGCAAGGAGGCCGAATGCCGCGTAGAGACCCGCTACCGAATCTCCGATGCTGACGCCGACGCGGACGGGCGGAAGATCGCTGGTACCGGAGGTTGGTCGGTCAGATAACGCAAGCCGCCGAGCGCTTCACCGATAACGCCAAAGGCGGCGCGATCGCGGTAAGGCCCGCTTTGCCCAAAGCCAGAGATGTGCGTCACGATCAGGCCAGGGCATCGCTCGCGCAACTTGGCAGGCCCCAACCCGAGCTTCTCGAGTTGCCCAGGCCGAAAGTTCTCGACCACGGCGTCGCAAGTTTCGACCAGATCGAGAACGATGTCGATCGCGCCGGGATGCTTCAGTTTAGGACAATGCTCCGCTTATTACGGCCGTGTACCGACCACCAAAGCGACTGGCCGTTCACGTGCTCGCCCCATTGGCGGATGGGTCACCGCCTGGCGGCTCGATCTTGACAACGTCCGCACCGAGGTCTGCAAGCAGCCGCGTCGCAAAGGGGGCTGCGACGAAGTGGCCAATCTCTAGATCCGCAAGCCTTCAAGTGGAAGATTTGTCTCGATCATAATAATTCCTATAGCTTGGCATCTGGAGTTGCGGCAGCTGCCCCAGCCCGGAGTTGAACATGTCTGGTAGGTATAGTCGAACGCGATCAATCCGTCGTAGCGGACGACAGCGGCGTCGTATATTCGCCGCTGGCACTGGCCTGCCACTTTGGCGTCAAAGATGCTCGATTGGTAATGTTGACGAACCGGTGATGAGGCCCAGCACGGATACATCTCTCTTGGCAGCTGATGGGTTCGCTGAGCGGGCGCCGCATGCTGTCGAAGGGATCGACGGCAGCGGGAGATGTGAGGGACCGAGGCGTTCACGGAAACATGTCTCCAGCCGGTGCGGGAACGAGGATGCTCTCATCCCCATACTGGACGCGGTTGTCATGTCTCTTCTAGGGGGCATCGGCGGGTCTGGTGCGCTCGCGATTGACATCGCGCACCAAGGCTCGGGCACCGCCGATAGCCAGTCTTGCCGCCCGGTGGATCCCTTTTGGATGCCGATTTACAGCCCAACCTCAACGGTCGTCGCCGATCCATGGTGCGCCGCTCTTGGCAAACGGTTCTGCGGTGGCAGCCATCCGTCAGGAGATTCGCGGAACGCTGCAGGTTGCAGGCGCAATCCGCAGCGATCTCGCGTCGCGAGAAATCACCGATGATCAACACCGGGCATCGCGTCCGACAGTGAAACCGGCCATCAGCTCCCGATGATTTGCAGTCGAGTGGCCTTGTTCTCCGCTTCTACATCTCGTCGATCAGGCGTCGTGCGACGATAGCGAGTTTATCGGACATGACGCTGATCTCTGAGGCCGTATCCGGTTTGCGTTGAAGTGACTCTGGATTGCTTCGCAGGCAGACAGGTCCTGCGAGAAGACCTCCAACTGGGCGGCCGTGTCGTCTTCGGTTGTCGGAAGCTCGAGCTGACCGCCGTAAAGTGATAGCAGTGACTGTCGTCGGCGGGGGTCAGGCCAACGTTAGTACAGCGCTGGCTTATGATACGATTGCCGTCCGCGGGATCCGTAAACGGTTGTAGATCTTACGCTGCGGGCAACTCATGAATCATCGTGATTGTCCGATTCAGTGGGCGGCCTGTCGGTACATGCCAAATACGGGCAACATTTCGTGGGCGATGAAGTTGGGCATGCAATATCCGTGTGAATTTTCGCCCGTCTTGCTCATAATCCTGGTTGATGGTTGGGTCAGAATCTCCCGGTCGTCACCGCTATCCATCAACCGGCATGGAGAAAGCTGACATGCGTAGTGTCGAATAGGTTATCGTGGCCCCGCATGAAGTTCGCAGCCATGGGTAGCGGGAAGTAATAGACGTGATCGAAATGGTCGTCCCCCATTGTGCCATGGGGATGTCGGCGGGATAGCTAGATCCGGATCGCCCATCCAAATCCAGATAAAGTTCCGGCGCTCGACACTGATAGGACCGGACGCCGCATCGCCGGGGAGGTGAAGCTCCACCAGCGATCTTCGTGCAGCGCCCCTGCTATCGAACACATCCCGTGATAGCCACACTGGATGCTGTCCCCGACACTCGGCTCTCCTGAAAAGGAAAGCCGCGATGTGGACATGCATTCTGCATCGCCACCGTTCACCCGCCTCGGTCCGATACATTACTACCACTCGCCCAGGAGCTTGCGCGCCATAGGCTTGCGCGTCACTTCGGTGTCGCCCGCCGCTACATACCAAGCGTTGCGTGGATAGCGCTGGAACGCGCCGAACGACTGAGTAGTGGGCGCTAATTTGCCTGTCGCGCGCATGTTATGGTCTCCTTATGGTTTGGGTTATGCTCCGACCGACAATCGTCTAGCCTAAGCATAATTAGTGTCATTATGTGTGTTCATATACGCGCGGCTTTGACGATCCAACCGGCACCCAGTCCCCTGTTTCCGACACTAAGTTTCGGGAAGAATGGACTGTGCCCTTAAGACTGCGGAGCGAGCGAAGTGGCACCGGTCAGATCTCGTGCTTGGCACGGGCAACCGGGCGGCTCGTCCATTTCCGATTGTGTCGATGTTTCGAGAGCACTTTCTCGGGTCACGCTTTAATCATACAGCGCTCTCTCAGCCAGTTTTTACAGATCGCCACGGCACGCTCCTGCAACGCAGGCTGCTGCTGGAAGTAGTGGGTCGCATCGTCGATCTTTTCGAAGCTCTTGTCGGCGCTGCCGAGCAGCTCGAAGATCTTGCGCGGGTGCGTCGCGGGCGTTGCGTCGTCGGCGCCGTTCTCGATTACCAGCGCCGGCACGGTGATCCGCGGCGCATTAAGGGAGGTCCTGGCGTTGGAACGATCATAAGACCATTGCGACAGCCATGAGCGCAGTGTGGTGTAGCGGGCAAGACCCACCGGGCCGGCATTGGCCGTGCGGGGATTGCCGAGATAGCACCAGTTGGGCTTGCGTCCGTTGGGATCGACGCTGGGTCGATCCAGCGCGGATCGCACATCGTGCGGTGGACGATGAAGCCGCGCTCCATCTCGTCGGTACCACGCGCGCGAAGGTCACGCAGCATGGCGTCGGCCCATGACGTGATCCGACGGTTGCGCTCGACCTGCGATGCTCTGAAGCGCGCTACGAAGGCCGGATCGAAAGGCATCGCCGCCAGCGCCTCGGAGGTGTAGATGTCCAGCGCGCGGTCCCGGTGTCGGATCGCCTTCGTGAACCACGGAAGGGTCGAGCCATTCGGTCAGTGTTTCGGCGCGGCTCAGATGCGCGGCGACGCTCCAGATTGCGTCGGCGGGATCAGTCCGGCAGCCGCGAGGTCGATCGGGGTCACCGGCCGGCGTTTCCGTGATGGTAGGCTGTTCAGCCTCCGCTTGATAGGCTATCGAAAGCGAGCCGCCACCGCTCCAGCCAACCAGCACCACTTTTCCGTAGCCCAGAACCTCCTTCGCGTAGCGCACATAGGCGCCCATATCGATGATCGCCTTCTCCATGATCAGCGATGTATCGTTGCGGATGTAGCGGCTGCCGCAGCACATGACGTGTAGCCCGGCCTCGGCGAAGGCGCGCGGCAGTGGCAGGAGGTTGAGCGCGGACGACGGGTGCATGAACAGCAGCACAGTGTCGGACGGCGCATTGCCGGGAAGCAACAGCTGTCCCTCCAGGAAAATGCGCCCGCTGCGGCCGACAAAGCCGTACACCTCGGTGAAGAGCGCGCTTTCCTCGAACGAGATCGTGAAGGCGCGGCGTTCCAACTGCTCGCGCAGTTCCTCTACCTTCACGCTACTGCCTTGCCGGTGGCTTTCCGCTCACGCCATTTGGTCATTTCGTCGCCGGCGGCCCGCGCGAAATCATCCCACATCGTCGCTGAATCGGTGCGCACGGTCATCTCTAGGCGATGACCGTTGGATCATAGAAGTAATAGGAGTCGCAGAAGCCGTGACCGATGGGACCGATCACTTCGACGCCATTGTCCCGCAGCCGCTGGGCGAGCAGTTCGGCGCGTTCGTGCGACTCGGTCTCCAGCGCCAGATGCTGCGCCCAGTCGTTTTCAGGAACTGACGACGATCTCGTGTCATTCATAACGTCGAAAAAGGCAATGAAACTGCCGTCATCCATCTCGAAGAAGATGTGATTGTGCGGGTCCGATTTCTTAGTCGACGGGACATAATTGTGGACCAAGGCCGCTGCGAGCTTGAGACCGAGCAGTTCGGTGTAGAATTTGGTCGTCTGCTCGGCATCGACGCAGCGATAGCGACATGATGAAGTTTCTTGAGCATCGTTCTGGATCCTCTTCCTAAATCTGCGAGCACAGCCGCCAGCGGCCTCTGGTCGCCATGGGCATCAGGACTTCCCCCTCAGGCCGCCTTGGAAGCCTGGGTGTGGGAATGGTGCTTGAACATGTTGGCGTTTGCCACTCCGTGATGGTGCGGCCCAACAACTCCATTGAGTTGTCCCAGTCGTACACCGCATGGCTGGCCAACACCGTTACGTCGCGCACTGCGCGTTGGATCGGGTTGTCCAGATTGTGCGCGCTCGTCCCCGCCGCGTCCGAGACGGTCCGTACCGCCCGCTTGCACTGATCCACCGCGAACACGATGTGCGAGCGGATGAGGAGCCGTTCCTCGGCGGTCGGGACGCGCCTGGCGCGCGCTACCTCCTCCGTGCGCTGCGCGGCATCGCGCAGCAGCACTTCGGCGACCTCTACGGCGAGGTTCGCTTCGGCTAGGCGAACGAGCGCCGTTGGCTTGATTTGTGGCGCGCCATCGGTCCCGCGAGGACTGCGCTCCTGCAGCCGCTTACTGAACGCCGAGACACAGGCCCGGGCCGCGCCAATAGCCGGTGAGGCGGACGAGATGTTGAGAAGGATGTCGACCGCGATGCCGTACAGCGGGTTGTCGTGGTAGTCCCGACCGAAGCCTTCGCCAGCGCGAACCTGCTCGAAATCCACCGACATATGCTCGGGCACGAACACGCTGTCTACCACCACGTCGGCGCTTCCTGTCCCCGAAAGGCCGTCAACATACCAGGTGTCGATTACCCGCCCCTGATCGACTGGCAACACGAACATACGCATCTCGGCCGCTTTGCCGTCGCGCTGCACAATGGCCATCAGCTGCAGCAGATCGGCATGCATGATGCCAGAAGCGTATTTCCAATGCCCGCTGACCGTATAGCCTCCGTCGGTTGGGATGGCATTGCCCGGAGGAGCGGTGGTCGCAGGCGCGCAAATGTAGGGATAGGCGCCGTAGACTTCGTCTTGCGCTTGCCTAGGCATCTGGCTCATCAGGAAATTGTGCTGCATGTAAAAGGACATGATCCACGCGCTGGACATGCAGCCCTCTGCCACCGTTGTGACGATATCGATGAAACTCTGAAGGCCGAATTCTAGCCCGCCGAAGCGTTTGGGCACGAAGTGGTAGAATATCCCAGCAGCGCGCATCGCATCGACGACCTGATCGAGCGGGCGACGCTGCCGCTCGGTCTCCTCGGCGCACTGCGCCGCAAGGTCACGGATACCGCGCGCGCGTCGAGCAATAGTGCCGGCGTCAGCTGCGCTAGATCTTCCTTGTCCAGCCAGTCCCACTGGCGGCCAGCGGGCGCCGCTACGCGAGCTATCATCGAAACCATCGAACTTCTCCTTAAACCTCTTATCGCATCAGGGCGACTCGGGGCACTGTGACTGCGCTTCGCGAGATGGCCACATGATATGCTCGGACCGCACCCACAGCCGATCAATATCAATGGCTTGCGCGTTTCATGGCCCGATTATCAATCGCCGCCCTCGTGCCGAACTCAACTATGCAGCTGCTGCACGCTGTGGATCGATTTTGGCTGCTGGGAAGACTAGGCGTGCCGATCGAAAAAGAACAATCGGAAATAGGGACGGTAGGTATCGGCAGGTATGTTACTTTCGGCCTTCGCCGCAGGCGGTCAACTAACGACACTGTTCTTCAGTAGGGTCGATACCCAGATCTGCAATGGCTCTTTCTCACGCAAACGCCGTGACACCATGAAGGTCGAGAGGCGCGGCAGATTCGGCCTAGCCACGCTCGCGCCTAGCCGCTGGGCCAGGCGCTGAGGCACCACGCTCACTATGTTACGCGCCTGCGCCAACTTTACGAGCTGCAACGCCGGAAGGATCAGAACCTCAGGCGCACTATGACTGTGCGTAATCTTTCGGCATTCGCGCAACACTGCCGAGGGCGTAGACAGCAAGAGGTCGCGCACTTCGGCAACGCGATCGTCCGCCGCATCAGCGCGATCGCTCAGCAAGACCAATTCCTCCTCATATAGGAGCTCGATTCCCAAAGACCTGTCCACTTCCGGTGCTTCGATCGCCTGGATTAGCGCGAAGTCCAGCAGACCGCTCGCGAGTGTCGGCAGAACGTCGGCGCAATCGCGCACGAAATGGATCGACATTGTCGGAGCCAAGTGCCGCGCCTCGATTAGGAACTTAGGGTGCAGCGTGAGCACTGCGTTTTCCGGCGCTGACACCTTGACCCGCCCGAGGAAGGCCTGAGGATCGAACGGCTGCAGGCCAAGCAGCACTTCGACGCGGCTCAACATCTGATCGATGACAGGCTCGATCTGGGTAGCAAGATCCGAAAGTACGAACTTGCGGCCGGCGCTGACCAGAAGCGGGTCGTCGAAATAGCCGCGCAGCCGAGCGAGGGAATCGCTCATCGCCGACTGGCTCATGTTCAGTGCGGTGGAAGCTTTGGCAACACTGCGCGACTTGAGCAGCTCGCGCAGGGCTGGAAGGAGATTGTGGTTGAGCCCGGGAAAGCGCCCAGTCTGACGTGAGCGGTCCAAGGCCGCCCCGCGCGCAATTCCGCGCTTCTGCTTGTCCAGTCCGGGGACGTCTCGTCGATTGGCCATCAGGGATAGAACGCCTTCGCGCGCGTCGTCGCCCGACGACTAATCTGTGAGGCGAAGTCGCGGAGGATCTCAACGAACCGGCGCTGCACCGGGTCCCGAGGATAGGTGTCATCCCAATAAGCGAAGGTCCTGAGCGTCACTTCGAACGGCACCTCGACTAGCCGAACACTGGGTTGCGGCATCAACGCGGCGACAGCACGCTCCAGCACCAGGGCGATGCTCTCCGTTCCTTCAACCAAAAAGGCAAGGAGCGGGTAACTCTCGACTAGTATTGAATCGGCGCGGTTCTCACCGATATGCTGCAAAATCGTGGTGCGACTAGCGTTGTAGTGGCCGGGGTTATGATGCAGGAAGATATGCTGCGCGCGCCAGTACATCTCTTCCGAGATGTTGCCAATGATTGGCGACCCTGCGTCAACGAGACCCATCATCCGATCGTCGACGAGGGCAAGCCGGGCGAATTGTGGATCGGTCAGCCCCGCCGGAATTTCGGGCGAGATGAGGAAATCTAGGTCTCCCTGCAACAGCGCGATCGCAGTTTCCTCGTTCACATCGTGGAGGTTGAGGATTATTTCCGGATGCAGTTCGGCGCAGAAGCGGACCAGTTGCTCGCCGACCACCAGCATCGAATAGTCGTTGATGGCGATGTCGAGTTTCGGGCTCTCGTGCGAGGTGGCGGAGATTTCCAGGTCGATGAGGTGGTCAAGCGGTTTGAGCACGGTACGGAGCTGCTGGTCCAGACGTTCCGCAACGACCGTAAGGCGAAAGGTCTTGCCTCGCGCCACCAGCAACTCGTCGTCGAACATATGGCGCAGATGCCCTAGCATCTCGCTCACCGTGGATGGGCTCAGGTCAAGCGCTCGTGCCGCTCGAGTGACGTTCTTGAAACGCAGCACCGCGCGCAGCACGGGCAGCAGGTTCAGGTTGGTGGCGCGCAGGCTTCTCATGAACTCTTTTGACCTACAAGCTCTGAACGATGCCTTCCTTGTTGGCATAGTTCGAAATGCTGTTCTTGGCCTAGAAATGCCGACGGGTCTGCCGCCAAATGTCCTTTATCCCGTTTTGGTAGAGGCCTTGGTCGGCTATTTTGCATTGGAGGATTTGGGCTTCATCTTCGCTCCTTCGTCACTACGGCGAAGCCCAAATCCTCCTTAAATCACAACCCTCAAATCTGTTCTGTTGGTGTCGACGGGGGTAGTCCCAGACGTCTACTCAGGCGCATCGACCGGCGTCCAGACAGTGGGTCTGAGAACTGCCTGCGATCATGCAGTTGCCAGAAGCGGTCGGAACAGGCGGAAGAGCTGCTCCCAGTGACGCTCGGCGGCGACGCGGCTGTAGCTCGCCCTTTGGGGGAAGGCGAAACCGTGATGCTCGCCCGCGTAGAGCTCGACCTCGGTGGGCGCGTCGCGGGTCATCAGCATATTCCGAAGCGCCTCTACCTCGTGCAGCGGCACGAACGGGTCGTGCTCCGCGCAGGCCATGTAGAGCGCGCACCGGACCGATGGCAGCATGTTGGCGGGGCTAGTCGGGCTGTCCTCGAACAGCCAAGTGCCGTAGATCGATGCCACTGCCGCGACACGATCGGGATGCCGGGCGGCCAGAGCAATCGCGTTGCGACCGCTCATACAATAGCCCACCGTACCGATCGGCCCCTTCGCTGCTGCGGAGTCCTGGTCGATGAAGCCCAGGAGCGCGTCGCTGTCGGCCATCACGCGCGGGACGGTTACCTCCCGCACGAGCGGCATAATCTTGGGAGCACCGTCTTCGTCCGGCATGCTGGCGATCTGATCGACTTCCAATAGCGACGAACGATAATAAAGGTTGGGAACCGCTACATAGTAGCCGACGCTTGCGAGACGCCGCGCCATGTTCCGCAGTTCCTCGCGAATACCGAAGGCGTCCATGTAGAGGATGATCACCGGCGATGGGTCGTCCTCGGGATGAAATATCAGGGTCGTCATTCCTCCGCCGATTGGGCTGGCGTCTGGCGTTTTGATGTCGATCGTCTTTTCTATCATATTCCGTTCCAGATGCTTGTTTGTTCCTGTCTTATCGTTATCTGAACTTGATGGTGAGTGTCCCGCCGAAAGTACGCGGCTGATTGCTGTAGTCGGTCTCCGAACCGAGCGCGCTGCTTGCAATAAAGCCGATCACCGCCTTGTTGAGGAGGTTGGTCGCCCAGAGGCGAAGGGTATACCTGGCGTTGGACGGAGCCCACCTGATGCTGGCGCCAAGAAGATCATAGTCGGGCTGCTTGAGGATGTTGTCCGGCTCGAGCCAGTAGCCGCTATTGTGGGAGCCGTTGACGTTGAGCGCCAAGTCGCCTCCGGCGAGCGCCGTGGTGTAGGTCAGGCTGAGGTTGCCCGAAAACGTCGAGGCGAAAGGAAGATGATTGCCCGCTGCGTCGCCAGAGGTGATCAGGCTGCCCCCGTTAGGCTGGGGCACGCTGAACTGCGCATCGGGAAACCGGGTGAACTTGTTGTGGAGGTACTCGAGCCCGCCCTCTATAGTGAATGCGCCCAACTTGGCATCGACGTCGATGTCGACGCCATACAGATGCGCTTGGCCGCCGTTGTAGATCGTTGCCGTCTGAAGGAAACGGCTGACCTGGATGTTCTGGTAGTTGTAATAGAAGCCCGCAACATTGAGTCGCAGCTGCCGATCGAACAGCTCGGTCTTCATACCTGCCTCGTAGGCGTCGAGTCGTTCTGGAAGGTAGGGCGGGTTGGTCGGATCGAGGCCGTTGTAGCCACCGCTCTTGAAGCCGCGATTGTTGGACGCGTACAGCAGGGTGGACGGGGTGAGCTGGTAGTCCAGCGCGAGCCGCCAAGAGACGTTATTAAACGAGACGGTTGGCGGCACCGCCGGGATCGGCAGGGCGCCGAGGTCAAAGCCGTTGTTCAACATCCCGGTCTCGCCGCCGGTGAAGCTGCGGTGCTCGTAAGTGTAGCGCAAGCCGGCGGTGAAGTTCAGACGGGGGAGCACCTCGTAGCTAGACTGCCCGAAGACCGCGATCGACTTCGCGACCGTCTTGGCGCTGATGTCGATCAGCGCCAGCGAGTCCGGTGCGGGGGCAAGCGGACCGAAAAGTTTTACGCTAAGCGGGTCCACCGTCTCGCTGGACCGTATCCCGAACACGCCAAAGACCCATTTTAGCTTGGAACTCGCTTTCGAGAGAAGCTGGAGCTCCTCTGTTTCTTGGTTCCCGCTACGGCTGATGTCGATGATCTGGGCAGGCTGCGGGACCATTGACGCCGCGAAATTGGTGAAGGAGGAGTAGCGCCTGTAGGAGGTCGTGCTGACCAGCTGCGCAAAGCCGACGTCCTGCTCGATCGTTAGGGCCGCGCCGCCGCCATCGAACCGGAGATCGCCGGCCTGGGCGTTGTCGATATCCCACTTGCTACCGCCCTGCCGGTAGCCCGGCAAAAGTGGTTTGGTGCCGGGGTAGGGCCTGAAATTGAGTCCGTTCGTGCCATCCCTGTGGGCGTAGTCGAACAAGAGCTTGATGGTCGTCGACGACGTCGGTTCGAAGAAGAATTTCGAACGCACGTTGAGGTCGTTGTCGGCCCGGTGGACGTCCTTGCCGTCCGCCAAGTTCTCGCCCCAGCCATCAAACTGCTTTGCATAAGCGATCGACAGTCCAGCTTGGACGTCGTCAGTTAGGCTGCCACTCACGTAGCCAAAGATGCGGCTGGTCAAGTAAGAGTCGAGGCGGGCCTCGAGCTCGCCGTTGAACGTCCGCGACGGATCACGGGTATTGATCTGGATAACACCGCCGGTGGCGTTGCGACCGAACAGAGTGCCTTGGGGCCCTTGAGCACGTTCAGCGACTGGACGTCGCTCAGATCGCCCGGTCCGAACTGCTGCGAGGCATAGTAGACACCGTCGACATAAAGGGCGACTGGGTTCTCGACACCTGGACCTTGCGACGAGGTGCCTACGCCGCGGATGCGTGGTTGAAAATTGGCATTGACGAGTTCGATGTTGACACCTGGCGAGACCGCCGCGAGTTGGACGGTGCTGGTGATGTTGGCAGTCTGGATTCGGTTCGCCGACAAGGACGTAACTGCGATCGGTACTCGCTGAAGATTTTCCGAACGTTTCTGCGCGGTCACCACGATCTCTTCGAGGCCTTGCGTCGAGGAAGCCGCGACATCGCTGGTGCTGGCGCTATCGGTGGTGGATTGCTCGGCAGGTAGAATGGCGTGCTGCTTCGTGCCTGACGTGGTTTGCGCCTGCGCGGCGGCCGAGATCATTGATGCCGCGGCAATTATGCCGGCCCCTCTTCCAACCATACCCCCCCCTTCGTATCGAGTCCAATCCGTTTTCTCGTATTGTTTCAACAAATCTACCGCAGTCTTCCATCATTATGCAAGCGAGTAGATATCATCTTCTTCATGAATCCCATTCATTTATTCGGTCAGTCGCTTCGCGGAGCGGCCCGGCTCGTTTATTCGTGTTAGAGCACCGAACGGCCTCCATCGACCACGATGCAGGAGGCGTGCGCGATCCGTTCTTTGTAGAGGCAAAGGCCCTGCTTTGACATTCGGGAGGTGAATAATATATATTAAGACTATGACTAATCGGCATGATTTTGCAAAGTTCGACATGAACCTTCTGCTCGTGTTCGATGCGCTGTTGCGCGAGAAGACCCTAACCCGCGCGGGCCAGAGCTTGGGCATCACCCAGAGTGGCGCGAGCCATGCCCTCAAGCGGCTCCGAGTTTTCTTCGGGGACCCGCTCTTCGTTAGGTCGGGTTCCGGCGTCGTTCCCACGGTTAAGGGCCGGGCACTGGGTACGACCGTGTCGCGCCTGGTAGCTACACTCCGCGACGAGGTGCTGCCGATTGTGCCGTTCGACCCACGGAATTCGCGCCGAACCTTTACGCTTTGCCTAAGCGACATGGGCGAGCTCGTCTTCCTACCCGCTCTGGTCGAGCGGCTCCGCCAGGACGCCCCGTTGATAGAGGTGCGCACAATGCAGGCCGCCGGCCGGCAACTCGACACCGTGCTCGGCACGGGCGAGGCCGACCTCGCGATTGGACGGTTGGGACAGTTGCCCGAAGAACTCGTCCAGCAGGAGCTCTTCATGCACGACTATCTCAGCATCGTGCATCCTTCGAACGCAGCGGGCGGGGCGCCTATCCTACAGGAGGAGTTTTCTGCTTTATCGCACGTCGTGGTCGACGTTGGCCGAGCCGGCGTGATCGTTCGCCATGACGCCGCCATCGACGAGGCCGGCGTGAAGCGGAATGTTTCCATCACAACGACCAACTTCCTCAGCGTGCCTTGGTTGGTCGCGCAGCACTCGGATTATGTCGCGACGGTGCCCCGATCCCTCGGGGTAAAGTTCAGCCGGTACGGCATCGTTGCCTTGCGCGACCCGCCTATCTCGCTCCCGGCCTTCGCACTTCGCCAATATTGGCACCGGCGTTTCCACCTTGATCCGGCGAACCGCTGGCTTCGCGAGCTGGTAAAGGAAGGCTTCAACCGATCCGGCGCCGAAATCCGCTGAGAGTCGGTTTCGAAAATCAGGCTGGTCGCGATAATCTGCGGATCATGCCGGACGCGCGATCGTCATAGACATTGTCGGGCTCGACGCCGGCTGCGTGAGGGCATCGTGTTGGAGGTCGAGCGACTGCGAGCCATCGGCTTTCGACACGCATGCGCACCCTCAATGCGATTGGACGCCTCTAAAAACCTCTGGCGGATGGCAGGGTGTCGTGATTCATATGTGGACGCCCCCTGGGCAAGGGTCGTTTGTCGGGATGGGTTTGATCGGTTGCTTTCATATGTCCGGCCTGTTTGTGCGGCATTTGGTGACCGCTGGCCTTGATGGAAATCCGCCGGCGAGGTCCCCGAGTCGGTTCTGAAACTTTGGTCAGTGTGCGGAGTCCTGCGCAGCATCGCGCTGCAAGCGCCTTAGGAAAGAGCCGGCGAAAGCTCGCCGGCCCCTGAAAAGAAGAGATCGGTTGCCTCAATAATTGATGGATAAGGTCACCCACCATTGCGACATCGTCGAGACTGGCATGAACGCTGTTGCTTCAAAACCCGCGATGCCGCCTGACCCCTGCCCCCACCTCCCGAGCCGACCCGGTCGGCTCACAGGCGGTTCCTGCTAGATTTTGTAGGATAGCGTCATGCCATAGGTTGCGGGCTGAGCTGCGTACCGGCTGACCACGTCCAAAACGAGATTGACGCCAGTCCAGTAATATTGGTTGGTGATATTGCGGCCCCAAACGCTGACCGTAACCTTATCGTCCAACGTCCTGATGCCAGCGCGGACGTCCAGCGTATAAAAACTCCGTATGTCTGCCGCTGGCTGCTGCCCGAGCGCAGCATTGGTTGAGGATTGATAATTGACGTTAGCTCCAGCAAAGAAAGTCAGATGCTCGGTGACCGGCTGATCGAAGTCGGCGCGGCCAACCATTGACCACTTCGGCGCAAACGGCAAAGGTTCACCTTCAAAATCCTTGGAGAAGCCGTAGAAATCCACGTTTGCGAACGGTGCGCTGATCTTCGAGTTCACATAGGTCGCATCAGCGCCGATCGTCAACGCACGGGACAAGCGCAATGAAAGTTGCGCTTCGGCACCGTAAAGCCGCGACTTGGGCACATTGACAAGGCCGCTAAATGCCAGTTTCGTAGCTGCGTCAATGAATTTACCGCGAACCTGCTTGTCCTGGTATTCATAATAGAAGCCTGCCAAATTCAGCTGAGCGCGGCGGTCAAACAGGCTCGCTTTTAATCCTGCCTCTAAGTCGAGAAGGCTTTCCTGCTTAACAGGGCGGTATTGCAGATAGGATGTCGCTCCCGAAATCGGGAAGGATCCGCCCTTGTAGCCACGACTGACAGTAGCGTAGGCGAGAAAGTCGGCTGAAGCCTGCCAGTTCAACGTCGCCCGCCATGATAGGCTGTCTTCGACCAGTTTGTCGCGCTGGACTCCAGGCACACCTGTGGGACCTAGGGTCAGGCAATCTCCAATAGCTATGGGTAGTTTCAGTCGGTTAGAGTAAATTGTTGCGGTGACGATATCATCAGCGCGCGAACATGCGGTAAAATTACGCTTCTGCTTTGTGTAGCGTAGCCCAGACTCCAGTTTCAACCCTTCCGCGAAGGAATAGGTGATATTGCCGTAGATGGACTTAGTGTCGGCTTTTTGCCGATTGTTGTTATCAAACGCGGAAACGCCGACGATCGAGAAGCCTGATTGCGTGCTTGTGGAGCGCTGGCGCTCGACGATCTTGTCGCGAATATAGTTAGCGCCAACGATCCAATTCAAACCTTCGCCCTCTCGCTGAACGCGTAGCTCCTGATAAAGAGACTTGAGATTACCTGACACGGGGCCGCCAAAAGCGTCATAAGGAGTACCATCGGTGTCCAGTGGCTGAAACTGCTTGAACTGCACAAAAGACGTGATCGATTTCAGAGCGACATAACCGGTGAGCTGGTGCTGCACCGTTAATGCAGTCTGCCACAGCGAATTTCTCTGAGACAGATCCAGTTTTGGATCAAAGTCTGCCGCTCGCGCTTTATTGGGCGCAATGGGAAAATTAAAGAGCTCTGGCCGGTTGTTTTTAAGAAGGCTAAAGCCTGGCTCCGAAATAGTTGGGCCACGAAATTGTGCGGCCTGCGTATCCGACCGATCGAGGCCGCCGTTAATGTTTAGCCCGATCGACCAGTCGTCGGATGGTTTCCAGTCGAGCAGCAGCCGCCCGCTGCTAAGATTTTTGCGTCCATTTCGCTCATCAGGCCGGGTCACACTATACTGCCAGCCATCCGCTCGCTCGACATTGAACGCAAGCCGAGCCCGAACGGTGTCGGTGAGCGGCCCGGAGACATAGCCGTCAACTAATGTATCGTTGAATCGGGCATATGATATGCTCAGGCCAGCCTGAAATGTGTCGGTTGCCCGGTTAGCGAGATAGTTGATCGCGCCGCCGGTCGAATTCTGACCATATAGGCGTCACCTCAAGGTTTGTGCGCCAGACAACGATTTGGCAGACATAATGCGAACATCGGCTAATTAGCGAGCTTGAGGCGCGACATGGGATCGTTGAGCTGGCGGAATTCACCGCCAGGCGGACGCTCCGCCTGCCCTCAAAGGCAGCCGCCGGGCAGGCTACGCCGCGGGGTACGATGCTACTGACATGGCCAAGCCTTCGCTAACGAGCGTTCAGCTCCGGCCACCATATGAACACTCATAAAATAGCTATTCTGCTCCGCCCAGCGTAAATATGCCGCGCGCAGCGCCGATCGGTCATAGCGTGGAGCGCGGCATTCCGCTTTTCGCGCGACGATCATCATGTCGAGCACGCCTTGGAGGTAAGCGCCGCATCGCGGCTCATTCGCTTGACAGCTTACGAACAACGCCGAGCCCGTCGCCGACGCGGGTTCGGTTTGGCCGATCGCACTATCAGGCAGGGCGGCCAAAGCGGCGCATAACAATATCCATCGCCTTGGCCGCATTTTCGTCTCCTATTCCGCAGTATCATTTCGGAAGGGGCGCACGGCCCTCGACGGCCGGCGCCCCGTGCTGATCCATCATTCGCGGCCGAGCACCTGGCCTTCGGGCGTGACGAACAGTTCGATCGTCTTTCCGTCGCTGTTCTTGCCCTTGATTTCATAGAGCGTGCTTCCGTCCGCCTTTCGGGTGACTTGCTCCGCTTTGCTTATTGACGCGAGTTGCGCGCGTGCCGCGTTCATCGCGGCCTCGGGCACCTGAGCAAGCGGGATGTCTCGTTCGCTGTGCTTGCCGATTATCCGGTTTTCGTTCGCCTCGTGGTTTTGCGCGATCGCCACGCCCGCGATCGCCAGCGCGGCCGCGCCCACGCCTGCGACAACAGTGAGAGTTCGTTTGCTAGCCATGTTCCATTCCACTTCCTGCATAAGGGCCGTGGGGTCGGGCGGGCGGCGGTTACGGCCCAATGAGCCGTCGTCCGAGTTCAACTCCTCTGATTGTTCATCCTGTCGAGCGCCGCGCGCAGCCCACGGGCGAGCTTGGCTGCGTCGTCGTTGGCCCAGAAGTGCATGAAGAACAGCCGCGGCTCGTCGTTTAGCATATGATTATGCAGCGCCGTGACCTCGATCCCGTTCGTCCGCAGCACGCGCAGGACCGGATCGACCTCGTTTGCGACAAGTACGAAATCGCCGGTGATGGCGGCTCGGCCGTCCCCGGTTGGCTGAAAGTTGATCGCGGTCGCCGTGCCCATCGTCGGCGGAGTCTCCATATCGCCGTCCATCAGCCGCTCGGCGCGCGGAAAGCTGTATTGGAGGATGCCACCGGCCGTCTTGCCCTCACCGCCCATCAACCGGTTGAGCGCGGCCACATCGAGGTCGAGCCGCGATGCGGCTGCGCTGGCCGAAGGCGATTGCGGCGCGGCGAGCGGGGTCCGACTGGCTGATAGCGCTTGCCGGAGCGCGGCCGCGAGCTTCACCGGGTCGCCGTGGCCGGCAATGTGCATGTACATGGTCGCAGGCGAAGAGCGGAGCAGGTGATTGTGGAGCGCGGTGATCGTAAAACCGCTTGCGAGCAGGCGGCTCAAAACGGGGTTCACCTCGTCGTGGGTCAGCACGAGATCGCCCATCACCATCGCCTCGTCGCCCATCGGCTGAAACGCCGCCCAAGAGCCGAGCGCGAGGGAGGGCTTGATCGTCACCCCATCCAGCGTGACGCTCAGGTCCGAACGCGGGAAGCTGTAGCGGTGAACGCCCCCCGGCTGTTCGGCCCCCGCTCGTCCTATCGCCCGGTCGACAGCCGACCAGTCCGGCGCTGCCCATGCCGGGCTTGCCAGCAGGAGGCTGGCGAATCCCAAGGCGATGGTCTTTTTCAGCATAATTGATCCTTCATCAGCGCACTCGACACGGAAAGCCTCACGTCATGCGAGCGCGCCGCCGGCGAGCCGCGACATTGCGCTCCGGTTTCTTTCTTCGGGATAAGCAGTCCTATGCTCATGAGGCTTGTGATGCAACCCTTACACTTGTAGGCTAGTGACGATACAACTATGACAAACACACAAGCTTCCCCTTGGTTGCTCCTGATCCCGCAGCTTCCGGCTAAGCCTGCCTATTTGCGGGTGAAGGTCTGGCGGCGTTTGCAGGCGATCGGGGCCGCGCCGCTCAAGAACGCCGTCCATGCGCTCCCCAATCGCGAGGACACGCGCGCGCTGTTCGAAGAACTGCATCGCGAGATCACCGAAAATGGCGGCGAGGCGCTGATCCTCGAAGCGCGCCTTGTCGGCGGCATGGGCGATGCGGAGCTGCGCGGAGTGTTCGACGCTGCGCGTGACGCCGACTATGAGGAGTTGGCACGCGAGGCGCGCGCGCTGTGTGAGGGCGAGTATGTCGCGGCGGCGGATGTGGGCCGCCTGCGCAAACGCCTGAACGAGGTCGCCGCGATCGACTTTTTCGGTGCGCATGGTCGGCAGGCGGCACAGGCCGCCATCACCGAGGCGGACCGCCGCTCTCACCAACATCCCGATGTGAGCGGCCCCGGTGCGCCCGAGCTGACCCCGGCGGAGCTAAAGCGCCGCGTTTGGGTGACGCGCCGCCATGTCCATGTCGATCGCATCGCGTCCGCCTGGCTCATTCGCCGCTTCATCGACCCCGAGGCGAGCTTCAAGTTCGTCGAGGGCAAAGGATATGTGCCGGAGCCTGACGAACTGAGGTTCGACATGGCGGACGCTGAGTTCACCCACGAAGGCGACCGCTGCTCCTTCGAGACCTTGGTGTTCCTCACCGGTCTCGAGACCGACCCCGCGCTGCGGGCGCTCGGCGAAATTGTTCACGACCTTGATATTGCCGATGCTCGGTTCGAGCGCCCGGAAACTCCGGGAGTGAGCGCGCTTATCGCCGGCATCTGTGCCGGCACCGACGACGACGAGGAGCGGATCGCGCGCGGATCGACCGCGCTCGACGGATTCTATGCTCACTTCACCCGGCGAAAAGAGGACTAAAGATGGAGGCCAGCGCACGCGCTGAAATCGCAGTCGAGACGCTGCACGAGCACGGCATCAGCTTTGGCGAGGCGGTGCGCGTCTGGATCAGGGTCGCGCTGCTCAGCTTCGGCGGACCGGCGGGCCAGATAGCGGTGATGCATCGCATCCTGGTCGAGGAGAAGCGCTGGATCGGCGAGGAGCGGTTCCTCCACGCGCTCAACTATTGCATGCTGCTGCCCGGCCCTGAAGCGCAACAGCTAGCTGTCTATATTGGCTGGTTGCTCCATAAGACCAAGGGCGGCCTGGTCGCGGGCGCGCTATTCGTGCTGCCCGGCTTCCTCGCGATTTTAGGGCTCAGCTATGTCTATGTGCTGCTCGGCGAAGTGCCGCTGGTCGAGGGATTGTTCTTCGGATTGAAGGCCGCCGTGCTGGCGGTGGTGCTACAGGCGGTGGTCCGGGTGGGTTCGCGTGCCTTGAAGAACAACGTCATGCGCGGTTTTGCCGCGCTGGCGTTCGTCGCGATCTTCGTGCTCGACGTGCCCTTCCCGCTGATCGTGCTTGCCGCCGCGCTGATCGGCTTCTTCAGTGGCCGCGCTGGTTACGCCGCATTCAAGGGCGGCGGCGGACATGGTCCCGCCGGCGCTGAGATAATCCACGACCGCGACACCGCTCTTGGCGAGGGCCTTCCCGACCATGCCCGGCCGAACCTCTCTTGGTCGCTGCGCATCTCCGGCGTCCTGCTGCTGCTCTGGCTCGGGCCGGTCGCAGCGCTGCTGTTCGCGTTCGGCCCCGACGACGTGTTCAGCCGCATCGCCACCTTCTTCAGCCAGATGGCGGTGGTGACCTTCGGCGGCGCCTATGCGGTGCTCGCCTATGTCGCGCAGGAGGCAGTCGAGACCTATGGCTGGCTCCAGCCCGGCGAGATGCTCGACGGGCTCGGCATGGCCGAGACCACGCCCGGGCCGCTGATCATGGTGACGCAGTTCGTCGGCTTCCTCGCGGCCTTCCGCGAAGCGACCGGGCTGCCGCCGCTCGTCGCCGCGACCTTCGGCGCAATCCTCACCACCTGGGTTACCTTCCTGCCATGCTTCCTGTGGATCTTCGCCGGCGCGCCATTCATCGAGCGGCTGCGCGGCAACCGCGCATTGTCGGCCGCGCTTTCGGCGATCACCGCCGCAGTGGTCGGCGTGATCCTCAATCTGGCGGTCTGGTTTGGTATCCACACTCTGTTCGAGCAAGTCCGCGAAGTGCCGTTCGCAGCCGGCACCATCGATCTCCCAGTCCTAACGTCCGTCAACTGGCCGGCGCTGGCGCTCGCGGTGGGTGCGATACTCGCCATGTTCCGGTTCAAGGCCGGCATGCTGCCGGTGCTCGGCGTCTGCTCGGTCCTCGGGGCCGCATATGTAATGATCATCTGAAGGAGTGACGCGTGACGATCGACCATCTTTCCCGACGCAGTGCAATCGCAACTCTTGGCATCGGAGCCGCCGCCATGACTATCAACGAAGCCTCTGCGCAGACGCCGGCCGCAGCGCCGGCGGCTGTCCCCGCCTTTGCCGGAAATCATCAGGTCAAGCCGCTCAGGTTCAATCCCGCCAGGCTTCACGGCCTCTCCGAAAGGCTGATCACATCGCACCACGAGAACAATTATGCGGGCTCGGTCAAGGCCCTGAATATGATCGAGACACGACTTGCCGCCGCGCTCGCTGACACGGACCTGCCGCCGGTGGTCTATGGCGGATTGAAGCGCGAGGAGCTGCACCGCACCGGCTCGGTCGTGCTCCATGAGGTCTATTTCGACGGGCTCGGCGGCAACGGCCAGGCAGCCGGTTCCATCCGCGACGCGCTGGGCGCGGCGTTCGGCTCGTTCGACCGCTGGGAAGCCGACTTCCGCCGTACCGGGATGAGCCTTGCCGGCGGATCGGGCTGGTGCGTGCTCGTCTACAATCTCCACACGCGCTCGCTGCACAACCATTGGGCGTGGGATCATATGCACGGTGCGATTGCCGGCGTGCCGCTGCTCGCGCTCGATATGTACGAGCACAGTTTCCACATGGATTACGGCACCGCCGCCGCCAAATATGTCGACGCCTTCTTCCGCAACATCGACTGGGAAGTGGTCGACCGGCGCTATGCCGCGGCTTTGCGCGGCGGCGGCTGAACCCGACCGCCGTGGCTTAACACCCACTGCTGCGCGACACCTGAGTTCGCGACCACAAAGGGGACAGGTCCGATGGGGAGATGCAACAATGACATCCGGCCCGAACATCGCTCTTCTTTGGCGTGGGCAAGCAGCCGAGTGGACGCATCGCTTTCATGAAGCCCGGCAGTGGCCGATAATGCAGGCCTTGCGGGCGCTCGGGGCGACCGCAAGGCCTGTACTGTACAGGGACGAGGCGGTTCGCGAGATTCGGGACGAGCTGCTGTCGTGCGACGCAGTGCTGGTCTGGGTGAATCCGTTGGACATTTCAGGCGACCGCTCGCAGCTCGATCCAATGCTGCGCGAAGTCGCGGGGTGCGGCGTTGTCGTCAGCGCGCATCCTGACGTGATCGCCAAAATCGGCGTCAAGGAAGTGCTCTACACAACGCGCTCCATGGAATGGGGCAGCGATGTCGATCGATACGTGGACGCTGAAGGCCTTCGCGCTCGTTTCCCCGAACATCTTGCCGCAGGCCCGCGCGTGCTGAAGCCGAACTACGGCAACGGCGGCAGGAATGTATGGCGTGTCCAACTAGACGAAGCGGGAAACGCTCCGGCTTTGAAAACGTCGGTGAAAGTTCAAGAGGCCCGCCAAGGAAGCAAATCGGAGCGCATCAGCCTAGCCGAGTGCTTGGAAAGGTGGGTGCCGTTTCTAAACGACGGCGGCGTGCTGATCGATCAGGCTTATCAGCCGCAGTCGTCCGAGGGCATGGTCCGCTGCTACGTGTGCGGGCACCGAGTGGTTGGCTTTGGGCACAACCTGATCACTGCGCTGATGACGCCAACGGCCATTGATACAACGTCGTCAACCCCACAGCCGATGGGCCGCGCCATGTTCGGACCGGAGGTGACGCGCTTCGCAGCCTTACGGAAAGCGATGGAGGATCGCTGGATTCCAGAGATGCAAAGGTTGCTGTCGATCGCCGACCACGATCTTCCGCTTCTTTGGGACGCCGACTTCCTATTTCGCCCTGGTGAAGCCATCAGCGATGGCTCCTATGCGCTTTGCGAGATCAATGCTAGTTCGGTTGCACCATTTCCGCCAAGCGCCGTCCAGCCAGTCGCCGCAGCGGCAATCGGTCGCGCTCTTGCCATTCGTTTGACGAAGGAGACCTCCAATCCTCATTGATATGATTCAAGCAATTCAAGAGACGTGACATTGGTCGTATCAATCAGACAAGCCTAAGGGTGAGCGAGGCTGGGTGAAACCGGCTCAGGTGGCAGCGCGGAGATACTGGTAGAGGGTTTCGCGACTGATCCCCAGGTCACGGGCGATGACGGCCTTGCGCTCGCCGTCATCAACACGGCGGTGCAGCTCGGCGACCATTTCGTCGGAGAGGGAACGTTTCCGCCCGCGATAAGCACCGCGTTGTCTGGCGACCGCAATGCCTTCGCGCTGCCGCTCCCGGATCAGGGCGCGCTCGAATTCGGCGAACGCACCCATGACCGAGAGCATCAGGTTGGCCATCGGGGAATCCTCGCCCGAGAAGGCCAGGCTTTCCTTCACGAACTCGATCCGGACGCCTCTTTTGGTGAGGGACTGAACCAGTTTGCGCAGATCGTCGAGATTACGCGCCAATCGATCCATGCTGTGGACCACGACGGTGTCACCCTCGCGGGCGAAGGCGAGCATGGCATCGAGTTCGGGGCGGTTGATGTCCTTGCCCGATGCCTTGTCGGTGAAAATCCGGTCGAGCGACTGCCCGTCCAACTGGCGATCGACATTCTGATCGAATGTGCTCACCCGGACGTAACCGATCCTCTGGCCTTTCATCGCCGCCTCCGGTCAAAATGTCAGGTTGAATTCTATGACACGGCGGAACATGCGTCAATAAATGCTTGCCATAACCCTATCCTGACAGAAACCGCCGCTGCATCCTGACGTCCGGTTAGGCTATACTCCAGATTGACATAAGGATAAGGGGGTCGATCAGCTTCGACACGCGAGCTCTGTGTCCGGTGTCAGACAGGCCGATAGGCGACACCGATCCGCCTTTCAGCCGTACCACGCTTTTGGAGAAGCGCTGCGATATACCGCTCGGCTGCGGCATGATCGGCGAAGGCATGGCGCTGGGCTTGGCCGCGCGCGCCGATCCGGCCCCAGCGGCTTTCGACGACGATCATGCCGAACAGGTCAACGCTCACGGTGATGCTGTAGCGTCGGCGAATATTACGCGCCGGATCAAGCGCGATCAGCTCAACGGGATTAGGGAGAAGACCTGCGCCATTCATGTCGCAAAGCCTACAGCATCGGTTTGCCGATGTCCGACGACTTCTCTGAATCAGTCATGCTGCACTGATTCACGGAACCGATGATTCCGGGGCGCCTTTTACCTCGATTGTGCAGCGCACCGGTCTTTTCGCTTTTTGGGGTGACTACACGAAAGTGACGTATCTGCACGGAAAGGGCGAACGGATAGCGAACGTCACGCGGCAAGTAGGGAGTTGACGGCGCGCAGCGGTCGCAAGGCGTCCGGATCGGGTTGATCTTCAACATTCCAGCTATAGTCACCGGTCAGCGAGATATGCTCCCAGCCCAATGGCGCGATGTGGCGTGCGATTTCGTCGGCTGTGCCGATGTCCGCCAGCGCCATTTCGAGATAGCGAGTGTTCCACAAGATGATGGCGGCGACGAGCAGGTTGAGGCCGGAGGCGCGATAGGTCTGGTTCTCGAACCGACGATCGCGCAGTTCGCCGAGCTGGTTGAAGAAGAGCGCGCGGGCGAGCGCGTTGCGGGCTTCGCCTTTGTTGAGGCCCGCCTGGGTGCGCCGGCGCAGGTCGATGTCGCGCAGCCAGTCGAGCATGAAAATGGAGCGTTCGAGGCGGCCCAGCTCGCGTAGTGCGAGGGCCAGTCCGTTCTGTCGCGGATAGGCGGACAAGCGGCGCAGCATTGCCGAAGCAGTGACGGTGCCGGTGCGGATCGACGTGGCGAACCGCAGCAGTTCGTCCCAATGCGCCGCGACATGACCCAATGCGATCGGTTCGGCCGTCATGCCGGCAAGCAAGGGGCCGGATTCTTGGCCGGGAAGGAGGTGTAAACGACGCTCCTTGATGTCGCGCAGGCGCGGCGCGAAGCGGTAGCCGAAGAAGGGCATGAGGCCGAACACATGGTCCGATGCCCCGCCCGTATCGGTGTAGTGCTCCTCGATCGTCAGGCCGGTCTGGTGATACAGCAAGCCATCCAGCACATAGGGCGCTTCGCCAGCGGTCGCCGCGATCACCCGACTTGCGAAGGGGTCATATCGATCCGAGACATGGGTGTAGAAGGCAACGCCTGGTTCGTTGCCGCTGCGCGCGTTGATGTCGCCGATCGCGGCCCCACGGCCCCCGGCATGAAATTGCTGTCCGTCGCTCGACGAAGTGGTGCCGTCTCCCCACAGCGCGGCGAGCGGCATGGCGCGATGGGCGTCGATCAGCCTTCCCAACGCTTCGCCATAGGCGGCTTCGCTGATGTGCCAGTCGTGAAGATGGGCGAGCTGACGCAGACTTGCGCCCCGGCAGGTTTCCGCCATGCGTGTGAGGCCGAGATTGATGCCATCGGCGAGGATGACCGTGAGCAGCGCATTGCGATCGTCGGCTTCCCGGCCCGAACGACGATGGATGAAGCATTCGCTGAACCCGGTCCAGGCATCGACCTCCAGCAGAAGATCGGTGATCTTCACGCGCGGCAGTCGATCATAGGCGGCGCGACGGGCAATCTCGGTGGCGGGCGGTGTTGCCGCCTTCAGCGGCGAGATGATGAGACCGTTTTCGTCAAGCTTAACCTGGGGCAGCTCCCCTTGCCGTGCAAGGACCGTTACCTGCTCGATCGCCGTGTCGAGCCTGGTGCGCCGTTCCTCGATATGGCGCTCGAAATCCGTTTCGATGGCGAGCGGCAACGGCCCCTTCTCGCGCAGCGCCGCAAAGGTCGCCGGCGGTATGAGATAGCTGTCGAAATCGCGAAACTGCCGGCTTCCCGCGACCCATATATCCCCGGCTCGCAACCGCTCGCGTAGTTGCGACAAGGCGCATAGTTCATAAGCGGCACGATCAACGATGCCATCCCGCAGGACGAACGGGCGCCATGCGGGCGGCACAAAGCGTAGCGGCACGCGATCAGGCAAGCGCCGTTTGCCGGTCCGATATAGCTCCGCGATGATGGCCAGCGCTGACAGGAGCCCCTGAACCGCGCCGGCGCCGCGAAACTCGAAGGCGTTGAGAAAAGCGCCGACAAAGAGCTTCACCGTCCGATGCCGCTCGATCAATTCGGCGGTGCGATCGACGGTTTCCGGTCGCCCGAGCACTTCGGCCTGCTCGACGGCCACGGCGAAGTGCTGCCAGTCCAGCGCCTCGATCTGCGCCAGAGAATCCACGCCCTTGCTGCGCGCGTCGATGAGGAGGCGGCAAGACCCCGTGAGCGTCCGGAGGTGGCCTTGCAACTCGCGCACCGTCTTGAGGGCTTTGTCGCGGGTCCGGTTCTCGGCGCGGCGCGCCATGCTGCCCAACAGCTTGTCGAACATCGTCAGGGTGGCGTCGGTCAGGCTTTCCTCAAGCCGGATGCCGGTTGCCGCCAGCGTCGCATGGCGGCGCAGGGCATTGAGTTCGCCAAGGTGCTGGGGTGTGATGCGGCTGCCTTCGTCCGCCAGCCTGTCAAAAGTCAAAGCCGGGATCATGTCGGCACGGGCGCGATCGAGGCCCAGCGCGCGGATATAGGCGAGCCGTTCGATCAGGCGCAGGATGTTGCGCGCTGCCGGCGATTGTGGCGCATTGCGCATCCAGGATAGCCATGTCGCGACCTGCCCCGGTCGTCGGGCCAGCAAATCGTCCAGGCCCTGAAGGGTGTCAGGCAGCAGGCCATTCGTGAGCACTTCATAGGTAAGCTGTTCGGCTTGCTGGCGCGCCCGCCGCAGCACCGCTTCGAGAATCGACGGAGAAGGCAGGAGGATCTGCAGGCGCCGGAGTTCATCGACGATGACGTCTGCCATCTGGCCGGGGTGTATGATGGTCTGCGCGATTGGGACCGAGAAGGCGACAACTTCACGGAAAGCGTTGCGGTCAAAAATCCTGAACCCGTGCGATCGTCGGATTTCGACGAGATGCTCGCGACGGGTCTGGTCCCGATGGGCATAATCCGCGAAGGCTGCCGGCGCGACGCCGAGTTGCTGCGCCACATAGGCGAGCACAGGAGCGGGCGGGACTTCGCCCGCTTCCAGCGCACGGCCAGGCCATCTCATATATAGCATGAGCATCGCATAGCCGAGCCGGGTGGCATCGCCGCGACGGCGGCCGACAATTTCCAGGTCGTCGCTGGTCAGCGTATAATGACGCGCGATCTCGCGCTCATCGAGCGGCGCGCCATAATGCCTCGCCCAGATTTCCAGGCTCACCAGTCGCCGTCTCGCCAAGCATCATCTCCTTCGCTTTGCGTGTCCGTCAGACGGTCCTCTGGCGGCCAACAGGAATATGTCCGTTAACTCTGGACCTGTAACGGCGATTCGGACAAGATCGCATAATGACGGGAAAACGGACAGGATCGGGCATCATGTGGCGCTGATCGGCTATGCGCGCGTCTCGACCGCAGACCAGAAGCTGTCGCTCCAGCTTGACGCGCTGAACACTGCCGGGTGCGACCGTATATTCGACGATCACGCATCCGGGGCAAAAGCCGATCGGCCTGGCCTAACCGAAGCGCTCGCCTATTTGCGCCCCGGCGACACGCTGGTGGTCTGGAAACTCGACCGCCTCGGCCGCTCGATGAGCCACCTGATCGAGAAGGTCGGCGAGCTTGCGGCGCGCGGCATCGGGTTCCGCTCACTCACCGAGAATATCGACACCACCACTTCGGGCGGCATGCTGGTGTTCAACATCTTCGGCTCGCTGGCCCAATTCGAGCGTGACCTGATCCGTGAACGCACTCATGCCGGCCTCAAGGCCGCACGCGAGCGGGGCAACAAGGGTGGTCGCCGGCCTGTCGTTACCCCCGACAAACTACGTAAAGCGCGGGCGCATATCGCAGCGGGCCTCACTGTTCGTGAGGCGGCGGCCCGGCTCAAGATCGGCAAAACCGCCCTATACAAGGCTCTGGAAAACGCGTGAAACCGCTGGCGATCAAGAACTCGTGGGTGCTGGTCACAGGGGCTTCGACCGGTTTGGGCAGAGCGTCCGCCCTCCGCTTGGCGGCATCGTACCAGGCCAAGCCCCTGATTGTTGGACGAAGGCTCGACAACTTGCGGGAGCTACAGACCGAAATTGACGAGCGGTTCAATGTGCCGTGCGAGATTATAGTGGCTGATCAACGTGAAATCGAGGGCAGGGAGAAAATCGCGGCTAAGGTTGCAGAATTGCAAGTAACAGCCGCTTTGTTGGTTGCCGGAATGACGAGCGTTGGTTCATTTGATGCAGGCCGTGCCGACACTTATGCCGAGGTAATTGAAACAAACATACTCGGTTTCACGGATTTGCTGGCTCGCCTGATTGCGATTTTCAGGGAGCAGCCGTTTGAATCCTCAGTAATCGCCGTGTCGAGCCTGGCGGGCGAAACATCCGTGCCCTTCCAAGCGGTCTACGGCGCGTCGAAAGCCTATGTGAGCACCCTCATGCGAGCGCTTTCCGTGGAGCTTGCCGGGACGGGAGTGAGTGTTGGGTCTTTTGCACCCGGTGGAATCGACACAGACATGGCTGCCCTCAGCGATTTGAAGTGGGGGAGGTTGGGTTTGATGGACGTTGACCGGTGCGCGGCCCATGCAGTCCACGCTCTGGTTTATCGGCAATCCTTCGCCATACCGGGGATGGGCAACCAGCTCACATATTTGGCGAGCAGGGTTCTACCTCGATCGTTGGTCAATCGGATTGCCGCCCTCCCATATCGGCGCCCGTAGGGCGGCACCACATAAAAGGGGCAGGAAAGCCTGCGAATAGCATCTGCTGGCATCGTACCGGATTTGTTCGCCCTTAGCGTGCAGATACGTCACTTTCGTGTAGTCACCCCTTTTTCGGCCTGTTTGCGGCACGCCTGCACCGCCTCGCGGTTGCCATCGGCGAGCGGGGCCGCCGCGACGATCAATCCCCAGCTCTCCGGCGCGGCCGTCTGCATCAAACGTTGCCCCGCATCCCATGCCGACTTTTCGCCAAGCGCCCGCGTCGCCATGCGCTCGGGCCAAAGCCAGCTCGCCGGCATCATCCGCGCGATCGGACCGGCGAGCAGCGTATAGAGCAACAGCCCCAGCACCAGACCGACGCCGCCCACGATATACAGCCAACGGTTCTGCTCGTCGCCCCGCCGAGCCGATGCGACCATATCGGACAAGTCGCGCGCTGCCCCTCTGAGCACCATGTCGGTTGCCTGCACCTGGGCGCGCAGCTCGCGGGTCGCCTCGGCGACGGAAGCGTCTAAACGACCTCCCATATTCTCCGGGGTGAGCCTCATGGCGGGGCTTTTTCGCACACCGTCGATCTGCTGCACCAGGATACCCAGCACCTTTTCGGTGCGCTCTAACGTCGGCTCATAGTCGGGAATGTCGATGGACTCGCGCGCCGTGGTCAGCGCCTCGACCGCATGGCGCAGCAACGACACCTCGCCGCGCAACCGCTCGAACGCCAGCACCGGGTCGTCGCGCTCCTGGCTATCCTGGTGCTGCCCGCTCATGTCCACTCATCCCTGGGCACCCGCCCGAACATCGCCAGACAATCCCGCACGGCGATGATCCGTGCGCCCTCATAACGGACCATCGTCAGAAGATCCCGCTTGTCGCCGGTCACAAGATGATCGGCCCTGCCCGCGACGATCATGGCCAACAGAAAATTATCGTAAGGATCGGCGCAGGCCGTCACTTCCGGCAGGTCCGCCACCATCACAGCCACGTCGCGCAGCTCATTGACAAGCCGCCCCGCCAGCGCGGGCGAAAGCCGCTCGCGGATTTTGGGATAGCGCGTCACCCGCGCCAGTTCGTCCAGTTGCTCCTGGGAAGTCAGCAACTCGAACCGCCCTTCGCGCCAGAGCGTGACGATCTGCGCGGGCGGCGATCTGTCCGAAAGCAGCGCACTAATGAGGACATTGGTATCGACAACGACGCGCACGGGTCAGCCTGCGGGCTGACGCGCGGCGGCCACCGCCTCCCCTATCACCGCGTCCAAATCTTCAGGGGCCATATCCTCGAACTTGGCTCTCGCCTCGATGATGGTCTGATCGAGAACGCGCCATTTGACCGCCTCCTCGATGAAACGGGAAAGATCGCCTTTCTTCATGCCGCGCTGCGCGAGGAAGCTACGCACTGCGATATCGGTGTTCTTTGATACCGAGACGGTCCATCGGGTCATATCGTTCATGGTTCACCTCCGGATTAACGCATATCATCTTAGCATGATAGGCGCTTATCCGCAAAAACATCAGCGACCAAGGCCACGATCACGGCCAATCCCCAAATCCTGCGTCAACTGGCGGCCAAGGTCGCGATCACGCTCCATACCTATTTCAAGCCCCAGCTCGCGGGTGCGCCCGCGCAGGATCGATTCCACCTGGGGATCGCGCTCAAGACTTTTCGCCATGCCTGCCATTTCCTTGCCCGCCTTCTCGCGGCCCGTGATGTCGCCGGCGCGATACAGCCGGTCGCGGTCCTGGGAGAGCTGTTGCCAGCGTTCCACGAACCGATCGGCCCGCAAGTTCGGATCGGCACGCACCCGCGCCTCTTGGCGTATCGCCTCGACCATCGGGCCGCTGCGCCCCGCCGCCGCCTCGCGCAACAAGGTGGGGTCGCGCTGCATCGCCGACGCCATATCGCGCGAGGCGGACGGCCTGATCTGGTCCAGCGCCTCCGTCGCGCGCTCGAGCGCGACCTTCTGATGCTCGAGAACAGGCCCACCCGACGCGCGGGCCTGCAACACCGCCTCGGCCGAACGCGAGGCCCGCTCGACCGCGCGCGTGAAAGCACGGTCCTGGCCCTGCCCGGCACGCGCAGGCGCTTCCTTCGCCGGCGTTGGCGTGCGCTGGGGCAGTTTCAGCTCGTCGAACATGCCGCGCCGCGGCTGTCGCTCAGCCACGGCCTTGGCCTCGCCAGAAAGCCCGCGCCGCTCGGCAAAGGCCCGAACCTTGCCGTCGCGGTCCCGGAACATCGGATAGTCCGACGCCATATCCTTCGCCCGCTCGCGGGACAGCGTGCGGACAAGCCGGGACACGTCGGCGAAGTCGTCGCGGCCGTAATGGAGATGCACCATGTCGCGGTGCCGCGACAGCGCCACATAGGCAGAATGGCGGTCCATGCCGGGGGTGGCGAGGACGTGCGAACGATCGACCGTCACGCCCTGCGATTTGTGGATGGTGGCGGCATAGCCATGATCGACATGGGCATAGTCCTTGAGGTCGAACGCGACTTGCCGGCCGTCGTCGAGCTTCACCGCCATGCGCTCCGGACTGACCTGCTCGACCTGTCCCAGCGTGCCGTTCTTCACCCCAAGGCCGCGCTCGTTTTTCAGGAACATGATGCGGTCGCCGGTCGCGAACTCCCGCACGCCGCGATCGGCCGACACGCGCACGTCCTGGCCCAGCTCGCCGGCGTCGCGCAGCCGATCGCGCGCGGCCAGATTCAAATCGCGCACCTCGGCATTGGTGTGGGTGAGGATGATCCGCGTCTTGTCGGGATCGGCGATGCGAGCGCGATCCCAGCCCTCCACTAGGCTTTCCCGCGCAGCCTCGCGCGTCTCGGCCGCGTGGACCATGCCGTGCGCCTCATAGACATGGACAGCCTCGCCGGTCCGGCCCGTCGCCAGCGCCCGCGTGGCGTCCTTCTGCCAGTCCTCATGCTGCCGGCGAACCTCGTTGATCTCGGCCGCGCCGTGGCGCTCGGCAAGCGCGCGGAACGCCGCGCCGGCCTCGATCGCCTGTAACTGCTCGGCATCGCCGACCAGCACCACCTTGGCCCCTGCCCGTTCGGCCTCGGACAGCACGCGCTCCATCTGGCGCGTGCCGATCATGCCGGCCTCGTCGATCACCAGCACGTCGCGCGGGCCTAGCAGCTCGCGGCCCTGCTCCCACTGATATTCCATGCTGGCGATCGTGCGCGAGGCGATGCCGGAGCCGCCCTCAAGCCCCTCGGCCGCGATCCCCGACAGGGCCGCGCCGCGCACCTGATAGCCCGCCCGCTCCCATTCGTCGCGCGCAACCCCCAACATGGTCGATTTGCCGGTGCCGGCATAGCCGACGACGATGGCAATATCCTGCGTGCCTATTATATGGATTAATGCGGCTTGTTGCTGGCTCCCCAGCATCAGGTCCTCACTCCCGGCGGTGGTCCCCAAGCACTGCCCCACCGCCGGGAGACCATGCCCCGCCCTGTCGGCAAGCCGATCGCCGGCGCGTTCCAACCGCTGCTCGGTGTCGATCATGTCGCGCGAGGTAAAGCGGTCCTCGCCACGCCCGTCCTTGCCCAGTGCCACCAGCTCGGGCGAGGTCCGCACCGCGCTCATCACCGCATCGAACTGCTCCTTGCCGTCGCTGTGGCGGAACGCGAACTGCGCCAGGTCGCGCCGCGTGAACGTCGCTTGGCTGCGGGTGATCGCGTCGAGCGCGATTTCGGGATTGGCGATGATCTTCTCGCCATTCTCGCGCGCGATCCGGGCATGGTCCTCGACCCGCTCGGCCTCAAGCCCCTGGTCGGGCATACGCGACGCTGCCGGCCCGATCTTGTGCTGCGGCTCAAGCTCGATGCCCTGCGCCACCAGGGTCCGGTGATCTATGCGAGCATCAATATCCAGCTCGGCCAGGCGCTCGTTGACATGATCGGCCCACGCCTCGCGCCACCCCTGCAAGAGCTGCGTGCTGTTCCACTCGCGCACCTTCTGGCCGAAGCCCTCCGGCCTTACCTCGCGCATCGACAGCATGACATGCGCGTGCGGCTTCGGACTGCCATCCTCGGCATAGTCCCAATGCACGTTGAGGTCGGCGACCATGCCGCGTTCGGCATACTGCTTTTCGACGAAATCGCGCGCGAGCTGGACGCCCTGCTGCTGGTTCAGCTCGCGGGGGATCGAGAACTCGACTTCGCGGGCGAGCTGCGCGTCCCTGCGTTTCTCCCCGGCCTCGACCTCATTCCATAAGGTCGCGCGATCGTTTAAACGCTCCGGTGCACCTTCGGGCAACATGATCTCCGAATGGACGACGCCGGCCTTGTTCGAGAAATCATGGTCGCGCCCGAGTCGGTCATCATGCAGCTCGGACGCCGAACGGTAGGCCGCGCTGGCAACGGCGCTAGATCCATTAGAACGACTGATGACCTTGGCCGAGAAATGGTAGATCGCCATGACGATCGCTATACTGCCCTTCTGAGCGCACGTCGGCAACGATGTATAAGCGCGCACTCACACTCTCTGCCGTTCGCATGATTGACTTTGCCGCATTTTCGGCTGTGGTCCGTTCCCTCTCGGGCCAATCATGCTACTCTGCGCCTCCCGATCCTGGGCGAGAGGGAGAAGAATATGCGCAAAGCGCGCGACTATGACGCGGAGCTGAAAGCCCTCGGCGACAAGGCCAAGGCATTGAAGGCCCGCAAGGTACAACAGCTCGGCGAGCTGGTGGCGGCGACCGGGGCCGATGCGCTCGATATCGAGACACTGGCGGGCGCACTGCTCGACGCCGCTTCATCGAAGGATGCCGGTGCGAGGGAGGCGTGGCGCGCGAAGGGCTCCGCTTTCTTTCAGCGGCGCGGGCGCAAGGCTGGCAAAAGCGCTGCGGACAACGGCGGGGAGTGAGGCGAAGCTGGCGCAGGCGGTTCGCAGGGCTGAGGCCGCGCAGCGCCGCACCGATACGAGAGGATGGGTCGTGCAACGCCGTGAACGAACCCGGCACCTGATCGAGCTGGGCGGCCTCGTCCAGAAGGCCGGCCTGGTCGATCTCGCCGACGACGATCGCGCCACCCTCTACGGCGCGCTGCTCGAACTGGCGGCGAAGGCGCGCGACGACGGCGATGCGCTGGCGCTGTGGAAGCGGCGGGGCAAGCGCGCGTTCGACGCGGAAGCGGAAGGGAGCGAAGCACAATGAGCGCGCTGGATATTGAGGCGATACGGGCAGAGGTCCGCGCGCTCGACTATGAGCGGGGCAGCTCGGCCGAAGCGGCGATGTGGTGCGAGGACGATGCCGACGCCCGCGCCAATCTCGCGATCGACGGCATGGCGCTCACACCTGACGACGACGCGCTGTTCGACATGCTTCGCGACGAAGCCGTGCCCCCTCCCCTCGCCACCGCGATAGTCCTGAAGCTGCTGGGCCATCCCGACGCCGATCCGGCGTTGGCCGTCACGCCGATCGGGGCGGACTGACATGGAATGGTTCCGCCAGCTCGGCCGCGCGCTCCGCAACCTGGCGCGCATATCGCGCCAGAACCCGGTATGGGCGATCACCGCCCTCACCCTCAGCCCCATCAAGCTGATCCGCCATCTGCTAAGCGTGGCGCTCCTGCTCCTGATCGTCGGCCTGGTGCTCGGGCTGGGGATGAAGCTCGTCCTCGGCTCGCTGCTGGGCTTGCCGCATGATTCCAACATCTGTCAGACGGCGATGATGCTGACGGCGCTCGTTGTCATCCTCGTCGGCCTGCGCGCGCTCTTTCAACCCCTCATCCTGCGCTACGGCTATGACGACAGCGACGCCACCCACGGCTCGGCCCGCTTCGGCCCGGTCCATGTCCTCGATCCGTTCGGGTGACGGGCATCGCCTCGGCCGCGTTCATCTGCTCGATCGCATCGACCCTGCCGGCCTCGATCTGGCCGACGACGCCATGACGCTCGCCGATGCACTGGTCTATGACACTCCCGGCGAAGCCGGAGAGGCGCACTGGAGCGAGGAAGCCAAGGAGCTGATCGCCGGGCTCATCCAACATGTCGGCCGGCCGCTCCTCACCCCCGATGAGGTCCGCGTCGTGCCCGGCGAGCTGGAATTGCTGTTCCTCGCCGGGCAGCGGCCGATCATTTCCGCCAAGCTCGCCTACTACGCAGATCGCGAATTTGCAGGCCGGTTCGACCCAGCGTGATACCGTTCAGACGGCGCGTTCAAACAGCCGAGTATAGGCGTATACAATCGGCAAGATCGAACGCACGCTGTTCATGCTGGACTGGCTCGAAAATCTCGATCTGCACCGGCGATGCCACGCTGGCCTCAACCTGGTCATCGCTGCGATCGTCTATTGGAACACGATCTACATGGATGCCGTCGCCCAGCATCTGCGATCTATATCCGTCCCGGTGCCTGATGAAATCCTCGCCCATACGTCCCCGGTAGGCTGGGAGCATATCGCTTTCTCCGGCGATTTCCTCTGGGATAGGGCCGCCGCGCAGCCTAAGCGTTCGCTGATTGTTCTCGCTTAGCGTTGCGTGTGGATGGCTCCCGCGTTGCGATGTGATTTCCAGACTGTTTGCTTCGCCAAATCGAGTGCAGTCGCGTGTCCGGCCTGTCGGTGCAGCCCATTCACGGCTGCGGGCCTTGAAGGATTCCGCCAGCACCAGCATCACCATCGTCTAGGCGAACTCGAAGTTCTCAACGCTAAGCGGGATTGCCGTGCCCGGTGGATCGATTGGCTTGCCTTCAGTCTCTCCTCACACCTCAACCTCGTCCATCAATCGCCCGCCTCAAGCGGCGATCGCCAACTCCCGCCGTTCGTACTCCACACCACGGGTCATGACCACCCATGCGATGCGCGCCATCTTGTTCGCCAAGGCGACTGCAACGACTTTGGGGGGGCGTCGATCGAGCAACGCCTTGATCCACGGCAGCACGTTCCCATTGCCTGCGCGCGCATGCCGCAGCACGGCCGTTGCGCCGACCACCAGCAACTGGCGGAGGTATCGGTTACCGCCTTTGGTAATTCGCCCGAGCCGTGTTTTCCCGCCGGATGAGTTCTGCTTGGGCACGAGACCCAGCCAGGCTGCGAAGTGCCGCGCTGATTTGAATGCGTTGGGCTCAGTCACCGACGAGACCAGTGCGGACGCCGTGATTATCCCAACTCCCGGGATCGTCTCGAGGAGGTTGCTTACATCGCTTTGGTAGTGCCAACGCGTCAGCTGCTTGTCGACTGCGGTCAGCTTGGCCTGCAATTCCTGGATCAGGCCGGCCAGATTGCCGAGCGCTTCCCGCGCCACATCTGGCAGGCCCAGATCCTCCCGACTGGCCAACTCGGCAACCGCACGGATTGCCTGTGTAATGCCGGCGCCGGTCACGACCCCGAATTCGGCCAGATGCGCGCGAACGGCGTTGAGCATCATCGTCCGTTGCTTGATCAGCAGCGCGCGGGTCTTGTGCAGCACACCGGCCGCCTGTTGATCGACTGACTTCACCGCGACAAACCGCATTGAAGGGCGCATCACCGCCTCGCAGATCGCCTCCGCATCTGCAGCGTCGTTCTTCTGCCTTTTGACATAGGGCTTCACGTAGGCCGGCGGAATCAGCCTCACCTCGTGCCCTAACTCGGCAAGCTGACGAGCCCAATGGTGCGCGGTACCGCACGCCTCGATGCCGATCAGCGCCGGTGGCAACTCGCCAAAATAGCGAACCATCTGACTTCGCTTCAACTGCCGCCGCTCGACGACCTTGCCGTCTTCATCGACCCCGTGAACCTGAAAGACCGACTTCGCTATATCGAGTCCGACCGTAACGATCCTGCCCATGACATGCTCCTCGCTCCATTGTGGCCCAGGCAAACTGCCTCAGCCGGTGAGCGGGAGCCATCCACCCCTTCGTTTAGCGCACCTTCCACACTATGCCCTCCATAAGACGCACTTTCGTGTCCTCGCGCGAGATCGTGCGAGAATCTAGCTTCCAAAAATCGGCCGCCTTGGAAGCGCGTAGAGCACCAAGGGCGCTCAACCTCTCCAGCCCTGCCAAACGTCCGGTACGGCGTCTAGCGGCCCGGAAATCGCGCCTGTGGCGACATTTCCGCCTGGCTTTTTCTGGAAAGCTAATTGTAACGTTGCCGCTGGCGCTGTGGTTGCGGCAGAAGCGAGCGTTTAACCGATCTCCAAACCAACAAAAGCGTGCCGGCGAAGCCTCATTATGGGGATTTCGGGTGGGAGGATCGCTTTAGCGATCCGTGACGGCCGTAGGCCGCGAGCCTGTGGGGCGAGCCCCAAGAGGCAGCGCCTTTCTTCATTTCGACTTGGCGGCAAGCGCGGCGCTGGTGGGTGAAACCACGATGCTGAGTATCAAGCTTGGTGCGGCCAAAAGTTATCCACAGGCCGACCTAGTGTTAATATTTGAGTTAAAGAGTTGTGTTACGGGATTTTGGCGATCCAGTAATTCATTGAAAATGTTGTTTGAATCGGCCGTTCTTTGGCCTCTTCCGTCAACGGAACCCCGAATCCACTGACTCCAGAACCCCGAATCTGCGTCAACGAAACCCCGAATCGCGGGCGGCCGTCAATGAAACCCCGAACTTTTCTGTTGCGTCAATGAAACCCCGAATCTAGGCTGCCCGTCAATGAAACCCCGAATCGAGCCTGATCGTCAACGAAACCCCGAATTACCGCTTGCCGTCAACGAAACCCCGAGCGGCGCGGAGGGACGCCCTCCCCTGCTGCCTGTTCGCTATCCTGATCCCGATCTGTTCATTTGCGATGTTCTCGACGCCATCCCCAAGGATGACATGGCCTCGATGGAGCATCCGATTTTTTCGCTCGCGACCAAGCCCGATCGGCGCGTCTTCCGCTACGAGCATAACGGCAACAAGCTCGAAATCGTCCCCAGCGTCAAAGGGCTGGCGACGATCCACGACAAGGATATTCTAATCTACTGCATCTCCCAGCTCATCGGGAAGATGAACCAGGGGGAGCGGCCGAGCCGCACCTTGCACCTGACCGCCCGCGATCTGCTGGTGTGGACCAACCGGCAAACCGATGGCGACGGCTATGACCGGCTGCGGAGCGCGTTCGAGCGGCTGTCGGGGACGCGGATCACCACGAACATCAAGGCCGATGGCGAGGAAATCACCGAAGGTTTTGGCCTTATCAACGAATGGCGGATCGTGCGGCAAACCCGCTCCGGCCAAATGTCGGAAATCAAGGTCACGCTATCCGACTGGCTGTTCAAGATGGTTGAGGGGCGTAGCGTCCTGACGCTGCACCGAGACTATTTCCGACTCCGCAAGCCGCTCGAACGGCGCATCTACGAGCTGGCGCGCAAGCATTGCGGCGCGCAGGAAAAATGGTCGATCTCGGTCGAAACGCTACAGAAAAAGACCGGCGCGAGCAGCCATCTGCGCGTGTTCCGCTCGATGCTGCGCGATCTCGTCGCGCACGATCATCTGCCCGACTATGCCGTGGAAATGAAGGGCGATACGGTCATGTTCCGCAATCGAGAGGCACTGGATACGGTCGAGGCGATCGAGGCGGAACCCGAGCGGCCCTATATCGACCCCGAAGGCTTCCACGACGCCAAGAGCGTTGCGCCTGGCTATGACGTTTACGCGCTCTATGACCAATGGGTGTCATGGTGGATCGACAGCGGGCGGCCCGAACTGAAAAGCCCCCGCGCCGCCTTCATCGGCTTCTGCCGCAATAAGCACAAGACCACCCGCTTGCGATAGTATAGGCATATATTTGTATACGCCCATACTATCCGGCGATCCGTCCCCTGCCCTTCTTCACGAACAGGTCGTCCAGCGCCTCGCCTAGCAGGCTTTGAACGGTCGTCCCTTCCTCGGCCGCGATGATACGAAGCTGCGTGCTGACCTCCGGGGGGAAATGCCCACCAATTAACTTGGTCCCCTGTCGGCCGCTCTGCGGGACCTTGCGCGCCACATCTGCCAGCTCGATCGTCGGCGCTGGGGCCGGGGCCGCGTCTCCATCCGCCTTGGCGCGGTTCAACACCGCCTGCAGGCTGTTTCCGCCCTTCGCCATCACGCCGCCCCCGCCTGATTGTATAGGCATATATTTGTATACTCGTATAGTCTCCGGATTTCGTCTGCCGCTGGCCCATGCGGCTCGAACTCCTGCACGGCCTGGCCTGCGGCTTGGGCGCGGAAAAAGGCTTTGCGGTTGCCGACCGTCACCGGGCAAACCGTCGCGCCCAGCTCCGCCACGGCCTGAATCGCATCGCCTGTTTCCTGACCTTGCGGGGGCACGAAGGTAAGGACCACGGCAAAGGCACGGTCGAGCTGGCGCACAACCTCGAGCGTGTGCGTCATGCTCATGGTGTCGAACACGGCAGTCTTGGTCGGGATCAGGATGAAATCGGCATGGCGCGCTGCCTCATAGGCCACGTCGCGCGCGACTGCCGCTCCGTCGATCACGACAAGATCGGTGCCGGCATCCTCGCAGGCTTTGAGCATAGCGGGCAGGCGCACCGGCTGAATCGACGCCACGGCGGGCGTGTCGAGCTGGCGCACGTCCTTCCAGAACGAAGCCGTCGCCTGCGGGTCTAGGTCTATGATCGCGGCCACCTTGCCCGCTTGCTCGGCCGCGACCGCCAGACAGGTTGCGAGCGTCGTTTTCCCGACGCCGCCTTTCTGTGAGAGAATGGCGAGAACCTTCATGCTACACTCCTACACGTATAGCTCTGTACTTGTATACACGCTAGACGGGGATGGGAAGCCCTATCGTCGCTGAAATGACGATAGGGCGGAGCTGACTCTGAAATGTGAAAGCACGGCGCATCATTCCTCCGGCTCGTCATCGTCCAGCGGGTCATGGCTCATCTGACCGTGATCCTCGATCGGGCAAAGCGGCGCTCCGGCCTGCTCAAGCCACTTGCGCGCGGTCCTGACGGTATAGCCGCACGTCGCGCACTCGCATTTGAGCATCCGGGTTTTCTGCTTCTTCGGAGCGGTCGACTCTCCGTCCATGTCGAGACGGGCATGGACGGAGGGGGCCGACGCCCTCCGAGATCGGCCCGATGGCCGCAAGGAACGCCTCGCCGGGGATGGTGGCGCGCATCGGCCCGACCAGGCCAAGCCCAATTTAAACGCTTTCTCATGCCCCACCGGGATGCCGACAGCGGCATGGACCAGCTCATGCGCGAGGATGGCCGCGATCTGCGCCGGCATGGCGTCGGGCGCATGGGCGAGGTCAGGCCGGATGAAGTTTCAAAATGGCCGTCCGCGCTCAGCCGGTTATCCCAGCACTCGCCGATCGCCTTGCCCTTGCGGCCCGCGCTGGTGAAGCCGATTGCCACGCGCACGCGGGCGGGCAGGGGGCTTTCCAACGCCTCGAACAAGGGTGCCATGCTCATCGCCACCCGATTGAGCCAGCTTTCCCGGTTGTCCTGCGTCATTGTCCTTACTCACTTCAAATCGCCTGACCGGCGATGGCAGGCCATCGGCCGGAACACGGACGCCCAAGAACGCCGGCAGGAGAGGGGGGCAGCGGGAAGCGACGGGGTGGTGCGGCCGCAGCGCAGCGAGGTACGGCCCGTCTATTCCCGTTGCTGGGGACCGGTGAGAGGATGGTCGAAAACGTACGCTAAGTGTCGCGGCCGGTTTGATGGAGGCGGAGTGGCCTGAACCGCTCGCGAGGCTTGTCGATCTTCCCCCAGAGATAGTCGCCGGTGAGGCCGACATGCTCCCAGCCCAGCGGGGCGACGTGGGCGAGCAGTTCGTCGGACACATCGACACCGTTGCCGCGCAGATGCCGGACGGCCCGGTCGAGATAGACGGTGTTCCACAGCGTGATTGCCGCGGTGACGAGGGTCAGGCCAGAGGCGCGATGGCGCTGGTTCTCGAAGGTGCGGTCGCGCAGTTCGCCGAGGCGATTGAAGAAGATGGCGCGGGCGAGCGCGTTGCGGGCCTCGCCCTTGTTGAGGATGCTGCCGGTGCGGCGACGTTGGTCGGGATCGTCGAACCAGTCGAGCATGAACAGGGTACGTTCGATCCGCCCGATTTCACGCAGGGCGCGGGCGACCGGGTTCTGTCGCGGGAAGCCCGCCAGCTTGCGCAGCATGACCGAGGCGCTGACGGTGCCGGAGCGGATCGAGGCGGCGAGGCGTTGAAGGCCCGGCTCTATGCGATGCTGCCGCGCGTCCGCATCACCGACCTGCTGGTCGAGGTCGCCGCATGGTCGGGCTTCGCCGACCGTTTCGTCCATGCGCGCAGCGGCGCATACGACGAATGACCTCGGCTGCCGGCGTGCCAGTTTCGGCCTGCTTCAGCGACGCAATCTGCTCTTCCGTGTAGCGCGACTTCTTCATTTTCCAGCTCCTTGCCCACAGGCTTCAAAGGGCCGGAAAACTCTCACTCAGCATGGATGAAAAAACAGGGAGTACGTCACTGCATCCGCCCCCAGGAGGTGTCGCCGTTTCCGGGGCCGGCGGCCGATGCCTAGCGAACTGTGCGGCCTGATAGTGTTGTAGCGTCGGTGCCGGCAAAAGGGCTTCGTGCAGCTGTCCAATCGATCATCGTCATGCTTTCCTGGTGCAGGTTTCGGAAATTGCGGTTTGAGAATCGCGGGGTCACTAGGGCTTTTAATTAAGCCAACCAGAACGGAGAGGGAGGAGTGGGTGGTAATGCCGGCCAGAACGACGAGCGCCGGTTCGGCTGAGCAGGAACCTACGCATTCCGCTGCAGTAAATCCGGTCCAGGTCATTAACACGCAGCCGATGCGCCGCATGCAAAAAGTAGCCGTTGCGATCACGATTGTGCTGAACGCGCTGGACGGCATCGACGTCATGTCGATCAGCTTCGCTGGGCCTGGCCTGTCTGCGGAGTGGGGTATCGATCGGTCGGTACTCGGTATTGTGCTTGCCATGGAATTGCTGGGCATGGCGGCCGGATCGATCTTGTTCGGGGGCGTCGCCGACCGCATTGGACGCCGGCCCATGATTCTGATCAGCCTCTTGGCGATGTCGGCGGGGATGTTGTTGTGTGCCACTGCAGGTGGTGTCGTCGATCTTTCTGTCTACCGTGTGCTGGTTGGACTAGGAATGGGTGGCATGTTGTCGTCTATCAATGCCATGGCGGCCGAATACGCCAACGACCCTCGCCGCGATCTCTGCGTCGCGCTAATGGGTATCGGGTATCCGCTCGGCGCGGTGCTAGGCGGTGTTGCCGCGGTGCTCCTTCTGCAGCACGGTGATTGGCGATCAGTATTTCTATTTGGCGGGGTTGCAGCCGCCATCCTCATCCCAGTAGTGGTTCTATGGCTACCGGAGAGCCTCCATTTCATCTGTAAACGTCGGCAACCCGACGCATTGGAGAGGGCGAACGCTATCCTCACTCGCATGGGCCATCCCAATGCGGCGGAGTTGCCAGCAGCACAGACGAAGCCGCGTTCTGGCTATAGTGACATTCTGCAGTCCGGGTCAGTGCGCATGATGATCACGTTTGCGGCCATCTATTTCCTACACATGACCACATTCTATTTTATTCTCAAATGGGTTCCGAAAATCGTGGTCGACATGGGTTTCGTCGAGTCGTCCGCCGCTGGTGTACTGGTCTGGGCAAACGTGGGAGGGATAGTGGGGGGGGCGATCGTCGGCCTGCTCGCTCAGCGCTTTGGCCTTAGGCGTATGGTGGTGGCAATGCTAATCGGCTCGACCATGGCTGTCATATTCTTTGGTCGTAGCGAGGCGGACTTGATTCTCATGACTGTCATAGTAACGCTCGCCGGCTTCTTCAGCACTGGTGGCCTGATCGGCATGTACGCGATCATTGCGCGCGCCTTTCCTACCCAGACACGAGCGACGAGTACCGGATTTGTCGCCGGCGTCGGCCGTGGTGGGGCCGTCATTGCGCCGATTGTTGCCGGCTACCTTTTCACGAATGGAATAGGTCTATCGAGCGTAGCTGCATTAATGGGGGCGGGATCGGCAATCGGGGCAATTCTCTTGCTCACCATCCGCCTCGCTCCTATGCGCCCCGATTACCAATTGCGATGAGCTCCCGCCATAGTGGGCGATCTACCGAGCGATACCCTCAAGGTAAACACCAACAATCAAGCAGGTCCGCCCCGGGGGAGCAACCCCGGGGCGGTTAAATCGCCGCTCGTCCAATAATATCACCCAGAAATCTGACGATAGCATTCGGAATCTTCGGTTTTACCGATACACGGCCAACCGGTATCAGTACTCGTATCGCGAGTCCCGCTGTGAAGGTAGCGGGGTGATTAAACTATCTAATAATATGCGAACGAACATTTACGTGACGAAGACAAAGGGGAGGACTATTATGGCCATAAAATCATCCAGCAGCATTATTATTTGCCTTACTGGCATTGCGGATGTTGTTATGGCGTGGAGCCCGCTGTCGGCAGCGACCGAAGTTGCGCAAGCTATCAATGCCCGAACGTTGCGGAGAGCGAGCCAACTACAAGCGACGCGGTGATTGAGGAAATCACGGTCACTGCCCAGAGGCGCTCAGAAAGCCTGAATCGCGTTCCGATGACCATCTCGGCATTCAGCGGTGATACGCTGGCCAGGGCCGGTGCCGTCAGCCCAGAGAGCCTCGGCAAGCTTGTCCCGAGCCTCGTCTATACCAAAAGCGCTTATGGCGCTCCCGTGTTCACGCTGCGGGGCGTTGGTTATTACGACTACAGCATTTCCGCAGTGCCCGCCGTGACAGTCTATGTTGACGAAGTTCCGCTGCCGTATTCGCGAATGTCCCAGTTCGCTGGCAACGACGTGCAGCGCGTTGAGGTGCTGAAGGGTCCGCAGGGCACACTATATGGCGTCACCTCAAGGTTTGTGCGCCAGACAACGATTTGGCGGACATAATGAGAACACTGGCTATGCCACGAGTTTGAGGCGGGCCATGGGATCGTTGAGGGTGCGGAACTCGCCAGGGGAGAGCCGGTTTGCCCTTTGCCACAGATAGTCGCCGGTCAAACTGATATGCACCCAGCCCATCGGCGAGAGATGGGCAAGCAGCGCATCATCGAAGGTGCCGCCGGATGATTGGAGATGCTGGGCGGCCCTGTCCATATAGACGGTGTTCCAGTAAGAAATCGCCGCGATCAGCAGATTGAGGCCCGATGCCCGATATTCCTGATTCTCGATCGAGCGATCGGTGAACCGCCCCTGTCGGTTGGTGTAGATCGCGGCGGCAAGGGTATGACGTGCTTCGCCTTTATTGAGGCCGGCCTGGCAGGCGCGACGCAAGTCGGGCTGTTCAAGCCAGTCGAGCGCAAATAGCGTCCGCTCGATGCGGCCGAGTTCGGCCAGCGCAAAATCCAGCCTGTTCTGGCGCTTGTAGGCGGCCAGCTTGCGCAGGATCGCGGAGGGCGCAACGGCTCCTTCCTTAATGGAGGCGACGATCCTGACGATGTCATCCCAATCGGCTTCGATCGCCGCCGTCTTGATCGTGCGGCCCATGAGGCTTTCGATGCCTTTGTAGGTCGAAGGCGCGGCGATCGAGCCGAGTTTCCGGTCGGCGATGTCGCGCAGACGGGGCACGAACCGGAAGCCGAGAAGATGGCAAAGGGCAAAGACATGGTCCGTCGCGCCGCCGGTATCAGTGTAATGCTCATGCAGCGGTAGCGCGCCGGCGCCGAGCATCAGGCCATCCAGCACGTAGGGGGCCTCGCCGGCGGTGGCCGACATGATCCGCGATCCGAACGAGGCAAAATGATCGGACAGGTGGGAGTAGATCTTCAGGCCCGGCTCGCTGCCATATTTCGCATTGATGTCGGCCGCCGCCGATCGGTTGCGGCCCGAGCGGAAGAACTGCCCATCGGAGGATGAACTAGTGCCGGCTCCCCAATGGCGCGTGAAAGGAAGATCATGGTGCGCGGCAACGATCATCCCCAACGCGGCCTGATAGTTTTCGGGCGACAAATACCAGTTGTGGGTCCAGGCAAGCTGGGCGTAGCTCACCCCGTCGCTGGCGTTGGCCATGCGCTCTAGACCCAGATTCGATCCATCAGCGAGAATGGCGGCGAGGATCGCGTGCGGGTTGTCATGCTCCTTGCCGGACCGAAGATCGCGAAATGCGCTCAGGAACCCGGTGCGCTCGGCCACCTCGACCAGGAGTTCGGTGATCCGCACGCGCGGAAGCAAGGCGTCGAGCCTGCGATCGAGAGCCTCCGCCTCGGGTGGAGTGATCGCCGGCATGGGTTGCAGCTTGAGCCGGTCGCGTTCGAGCGCCACGCCCGCGAGCCTGTTCGCCTTGAGTTGCTTGGCGAAACGGCGCAGCCGCCAGTCGAGCGTCCTTGCCCGCTCCTCCAGATAGGCGGCCGCATCGGTCTGGAATGGCAGGCTGTCGGCCACCTTATCGGCATCGCGTCGACTCAGCAAATAGGTGTCGAAGCGGCGATAATTGCGGGTTCCTTCGACCCATATGTCGCCGGCGCGCAACCGATCGCGCAGCGTGGCCATGATGGCCGTCTCGTATCGCCGGCGATCGACCTGGCCACCTTCGGTGATGAGGCGCTTCCACTGCCGGTTGGCGAATGGGAGCGGAACGCCCTCGGGCAGGCTGCGGGCCTTGCGGGCATTGGTATCGCGGATGACCTCGATGGCCTTGACCAGTTGCGATCCGCTCCCCGATGCCTTGAACGTGAATGTATCGAGGAAAGCCGGGCTGAACCGCCGCAGCGTCGCATAGCGACCAGTCGCCGCGACAAGCGCATCTTCGCCCGCCAGCTCGGCCAGCGCATCGACCTGCGATTTGGCTGCGACCAGTCTGTGCCAGCCTACCGCTTCGTCGATCAGTTCGAGCGGATTACCGCCATGTTCGACCGCCTCTCCCAGCGCGGCGATCGTCGCGCCGAACAGCCGCATAAGTTCGCCGACCGAGCGGATGCTGTCCTGATAGCGCCTTTCCCGCCCGCGCCGCGCCCGTGTGAACAGGCTTCCGACAAGCCTGTCGAACATCTGGATCGCACCATCGGCGAGCCTGGCATCGAGGTCGATGACCGCCGCGATCAGCGTCGCGCGGCGCCTGTTAAGGCTATAATCGGAGAGCAGGAACGCCGGCGCAACGCCACCTTCGCGCATGAACTGCGCGAACCGGAAGTCGGGGATTTTCGCGCCGATCGCCGGGTCGATGCCGATTCCGCGCACATAGCGTAGCCGTTCCAGCAGCCCGTTGATGTTCGCCGTGGTGGGCGCTTCCTCGAAATTGCGCAGCCAGGCCAGCGGCGTCATGCCGAAGTCGCTGTTGTTGACGATCAGATCATCGATCCGCGCCAGTTCGGCATGACCCAGGCTTTCGACAATGAGCGCCGCCGCGGCTTTGCGGGCGCGTGCCCTGCCGGCGAGGCCCGCACGTTCGAGCGTGTCTGCCGATGGAAGAATGAAGCGTTCCTGCTTCAGCCCCTCCATCAATGCGCGGACAATAGGTTCGCCCCGATCGGTCCGCTCCGCAGCTCTTGCGGCGAGATCGAGCGCGAGCGGTATATCCCCTCGCCGAAAAGGGTGTAGCCCCAGATGCCGTGCCGCAATGTCGGCATGATCGTTACGTGTTTGCGCGCGCTGGCCATAGTCGGCGAACGCATCAACATCGACGAAGAGCTGGGCGGCGAGATAGTGAAGGACCGCATCGGGGACGTCGACGTCGGGCTGCAAACCGAAGCCGGGATGCCGCATAAGCGCGATCTGCGTTGCCAGACCGAGGCGGTTGGCAGGGCGATAGCGGCGACCGACCAGTTCGAGATCCTCGGCGGCAAGGGTATAGTGGCCGACGATCGCGGTTTCGTCATGGGGGATATCGAACAGGCGACGCCTTTCTTCTCCGGTCAATAATCGCCGCCGCGCCATCCTGCCTCCATCCCGAGTCGAGAGCGACAGGCTAGCGTCAATCTGGAGTATAGCCTAACCCGACGTCAGGACGGTGCGCCAGTTTCTGTCAGGATAGAGTTGTGATACGAGTTTATTGACGCCTGTCGCGCTGTATCATAGATTTCAACCTGACAAAATCGCACAGGGGGTGGCGATGAAAGGCCAAAGGATCGGTTACGTCCGGGTCAGCACATTCGATCAGAATGTCGATCGCCAGTTGGAAGGGCAGTCGCTCGACCGGGTGTTCACTGACAAGGCATCGGGCAAAGACGTCAACCGGCCGCAGCTCGACGCCATGCTCGCTTTCGCCCGCGAGGGCGACACCGTCGTGGTCCACAGCATGGATCGACTGGCGCGCAATCTCGACGACCTGCGCAAGTTGGTTCACTCCCTCACCAAAAGAGGTATCCGGATCGAGTTCGTGAAGGAGAGCCTGGCCTTCTCGGGCGAGGATTCTCCGATGGCGAATCTGATGCTCTCGGTCATGGGCGCATTTGCGGAATTCGAGCGCGCCCTGATCCGGGAACGGCAACGCGAGGGCATCGCGATCGCCAGGCAACGCGGCGCCTATCGTGGACGGAAACGCTCCCTCTCCGACGAAATGGTCGCCGAACTGCATCGCCGCATAGCGGTTGGCGAGCGAAAGGCCGCTATCGCCCGCGACCTGGGGATCAGTCGCGAAACCCTCTATCAGTATCTCCGCAACACCCCATGACGCCTTTGTTCTCACTATGTCCGACAAATCCTTGTCCGGCGCACAAAGCTTCCGGTGACGCCTGTTGTAATCGCGCAACGATACGGAGGGCGCGCGCTCCAAGAGCGCGCCCCATTCTCAAAACATCATCCTTGTGGGACGGATTGGAGCCTTGGGGTGTCATTCCGCCCCCAACCGTACCCGGCCACCAGCGGGGCGTTTTTCAACAGCCCCGATCGCTTTCGGAATAGGTCCTACCCACGGCTGTACCAGTGCCGCCGTCCGCTCGAACGTCTCGATCTCTCCCAAATGGGCGAGGCTGAGGGCAATATCATCGATACCCTCGATCAGCCGGCGCCGCCTCTCCGCGTCGACTTCGAACGGTACAACCGAGGAACCTGTCGTAATCTTCTGCTGGGTCAGGTCGACGGTCATCCAGGAGGATGAGGCGGCCGACGCTTCGGCCTGCAAAGCGTTGATCTGGGCTGCTGGCAGGCGGATGGGGAGCATCCCATTCTTGAAGCAGTTCAGGTAGAAGATATCGGCGAAACTCTCCGCGATGACGCAGCGGATTCCGAAATCCAGCAGCGCCCAGGGGGCATGCTCGCGGCTAGAGCCGCATCCAAGGTTTGAGCCAGAGATCAGGATGCCTGCTTTGTTCCATGGTGATTTGTTGAGTGGAAAGTCCGGATCTGAGGCGCGAAGATTGAAAAACAGAGCATCCTTCAGACCTTTGCGCGACGTTGTCTTAAGGAACTTGGCGGGGACTAGCATATCGGTGTCGATGTTCGCGATCGGCACCGATACAGCGACGGCCTCGAGCCTGACAAAGGGGGTCATTGCAGTTGCGCCCTTGAGTCCACCAAGCAGCCATTCACGGCCGCGGCCGCAGCCATGGCTGGCGAGACGAGGTGTGTCCGCCCGCCTGGTCCCTGCCGTCCCTCGAAATTGCGGTTCGACGTTGAGGCACAGCGCTCGCCCGGGGCCAATCGATCGGGGTTTAGTCCGAGACACATCGAACAGCCGGGCTCCCGCCACTGGAAGCCGGCCTCTTCAAAAATCGTGTCCAGACCTTCGGCTTCACCGCGCGCCTTGACCTCTCCCGATCCTGGAACGACGAGCGCTCTCACGCCGGGCGAGACCTTTCGACCCTTGGCGACGCGGGCCGCCTCGCGAAGGTCCTCGATGCGGCTGTTGGTGCACGACCCTATGAACACCACATCGATCGGAAGCCCTGCCAAGGGCTGACCTGGCTCAAGGTCCATGTACGCGAGCATTCGCGCGATCTGGGCTCGTTTCGCCTCGTCCGTCTCCTGCGCTGGATCAGGCACCAAGCCACCGATCGTCGTCACAGCGTCCGGGCTAGTGCCCCAGGTCACCATCGGCTCGATTGTGGCCGCGTCTAGTGTCTCAATGCGATCGAACGACGCTCCTGCGTCGCTCCGGAGACGCGACCAAGCTTCCCGAGCAGTCTCGAGCTCTTGGCCTTTCGGGGCCCAAGGGGTGTTTGCAAGGTAGTCGAATGTCACCGCGTCCGGAGCGATCAGACCAGCCCTAGCCCCCAACTCGATGGTCATATTGCAGATCGTCATTCTGCCGGCCATGTCGAGACTATCTACCGCCGAGCCGGCGTACTCGACCACATAGCCGCTGCCCCCGCCGGCGCCCAGTTGCCGGATGATAGCGAGCGCCAGGTCCTTCGCCGCGACGCCCGTACCGAGTCTGCCCTCGAGGCGAACAAGCATCGTTTTCGACGGTCGTTGCACCAGCGTCTGGGTCGCGAGCACATGCTCGACCTCAGAGGTGCCAATCCCAAAGGCCAGTGCGCCGAACGCGCCGTGGGTTGAGGTGTGGCTGTCGCCGCAGACAATGACGGTGCCGGGCAACGTGAGGCCCAACTCGGGTCCGATCACGTGAACGATCCCCTGTCGGCGGCTGGTAAGCGGAACATAGCGAATGCCAAATTCACGGGCATTCAGTTCGAGTTGCTCAATCTGCCGCCTGCTCTCTGGGTCGGCGACCGAGAGCAGGCCCTGCTGCCGATGCTCGGTCGGCACGTTGTGATCTGCGACCGCCAACGTCAGATCGGGACGTCGTACCGTTCGTCCGCTCGTGCGCAGGCCATCGAAGGCTTGCGGGCTCGTCACCTCATAGACGAGGTGGCGATCAACATAGAGCAGTCTGTCTGGCGAGTCGCCGAGTGTGGTGACGACGTGGGTATCCCAGATCTTCTCATAGAGCGTCTTCGCCATCGATCACCCCTCCAACGCTTGAACACAGCGCTGGCCTTCGAGCGCGTTTCGCACACGCCCGCCGGAGAAAGCGCCGGGGATCTCCGCACCCCTCATCGAGACCTCGAGGAGCGACCCGAGATCCACGCCCGTCTCGAGACCCATGTTGTTGAAGGTCCAGACGACATCCTCGGTTGCGACGTTGCCGGTCGCGCCCGGAGCGAAGGGGCAGCCGCCAAGCCCCGCAAAGGAACTGTCAAACACGCGAACGCCTGCGTCATAGGCGGCCAACACATTTGCTACGCCCAGACCGTAGGTGTCGTGGCCGTGGAACGCCCATCCCGTACCGTTCCCATATCGGCGGATCGACCGCTCGAACAGCGACCTCACCCGATCGGGCGTGACCCGTCCGGTAGTATCGCACAGCGCGACCTCCACACCGGGCCGCAGCGGGATCAAGGCGTCGAGAAGTTTCAAAACATCCGCCTCGGGCACGGGCCCGTCGAACGGGCAGTCGAAGGAGGTGGCCAGATTCAAGCGCACCCGAGTGCCTCCGGGCAAATCGGCAACGAGCCGGCCATATTCCTCGACCGATTCGGCCGGACTGCGCCGGACATTGTTCTGGTTATGCTTCTCGCTGGCCGAAAGCACGAACGCTATATGGGAAGCGCCAGCTTCCAAGGCTCGATGGCAAAAACGCTTGTTAGGTACAAGGACCTGGGCCGCTAGGCCGGGCAGCAATTGCGCTGCCCGCAGGACTTCAGCCGCATCCGACAATTGTGGCACAGCCCGTTCATTCACGAAGGCGGTCACTTCCATTCTGCGAAGTCCGGCGCGGTACAGCCCTTCGACGAATGCGATTTTCACGTCGGTAGCGATATGCGGTCCGATGGGCTGGAACCCGTCACGCGGACCGACTTCGACCAAGGCGATTGCGGAGCTCATGCTATCACGCCCTCCGAGCGCAAAGTCTCGATCTTAGCGTCAGTCAGCTTCAACGCTGATCGAAGCACCTCCTCGGTATGCTCGCCGATGGCCGGCCCGGTCCATCGGATGGGGACAGCGCCTCCATCGAACGAAGGGACCACGCCAGGGTGGAGAACCGGTCCGCCAAGCAGGTCGTCGTCGACCTCCCGGACCATCTTGCGCACGCGATACTGAGGATCGCTGGCGATGTCGGCCGCCGTGTAGATCTTCGAGCTGGGAATGTCGGCCGTCGCAAGAACCTCGATCAGCGCGGCGGACGCGTGCCTGCGTGTCCAGTCGCCAATGATCTCGTCGAGAGCGCTCGAATTCGCAACGCGCTGCTGGTTGCCGGCGTAGCCAGGAGCTCCGATCAGCTCGGGTCGGCCGACAAGGGTCATCAGCTTCGCGAAGAGAGGCTCGGAGTTAGCGGCGATCAGGACGAACGCCCCATCCGCGGTCGGATAGGCGTTGGTCGGTGCCGCGGTCGCAATGCCACCACCGGTCGGCTGGCGAATCTTACCCAACCGCCCGAACTCCGGGAGCATGCCTTCCATGAGGCTCAGGACGCTTTCGGTCAGCGCGACGTCGATCGTGCGACCGGTCCGCTCTCCGCCGGGCCGATCTCGCTGCCACAGCGCTGCAAGGAGGCCGAATGCCGCGTAGAGACCCGCTACCGAATCTCCGATGCTGACGCCGACGCGGACGGGCGGAAGATCGCTGGTACCCGGAGGTTGGTCGGTCAGATAACGCAAGCCGCCGAGCGCTTCACCGATAACGCCAAAGGCGGCGCGATCGCGGTAAGGCCCGCTTTGCCAAAGCCAGAGATGTGCGTCACGATCAGGCCAGGGCATCGCTCGCGCAACTTGGCAGGCCCCAACCCGAGCTTCTCGAGTTGCCCAGGCCGAAAGTTCTCGACCACGGCGTCGCAAGTTTCGACCAGATCGAGAACGATGTCGATCGCGCCGGGATGCTTCAAGTTTAGGACAATGCTCCGCTTATTACGGCCGTGTACCGACCACCAAAGCGACTGGCCGTTCACGTGCTCGCCCCATTGGCGGATGGGGTCACCGCCTGGCGGCTCGATCTTGACAACGTCCGCACCGAGGTCTGCAAGCAGCCGCGTCGCAAAGGGGGCTGCGACGAAGTGGCCAATCTCTAGGATCCGCAAGCCTTCAAGTGGAAGATTTGTCTCGATCATAATAATTCCTATAGCTTGGCATCTGGAGTTGCGGCAGCTGCCCCAGCCCGGAGTTGAACATGTCCTGGTAGGTATAGTCGAACGCGATCAATCCGTCGTAGCGGGACGACAGCGGCGTCGTATATTCGCCGCTGGCACTGGCCTGCCACTTTGGCGTCAAAGATGCTCGATTTGGTAATGTTGACGAACCGGTGATGAGGCCCAGCACCGGATACATCTCTCTTGGCAGCTGATGGGGTTCGCTGAGCGGGCGCCGCATGCTGTCGAAGGGATCGACGGCAGCGGAGATGTGAGGGACCGAGGCGTTCACGGAAACATGTCTCCAGCCGGTGCGGGAACGAGGATGCTCTCATCCGCCATACTGGGACGCGGTTGTCATGTCTCTTCTAGGGGGCATCGGCGGGTCTGGTGCGCTCGCGATTGACATCGCGCACCAAGGCTCGGGGCACCGCCGATAGCCAGTCTTGCCGCCCGGTGGATCCCTTTTGCATGCCGATTTACAGCCCAACCTCAACGGTCGTCGCCGATCCCATGGTTGCGCCGCTCTTGGTCAAACGGTTCTGCGGTGGCAGCCATGCCGTCAGGAGATTCGCGGAACGCTGCAGGTTGCAGGCGCAATCCGCAGCGATCTCGCGTCGCGAGAAATCACCGATGATCAACACCGGCATCGCGTCCGACAGTGAAACCGGCCCATCAGCTCCCGATGATTTGCAGTCGAGTGGCCTTGTTCTCCGCTTCTACCATCTCGTCGATCAGGCGTCGTGCGACGATAGCGAGTTTATCGGACATGACGCTGATCTCTGAGGCCGTATCCGGGTTTGCGTTGAAGTGACTCTGGATTGCTTCGCAGGCAGACAGGTCCTGCGAGAAGACCTCCAACTGGGCGGCCTTGTCGTCTTCGGTTTGTCGGAAGCTCGAGCTGACCGCCGTAAAGTGATAGCAGTGACTGTCGTCGGCGGGGGTCAGGCCAACGTTAGTACAGCGCTGGCTTATGATACGATTGCCGTCCGCGGGATCCGTAAACTGGTTGTAGATCTTAACGCTGCCGGGCAACTCATGAATCATCGTGATTGTCCGATTCAGTGGGCGGCCTGTCGGTACATGCCAAATACGGGCAACATTTTCGTGGGCGATGAAGTTGGGCATTGGCAATATCCGTGTGAATTTTCGCCCGTCTTGCTCATAATCCTGGTTGATGGTTGCGGTCAGAATCTCCCGGTCGTCACCGCTATCCATCATACCGGCATGGAGAAAGCTGACATGCGTAGTGTCGAATAGGTTATCGTGGCCCAGCATGAAGTTCGCAGCCATGGGTAGCGGGAAGTAATAGACGTGATCGAAATGGTCGTCCGCCTCATGTGGTGCATGGGGGATGTCGGCGGGATTAGCTAGATCCGGATCGCCCATCCAAATCCAGATAAAGTTCCGGCGCTCGACAACCTGATAGGACCGGACGCGCATCGCCCGGGGAGGTGAAGCTCCACCAGCGATCTTCGTGCAGCGCCCCTGCGTATCGAACACCATCCCGTGATAGCCACACTGGATGCTGTCCCCGACCACTCGGCTCTCCGAAAAAGGAAAGCCGCGATGTGGACATGCATTCTGCATCGCCACCGGTTCACCCGCCTCGGTCCGATACATTACTACCACCTCGCCCAGGAGCTTGCGCGCCATAGGCTTGCGCGTCACTTCGGTGTCGCCCGCCGCTACATACCAAGCGTTGCGTGGATAGCGCTGGAACGCGCCGAACGACTGAGTAGTGGGCGCTAATTTGCCTGTCGCGCGCATGTTATGGTCTCCTTATGGTTTGGGTTATGCTCCGACCGACAATCGTCTAGCCTAAGCATAATTAGTGTCATTATGTGTGTTCATATACGCGCGGCTTTGACGATCCAACCGGCACCCAGTCCCTGTTTTCCGACACTAAGTTTCGGGAAGAATGGACTGTGCCCCTTAAGACTGCGGAGCGAGCGAAGTGGCACCGGTCAGATCTCGTGCTTGGGCACGGGCAACCGGGCGGCTCGTCCATTTCCGATTGTGTCGATGTTTCGAGAGCACTTTCTTCGGGTCACGCTTTAATCATACAGCGCTCTCTCAGCCAGTTTTTACAGATCGCCACGGCACGCTCCTGCAACGCAGGCTGCTGCTGGAAGTAGTGGGTCGCATCGTCGATCTTTTCGAAGCTCTTGTCGGCGCTGCCGAGCAGCTCGAAGATCTTGCGCGGGTGCGTCGCGGGCGTTGCGTCGTCGGCGCCGTTCTCGATTACCAGCGCCGGCACGGTGATCCGCGGCGCATTAAGGGAGGTCCTGGCGTTGGAACGATCATAAGACCATTGCGACAGCCATGAGCGCAGTGTGGTGTAGCGGGCAAGACCCACCGGGCCGGCATTGGCCGTGCGGGGATTGCCGAGATAGCACCAGTTGGGCTTGCGTCCGTTGGGATCGACGCTGGGGTCGATCCAGCGCGGATCGCACATCGTGCGGTGGACGATGAAGCCGCGCTCCATCTCGTCGGTACCACGCGCGCGAAGGTCACGCAGCATGGCGTCGGCCCATGACGTGATCCGACGGTTGCGCTCGACCTGCGATGCTCTGAAGCGCGCTACGAAGGCCGGATCGAAAGGCATCGCCGCCAGCGCCTCGGAGGTGTAGATGTCCAGCGCGCGGTCCCGGTGGTCGGGATCGCCTTCGTGAACCACGGAAGGGTCGAGCCATTCGGTCAGTGTTTCGGCGCGGCTCAGATGCGCGGCGACGCTCCAGATTGCGTCGGCGGGGATCAGTCCGGCAGCCGCGAGGTCGATCGGGTCACCGGCCGGCGTTTCCGTGATGGTAGGCTGTTCAGCCTCCGCTTGATAGGCTATCGAAAGCGAGCCGCCACCGCTCCAGCCAACCAGCACCACTTTTCCGTAGCCCAGAACCTCCTTCGCGTAGCGCACATAGGCGCCCATATCGATGATCGCCTTCTCCATGATCAGCGATGTATCGTTGCGGATGTAGCGGCTGCCGCAGCACATGACGTGTAGCCCGGCCTCGGCGAAGGCGCGCGGCAGTGGCAGGAGGTTGAGCGCGGACGACGGGTGCATGAACAGCAGCACAGTGTCGGACGGCGCATTGCCGGGAAGCAACAGCTGTCCTCCAGGAAAATGCGCCCGCTGCGGCCGACAAAGCCGTACACCTCGGTGAAGAGCGCGCTTTCCTCGAACGAGATCGTGAAGGCGCGGCGTTCCAACTGCTCGCGCAGTTCCTCTACCTTCACGCTACTGCCTTGCCGGTGGCTTTCCGCTCACGCCATTTGGTCATTTCGTCGCCGGCGGCCCGCGCGAAATCATCCACATCGTCGCTGAATCGGTGCGCACGGTCATCTCTAGGCGATGACCGTTGGGATCATAGAAGTAATAGGAGTCGCAGAAGCCGTGACCGATGGGACCGATCACTTCGACGCCATTGTCCCGCAGCCGCTGGGCGAGCAGTTCGGCGCGTTCGTGCGACTCGGTCTCCAGCGCCAGATGCTGCGCCCAGTCGTTTTCAGGAACTGACGACGATCTCGTGTCATTCATAACGTCGAAAAGGCAATGAAACTGCCGTCATCCATCTCGAAGAAGATGTGATTGTGCGGGTCCGATTTCTTAGTCGACGGGACATAATTGTGGACCAAGGCCGCTGCGAGCTTGAGACCGAGCAGTTCGGTGTAGAATTTGGTCGTCTGCTCGGCATCGACGCAGCGATAGGCGACATGATGAAGTTTCTTGAGCATCGTTCTGGATCCTCTTCCTAAATCTGCGAGCACAGCCGCCAGCGGCCTCTGGTCGCCATGGGCATCAGGGACTTCCCCTCAGGCCGCCTTGGAAGCCTGGGTGTGGGAATGGTGCTTGAACATGTTGGCGTTTGCCACTCCGGTGATGGTGCGGCCCAACAACTCCATTGAGTTGTCCCAGTCGTACACCGCATGGCTGGCCAACACCGTTACGTCGCGCACTGCGCGTTGGATCGGGTTGTCCAGATTGTGCGCGCTCGTCCCCGCCGCGTCCGAGACGGTCCGTACCGCCCGCTTGCACTGATCCACCGCGAACACGATGTGCGAGCGGATGAGGAGCCGTTCTCGGCGGTCGGGACGCGCCTGGCGCGCGCTACCTCCTCCGTGCGCTGCGCGGCATCGCGCAGCAGCACTTCGGCGACCTCTACGGCGAGGTTCGCTTCGGCTAGGCGAACGAGCGCCGTTGGCTTGATTTGTGGCGCGCCATCGGTCCCGCGAGGACTGCGCTCCTGCAGCCGCTTACTGAACGCCGAGACACAGGCCCGGGCCGCGCCAATAGCCGGTGAGGCGGACGAGATGTTGAGAAGGATGTCGACCGCGATGCCGTACAGCGGGTTGTCGTGGTAGTCCCGACCGAAGCCTTCGCCAGCGCGAACCTGCTCGAAATCCACCGACATATGCTCGGGCACGAACACGCTGTCTACCACACGTCGGCGCTTCCTGTCCCCGAAAGGCCGTCAACATACCAGGTGTCGATTACCCGCCCCTGATCGACTGGCAACACGAACATACGCATCTCGGCCGCTTTGCCGTCGCGCTGCACAATGGCCATCAGCTGCAGCAGATCGGCATGCATGATGCCAGAAGCGTATTTCCAATGCCCGCTGACCGTATAGCCTCCGTCGGTTGGGATGGCATTGCCCGGAGGAGCGGTGGTCGCAGGCGCGCAAATGTAGGGATAGGCGCGTAGACTTCGTCTTGCGCTTGCCTAGGCATCTGGCTCATCAGGAAATTGTGCTGCATGTAAAAGGACATGATCCACGCGCTGGACATGCAGCCCTCTGCCACGTTGTGACGATATCGATGAAACTCTGAAGGCCGAATTCTAGCCCGCCGAAGCGTTTGGGCACGAAGTGGTAGAATATCCCAGCAGCGCGCATCGCATCGACGACCTGATCGAGCGGGCGACGCTGCCGCTCGGTCTCCTCGGCGCACTGCGCCGCAAGGTCACGGATACCGCGCGCGCGGTCGAGCAATAGTGCCGGCGTCAGCTGCGCTAGATCTTCCTTGTCCAGCCAGTCCCACTGGCGGCCAGCGGGCGCCGCTACGCGAGCTATCATCGAAACCATCGAACTTCTCCTTAAACCTCTTATCGCATCAGGGCGACTCGGGGCACTGTGACTGCGCTTCGCGAGATGGCCACATGATATGCTCGGACCGCACCCACAGCGATCAATATCAATGGCTTGCGCGTTTCATGGCCCGATTATCAATCGCCGCCCTCGTGCCGAACTCAACTATGCAGCTGCTGCACGCTGTGGATCGATTTTGGCTGCTGGGAAGACTAGGCGTGCCGATCGAAAAAGAACAATCGGAAATAGGGACGGTAGGTATCGGCAGGTATGTTACTTTCGGCCTTCGCCGCAGGCGGTCAACTAACGACACTGTTCTTCAGTAGGGTCGATACCCAGATCTGCAATGGCTCTTTCTCACGCAAACGCCGTGACACATGAAGGTCGAGAGGCGCGGCAGATTCGGCCTAGCCACGCTCGCGCCTAGCCGCTGGGCCAGGCGCTGAGGCACCAGCTCACTATGTTACGCGCCTGCGCCAACTTTACGAGCTGCAACGCCGGAAGGATCAGAACCTCAGGCGCACTATGACTGTGCGTAATCTTTCGGCATTCGCGCAACACTGCCGAGGGCGTAGACAGCAAGAGGTCGCGCACTTCGGCAACGCGATCGTCCGCCGCATCAGCGCGATCGCTCAGCAAGACCAATTCCTCTCATATAGGAGCTCGATTCCCAAAGACTGTCCACTTCCGGTGCTTCGATCGCCTGGATTAGCGCGAAGTCCAGCAGACCGCTCGCGAGTGTCGGCAGAACGTCGGCGCAATCGCGCACGAAATGGATCGACATTGTCGGAGCCAAGTGCGCGCCTCGATTAGGAACTTAGGGTGCAGCGTGAGCACTGCGTTTTCCCGGCGCTGACACCTTGACCCGCCCGAGGAAGGCCTGAGGATCGAACGGCTGCAGGCCAAGCAGCACTTCGACGCGGCTCAACATCTGATCGATGACAGGCTCGATCTGGGTAGCAAGATCCGAAAGTACGAACTTGCGGCCGGCGCTGACCAGAAGCGGGTCGTCGAAATAGCCGCGCAGCCGAGCGAGGGAATCGCTCATCGCCGATGGCTCATGTTCAGTGCGGTGGAGCTTTGGCAACACTGCGCGACTTGAGCAGCTCGCGCAGGGCTGGAAGGAGATTGTGGTTGAGCCCGGGAAAGCGCCCAGTCTGACGTGAGCGGTCCAAGGCCGCCCCGCGCGCAATTCCGCGCTTCTGCTTGTCCGTCCGGGGACGTCTCGTCGATTGGCCATCAGGGATAGAAGCTTCGCGCGCGTCGTCGCCCGACGACTAATCTGTGAGGCGAAGTCGCGGAGGATCTCAACGAACCGGCGCTGCACCGGGTCCCGAGGATAGGTGTCATCCCAATAAGCGAAGGTCCTGAGCGTCACTTCGAACGGCACCTCGACTAGCCGAACACTGGGTTGCGGCATCAACGCGGCGACAGCACGCTCCAGCACCAGGGCGATGCTCTCCGTTCCTTCAACCAAAAAGGCAAGGAGCGGGTAACTCTCGACTAGTATTGAATCGGCGCGGTTCTCACCGATATGCTGCAAATCGTGGTGCGACTAGCGTTGTAGTGGCCGGGGTTATGATGCAGGAAGATATGCTGCGCGCGCCAGTACATCTTTCCGAGATGTTGCCAATGATTGGCGACCCTGCGTCAACGAGACCATCATCCGATCGTCGACGAGGGCAAGCCGGGCGAATTGTGGATTCGGTCAGCCCGCGGAATTTCGGGCGAGATGAGGAAATCTAGGTCTCCCTGCAACAGCGCGATCGCAGTTTTCCTCGTTCACATCGTGGAGGTTGAGGATTATTTCCGGATGCAGTTCGGCGCAGAAGCGGACCAGTTGCTCGCCGACACCAGCATCGAATAGTCGTTGATGGCGATGTCGAGTTTCGGGCTCTCGTGCGAGGTGGCGGAGATTTCCAGGTCGATGAGGTGGTCAAGCGGTTTGAGCACGGTACGGAGCTGCTGGTCCAGACGTTCCGCAACGACCGTAAGGCGAAAGGTCTTGCTCGCGCCACAGCAACTCGTCGTCGAACATATGGCGCAGATGCCCTAGCATCTCGCTCACGTGGATGGGCTCAGGTCAAGCGCTCGTGCCGCTCGAGTGACGTTCTTGAAACGCAGCACCGCGCGCAGCACGGGCAGCAGGTTCAGGTTGGTGGCGCGCAGGCTTCTCATGAACTCTTTTGACCTACAAGCTCTGAACGATGCCTTCCTTGTTGGCATAGTTCGAAATGCTGTTCTTGGCCTAGAAATGCCGACGGGTCTGCCGCCAAATGTCCTTTATCCCGTTTTGGTAGAGGCCTTGGTCGGCTATTTTGCATTGGAGGATTTGGGCTTCATCTTCGCTCCTTCGTCACTACGGCGAAGCCCAAATCCTCCTTAAATCACAACCCTCAAATCTGTTCTGTTGGTGTCGACGGGGGTAGTCCCAGACGTCTACTCAGGCGCATCGACCGGCGTCCAGACAGTGGGTCTGAGAACTGCCTGCGATCATGCAGTTGCCAGAAGCGGTCGGAACAGGCGGAAGAGCTGCTCCCAGTGACGCTCGGCGGCGACGCGGCTGTAGCTCGCCCTTTGGGGAAGGCGAAACCGTGATGCTCGCCCGCGTAGAGCTCGACCTCGGTGGGCGCGTCGCGGGTCATCAGCATATTCCGAAGCGCCTCTACCTCGTGCAGCGGCACGAACGGGTCGTGCTCCGCGCAGGCCATGTAGAGCGCGCACCGGACCGATGGCAGCATGTTGGCGGGGCTAGTCGGGCTGTCCTCGAACAGCCAAGTGCCGTAGATCGATGCCACTGCCGCGACACGATCGGGATGCCGGGCGGCCAGAGCAATCGCGTTGCGACCGCTCATACAATAGCCCACCGTACCGATCGGCCCCTTCGCTGCTGCGGAGTCCTGGTCGATGAAGCCCAGGAGCGCGTCGCTGTCGGCCATCACGCGCGGGACGGTTACCTCCCGCACGAGCGGCATAATCTTGGGAGCACCGTCTTCGTCCGGCATGCTGGCGATCTGATCGACTTCCAATAGCGACGAACGATAATAAAGGTTGGGAACCGCTACATAGTAGCCGACGCTTGCGAGACGCCGCGCCATGTTCCGCAGTTCCTCGCGAATACCGAAGGCGTCCATGTAGAGGATGATCACCGGCGATGGGTCGTCCTCGGGATGAAATATCAGGGTCGTCATTCCTCCGCCGATTGGGCTGGCGTCTGGCGTTTTGATGTCGATCGTCTTTTCTATCATATTCCGTTCCAGATGCTTGTTTGTTCCTGTCTTATCGTTATCTGAACTTGATGGTGAGTGTCCCGCCGAAAGTACGCGGCTGATTGCTGTAGTCGGTCTCCGAACCGAGCGCGCTGCTTGCAATAAAGCCGATCACCGCCTTGTTGAGGAGGTTGGTCGCCCAGAGGCGAAGGGTATACCTGGCGTTGGACGGAGCCCACCTGATGCTGGCGCCAAGAAGATCATAGTCGGGCTGCTTGAGGATGTTGTCCGGCTCGAGCCAGTAGCCGCTATTGTGGGAGCCGTTGACGTTGAGCGCCAAGTCGCCTCCGGCGAGCGCCGTGGTGTAGGTCAGGCTGAGGTTGCCCGAAAACGTCGAGGCGAAAGGAAGATGATTGCCCGCTGCGTCGCCAGAGGTGATCAGGCTGCCCCGTTAGGCTGGGGCACGCTGAACTGCGCATCGGGAAACCGGGTGAACTTGTTGTGGAGGTACTCGAGCCCGCCCTCTATAGTGAATGCGCCCAACTTGGCATCGACGTCGATGTCGACGCCATACAGATGCGCTTGGCCGCCGTTGTAGATCGTTGCCGTCTGAAGGAAACGGCTGACCTGGATGTTCTGGTAGTTGTAATAGAAGCCCGCAACATTGAGTCGCAGCTGCCGATCGAACAGCTCGGTCTTCATACCTGCCTCGTAGGCGTCGAGTCGTTCTGGAAGGTAGGGCGGGTTGGTCGGATCGAGGCCGTTGTAGCCACGCTCTTGAAGCCGCGATTGTTGGACGCGTACAGCAGGGTGGACGGGGTGAGCTGGTAGTCAGCGCGAGCCGCCAAGAGACGTTATTAAACGGACGGTTGGCGGCACCGCCGGGATCGGCAGGGCGCCGAGGTCAAAGCGTTGTTCAACATCCCGGTCTCGCCGCCGGTGAAGCTGCGGTGCTCGTAAGTGTAGCGCAAGCCGGCGGTGAAGTTCAGACGGGGGAGCACCTCGTAGCTAGACTGCCCGAAGACCGCGATCGACTTCGCGACCGTCTTGGCGCTGATGTCGATCAGCGCAGCGAGTCCGGTGCGGGGGAAGCGGACCGAAAAGTTTTACGCTAAGCGGGTCACGTCTCGCTGGACCGTATCCGAACACGCCAAAGACCTTTTAGCTTGGAACTCGCTTTCGAGAGAAGTGGAGCTCCTCTGTTTCTTGGTTCCGCTACGGCTGATGTCGATGATCTGGGCAGGCTGCGGGACCATTGACGCCGCGAAATTGGTGAAGGAGGAGTAGCGCCTGTAGGAGGTCGTGCTGACAGCTGCGCAAGCCGACGTCCTGCTCGATCGTTAGGGCCGCGCCGCCGCCATCGAACGGAGATCGCCGGCCTGGGCGTTGTCGATATCCCACTTGCTACCGCCTGCCGGTAGCCCGGCAAAAGTGGTTTGGTGCCGGGGTAGGGCCTGAAATTGAGTCCGTTCGTGCCATCCCTGTGGGCGTAGTCGAACAAGAGCTTGATGGTCGTCGACGACGTCGGTTCGAAGAAGAATTTCGAACGCACGTTGAGGTCGTTGTCGGCCCGGTGGACGTCCTTGCCGTCCGCCAAGTTCTCGCCCCAGCCATCAAACTGCTTTGCATAAGCGATCGACAGTCCAGCTTGGACGTCGTCAGTTAGGCTGCCACTCACGTAGCCAAAGATGCGGCTGGTCAAGTAAGAGTCGAGGCGGGCCTCGAGCTCGCCGTTGAACGTCCGCGACGGATCACGGGTATTGATCTGGATAACACGCCGGTGGCGTTGCGACCGAACAGAGTGCCTTGGGGGCCCTTGAGCACGTTCAGCGACTGGACGTCGCTCAGATCGCCCGGTCCGAACTGCTGCGAGGCATAGTAGACACCGTCGACATAAAGGGCGACTGGGTTCTCGACACCTGGACCTTGCGACGAGGTGCCTACGCCGCGGATGCGTGGTTGAAAATTGGCATTGACGAGTTCGATGTTGACACCTGGCGAGACCGCCGCGAGTTGGACGGTGCTGGTGATGTTGGCAGTCTGGATTCGGTTCGCCGACAAGGACGTAACTGCGATCGGTACTCGCTGAAGATTTTCCGAACGTTTCTGCGCGGTCACCACGATCTCTTCGAGGCCTTGCGTCGAGGAAGCCGCGACATCGCTGGTGCTGGCGCTATCGGTGGTGGATTGCTCGGCAGGTAGAATGGCGTGCTGCTTCGTGCCTGACGTGGTTTGCGCCTGCGCGGCGGCCGAGATCATTGATGCCGCGGCAATTATGCCGGCCCCTCTTCCAACCATACCCCCCCTTCGTATCGAGTCCAATCCGTTTTCTCGTATTGTTTCAACAAATCTACCGCAGTCTTCCATCATTATGCAAGCGAGTAGATATCATCTTCTTCATGAATCCCATTCATTTATTCGGTCAGTCGCTTCGCGGAGCGGCCCGGCTCGTTTATTCGTGTTAGAGCACCGAACGGCCTCCATCGACCACGATGCAGGAGGCGTGCGCGATCCGTTCTTTGTAGAGGCAAAGGCCCTGCTTTGACATTCGGGAGGTGAATATATATATTAAGACTATGACTAATCGGCATGATTTTGCAAAGTTCGACATGAACCTTCTGCTCGTGTTCGATGCGCTGTTGCGCGAGAAGACCCTAACCCGCGCGGGCCAGAGCTTGGGCATCACCCAGAGTGGCGCGAGCCATGCCCTCAAGCGGCTCCGAGTTTTCTTCGGGGACCGCTCTTCGTTAGGTCGGGTTCCGGCGTCGTTCCCACGGTTAAGGGCCGGGCACTGGGTACGACCGTGTCGCGCCTGGTAGCTACACTCCGCGACGAGGTGCTGCGATTGTGCCGTTCGACCCACGGAATTCGCGCCGAACCTTTACGCTTTGCCTAAGCGACATGGGCGAGCTCGTCTTCCTACCGCTCTGGTCGAGCGGCTCCGCCAGGACGCCCGTTGATAGAGGTGCGCACAATGCAGGCCGCCGGCCGGCAACTCGACACCGTGCTCGGCACGGGCGAGGCCGACCTCGCGATTGGACGGTTGGGACAGTTGCCCGAAGAACTCGTCCAGCAGGAGCTCTTCATGCACGACTATCTCAGCATCGTGCATCCTTCGAACGCAGCGGGCGGGGCGCCTATCCTACAGGAGGAGTTTTCTGCTTTATCGCACGTCGTGGTCGACGTTGGCCGAGCCGGCGTGATCGTTCGCCATGACGCGCCATCGACGAGGCGGCGTGAAGCGGAATGTTTCCATCACAACGACCAACTTCCTCAGCGTGCCTTGGTTGGTCGCGCAGCACTCCGGATTATGTCGCGACGGTGCCCGATCCCTCGGGGTAAGTTCAGCCGGTACGGCATCGTTGCCTTGCGCGACCCGCCTATCTCGCTCCGGCCTTCGCACTTCGCCAATATTGGCACCGGCGTTTCCACCTTGATCCGGCGAACCGCTGGCTTCGCGAGCTGGTAAAGGAAGGCTTCAACCGATCGGGCCGAAATCCGCTGAGAGTCGGTTTCGAAAATCAGGCTGGTCGCGATAATCTGCGGATCATGCCGGACGCGCGATCGTCATAGACATTGTCGGCTCGACGCCGGCTGCGTGAGGGCATCGTGTTGGAGGTCGAGCGACTGCGAGCCATCGGCTTTCGACACGCATGCGCACCCTCAATGCGATTGGACGCCTCTAAAACCTCTGGCGGATGGCAGGGTGTCGTGATTCATATGTGGACGCCCCCTGGGCAAGGGTCGTTTGTCGGGATGGGTTTGATCGGTTGCTTTCATATGTCCGGCCTGTTTGTGCGGCATTTGTGACCGTGGCCTTGATGGAAATCCGCCGGCGAGGTCCCCGAGTCGGTTCTGAAACTTTGGTCAGTGTGCGGAGTCCTGCGCAGCATCGCGCTGCAAGCGCCTTAGGAAAGAGCCGGCGAAAGCTCGCCGGCCCCTGAAAAGAAGAGATCGGTTGCCTCAATAATTGATGGATAAGGTCACCCACCATTGCGACATCGTCGAGACTGGCATGAACGCTGTTGCTTCAAAACCCGCGATGCCGCTGACCCCTGCCCCCACTCCCGAGCCGACCCGGTCGGCTCACAGGCGGTTCCTGCTAGATTTTGTAGGATAGCGTCATGCCATAGGTTGCGGGCTGAGCTGCGTACCGGCTGACCACGTCCAAAACGAGATTGACGCCAGTCCAGTAATATTGGTTGGTGATATTGCGGCCCAAACGCTGACCGTAACTTATTCGTCCAACGTCCTGATGCCAGCGCGGACGTCCAGCGTATAAAAATCCGTATGTCTGCCGCTGGCTGCTGCCCGAGCGCAGCATTGGTTGAGGATGATAATTGACGTTAGCTCCAGCAAAGAAAGTCAGATGCTCGGTGACCGGCTGATCGAAGTCGGCGCGGCCAACCATTGACCACTTCGGCGCAAACGGCAAAGGTTCACCTTCAAAATCCTTGGAGAAGCCGTAGAAATCCACGTTTGCGAACGGTGCGCTGATCTTCGAGTTCACATAGGTCGCATCAGCGCCGATCGTCAACGCACGGGACAAGCGCAATGAAAGTTGCGCTTCGGCACCGTAAAGCCGCGACTTGGGCACATTGACAAGGCCGCTAAATGCCAGTTTCGTAGCTGCGTCAATGAATTTACGCGAACCTGCTTGTCCTGGTATTCATAATAGAAGCCTGCCAAATTCAGCTGAGCGCGGCGGTCAAACAGGCTCGCTTTTAATCCTGCCTCTAAGTCGAGAAGGCTTTCCTGCTTAACAGGGCGGTATTGCAGATAGGATGTCGCTCCCGAAATCGGGAAGGATCCGCCCTTGTAGCCACGACTGACAGTAGCGTAGGCGAGAAAGTCGGCTGAAGCCTGCCAGTTCAACGTCGCCCGCCATGATAGGCTGTCTTCGACCAGTTTGTCGCGCTGGACTCCAGGCACCTGTGGGACCTAGGGTCAGGCAATCTCCAATAGCTATGGGTAGTCGGTTAGAGTAAATTGTTGCGGTGACGATATCATCAGCGCGCGAACATGCGGTAAAATTACGCTTCTGCTTTGTGTAGCGTAGCCCAGACTCCAGTTTCAACCCTTCCGCGAAGGAATAGGTGATATTGCCGTAGATGGACTTAGTGTCGGCTTTTTGCCGATTGTTGTTATCAAACGCGGAAACGCCGACGATCGAGAAGCCTGATTGCGTGCTTGTGGAGCGCTGGCGCTCGACGATCTTGTCGCGAATATAGTTAGCGCCAACGATCCAATTCAAACCTTCGCCCTCTCGCTGAACGCGTAGCTCCTGATAAAGAGACTTGAGATTACCTGACACGGGGCCGCCAAAAGCGTCATAAGGAGTACCATCGGTGTCCAGTGGCTGAAACTGCTTGAACTGCACAAAAGACGTGATCGATTTCAGAGCGACATAACCGGTGAGCTGGTGCTGCACCGTTAATGCAGTCTGCCACAGCGAATTTCTCTGAGACAGATCCAGTTTTGGATCAAAGTCTGCCGCTCGCGCTTTATTGGGCGCAATGGGAAAATTAAAGAGCTCTGGCCGGTTGTTTTTAAGAAGGCTAAAGCCTGGCTCCGAAATAGTTGGGCCACGAAATTGTGCGGCCTGCGTATCCGACCGATCGAGGCCGCCGTTAATGTTTAGCCCGATCGACCAGTCGTCGGATGGTTTCCAGTCGAGCAGCAGCCGCCCGCTGCTAAGATTTTTGCGTCCATTTCGCTCATCAGGCCGGGTCACACTATACTGCCAGCCATCCGCTCGCTCGACATTGAACGCAAGCCGAGCCCGAACGGTGTCGGTGAGCGGCCCGGAGACATAGCCGTCAACTAATGTATCGTTGAATCGGGCATATGATATGCTCAGGCCAGCCTGAAATGTGTCGGTTGCCCGGTTAGCGAGATAGTTGATCGCGCCGCCGGTCGAATTCTGACCATATAGGCGTCACCTCAAGGTTTGTGCGCCAGACAACGATTTGGCAGACATAATGCGAACATCGGCTAATTAGCGAGCTTGAGGCGCGACATGGGATCGTTGAGCTGGCGGAATTCACCGCCAGGCGGACGCTCCGCCTGCCCTCAAAGGCAGCCGCCGGGCAGGCTACGCCGCGGGTACGATGCTACTGACATGGCCAAGCCTTCGCTAACGAGCGTTCAGCTCCGGCCACCATATGAACACTCATAAAATAGCTATTCTGCTCCGCCCAGCGTAAATATGCCGCGCGCAGCGCCGATCGGTCATAGCGTGGAGCGCGGCATTCCGCTTTTCGCGCGACGATCATCATGTCGAGCACGCCTTGGAGGTAAGCGCCGCATCGCGGCTCATTCGCTTGACAGCTTACGAACAACGCCGAGCCCGTCGCCGACGCGGGTTCGGTTTGGCCGATCGCACTATCAGGCAGGGCGGCCAAAGCGGCGCATAACAATATCCATCGCCTTGGCCGCATTTTCGTCTCCTATTCCGCAGTATCATTTCGGAAGGGGCGCACGGCCCTCGACGGCCGGCGCCCCGTGCTGATCCATCATTCGCGGCCGAGCACCTGGCCTTCGGGCGTGACGAACAGTTCGATCGTCTTTCCGTCGCTGTTCTTGCCCTTGATTTCATAGAGCGTGCTTCCGTCCGCCTTTCGGGTGACTTGCTCCGCTTTGCTTATTGACGCGAGTTGCGCGCGTGCCGCGTTCATCGCGGCCTCGGGCACCTGAGCAAGCGGGATGTCTCGTTCGCTGTGCTTGCCGATTATCCGGTTTTCGTTCGCCTCGTGGTTTTGCGCGATCGCCACGCCGCGATCGCCAGCGCGGCCGCGCCACGCCTGCGACAACAGTGAGAGTTCGTTTGCTAGCCATGTTCCATTCCACTTCCTGCATAAGGGCCGTGGGGTCGGGCGGGCGGCGGTTACGGCCCAATGAGCCGTCGTCCGAGTTCAACTCCTCTGATTGTTCATCCTGTCGAGCGCCGCGCGCAGCCCACGGGCGAGCTTGGCTGCGTCGTCGTTGGCCCAGAAGTGCATGAAGAACAGCCGCGGCTCGTCGTTTAGCATATGATTATGCAGCGCCGTGACCTCGATCCGTTCGTCCGCAGCACGCGCAGGACCGGATCGACCTCGTTTGCGACAAGTACGAAATCGCCGGTGATGGCGGCTCGGCCGTCCCCGGTTGGCTGAAAGTTGATCGCGGTCGCCGTGCCCATCGTCGGCGGAGTCTCCATATCGCCGTCCATCAGCCGCTCGGCGCGCGGAAAGCTGTATTGGAGGATGCCACCGGCCGTCTTGCCCTCACCGCCCATCAACCGGTTGAGCGCGGCCACATCGAGGTCGAGCCGCGATGCGGCTGCGCTGGCCGAAGGCGATTGCGGCGCGGCGAGCGGGGTCCGACTGGCTGATAGCGCTTGCCGGAGCGCGGCCGCGAGCTTCACCGGGTCGCCGTGGCCGGCAATGTGCATGTACATGGTCGCAGGCGAAGAGCGGAGCAGGTGATTGTGGAGCGCGGTGATCGTAAAACCGCTTGCGAGCAGGCGGCTCAAACGGGGTTCACCTCGTCGTGGGTCAGCACGAGATCGCCCATCACCATCGCCTCGTCGCCCATCGGCTGAAACGCCGCCCAAGAGCCGAGCGCGAGGGAGGGCTTGATCGTCACCCCATCCAGCGTGACGCTCAGGTCCGAACGCGGGAAGCTGTAGCGGTGAACGCCCCCGGCTGTTCGGCCCCCGCTCGTCCTATCGCCCGGTCGACAGCCGACCAGTCCGGCGCTGCCATGCCGGGCTTGCCAGCAGGAGGCTGGCGAATCCCAAGGCGATGGTCTTTTTCAGCATAATTGATCCTTCATCAGCGCACTCGACACGGAAAGCCTCACGTCATGCGAGCGCGCCGCCGGCGAGCCGCGACATTGCGCTCCGGTTTCTTTCTTCGGGATAAGCAGTCCTATGCTCATGAGGCTTGTGATGCAACCCTTACACTTGTAGGCTAGTGACGATACAACTATGACAAACACACAAGCTTCCCCTTGGTTGCTCCTGATCCCGCAGCTTCCGGCTAAGCCTGCCTATTTGCGGGTGAAGGTCTGGCGGCGTTTGCAGGCGATCGGGGCCGCGCCGCTCAAGAACGCCGTCCATGCGCTCCCCAATCGCGAGGACACGCGCGCGCTGTTCGAAGAACTGCATCGCGAGATCACCGAAAATGGCGGCGAGGCGCTGATCCTCGAAGCGCGCCTTGTCGGCGGCATGGGCGATGCGGAGCTGCGCGGAGTGTTCGACGCTGCGCGTGACGCCGACTATGAGGAGTTGGCACGCGAGGCGCGCGCGCTGTGTGAGGGCGAGTATGTCGCGGCGGCGGATGTGGGCCGCCTGCGCAAACGCCTGAACGAGGTCGCCGCGATCGACTTTTCGGTGCGCATGGTCGGCAGGCGGCACAGGCCGCCATCACCGAGGCGGACCGCCGCTCTCACCAACATCCCGATGTGAGCGGCCCCGGTGCGCCCGAGCTGACCCCGGCGGAGCTAAAGCGCCGCGTTTGGGTGACGCGCCGC
>NZ_NETV01000009.1:0-41257 GCF_002795205.1 Sphingobium sp. LB126
GTGTAGATCGCTTGCGTCAGGGCATGGCGCTGCTCGCTGTTGTTAAGCCGGCATGGCATCGCCGGCGCAGATCGGGATTTTCAAGCCAGTCCAGCATGAACAGGTCCGTTCGATCTTGCCGATCTCCTGTAGTGCGACGTCGAGCTGGTTCTGCCGTTCGTAGGCGGCGAGCTTTCGCAGCATGACCGACGCGCGACGTGGCCAGCCTTGATCGACCCACGAGGCGCAGCACGTCGTCCCATTGTTCATTGATGATGTCGGTGCGGATACGCTTGCCCAACAACGGGGCGATGGACGGATAGGCCGAAACCGGCGCGATCGGCGCAAGCCGCCTGTCCGGAAAGTCGCGCAGGCGCGGGCAGAAGCGAAATCCCAGCATCGCGCACAGGGCGAAGACATGATCGGTCGCTCCGCCGGTGTCGGTGTAATGCTCGACGATCCTGAGATCGGTGCCATGGCTGTGAGGCCGTCGAGGACATAGGGCGCTTCATGCGTGGCGGCCGAGATCACATTGACGTGGTAGGGCCCGCGCTGATCGGAAACATGGGTGTAGAAGCTGAAGCCATGATCGACGCCATAGCGCGCGTTGATGTCGCCGCCCGATGCGCCGCGCTTCGCGCCCCTGAAGAACTGACCATCGGAACTGGACGTTGTGCCGTCGCCCCATACCCGCGAGAATGGCAGGCGGTGGTGCGCGTTGATGAGGACGGCGAGCGCCGCGCGGTAGCTCTCGTCGCGGATATAGGCGTCATGGGTCCATAGGAGTTGATCGCGCGCGCCCTGGCTCGCGGCGGCCATGCGCGACAGGCCGAGATTGGTGGCGTCGGCGAGGATCGTGGCGAGCAGCGCATTTTCATTGGGACATAGCTCGCCGGTGCGCAGGTTGGTGAACGCCGAAAGAAAGCCAGTTTCCTGCGCCACCTCATGTAGCAGTTCGGTGATACGGATGCGTGGCATCATCGCATCGAGCCGGTCGGCCAGGCTTCGGCGTCGGGCGTGCGATCGTGCGAACGGGGATATCTGGAGGCGGCCGTCGCGGTATCGCACACCCTCCAGAGCGTCGCGCTTCAGGCTCCGGGAATTTCTTCAGCCGCCAGTCCAGTTCGCGGCCCCGCTGTTCGAGCCATTCGCCGGCTGTGGGTGGCAGACCAAGAGCCGACACGATCGGCTTCGCCTTCGGTTCGCTTAGCAGGTAGCTGTCGAACCGGCGGTATCCCGTCGATCGTTCCACCCAGACATCCCGGACGCAGCTTGTTGCGCAGATGCGCGATAGTCGCGATTTCCCAGAGACGCCGATTGATCTTGCCGTCATCGCCCATGACAATTTTCTGCCATTCCTTGCGGAAGGGCATCGGAGCGTCGGCAGGCAGATCGCGCTTGCCCGACCTATTGAGGTCGCGCAGCATCTCGATAGCGGCAATCGTTTTGCGCTGCCCTTTCCGGCCCTGAACTGTAGCGCTCAAGCAGATCAGGGGCGAACTTGCGCAACGTCGCATAGCGGTCGGCCGCGACCCTCAGCGGATCAAGATTGGCGGTTTCCGCGATCGTCGCCACTTCCGGTCTGGCCTTCAGGAGGGTGTCCATCCTACTGAGGCATCCAGGACCTCCATTGGATCTTCGCCAGTATCGACGCTTCGGTGAGCGCGTCGATGTCCTGCGGAAGATCAGCATCAGCCGGGCCACGTTCTTCGACGTGGCGGCATAGCTGCGCGCCTGGGCGTTCTTCGCGCGGGTGAAGATGCGCCGATCAGCTTGTCCGCCATCTCCAGGCGCTGTCCGTCAGCCGTTCTTCAAGATCGAGCAGGAAGGCAACGAGCGTGGCGCGTCGGGAGGGAATATAGCGCTCGATCATATAGGCAGGCGACGCACGGCCTTCCCTGACATATTGCCGAAATCGGTCCGCGTGGATGCGGCCCGCGACGTCGGGGAAATGCCGATCTTCCGCACCTGCCTCAGACGGTCGAGAATCTGGCGGACGTGATCGGGCTTGGCCGCGACGGGATGGTCTTAAGCAAGCGAGATGGCTCATGCCGCCGGCGGCGTCGAAGAGCTGATCGAGGGCTGGACCTGTTCGGCGCTGAGATCGGCGATCAGGGCGTAGGCAGCCTGCTTGCGCGCGCGGGCACGTCCCGCGCTGCTGGCGCGTTCGATGGTGGAGATGGACGGCAGCAAAATCCGGGCCTCGCGCAGGGCGGTGACCACGCCCATCGCAATCGTCATCCCCTTGTCGGTCGCCATGCCGTTCTCGCGGCCGCCTCGACCATGAAGGGAATATCGGCGCGGGTTGGCCCCGAAGCCCGCGCGCCGCCAGCTCACGGGCATGTCCGTAATCGTCTGATCCCGCGCCGCATAGTTGGCCAGTCGGTTACGTGCAGACCAAGTTGTTCCGCGACGAAAGCGGCGAGATCATGGGGTATTGCTCCCTGTCCTGTATCAACTGCGCAAGCGTGATGCCCGGGTGCCGCAGGAGCGCGAGTTGCAGCGCCACCCAACTGGTTCCGTCGCTCCCGTCGCGCGCCGATGATCTCGATATCGAAGGCTCGAAGGTATAGAGCCGGGCCAAATGGTCGCGCTCGTCGGGATGGCGAGGATCTGATCGCGTTCGCTCTCGGTCAGGAGTTGATGCTTGCGCTTCGTCATTCCGATTCCCGTCCACAAAAGGTCATCTGGGCCTATGGACAGCATGAGTAAAGAGACATAGTATGTGGACGGATATGGATGGGGCGAAGCGATGCCCTCCATAGCGTCCACAGAACGACCGTTTGGGAGACGTGCGGCATGGGTGATATTCTGGGCTATGCCCGCGTCAGCACCGGCGATCAGGACGTTGCGGGCCAGACCATGCGTCTGGAGAAGGCTGGCGCCATCAAAATCTTCACCGATGTCATTTCAGGTAAGAGCATGGAACGGCCCGGTCTGGCTGAGCTAATCGCCTATGCCCGCAAGGGTGACACGCTGGCGGTGGTCCGCCTCGATCGGCTTGGGCGCTCGCTTGCCGAACTTCTCACCACGGTTGAGACGCTACGCGGTCAGGGCATCGCGCTCCTGAGCCTTGAAGAAAAGATCGACACTTCGTCAGCTGCCGGCGAGCTCATCTTCCATGTGTTTGGGGCCATCGCCCATTTTGAGCGACGGCTGATTTCTGAGCGAACCAGAGATGGTATTGCCGCGCCCGTGCTAAGGGCAAACAGCCTGGCCGTCAGCCGCTGGACATGTCCAAAGTGGATGCGGCCATCAAGCTGGTCGAAGCTCGTATCTCGCCTACCGAAGCAGCGCGGCAACTCGGCATCGGCCGATCGACCATTTATCGCGAAATGCGTAGGATGGGAATCGAACGGCCCGCCTGATTAAGCGCCCGTCCGTTCGCATCGAGCGTTCGCCATGCGTTCTCGCTTAGCGTTGTTTAGCGTACTTTCCACGCTATGCCCTCATGAAAGACCCCGCATGGGAATCCCACTCAATGACCTGATGAGCCGGATCAGCCGCGATCAGGACCGGAAGGCATTCGAGGGCTGGACCTTCAGGGTGGCCCCGCCGATGCCTGATCCCTTCGACCCTGCCGAGTTTGATGCTCCCCCTCCCTCCGATCCCGGCGCAGACTATCGCACCCTGCTCGACGCCATGCGCAAGGCCGGGGCCGAAGGGGTCGCCCAGCAGGTCGCCGCACTGGCCCAGAAGATCGAACAGGACGCCCGCCAACGCGCCGAATGGACCGCACAGGCAGGCGCGGGGGTCAGTGCCCTCCACCGGGCCGCTGGGGAGCTTCAGCGGGTCAGCGCAGGGGTCTGGTGGGATCGCCTGAAGGAATGGATCACCGCCGCCCTCATCGGGCTGGGACTGATCTTCGCCGCGGCCCTCGCCTATCGCTGGGCGCAGGAACCCAAGATCGAGCGCCAGCTATACGGGGTCGGTTCCGGCTGAGGGCGAAATGACACCCTAAGCGTCGGCATCCTTCGGCCAGAGGTATTCGCCGGTGAGGAGGATATGCGCCCACCCCAGCGGGGAGACATGGGCCAGCAGATGATCCGGGGTATCGAGTCCTTCGCGACGCCGGGCCTCTACAGCATGGCCGAGATGCAGGGTGTTCCAGTAGACGATGATGGCGGTGAGCAGGTTGAGGCCGGCGATCCGGTAATGCTGGCCCTCCGTAGTGCGGTCACGGATCTCGCCCTGGCGACCGATGCGCAGGGCGTTCTTCAGCGCGTGGTGCGCCTCGCCCTTGTTAAGGCCGACCTGTGCGCGGCGTTGCATGCCGGCGTCGAGGATCCATTCGATGATGAACAGCGTCCGCTCGATCCGCCCGACCTCGCGCAGTGCTGCGGCCAGGTCGTTCTGGCGCGGATAGGCGGCGAGCTTGCGCAGGATGCGGCTCGGCGCGACCTGCCCCGCGCTCATGGTGGCGGCGCAGCGGAACAGGTCGGGCCAGTTGGCCTCTGTGCATTGTAGGGACACGGATTCACGGTAGGCATCGACGTCAGGGGTAGCGAACTATTTGCGCAGGTTCTCGATGCCAAGTTCGCGCCATATCCAAGTGAAGTCGTAGGTGGCCATCGGGTCGTTCGCGTCGAGTTGGCTGCTGCTGCGGTTTTCGAGATGCTTGAGCCACCCGGCTACTCGGTGCCGGCCTGCGGCAGTTTGAACGGCTGCGCGCGGGGTGATGTCGCCGAGCATGCCGACGGGTTCATCGAGCGTCGCGCGGTACTGACGGTCGAGCATGGCATGGATGAGCGGGGTTGCAACCTCTGGCGCAATGGCGGGTGCCGGTTCGGATGATGTCAGCCCCTCGGCCCGCGCCGCCATGGCCTGTTCGACCGTCTCAATCGTGGTCAGCGGCGAGCCGACCAACCCGGCGAGCGCATCGTTGATAAGCGCGGTGCCGCGTTTCGCTCGCTCGGCCGAGGTGACGGCGAGCATCAGGGCGCGGCCTTTCAATTCGACATTGCCGAGCACCGGGGTGCCGTCCGCCATCGTCACACCCCACGCCATGCGCCCGGTGCTTTTCGCTTTTCCGTTCGGTTTCTCGCCCAGCCAGTTCCAAAAGTGCGTGGTTTCCCGCTGAAGCGCAGGGACAGTATCAAGCCGCTCGCCGACCAGCGCCTGGGTCACGCCGCGTGCGAAGGGAAAGCGCACGCGGTGGAACATCACCTCCTCGCCATCAATGTTGTGCAGCGTGGGGATGGGCGCCGGTCCCATGGTCTTGGGAACGACATCGAACAGCCATGCCGTGCTGATGAGGGCCGGAAGTGCAGCCAGATCGTCGGCGTCTAGGTTCAACGCGGTGCGCGGGCTGCGCTTGCCCTTCGAGCGCCGTAGATCGGCGACGAGCGCCTCGGCCGCCTCCATCGTGAACGACAGCACGCCGCCCGACAGGAGGTGCTTGCCTCCGACCTGCACGACGCGGGCACCGATCCTGTCCCATTGCTTCAGCGTCTGCGAGGCGCTGCGCTCGGATACTCGAAGCGGCTCGCCGCCCCGGATCAGGTCGCGCACGAGGAAGCCGCTGCCGGGCTCGACCTCGCTGACCTCGTGGAGGCTCATCACTGACGATCGAAGGGCACGCAGGTAGATTTTGGTCGGGCCGCTCTCATTCCAGCCCCGGCGCCGAATATAGTCATCGACGATGTTCCGGTCGGGTTGGATGGTGCGCGTCAGCAGATCCTCGAACGCGCATCCCCACAACACGCCGGCCCAATGATCGCCGACGATGTCCGCCAGCTCGTCCGCTTCGAAGTCGAACTCCTCCATCGCCAGCCCGAGATGATCGCCGAGCGCCTCGCCCAGATGCTCGCCCCAGGCCGGCGAGGTGGCGAACTTCATGACGCCGGACAGATCGTGACCACGCTTCATGCCTGTTCCCTCTGCTGCTGACTGAATTGCTGGCGGTGCGCGGCGACGATGCGCGAGACGGTGGGTTCACTGACGCCGTAGAGCCGCGCCATCTCGGCACCGGACTTGCGGCCGGACGTGACGGACTCGGCGATTTCGCGGCGCTGCTTGTCGCCGAGCTTGGGCCGACGCCCGCCGATCCGTCCTTCTGCGCGAGCCTGGGCAAGGCCGGCGCTGGTACGCTCGCGGATCATGGCCCGCTCGAACTCGGCGAAGCTTCCCACCATCTGCATCATCATCCGCCCTGCCGCGGTGGTGGTGTCGATCGCCTCGGTCAGTGAGCGGAAGCCCGCGCCTGCCAGCTCGATCCGCTCCATGATGTGCAGCATATCCTTTAGGCTGCGCGACAGCCGGTCAAGCTTCCAGACGACGACGACGTCTCCGTCGCGCAACTGGCCGATCATCTCCAGAAGCTTGGGTCGGTCCCACCGCCCACCGCTGGCGGTCTCCTCGAACACCCGCTTGCAGCCGGCCGCATCGAGCGCGCGCCGCTGCGCGGCGTTCGACTGGTCGTCGCCCTTCGACACGCGGGCATAACCGATCAGATAGGGTTCGCGCGTCATCTGCGTCTCTTTCACAAACGGCCGTATCTGGAGGCGGAAACAGCATGCACCAATTTCCGCAGCCTTGGGTCTTTCACAATCCTCTTTCACTAAGCCAACAAAAGGCAAGAGGTTTTTGGAGGATGAAACATGCCCGCACGTATTCCGATGACCCAGCGGCAGCGCGCCGCGTTGCTTGCTTTGCCCGACAGCGAGGCGGCGGTGGTGCGACATCATGGCCTCGATGCCGAGGACCTTGCTGCGATCGGCTTCGCACGCACTCCGGCGACCCGCTTGAGCTATGCCCTGCAACTCTGCTGCCTGCGCTATCCGGGGCGACATCTGCGCACAGGCGAGCTGTTGCCTGCAATCATGCTCGACCACATCGCCGAACAGGTCGGAGTGGATGCAGGCGTCGTCGCCGACTTCGCGCGGCGAGCGCCGACCCGCTACGATCAGCTTGCCGCCATCAAGGCGCGCTTCGGATTCACCGATCTGAGCCGGCCAGCGCGCGGCATCATGATGACTTGGCTGGAAACCGAAGCCATGGCTATCGTGGACGGGCGCATTTTGCTTGATCGATTGCTGGACGAGCTGCGCACGCGACGCATCGTCATCCCTGGCATCAGCGTCGTTGAGCGGATGGCGGCCGAGGCGATGCTTCGGACGGAAACCGATCTGGTCGCCGCGGTCGATGCTAAACTCGATGCGGATATGCGTCAGCGTCTCGATATGCTGATCGATGAGAAGGTACATGACCGGCAGAGCCGCTTGTCCTGGCTGCGCGAACCAGAGCCCCGCGTCGCGTCAGCCTCGCTTGCCGAAATCCTCGAGAAGGTCGCGATAATCCATAGGACCGGTATTTCCAGCATTCCGGTCGATCCCCTGCACGAGCCCCGCCTGACGCAGTTCGCCCGCGAAGGCGTGCGATATACAGCCCAGGCTTTCCAACAGATGCGCGTCTCCCGCAGGCGGGTCATCCTGCTTGCAACGCTGCGCGAGATGGAGGCCACGCTTACCGACGCGGCGATCGCCATGTTCAGCGCCTTGATGGGACGCGCTCACCTTCGTGCTCGCAAACGCCTGGAGCAGAGGGTCGCGATTTCGGGACGCGAAGGCCGCGATCGGCTGATGCGGATCGCCACTGTGCTGGAAACAGTTAGCCAGGCAGCACGCGCCGGCGGAGATATCGGTGCGGCCCTCAGGGATATCGTGCCTCTCGACATGCTCGATGCTGATGCCGCAATCATCCGTCGTACCGCGGCACCTCACAGGGACGATGTGCTGAGCGAGATCGCAGCCGAATACCGGACCTTCAAGCGAACAGGGCCTCTATTCCTGCAAGCGCTCGATTTCCACGGTCGGGCCGGCACCGCGGCATTGCGCGACGCGATGGCGATCCTGTCGAATCTTGATGGCGACTGGCGCAAGCCCCTCCCTGCCGACGTTCCGCTCGGTCATGTCGAGCGGCGCTGGCACCGCCATGTCGTGGTCGCCGGCAAGATCGACCGGACGCACTGGGAGATGGCGACTTACGGCGCGCTCACCAATGCACTGGCCTCGGGTGATATCTGGGTGCCGAGGTCAAGGCTGCACAGGTCGCTGGACGTGCTGCTCGCGCCGTTATCCGGCGCAGCGCTGCAACCGCCGTTCTCGCTCGGTAATCCACACGCATGGCTCGATCAGCGCGCCGCGCAGCTCGACAGCGCCTTGCGCGACGTCGCCCACAATCTGGCCGGACGCGATGCTGCCCTGTTCGCTGGCGAGCGATTGCGATTTCCCAAGGAACTGCAGGACGATGATGCCAGGCACGACGAAGGACGGCGCCTGACGCTTGCCTGCTACGACATGCTGCCTGCCACGCGTATCACCGACGTGTTGTCGCAAGTCGAACGCTGGACCGGCTTCACCCGGCACTTCGGGCACGTCTCGACCGGGTTGCCGCCTGGCGATGAGCAGGCCTTCCTCGCCACTCTGATTGCCGAAGCGACCAATCTTGGGCTGTCGCGCATGGCCGAGGTATGCGGCGCAGGGTCACGCCGCGCGCTGCTGCGCATGCAGACATGGCACATGCGCGAGGAAACCTTTCGGGCGGCGCTCGCCTGTCTGACCGACGCCATCCACGCCGAGCCGATCGCCGCCTGGTTTGGGCAAGGACACCGGGCTTCCGCGGATGGCCAGGCCTTCTACCTGGGCGGGCCGGGCGAAGCCGGCGGAGCGGTCAACGCCCATTATGGTCGCGACCCAGTGGTCAAGATCTACACCACCATCACCGACCGCTACGCGCCGCTGCACCAGACGGTGATCGCCGGCACGGCAGGAGAAGCCATCCATGCGCTCGATGGGCTCCTCGGCCATGACAGCAACGCCGATCTGACCGCGCTGCACGTCGATGGAGGCGGCGTTTCCGACATCGTATTCGCGACGATGCATCTCCTCGGGCTCGATTTCGAGCCGCGCATTCCTCGCCTGTCCGACCGGCGCCTCTACGCTTTCGAACCCTCGAAGCGCTATGGCAGGCTTGCGCCACTGTTCGGTCACAGGCTCAACCGGGACCTGATCGTCAGCCACTGGCCCGATATTGAACGTGTCATTGGCGCGATCCGTCACCGCACCGTCACGCCATCGTTGATCCTGAAGAAGCTGTCCGCCTACCGCCAGCAGAACAGCCTCGCTGCGGCGCTGCGGGAGATCGGGCGGATCGAGCGCACGCTGTTCACGCTCCGCTGGTTCGAGGATCCGGCTCTGCGCCGTACCGTCACTGCCGAGTTGAACAAGGGCGAGGCCCGCAACAGCCTTGCCCGGGCGGTCGCCTTCCATCGGCTCGGCCGTTTTCGCGACCGTGGCCTGGAGAACCAGCAGACCCGAGCGGCCGCGCTCAACCTCGTCACCGCAGCGATTATCCTGTTCAACTGTCGCTATCTGGGGCGCGCCGTCGACGAAATGCGTCGTCGAGGAAGCCCCATCGATCCAGCTATGCTGTCCCGGCTCTCGCCGTTGGGTTGGGATCGCATCAATCTCACCGGCGATTATGTCTGGTCCGATCACCTCGATCTCGACGCCAACGGCCTCATGCCGCTGCTCATCAAACCGCTACCGTGAATCCGTGTCCTGATAATGCACAGGGGCCCAGTTGGAGACGATCAGTGCCTCACGCGCCTTGCCGCCCACCAGCGGGCGCAGTTCGGTCGGCGTGACAGCGGGATCGAAGACGTACAGCCGTTTGGACGGCAGATCGCGGATACGCAGCACGAGGCGATAGCCGAGCATGGCGCTGATCCCGAACAGATGGTCGGTGAACCCGCCAGTGTCGGCATACTGCTCCTCGATCCGCCGCCCGGCCTCGTTCATCGTCAGACCGTCGAGCAGATAGGGTGCCTCGCTGACGGTCGCGGGGATAGGCTGTGACGCGAACGGCGCGAAGCGGTCGTTGACGTGGGTGTAGGCCTTGATGCCGGGATCGTTGCCGTAGCGGGCATTGACCGTGTTCATCGCCTCGCCCTGTCGCGCGGCGGGGTAGAACTGACCATCGGCGGACGCGGTGGTGCCCATGCCCCAGACCCGCGCTAACGGCAGATCGCCTTGCGCGGCGACCACGGCCGCCAGCGCCTGGTCGATCGCCTCGCTTTCGACATGCCAGCGCGCGAGGCGGGAGAGCTGCCAGTAATCATGGGTATTACAGGCCTCGGCCATCTTGCGCAGGCCGAGGTTCAGCCCCTCGGCGAGCAGTACGTTGAGCAGGCCGATCCGGTCGCTGCACGGCACGCCGGTGCGTAGGTGGGTGAAGGCTTCAGTGAAGCCGAGTGCGACATCGACTTCGAGCAGCAGGTCGGTGATGCGGACAGGCGGCAGGCGACGGTACAGGTCGAGCAGCAGTTCCTCGATCCCGCCCGGCGGGTCGGCGGTGAGACGGTCGATGCGCAGCGTGCCGTCCTCGATACTGCCATGCGGGATCGTCCCATTGCGCGCGGCGCGACCGAGTCGGCCGAGGCCATCGGCAAGCCGGACCTTGCGGTCGGCTAGCCAGACATGCGGATCGGACGGGACTGCCAGCTTCATGGTACGCGCGACCGTCATCGGCACTAGGACATGGCGCAGGTCGCCATAGCGATGCGAGCGCTCGAGCCAGATGTCGCCCGAGCGCAACGCGTCGCGCAGGTGGAACATCACCGCGACTTCACGCATCCGCGCATCGTCACCGCCCTTCAACCGCAGCTGACGACGCCATTTGGAATGCGGGCGCAGGAAGTCGTCGGCCGCCGGCACCCCGCCTTTGGCGGCGATCGCGGTCACCGCGTCGAGCAGGGGCCGGGCAACCGGCGCGGCTGCGAGGTCGAGGCAGCGCAGCATACGCGGCGCATACCGGCGGAAGCGGTGATACCCCTGATCGACATGCGCCAGCGGATCGTCGCCGAGCGTGTCGGTCAGCGACCTGGCCGTTGCGACAAGACGGTCGAGCCGGTCCCATCCCGCGCGCGCGACTGCATCCTCCAGCGATGCGCCGTCGCCATGAGCGTCGAGCAGTGATCGGCCGAGCGCCGCGAACCCGTCCAGGGTCGCGGTGACCGCACCTCTGGTTTCCGCAGTACGCGCATCGTGCAGCTGCTTCGCCTCGCGCCAGGTGCGGCCGACGATCCGGTCATGCGTCTCGATCACGGCGTCGGCGGTCGTGGCGGCCCATTCGATAACACAGACCGCGAGGATGGCGCGGCGCCGATCGGCGTTCAGATCGCGCAGGCCATCGGCAAAATAGCGTTCGCCCTGCCGGCGCAACCGGGCGACGCGGTGCGGCGGGATGCCTGCGAGCAGGTCAGCGCCGAGGTTCATCGTGCGCAGGAACTCCAACCGGTCGAGCAGCCGGTTCGCCGCGGCGGAATTGTTGCCCGGCTCGATCCGGCGCAGCCAGATGAAGCGACTGATCGCACCCGGCAGCATCTCGGTCGTCAGCCGGTCGAGCCGGGTGCAGGCGACGCGACCGAGCCGCGCGGCGATCCGCCTCTCGATACCGCGCTCGGCCGCGACCAGCGCGTCAGCGCACAGCCGTTCGATGGTGGTGACTGCCGGCAGGATGGTCATGGTGTCGCGGCAGCGGGCAATGAAGCGCCGGGCGAGATCGTCATTCGAGCGCGCCTGTTCGGCTTCGGCGAACAGCCAGTTGCAGAACGCCCGGGCCGGCGCCCCCTGACCGGAGAACATCTTGTACCCGTAGCTTCGGCGCAGCACCTCCAGATGCTGCTGGCGCGTCTGGCGGCGAACAGCATAGCGAAGGAGCGTGTCGCCGGTGATGCCGAGTTGGGCACCAAGGAAGGCAGACACTGCGAGGGGGATGATCTCGCCCGGTGCCAGCATCCGACCGGGATAGCGCAGCGCGCACAGTTGCAGCGCGAAACCGATCCGGTTCTCAGGCCTGCGTCGTCGGTTGATGTGGATCAGGTCATCGTCAGCCAGAATGTAATGGCGGAGCAGGGATGCTTCGTCGGTCGGCAGGTCGAGCAGCGCCGATCGCTGCCGGGCGCTCAGGATATGGCGTCGCGGCATGAGGCATTGTCCCAGTTGATCAGAAGTCTGTTTTGGACAACATTGACCCCACGCGGATCAAGGGTTTTCAAAGCCTAAATCGAGAGGGGTTCAATTGGGACAGCGCGCCGCCATCTACGCAAGGGTTTCGACCGCCGACCAGTCTTGTGAACGGCAGTTGCGCGACCTTGCCGGCTTTGCCGAGCGGGGCGGCTATGAAGTGGTAGAAGTGTTCCGGGAGACCGCCTCCGGCATGAAGGCGAACCGGGCGGCACGTAACCAGGTGATGAAGCTGGCGCAGGCACGCCAGATCGATGCGATCCTTGTGACCGAACTAAGCCGATGGGGCCGATCCACCCAGGACCTGCTCGACACGCTGAACCGATTGTCCGGGTGGCGCGTGTCCGTAGTGGCAATGAGCGGCATGACGTTCGAGGTCGATACGCCGCATGGGCGGATGATGGCCACTTTGCTTGCCGGCATCGCACAGTTCGAGCGCGACATGCTCAGCGAGCGTGTCCGTTCCGGCTTGGCCGCAGCTCGGGCGCGCGGGCGCAAGCTCGGACGGCAACCGGGGGAACGGCCCAAGTCCGATCGGCTTGGGCCCAAGGTGCTGGCGCTGGTTAAAGAGGGGCGCAGTTATCGCTGGATCGCCCGCGATCTTGGCCTGAGCAAGAATACGGTCGCTGCAATCGTGAGCCGGAACAGGCCCAATGCCAAAAATGATCTTGAAATGACGGTATGATTGCCTCCCTAAAAGTTAGTCACCTCAATCCCACTACGGAAGTCCGATATAAAAATGCACGTAGTCGATCGGCGCCTTCTTTATCTATGGCTGTTAATGACGGTAGGAGCCGGATGCGCAATTTTCCTGCCAGCAATTGTCGTTCTTCTCATGCTGACACTTATCGGCATTCCCTTGGCATGGCTGATGAGCCTCACGCCAGGAGCTTGGATATATTTCACGCCGACGCTGGCAACCTATATGATCCTGCGCAGAGTGTCAGGCGGCACTCCGCGCTTGGTAATGTTGGCGGCGGCGGCCATACTACCGCTGGCGGTCGGCTTCGCTATTCCATGGTGGGCCAATGGAATCACTGAACGACGCGTACAAGCGCTGATCGCTCAAGATCACGGCACCCCTCCAATATTGCCCGCAGGTCTTTCCATCACCTATGCAATCGACAAAGGCTTGGGTTCGTCCGGCAAGTGCTGGGACACCTGCCAGCGGCTCCTATTCTCGCGCACGGCAAAAAGCTTTATTGAAGTGCCGCTTGATGTGCTGCCGAGGCAAGCCTCGCTCCCGACCCCAGCACGGCGCTTTTCGCTCGGGCCGATTGGACCAGGATGCAACAATACGCGGTTACAGACGACGTATGCCACGAGCGCAGAAATTGGGCGTGAAGTTCCACCCCCACCTCCGCCACTCTCGGACAAACTGGAGGATTTCGCGCGGGAGGGCCTGTGTTTGCATGACGATGCAGTACGGGATGTGAGATCCGACGTCCTCGTCGTCGAGCGGTGGAATTACGATCCCGCATTTCGAGGCTTCCATTTCGAAGGCAAAGGTTATCGCCTTTCGCTGCACCCCATCGTGCCATTCAAACGCCGAGAGGTGTTCCGACGCACACCTTCAGGCTTGGTTCGGCTTATGCGCCGCACGGAGGTCCGATATGCACGCTTGGCAGCGCCGTTGTGGCTGTCGCCAGGATTCACTTTTGACACGGCATCGCCAACGCACTGGGCTTGGCGCGATGAGCGTGTCATCGGCAGTCCGGTCGAACCCTCTCAGCCAACGCAATGGAATGGGCTCATTGCCAATGATCTGGCGGTGCATGGTCTCAAATGAGGCGTATGCGGCTCAATCGGCTTAGGGTGTCATTTCGCCCTGAGCCGGAACCGACCCCTATACGGATGCACCGCCAAATGGGACGCCAAAGCCCAGACGTGCAAAGGAAAATGGGTGCCCCTCTACGAGCAGCAGCCCTGATTTAGCGCGATAATTGATATTCGCGGACAAGGATCGATGCAGGGACATGCCATGCCCGTTCGATTTTGCGGATCATGTGGAGGGTCAGCCCCCGCTTGCGGGCCAGAACCTCGGTCGCGCGCGATTGCCCGATCAGGGACGCCAGATCGGCGCGGGTGCGCCCTTCCGCCTCCATGGCCGCTTCAATCGCTTCCACCGGGTCCAGCTTGTCGACCGGCCACCGCTTCCGCTCATATTCATCGACCAGGGTTGCCAGCACATCGAGACGATCCTCGTCCGCGCTGCCCGCTTCCGCGCTCCAGAGCGCGCGGATTTCATCGACCGCCGCCCGATGGTCGTCATCATTCCTGATAGGTCTGATATCCATTTGCCTGTCCTTCAAAACTGATCGACGGTCGCGGCGTCGATGCGGTCATATTCAGCATGTGTCCCAATAAACTTTATGAAAGCGATCCCTCGCCGAAAATGGAACGCAACAATCATTCTATGATCTCCGCCCGCCACTTCAAATCTAACCCGTTCCGCCGCCACCGTTTTTGCTTTTGAAAAATCGGCCATGACTTCGATTGTCGAAGACCAGTCCGCATTTTCTGCAACCTCTAGCCAATGTGTCAGTGACGCACGGGTCAGAGGATGCGTCGTGAAATAGGCTACGATGTTTTTGCGGGCGATGATCCTCATCAGCAGGCTATGCCATTTCCCAACATGGGAAACAACCCTTAATTCCCATATTGGGAAGCTGTAGAAACTGGCATCAGTCCGGTTTCCCTTTTGGTGCCCGTTAGGGCACGCCAAGCCCTTGGATCGCACAGACCTTCCCCCAACCGCTCCCCTACGCTCTACGAGCGGGAAATCGCCTCCTGTACCCCCTGATAGCCAATTGGGACCTTGCAGCATTGCGCAACGTGGAAGGGGTGCGGATTCCTACCCGCCTATGCCTAGCGTGTGCCGCGACTAGCGGCACTCATCATTCCCGCCGCAGGCGGTCTGATTAGCGAGTTATCCACCCCTCGCCGTCGCCAGCTTTTGGATAGCGCTATGGCGAGGCATGGATAACTCGCAACCCCCTTTCAGGGGGTAATCATAAGATCATAGAAGGCAGAGAGAAAAAGACATTGCTAATCAGCATCTTATGAGGGGGGGTAGCTCACCAGCTATGAGCTACCCCTAGCTCACCAGCCATGAGCTAGGTTCGGATAAAATCCGAAAGTTTTTGACTGGAATTAGATCATGGTTCGCGGCATAGACATTTTCGATTTTGTTCAATCGCTTTCAAAATTCATTCATGGGTGAGCTACCCCTAGCTCACGACTGACAAATTTTATCTGCCTGTGGGACTAGGGAGTGCCAATGTCGCAAAAGTCAAAGCAACTAGGTTTGACTACCCCGCCGGGCGGTACATGGGTGCAGACTGATCGCGCTGCTCATGAGAGATGGGCGCAACTGGCTATCGCCAATCCCCGTGCTTCATCGGTGCTTCATGTGCTGGTAGCTCAAATGGGACGGCATAATGCCATTGTGGCCAGCCAAACGACATTGGCAAAGGCAGCGCATTGCTCACTCCCGACCCTCAAGCGGGCTTTGTCCATACTCCGCGAACAGGGGTGGATCGAAGTCCGCCAGATCGGTCCAACCGGGACAGCCTGCGCCTACGTCATCAATGATCGGGTGGCATGGACCGGCAAGCGTGATGGCATCCGCTACAGCCTATTTTCGGCGGCTGTGTTGATCGCAGACGATGAACAACCGGATCGTGAAGAGCTAGGCGCGCAACCGGCGCTCCATCGCCTGCCTAACCTGTTTCCGGGGGAGCGCCAGTTGCCAAGCGGTCCCGGCCTTCCTCCCCCGTCTGAACCATCACTACCGGGAATGGAACCAGACTTGCCTGCCACCCAACAGCCGGAACCTGACCCAGCGATGCAGGAGGAACTCTCCCAGCTAGTTACTGGCCTAGGTAACAAGCTCCGTGCATCCGATACATCGCCCGATGACGATGCAACCGATATATAGATACCATACAGGCAAACTTAACAGCGAGTGACACTATGGGTATCACCCTAAGAGAAGCGTCGGAAAAGGTCGGTGTCACCCGCCAAACGCTCATGAAAGCAATCAAGACAGGACGCATTTCCGGCCAAAAGTCAGATAATGGCGAGTGGCGTATTGAGCCTGTCGAACTGTTCCGCGTATGGCCCCCTGTAAATGAGGTGCAGCAACCTTTACAGCCCGATATAACAGGTAGTGACACCCCCGGTTTACAGGCTGAAAACAGGCTGTTGCGTGAGCAGGTTGCGGAACTGCGTGAAGAACGGAACGCTTGGCGAGAACAGGCGCAACGGCTTGCCCTGACCGATCAGCGCGCTGCCCCTCAACCTACTCCACAGCGCGGTTTCTGGTCGCGCCTGTTCAGCCGCCAGGGCGACAGCCCTAGCGGCGAGGAATAAACCATGGATTCTCCAACCGGCCCTTTATGGTCCCAAAAGCAGGCCATTGCCTATGAGGTCGCGCTGGAGGCCATCAACGATGTGATCGCGGGATATAGTGAACAGATCGCGCTAGAGCAGGCCCATCTCGCGCCGAACACAGCCCGGATTACTTGGCTGGAAATGCGAACCGATCAGGCCGTTTCAGTCCACCACTCGCTCAACGTGTGCGATGACGGCAACGTGCAGCAGGTAATTTCAGAATTTAGTGCCATCGTCCGCGCAAGGGAAGAAGGACGCTGATCCTAATGGAACCCGTCGCAAAACGCCTGATTGTCGGACATAGATTTCGAGATGGGTTTTCAAACAACGGCTGCGTGAGGTGCGGTTTTCCGGGCAAGCGAGCCGCATCATCTCGTAAAACAGCGTTTTGAGACGATTAACCGGAAAGCTGCACTCTCGCGCTATGCATCGGACATGCGGGAGGCAGCGTAATGGTTTGGGGAATGAGCATACCTTCGAGTTTTGGCGATTATTGGCCGGAGGGCGACTTTGAAAGTCTCGACCCGCGTGGCAAAGGCGGTTGGCGTGATCGGCTCAACCGCTATTATCAGAGTCAATCGCCAGAAGTTCAGAGTGCCTTATACGACTATACCCAAGGTGGCGATATAGCCAGTTACCCCACCTATGTTACATCCAAATTTACTCAGGAACTTGGCGTAAGGCCAACCCAATTTCCCGAATTGGCCCCGCTCAACTCGATCAAAGATCATGAGCCACCGCAATGCTATATCACCGCCAAAAGCTATAAGTCGCTTGCTTCGCTCATTTCGTTAAACGGCCTTCTGGCGGTCGATGAAAGAATGAAGGCAATAATTGAGCGGCTCGAGCCGGGTATTCACCAGTTGTTCCCGATCGAAATAAGGATGCCGCGCGGCAAACTATATCCCAAGCAATATCATCTTCTGGTCGTAGGGCAGGATATTGACGCTTTCTCGCCGGAGAAAAGCGAAGAAGGGTCTTATCGATCTTATGGTCCAGAATATTCTGGCTATTATACGCTGATAGACTCGAAAAAGGAAATATCGGGCCTCGCGTTCTCAAAGACTGCATTTGGCCGCGCACATTTGTGGCGTGAGCGTGCACTGAATGGCAAGCTTACCTGTTTATCGGACCAGCTTGAAGCGGAAGCCGTCAAAGCTGGTCTTCGCCTTCCCAAACATTATCGCATGATGGAGGTCTCACCATGATCGAGATTCAAGGTCTGGACTCCATTCCCAAGGAAATTAACGGCGGAGCCATTTGGCATGACACTTTCATAACGGGCTTTGCTCGAAGGCGTTCGCTCAAGCCGCCACAGCGGCTGACTTTACCGGGATAGCGATCTCAGCCCGCGAAGCCGTCTAAGCGGCATCTGTCGCTCTAACGGCCGTTTGCCGGAGATCACATGGCGACAGCGGCTATCGCCTGATTGTCGGACAATGCGGGAAATCTAAGCATTAAAGGCATTTGTAACCGTTGTGATTTAGGAAGTTCTCGCAATCGAAGCTGAGGAGGCGGCGTGATTTGGAATAAATCTCAGGGGCGTATCATTCGCGAAATCGTGGTGGATAAGGCTCGATGGGAATCCGATGAGCTTTGGGAAGCTGTTGACTCGTTCTCATCGTTTGCGGCGCTAGCACATCAACAAGGTGGTCTGCGCGCTGATGAAATTGCTCCAGAGGTACTTTGGAACAGTCAAGTCACATACTATTATGGCCAAGTCCGTCAGAATGGGCATTACATTTATGTCGGCAATTCTGGGTATAAACCTCATAATGTAGAGGCGTGCCGTGCTGGATTGATGGCATGCGGCGCATCCGAAATTGCTGAAATCTACAATGATCTTGCCAATCTGGTGCCTCAAGTCGGTTATGATATTTCAGAGTGGAACTCCCGTTACGATGAATTTCGCAAATCATCGCCACTACGCAAGGATTTCGATGCACTAAACACCCGGCTTTTTGCCGTCGATCATGAAAGCTTTCTCCGGCGCAGAATTGAGTGGATCAAGTCACTTCCTCACTTGGAAGTGGTCCCAACCGACGCCATGCAGCATCGGTTGGAACGTCTATTCTCAGCCAACCCCTTACGAGATGAGCGACGCGCCATTTTGTTGGAGGAGGAACGCCAACAGGCGGAGGCTTACAGGCGTCAACAAAATCAGCGTCTGTCCACCGTGGAAGATAGAAGGCACGCGAATAAGATACTCGCCAGCTTGCGTCGACTGTTCAAAAACGACCCTCGTAAGGTGGATGTAATTTTTGACATAATAAGAGATCGCACAATTGCATGGCAGGTTGTTGGTGACGCTTATAAAGGTTGGTATCTAGCCATTGATGCAGATCAAGGCATTGCCTTACTTTACGGGAACGATGAAGTAATAAGTGGCCCAAAGAAGTTATCTGAATCTGAGAGTGCTTATTTCACTGATCTTGCGTCATAGGTTTCGTGACGTCCTAACTGCCGACAATCACATGAATCCGCGCATGGCTGACCGGCACACTCACGACCACGCCGCCGCCGCGATCTGGCTGCACGAAAAACCCTGCCGGATTGGGAATATGCACGAAAACCCCGATTTCAGGGTTTTCCGTCATCCTCATCGGCTCATGCCACGATCACGTTGCAGGACCAGCTCGCGCTCATGGAGCAACTGGCCCACCGCGCGCGCCATCTGGGGTTCGCGCTGGATCCGCTCGATGTAGAGATCCTTGGTGTGCTGGTTCGCTCCGTTATAGGCATCCACCGCCTTGCGGAGCGCCTCCGGGGTCGCCTTCCAGTCGCTATTATGGTCGCCATAGCCATGGCCGCCCGCCTCGCGCTTCCCGGCAATGGTCCTGAACTTCTCCGCCACTTTCTCACGGTCCTGCACCTGCTGGCGTTCCTGTGCCTGCTCACGGGTGCGCTCGGCGACAAGCCGCTCCTGACGCTGCGCCTCGGCTGCATCGCGCCGATCGCGATCGACCGCGCCGCTCAAGGTGGCCGCGAACGCATGCAGCCTGCCCGATATCCGCTGCCCTGCATCGCGCAGCCACTCGGTCCCCCGCTCTATATACTGGCGCAGGCCCCGCTGCTCGATGACGCCGGCGTTGTGCTGGCCCACCATCGTTACTGGCTCATAGGCCCGCCCCTCCCGCATGGCCTGATGCTCGGCACGGCGTTCCATCGCCGTCGCGCTCGGCCCCATATGCACGGTCGCCTCCTGCTCGATTCCGCGCCGCTGGTGGCTGCGATGGTCCACCCGCTCCGGGACGTTCGCCCGTTCCAGCGCCGCATTCTGCATCTCGGCCCACCGGCCACGCCAGCGCTCGACCTCCCCGCTCGTCTTCTGGTCCAGTTCGCGGGTCTTCGCGCCCAGCCCTTCCGGGCCGATCCGCCGCGTCGTCGTCAGCAGATGGGCGTGATGGTTGCGATGGTCGCCCTCGCGACCTGGTGCGTGGATCGCCACGTCCACCGCCACCCCATGCCGCTCGCTGATCTCCCGTGCGAGGCCCAGCGCAAGCTCGCGCCGCGCCTCGGCCGACAACTCGGCGGGCAGCGCGATTTCATATTCGCGGGCGACGGTCGAGTTCTTGCGCGTCTCTGCCTGTTCGGCGGCGTTCCAGAGCAGGGCCCGGTCACTGGCCCACGCCGGGGCGTCGGCGGGCACGACAAGGGCGTTATGTTCGACGCCCTGCTTGCGGGTGTAATCATGGACGAGGCCGGTGCGCTCATCCGTGATTTCGACACCCGCACGATAGGCTGCCGCTGCCGTCGCGCTGCGACCGGCGGAACGGCCTATCGTCTTTACCGCAAGATGGAAGCTCGCCATCGCCGCGCCCTTACCTTGCCATGCGGGAGCATGGCGCGGGCGACAGCCCGCTGGGGTTCAGGGGTATCCCCTGACGTACGCAAACGCAAGTTTGCATAAGTGCGCCCTTCCTCTCTTTCGCTCGGTCGGGTCCGGTGCTATCAGTATCGCACAGCGAAAGGATTGACCATGGCTGCTCCAACGCCAGAGGCTATCGAAACCGCCCGTCGCAAGGTCCAGCAGGCCAAGGCCCGGTTGCAGGCATTGGAAGCCCGCGCCGTTACCCTGAACCGCAAGGCCGATGCCCGCCGCAAGATCATACTCGGCGGTCTGCTCCTCGATGCCGCCATGAAGAGGGCATAGCGTGGAAGGTACGCTAAACAACGCTAAGGGAGAACAACCGAGGAACGCTTAGGCGGCGCGGCTGTCCGGCGGAAGATTGAGGGCCTTGCGGCCAGCGGAAGCGGCGGCTCGATCCCAGAGGAAATCGCCGGAAAAGGCAATATGCTCCCAGCCAACCGGCGACGTATGGACAAGCAGATCATCGGGGACCGGGGCCGCTGCCGATCGCAGATGCTGGGCGGCGTCGGCCATGTAGATCGTGTTCCAATAGACGATCGCCGCGATGACTAGGTTGAGGCCTGATGCCCGATATTGTTGAGCTTCATGGCTGCGGTCGATGATGCGGCCCTGGCGGAAGGTGTAGATCGCTTGCGTCAGGGCATGGCGCTGCTCGCTGTTGTTAAGGCCGGCATGGCATCGCCGGCGCAGATCGGGATTTTCAAGCCAGTCCAGCATGAACAGGGTCCGTTCGATCTTGCCGATCTCCTGTAGTGCGACGTCGAGCTGGTTCTGCCGTTCGTAGGCGGCGAGCTTTCGCAGCATGACCGACGGCGCGACGTGGCCAGCCTTGATCGACCCCACGAGGCGCAGCACGTCGTCCCATTGTTCATTGATGATGTCGGTGCGGATACGCTTGCCCAACAACGGGGCGATGGACGGATAGGCCGAAACCGGCGCGATCGGCGCAAGCCGCCTGTCCGGAAAGTCGCGCAGGCGCGGGCAGAAGCGAAATCCCAGCATCGCGCACAGGGCGAAGACATGATCGGTCGCTCCGCCGGTGTCGGTGTAATGCTCGACGATCCTGAGATCGGTGCCATGGCTGATGAGGCCGTCGAGGACATAGGGCGCTTCATGCGTGGCGGCCGAGATCACATTGACGTGGTAGGGCCCGCGCTGATCGGAAACATGGGTGTAGAAGCTGAAGCCATGATCGACGCCATAGCGCGCGTTGATGTCGCCGCCCGATGCGCCGCGCTTCGCGCCCCTGAAGAACTGACCATCGGAACTGGACGTTGTGCCGTCGCCCATACCCGCGAGAATGGCAGGCGGTGGTGCGCGTTGATGAGGACGGCGAGCGCCGCGCGGTAGCTCTCGTCGCGGATATAGGCGTCATGGGTCCATAGGAGTTGATCGCGCGTGACGCCCTGGCTCGCGGCGGCCATGCGCGACAGGCCGAGATTGGTGGCGTCGGCGAGGATCGTGGCGAGCAGCGCATTTTCATTGGGACATAGCTCGCCGGTGCGCAGGTTGGTGAACGCCGAAAGAAAGCCAGTTTCCTGCGCCACCTCATGTAGCAGTTCGGTGATACGGATGCGTGGCATCATCGCATCGAGCCGGTCGGCCAGGGCTTCGGCGTCGGGCGTTGCGATCGTGCGAACGGGGGATATCTGGAGGCGGCCGTCGCGGTATCGCACACCCTCCAGAGCGTCGCGCTTCAGGCTCCGGGCGAATTTCTTCAGCCGCCAGTCCAGTTCGCGGCCCCGCTGTTCGAGCCATTCGCCGGCTGTGGGTGGCAGACCAAGAGCCGACACGATCGGCTTGGCCTTCGGTTCGCTTAGCAGGTAGCTGTCGAACTGGCGGTATCCCGTCGATCGTTCCACCCAGACATCACCGGAGCGCAGCTTGTTGCGCAGATGCGCGATAGTCGCGATTTCCAGAGCCGCCGATTGATCTTGCCGTCATCGCCCATGACAATTTTCTGCCATTCCTTGCGGAAGGGCATCGGAGCGTCGGCAGGCAGATCGCGCTTGCCCGACCTATTGAGGTCGCGCAGCATCTCGATAGCGGCAATCGTTTTCGCGCTGCCCTTTCCGGCCCTGAACTGTAGCGCTTCAAGCAGATCAGGGGCGAACTTGCGCAACGTCGCATAGCGGTCGGCCGCGACCCTCAGCGGATCAAGATTGGCGGTTTCCGCGATCGTCGCCACTTCCGGTCTGGCCTTCAGGAGGGTGTGCCATCCTACTGAGGCATCCAGGACCTCCATAGGATCTTCGCCAGTATCGACTGCTTCGGTGAGCGCGTCGATCGTCCTGCGGAAGATCAGCATCAGCCGGGCCACGTTCTTCGACGTGGCGGCATAGCTGCGCGCCTGGGCGTTCTTCGCGCGGGTGAAGATGCCGCCGATCAGCTTGTCCGCCATCTCCAGGGCGCTGTCCGTCAGCCGTTCTTCAAGATCGAGCAGGAAGGCAACGAGCGTGGCGCGTCGCCGGGAGGGAATATAGCGCTCGATCATATAGGCAGGCGACGCACGGCCTTCCCTGACATATTGCCGAAATCGGTCCGCGTGGATGCGGCCCGCGACGTCGGGGGAAATGCCGATCTTCCGCACCTGCCTCAGACGGTCGAGGATCTGGCGGACGTGATCGGGCTTGGCCGCGACGGGGATGGTCTTAAGCAAGGCGAGATGGCTCATGCCGCCGGCGGCGTCGAAGAGCTGATCGAGGGCCTGGACCTGTTCGGCGCTGAGATCGGCGATCAGGGCGTGGGCGGCCTGCTTGCGCGCGCGGGCACGTCCCGCGCTGCTGGCGCGTTCGATGGTGGAGATGGACGGCAGCAAAATCCGGGCCTCGCGCAGGGCGGTGACCACGCCCATCGCAATCGTCATCCCCTTGTCGGTCGCCCATGCCGTTCTCGCGGCCGCCTCGACCATGAAGGGAATATCGGCGCGGGTTGGCCCCCGAAGCCCCAAACGCGCCGCCAGCTCACGGGCATGATCCGTAATTGTCTGATCCCGCGCCGCATAGTTGGCCAGCTCGGTTACGTGCAGACCAAGTTGCTCCGCGACGAAAGCGGCGAGATCATGGGGTATTGCTCCCCTGTCCTGTATCAACTGCGCAAGCGTGATGCCCGGGTGCCGCAGGAGCGCGAGTTGCAGCGCCACGCCCAACTGGTTCCGTCGCTCCCGTCGCGCGCCGATGATCTCGATATCGGAAGGCTCGAAGGTATAGAGCCGGGCCAAATGGTCGCGATCGGTCGGGATGGCGAGTATCTGATCGCGTTCGCTCTCGGTCAGGAGTTGATGCTTGCGCTTCGTCATGCCGTTTCCTGTCCACAAAAGGTCATCTGGGCCTATGGACAGCGAGGAGTAAAGAGACATAGTATGTGGACGGATATGGGTGGGGCGCAGCGGCTGCCCTCCATAGCGTCCACAGAACGACCGTTTGGGAGACGTGCGGCATGGGTGATATTCTGGGCTATGCCCGCGTCAGCACCGGCGATCAGGACGTTGCGGGCCAGACCATGCGTCTGGAGAAGGCTGGCGCCATCAAAATCTTCACCGATGTCATTTCAGGTAAGAGCATGGAACGGCCCGGTCTGGCTGAGCTAATCGCCTATGCCCGCAAGGGTGACACGCTGGCGGTGGTCCGCCTCGATCGGCTTGGGCGCTCGCTTGCCGAACTTCTCACCACGGTTGAGACGCTACGCGGTCAGGGCATCGCGCTCCTGAGCCTTGAAGAAAAGATCGACACTTCGTCAGCTGCCGGCGAGCTCATCTTCCATGTGTTTGGGGCCATCGCCCATTTTGAGCGACGGCTGATTTCTGAGCGAACCAGAGATGGTATTGCCGCCGCCCGTGCTAAGGGCAAACAGCCTGGCCGTCAGCCGCTGGACATGTCCAAAGTGGATGCGGCCATCAAGCTGGTCGAAGCTCGTATCTCGCCTACCGAAGCAGCGCGGCAACTCGGCATCGGCCGATCGACCATTTATCGCGAAATGCGTAGGATGGGAATCGAACGGCCCGCCTGATTAAGCGCCCGTCCGTTCGCATCGAGCGTTCGCCATGCGTTCTCGCTTAGCGTTGTTTAGCGTACTTTCCACGCTATGCCCTCATGAAAGACCCCGCATGGGAATCCCACCTCAATGACCTGATGAGCCGGATCAGCCGCGATCAGGACCGGAAGGCATTCGAGGGCTGGACCTTCAAGGGTGGCCCCGCCGATGCCTGATCCCTTCGACCCTGCCGAGTTTGATGCTCCCCCTCCCTCCGATCCCGGCGCAGACTATCGCACCCTGCTCGACGCCATGCGCAAGGCCGGGGCCGAAGGGGTCGCCCAGCAGGTCGCCGCACTGGCCCAGAAGATCGAACAGGACGCCCGCCAACGCGCCGAATGGACCGCACAGGCAGGCGCGGGGGTCAGTGCCCTCCACCGGGCCGCTGGGGAGCTTCAGCGGGTCAGCGCAGGGGTCTGGTGGGATCGCCTGAAGGAATGGATCACCGCCGCCCTCATCGGGCTGGGACTGATCTTCGCCGCGGCCCTCGCCTATCGCTGGGCGCAGGAACCCAAGATCGAGCGCCAGCTATACGGGGTCGGTTCCGGCTGAGGGCGAAATGACACCCTAAGCGTCGGCATCCTTCGGCCAGAGGTATTCGCCGGTGAGGAGGATATGCGCCCACCCCAGCGGGGAGACATGGGCCAGCAGATGATCCGGGGTATCGAGTCCTTCGCGACGCCGGGCCTCTACAGCATGGCCGAGATGCAGGGTGTTCCAGTAGACGATGATGGCGGTGAGCAGGTTGAGGCCGGCGATCCGGTAATGCTGGCCCTCCGTAGTGCGGTCACGGATCTCGCCCTGGCGACCGATGCGCAGGGCGTTCTTCAGCGCGTGGTGCGCCTCGCCCTTGTTAAGGCCGACCTGTGCGCGGCGTTGCATGCCGGCGTCGAGGATCCATTCGATGATGAACAGCGTCCGCTCGATCCGCCCGACCTCGCGCAGTGCTGCGGCCAGGTCGTTCTGGCGCGGATAGGCGGCGAGCTTGCGCAGGATGCGGCTCGGCGCGACCTGCCCCGCGCTCATGGTGGCGGCGCAGCGGAACAGGTCGGGCCAGTTGGCCTCTGTGCATTGTAGGGACACGGATTCACGGTAGGCATCGACGTCAGGGGTAGCGAACTATTTGCGCAGGTTCTCGATGCCAAGTTCGCGCCATATCCAAGTGAAGTCGTAGGTGGCCATCGGGTCGTTCGCGTCGAGTTGGCTGCTGCTGCGGTTTTCGAGATGCTTGAGCCACCCGGCTACTCGGTGCCGGCCTGCGGCAGTTTGAACGGCTGCGCGCGGGGTGATGTCGCCGAGCATGCCGACGGGTTCATCGAGCGTCGCGCGGTACTGACGGTCGAGCATGGCATGGATGAGCGGGGTTGCAACCTCTGGCGCAATGGCGGGTGCCGGTTCGGATGATGTCAGCCCCTCGGCCCGCGCCGCCATGGCCTGTTCGACCGTCTCAATCGTGGTCAGCGGCGAGCCGACCAACCCGGCGAGCGCATCGTTGATAAGCGCGGTGCCGCGTTTCGCTCGCTCGGCCGAGGTGACGGCGAGCATCAGGGCGCGGCCTTTCAATTCGACATTGCCGAGCACCGGGGTGCCGTCCGCCATCGTCACACCCCACGCCATGCGCCCGGTGCTTTTCGCTTTTCCGTTCGGTTTCTCGCCCAGCCAGTTCCAAAAGTGCGTGGTTTCCCGCTGAAGCGCAGGGACAGTATCAAGCCGCTCGCCGACCAGCGCCTGGGTCACGCCGCGTGCGAAGGGAAAGCGCACGCGGTGGAACATCACCTCCTCGCCATCAATGTTGTGCAGCGTGGGGATGGGCGCCGGTCCCATGGTCTTGGGAACGACATCGAACAGCCATGCCGTGCTGATGAGGGCCGGAAGTGCAGCCAGATCGTCGGCGTCTAGGTTCAACGCGGTGCGCGGGCTGCGCTTGCCCTTCGAGCGCCGTAGATCGGCGACGAGCGCCTCGGCCGCCTCCATCGTGAACGACAGCACGCCGCCCGACAGGAGGTGCTTGCCTCCGACCTGCACGACGCGGGCACCGATCCTGTCCCATTGCTTCAGCGTCTGCGAGGCGCTGCGCTCGGATACTCGAAGCGGCTCGCCGCCCCGGATCAGGTCGCGCACGAGGAAGCCGCTGCCGGGCTCGACCTCGCTGACCTCGTGGAGGCTCATCACTGACGATCGAAGGGCACGCAGGTAGATTTTGGTCGGGCCGCTCTCATTCCAGCCCCGGCGCCGAATATAGTCATCGACGATGTTCCGGTCGGGTTGGATGGTGCGCGTCAGCAGATCCTCGAACGCGCATCCCCACAACACGCCGGCCCAATGATCGCCGACGATGTCCGCCAGCTCGTCCGCTTCGAAGTCGAACTCCTCCATCGCCAGCCCGAGATGATCGCCGAGCGCCTCGCCCAGATGCTCGCCCCAGGCCGGCGAGGTGGCGAACTTCATGACGCCGGACAGATCGTGACCACGCTTCATGCCTGTTCCCTCTGCTGCTGACTGAATTGCTGGCGGTGCGCGGCGACGATGCGCGAGACGGTGGGTTCACTGACGCCGTAGAGCCGCGCCATCTCGGCACCGGACTTGCGGCCGGACGTGACGGACTCGGCGATTTCGCGGCGCTGCTTGTCGCCGAGCTTGGGCCGACGCCCGCCGATCCGTCCTTCTGCGCGAGCCTGGGCAAGGCCGGCGCTGGTACGCTCGCGGATCATGGCCCGCTCGAACTCGGCGAAGCTTCCCACCATCTGCATCATCATCCGCCCTGCCGCGGTGGTGGTGTCGATCGCCTCGGTCAGTGAGCGGAAGCCCGCGCCTGCCAGCTCGATCCGCTCCATGATGTGCAGCATATCCTTTAGGCTGCGCGACAGCCGGTCAAGCTTCCAGACGACGACGACGTCTCCGTCGCGCAACTGGCCGATCATCTCCAGAAGCTTGGGTCGGTCCCACCGCCCACCGCTGGCGGTCTCCTCGAACACCCGCTTGCAGCCGGCCGCATCGAGCGCGCGCCGCTGCGCGGCGTTCGACTGGTCGTCGCCCTTCGACACGCGGGCATAACCGATCAGATAGGGTTCGCGCGTCATCTGCGTCTCTTTCACAAACGGCCGTATCTGGAGGCGGAAACAGCATGCACCAATTTCCGCAGCCTTGGGTCTTTCACAATCCTCTTTCACTAAGCCAACAAAAGGCAAGAGGTTTTTGGAGGATGAAACATGCCCGCACGTATTCCGATGACCCAGCGGCAGCGCGCCGCGTTGCTTGCTTTGCCCGACAGCGAGGCGGCGGTGGTGCGACATCATGGCCTCGATGCCGAGGACCTTGCTGCGATCGGCTTCGCACGCACTCCGGCGACCCGCTTGAGCTATGCCCTGCAACTCTGCTGCCTGCGCTATCCGGGGCGACATCTGCGCACAGGCGAGCTGTTGCCTGCAATCATGCTCGACCACATCGCCGAACAGGTCGGAGTGGATGCAGGCGTCGTCGCCGACTTCGCGCGGCGAGCGCCGACCCGCTACGATCAGCTTGCCGCCATCAAGGCGCGCTTCGGATTCACCGATCTGAGCCGGCCAGCGCGCGGCATCATGATGACTTGGCTGGAAACCGAAGCCATGGCTATCGTGGACGGGCGCATTTTGCTTGATCGATTGCTGGACGAGCTGCGCACGCGACGCATCGTCATCCCTGGCATCAGCGTCGTTGAGCGGATGGCGGCCGAGGCGATGCTTCGGACGGAAACCGATCTGGTCGCCGCGGTCGATGCTAAACTCGATGCGGATATGCGTCAGCGTCTCGATATGCTGATCGATGAGAAGGTACATGACCGGCAGAGCCGCTTGTCCTGGCTGCGCGAACCAGAGCCCCGCGTCGCGTCAGCCTCGCTTGCCGAAATCCTCGAGAAGGTCGCGATAATCCATAGGACCGGTATTTCCAGCATTCCGGTCGATCCCCTGCACGAGCCCCGCCTGACGCAGTTCGCCCGCGAAGGCGTGCGATATACAGCCCAGGCTTTCCAACAGATGCGCGTCTCCCGCAGGCGGGTCATCCTGCTTGCAACGCTGCGCGAGATGGAGGCCACGCTTACCGACGCGGCGATCGCCATGTTCAGCGCCTTGATGGGACGCGCTCACCTTCGTGCTCGCAAACGCCTGGAGCAGAGGGTCGCGATTTCGGGACGCGAAGGCCGCGATCGGCTGATGCGGATCGCCACTGTGCTGGAAACAGTTAGCCAGGCAGCACGCGCCGGCGGAGATATCGGTGCGGCCCTCAGGGATATCGTGCCTCTCGACATGCTCGATGCTGATGCCGCAATCATCCGTCGTACCGCGGCACCTCACAGGGACGATGTGCTGAGCGAGATCGCAGCCGAATACCGGACCTTCAAGCGAACAGGGCCTCTATTCCTGCAAGCGCTCGATTTCCACGGTCGGGCCGGCACCGCGGCATTGCGCGACGCGATGGCGATCCTGTCGAATCTTGATGGCGACTGGCGCAAGCCCCTCCCTGCCGACGTTCCGCTCGGTCATGTCGAGCGGCGCTGGCACCGCCATGTCGTGGTCGCCGGCAAGATCGACCGGACGCACTGGGAGATGGCGACTTACGGCGCGCTCACCAATGCACTGGCCTCGGGTGATATCTGGGTGCCGAGGTCAAGGCTGCACAGGTCGCTGGACGTGCTGCTCGCGCCGTTATCCGGCGCAGCGCTGCAACCGCCGTTCTCGCTCGGTAATCCACACGCATGGCTCGATCAGCGCGCCGCGCAGCTCGACAGCGCCTTGCGCGACGTCGCCCACAATCTGGCCGGACGCGATGCTGCCCTGTTCGCTGGCGAGCGATTGCGATTTCCCAAGGAACTGCAGGACGATGATGCCAGGCACGACGAAGGACGGCGCCTGACGCTTGCCTGCTACGACATGCTGCCTGCCACGCGTATCACCGACGTGTTGTCGCAAGTCGAACGCTGGACCGGCTTCACCCGGCACTTCGGGCACGTCTCGACCGGGTTGCCGCCTGGCGATGAGCAGGCCTTCCTCGCCACTCTGATTGCCGAAGCGACCAATCTTGGGCTGTCGCGCATGGCCGAGGTATGCGGCGCAGGGTCACGCCGCGCGCTGCTGCGCATGCAGACATGGCACATGCGCGAGGAAACCTTTCGGGCGGCGCTCGCCTGTCTGACCGACGCCATCCACGCCGAGCCGATCGCCGCCTGGTTTGGGCAAGGACACCGGGCTTCCGCGGATGGCCAGGCCTTCTACCTGGGCGGGCCGGGCGAAGCCGGCGGAGCGGTCAACGCCCATTATGGTCGCGACCCAGTGGTCAAGATCTACACCACCATCACCGACCGCTACGCGCCGCTGCACCAGACGGTGATCGCCGGCACGGCAGGAGAAGCCATCCATGCGCTCGATGGGCTCCTCGGCCATGACAGCAACGCCGATCTGACCGCGCTGCACGTCGATGGAGGCGGCGTTTCCGACATCGTATTCGCGACGATGCATCTCCTCGGGCTCGATTTCGAGCCGCGCATTCCTCGCCTGTCCGACCGGCGCCTCTACGCTTTCGAACCCTCGAAGCGCTATGGCAGGCTTGCGCCACTGTTCGGTCACAGGCTCAACCGGGACCTGATCGTCAGCCACTGGCCCGATATTGAACGTGTCATTGGCGCGATCCGTCACCGCACCGTCACGCCATCGTTGATCCTGAAGAAGCTGTCCGCCTACCGCCAGCAGAACAGCCTCGCTGCGGCGCTGCGGGAGATCGGGCGGATCGAGCGCACGCTGTCACGCTCCGCTGGTTCGAGGATCCGGCTCTGCGCCGTACCGTCACTGCCGAGTTGAACAAGGGCGAGGCCCGCAACAGCCTTGCCCGGGCGGTCGCCTTCCATCGGCTCGGCCGTTTTCGCGACCGTGGCCTGGAGAACCAGCAGACCCGAGCGGCCGCGCTCAACCTCGTCACCGCAGCGATTATCCTGTTCAACTGTCGCTATCTGGGGCGCGCCGTCGACGAAATGCGTCGTCGAGGAAGCCCCATCGATCCAGCTATGCTGTCCCGGCTCTCGCCGTTGGGTTGGGATCGCATCAATCTCACCGGCGATTATGTCTGGTCCGATCACCTCGATCTCGACGCCAACGGCCTCATGCCGCTGCTCATCAAACCGCTACCGTGAATCCGTGTCCTGATAATGCACAGGGGCCCAGTTGGAGACGATCAGTGCCTCACGCGCCTTGCCGCCCACCAGCGGGCGCAGTTCGGTCGGCGTGACAGCGGGATCGAAGACGTACAGCCGTTTGGACGGCAGATCGCGGATACGCAGCACGAGGCGATAGCGAGCATGGCGCTGATCCCGAACAGATGGTCGGTGAACCCGCCAGTGTCGGCATACTGCTCCTCGATCCGCCGCCCGGCCTCGTTCATCGTCAGACCGTCGAGCAGATAGGGTGCCTCGCTGACGGTCGCGGGGATAGGCTGTGACGCGAACGGCGCGAAGCGGTCGTTGACGTGGGTGTAGGCCTTGATGCCGGGATCGTTGCCGTAGCGGGCATTGACCGTGTTCATCGCCTCGCCCTGTCGCGCGGCGGGGTAGAACTGACCATCGGCGGACGCGGTGGTGCCCATGCCCCAGACCCGCGCTAACGGCAGATCGCTTGCGCGGCGACCACGGCCGCCAGCGCCTGGTCGATCGCCTCGCTTTCGACATGCCAGCGCGCGAGGCGGGAGAGCTGCCAGTAATCATGGGTATTACAGGCCTCGGCCATCTTGCGCAGGCCGAGGTTCAGCCCCTCGGCGAGCAGTACGTTGAGCAGGCCGATCCGGTCGCTGCACGGCACGCCGGTGCGTAGGTGGGTGAAGGCTTCAGTGAAGCCGAGTGCGACATCGACTTCGAGCAGCAGGTCGGTGATGCGGACAGGCGGCAGGCGACGGTACAGGTCGAGCAGCAGTTCCTCGATCCCGCCCGGCGGGTCGGCGGTGAGACGGTCGATGCGCAGCGTGCCGTCCTCGATACTGCCATGCGGGATCGTCCCATTGCGCGCGGCGCGACCGAGTCGGCCGAGGCCATCGGCAAGCCGGACCTTGCGGTCGGCTAGCCAGACATGCGGGATCGGACGGGACTGCCAGCTTCATGGTACGCGCGACCGTCATCGGCACTAGGACATGGCGCAGGTCGCCATAGCGATGCGAGCGCTCGAGCCAGATGTCGCCGAGCGCAACGCGTCGCGCAGGTGGAACATCACCGCGACTTCACGCATCCGCGCATCGTCACCGCCCTTCAACCGCAGCTGACGACGCCATTTGGAATGCGGGCGCAGGAAGTCGTCGGCCGCCGGCACCCCGCCTTTGGCGGCGATCGCGGTCACCGCGTCGAGCAGGGGGGGCAACCGGCGCGGCTGCGAGGTCGAGGCAGCGCAGCATACGCGGCATACCGGCGGAAGCGGTGATACCCCTGATCGACATGCGCCAGCGGATCGTCGCCGAGCGTGTCGGTCAGCGACCTGGCCGTTGCGACAAGACGGTCGAGCCGGTCCCATCCCGCGCGCGCGACTGCATCCTCCAGCGATGCGCCGTCGCCATGAGCGTCGAGCAGTGATCGGCCGAGCGCCGCGAACCCGTCCAGGGTCGCGGTGACCGCACCTCTGGTTTCCGCAGTACGCGCATCGTGCAGCTGCTTCGCCTCGCGCCAGGTGCGGCCGACGATCCGGTCATGCGTCTCGATCACGGCGTCGGCGGTCGTGGCGGCCCATTCGATAACACAGACCGCGAGGATGGCGCGGCGCCGATCGGCGTTCAGATCGCGCAGGCCATCGGCAAAATAGCGTTCGCCCTGCCGGCGCAACCGGGCGACGCGGTGCGGCGGGATGCCTGCGAGCAGGTCAGCGTTCATCGTGCGCAGGACTCCAACCGGTCGAGCAGCCGGTTCGCCGCGGCGGAATTGTTGCCCGGCTCGATCCGGCGCAGCCAGATGAAGCGACTGACCCGCAGCATCTCGGTCTCAGCAGCGTCGAGCCGGGTGCAGGCGACGCGACCGAGCCGCGCGGCGATCCGCCTCTCGATACCGCGCTCGCCCGACGCGCGTCAGCGCACAGCCGTTCGATGGTGGTGACTGCCGCAGGATGGTCATGGTGTCGGCAGCGGGCAATGAAGCGCCGGGCGAGATCGTCATTCGAGCGCGCCTGTTCGCTTCGGCGAACAGCCAGTTGCAGAACGCCCGGCCGGCGCCCCCTGACCGAGAACATCTTGTACCCGTAGCTTCGGCGCAGCACCTCCAGATGCTGCTGGCGCGTCTGGCGGCGAACAGCGAAGGAGCGTGTCGCCGGTGATGCCGAGTTGGGCACCAAGGAAGGCACACTGCGAGGGGGATGATCTCGCCCGGTGCCAGCATCCGACCGGGATAGCGCAGCGCGCACAGTTGCAGCGCGAAACCGATCCGGTTCTCAGGCCTGCGTCGTCGGTTGATGTGGATCAGGTCATCGTCAGCCAGAATGTAATGGCGGAGCAGGGATGCTTCGTCGGTCGGCAGGTCGAGCAGCGCCGATCGCTGCCGGGCGCTCAGGATATGGCGTCGCGGCATGAGGCATTGTCCCAGTTGATCAGAAGTCTGTTTTGGACAACATTGACCCCACGCGGATCAAGGGTTTTCAAAGCCTAAATCGAGAGGGGTTCAATTGGGACAGCGCGCCGCCATCTACGCAAGGGTTTCGACCGCCGACCAGTCTTGTGAACGGCAGTTGCGCGACCTTGCCGGCTTTGCCGAGCGGGGCGGCTATGAAGTGGTAGAAGTGTTCCGGGAGACCGCCTCCGGCATGAAGGCGAACCGGGCGGCACGTAACCAGGTGATGAAGCTGGCGCAGGCACGCCAGATCGATGCGATCCTTGTGACCGAACTAAGCCGATGGGGCCGATCCACCCAGGACCTGCTCGACACGCTGAACCGATTGTCCGGGTGGCGCGTGTCCGTAGTGGCAATGAGCGGCATGACGTTCGAGGTCGATACGCCGCATGGGCGGATGATGGCCACTTTGCTTGCCGGCATCGCACAGTTCGAGCGCGACATGCTCAGCGAGCGTGTCCGTTCCGGCTTGGCCGCAGCTCGGGCGCGCGGGCGCAAGCTCGGACGGCAACCGGGGGAACGGCCCAAGTCCGATCGGCTTGGGCCCAAGGTGCTGGCGCTGGTTAAAGAGGGGCGCAGTTATCGCTGGATCGCCCGCGATCTTGGCCTGAGCAAGAATACGGTCGCTGCAATCGTGAGCCGGAACAGGCCCAATGCCAAAAATGATCTTGAAATGACGGTATGATTGCCTCCCTAAAAGTTAGTCACCTCAATCCCACTACGGAAGTCCGATATAAAAATGCACGTAGTCGATCGGCGCCTTCTTTATCTATGGCTGTTAATGACGGTAGGAGCCGGATGCGCAATTTTCCTGCCAGCAATTGTCGTTCTTCTCATGCTGACACTTATCGGCATTCCCTTGGCATGGCTGATGAGCCTCACGCCAGGAGCTTGGATATATTTCACGCCGACGCTGGCAACCTATATGATCCTGCGCAGAGTGTCAGGCGGCACTCCGCGCTTGGTAATGTTGGCGGCGGCCATACTACCGCTGGCGGTCGGCTTCGCTATTCCATGGTGGGCCAATGGAATCACTGAACGACGCGTACAAGCGCTGATCGCTCAAGATCACGGCACCCCTCCAATATTGCCCGCAGGTCTTTCCATCACCTATGCAATCGACAAAGGCTTGGGTTCGTCCGGCAAGTGCTGGGACACCTGCCAGCGGCTCCTATTCTCGCGCACGGCAAAAAGCTTATTGAAGTGCCGCTTGATGTGCTGCCGAGGCAAGCCTCGCTCCCGACCCCAGCACGGCGCTTTTCGCTCGGGCCGATTGGACCAGGATGCAACAATACGCGGTTACAGACGACGTATGCCACGAGCGCAGAAATTGGGCGTGAAGTTCACCCCCCACCTCCGCCACTCTCGGACAAACTGGAGGATTTCGCGCGGGAGGGCCTGTGTTTGCATGACGATGCAGTACGGGATGTGAGATCCGACGTCCTCGTCGTCGAGCGGTGGAATTACGATCCCGCATTTCGAGGCTTCCATTTCGAAGGCAAAGGTTATCGCCTTTCGCTGCACCCCATCGTGCCATTCAAACGCCGAGGTGTTCCGACGCACACCTTCAGGCTTGGTTCGGCTTATGCGCCGCACGGAGGTCCGATATGCACGCTTGGCAGCGCCGTTGTGGCTGTCGCCAGGATTCACTTTTGACACGGCATCGCCAACGCACTGGGCTTGGCGCGATGAGCGTGTCATCGGCAGTCCGGTCGAACCCTCTCAGCCAACGCAATGGAATGGGCTCATTGCCAATGATCTGGCGGTGCATGGTCTCAATGAGGCGTATGCGGCTCAATCGGCTTAGGGTGTCATTTCGCCCTGAGCCGGAACCGACCCCTATACGGATGCACCGCCAAATGGGACGCCAAAGCCCAGACGTGCAAAGGAAAATGGGTGCCCCTCTACGAGCAGCAGCCCTGATTTAGCGCGATAATTGATATTCGCGGACAAGGATCGATGCAGGGACATGCCATGCCGTTCGATTTTGCGGATCATGTGGAGGGTCAGCCCCCGCTTGCGGGCCAGAACCTCGGTCGCGCGCGATTGCCCGATCAGGGACGCCAGATCGGCGCGGGTGCGCCTTCCGCCTCCATGGCCGCTTCAATCGCTTCCACCGGGTCCAGCTTGTCGACCGGCCACCGCTTCCGCTCATATTCATCGACCAGGGTTGCCAGCACATCGAGACGATCCTCGTCCGCGCTGCCCGCTTCCGCGCTCCAGAGCGCGCGGATTTCATCGACCGCCGCCCGATGGTCGTCATCATTCCTGATAGGTCTGATATCCATTTGCCTGTCCTTCAAAACTGATCGACGGTCGCGGCGTCGATGCGGTCATATTCAGCATGTGTCCCAATAAACTTTATGAAAGCGATCCCTCGCCGAAAATGGAACGCAACAATCATTCTATGATCTCCGCCCGCCACTTCAAATCTAACCCGTTCCGCCGCCACCGTTTTTGCTTTTGAAAAATCGGCCATGACTTCGATTGTCGAAGACCAGTCCGCATTTTCTGCAACCTCTAGCCAATGTGTCAGTGACGCACGGGTCAGAGGATGCGTCGTGAAAGGCTACGATGTTTTTGCGGGCGATGATCCTCATCAGCAGGCTATGCCATTTCCCAACATGGGAAACAACCCTTAATTCCCATATTGGGAAGCTGTAGAAACTGGCATCAGTCCGGTTTCCCTTTTGGTGCCCGTTAGGGCACGCCAAGCCCTTGGATCGCACAGACCTTCCCCCAACCGCTCCCCTACGCTCTACGAGCGGGAAATCGCCTCCTGTACCCCCTGATAGCCAATTGGGACCTTGCAGCATTGCGCAACGTGGAAGGGGTGCGGATTCCTACCCGCCTATGCCTAGCGTGTGCCGCGACTAGCGGCACTCATCATTCCCGCCGCAGGCGGTCTGATTAGCGAGTTATCCACCCCTCGCCGTCGCCAGCTTTTGGATAGCGCTATGGCGAGGCATGGATAACTCGCAACCCCCTTTCAGGGGTAATCATAAGATCATAGAAGGCAGAGAGAAAAAGACATTGCTAATCAGCATCTTATGAGGGGGGGTAGCTCACCAGCTATGAGCTACCCCTAGCTCACCAGCCATGAGCTAGGTTCGGATAAAATCCGAAAGTTTTTGACTGGAATTAGATCATGGTTCGCGGCATAGACATTTTCGATTTTGTTCAATCGCTTTCAAAATTCATTCATGGGTGAGCTACCCCTAGCTCACGACTGACAAATTTTATCTGCCTGTGGGACTAGGGAGTGCCAATGTCGCAAAAGTCAAAGCAACTAGGTTTGACTACCCCGCCGGGCGGTACATGGGTGCAGACTGATCGCGCTGCTCATGAGAGATGGGCGCAACTGGCTATCGCCAATCCCCGTGCTTCATCGGTGCTTCATGTGCTGGTAGCTCAAATGGGACGGCATAATGCCATTGTGGCCAGCCAAACGACATTGGCAAAGGCAGCGCATTGCTCACTCCCGACCCTCAAGCGGGCTTTGTCCATACTCCGCGAACAGGGGTGGATCGAAGTCCGCCAGATCGGTCCAACCGGGACAGCCTGCGCCTACGTCATCAATGATCGGGTGGCATGGACCGGCAAGCGTGATGGCATCCGCTACAGCCTATTTTCGGCGGCTGTGTTGATCGCAGACGATGAACAACCGGATCGTGAAGAGCTAGGCGCGCAACCGGCGCTCCATCGCCTGCCTAACCTGTTTCCGGGGAGCGCCAGTTGCCAAGCGGTCCCGGCCTTCCTCCCCCGTCTGAACCATCACTACGGGAATGGAACCAGACTTGCCTGCCACCCAACAGCCGGAACCTGACCAGCGATGCAGGAGGAACTCTCCCAGCTAGTTACTGGCCTAGGTAACAAGCTCCGTGCATCCGATACATCGCCCGATGACGATGCAACCGATATAGATACCATACAGGCAAACTTAACAGCGAGTGACACTATGGGTATCACCCTAAGAGAAGCGTCGGAAAAGGTCGGTGTCACCCGCCAAACGCTCATGAAAGCAATCAAGACAGGACGCATTTCCGGCCAAAAGTCAGATAATGGCGAGTGGCGTATTGAGCCTGTCGAACTGTTCCGCGTATGGCCCCCTGTAAATGAGGTGCAGCAACCTTTACAGCCCGATATAACAGGTAGTGACACCCCCGGTTTACAGGCTGAAAACAGGCTGTTGCGTGAGCAGGTTGCGGAACTGCGTGAAGAACGGAACGCTTGGCGAGAACAGGCGCAACGGCTTGCCCTGACCGATCAGCGCGCTGCCCCTCAACCTACTCCACAGCGCGGTTTCTGGTCGCGCCTGTTCAGCCGCCAGGGCGACAGCCCTAGCGGCGAGGAATAAACCATGGATTCTCCAACCGGCCCTTTATGGTCCCAAAAGCAGGCCATTGCCTATGAGGTCGCGCTGGAGGCCATCAACGATGTGATCGCGGGATATAGTGAACAGATCGCGCTAGAGCAGGCCCATCTCGCGCCGAACACAGCCCGGATTACTTGGCTGGAAATGCGAACCGATCAGGCCGTTTCAGTCCACCACTCGCTCAACGTGTGCGATGACGGCAACGTGCAGCAGGTAATTTCAGAATTTAGTGCCATCGTCCGCGCAAGGGAAGAAGGACGCTGATCCTAATGGAACCCGTCGCAAAACGCCTGATTGTCGGACATAGATTTCGAGATGGGTTTTCAAACAACGGCTGCGTGAGGTGCGGTTTTCCGGGCAAGCGAGCCGCATCATCTCGTAAAACAGCGTTTTGAGACGATTAACCGGAAAGCTGCACTCTCGCGCTATGCATCGGACATGCGGGAGGCAGCGTAATGGTTTGGGGGAATGAGCATACCTTCGAGTTTTGGCGATTATTGGCCGGAGGGCGACTTTGAAAGTCTCGACCCGCGTGGCAAAGGCGGTTGGCGTGATCGGCTCAACCGCTATTATCAGAGTCAATCGCCAGAAGTTCAGAGTGCCTTATACGACTATACCCAAGGTGGCGATATAGCCAGTTACCCCACCTATGTTACATCCAAATTTACTCAGGAACTTGGCGTAAGGCCAACCCAATTTCCCGAATTGGCCCCGCTCAACTCGATCAAAGATCATGAGCCACCGCAATGCTATATCACCGCCAAAAGCTATAAGTCGCTTGCTTCGCTCATTTCGTTAAACGGCCTTCTGGCGGTCGATGAAAGAATGAAGGCAATAATTGAGCGGCTCGAGCCGGGTATTCACCAGTTGTTCCCGATCGAAATAAGGATGCCGCGCGGCAAACTATATCCCAAGCAATATCATCTTCTGGTCGTAGGGCAGGATATTGACGCTTTCTCGCCGGAGAAAAGCGAAGAAGGGTCTTATCGATCTTATGGTCCAGAATATTCTGGCTATTATACGCTGATAGACTCGAAAAAGGAAATATCGGGCCTCGCGTTCTCAAAGACTGCATTTGGCCGCGCACATTTGTGGCGTGAGCGTGCACTGAATGGCAAGCTTACCTGTTTATCGGACCAGCTTGAAGCGGAAGCCGTCAAAGCTGGTCTTCGCCTTCCCAAACATTATCGCATGATGGAGGTCTCACCATGATCGAGATTCAAGGTCTGGACTCCATTCCCAAGGAAATTAACGGCGGAGCCATTTGGCATGACACTTTCATAACGGGCTTTGCTCGAAGGCGTTCGCTCAAGCCCCACAGCGGCTGACTTTACCGGGATAGCGATCTCAGCCCGCGAAGCCGTCTAAGCGGCATCTGTCGCTCTAACGGCCGTTTGCCGGAGATCACATGGCGACAGCGGCTATCGCCTGATTGTCGGACAATGCGGGAAATCTAAGCATTAAAGGCATTTGTAACCGTTGTGATTTAGGAAGTTCTCGCAATCGAAGCTGAGGAGGCGGCGTGATTTGGAATAAATCTCAGGGGCGTATCATTCGCGAAATCGTGGTGGATAAGGCTCGATGGGAATCCGATGAGCTTTGGGAAGCTTGACTCGTTCTCATCGTTTGCGGCGCTAGCAATCAACAAGGTGGTCTGCGCGCTGATGAAATTGCTCCAGAGGTACTTTGGAACAGTCAAGTCACATACTATTATGGCCAAGTCCGTCAGAATGGGCATTACATTTATGTCGGCAATTCTGGGTATAAACCTCATAATGTAGAGGCGTGCCGTGCTGGATTGATGGCATGCGGCGCATCCGAAATTGCTGAAATCTACAATGATCTTGCCAATCTGGTGCCTCAAGTCGGTTATGATATTTCAGAGTGGAACTCCCGTTACGATGAATTTCGCAAATCATCGCCACTACGCAAGGATTTCGATGCACTAAACACCCGGCTTTTGCCGTCGATCATGAAAGCTTTCTCCGGCGCAGAATTGAGTGGATCAAGTCACTTCCTCACTTGGAAGTGGTCCCAACCGACGCCATGCAGCATCGGTTGGAACGTCTATTCTCAGCCAACCCTTACGAGATGAGCGACGCGCCATTTTGTTGGAGGAGGAACGCCAACAGGCGGAGGCTTACAGGCGTCAACAAAATCAGCGTCTGTCCACCGTGGAAGATAGAAGGCACGCGAATAAGATACTCGCCAGCTTGCGTCGACTGTTCAAAAACGACCCTCGTAAGGTGGATGTAATTTTTGACATAATAAGAGATCGCACAATTGCATGGCAGGTTGTTGGTGACGCTTATAAAGGTTGGTATCTAGCCATTGATGCAGATCAAGGCATTGCCTTACTTTACGGGAACGATGAAGTAATAAGTGGCCCAAAGAAGTTATCTGAATCTGAGAGTGCTTATTTCACTGATCTTGCGTCATAGGTTTCGTGACGTCCTAACTGCCGACAATCACATGAATCCGCGCATGGCTGACCGGCACACTCACGACCACGCCGCCGCCGCGATCTGGCTGCACGAAAAACCCTGCCGGATTGGGAATATGCACGAAAACCCCGATTTCAGGGTTTTCCGTCATCCTCATCGGCTCATGCCACGATCACGTTGCAGGACCAGCTCGCGCTCATGGAGCAACTGGCCCACCGCGCGCGCCATCTGGGGTTCGCGCTGGATCCGCTCGATGTAGAGATCCTTGGTGTGCTGGTTCGCTCCGTTATAGGCATCCACCGCCTTGCGGAGCGCCTCCGGGGTCGCCTTCCAGTCGCTATTATGGTCGCCATAGCCATGGCCGCCGCCTCGCGCTTCCCGGCAATGGTCCTGAACTTCTCCGCCACTTTCTCACGGTCCTGCACCTGCTGGCGTTCCCTGTGCCTGCTCACGGGTGCGCTCGCGACAAGCCGCTCCTGACGCTGCGCCTCGGCTGCATCGCGCCGATCGCGATCGACCGCGCCGCTCAAGGTGGCCGCGAACGCATGCAGCCTGCCCGATATCGCTGCCCTGCATCGCGCAGCCACTCGGTCCCCGCTCTATATACTGGCGCAGGCCCCGCTGCTCGATGACGCCGGCGTTGTGCTGGCCCACCATCGTTACTGGCTCATAGGCCCGCCCCTCCCGCATGGCCTGATGCTCGGCACGGCGTTCCATCGCCGTCGCGCTCGGCCCCATATGCACGGTCGCCTCCTGCTCGATTCCGCGCCGCTGGTGGCTGCGATGGTCCACCCGCTCCGGGACGTTCGCCCGTTCCAGCGCCGCATTCTGCATCTCGGCCCACCGGCCACGCCAGCGCTCGACCTCCCCGCTCGTCTTCTGGTCCAGTTCGCGGGTCTTCGCGCCCAGCCCTTCCGGGCCGATCCGCCGCGTCGTCGTCAGCAGATGGGCGTGATGGTTGCGATGGTCGCCCTCGCGACCTGGTGCGTGGATCGCCACGTCCACCGCCACCCCATGCCGCTCGCTGATCTCCCGTGCGAGCCCAGCGCAAGCTCGCGCCGCGCCTCGGCCGACAACTCGGCGGGCAGCGCGATTTCATATTCGCGGGCGACGGTCGAGTTCTTGCGCGTCTCTGCCTGTTCGGCGGCGTTCCAGAGCAGGGCCGGTCACTGGCCCACGCCGGGGCGTCGGCGGGCACGACAAGGGCGTTATGTTCGACGCCCTGCTTGCGGTGTAATCATGGACGAGGCCGGTGCGCTCATCCGTGATTTCGACACCCGCACGATAGGCTGCCGCTGCCGTCGCGCTGCGACCGGCGGAACGGCCTATCGTCTTTACCGCAAGATGGAAGCTCGCCATCGCCGCGCCCTTACCTTGCCATGCGGGAGCATGGCGCGGGCGACAGCCCGCTGGGGTTCAGGGTATCCCCTGACGTACGCAAACGCAAGTTTGCATAAGTGCGCCCTTCCTCTCTTTCGCTCGGTCGGGTCCGGTGCTATCAGTATCGCACAGCGAAAGGATTGACCATGGCTGCTC
>NZ_NETV01000010.1:0-2296 GCF_002795205.1 Sphingobium sp. LB126
GGTGTCCGGGTCGATGGTGTCGCTGGCCGGGTATTGCTCCGCCCTGGCGGCGGATCGGCGGCGGCCGGCGGACTGCTTCAGCCGGTAGCTGTCGCCGTTCATGGTCAGAATACTGACGTGGTGGGTCAGCCGGTCGAGCAGCGCGCCGGTGAGCCGTTCGGAGCCCAGGACCTGTGTCCAGTCCTCGAAGGGCAGGTTGGACGTGACGATGGTCGAGCCGCGCTCGTAGCGCTGCGAGAAGACCTCGAACAGCAGTTCGGCGCCGGTCGCCGTCAGCGGCACATAGCCCAGCTCATCGACGATCAGCAGCTTGACCGCGGCAAGCTCGCGCTGGAGCTTGAGCAGCCGGCGCTCGTCGCGCGCCTCCATGAGTTGGTTGACCAGTGCGGCGGCGGTGGTGAACGCGACCGTGAACCCCTTCTGGCAGGCCGCCAGGCCCAGCGCGAGCGCGGCATGGGTCTTGCCGGTGCCGCTGTTGCCAAGTGCGATGACGTTCTCGCGGCGCAGGATGTACTCGCAGCGGGCCAGCTCGAGCACCAGCGGCTTGTTGAGGCTGGGGATGGCGGCGAAGTCGAACGTGTCGAAGCTCTTCACCGCCGGGAACCGGGCGGCCCGGATGCGTCGCTCGACCGTGCGCCGTTCGCGGTCGATCAGCTCCAGTTCGATCAGCCGGAGCAGGTAGCGCGGGTGATCGACACCATCGCGGGCGCACTCGCGGGCGACCTTGTCATACTCGCGCAGCACCGTCGGCAGCTTCAGCTGCTTGAGGTGATGGGCGAGCAGCACCTGCGGCGCCGTGCTCATCGTGCCCGTGGGCATCGGGTCATCAGCCCGGGTCATGCCGCCAGCACCGCATAGTCGGCCGCCGACGTCGTCTTCACCGCGGTTCTGGGCAGATGCGGATAGGCCGCCAGATCGAGCCGGGCGGGCCGCCGCTCGATGCGCGCCAGCGCGATCAGCTTGACTGCGTCGAAGCCGGGCGCGCCGATCTGGATCGCCTGGGTCACCGCAGCGGTGACGATATCGAGCGGCAAGGCCTCCAGCAGCCGCAGGACCTGGATGAACTCGCGCTTGCCGCGATTGCCCATCCTGGCCTCCAACAGATGCCGCAGATGCTGGAACACCTCAGGCAGGCGCCAGCCCTGCAACGCAGCCGCCTGGTCGAGCGCCCCCGGCTTGGTCTCGATGAGGGCGAGATAGTGGAGCGGCTCGGCGATGAACGCACCTTCGGCGTAGCAGCGGGGATGCCGGGCGATCTCCTGCCCACCGCACAGGATCACGACCTCATCGACGAAGCCCTTCACCACGACGTCCTGGAACCCATAGGCCGTCGGCACCGAGTAGTCGTTGGTCCGGTAGCGCACCAGCGCCGTCGAGGAGACACGCGCTGCCCGCTTCTCGCACGGTTCCAGCGGCACCGCCGGCAATGGGCGCAGCGCTGCCAGATCGGCCACCAGGCGCTCACCGATGGTCGCGGTGTGCCGGCCGGCACGCTCGGCCTGGCGCGCGCGGCAGCGATGCTCCAGTTCGGCGTTGAAGGCATCGAAGCTCGCCGCGTCAGGGACCGGCGTCATGAAGCAGCGCCGGGCAAACTTCACCAGTCCCTCGACCTTGCCTTTGTCGTTGCCCTTGCCCGGACGGCCGAAGCGGTCTCGGAACAGGTAATGGCTGACCAGTTCGGTGAAGGCCCGCGTCCGCTCGCGCTTCCCGTCGCCGCAGATCTTCGCCACCGCGATCTTGGTGTTGTCGTACAGGATCGATAGCGGCACTCCGCCGAAGAAGGCGAACGCCGACACGTGCCCGTCGAGGAATGCCTCGGTGGTCTCGCGCGGGAACGCCTTCACGAAGCAGGCGTCCGACTGCGGCAGGTCGATACAGAAGAAGTGGATCTTCTGCCGCACCCCGCCGATCACCCCGACCGCTTCGCCAAAATCGACCTGCGCATGGCCCGGTGGGTGGGCCAGTGGCACGAACGTCTCGCGCCCGCGGGCTCGGCTGATCCGGACATAATCCTTCACCACCGTGTAGCCGCCTGCAAAGCCATGCTCGTCGCGGAGCCGCTCGAAGATCCGCTTGGCGGTATGCCGCTGCTTCACCGGCGCGGTCCCATCCGCCGCCAGGATCGCGTCGATCACCGTAAGCGCTGTCCCATCCCCACCTTGCGTGCCTGAAGCGCAGCGCCGAGTCTTCGCGCCCTGATCGGGCGGGAGTGCGCTGCTACTATGATAATCTCGGGTGATGATCCTGTGAGCAGGGGCGCGCAGCGGTTCGAGGTGTTCACGGGCGGGGCAAGCGC
>NZ_NETV01000003.1:0-538953 GCF_002795205.1 Sphingobium sp. LB126
GATGTTCGCTGGGGCTGGCCGTGGTGATGTAGCGATCATCCCACGGCGCGGCCCCTGCCAGCGCCAAATCGACCGGCCCCCCGATCTGTTTGGCGATACGGCCCGCCTTCGCCCGCGCGGCGCTATGGCTCGCCATGCGCTCGGTCGTAATCGTCGGTTGCGCCGCGATCACGCCGGATTCGTCCCCGCCATAGGCATGGAACTCGAATTGCAGCATGGGAGGAAAGCTAGTCTTACCCCCGCCGTCGCGCCGAAAACGGCCGGTGTGGCCCATAGCGTCACTCATCCCTTGATCCCTTCGGAGCATCATTGCTCGCCATTCTCTCCGGCCTGCTTCTTCGCCGCGCGATCCCACTCCCACGCTTCATCAAGCATGATCGGGGCAGGCTTGCCCCAAAGGCTTGCTCGATAGCCTTGGTGGCGGTGCCTCGATCGACGGCACCGGCATCGCCAGAATCGGAAGGCGGCCGATCGCCGGGGAAGCCCTGCTTCGCCAGCTCCTCGCCTATGATGATGCGGGCGCGGTCGCGCAGCTCGGCGGGCAAGTCGCCCATAATGGCCGTGAGGGCTTGCGAGGCGGCGAAGGCCCGCGCGACCTCGCCCCGCATTTCCGTGAGGGCCTTCGTCTCGCCAGATTCCGCAAGGCGGACATACAGCAAGCCGATTTCGCCCCATGTCGGCGTCAAGTCGATGGTTTCCATAGCAGGCGCTCCTTATCCGTGCCGCGTTTCCAGCTTGTCGGCTTCGGCCTTCGCCCCCGCCAGCTCGCTTTCAAGATTGGTGGTGTAGTCGCTCATCACGTCCCAACCTTCGTTGCCGTAGATGAAGCGGGCATAGCCCTGCCGCTCCATCTTCCCGGCCTCGTCGGGCTTCATGGCGAATAGATAATCCTCGTCGGTGGCGAACATGGCGGCCATGATCGCCTTAACGTCCGTGGACGCCTCCAAGGCGATTTCCTCGCCGTCATAGACCGACACGGCATAGCCGCCCGCAATCAGCCCCTCGGCCGCTTTCCGCGCAATCTGGCGCTCGATCGTCTGCCGCGTCTCAACCTTCATCGCTCTACCTTCCTTCGCCCTGTCTATAGGTCCAGCTCGCCTTGTCTGAACTCGGCGGGTTCCTCGCCCTCGCGCCCCTGCCAGAGAATCTTGTCACCCGGCCCCAGATGGTGACAAAGCCTTGCCCGCTGGGTCGATAGGCAGGCGGCGGCTTCGCCTCGTAGTTATAGCAACTGCTCCGGCCCATCGTGCCCGAAAATGAAAGCGGGCCTCCGGGCCTGTGCATCACGCGGAAGCAATGGCCGCTCGGCTCCTTCACGCGCCGCCCGCGCCCCGTCATTGCCCAATAGCGATAATCGGATTCCTCCCGCTCGCTGGGCGGCGTCCAATGGATGCAGCGCACGCAGGCGGCATCATAGGGCAAACGCGGCGGAGCTGGCGGGGTATCGTCCAGCGCCGGGCCTCCGTTGTGGCCGAAAGGCGGGCGGCCCGTCACGCGGCCTCCCTCTCCGCCAGCTCGCGACGGGCGCGGCGCTTTTCCAGCACGCGGCGCGCGGCGTGCGTCGACTCTAGATCGGGGTGGCCATTGGCGATTTCCTCAAGGGTCGCGCGAGGCGGTGCAATGATCGTTCCCGCGTCGATCGCCGCTTGATAGAGGCTCGCGGTCCTGCCTGCCTCGATCAACAGGCGGCGCGTTTCGCTCTCATACCATCTGCGGAAAGTCTTGGTCGTCGGCGCTGAACGCAACCCGGCGTGGATATGGCCCGCGCCTCGGCCATCGTCACCAAGCCGCGCTCGCGGGCGAAGGCATCAAGGCTCTGGACGGGAACGGCCCCGGTCGTGTCGCGGTCCACGGCAAGCCAGCGCCGCAACTGCTGCCGGTGGATGCCGATCCCTCCGCCGTCCGTCTCTGCGATGCTCGGATGCTGGCCGATCGCGCGGCGCATCGCGTCCCGGTAAATGGCACCCCCTGCGAGGAGGATTCTATCAGCGCCCCGCGCCGCTTCCGCGAAGGCCGCATGATTGGACGTTGGGAGCCGGAGCAATTCAGCGGCCCGGCTCGGCGTCATGCGCTGCTCATAGTCAGCGATCCGCATATCTGCCGGATGAAAGCCATAGCGGGCGGACAGGAACCAGATTTCGGGGCGGCATCTTCCCCCAGCTCGGCCAGCGCCGCGCGCAGCGTGCGCCACATCGGACCATCATAGCGATCTATGGCGGGCATCGCCTCCTCGCCGGGGCGTTTGGTCGATGAACAGCCATCACGATAAGCGCGGTCATGGTTGCGTGCCTCTTGTGTCCGTTTTCTGTCCGTAAATCTAATGTGTCCGTAAACTCATTGCAAGCAATAAAAGGCGGACAAAATGCGATTGTCCGTAAAAGGACCGTCTGACGGACAAGGACGCGGAAGGAGATAGTGCTTGGCGAGACGGCGACTGGTGAGCGCGGAAATCTGGGCAGGGCATTATGGCGCGCCGCTCGATGAGCGCGAGATTGCGCGGCACTATACGCTGACCGGTGACGACCTGGAAATTGTCGGCCGCCGTCGCGGCGATGCCACCCGGCTCGGCTACGCGATGCTCCTACTCTATATGAGATGGCCTGGCCGTGCGCTGGAAGCGGGTGAAGTCCCGCCCGCTCCTGTGCTCGCCTATGTGGCGCAGCAACTCGGCGTCGCGCCCGAAGCCTTCGCGGACTATGCCCATCGGGACCAGACCCGTCGCGAACATCTCGTTGAAATCCGACGATCGCACGGGTTCAGGATTTTCGACCGCAAGGCTTTCCACGAAGTTGTCGCATTCTCGATCCCGATCGCACAGACCATCGTCCACCCCGGCCAGATGGCGGGGTCATCGTTGACGAACTTCGGCGCCGGCAGATCCTCCTGCCTTCTTCATCGGTTCTCGAAGCGGTACTCCGGCGTGCTCGCCAGCAGGCCGAACAGCTTACCTATGAAGTGCTCACGAACGGCCTGCGGCCCGATACGCTGCAGGGGCTGGACGATCTGCTGGCCCGACGAACAGGGCAAGCCGCGACATGGCTATCCTGGCTGCGCAATGCACCACAGTCGCCGGCAGCGCGCAACATCCTACGCCTGATCGAACGGCTCACTCATATCCGCGCGCTGGATCTCGATCGCGCCCGTGCCGACATGATCCCGGCTTTGACTTTTGACAGGCTGGCGGACGAAGGCAGCCGGATCACACCCCAGCACCTTGGCGAACTCAATGCCCTGCGCCGCCATGCGACGCTGGCGGCGCAGGGCATCCGTCTTGAGGAAAGCCTGACCGATGCCACCCTGACGATGTTCGACAAGCTGTTGGGCAGCATGTCGCGTCGCGCCGAGAACCGGACCCGTGACAAAGCCCTCAAGACGGTGCGCGAGTTGCAAGGCCATCTCCGGACGCTCACAGGGTCTTGCCGCATTCTCATCGAAGCGCGCACCAACGGTGTGGACTCTCTGGCGCAGATCGAGGCGCTGGATTGGCAGCGCTTCGCCGTGGCGGTCGCGCGGGCCGAAGTACTCGGGCGACCGGAAACCGTCGATCGCACCGCTGAATTGATCGAGCGGCATCGCACGGTGAAGCTCTTTGCCGGTGCCTTTCTCAACACCTTCGAATTTCGCGGCGCCGGTGCGGTGCAGGGACTCCTGTCGGCGCTTACCATCATCGCGGAGCTATACCGGACCGGCAAACGGCGCTTGCCTGATCGCGTGCCGCTGCGCTTTGTGCCCTCCGCATGGCGGCCGTTCGTCCTGCGGGACGGCATCGTCGATCGCGCCGCCTATGAACTATGCGCCTTGTCCCAGCTACGGGAGCGGTTGCGAGCGGGAGACATATGGGTCTCGGGAAGCCGCCAGTTCCGCGATTTCGATAGCTACCTCATCCCGCCGGCCACCTTCGACGCGCTTCGCGAGAAGGGGCCGTTGCCGCTCGCCATCGAAACGGACTTCGATCGTCATATCGAGGAAAGGCGCGCCAGGCTCGACACGGCGATCGAACAGGTGACGGTCCTCGCCCGACAGGGCGAGCTGCCCCAGGTCAGGCTTGACGAAAGCGGCCTTATCATCTCGCCGCTGAAAGCGGCAACGCCACCCGCCACCGAGATTGCCCGTCGCGCTGCCTATGACCGACTGCCGCGCGTGAAGATCACCGATCTCCTGCTTGAGGTCGATGCCTGGACCGGGTTCAGCGAATGCTTCATCCATCGGCGTTCGGGCCGGGAGGCCGACGACCGCAATGCGCTGCTCACCGTCATCCTTGCCGATGGCATCAATCTCGGCCTCACACGCATGGCGGAAACCTGCCGAGGCGCAAGCCTGCGCCAGCTCGCCCATCTCCACGACTGGCACATCAGCGAGGCCGCCTATGGTGAAGCGCTGGGAAGGCTGATCGACGCCCATCGCGCCATGCCGCTCGCCGCGCTGTGGGGAGACGGCACCACCTCGTCGAGCGACGGACAGCAATTCCATGCCGGGGGCCGTGGCGCCGCAATCGGCGACATCAACGCGCGCAGCGGCAACGAACCGGGCGTTGCCTTCTACACCCATGTCTCGGATCGATATGACCCCTTCGCGACCCGGGTAATCGCGGCGACCGCCGGCGAAGCTCCCTATGTGCTGGATGGCTTGCTGTATCAGCAGACCGGCCTGACAATCGAGGAGCACTACACCGATACAGGCGGTGCATCGGACCATGTGTTCGGCCTTATGCCCTTCTTCGGCTACCGCTTCGCGCCGCGCCTGCGCGACATCAAGCAGCGTCGTTTGCACCTCCTTCCCGGCCAGGAAGCCGGCCCCTTGCTTGCCGGCATGACGGCCGAACCGATCGCATTGGGTCATGTCGCGGCGCATTGGGATGAACTGCTGCGGTTCGCCACATCGATACGCACCGGCACCGCCACCGCTTCGGCGATGCTTCGCCGCCTGTCCGCCTATCCGCGACAGAACGGACTGGCCCTCGCGATGCGCGAGCTGGGCCGCCTCGAACGCTCGATCTTCATGCTCGACTGGCTGCGCGACATTGATCTGCGCCGGCGTACCCAGGCGGGCCTCAACAAGGGCGAGGCCCGCAACGCGCTCGCACGCGCGCTCTTCTTCAACCAGCTCGGCGAATTGCGTGATCGGCGGTTCGAGAACCAGACCTATCGCGCCTCCGGCCTCAACCTGCTCGTCGCCGCCATCATCCTGTGGAACACCCGCTATCTCGAAGTGGCGCTGGCTGATATCGGCACGCCCGACGAAATCGCACGTCACGTCGCGCCATTGGGCTGGGAACATATCTCGCTCACCGGCGACTATAGCTGGAATGTTGAAGATCGGCCCGATCCGGATGTCCTGCGGCCACTGCGCGCCATCAGTTCGTTGCTCGCCGCGTAACGTTCACCATACGTTCGCGCTTAGCGTGCGGATGCGTCACTTTCGTGTAGTCACCCCTTTTGGAGGCAGGCTTGAGCCGGGGCGATCTGACTGAAGCGGAATGGCGTGTTTTGAAGGGTTTGCTGCCTATTGAGCCAGCGAACCGAGGGCGCGGACGCCGTCCTGAAGAGAGCCGCGCGATCATCAACGGCATACTCTGGCGGCTTCGCTGCGGAACTCCGTGGCGTGATGTTCCGCCCAAATACGGCAACTGGAACACGATCTACCGGCGGTTCCGGCGCTGGAGTGAGGCCGGGGTCTGGGAGGCCGTCTCAGTGACGCTGGCCGAGATCATGGCCGACAGCGGCCACTACAGCATCGATAGCACAACGGTTCGCGCCCATGTCTCGGCAGCGGGCGGAAAAGGGGGGCTTGTCGACGAGCTCTTGGCCGCTCGCGGGGCGGGTTCACCAGTAAACTTCACTGTCTGGCTGATGGACGAGGACGACCGCTCGCGTTCCACCTGACTGTCGGCGAAGCTGCTGACTGCAAGGCTTATGACACCCTGATCGCCTTGCCGGAACAGGCACCCAAGGCGCTTCTGGCCGATAAGGGCTATGATGCAGATGCTATCCGCGTCGACCTTGCAAAACGCGACATACAGGCCGTCATCCCGGGACGATCCAACCGCCGCGTGAAGATCCACCACGACCGCGAACTCTACAGGCAGCGCAACCAGATCGAGCGCTTCTTCGGACGCCTCAAAATCAATCGCGCCATTGCCACCCGCTATGACCAACTCGCAGACAGCTTCCTGTCCATGGTCCATATCGCGTCAGCAAAATACTGGCTCAAATTTGTCCACGCCGCCTAGAGGCGCGTGGCGATCACGGCCTTGTCGCGTAAAAGCGATGACCTCCCCGTCGTCGATCGTATTTCTGGGTGACAATCACCCGATCCCGCCGGCTTTGCCGTTACCCAAATCCGATTCTATGATCGACAAACCAGTTTGTGTGCAGAAGATGATCATCAATTGGGCCGGAGCGAACAGACCCTATGCCAGCTTCGCCATGAGCCGCCCGGCGGCCCCCTGTTCGGCGGCGAGATTGCGATTGTAAGCGAGCGGCATGCGCGGGCTTTTCCAGCGCAGCGCGTCCATGATCCCGGCCAGCTCCTCACCGCTGACGAACAGATCCTGGTTCAGCCCCACCCGCGTCGAATGCGCGCTGATCCCCCGGAGCAACCGTGTCAGATCGTCGGCGGTGAGGTCGGGCAGCGCGCCGCGGTCGAACGCCCGGCGGATGATCGTGCGCCAGAGCGGCCCGATCGATCCGGGATGCAGCGCCGCCGCGCCAACATCATAGGCGGTGCGCGCCGGCTGCGCAGGCTTACCCTCCCCTCGCATCAGCACCAGCCTGCCTTCCGCGTTGAGCCGGGCGATCCCCTCCCCGCCACCGCCGCGCGTGCCTTGATCCGCCGCACCTGCACCCGGCGAAACAGCGGCCCTTCCGCAATGTCCGCCGCCTCGAGCCAGGCGGTGATCGCGCGTACGCTGCGCGCGCTGAGAAATGCCGTCGCCCCCTCCCCTTCGGGATCGCCCTTCGAACGCGGGACCCGCAGCAGCCGCGCTTCGGGATCGGTCGCCTCGAGAAGGTGCTCGACCTGGATCGCGACCAGTTCGGAGGCGCGCAGCCCGGTGTCATAGGCGGTTGTGACCGGACAAAGAAGACTGCATCCGGCCCCATTTCCCCGTTTTGCCGGACGGACAGAATTCGCTGCAGCGGCCTCACTTTCTGACGCCCTTCAGCATGCGCGCCGCGGCGTTGGAGGACGGCGCCAGCTTGCGGCCATAGCGTAGAGCAGTCGCGGTAGAGGTCCAGCGCAACGCCTGCGCAATCGGCCCCGCGTCCTCGCCATTGGCGAACAGGTCCTGGGTCAGCCCGACCCGCAGCGAATGCGTGCTCAGGGCATTGATCGCCTCGGCCAGATCGGCTCCCATGAGATCGACCAGGCCCTGATCGGCGGCTGCGAGCGCCGTCCGCTTGATGATCAGACGCACAGCGGCGGGTGTCAGTGCGTCTTCCCCAATTTTGTATGTCGCGGTGGCAGCGCGCGCGGGCCGCGCGACCATGCGGTCGCGATCGACCTGGGCATGATAGGCCAGATCGCTGATGGTACGTTCGCGCCGGGCTTCGCTTGGCTTTGTCCTGGTCACCGCCACCCTGCGGAACAGGACGCCCGCGCGTATGGAGGCTGCCTCCCGCCACAAAGCCACACGCCGCATCGTATCGGGCGAGAGCCACACCAAGGCCCCTTTCCCGTCCTGGTCGGTTTTCGAGCGTGCCAGCTCGAGCAGAGCTGAGCCGTCCTCTTGCCCTTCAATCTGTTCGAGCGCGACCGCCGCCAGTTCCGACACCCGCAGACCGGCATCATAGCCCAGCGACAGGATTGCCGCATCGCGCAGTCCCACGACATCGCGCCCACAGGCATCAAGCATGACCGCAAGCGTGAACCCCTTGACCGGCTCCGGCCCGACTCCGTCGCCGAACCGCAAGGGGCCGGCCTGGCGCTGCCTGACCCCGGCCCGGCGCCGCAGGCCACGAAGGGCATCGCGGACCACCCCGGCACCGACGAGATTGGGAACACCCAGAAGGTGATGGGCCACCGCCAGCGAAGACAGGCGCCGGGACACGGTGGCCGGCTTGAACTTACGCGTCTCGCAATAGTCGACATAGGCCACGAGCCGAGCTTCGCTGGCGGGCAAACCGATCCCGCCCTGCCCTGCCGAAAAGTGCGCGTAGCAATCCAGGTCGACCGCGAGCGCCTTGATGCTGGCGGGCGCCCGCGCCTCGAGACTCTTCTTGAAATTGAGTTCGACCAGACCAGCGCCTTCACCCGTCAGTTCCTGGAGCAAGGCGACGAGCTGGGCTTCGCGATTCCGCGCGGACCCGGAACGCCGACGGGGCAGTTTGGTCTCGCCCGGCGGCAGGATCGTCACGATCTCCCCGGCAACCGCCGCCTTCGGTTGTGCCAGGCGCGGCGCCGGCGCAGACATCGGCAAATCTGATTTCTTGCTCATGGGCCAACCCGGCCTGACGCTGCGGGACAGCCTCCGGCAGGCCAGTCCGGCGTTATTGGCAAGAATCCGGTGTTATTGGGAAAAAAATATCGCCCAAAACCGCGGGCAGCGTGGAGTCCGGTCTTATTGGGAAAACGACACATGGACGGGATTATAGCTGCGAAAATGTGGCTGTCACTATCGATAACAACTCATTATCGTTAGTTCGAAAAAAGGCTGATCAAGGCTGGTGCAGTTAAGTCGATTTAACTAGACTTGGTGGATGGCAGACCCCTCGCCCCCCTTCCATCCGCTCCAGTCAGACGAGGATGCGCCCCTCGACGCGCTCATGGCGGCGCGGGTGCAGGCCACGCTTGCCTGGGGCCAACTACAAGGCAAATTATCACATGTGCCTCGCCAAGTGGCCCATCATTTTTGCGCCGCGCTCGTCCGCCTCATGCTCATCGAGGCCCTCGCCCAGTCTGGCTTTTCCGGCGCCGAGGGCTGGTTTTCCGCGTGGTTTTCCGGCCTCGCCCCCGTGCCTGACGTCACGACCCAGATCACCGCCCCGGCAGCGTTGGTCGCCGACACGCTGCTGTCTGAGCTATCCCTGTCCACCTGGGAACCGCTGGGGCAAGCGACCGCGCAGATCCGCGCCGCGGCGCGCTTCGATCAGGACAGGCACCATGCTGAGCCTGAAATCCCGCCGGCGTTCGCCGTCGAGGAAGCCACCAGGCTGTCCGAGTCCCTCGCATTGGGTCCCGAGGAAAATTGGCCGCTCGCCGCGCTGGATCGCCTGCACGACGCAGCCGCAGGCTCGCCGCATTTCGCGCCTGTCGAGCGGAACCGCCAGTTGCTTGCCCTGCCATCCGGGCCGATGGTCTTCGAGCAGGCAAGGTCCGCCATGCCGCTATGGGCGCTCGATCTTGTCGCCGGTCGTCTGATCGCGCAAAGCAACCCGGGCTCCCCTCCCCTCCCCTTACCCGGCACCGTGCGGGCCGAAGCGCTCCGGCCCGAATTGTGGCCGCGCGAGCGTGCCATTCTAGTGGCTGAGGCCGCCGGAAATGCCGCGCGCCGTGTGAGCGAACAACTGGATGCGGCCTATGCGCGGGTGCAGGTTATGCAGGCGGCTATTTCCCGCCTGCGCTCGACGTCGCGCGCGCCGCATCTGTACCGGCTGCTCGCCGGCTTTGGCCCGCTGCGCCCGCTGCAGATCGAGCAGGCCCTGGGCGTATCGAAAAACGGCGCGCGCGATCTTGTGGCAGCGCTCGTCAAAGCGGGCTTGGCCGAAACAACCGCTCCCCGACATCAGGCGGTCATTCGCGCCCTGCCGCCCCCACGCACTTATAATGTCCCGGCAGCAGAGGACGACGTCAGTGCCGACAGCCCTTATGCCGAACATGACGCGATCATGGCCGATATCGACCGCCTGCTCGCCCGCGCGAATGCCTCCTGTCGAGGAAATGATCTGGACGAGTGAGCCGGCTGCAAAACTCCAGGGCGAATGGAAATTTTCGCCTTGGATCCGCTGTTCAAGCAGCGTTGCAGGCCGCTCAGTCGGCAGATTTCAGGCAAATAATTGATTTTGAACCATAAAATAAAAGTGCCCGCAAAGGCCCCTAGAGCGCGAAAACGAGGCTCGGATAGGCCAAGGGTGCTCGGAGACCTTCAACACGCCCTACGAGGCTCTGAGGGCAAAATTGAGCCAAATGTCCTGTGGCCGGCATGTGTCGGCCGATTTTTGCATCGTGCGGCAGCGCAAGCTCCGTGTCATGCGCCCTTAAACGTCAATCCTGTCAGAAACGCCGCCGCTTTCATCTGGATCGGCGCGAGGCACTGTGTCCCCTCCAAAGCGTCGAAGCCGACGGGAAGACTTGGCAGATGGAGCAGGACGCGAAAGTCTGGATCGGCGAAGCACGCGGCGAGCCGCGCCCGCAAGCGATGGACATCCTCGTGGCAATCGTCCCAGCGATCGCCATCGCAACGCGCGACAGGATCAGTACCGTCCGCCAACCCGGCTTCCTGCAGATACACCAGCGCCTCCTGGAAGCCCCGCAAACAGGTCTGCGCGGAAATCTCACCACCAGCCATCTCGGCGGCGCGGCGGAGACTCACCTCGTGCGCCAGCGCCGCACGGCCCTTTCGCCACACACCCTGCCAATGCACAAAGCTGTAGTTCTCCTTGGCCCGCTCCAGTCGCTTGCAGACCTTGCCCAGTTCCCGGCACTTGCGCTCAAGCTGCCGCAGGCCGATCCTCGCGATCGTCTTCGCGAGGTCCGGGAGTTTGGGGCCAGACGCGCCCCGCGCCCTGCCCGTTGGCGCGCCGCGTCCGGGCCGCGTCGTGAAGCCGAAAATCTGCTCCCATTGGCCGGCTTGGAGTCCGTCTTTACTGTGGAGGGCCGCCAAGAGCAGATGACGGGCAGGTGCGATATGGAAGCAGTTGCCGACCAGCGCCGCCCGATAGCGTGCCGGCATAGCCCCGAAACTGGGGTCACTCCCGCGAACATGGGCGCGCGCAATGGTCCCATTCCAGGCGAGGCGGGTTTTGACCAAGGTAAAGCGGGCCATTTGCGCCCGGGTCCGATCCACATTCTCCTCAAGCAGCTGCCGCGCCGCGTTGCCATGCCCCCGGACCATGATCCCCCGCAGATCGGTCAGCAACAAGGCATGGGTTTCGCAACAGGCGGTCACGCGCAAAATCCAGCTCCGCTCGATCCGCCATGGCTCGGCGGACGCCAACCAATCGCGCCAGCACTGGGCGCAGCCGATCGAACGCAGCGGCAAAGGCAACAGATCGGCCTTCGGGCAGCCCACGAACGTCCCGGAAATCGCCTTCTCCGGTACCATCGTCGCCCAAGCCAACCGCTCAACCATGGCGTGACGCGGTTCCGCCGCGCCAGCGGCTGAGGATGCCAGATCGCGATCGGCCAGCGCCGCGTCGATCCCGAGATGGCGAAACAGTGCCTTGGGAGTGGTGTCATGACACTCGGCCAAGCGCCGCAGCCAGGATTCGAAACATTCTTCGGGCAGCGGCTTCACCCGAAACGCCAAGGGTTCGATGTCCCGGCCGCTCATTCCGGGCTGTAGGGCATGAAGAGCTGCAACGCCTGGCTGATGTCGTCCTGCGTCACCAGCGCACGGTCATGCCGCTTGGCGACCTTTCCTGACCAGCGCAGGATCCGCTTGAAATTTCCGGTCACCCCGCCGCTTTCGCGCCAAATGCGCTCGGCAAAGGCGGGGTCGGCCAGATGGTCGGGCTCTTCCATCCCCATGCCGCGCGCCAGCGCCCTGATCAGGCGCTGCGAGGGCTCGCCTGGCTCCCATAGCGGCAATTTGAGCATGATCGAACGGTAGGCCAGCTCGACATCGTCAGCAAAGATCTGCCGGGCGACATCGAGGCCCGCCACGACCAGGGGCACATTGCCCGCGCTCATCAGGAAACGGAACGCATCGAGGGTGTCGCGCCGCGCGACGCCGCTGGCCGTCAGCATCACGTGGACATTATCGATTGCGACCAGCCTCGTACCCTGTGCGGCCAGGAGATCGACCACCTTCAAATCGGCGGTTTTGTGCGTGTTCGTGCGGATCGGCCAGCCCTGTTTCCAGAGCAAGGCGAGGTTGATCTTGAGCGAGGTCGGACTCGAGGGAATGACCGTCCGCAACACTGGTTGATAGCGCGCCTCGCCCCAATGGGCAGGCTCGGGAAAGGCCTCGGTCAGGCGCCGCTGGGCTTCGCGCAAGATCGAGGTCTTCCCCATGCCGGACTGGCCGGTGAGCACGATGCAGGTCGGGCGTTCCTCGGGGTCGTCATGGGCGACTTCGACAATCGTCTCCACAGCGTTGTGGGCTTCTTCGAAATCGATCCAGAATGGGGATGCGGGCGCCAAGGAAGGCGGTGGTGCAGCCACGCTCATGTCCGCTCCTGCAACCAGTCATCCTCGCCCAGGTCCGCGACCGGTTTCCAGTCAACCGGCGGCCGTTCGGGCTTTCGGGCAACGCGCAGGTCCGCCAGTGTCGTCCCCTCCCCTTCCCGGCGCTTGGCCTGGCGCCTCGCCTCCTTCGTGCGGGCGCGCGCGTCGTGGATTTCCTGGTTGGCGGCAGCAACCGCCCGTGCGGTCGCGGCGCGACCGCCATCGGCCTGATAGGCCCTGCCCAAGGCCCTGACCCTCGCTCTGCCGGCTTCCCAGTCCGCCTCCCAAACGTCTGGATACTGGCCGATGACCGGCAGTTCCACATAGCTGCCGTCCAGGTCGGCATAGACATGCTGGATCGTCCGCTCATCCCAACTGATCTCGACCTTTTGGCCGATTCGGGCGGCGAGCGCCTGATGCCAGTAATGGCGATATTTGATCCGAACGCCCTTGGCATGGACCGTCAAGGACGTCGACGGCAGGAACTGGCGGAAGAGCTGCTCCGCATCGACCGACAGGGGCAGCAGCCGGCCGCGTCTGGCCGCTTCCCGCTCCCACATCTGAGCGGGGCAGAGGCCGCCCAGCGCGCTGTGCGGCGTGTGGTGATAGATCGCGATCTGGCACAGGAGCCATCGCTCGAATTCAGCCAGCGTCATCGCTGCTTCCGCTTCGGCATCGTACCCGTCGCGCGCCGAGACGTTCGATCCCGTCGCACCGGGCAAAAGTCTCAGTTTTCCGACCATTGTGCCGATCAGCCGCTCGATATGCCCGCCTAGATGGGCAGGCCCAGGCTTGCGGACATCGGGGTCTATCCCGTTGCGCACACAGGCCCGTCTGAAGCCCTCCGACCGATGCGGTTTAGCCTGGTCCGCATGCAAGCGGCTGAACAGGCCATACATTGGGTAGCTGACGTCCACTCCCAGATGATTGAGGATCGGCTCCTTGGGCAACATGGCACTCGCAACCGCCCGCCCGCACCGGAATATCGAAGGGTCGCCGAAGCTGACATAGTAGCCGAGGATCGATCGGGTCCAGATTTCGATGAGGAAGGTGATCCAAGGTCTTCCGAGCTGTTCCCGCCTCAGGCTATCGACCAGGATGACATCACCCCTGGTATGATCCATCTGAACCAGGTCGAGAAATCCGTCGCTGCAATATTCGCCGGGGTGTGGCTCATGGGCACTTCTGGTCTTTGATCCCATCGTGGCTTTGGCCCAGACGCGGCTCGGAATTTCACACAGCAGCCGATCGATCGTTTTCTCGCTTGGGATCAGATCGGCGGAAAACCCGTGATTTCCATTATCCGCGTGCAACAGGCCCCATATCTGCCGCGCCGCTTCCGCCCGCGACGGCGACACCATCTTGAGCGCAATTTCCTCGATCAACGTCTCGATCGCAGCCATCACCTCCGGATCAATCCGGTGCGATCCGAGAGTGGGTCCCCGCGGTTTTGGAGCAAGCGTCTCCGCGACCGGATGCGCCCTAAATCGCGCAGCCAATGTCCGTATCTGCCGCTCCTTCAAGCCTGTTGCCTCGGCAATCGCCGCGACCTGAGCTGCCGTCACCGGGCCGGAAAGGGAGATATGTTGCCGGAAGTGCGGGTATAGCGCCAAACCCGCCTCGAGCGATTTGAGACTTCGTCGGGGCGCGGGAGACGGCTTGCGCTCAATCATGGATGGACTCCACAACGATTTCTGCGTCGATGAAAATGTAGCTTACTTTGTCGACCACCGCGACGGACAAATCGAGCGAGACAGAATTGCTTGCAGTATCGTCGCTATAACCTTTTGATTTGACGATGAAACAGCAAAATGCAGTCTACTTTGTCCGCTGACACCTGGATGCCCGAATTTCCGTCAGTTCCGCCGCCTCGGCATGGAACCGGCGGGCTACCTGGTCAGGCTATGCGCGGGCGCTGCAACTGCAATCGGCCGAGGTCGACGAAATCGACGTATTTTCCTGGGGTTGCGGGCTCCAGATCCCCGGCCGGCCGCTGCGCTCGACCACCCTCGACCTGTTCGACCGCTTCGATGCGTGGGCCGCGGCGCTCGCCGATCCCGACCCGCTCGCCTGGCGCGATACGCTGCCCACCGCCATCAGCGCGCCGGCGGTTGCCACGCAGCACCCTGCCCTCGTCCGCGCGCTCGATCAGGTCCGCCAACACGCGCTGGCGGATGGCGGCATCCTGCCCTGGCTCGGCCTGCCGTTCGCGCTACGCGATAGCGGCCTCTCCGCGAGCACCCTCCCCTGCCTCGCCGGCGGCGCCAAGGCGTTCCGGCTGAAGCGCAAACCCGACGCCGATGATTGGCTGGCGGTGTTGCGGGCGCTCGAACGATCGGCGCGCGAGGGTCTGGAACGGCTTCACGATCTGGAGAAATTTCATCGCAACGCCCAACGCGCGATCGTCGAAGCGTTCCGTCCGGGCGCCCTCCCCCGGCTGCTCGCGCTCACGCATCATCGCCCGCTGCTATCGCCCCAGGGAGTTGCCGATGCGCTGGCCCTCAGCGTCGCCGGAGCGAGCAAGCTGCTGGAGCGGGCCGTCGCCGCGGATCTTCTGGTCGAGATTACCCAGCGGCGCAGCTGGCGGCTGTTTCTGCCACCGGACCTTGCGGTCGAATTCGGTTATGCAGCACCGAAGCGCGGCCGTCCGGCGAAGGAGCCCCCTCCCCTGCCCGCGAGCCGCGACCTCACCGTGGCTTTCGATGCATTTGATCAGGAAATGGCCGCCATCGACAAGCTGCTTACAAGCGCGCGCGGGCCAAAGCTTTCGTCGCCATGACAGGTGTTGCGAATCAAATGCGAATTTGCGGTGGGAGCAAGTGGGGTTCACAATCATGTGCGCTCTGATTTTGATCACAAACTTGTGACAACTGGCCCAAAATACGGCCCAGCCAGACGCCCGCACAGAGCGATTTGACGCTATTCATGAGGCCGTGGATGCCAGAAGGCCCAAAAGCGCCTGGTAAGGCTCTGGCGGCGTTTTAGGACTATTTCTCGGTTTGTTCCGATTTTGAGGGGTGCGCTGGATATGAAGCACCCTGGCTTCGGCGGTATGTACCCTAACATTTCACAAGCTGATCGAACGAGGTGATGTCGCGTGAGCGCTACGCCAGCTGGATGCCCGTTCGATGGCAGACGTTCAGCATCGAGGTAGATCCAGGCTTCCAACAGGCCCTCGAGAGTTTGGACTTCGATCTGGGCTCGCCGACATTCGATTCTTTCGAAGGCGTCGAGGCAGACCCGGTGATGAGGTAGGTCAGGCGACAGGATGAGGTGAACCGGGATCTCGTCCGCCATCGTCCGCGGGAATCAAGGCAGGGTAGCCAAGATGATGGGACCAGCTTCGAGTGCGCATCGTCGAGTGTTGTCGCGCTGATTGATCGGGAGGCGGGCGATGCACGGTTCGGCAGCGGATGTTGAACGCCATCCTCTGGATGCTCTATGCTCGTGCGAGATCGGGCACTGGGCCTTGTCATTGTGTTCGGTGCTTGCCGATGGCGTCCCCTCCCCCTTCAATCTTTTCAAAGAAAGGGAGAAGCGCCGCAGGCGCCGTTAATTCCTTTAGAAATAAAGATAGAAAGTTAGGCTGTGGATGCGCCGGACGCGACTCATGGATTCATCACGAGTCGGGGAATTCAGCGCGTTCCCGTAATACCGTCTGACCGTTCCTGAAATACCCTGTGCGGTGTTCCCATTGGACCGTGATTCGGTTCCCAATGTACCGTGCGCCGTTCCTGAAATACCGTGTGGGCGGGTCATTGGAGATCGGGGCGGAAAGGGCGGTAAAACGCGTTTTACTCGATGCTACATCCCTGATTTCCCGGAGTTTTGAGCTTCCTGACGACACAGGCGGACACAGTTGATAGCCACTCTTGTAGCCGCGATCATGACACTCGGGCACTTGCTGGCCGGGAAATCGGCAAGGCCTCCCGACTCTCCCACGGTATATTAGGAACGAAGGGCCGATCGAGACAGGCGGCCAGCCTCTGGAGCGGAGTTTCGCTCTGGTTTGAACTTCAATGACTGGCTGCCGGGCGCTTGAAACGGCGGTCGCCGGGCCATCATCTCCGGGCCTGGCGAGGCGTGAATACACGTCGATGGCGCGGTACTTTGGGAACGGCCGCCTATTGGGCTCGGCCGTTTGATCTCGTCTGCCATGGCGGACCGAGGCGGCGGAGTTTTCCTCCGCACGGTATTTCAGGAACGCCTGATCGATTGCCGCGGAGCCGATCTCGATGAACGATCGCAGCGTTCCCCCCTTCCCTTCCCTCTCGTTCCAGGAAGCGCCGGCACGAGATTGACCCGCCATCTGCTTTATCCGGCTTATATCCTGGTTGCTTGGAAACGACGTGCGATGATCGAAAGGGTGTCCGCGTTCCTGATGTACCCGGCGCCGGTCAACTGGTGGGATGATCGATGCCCGAGCCTGGCCCGGAAGGACGTAACGGCTTGGCCAAGGTGGCTGTGACTTCGGCCCGCACAGCGTAATAGGCGAAAATAATGGCGGCAACGCCCGGCCGCTGAGCCCCGCGTCATGGCTGAGATCTCATATTCTATGGGATAGCGTCCCGGTAGGACGGGGTGCTCGGTGGGGAGGGGCCGCGCAACTGCCGGCCCTTGTCCGTCGGTACTTCAGGAACGCAAGAACTATGCGCAACTCGGGTAGCGGAAGGTTGTTCCTGAAAGGCCGCGCTGTTCGAAGCGGCGCTGTAGCGCGCTACAGCGCCGCGCGTTGCTTCGAACAGAATGTTGCGAAGATCTGCGTGATGTTCCTGGCGTCGTATGCGATTTCGCGCTGCCTCAGGAATGACCGAAAGTCGTCGGCGACCATGCCGTGGTCACGCTGCGGTTCGGGCAGGTTGGCCCGTGCGATGGCGCCAAAGGCGCTATGGGCGATATGTCCATATTCCGGGAAGGCGATCGGCGGTTCGTCGATCGCCTTGTCTTGTGCGGAAGGAGTAGCCCGGCCAGGCGTGGGTGCAGTCTGGACCAGGGCAGGGGAGGGGGCTCCGGGTTCGCTCGTGAGGTTGCGCCTGACCATGCGCAGGAACGGTTCGGCCTCTGCGCGCAATTCCAGTTCGAGCGCGTAACCCGGCAGCGCGTTTTCCCGGACGATCTTGGTCATCTCGAATTTGAAGCGACGATAGTCACCTTCCGCGCCCGATTTTTCGAACAGCGTCGGCATGGAGATCGCGAAGCCGTCCGTTCCGGCGCCGCCGGCGTGCTTGCGCGCAACCCGGTACAGCCAGCGTTCTCTCCCCCCGGTGAGCGAGAAATAGGCGGGATCGATCGCGAGGACGCCGCCTTCCATCAGCACGCCGTCGTAAAACCACTTGGCGAGGGTGATGCGCATACCTCGCACGTTGCCCGTGCGGTCCTTGAGCTGACTGTAGCTGTCGATCCAGGAGAAAGTGGTTTCGACAGCGTCGCCCGAGCGGATATTGGTCTTCACCGTGGTTGACTGCAGACGGTCAAGCGCATTGCCCAGCAAGTCATAGGCTCGGCCGCCGACCTCGCGTTTGAGTGTCCTGAGCATGTCGTAGGGCACGACGTTCAAGGTTTGCGGAATGTCGTTCGCACCGCGGCGCTTATGTTCGATGAGCACCGAGGCGCAGTAGATCAGGATGTCGAGATCGTAGATCGTGGCGAGGCCATATTCCGAGTTGGCCGAAACATGGACGGTAACTTTTCGGTCCGGACTGACATAGTCGATCGGCTTCAGGCGCTTGCGCTTGGACAGGGAAAAGAATGGGCGTTCCATCGTTTCGCGCTGGTCGCGAAGCGGCAGTGCCGTCAGTTGCGGCAGAAAGAGGTCTACTTGACCGTCTTCGCGGTAGTCCTGTGGCATCTCATGTCCTGCAACACGCGTAAAACGCGTTTTACTCCATCATAACGATTTGAAAATAAAAGATTTATTGTGGATTCTCATTATCGCGCAAATCTCGCGCTCTCGATGACCGGACGCAGTGCGTCCAGAATCTCATCGACCGATGCGCGGCCTTTTGGATTGATGTTGATCGTGATGCCCTTCGCCTTGGTATCGGCGAGAACTTGTCCGATCTCCTTGCCCGAAGCTGCCGTCAGAGCCGGCTTCGCCTTTGGCGAAGGCGCAGGCCTGGAAGGTGTCACGGCCGCGGCCAGGCGTTCGCAGACTTTGCTGCCCTCGATCTTTTCCGCGCCGGCGGCCAGCAGCTCTTTCTGCTCGGCGGCGATTATGGCCGCCTCACCGAGAATGGCGTCGCGATAGCGCTCATCCTTGATGAGCGGCGACAGGCGCATGCCGTGACGGACCTTCAGGTCGCCTGGTTCCGCAAATGCGCTCACCACCTCGTCGGGGAGTTCGGCGAGTTGCAGCAGATTGTGAAGATTCTGCTTGGGGATCGCCAGGCGCTCGGCCATCTGCGCCCTGACGCCCTTATAATAGGCTTCCACCGCGTGCCGATAATTTCGGGCCCGCTCGAGATCGGTGACGTCCTCGCGCTCCCGGTTTTCCAGGTCCGCGAGACGGAAGGCGCCTTCGTCATCGAGCGTTTCGATCCGGGCTACGAGTTCGATCTCGCTATGGTTGTTCGCATGGAGCCAGGAGATCGAAAAATGACGACGTGTGCCGACGATCAGCTCATAGGGCTGTTCGGCATTGGGGGTTCGCCTGACGACCACCGGTTCGCGATTGGTTCCTTCCTCCCTGATCGATTCAATCAGGGAGGCGCAGCGGTCATAGCTAAGCGCCGCATAGTCGCGCGCATTGCCTGGCCAGATCGAGCATTCCGACGGCTTCAGGCGAATGGTGAGGCGCTTGACGGTGCGCGCGATCTCATCGAACGCAACCCCGCGCCGTTCGAGGAAGGACGGTGTCGCCGGTTCTTCGGCGGGCTTTTCTCGATCCGCGTGATCCCCGGCGACGGGACCATCGGCCGCGCGTGTCGGGGGCGGTGTCGTGCCGATGCTTTCGATGGCGTTCGCCAAGAGACTCCGCCGTCTGCCCCCCGCGCTGCTCATGCGGCCTCCGTCAACCGATCGGTGCCAAGCTGCGCCATCCGCGATGGCCACTGCTTGCAGATGTCTTTCTCTACCTCGCGGAAGACCATGTTGAGATTGTCGCGGCAGCGAACATAGGTCTGATGCGAGCCGTAGGGTTTGTTGATCTCGTAAATCGAAGACATCGAAAGTCCCGCATTCTTGATCTCTTCCGAGAGCAGAATCGGTGTCGAGAGCATTTGTCCGGCGTAGGTCTTCTCCATGACCTGGAGCATCTGCGCCTCGTTCGTGCGACTGGGCTGGAACATCGTGCAGACGACCCGAATGAAGCCATAGTCGATCGACGTGTCGAACTTGGAGACGAGATCCATCGCCTCGCGGCAGGTCTGCATGAAATGAATGGTCGACAGATAGTCGAGCTGCCGGGCAGGGACGGGGATCAACAGGCCATCGGCCGCAGTCAGCGTGTTCACGCCGAGAAACCCCATGGCCGGGGGAGGGTCGAGAATGACGACGTCATAGTCGTGACGAACTTCCTCCAGTCCGATCCGCAGCATGCGGAACGCGCCCGCGATCGCTGTCGGTCCTTCCTCGATCGTCGCGGTCAGTTCCCATTCGGTGTCCTGCAGGCCGAGGTTCGCCGGGCAGATGTCGATATTGGGCCAGGCTGTCTTCTGGATCGTCTTGCGCAGCGAATCCGCTTCGTCGATGCGCGGCGACAGGAAATTCGACAGCGTATGGGTCTCGTCGACCAAGGCCTCGAGATTGACGTCGAACATCACGCTCATCGAAGCCTGGGGATCGCAGTCCACGACAAGAACCCGGTAACCCCGCAGGGCAAGATAATCGGCAAGGTGCTTGCCCGTGGTCGATTTGCTGACACCGCCCTTGAAATTCTGCACGGCCACGACGACCGCTCGCTCGGACGGCAATTTGCCCATCTTGATACCGAGCGCTTCGCGAATCGCGATCAAATCCTCGACCGTGTAATATCTGCGCCCGTTGGCGGACGTCTTCGGCGCAGGAAGGCGTCCACGCGCTTCCGCCTTGGACAGGGCTTCGGGCGTCCTCCCCAGAAACTCCGCGGCGACCGAGGCCCCCATTGAAATATTGAGGGTTTTCCTGTCGGATGGATCTATCGCCGCTTGCCGCAGAACGGTTTTTGCATTCTCGCACGAGGTGATCATCGCATCGAGAATCTGACCCGACAGCATGGGCGTTGTCCCCCTTCTCAACCCAAATTGGCCTTGGTTCGTGAAAAAGGTCGAAAAAAGACCCCTTATCCCGGACAGCTATGCCAAAAGGATGGTGGTTAGTCAAATTGGTAGCAGCTGGCGCCATCATGCAAGGACAACGCTGCTCTCAGATGGAGAGTCCGGGATCATTCCGGGCGAACGGACAAGCTCCGGTTTCCATGCGAATCAAGTGATCGCCAGAATTGGCGGCAAGCATAGATCGGTCTTGTCGCCGCTTCGAGAATGGAACTCAAATTCCTTCCCGGCGGCATCCGAGTTGGCGGTGGTCCACGAATCGGACAGGGCCAGAACTGCCGCTGACGATGTTCTCCTGGCGCTCGAATAGGCGGCGACAAGGCCCACCGCCATCGAGGCATTCATTCCGCTCGCAGGAAATCCCATCCGCAAACCGGCCGTGCACCCCGGTGGCTATTCGCGCTTCCTCGATCCGCGCACGCAGCCCGGAGCACAGATAGACCGCGATCTGATGGCCGGGAGAAAGAGGGAGAGGGGCAGGGGCATGCAAGCAGGAGGAATGCCATGCCGCTTACAGCCCGACGACCATCCCAGGAACTCATCGATCTCGTAGGTGCTCTCGGTGGCACCTGGCATGGCCGCACCGCCATGTGCCTGTGCCCGGCGCATGCTGATAGCACACCAAGCCTCTCGATCCGTCAGGGCGATCGCGGTATTCTTGTCACTTGCTTTGCCGGTTGTGATCGCGAAGATGTCCTGCGCGAATTGCGCCGGATACCGATCCGGCAACACTACTCCTACCGGGACATGCCCGCGCGCGCTTCGGGCAATGCCGCACGGCTCTGGGAGGAGGGGCTTCCGATCCCGGGCACTCTCGCTGAGCGTTACCTGACGCTGCGGCATCTCGAGCCGCCTACCGATGATCTCCGATTTCATCCACGCTGTCCTTATCGTCCCAAGCCCTGGACCACGTTCCATCCCGCCTTGCTCGTGGCCGTGCGCGAAGGGCGGCGACTGACTGCCATCCAGCGCATCTTCCTCGACCGGGAAACCGGCAAGTACCGCATGAAGCTCATGCTGGGGCGGCCAGGGCAGGGGGCATGGCAAGGGGGAGGGCGGGCGGCTTCTTGCCTGGCGCTTGCCGAGGGCTTCGAAACCGCGCGGGCCTTCACCCTCATTCAAGGAGCTCCCTGCTGGGCGAGCTTGGGTGCACGGCGTCTCGATCAGATCCTGCTGCCGCAAGGTCTGACATCCTTGATCCTCGCCGTCGACAATGACGCCGAAGGTGAACTGGCGGCGGCACGCGCGGCGTTGCGATATGCTCGGCCCGGTCTTGAGATAACGTGGATGGCGCCGCGCGGCGTCAAAGACTGGGCGGAGGTATTGGAGGCGTCTATGGGATCATTGCGATGAACGAGGCCCGCAGGACGCATATCCGCTCGATCGCCCTGGACCGCGACGTGCGGTTCCTGCTGCATTTCACCCAAGCTGCGAATCTCACTGGGGTCGTGAAGCATGGCTTATGGCCGCGCCGCGATCTGGCAGCAGCCGATCATTTGGCATACGCCAGTGATTACGGCCGATTGGACGGAAACAAAGACGCCGTCTCTGTTTCGATTTTGTGCGTGAGCGAGCCGAGGTTCGCTGGCGGCGAAGAGGAGAGGCGAGACCTCGCACCCCATTTTCCCACCGACCGTGAAGCCGAAGTGCAAGTTTTTCAGCGGATCGAAGCCGACCACATTCCTGGTGCCATCGTCGGTCAACCGGGACTGGCGGAACCCGTGAGAGCTACTCTGAAATGGCTGTCCGGCCGACTGCGGCAGGTTGAATTTCAGGATTTCGGTCTGGTCTGAGGATAGAAGCGACTGCGGCGGTGGTCGATCGCATCCTCGCTACTGCTCCGATTCGAAGTTGCGGTTTTCGCGGCAATGCCAGAGGCGCAGTATGAAGATCGTTCCGGCCGCGATCTCGTAGCGCATCTCGTAGTTGCCGACGATGATCCGGCGGACCTCGCGCGGCTCATAGGCTTCCAGCTTCTCGCCGATCCTCGGATAATCGATCAGCCGATCCGGTGCGTGGGCGAGTTGCTGGACCACGCGCGCCGCCGCTTCGGGGGCGACCGGACCCAGATGCTCGTGCAGTCGCACAAGGTCCGACGACGCCTTGCTGGTCCACTGGATCTTCATTTGACCGGCGAGGGTAGCGGCTTGTCCGTCCCAAGGCTGTCGGCCCATGCCGTGATCGCCTGGTGGTCGATCACCCGTCCGGCATCGACATCCTCCAGGGCTTCGAGCGTCATCCGGTGACGCTCCTCCTCCTGATCGACCCAGGCGGCGAGCGCTTGCTTCACCACCCAGCCGCGCGAGCGTTCGAGTCGCGAGGCCATTGCTTCAACCTTTTCCGCGAGCCCCAGAGGGACATGCGCGGTCAATACCTTCGTCTCGGTCGCCATGTTTATCACCTGTTATCAGTCCGATTAAAATATAATCATACTGACGAGAAAACGCAAGTTGGGGAGCCGTGGAGTCGAGAACCGGGCGAAGGCGCTGGAGGCCGCGCTCCGCTATTTGCCGTCCTTCAAGGCGTCCTTGACCCGCTGCCGCATTTCCGCAGCCTCCGCCACGTCATGCGGCCTTAGATCGAAGCCGTCGGGCAATTGCCAGCGGCACCGATATTCGCTGGCGCGCATCGAATGGGACGAGGACAGGTGCCGCTGCAGGTTGCGTACACAAAGCGCCGAAAGAGTGTCGGAGCAGCGCGTTCCGGATTCGAACAGCCAGTCCAGGGCGGCTTGATCTGAAGGTCGCTCGGCTGTCTCAGGCCAGGGAGCATTCCGAGTGAAGGTCTTCGCCGACGACAGATCGGGCGATCGCCGCCAGATGGGGGTGATGGGTGAAGAACAGCACCTGCGTCGATCGCGCGAGTTCCGCCAGCACCCTGAAACCGGCCTCGGAACGCTCATCGTCGAAATTGACGAACAAGTCGTCCGCGAGGAAGGGCAGGCGAACACCGGCCGCGATGGATTGCTCGACAGCTGCGAGGCGAAGCGCGAGAAAGAGCTGGTCCGTGGTTCCCTCGCTCATCGCCCCGACGTCCACCACGGTCCTGCCATCGTCGCGCAACCCCAGGAGCCGTGAATTGGGTCCGTCGCTGTCGATCCGCAGCGCCGCATACCGCCCGATCGTCAGCCGGCGGAAGATCTCGCTTGCGCGCAGCAGCATGGGATCCTGATGGCGCTCGCGATATTGTTCAATCGCCCAGCGTAGCGTGACGGCCTCGGTTCGCTTCAGGATAAAATCTTCGGCAAGAACAGCGAGCTCGGCCCGGGCCTGCTCGGCATCCGAGGCCGCGTCGGCGGACGAGCCGCTTTGCGCCTCCAGACCGGCAAAGACTCTCCTGGCATCGCCGTGGGCGCTTGCGGCAGTGGCAACCTCATCGTTGAGCTGGGTCAGCTGCCCCGAGAGCGACTGGATTCGGACGGCCAGACCGTCAGCATCGACGTCTTCCAGGGACGCGACAAGCTCATCCAGTCCCTTGCCGTCGCCCGCCGCGACGATCGCGGCTTCCGCTTCGCTGACCGCGTGGCGCAGGGCGCGCGCTGCTCGCGAACGCTCGATGGCCGCACCCAGGCCCTGCAGGTCGGTAGCGCCCGTCTCCTCCAGAAGCGCGGTCAGCGAAGCCCAGGCCGCAGCATGCCGTGCGTCTTCGGCCGCCATCTCAGCGCTTCGGCCGGCAATGCTTTCCTCGAGTGCCTCCAGGACGCTTGCGGTCGAGCGCGCCGCCGAGAGCCGGGCCCGCATCCCTTCGAGTAGCGTCACTCCGCCGCCCGAGGCGGCAATCCCCAGCCTTTCGGTTAGGGCCGCAACGCTTTCGTCATGTTCACGCGCGTCTCTCGCTATGCCGTCGATGCGTGTCTGCAGGTCTCGCTGCGCGGCAATCGCGGCTCTGAGCTCGTCCAGGACGTCGAGAGTTGCCGGAGCGCTGGCTATGTCGAGATCGATGTCCGCTTCGACCAGCAGCGCGCGCCAGGCCTCCATCCGCGTCGCCATACTCTCATCGACACGCGTGCGGCGGCGCTGCAGACCTTCCGCATCCTGCCCGATTTGTACGAGTGCGGCCTCGTCGAGTCTGTGCTGCTCGGCGGCCGCCTCGCCGGCTTGCCGAATCCGTGTGGCGAAGGCGAGCAGCGGCAGGAGGTCTTCTCCCTTGGGCACCGACTCGTCTGCGAGGGCGGCGACCAGGCTGGCACGCAATTCATTGCGCCGCGCAACGATCGCCCTGGCATCGTCGTGGGCATCGATTGCCTCCTGATGTGCTGCTTCAGCCGTTTCCCGCTCGGACACCCAACCGAGGAACCGATTGGGCTCCAACGCCGGAAAGCCCGCCTCCGCCAACTTTCGTGCCCAGCCCGTCAGCGCGCTTTCGCGACGATCGCTTGCCGCCTGCGCGCGCGTGTCCGCCTGGTCAGCGGCCAGAAGGAGCCTGGTCCGGCGTTGACCCATGACCGTCAGACGGCTCGACTCGTCGGCGGCGGCGTAGCGGGCATCTCCGCGTTCATCTGCTCGAGCGACTGCCGTCTCATAAGCATCGACAGCTTCATCAGGGGAGGGGAGGGCCATGCCTTGCCGCATGTGCGCGCGCAGCGGTCGCCAGAACGCGTCGCGCTCGCTTCGAACCGCGGTGATCTCCTCGTCAGCCACCGCAGCGCCCGACGAGAGCTGCTCCATTTCGAGCGAGAGCGCCTCGGCCTCTTCGCGGGCGCGCGAAGCGGCGTCTGTTGCCCGCTGCAGATCGGTCTCGGCCTCGGCAAGGACGGATCGCACGTCTTCGATTTCGTGCCGTGCCAGTCTGGGAAGCGCGGCCAGGGCCGATGCGTCCCCGCTCCAGGGCGTGAGCCGAGCGAGCGCCACGTCCAGGCTGGCCGCGGCCCGGTCGGCTTTGCGCTGCGCCAGTTCGCAGCGCGCGTCCGCATCGGCCCCGAGGGTCCTGGCAAGGTCGATCGCCGTTACGATCGCGGTCAGATTTCCTGTTTGGGGGCGATCCGCAATCTTCCGCTCGATCGCGACACGCCTTTCAGCCAGGTCCTGCTCACTCTCGTCGATCTGCCGGAGCGCCGCGAGATCCTCGGCATGACCGAGCGCGATTTCGCGCAGTCTGGAACTTACGATCCGGGTGGGGGGATCGGAGGCGAGCGCGCCGGCTTCGGCGCGGAGCCGGGCGACAAGACCTCCCGATGCGGATCGCTCCTCGCTCAGACGCGCTAAGTCCTGTTGACCCTTTGTCACCGCGCCCGACGAAGCGATCAGCGCGTCGATTTCGGCGTCGTGGGCGAGGACCGACGGATCAGGAGAAAGCGCCTCGATCTGTGCCCGGGCTTCGTTCACCAGATTCTGCGCGGCGGCCCTTGCACGCGAAGCGGCCTCCATCTCGGCCATTGCCGCTTCGGCGGCGTGCTCGCGCTGCGGCCCGATATCAATCGTATCCATGTGGGCGGCAAGCGCCGCGAGATGGTCGCTGCGAAGACGGACGGCAGGCGCAATCCGGCGGATGCGCTCGAGGCGGCTGACCTCGGCAAGAACTTCGTCGCGCCGCCGCTGAACCTCTTCGAGCATCTGCTGGGCGTCCGCGACCGCGCCTTTGGCATCGAGCCAAGCCTTCGGCTTGAGGGCCTGGTCCCGGACTGCTCGGGTCTGCGCTTCGAAATCGCGTTGGGCCTGCGTGAAGCTCCGCCTCGCCGCGGCGCGTTGTCCCCAGATCGCATCGGCTTCGCTCTCGAGGCGAGCCAATTCGTCCGCAACACCCGTGAGCCCGGAGCCTGCGGCAAAGAGGGCTCGGCCCAGGTCGTTGCGGGCCTCGACCATGGCCCGCCCGCCCGCTCGCAGGCCATCCTGGTCGAGGCTGAAGGAGAGTGCGAATGTCTCGCGCGTCTGCCCCCGCAGCATGGCGAGCAGCATAGCTTCGTCGAGGAGACGATCCTCGGCATCGATCAGTGTCCCGGCCGTCCCCTTCTTGCGGCGACAAGCGAAGCTGTGCCCCTCGTCCTCGAGCACGGCCCCAACGCGCAGCAGGGCGTAGTCGTAGACGAAGTTGTAGGGAGACCGTGCCGGGAAACCGAACAACAGATCGGAGACCGCCGCAAGCGAGGTCGATTTTCCCGCTTCGTTGGCGCCGTACACCACGTGAAGATCGGGCTCGCCTTGGCGAAAGGAAAGCTCGCAATCCTCGAAACGACCATAACGCTCGAGTGACAGGGTGGCGAACCGCATCGCTCAGTCCCCCTTCGTCAAACGCGAGCGGAGCGCCTGGGCGGCGGTTCCGATGACCGCGTCCCACTTGCCGTCGCCGGCATAGCGGCGAAGGTCCGCTTCGTCGGCATCGGGGAGCAGGCTCTGCGCCGCGAGCAGGAAGGGCGCAAGGTCCGCGGCCAGCAGTTCGTGCAGTTGAGGATCGGTGGCGGCCCGATCGATCAAGGCAGCGAGATCGTCGCCGACAATCACCTCACCGGCGGCGGCGGGCTTCGTCACGAGCAGCTTCACTTTCTCGATGAAGAGATTGGGCGAGATCGAAGCGGCCACGGCGCGCGCGACGTCGCGCAGGTCCGCGGCGCTGTCGATGAGCGCGCCGGCGCTGTCGGTCTCGCCCGTCAGCACAAGCCGCGTAACGAGCGGCAATCCATCGCCGCCGTGCTGCCACGCTTCAAGAAGCGCCGAGCGCATGCGTTCCGCAATGCTATCGGCCGGCACGTCGGTACAGTCGATATCGACCGCGAGCCAGCGGATCACATCCAGATCCAATCGATCGATGGAGGAAACCTGACCATCCTCCACGGTGACGATCACCGCGCCCTTGGGGCCCGTCTCGCGGATCGTGCGACCCTGGATGTTGCCCGGGAAGACGACATGAGGCGCCTCGCACACGATCTCGTGTTGATGGACATGGCCGAGCGCCCAGTAGTCGTATTGCTTGGCTTTGAGATCATCCAGGCTGCAGGGCGCGTAATCGGCGTGGCCCTTCCGGCCTGCCAGCGCGGTGTGCAGCATCCCGATATTGAAGTGATGCTCCGCAGCGGCGGGATAGGACGGAACGAGATTGTCGGTGACAGCCGGTGTCGAGAAGCTCTGTCCGTGGACCGCGACCTGGAGCTCGGCAAGCAGATGGGTTTCCGGTCGGCGCGCGCTGAACAGGCGGACATTGGGCGGCCAGGGAATGCTGCGGGTGATGACGGAGGCGGCATCATGGTTGCCGGCGAGAAGGAACACCGGGATTTCGGCCCGATCCAGGCGGCCCATGGCGCGGGCGAAATAGAGGCCGGTGCTCATGTCCTTCCACTCACCGTCGAAGAGGTCGCCAGCGATCACGACGAAATCGACATCTTCGTCGATGGCGCGTTGTACCAGATTGTCGAAAGCCGCGCGGGTGGCTCCTCTTATGTCGTCCTCGGGCAGACCTTCATATCTCGACAGGCCATGGAGCGGGCTGTCGAGATGAATGTCGGCGGCATGCAGGAAACGAAAATCGCTCAAAACTCTTCCCCCCTCGAAAGCGGCGATATTCTCTGGGTCACCGCGATCCTCCGTTTGTGTAGTGCCCCATGGGAGAACACCCCCAACATGGCCGCAGAGCTATTGGCCATGCGTTCCGCACAGTCGCATGTATTGTAATCAGGGTTCCTCCGCCAGTTTCCCGACTCTTGCGAGGAAGAAACGCTCCCCCTCATAGCTCAAGTGATTTCATCTCGGCTGGCCGGTGCCTGTCGCCACCGACACTCCGGGATAATCCCAATTGCACGACGATGCGTGGATGGCGGATTCAGGAGATGTCATGACCCGCATCACGATTATCGATGGGCATCCCGACCCAAACGGGACCCGGTACGTTCATGCGCTTGCGGATGCCTATGCGGCGGGCGGCGAGGCGGCAGGCCATGAAGTGCGCCGGATCGAGATTGCAGAACTTGATTTCCCTATCTTGCGATCGGCCGGGGAGTGGCGGGACAATGCGCCCGCCGCCGCCATTCACAAGGCCCAGACAGACATTCGCTGGGCGAATCATGTGGTCATCCTTTACCCACTATGGCTCGGAGACGTTCCTGTGCTCAGAGGTCATTCAGTGTATTTATTGCGTTGCAGATGCCAGCGAGTCGGGGAAACTTCTCGGGACCGGAGAAGTTCATAGATCCGAGGCACAATTGAAACCTTAGGGGGTAATGTGCAACGCTTCATCCTGCACGAAAACTTGAAGAAATTCAGGGCCTGCCTGGGCGCAGACGTTGCCGACACCGAGCGCAGCTATCTGCTGCAGCAGATCCGTTCAATTCAACGCGAGCTTGCATTGCTCAACGCCGCCGCACTTGGCGTGCAGAGATATCCTATTGAATTTGGCGCGCTATCATCATGTGATCGGAGCCTTTTTCAACGCCTGACGGAGACCTCTACCCAGCCTACGATGATCATCGATCCGAGGGCTGGTATGCGAATCCTCGACGTCAACGATGCGCATACTGCCATCACCTATACCGAGCGCAGCAGAGTGGCCGGAGAAAGGCTCTTTGACGTCTTTCCGGATAATCCGGATCTTGAGGATGCAACCGGCGTCGCAGGCTTGTTTGATTCCATCCGCATCGCGGCACAGGGACGGCGCCAGCATGCCATGAAAGCACAGCGCTATGACCTGCGGGGTTCCGATGGCCGGTTTCTCGAGCGCTATTGGCAGACGGTGTCCGTTCCGATCCTGAATGACGAAGCGCAGCTGGTGTGCATTCTGCATCAAGCACGAGATGTCACCGAAACAGTCGGCACTGCGGGTTTCGTTGGTCATTGACACCCTCTAATGACGTCTCATCGGCGGTCAGCGCCGCTCTCACAGGAGAAGTCCGTCACATTCAGATTGTGAAGCATCGCGTAGCGGTGACGACGTTTACCTCGAGATCGGGGGGAAGGCGTGTCCAAAGCGGCGAGGATAGCTTCGCGAGTGGTGCGCCATTGGTATTCCGAAACTCGGGGCGGTTTCAGCCCACAGTGAGTTTCATGATTTCATGATGGGTAACTCGGCAAGGCTGTTTCTCAGGCGCAGCATGTCCCATGGCAGATGTTCGGCGATGGCAAGGCCAACCATATCCACTGCCGCGCCGATCTCTTTCAACAGGCGCACCACCTGGTCCAGCTGCATACGGCCTTGCTCTATTCCATCGAAGGCCCCCTCCGGCATGCCCGGCCTGTTGAACAGCAGCGGAGAAAAATGAGCCGGATCGAGGACATCGAGGTCGAAATGTACCGCAAGATGCGTGATTCCCTCGGTCTCGATCCAGTCGAGGATCGGCCGGCTGCTGTCAGCAAGGACGGCTGGCGGGATATGCCGGATGCCCAGTTCCTTCAGGATCAGGTCTTCATCCGCGTTCCATCCCTGCATGCCGGCGATCATCACACGCCGGGCGTCCAGCTTGCGGGGCACTTCTGCCGTGAAAGCCTCGTCGCCCCGGCCAAGCAGCAGGGCAAGCACATGGGCATGGGCGTGCGAAAACTCGGCAGCGCTCATCACGTCGGGATGGGCATCGAGCCAGAGAACGCCCAGCTTTTCACCATATCTGCGGCTTAGATACGCCATCGGCGCAAGATCGACCAGGCAGTCGCCGCCAAGCGTCACGATCCGATCGGGCGCATGCCGCTCGATGGCTTCGCGCGCCGCTCTTGCTTGAGACAAGAGGGCGGCGCACCACTTGATGCCACGGCTAACCGGCGGGGAGCTTCCGTCCGGTTCCGGAACCGCCACGGTTTCCTCGGGGCCGTCATGCGGCGGGGCAAGCCAGCGCAACAATTCGGAACCAAAGCTATAGGCGGGTTCATCGCCACCCTGCCATTGCGGCATGTTCAAACGGAGCGTCGTGGAGGTCACCGCAGATCATATTCTTTCGAGGCCGGAAGAGAAGACAATGTAGGTTGTCCGGCGGAAAAAAGCCACGCCCACGGGGCGCCCCGGGGTTCGAGAGGGAAGGGGGAGTGATGCTGGTGTCCGGGCTGATCCGGATGCCAGAAGGAGTTCCTCCGATGACCACGACCGTTAAGCTCTCGAAGCTTACGCTTTCTCCCATCAATGTCCGCAGGCGGCCCGACGACCTGCTGGAAATACCGCAGATGGCCGCCGATCTCGAAGCTCGCGGCGTACTCCAGAACCTGCTCGTCACGCCTGTGAAAAAGCCGCGCGGCACTTTCGAGGTCTTCGATGGCGGTCGCCGCCTGCGCGGTCTGCTCATGCTCGCCGAGCGCGGCACCATCGACCCTGAAACCTACGATGTTCCCGTCAAGGTTCTCGTCGGCGACGAGGCGACCCTGTCCGAGACCTCGACCGCGGCCAACTTCCATCAGCTCAAGATGACGCCTGCCGAGGAATGCCGCGCGTTCCAGTATTTCATCGGTCTCAATAATGATATCGACGGTGTCGCCAAGCGCTTCGGCCTCACCCGTCGGTTCGTCGAGGGCCGCCTGCGGCTCGCGACCCTGGCCGAGCCCATCTTCGAGGCGCTGAGCGAAGGCACCATCACGCTGGACGTCGCCAAGGCCTATGCCTCGACCGAAAACCAGGAGAAGCAGCTTCTCGTCTGGAACAGCTACGGCACCAGCTATGCCAATGCCGACACTATCCGCCGCGTCATCGCCAACGAAACGATGAAGTCGACCGATCCGGTCGCGATCCTGGTCGGCGAGGACCGCTATGCCGAGGCTGGCGGCAAGATCGACCGCGACCTTTTCAGCGACAGCGGCGACAAGTGGGTGAACCCCGAGATCGCGCAGCGGCTCGCCGCGGACATCATGGAAGCGGAAGCCAAGCGGATCGGCGAGGAACTCGGTCTCGCCTGGATCCGGCCGATTGCGTCGAACTACACGCATAGCGCGGCGACCGGCCTCTACCGGGTGATCCTGCCGCAGCCTGATTTCACCGAGGCGCAGCTGGCCCGCCTCGATGCGATTGCACAGCGGCAGGAAGCCATCGCCGAGGAGATGGATGACGAGACCATCGATGAGGATGCCTACAAGGCGCTCGACCAGGAATATGATGCCCTGTCCGAGGAAGAACACGCGCTCCACAACATCCCGCCGGTGCTGCCTGACGAGATCAAGCCGCTCGTCGGCGCGTTTCTCAAGCTGACGCCCAGAGGCGAGATGGTCCTCGACACCGAATATTATAGCGAGGAACCGGTCAGCATCGGCGGCGCTGATGAAAACGGCGAGGACGACCACGGCGATGGTGCCGGCGGTGGCGGTTCGACCGGCCCGGGCGGCAGCTACACGCCGCCTGCTCCGCCGCCCGAAGCGATCGCCCCGGGCGGCAAGCCGCTCAGCGCCCGGCTCTACGATGAGCTGGCGATGCAGCGGCGCGACGTGCTCGCAGCGACCCTGCTCAGCCATCCGGCCCTGGCGCTCGACTATGCGCTCTTCGTCATGATTGACGATCGCGCCAGCACGTTCAGCGCCTATGGCTCGACCATTCGCGCTCGCTCGCCGCAGGATCCGGTGAGTGGCGACCAGCCGACGACCCGCGCGCGGGGCTATCTCGCCGAAGCCCATGACGGGCTCGATGCGAGTTGGCTGGAGCACAAGTCCGAGGTCGACCGGTTCGAGGCGTTCCGGGCGCTCGACGACGACAGCAAGGCGGCCTGGCTCGCCTACATCGTGGCGATGTCGCTCGAAGCGAAGGCGAGCTACCGCGCCGAGCAGTGTCCGCTCCACAACCGGTTGGCGACGATCATGGATGTCGATGTCGCAAGCTGGTGGCGGCCGACATCCGAGAACTTCTTCGACCGCATCAGCAAGGGCTCGATCCTGACGCTGCTCGCCGATGTCGGCGGCGCGGCGCTGACCGCGCGCCACGCGACGATGAAGAAGTCGGAGATCTCGGAATCGTGCGCGAAGCTCTTCGCGGGCGAAGCGATCGTCGAGCCCGAGGTCCGGGACGCGGCGCTTGCCTGGGTGCCCGACGCCATGCGCTTCCTCGACAAGACCGAGGCGGACGATCTCGAACCCGCCGAAGGCGATCCTGAAGAGCAGGCGATCGTCGAGCCCGAGGATGCCGAAGAGGTTGGCGTGGCTGGCGTCGACGAGACAGTGTCCGGTGCCTGCGAAATCGAAGCGGAATCGCCCGATCAGGACGCTCTCGCGGCCTGACGCCGCTTTCTCCTGGATGCCTTGCCGCCGGCGCGTGGTCCCGTGCCGGCGGCCTTTTCCCCTTCCGCACGGAGAAGCGCCATGTCCCTTGCGAAACGCACGAGCCGCGATGTCGCCGCCGAAATCACCGACCTCATCATCCGCAAGCTCGAGGAGGGTGTTCCGCCCTGGTCGAGGCCCTGGCGGCTGAACGGGGCGGGCGGACGCCCGCTGCGTCATTGCGGCACGCCGTATCAGGGCATCAATACGCTTTATCTCTGGGCGCTCGGCGATGCCCAGGGTTATCGTTCGCGTTACTGGATGACCTGGCGCCAGGCGGAAACGCTAGGCGGGCACGTCCGCAAGGGTCAAACCGGCGCGCTTTCGGTTTATTATTCCTCGTTCAAGAAGCGTGAGGAGCACCCCGAAACCGGCAAGCAAGTGGAGCGGAGCATCCGGTTCCTGCGCCATTACATCGTGTTCAACGCCGATCAGATCGACGGTCTTCCAGCCTATTTCTACCCCTCTGACGAACCGGAGCAGCCTCTGATCCCGTCCGAGCGGCAGGCGGCGATCGACGCCTTCTTCACGGGAATCCCTGCCGACGTTCGCCATGGCGGAAACCAAGCCTACTTCACACCGACCTTCGATCATATCCAGCTGCCGAACCGAACGGCCTTCCGCAGCATGGATCACTATGCGTCCACGCGTTGCCACGAGACGGTTCACTGGTCGGGCCATTCCAGCCGACTCGCACGGACCTTCGGCAAGCGCTTCGGCGACAAGGCCTATGCGTTCGAAGAACTGGTCGCCGAGATCGGGGCGGGGCTCTGCTGTGCTGACCTTGGTCTGCCCAACGTCCTCCATGACAGTCATGCGAGCTATGTGGCGCATTGGCTCGGTATCCTCCGCGGCGACAAGACCGCGATCATCCACGCTGCCGCCAAGGCTGAACAGGCTTTCGCGTATCTCAAAAGCTTCGGCGCGGCGAGCAAGGCGCAGCCGGCAGCCGACCGGATGCACGTCCATCGGGGCCACCCCCACGCCGAGGTTCAGTATTTCAGGCCGGTATCACAAAGCACCGTTGCCACGACGGCATCAGCCGTCAACCGCCCCGATGCCAGCAGCTTTGCCGCGGCGCAGACGTTCGCAGCGGCAGAATAGCCGACGTACAGGCCCTCGCGATGGGCCAGAGTACGCCGCCACTCTTCAGCTTCATCATCGCTGATGCCGACACTCATATCCATCAGCGACGGATCCCAGTGCGGCGGAACCGTGCCATAACCGATGCCCTGGAGTTTATGCCGGGCGTCGAGCACCGGTTCTCCGGCCAGCGGCCGCGCGTTCAGCGGTTCGACAGCGGCGCAGACCGTACCGGGATTGGCGCGCTTCAACGCCTTTGCAACGCCCACGAAGGTGCAGCCCGTGCCGACCGCTGCAACCCATCCGTCGACCGGGCCACCGAACTGCGCCAGGATCTCCGGGCCTGTCGTGGTCTCGTGCGCTGCGATCCCCTCTGCAGCGTTGAACTGATCGACGTAGAAACCGTCACGCGCCCGGGCGATCGCGCAAGCCGCCTGTGCGGCAGCATTGACATCGGAACCCGTCACCTGGCCCGGGCTTCCATCCACCTGGGCGATGAGCACCACTTCGGCGCCGAGTCCTTCGAGCATCTTCGCTCGCGCCGGACTGTTGCCTGCCGACATCGTGACGACGAGGGGATGGCCGAGCGCGGCGCATGCCACCGCCAGTCCGGCGCCCATGTTTCCGCTCGTCATTTCCACGACCGGCATTCCCGGCTTCAGCCGGCCATCCTCTCTTGCGGCAAGCAGGATCGCCTTGGCGGCACGGTCCTTCACACTTCCCCCGGGCAGCAGGAACTCGGCCTTGGCGATGATGCGACCAGGACCCGTGTAGATGCGATCCAGTGCGATCAAAGGCGTGCCGCCGATTATCTCAATGGCCGACGCGGCGAGCATGACTTCTCCGACAATGACGGGTGCGGAAGGTCACATCCGCACGACATGAAAATACTGCGACTTTGATACGCGGGCGTTCGCCTGCTGACCAGCGCTCGCGGCCCGACGATCCTCAAACCGGAAACGGCCAGCGGCCGGTTTCCTTCCTCAAGAAAGGACTCATCATGGGATGGCTCTTCATGCCCTTTACGTCGATGGGCGGCCACAAGACCGCCAAATCCTATCTCGACGCGCAGCTTACCTACGAAAACACGCTCGAGGACGGCACGAAACGCGGCCTCAGGGTGCTCGCGTCCTCCTGTCCGGGAAATCGGACCTATTACGCCGCAGCCCAGGAAATCGTGGACGGCATTGCCGGCAACGTTTTCGCGGTAGTGTGCCTGGTGCGCTGGAATCCACGCTCGCGCGATGGCCACCAGTTCGGGTACAAGGATATGACCGAAAATATGGGGCCATGCGAGGCCGACTGCCCCGCGGCGATCCTCGATCTGCTGAGCCCGACCGAGCATGAATATGCGCTCGATTGGCGCGCACGTTGCCGGGCGAACCTTGCGCACCGCGCGCGCAAACTCGCGGACGGGGATCGCATCCGGCTTCCCGAGCCGGTGACCTTCACCGACGGTAATGTCGCGCAGGAGTTCGTCGTCTGCAAGCGCGGCCGGAGGCTCGTGCTTCGCGATCCGCAGAATGGCTGCTTCTACCGGATCAGTCGCCTCATGACGCGCGCCTGGGTGGTCGTACCGGTCACCAAGATCCACAAGACGCTGTTTGCATGAGCGTCAATCCTCGAGGAGAAAGGGATCAGGTCATGACGACGGCCATCGACAGGCGTTGTCTGTCTCCCAAACGCCAGTTGCTCTGCAGCCGCGAGAATGCCCTGCGCGTCGCCAGCCGGATTTTCGATCATTCGCAGGGTAAGGTAAGCATCCTGCGCACTACCGATCCGCTGCAGCCTTTCCGCATCTCTACCGACCCTGCGTCGTCGGGCCTGATCGTCCTCGAGATGGTCGCCTGAAGCCCTCTCCATTCATGTCTTCCGGAGCAAAGCCCATCCGCATGCTGACCGCCGCTGCAACGCAGCCAGGCCCATGATCCCGCCGCTCGCGACCCATGGCAAGAGGGAAGGGGGATGAATGACGGTGTTCTCCAAGCTGGAAGGATCCGCCATGGACACTAACTTTTACATTACCGCGCGGTCTTCGAAATTCCCCCTCGACTACGCACACAGCAGGGAGGACGCAGCCGCGCTGCTCGCGCGTCACCGCGATCGCCATCCCGACGCTGTTGTCGAGTCCACCAACGCCTATTTCGAACGCACGCGCGCCGAAACATTGGCGTCATTTCCTCTCAGCCGGATCACGCAGCGTTTCTACGACGCTATGCTGGGCGTTCTCCCGCCACAATATATCAAGGGCGTTGCGGGCTTCTTTCTCTCCGAAGCGGCGACCCAGAACATCCACGCCCAGTTCATCGTGCATGGCGGCTGCACCTACGGTGGTTACGCGGACCTGGCGCGCGAATCCCGCAAGATCTGGACCATTGCCGACGTCCTTGAACTCGAAAGCCGGGCCGGCGCGCGCACCTTGACGTTCGACTGGTTTCCTGGGGACTGAACTTCGTGTTCGACGCAATGGAAAAGATCAGCGCCCTTTGTCATAGACATCGAATGTATCGTTTTCTGTGTTTCCTATTCCTTGTCTCCGCATGCGACGTCCGGGGTGCTCCCGTCAATGAGCCGGGGTTTACCGCATCCGCTCGCGCGCTCGATGGCGACACGATTGCAGCCGATTTCCGTCTCCTTGGTGTCGATGCGTTCGAGCGCCGTCAGCTCTGTGAACGGGCGCGGTCGTGCTGGGAATGTGGCAAGGCGGCTCAGGATCATGCCGCGCGGATTCTGGGCGAAGCCGACGCCCAAATCCGGCTCACCAACCGCTCGAGCTATGGTCGGCCGGTGGCGACTGTGACCGTGAAAGGCCGCGATCTCGGAGAGACGCTGATCCGCGCGGGTCTCGCCATTCCCCAACCCCAATTCCTGAAAACCGATCCGGCGCGTGCGAAGCAATATACCGAAGCCTTTGCCGCCGCGCAGCGAAACAAGGCTGGCGCGTTCGCTGGCCAGTGGATCGAGCCGGCTCGGTGGCGGCGCGGCGACCGCCTCGCTTGTGAGCGGTGATCTCCAAGGCTGGAGCGGCGTACCGCGCGGTCCCGTCAGGCAGTGAGGCCGGGATCGGCCCACCAGGAACGGCCTTGCCTGAAGTTCTCGGTTGAGGCGACGACAGGGCCATCCGGTTCGTCAGCTACATAAGGCGAGACCAGCGGACGTGCCCTGATTTTCCGGCGGTGGATGCTGCCCGCGACGCGGCCGCGCGCTTCGAGCAGCTCTTCGAGCCACATCAGATCGTCGAGCATCTCGACGATGCCGCGGCCAGCGAGGCAGAAATAGATGCAGCGCTGGAAATCGTCGCCTGCCGGATTGCTCAGGATGGACGCGAGCTTGCGCTTGCCGCCCGTCTCACCCTCATGGACCCAGGACATCGCCTCGCGCAGTTCGCGCACCGAATAATAGGCATCCTCGACATGCATACCGATCGCCGCATTGGCCAGCATGCGGCGGGTGGGGCGGTTTTGATCGTCAAGCGCGGCATCGCGCAGCGTCACATCGAGATCGAACGGTTCAAAATAGCGGGCGGCCTGCTCGGTCATTAAAAATCTCCCTTGAATGGAACATAACATGAACAATTATCCGGTCAAGTCACGCTCGATCGCTGTCATGGTGGGACTGCCGCACCTTGCTGATGGGGTGCTCCTGCGGCGCGCCCGACAGCTTCAGCAGCCCGTCCTGATTTCCGCCAATGCCCTGTCGCGCTGGTCGACGAAGCGAGGTTGGCGCGAATGGGCCGGCTGGACGACGCGGCCACTCATGAATGCGCATGGTCTTCGCAGCCTCAGCCTCGACAGCGCGGGGTTCAGCGCAATGGTCACCTATGGGCGCTATCCCTGGACGGTCGATGATTATGTCGGCCTGGCCGCAGCCTATCCATTCCGCTGGTGGGCAAGCCTCGACTATTGCGTCGAGCAGGAAGTGGCCAGCGATCGCAACGAGGTGCTCGACCGCATGTCCCGTACCATCCGGGCCAACATCGAATGCCGGCTGCGCGCTGAAAATGCCGGGATCGATGCGACCTTCATGCCGGTCATTCAGGGACGTCATCCCGGTGATTATGAACGCTGTGCAGTGGCGCTCGCGCATATGATCGAGCGCGCCGGGCTTGTCGGTGTCGGCAGCATGTGCCGGCGCCCTGTCCATGGCGCGGATGGACTGATCGCCGTCGTTGATCGTCTCGACCAGGTGCTGCCAAGGCAGACCCGTCTGCATCTCTTCGGCGTCAAGGGCGCCGCCATCTGTCAACGGGCGCCGAAGATTCCGCAAAAGTGGGCATCTAAAATTCCCTAGTTTGGCGGGACGGTTGTGTCGGTGATCAGCCGTGATGGAGATCGGGATTTTCCTTTGCTGGCGGGCGGCCACGCCGTTTGGGCAAGGGCGGCGGGTTGATGGACGGTGCCATGCGCGCATGCTCGGGCAGCAGGTCAGCGTGCTGTCGCATGCGATAGCTGGAGCCCTCGATCTGGATGACCACCGCGTGGTGAAGGAGGCGGTCGAGCAGCGCGGTGGCCACCACCGGATCGCCAAAGACATCACCCCATTCGGCAAAGCCGCGGTTGGATGTCAGGATCATAGCGCCCTTTTCGTATCGGGCATTGACGAGTTGGAAGAACAGGTTGCCACCGCCCGGCGTAACAGGGAGATACCCGATCTCGTCTACGACGAGCAGCGCGGATCGGCATAGGAAGCGGATCCTTTCGCGCAGCGTGCCCTCCCGTTCCGCCTTGGTCAGTGAAGCGATCAGATCGGCGAGCGGGATGAAGTAGACGCTCTTGCCCGCCTTCACGGCCTCGACTGCAAGAGCAGTGGCGATATGGCTTTTTCCGGTACCGGGCGGACCCAACAGATGCACCACCTCGGCCCGGTTGATGAAGTCCAGGCCAGCGAGCGCCAGGATGCGGTTCCGGTCGAGCGATGGCTGGAAGGAGAAGTCATATCCGTCCAGCGTCTTGATGATCGGCAGCCTTGCCATGCGCAGGGCCGCCTTGATCCTGCGGTTCTCCCGGAGCGATAGTTCTTCGTTCAGCAATATGTCGATGGCCTCGATGCCATCGATTTTGCCCTGCTCTATGCCGCGCAGGGTGGCGTCGAGCATCTCCAGAGCGCGTGGCATTTTGAGATGGACCAGGCTGCGGCGGATATTATCGACGCGGGATGCGGCACCCCCTTGGTTCATGGCCGTTCTCCCCGCGCCAGTTGGCTGCCGATCGCCTGATAGATGGCCAGGGAGCGCACAGCGACATGCTCGCCTATACGACCGATGGCGATTACCTCTTTGCCATGGATACGGCGCTTGGCGCCGCTGCCGCCTGTCCGATGCGCAGGATCGATCCTACACTGCCGACGCCCCTCAAGAACCGGGTGCTCGGCAATGACCTGGCCCAGGTCTACGATCCTGATCTTGTCAGGCAACTGCTGGATTTCGACGACGCGCCGAGTGCGATCGGGAACGCTGTAGTAATTGCCGCCGACAGAGACCATCCCATCATGGCTGACGCGGCGCTCCAGCTTCAGAACGGCGTCAAAGCGACCCGCCGGGAGCAGCTGCAACTCAGGCTGCTCGGCGGCGAAGGCTTCAACAATAATCCGCTGCGTCGTCCCGTGGACACGGACATTGGCGACGGTATCGAGCCAGTCGATTAGCTGGACATTGAGATCGTCCAGATTGCGGAAGCTGCGGCCCAGGAAGAAGTCCTTGCGGATATAGCTGAACGGCCGCTCGACCTTTCCCTTGGTCTTGGCCCGATAGGGACGGCAGGCGCGTGGCACGAAGCGGTAATGCCCCGCCAGGGCCAGCAATGATCGATTGTAGATGATATGGCCCTGATCATCTTCGCCGGTTACGGCGGTTTTCATGCGATCGTAGAGGATTTCGATCGGGACGCCACCGAGCGCTTCAAAGGCCTGCATATGACAGCGCAACAGAGTTTGGAGATCCTGGTGCATGACGTAGCGTGCAAACAGGAAGCGCGAATGTCCCAGCACCAAGCTGAATAGCCAGACGATCCGGCTGACGCCGGGCTCATCGGTAAATTCGACGACGAACCGGGCAAAGTCGACCTGTGCCTGCACGCCAGGCGGCGTCTCGAACCGAACCTCGAAGGGCTTGGGGCCGTTTTCCGGTCGAATCGCTGCCAGGAACCGCTTTACCGCAGTATAGGCGCCCATATACCCCAGCTCACGGATTTCCCGCGTCAGACGCGCCGCCGTCAGATCGGGAAAGGCCACCACTCGCTCACGCAAAAATTCTAGATAGGGTGCCAGTTTGTTCGGTCGACCCAGCATGCGTGGGCCGTAAACCGGGGCCTCGACACCCCGTTCGATATATTTTCGGATGGTCTTGGGATCGCGACCAGTGCGTCGGGCAATGGCGGATATCGATACGCCCTGCCGATGTAATTCGAGGATCATCATCAATTCTCCAAGTCGGATCATCGGCCCCGTCTCCGCGTCTGCAAAGGAGATGAGGACAATGTCGGCTCATCTCATTCTGCCGGGGCTAGCCCCGGCAGAATGAGATGAAGGGGCCACCAACTAGGGAATTTTCAAAGCCCACTTTTGCGGAGAATTGCATGACCGATGACACCATCCCCTATCTCACCGCCTTCGCCCATCGTATCGCCTCGATCGACAGCCAGGCCTATGGGGTCAGCGCGCGCATCGCCGCGCGACGTTGTGGTCAAGCCAAGACCGACCGCTTGGTGGCGGACCATATGACGCAGTGGTTGCTCAGACAGCATGCTCGCCTTGATCGGCCTTCGCGACAGTTGCCGGTGCAACCTGAGGTGCCGCCACCTCCCGAACCGGCAGACCCCTGGGAGCGGGTGATCGCACAGGCGCGCCGCGAGATACGCGATCTCATCGAAACCGGCGATCTCGACCATGACGAGATGACGGCCCTGTGGACCGAGCAATGGGCAGCGGACATCTACGGCGCAGCATCAGCGGACTGAAGGTGAGGAGAGGGGGAACGGAGGTGTGAGCGGCCGAACCGCTCGAGACCCGGAGACTCTCATGAATTATGATCTCGCCTTCCGCTACAGTCAGGCTCTCGATCCCAGCGCGCTGATCACGATCGGCACGGCGCTGCATGCGATCCACGCCGCCATCACCGATTGCCGCAACGCCGGCATCGATCTCGAACGTGATCCGGCGGTTATTCTGCTTGCGCGCCATCTGGGGACGGTGTGCGAAACGCGTGCACCGGACGCGGATCTGCGGCGCGACTGCATCGCGCGGATCGCCGAGCTGCGGAACCGGCCGGTTCTGAAGACGCTCGCCTATCGCGGCGTTGCCCATGACGAGCCCGCCAAGCGCCTGTTTCATTCGGAGGGGCGCGCCGCCATGCGCCGCCTGGCCGACGCCCTCGCGCTCGACGAGGGCAGTTTCGATATCCGGTCCAACAAGGGTGGTCCCGCCGTGTCAGGCGAAGTGACGCTGCACGGCGAGGATGTCTGGGTGCAACTCTCGCTCGGCCTCTCCGGTCCCGATCGGGAAGTGTGCTTTCGCAAGGTGCAGGGCCGCGACGATCATCTTGGAGACCGTAATTGTTGGGCGTCAATCCGCGAACTTGTCGACCCGGGCCGCTTCGCCGCACGAATCCGGCGGGAGCTTCGCTTGTCCACATCGCAGCCCGTTGTTCCCCGTCTCGTCGCCTGAACGAAGGCGATCATGCGCATTCTTTTCGTCCGCGTCAGGATCGGCGTCCAGGAGTCGGGCTATTCCTATCGCCTCTATATACCTTTCACGGAAAGTTCGTTCGAACGGCAAGCGTTGATCTCGGTGCATTCCGATTTCGGGCGCGGGCTTGCGCGCGCGTATGCCAGTTGTGGGTGTGATCGAGAAACTGTCGGAGCGGTACGCTGTCCCCTCCGACCATCGCCGCCACGTCTCCTGGGATTCGCATCGAAGGAGACCGATGATGTCAGAGCCGTTTGACCCCGCTGACACCGACGCATGGATTGCCCATGGTCGAAGCCCGGTACAAGCAGCGGCGCTCGCTGATGCCTGGCGCCGCTTCCCGGACCTTGCGAACGATTCCCCACTCGATCAGCGCATGGCACGTATGCGCGAGCGTGTCACGGCACTGCGGCCGGTGATGGAAGCGATGGCGCACATGGTCGAGGCGGAACGACAGGCCCGCAATTTCGCCTTCACCGCAAGACGAGTCGCCGAGGGACGGGGGGATGATCGCGATCGTGCCATTCTGCGCGCGCGCGATCTCCATGGCCATGACTGGGATCGATCGGTCCGCTATGCCGATGGCTGGTATGCCGCGCATGCGGGCTGGGATCCCGAATGCCGCAAGCCTGGCCCACTCGATGCGGGCGCCGAAGCCTATGATCACGGCTTTTGCGATGGTGGCGGCAACCGCGATGACCTCTTCGACACCGCGCGCCGCGCCTTGATGGTGGATCGCACACCAACGTCTTCGGCCATTTTGCCCGCGCGGCCTCGTCCCAGCGAATGGCTCAAGCCGACTGACGTGCCGCGGCCGGCACGCTGGCATCGTCGCCTCCTCCTGATCGGTGCGCCCGAAGCCGGACTGGTCGCCGCGCCGGCAAAAACGGCCCTGCTTCGTCCGGCTCTCGATTCCTGCTCGGGCTGCGGGGAGGCGACCATCGTCGTCATTTCCGGAGCCGGTTTTCACCCTCTCGATAGAGCCGATACGGCGCTGCCCCTCGGTGGTCCCGAAGCACTGGAGGTACTCGCGTCCGATCGCGCACTCCAGGCCTGCTTGCGGGCGCTGCTCGGTGATCGCGACTTTGATGACATCCTTGTCGCTGCCCAAGGGTATTATCTGGCTTTGCTCGATGCACATGCTGCAGCGCTTCCGCTTTGCCGGACAATGGAACGAACGCGGAACACCGCGCTCCAGCAACGGACGCACTTTCGTATCTGGCTCGACCGTGGGTTTCTCGCGGGCCAGACGGTCGGGGCAGGCCACATTCGTTGGGGCAAGGCCGTCAATGGCCTGACGGGCCGGCTCGGAGAATTTACGGCCCGTTATGCCGGCAAGCTTCCCCCGCGCGGCCACCGCATCGTCATCGAAACCGCCGACGGTAAGCCTGCCGCGGGCTTCGTCACGGCGCGAGGCGAGCCATTGGCATGGGAAACCGTCATCGCAAATCGCGCCCGTCTGCGCAGCACGATGGCAGCGCGCCTGCGGGCATTCGGCGGTGCAACGCGGCTGGCATGGCCAAGGCCAGCAAACACGTCAATCCAGGGAAGGAACGATTCTATGGACGCCTCCCGCGCAAGGTAGTTTCTCGATGTTGCTCCGGCATTGGATGCGTGAATCTATCCGGCCTGTTGATTGAGGTGTTTTCGCCCCTGGCCATGATGGGAATCCGCGCGGTTCAGTGCCTTTTAAGATGAGCGGCCTCGAGGGCCATCGTTCCTTACAGGCTGTGAAGCGGCGGTCCGTGCCGTTACACCATCAAGTCTTCACCTCGCATTTGTAACCTCTGATCAGATTGCGGCCCGCTGCCCGAACGGTCACGCCATTTTGTAACTTTCGCCGCTTCGCAACATCGCCCAGGCCATGCGAGCAGTCTTGTTTGCCATGGCGACGAGTGTCTTGTTGTGGCCTGCCCTTGATTGCAGTTCCTGCGCCCATTTTGAACGCCGGTCGTCATGCTTGGCGATCCGCAGCAACGCAGACCGTGCACCATGTATCAGCTGGCGCCTCAGGTAATGATTGGCTCTGTTCCCGATACCACCGAGCCTTGGCTTTCCGCCGGTCGTGTATTGTCGCGGAACCAGTCCAATCCAGGCAGAAAGGGCTCGGCCGGATGCGAAGTGTCGGCCATCGTCAATTGCGGCGATGAGGGAGGTTGCGACAATCGGTCCTACCCCGGCAGCGTAGTCAGACGTTTGCAACGATCGTCTCTCCGGCAGATATCAACCAGCATGTCATCCAGAGTGGATACTCTGGCATCCAAGTCGCGATACTCCTCGACGAGCTTCAGGAACAGGTCCTTCGCCAAGTGCGATAGTTCGGCAATTTCGATCATCTTGTCGACCTGCAGCCGGAACCGGGACGCACCTGCCGGCATGACGACGCCATACTCGGCCAAAAGACCACGAGTGTGATTGATCAACGCGGTGCGCTGCACGATCAGTCTGTCACGCGTTCGGTGCAGAGCTTGCAGATCCTGCTGTTCGACGCTCTTCAGCGGCACGAACCGCATGGTTGGCCTGTTGGCAGCTTCGAAAATGGCTTCGGCATCAACCGCATCATTCTTCGATCCCTTCACGAATGGCTTGACGAAACGCGGATGGATCAGGCGAACGGCATAACTCAGCGCCTCGAAGACGCGGCCCCAGTGGTGTGAACTGGCGCAGGCTTCCATCGCGACCGACTGCGGTTGCAATCTGGTCACCGCATCGACCAGCTTTGCCCTGCTAACCTTCCGCGAGATTACCTCACCTTCGCAAGTGATCCCGTAGATGTGAAAAGACTGCTTGCCCAAATCGATCGCTAGCATTTGCATGTGATGAACTCCTCTTCCCGGTCGCTGTGGCAACATGCTCGGCCCGCTTGCGGGAGGCGTCCATCCCATAAGATGAAAATCCGAAAGGTGACTATTGGCGTCACGCTGTTGATGCATGACAGCGATGAGGATCGCCTCTCGACCATGAGCCTCGCCCGTATCGGCGAGGAAATGGACTTCGGTGACATGGTTGGCGCCTTCGCCATCACATCCGCCGACGATGTCCCACCCCATGCCCTGCAGGCTGAACTCACCGCGCTCGGCAACGACGGCACCTTCTTTGACGACAGGATGGAGCACGCAGATGACTGACGGATCGTCCATGACGAAAGCATGCACAGTCGCCGCAGTGCTGTGCGAGTTGCTCGAGACCCACATGCAGGCATGCGACGTGGGAGGGCGGCCGTCAGGGGATCACCACCATCATATCGTCTCGGCTGTGCATGGAACCCGTGCTGACGTGGAAATCCTCTCCAGCTGTGAAAATGAAGACGGTGTCGAGATCGGGTTGACGCTCAATGATGGCGCCACCTTCCGGATACAGGTTGAGAGCCTGTCCGCATCTCCTGGTCAGGAATAGCCCCATGACCGAGGACGAATTCGATCAACTCGTTGATGATGCGACGCATGCAGTCAACAATCTAATCCCGGATCTCTATCTCGACGGCATGGGCGACACTGCCCATAGCGGTGTGCTTTACGCGATCAATGATGCCCTCAGCACTATATTGCGGGACGTCATCGAACCCCGCTGATGACTTCGGCCTCGATCGGGGCTGACGATGTCGGCCGTGCGCCAAGGCATCTGGGCCTGTCACCCGCGATCATTCCAATGCCTCAAAGGGAGATCAGCATGTCTGCGCCAACCCATTTCGTTCACGTCTATGCCACCGTGCGCGTCAAACTGGGCGTGACCGCACATGACCAGTTTGCAGCAATGAAGGAGGCAGATCGCCTTCTCTTTGCCAACGGTTTCGGTGTTCGTCTGATTCCGAGTGCTACAGGAGTGCTTGAAGCGGACTACGCCGAAGAAGTGTCCGGCTATCTTGTCGACGAAGCGGGCGACCACGAATACGACCGGAGCCGGACCTATGCTGCCGATGGTGCACCCATTTCGTGAAATATGTCACGCTGCGAGGCCTGACACTATCGAATTTGGGTAATGCTCGTCAGGCTTTCGTCAGACTTGTCGGCGATGTTCGCATGCGCCGAGCAAGGGGTTCTGCCTTCTTGTCCGAAATCAATCCCACAGCTGGGCCGATCGCTACAGGGCGAAGGGAACAATTGACGCAAGGGCCGGACAAGGATCGAAATGCGCAACCTGCGACTGACATTCTGGGGCCTGGCCGCCTTGGTCACCATGTTGTGGCTTCTTGCGGACCTGTCCATATTCCGGTCGTCCGGCTTTTTCGCGATCCGCAGCGCGGCGGTGCAGTATAGCGGCGCGCTGGCGATCGCCTGCATGAGCGTCGCGATGATGCTCGCCATCCGCCCCCGCTGGCCCGAACATGGGCTGGGCGGACTGGACAAGATGTATCGTCTCCACAAATGGCTCGGCATCGCGGCACTGGTCACGGCCATCGCGCACTGGCTGTGGGCGAAGGGTCCGAAATGGGCCGTGGGGTGGGGCTGGCTCGAACGACCGTCGCGTGGCCCGCAACCGCCCGCAAGCAATCCTGTCGAGGCCCTGTTCGCCAGTCTCCGCCACACGGCGGAGGGTCTGGGCGAGTGGGCCTTTTATGCCGTGGTTGCGCTGATCGCCGTCGCGCTCATCCAGCGCATTCCCTACCGCTTCTTCTATCGAACGCATCGGCTTCTGGCGCTGGCCTATCTCGTGCTGGTCTTTCATGCCGTGATCCTGACGACGTTCAGCTACTGGCTGTCTCCGTACGGCCTCACGCTGGCGGCGCTGCTTGCTTGCGGCACCGGGGCGGCGATCCTCATTCTGTCGCGCCGCGCAGGCCGGGACCGGCAGGTGCCGGGCAGGATTGCCGCCATCCACCATTATCCGGGCGTGCGGGCGCTCGAGACCATCGTCGACATGGGGGAGGGGTGGCCCGGCCACCGACCCGGCCAGTTCGCCTTTGCCGTGTCGGACCCGGCCGAAGGGCCGCATCCCTATACCATCGCGTCCGCCTGGCGCGAGGATGAGCGGCGGATCACCTTCATCACCAAGGGACTGGGGGATCATACGCGGCGCCTGCCCGAAAAACTCCATGTCGGCCAGGAGATCAGGATCGAGGGGCCTTATGGATGCTTCACATTCGACGATGATAGCGCCCGTCAGATCTGGATCGGTGGCGGGATCGGTATCACGCCGTTCATCGCCCGCATGAAGTATCTGGCCCAGAGTCCCGAAGGCGCGCGCGCGGAGATTGATCTCTTCCACTGCACGGCCGAAGTCGACGAGGAGGCTCTGGGCAAGCTGCAAGCGGATGCGGCGGCTGCCCATATTCGCCTGCATGTTCTGGTCGATGCACGCGATGGCCGCCTCGATGGCGAGCGAATACGCGCCGCCGTGCCGGAATGGCGGGAGGCGAGCCTCTGGTTTTGCGGCCCCCTTGGATTTGGTGAAACGCTGCGCCGGGACTTTGCCGCGCTGGGCTTTCCGGTAGCGAAACGTTTCCATCAGGAGCTGTTCGCGATGCGCTAAGTCAAGGCGATGTATGCGAAAAAATCCGACTTGTCACCTCGACATCAGCAGGACCGATTTCTAAAGACCGCTCCCGTGACCATGATCCGCTCCTTCCTTGCCCGGCATCGCTGGCTGGCCATCTGGCTGGCCGGGGCCGCGCTCATGCTGAAGGTGCTGGTGCCGGCCGGGTTCATGCCGACCGTCTCTTCGGGTACGATATTGGTCCAGCTCTGCTCGGGCCAGGGTCCGCAAACGGTCATGATGGAGCTTCCGGGCAGGTCCGGCGATCATGATCCCGCGGATCACAAGCAGGCCGACATGCCTTGCGCTTTCTCGGGTCTGTCGTCGCCGGCGCTCGCCGCCGCCGACCCGATCCTGCTGGCGCTCGCCATTGCCTTCATCCTGGCGATGGGCTTTCTTGGCCTATCTTTCGCCCTGCCCGGTGCCTCGCCATTTCTGCGGCCTCCGCCAATAGGACCGCCAACAGCCGCCTGATCCCTTTCGCCGTTCGTTTTCAACGGCGCGCGGACCGCCGCGCGCCCGGATCAGGATCCATCCATGTCTGTCATTTCCAAAGCCGCGAGCGCGGCTGCAATATTCTATGGCCTGTCGGCCGCGAGTGCCTTTGCGCAGGATACACAGGTTCTTCCGTCCATCGGGATCGATTCCGAGGATCGCCCTGCCGGTCCCGTGTCGTCCGAGATCCTTTTGCGTGACAAGGTCGCACCCCTGCAATCGGGAACAAGCGATACGGCGGCGCTGATCGGCCGCCTGCCGGGGGGCAGCAGCTTCGGCGCCGGTGGCTTTTCCAGCCTGCCGGTGATCCGGGGCCTCGAAAGCCAGCGGCTGACCATATTGGTCGACGGCGTGCCGATCGACATCGCCTGCACGAATGCGATGAACCCGCCTTTGTCCTACACCGATCCGCAGACGATCGACGCGATCAGCGTCATCACGGGCGTGACGCCGGTCAGCATGGGCGGTGACAGCATCGGCGGCGCGATTTCGGTGGAAACCCTGACACCGCGCTTCGCCAAGGCGGGCAAACGATTGCTGACGGGCGAACTGTCCACCTTCTACCGCAGTAACGGCGACGGCTTCGGCGGCGCACTTTCGATCACGGCGGCAAGCGACCGGCTCAGCCTCAGCTATGCCGGTTCCTTCACCCAGTCCGACAATTACAAGGGCGGCGGCCGTGACGGCACCGTCCGTTCGACTGAATACAAGAAGACGGACCATGCGCTGAGCCTGGCCGCGCAGACCGATATCGGGCTGTTCGAACTGAAGGGCGGCTACCATTTCTCGCCGTACGAGGGCTTTCCCAACCAGTATATGGACATGACATCCAACAAGAGTTGGTATCTGAACGGTCACTGGAAGGGCGCCTTCGACTGGGGCGATCTGGACCTGCGCGCCTTCTATCGCGACACCGATCATCGGATGAACTTCCTGGCGGACAAGGGCGGCACCGCGACCGGCGGCATGCCCATGAACACCGAGGTTCATAGCGCCGGCTATACGCTCAAGGGCGACATTATGCTGTCCAATCGCGACACGCTGCGTCTCGGGAGCGAATTCCACCACCAATGGCTCAATGATTACTGGCCGGCGGTCGCGGGCCACATGATGATGGGGCCCAACACCTATATCAATGTGAACGGCGCGAAGCGCGACCGGCTTGGCACCTTTGCCGAATGGGAGGCGAAGTGGACGCCGCAGCTCACCACGCTGGTCGGCGTGCGCAACGATCAGGTCTGGATGAACACCGGCGAGGTCCAGCCCTATTCCACCTCGATGATGAATATGGCCGACGCGATGGCGGCCACCGCGTTCAACGCCGCGGATCGCAAACGGCATGACAGCAACTGGAGCGCCACGGCCCTTGTCCGCTATGCGCCGAGCGATCAGGCGACGCTCGAATTGGGCTATGCGCGCAAGAGCCGTTCACCGGGCGTCTATGAGCGCTACAGCTGGGGACGCGGTTCGATGTCGAGCCGGATGATCGGCTGGTTCGGTGATGGCAACGGCTATGTCGGCGATCCCACCCTGAAGCCCGAAAGGGCTGATACGATAAGTGCCGCGGTCAGTCTGAAAGGCGCCGGCGCCAATGGCTGGACGCTCAGGATCGCACCCTATTACACGCGCGTCCATGATTATATCGATGTCGTGAAGCTGGCCGATTTCACCAATATGATGGGCACGCCGACGGGGTTCGTGCAGCTTCGGTTCGCCAACCGCGAAGCCGAGCTATATGGCGTCGATGTCTCGGGTTCGCTTGCGCTGTGGCAGTCGTCATCGGCCGGCACGGCGAAACTGACCGCAACGGCAAGCTGGTTGCGCGGGCGCAATCTGGACGACGGCGGGTCGCTCTACCATCAGATGCCGTTCAACGCGACGTTTGCGCTGGAGCATCGGCTCGGGGGCTGGGAGAGCGCGGTCGAACTGACGGTCGTGGCGGACAAGAACCGGGTCGACGCCACGCGCAACGAACCCCGAACGGACGACTATGCGCTCGTCAATCTTCGGACCGGCTATGCCTGGGGCAATTACCGGCTGGGCCTGGATGTCCAGAACCTGTTCGACAAGGGCTATGATCTGCCGCTGGGCGGCATGTCGCTCGGCGATTACAAGGCGACCGGCGACTTGCGGCCGGTGCCTGGTCGTGGCCGCTCCTTCAACATCGGCCTGACTGCGAAATTCTGAGGCATGGCCGCCAGTCCAGCATACCGGCTGGCCCAGGCGAGCGATACGAGGGCTTTCGGGTTCCTCGTGTCGCTTGCCCTGCATGCGGGTGTCCTGTGGAGCCACAGTCCGCGTCTAATCCCCGAAAGGCGGGAGGAACCCCGCACGGTCACGATCATGACGCTGCCTTCGCTCGAAACCGAACAGCCGTCTGCCCGCCGGCCGAAAGCCGCCCCCAGACCGGCAAATCAGCTGACGCCCCCCAGTACAACGCCAGCGACACGCGCGCGGCAAGGGCCGCAGGCGTCGCCCGACCGGCCTGCCTCCGATCAGGCTGCCTTGACGCTACCTGTCGCACCGTCGCCCTTGCCTGCCCGCATGAACGTCGACATGCCGCATCCCCAACCTGCTTCGCCGCAGGCTGCGTCATCAACGCTCAGCACTGCGCGTGCGGCCTATCTTCGGCGGTTGTGGGAATGGATTGCCGCCAGACGCCCGGCGGGCCTTCATCTTGAGGGTGAGGCGCTGATTAATTTTTCCATCGGTGCTGACGGCGCCTTGCGCGAGATCTCGCTCGCGCAATCCAGCGGCAATGCGCAGCTTGACCGGCTCGCCCTTCGCACGGTTCGCCTGGCGGCGCCCTTTCCGCGCCCGCCTGAAAGTCTCGGCGTGGGAACGCTCGATTGCGTCCTGCCTTTCCATTTCAATTAGCGCCGGAAATCACATTGCGTCAGGAGCTGGTCAGCAAATGCGGTCATGGTCTTGTGCCGACCCTTGGCTGGAGGACCCATGACCCGCTTGCACGCTCACCCCGAACGACATGCGGTATCACGTATCGGCTGGCTCCGCGCGGCGGTCCTTGGCGCCAATGACGGTATCGTTTCCACAGGAAGCCTCATTGTCGGCGTCGCCGCTTCGGGAACGGACCGATCAGGCATCCTCGTTGCCGGCATCGCGGCGCTTGTCGCCGGCGCCATGTCGATGGCCGCCGGCGAATATGTCTCGGTCAGCTCGCAGGCCGATACCGAGAAGGCGGACCTCGCCCGCGAAACGGCGGAACTGACAACGCAGCCCGGGCTCGAGCGGCAGGAACTGGCGGACATCTATATGGCGCGCGGCCTGGACCCCGATCTTGCGCTCAAGGTTGCCGACCAGCTCATGGCGGACGATGCGCTTGGGGCGCATGCCCGCGATGAGCTGGGAATTTCCGACATATCCACGGCGCGGCCGTTGCAGGCGGCATTCACATCCGCCGCGACGTTCAGCGCCGGGGCGATCATGCCGCTGGCGGTGGTTGCCGCCGCGCCGGGACAGCAATTGATACCGCTCGTCGTCGCCGTTTCGCTTCTGTGCCTCGTGCTGCTCGGGGCGCTTGGCGCGAAGGCGGGCGGGGCCCCTGTCATGCGGTCGATCGTCCGCGTCACGTTCTGGGGCGCCCTGGCGATGGCGTTGACGGCAGGCGTGGGCAGCCTGTTCGGAGCGGCTGTCTGACGTGATCGCTGCCCCGCGTTCGTCAGCGCGCCGTCAGCAATCTCTCTTATGGCCAAAGGCCAAGGAGACAAATGATGCTCATGGCAAAAACGAGCTACAGTGATAGTTTCAGGGTTTGGGATGCCCCGCTCAGGCTTTTCCACTGGCTGCTGGTCGCGGCGATCACGATTGCCTTTTTGTCCTCGGAAGGAGACAGCGGAATCGCGGACTGGCACATGGCGGCAGGCTGGACCGCCGCTGTCCTGCTTGTCTTTCGTCTTGTCTGGGGGTTTATCGGCGGCGAGCATGCGCGTTTTGCCAATTTCGTGCGACCGTCACGCCTTCTGTCCCACGTCCGGGAACTTGTGACGGGTCATCCACAACGCACGATCGGGCACAATCCGCTGGGGGCGCTCGCTGTTCTGGCCATGCTCATTGCAACCGGCGCGGTGCTGTGGACCGGCATCCAGGTCGACGCGGGGCAGGCCGACGAGGATCTTCATGAGGCGATTGCCTATGGCCTGCTGGCGCTCATCGGCGTTCATGTCGCAGCGGTGGTCCTGATGTCCGTCTTCACCCGCGAAAATCTCGCGCGCGCCATGGTTACTGGCCGCAAGAGCGTCGCTCTGCACCCTGGCGCCCACGATGCCCGTCGGCCGGCCGTCGTCGCGGTGCTGCTGGCCGTCCTGGTGATCGGGATGACGGTGTTTGGCATCCTGCGCTACGATTCCGCGGCGTTCAGTGCGCAGTCGCACGGCGAGGCAAAGCAAGGGCATGAAATCGAAGGTGGAACAGCCGTTCAAGGCGAGGATAATGACCGGGATTGAGACGGCCTCTTTCGATCCCCGCGCGGGACTGGTCAGATTGCAGGGCGGGAATTGAGGCGGGATCGTGCTAGGAAAGCCGGCATAGATGCGCGTTCTTGTCATAGAGGATAATGACCGGCTGGCGAAGCTGGTTGCGGACGGCCTTCAGCGCCGGGGCTTTTCGTGCGACATCGCCACGACCCTGTCCGATGCGGACAGCGCACTGGGTGGCGCGGTCTATGACGCGATCATACTCGATCTCGGCCTGCCGGACGGCGATGGCGTCGCCTGGCTGGCGAACCGTCGCCAGTATCGGCAAATGCCGCCCGCGATCATCCAGACCGCGCGCGGCGCGCTGGAGGACCGGGTCACGGGGCTTGACGCCGGCGCCGACGATTATGTCGTCAAGCCTGTCGAGATCGATGAACTGGCCGCGCGCATTCGCGCGTTGCTCCGCCGCCCCGGCCCGCGCGCGCAACCTGTGCTGGAAGCGGGCTGCCTGCGGTTCGACACGGCGGCGCGCACGGCGCACTGCGGGGACTACGCCATCGATCTGTCCCGCAGGGAGGCCGACCTCCTGGAATTGCTGCTACGGCGGGCGGGAACCGTCGTCCGCCGCGAGACGATCGAGGATGCGCTCTACAATTTCAACGAGCCGGTGACGCCCAATGCCGTGGAAGCGGCGGTCTCCCGCTTGCGCCGGAAGCTGGACGAGGCTGGTGCCACTGGCGCGCTCCACACCATCCGCGGCGTCGGCTATATGCTGAAGGATGTCGCGGCGTGACCTATCGGCGCTCCGTGTCGCGCAAACTTGCGCGAGGGCTTGCTCTCGTCGGCCTTGTCGGCACCATCTTGTTGCTTGCAGCGGTCGTCTTTTTCTACAGCCTGACATTCGACGATCTGACGGCGCAGGACGCGCTGATCAAGGCCGTGCGCGAGATGCTGGAGCATGTCGCGCTTCCACTGGTCGTGCTGATGGTGCCCGTCGCCTTCGTCGTGCGGCGCGTGATCCGACAGGCTTTTGGCTCCCTTGAGGAAGCCGCAACCGCGATCGAGGCCGCGCGTGGGCACGAACGCGGCTTTCGCATAGACACGTCCCATCTGCCGGCCGAAGCCCTGCCGTTCACGGATGCCGTCAATGATCTGCTCGGCCGGCTTGACGACGCCGCCATGCGCCAGGAAGCCTTTGCCGCCGATGTCGCGCATGAACTGCGCACGCCGCTCGCGGTGCTGTCGCTCGAATTCGACCGGCTCGATCATGACGACGCCGCGCGCCTCAAGAACGATGTCGCCGGGATGCGCCGCCTGGTCGACCAGCTCATGCTGCTAGCCCAGGTTGATGCCACAGCTGCCGCACAATTCCCGCTGGAATCCGTGTCCCTTGTCGAGATTGCGCGCGATGTCGTCAGCCTTCTTGCCCCGGCCATCATCGCGGAAGGGAAAGCCATCACGCTCGATGTGGGCAGCGGGATCCCAATGGCGCGGGGCCGGCGTGAAGCAATCGCGGCCGCCTTGCGGAACCTTATCGAGAATGCTGTCCGGGTGACGCCGTTGGGAGGCACGGTGAATATACGGGTTGGCCCGGATCCGGTGATTGCGGTGGGCGATGGCGGAGAGGGCCTTTCACCCGAACGCCTTCGCGAACTTGTGCGGCGGCACAGCCGGGCGGACCATGCCAGCACCAACGGCGCCGGGCTTGGCCTGGCGATCGTCGACCGGATCATGGCGGCGCACGGCGGACGGCTGACCACCGATCCCGCCGTGCGGGAATTGTCCCTGCATTTCCCCAGCGCCTGAAGCGCCGAGCATTGCGACCCGTCAGGGTCTCGTCAGTTTCGCGCACTAGGCGAAGCCCATGTCGAAGCGGAATTATATCCTTGCCGGCTTTGCCGTCATCGCGCTGGCGCTTGGGATCTGGTGGCTTGCCGGGTCCGGCACGGCGCCTGAACCAGCCCCTTCATCCCCCGAAGCCGGGAAAGCGGCGCCGGGCGTTCTGCCCGTTGACCGCAGGCAGGCCGCGCAGCTTGGTATCCGCCTGGCGCCCGCCCTCACCGCGAGCGAAGCCCCCATCGCCGTCATTCCGGCGGTGATCCAGCCGCCCGCCAATGCGCGCGTGGCCGTGGCCGCGACCTTTCCCGGCGTGGTCATGCGGACGCTGGTGGTTGAAGGCGATACCGTCCGGCAGGGCCAGCCGCTCGCGGTTATTTCCAGCCGCGACGTGCTGACGATGGGGGCCGACCTGACGCGCGCCAATGCGCGGGCAGGGGTCGCGCGGTCGAACGCGGCCCGGCTCTCGCAGCTTGCCCGCGAAGGCATCATCGCCGGCGCGCGCGCTGATGAAGCCCATGCACTGGCGGCCGAAGCAGGCGCCGATGTCGCCGAAAAGGCGCGCATCCTCAAAATGGTCAATGGCGAGGGGAGGGGCGGCACCTATACGCTGACCGCGCCGATCGCCGGGCGCGTCACGACCGCCAACATCCAGACGGGCAATCCCGTGGACGGAACCACCGCGCCTTATGTGATCGACGCCGCCAACCGCTATGAGGTTGTCGGCCAGTTGCCCGAGCGGCTCGTCGGCGCGGTCCGGCCCGGCATGACCGTAGTGATCGAACCCGACATCGCCGGGCGCGTCACCGCCGTTGGCTCGACGATAGACCCCGCCACCCGTTCCGCCATGCTCAAGGCCGAGATTCCCGCCGGGCCGGGCATCGTCGCGGGGCGCACGACCAGCATGTCGCTGTCCGGCCCGGCGCCGGCCGGCGCCGTCAGCGTGCCTTCCGGCGCGACCGCCATGATCGGGGACAAGACTATCGTCTTCGTCGCCACCGGCGGCGGATATGCGATCCGCGACGTGAAGATAGGCGGTTCCGTTGGGGGACAGACCGTGCTGCTGTCCGGCGTCAGGCCGGGCGAGCAGGTGGTCGTTTCCGGCACGAGCGCGCTCAAGGCGCTCGCTTTGTCGCGATAGGTCCGGGCCATGTTGCGTTCGCTGGTCGCCGCCTCGCTCTCCTGGCGCCTGCTCGTCATCGCGCTGGCGCTGGCCGTTGCCGGGCTGGGCACCTGGGCCTTCATGACGCTTCCCGTCGATGCCTATCCGAACATCGCCCAGACGCAGGTGAAGATCATCCTCAAGGCGCCGGGCATGACGCCCGAGGAGGTGGAAAGCCGCGTCATCACACCGATCGAGATGGAAATGCTCGGCATTCCCGATCAGGCGATCCTGCGCTCCACCGCCAAATACGCCATCGCCGACATCACCATCGATTTTGTCGACGGCACCGACATCTATTGGGCGCGCCAGCAGGTGGCGGAGCGACTGTCGAATGTGATGCGCGATCTGCCCGCGTCGGTCAGCGGCGGCCTTGCGCCGATCTCTACGCCGCTTTCGGACATCTACATGTTCACGATCGAGGGGCCGCTCTCGCTACAGGAGAAGCGCGAACTGCTCGACTGGACCATCCGTCCGGCGCTGCGCACCGTTCCCGGCGTCGCTGACGTGAACGCGCTGGGCGGCTATGTGCGGACCTTCGAGGTCAGGCCCGATCCTGTTGCGCTTGCGGCGGCAGGCCTCTCCATCGCGGACATCGAGACGGCGATCGAAAGCGGCAACCGCAACGATGGCGCGGGACGCCTGAAAAGCGGCGAGGAATCTCTGATCGTGCGCGCGGTCGGCGCAATCCGGTCGGTCGAGGATCTCCAGCAACTCGTTGTCGTCAGCCGGAACGACCGCATCGTTCGGCTGGGCGATGTCGCGACGGTCGGCACCGGCAGTCTGACGCGCTATGGCGCGGTGAGCAAGAATGGGCGGGCCGAAGCCGTGCAGGGGCTGGTGATCGCACTGCGCGGGGCCGATGCGCGGCAGGTGGTCGATGGTGTCCGCGCCCGCCTCGCGGAAATCGAAAGCACATTGCCCGCCGGCACCCATGTCGATGTCTTTTACGATCGGTCCGACCTGATCGCGCGCGCCGTCGGCACGGTCGAGAAAGCCCTGCTCGAAGCGGCCGTCCTTGTCGTCGTGCTGCTCATTCTGTTCCTGGGCGACTGGCGCGCGGCGGCGATTGTCGCCGTCACCCTGCCGCTGGCGGCGCTCATCACCTTTCTGTTCATGCAGGGCATGGGCCTGTCCGCCAATCTCATGAGCCTTGGGGGCCTGGCTATCGCCATCGGCCTGCTGGTCGACGGGTCGATCGTGGTGGTGGAAAATATCGTCGAACGGCTCGGCCGGGCGCATGAGGAGGGAACCCCGCGCCTTAACCTCGTCTATCAGGCGGCAAGCGAAGTCATCGTGCCGGTCTCGGCCGGGATCGCCATCATTGCGCTGGTCTTCCTGCCGCTGCTGTCATTGCAGGGCCTCGAAGGCAAATTGTTCGCGCCGGTTGCGCTCACCATCGTCTTCGCGCTCGCCGGTTCGCTGCTGCTCGCGCTCACCCTGGTCCCCGTGCTTGCATCCTTTGGCCTTAAAAGCGGCCATCATGGCGAGCCGTGGCTGATGCGCCAGCTCGGCCCTCGCTACCGGGGGCTTCTCGACGGCGCCTTCGCGCGCAAGCGGCTGGTCTACGGGCTGTCGGCGGCGGGGCTCGTCCTCGCCGGCATCGCCTATGGCGCGGTCGGCAAGACCTTCATGCCGACGATGGATGAAGGGTCGATCATCGTCCAGCTCACCAAGCTGCCCTCCATCGATCTCGACCAGTCGGTCCAGGGCGACATGGCCGCGCAGCGCGCGCTGATGCGCGTGCCGGAAGTGCAGGACGTGATTGCGCGCGTCGGATCGGACGAAATCGGCCTCGATCCGATGAGCCCCAATGAAACCGACAACTTCGTCCGCCTGAAGCCGCGCTCCGAATGGCGCGGCGACAAGGATCTCATCGTCGAGGACATGCGCAAGGCGATGGCGGACCTGCCCGGCATCGAGCCGAGCTTCACCCAGCCGATCGAGATGCGCGTTTCCGAAATGCTGACCGGCGCGCGCGGCGATCTTGCCGTCAAGATCTTCGGGCCGGATCTGGCGACGCTGGGCGAACTTGCAGATCAGGTGCAGCAGATATTGTCGAACGTCGATGGCGCCTCCGAAGTGCTGACCGTCGCCAATGACCGCGTTGATTATCTCCAGCTCGACATCGACCGCGCCGCCGCCGGGCGCTTCGGGATGCCGGTCGACCGCATACAGGATGCGCTGCGCGCGCAGGTCGAAGGCGCCCATGTCGGTATCGTCGCCGATGGCCAGAAGCGCGTGCCGATCGTCATTCGCGGCGACGAGGCGCTGCGCGCCGATCCCGCCCGTTTTGCCGATCTGCAATTGCATACGCCGACCGGCATAGTCGCCCGGGTCAGCGACATGGCGCGGATCGAGCGGACCGAGGGGCCGGTCAAGCTCGACCATGAGAACGGGTCGCGCTTTGCGCTGGTGCAGGCGTTCGTCTCGGGGCGCGACCTGGTCGGCTATGTCGATGAAGCGAGAGGCGAGGTCGGCGCGAAGGTCAAACTGCCCGCCGGCTACAGCATCGTCTGGAGCGGGCAGTTCGAAAACCAGCAGCGCGCCTCGGCCCGGCTGGCGGTCGTGATCCCGATCGCGCTGCTCCTGATCTTCTTCGTTCTGCTGGCGACGCTGCGCTCGATGCGCGCCTCGGTGCTCATCCTTGTCAACATCCCCTTCGCCATGGTCGGCGGGATCGTCTCGCTCTGGGCTTCGGGAGAATATCTGTCGGTTCCCGCCTCGGTGGGCTTTATCGCCCTGCTCGGCATCGCGGTGCTCAACGGACTGGTCATGGTCACCTATTTCCGCCAGCTCCGCGCCGATGGGCGGAGCATGACCGAGACGGTGCGCCTCGGCGCCGAACGGCGCCTGCGTCCCGTCCTGATGACCGCCAGCATCACGGCCTTCGGCCTTGTGCCGCTGCTGTTCGCGACCGGCCCGGGATCGGAGATCCAGCGCCCCCTCGCCATCGTCGTGATCGGCGGCCTCATCACCTCCACCCTGCTGACGCTCATTCTGCTGCCGATCCTGTTCGAGCGTTTCGGCGAAAGCGCGGGAGAAACCGACAATGGCTGACATCCTGCTGACCTTCCATTGCGCCTCGCATGACGCCGATAGCGTGACTGACGCACTCCGCGCCGCCTGCGACGCGCCGATCCATATCGCCGAGCAGGCGGTGCGCGGCTGGGACTTCGGCGACGCCAGCACGGCGGAACGGGTGTCGGGCCTTCTGCGCCGCAACGCGCTGGAACTGATTGTCGATGAGGACGCTCTGGGGACACTGGTTGACGCGGTCACCCAATCGAAGCGGTCGCTGCCAGTGCGCTGGCACGTAGTCCCGGTGTCAGCCCGGGGGAGGATCGCATGAGATCGCCGATCATCCTCGGGGCGCTTGTCGCATTGCTCACACCCGCTGGGGCGCTTGCCCAGCGCGCCGATTTGCCGCCGAGCGAAAAGGTTGCCGAAGCGCTGGACAATCATCCGGCCGTGGCGGCCGCGCGGGCACGGGTGGACGCCGCCCGTGCCGACCGCGACATGCTGGCGAAGGGGACCCATGAGATTGCCGTTACCGGCAGCTATGTTCGCCGCAGCGTGGACAGGGAAGGCGGCTATGACGAGTTCGACGCCACGATCGCCCGACCGTTCCGCCTGCCGGGCAAGGCGGCGCTCGATCGCGAGGCGGGCGCCCTGGGCATAGAGGTCGCGGAAAACCGGATGGAGGATGCCCGGCATCAGACGGCTTTGCTGCTCTCCGGCTATTGGAACGACTGGCTGGTCGCCGGCGCGCTGTATCGCAACGACCTCGATACGGTGCGCTGGCTGGAAAAGGAGCTGTCCGCGCTGCGCCGGCGCGTGGCGCTGCGCGATGCGGCGGCGCTCGATGTTGATCAGGCCATGGCGGCAATGGCTCAGGCCCAGGCCCAGGCCGCGAACTCGCTCGCGGCGCGCGAACAGGCGCGTGTGGCGCTTGCCGCGAATTTTCCAGAAATACCGCTGCCCATCGAGCCGCCGGAAACGTCCGTCGCGATGGTTCCGGCCCAGAGACTTGCGGCGATGCGGGATCTGGTGATCGAACGCAGCCATGAAATCCGCGCCGCCGAGCGCGAGGCGCAGCGGCTGGCGGTCGTTGCGCAGCGTGTTCGCGCGGACCGGATTGCCGATCCGTCCTTCGGCGTCCGGCTGTTCAGTGAGCGGAGCGGCATGGAGCAGGGCGCGGGGGTGGTCATGTCGATGCCGCTGGGCGGCGGTCACAGACGCGCGGCGGCGGACCGGGCTTCCGCGGAAGGCAATGCCGCGCAGCTTGAGCATATGTCCGTCCAGCGGACCGTGAGGGCCATCGCGGATGCCGATCTGTCCAGCGCCACATTGCGGCTGGAGGCGTGGAAAAACACGGATCTGTCAGCGCAAAGCGCCGCTAGTGCGCTGGCCCGAACCGAACGTGGCTACCAGCTCGGCCAGATCGACCTTGCCGACCTGCTCTATGCCCGCCGTCAGGCGGGTGAAGCGCGCCGGTCCGAGATCATGGCGCGATCGGAAGCGGCCCGCGCCCTGCTCAAGCTGGAAATCGATTCGCATAGCCTGTGGGTGGTTCACGATGAGGATGGCGGTTGACGCCAGGTCACGCGCGGGCGCTCACCAGCCAGGCTTTCGCGCCCATGCGAACACCTTCATTATCGCAATTGCGCTCGAACAGTTCGACCAGGCTGCGGTGAACGGCTGCGCGTGTGTCGTCCCCGCTCGCCCGGACGAGATCGCCGACCTGCATGCCGTCGAGCACGAAGCGGGTGGCGCTCTCGGGATCGCTGCCGGGTCCGCCGACGCGCTGCTCGCCCGTCCAGGCGTCGAACGATATGTCACAGAAGCCGGCGCTTTGCAGAAGATCGGTGACATAATCCTGCTCGCCCAGCGCGAAGGGGCCGGGCTCGCGCGGCTGCGGCGTGGGCAGGTCGATATGCCGGCGGATCGCGGCCATGACATTGCGCTGCCACGGATTGTCGGCGATCGGCGCCCACACCGCGATGTCGAGCCGTCCACCGGCACGCAGCATCCGGCGCAGATTGGCGAATGCGGCATAGGGTTCGGGAAAGAACATCGTGCCGAAGCGGGAATGCAGCCGGTCGAAGGGGGCTTCTTCGGGCATGGCCGTCGCGGCGTCGCCTTGTTCGAAGCGGATGTTGGCAAGACCGGCGCGCTGCGCCCGATCCGTTGCCGCCGCCACCAGTTCGGGCGATATGTCGAGGCCGAGCGCCAATCCCGTGTTGCCCGTCCTTTCGGCGATCCGCCTCGTCGTCCAGCCGCCGCCGCAGCCGATATCGACCACCTTCTCCCCGGCAACATAGGCTGCTCGCGCGAGCAGCGCTGCGCCGATCGGTTCGATCATGCTCTCGAAACGGTCGAGCTGGGCGAGCCAGCGTGTGCCCGCTTCCCCCGCCCAGTCGTGCGCGGCCGGTTCCTTGCTGTTCCCGTCAGCGTCATTCATTGCCCTTCTCCCACTGTGGCACCAATTGAAACGTGTTTGGAAGTCGGCGCATCGGGCAAGTCCCAGCCCCCACCGATCGCCTTGTACAACGCCACCAGTTGCACCGCCGTTGTGGCATGCGCGCGGGCACAGGCGGTTTCAGCTTCGTGCAGGAGGCGCTCGGCCGCAAGCAGTTCAATCCCCGCGATATCGCCGGCGGCAAAACGGGCCTCGGCGTGGCCGACACTTCGACGCGCAGCGTCCAGCGCCGTTTGACGCCGCGCGAGCGCATCGCGTCCGGCGTCATAGTCGCTCAAGGCGCGCTCCGCGTCGCCCAATGCGGCCAGGACGGCCTGTTCATAGCCCAGCGCGGCCTGCCGCTGAACGGCCTCCCGCGCGCGTATCTCCGCGCGCACGCGGCCGCCGTCGAACAAGCGCCAGGAAATGAGCGGCAGGATGGAGTAGCGGGTGCTGGAGGTGTCGAACCAGTCGCCCGTGCTAAGCGCCTGAAATCCGCCGCCCGCTGCGATAGAGAGCTTGGGAAACAGTTCGGTGGTCGCCACGCCGATATCGGCGGTGCTGGCGGCGAGGCGCCGTTCGGCAGCCAGAACATCGGGGCGACGCCGCAATATATCGGCCCGTTCCCCCACGGGCAGCGCCGGCAGTATGAGAGACGATGCAGTTGCATCGAGCAGCTTGAGTTCACGTTCCGGCGGTGAGCCGAGCAGGACACCAAGGCCGAGCACTGCCGCACGCTGCCGCGCCTCTATGCCCGGCAGCAGGGCGTTGGCGGCGGCCCAGCGTTCATGGGTTGCGTCCACGTCGGCACCGGCAACATCGCCGAGCGCCGCGCGACCGCGCATGAGTTCCAGCGTCTGGTGCAGCGTCGCCACCGTCGCCCGCTGCGCGCGTAATTCTTCTCTGGCGCCGGTCGCCTCGAACCATGCGCGTGCGACTTCGGCCGCGATCCGCATACGCACGCCCTGCGCCTCCGCTTCACTTGCCTGCAAGCGGGCGTTCGCGCCTTCCAGCGCCCGCCGGTTCGCGCCGAACAGGTCGAGTTCCCAGGCCGCGTCGAAGCCGGCATCGTAGATCGTCTGAGACGCATCGAGGCCGGGAATGGACCCAACGGGCAGCGGGCCGTTCTCGCTTTGCCGACGCTGGTTCACACTGGCGCCAGCAGAAACCGTGGGCAGTTGCCGGCCAGCGGCGCGGTCTCGCAGCGCGCGCGCCTCGTCGATCCGTGCGGTGGCTTGACGGATATCGAGATTTTGCGCCAGTGCGGTATCGACCAGCCTCTCCAGTTCGGGATCGCCCAGGGCCCTCCACCAGCGGTCCAGGTCCGTTGGCGCCGACGCTTCCCCAACCGGCCGGCTCCAGCCACTACCCGTGTCAACGGCAGGTGGCGCCCGGTAGTTGGGGCCGACCATACAGGCCGTCAACGAACTGCAGCCAGCTATCAATATTGCGTAGCGCGACCATCGCGGGGAACGTCCGCCCGTATCAGACAATGACGGCGCATGACTGTGGCGGGGCGATCTCATTGCAGGCGTCCTCGAACGAAGATGGTGGCCATGGTGAGCGACACCAGGGCGATCATCGCCAATGGCCAGAGGCTGGCAAATATGTCGCCCGGCGCCATGGCTTTGAGAAAGCTGCCCTCGACGATGACCAGGAAATGGGTGAGTGGAATCGCCTGCGCCAGCCATTGCAGCAGCATGGGCATGTTCTCGACCGGCGTGGCAAATCCCGACATCAGGACGGATGGCACGCCGATGGCGAAGGCGCCCAGGATGGCCTGTTGCTGGGTCGCGCTGATCGCCGAAATCATCAGACCGATGCCCACCACCGACAGGATGAACAGGACCAGGCTGACAAACAGCAGCGCGAACGACCCGTTGAACGGAATCCGGAACGGTCCCGCGGCCGCGGCCATCATCAGAAGTCCGAGCATGGTGCCGATGACCAGCGCCGGCAAGGATTTGGACAGGATGATTTCCGGCGTGGAGGTTGGTGAGACCAGCAACTGGTCGAAGGTTCCCAGTTCGCGTTCACGGGCGATCGACAGCGAGGTTATGAGCAGTGCGCTGAAGAACGCCAGGATGCCGGAGAGGCCCGGGACGATGAACCAGCGATACGTCAGATTGGGATTGAACCAGTTGCGTACCGCCACTGGCGTCGCAGGACCTGTGCCGGGGTTGGCCTCCGCGCCGACTTCGGCGGCGATGGCGGAGAGATAACTGGCGGTGATCTGTCCCGAATTGCTGCGCCGGCCGTCGATCAACAGCTGGATACGGCCGCTGTCTCCGGCAGCGATTGCGCGCGAAAAGTCCGGCTGGATGTCGAGCGCCGCGATCACCTTGCCCTGGTCGATCAGGCGTCCCAGTTCCTGACCGTCGGTCACGCGATAGACCTGGGTAATGAAGTCGGCCCGATCGAGCCGCGCGATCAGTTCATGCGACCAGCGGCCCGCATCCTGATTATGCACGGCAATATCGACGTTGCGCACTTCGAGCGTCGCGGCGAAGGCGAACACCAGCAGTTGCAGCAGCGGCGGCATGAACACCACCATGCGGCTGCGCGGATCGCGCAGGATGCTCAGCACTTCCTTGACGAACTGGGCTCGCAGCCGGGTGAAAGAGAGATAGCCATTGTGCCGCGTCATGGCTCGTCACTCCAGATTCTTGCGCGTGGCGCGCTTGGCCAGGAGGAAAAACAGGACGCCGATGGCGCCCATCGCCAGCAGGTTCGGCACGAAGACGGCCCAGATGTCGCCGGCCAGAAAGACGGTTTTTAGCGAAGAGACGAAATAGCGCGCCGGTATCGCCCAGGTGATGGCCCGGATCGGCGCGGGCATCGCGTCGATCTCATAGAGAAAGCCCGACAGCATGAAGGCCGGCAGAAAACCGGAGAACAAGGCGATCTGCGCGGCCAGGAACTGGTTGCGGGTGACAGACGAAATCAGCAGCCCTTGGCCCAGCGCCGGCACCATGAAGGTGGCCGAAAGCAGCAGGAGCGCCGCCAGCGATCCGCGCAGCGGCACGCCGAACACGAAGACCGCCAGCGCGGTCGCACCGAGCGTGGCCAGCATGCCGAGCGCAAAATAGGGCAGGAGCTTGCCGATCAGGATCTCCGCGACCGATGCGGGCGTGGAGAGCACCGCTTCCATCGTGCCGCGCTCCCATTCGCGCGCCACCACCAGCGCGGTCAGCATGGTGCCGATGATGGTCATGACGATGGCGATCGCGCCGGGCACCAGCGCGCGGCGGCTTTCCAGTTCGGCGTTGAACCAGTAGCGCGGCTCCATCGTGACGGCTGCGCGTGGCGTCTCGCCATCAAGCCCGCCCCGCCAGGTCTGCACCACGCCCTGCGCATAGTTGGTGACATAGTTGGCGGTATTGGGCTGCGAACCGTCGGCGATGATCTGCACCAGAGGCCGCGTGCCGCGATCGGCCAGGCGCTGCTCGAAATCCTGCGGGATCACCACAAATCCGCGCAAATCGCCCGAGACGACCTGGTCGGCGACTTCGCGCCGGTCATGGGCGAAGGTGACGTCCAGATAACGGGTGCCGGCGAAGGCGGCGGCCAGCGATTGCGCCGAAGCAGATTCGGATTCCTGCACGACGCCGATGCGCACCGCGCGCACATCGAGTGATACCGCATAGGAAAACAGCAGCAGCAGCACGACCGGAAGGGCGAAGGCGATCAGCAGCGTGGACGGGTCGCGCATCGCCTGCAGGCTTTCCTTGAACACCAGCGCCCAAAGGCGCTTCGGATCGAAGCGGCGCATGGCTTGAAGGTCCGTTCGCGATCCGCCCGCGCCGTTCATGCGGCAACTCCGCTGCGGGCTTCGTCAGCGCGGTCCTCGGCTTCGACCAGATGAATGAAGGCGTCTTCCATGGTCGGGTCCGGACGGAGATCGCTTACCGCGCTGCGTTTGAGGGCGTCCGGCGTGTCGAGCGCGATCAGCCGGGCGCGATAGAGCATCGCCACCCGGTCGCAATATTCCGCCTCGTCCATGAAATGGGTGGTGACCATCACCGTCACCCCCTTGCGGGCAAGGCCGTTGATATGGGTCCAGAATTCGCGGCGCGTGATGGGATCGACGCCCGAAGTCGGTTCATCCAGGAACAGCACGGGCGGGCGGTGCATCACCGCGCAGGCCAGCGCCAGACGTTGCCTGACCCCGAGCGGCAGGGACTCCGGCGCCGCCGACAGCCAGGGTTGCAGCCCGAAGATGTCGATCATCTCGTCGATCCGCGCCTGCCGCGCGGCGCCTTTCAGGCCATAGACGCCCGCGGAGAACTCCAGGTTCTGCCGCACGGACAGCAAACCATAGAGCGAGAATTTCTGCGCCATATAGCCAAGCTGGCCTTTGGCAGCACCGGTCGCCCGGCGCAGGTCCAGCCCCACCACCTGCGCTTCGCCGCTGGTGGGTTTGAGCAGGCCGCACAGCATCTTGAAGGTGGTCGATTTGCCGGCGCCGTTCGGCCCGAGCAGACCGAATATCTCGCCCTTGCGGACCTCGAAGCTCACCATGTCGGTGGCGGTGAAATCGCCGAAACGCTTGGTCAGATCGCGGCAGGAGACGGCAACGTCTGAAGCCAGTTCGACCGGCGGCATCCCTTCGGCAAGCGCCGATGTGCCGCCCGGACCGCCGCCCAGAAGATCAATGAAAGCATCCTCGAAGCGGGCAGGCACCGCTTTCAGTTGTGCGCCGACCCGATCGGCGAGCGCGCTAATTTGCTCGGTTCCCGCATCGGCGCGCAGCACCACGCGGACGCCGGCGCCCTGGATCACCCCGTCGCCGACACTGTCCAGGCTGAGCACTTCGGCTAGCACGGCCCGCCGCCGCTCGCCGACCTGTTCCAGCCGAAAGCTCCGGCTTGTAAGGCGCGCGGTCAGCTCTCCGGGCGGTCCGTCATAGGCGAGCCGCCCTTCGTTGAGCAGCAGCACGCTGTCGCAGCGTTCGGCTTCGTCGAGATAGGCGGTCGACCAGACTACGGCCATCCCTTCGTCGGTCAGCGCCTGCACCATGCGCCACAGATCCTGACGGCTGACCGGATCGACACCGACACCCGGTTCATCGAGCAGCAGGACAGCAGGCCGGGCCATCAATGCGCAGGCGAGACCCAGCTTCTGCTTCATGCCGCCGGAGAGCTTGCCCGCCAGGCGTCCGGTAAAGGGGGCAAGACGTGTGAAGTCGAGCAGTTGGGCGAACAGGTCGGCGTGTCCATCGGCGGCCATACCGCGCAACTGCGCATAGAGCCGCATATTCTCCATGACCGACAGGTCTTCGTAGAGGCCAAAGCGTTGCGGCATGTAGCCGGTCGCGACATGGATGGCGTCATTGTCGTCCACCACATCGAAGCCCGCTACCCTGGCGTGGCCGCTGTTCGGCACCAGCAGTCCTGTCAGGATACGCATCAAGGTGGTCTTGCCCGCGCCGTCCGGCCCGACCAGCCCGGTCAGTCGGCCATAGCTTATCTGCGCGCTGAGATCCTGTAACGCAGGCGCACTGCCGAAATGCTTGCTCAACCTGTCGATGACGACCGCGACATCGCCATTTTGCTCCTGTGGCGCGGTGGCGGGCGGCACGTCAGCGGCCTTTGGCGCGCGCGCCGGAGGTTTGTCCGACTACGACCTCGATCGTTACCGGCATGCCCTGACGCAGCGCGGCATCGGCATTGGTGACCACGATCCGCAGACGATAGACCAGATCCGTGCGCAGATCGGTCGTTTCTACCGTTTTGGGCGTGAACTCGGCGCGAGGCGAAATGAACCCGATCTGGCCTTGATAGAGTTTGTCGGAGGAATCGCTGCGAACGCGCACCCGCATTCCGGGCGCGATACGCCCCAGATCCGGTTCGCCGACATAAGCCCGCACATAAACCGGAGCATCAAGGCTGAGGCTATAGACCGGGCTTTGGCTGACAGCCATGCTGCCGGGTTCGCGCACCCGTGCGATGATCGTGCCGGTGCCGGGTGCAAGCAGAACCGTGTCGGCGAGCGCGGTGGCGGCTTGAGCCCGTGCTGCCTGTGCGGCGGCGAGGCGCGCTTGCCCCGCCGCGATGTCTTCCTTGCGGAAGCCTTCGGCGGCTTGCGAATGCGCGGCCCGGGCCGCCTTGACACTGGCGGCGGCCTGATCGCGCGCAGTGCGCGCGGCATCGACCGTCTTTTGACTGGCGGCTCCCGACGCGAGCAACTGGCTCTGCCGATCAAAATTACGCTCCGTGTCCCTGGCGACGGCCAGGGCCTGATTGAGGGCCTCCTGCGCCTGCGCAATCTCCTGCGGCCGCAGCCCGCGGCGCAGTTTGTCGAGGTCTGCCTGTGCGGCCGCTACGGCGGCGTCGGCGGCCGCGAGCGCTTCCTCGAACGGCTGCGCGTCGAGAGTCGCCATATGTGCGCCCGGCTCGACATGATCGCCTTCATCGAACAGCATCTGCGCGACGCGGCCGGACTGGCGGAAGGCCAATTGCACCTCCCGGATGTCGACATTGCCGTACAGATTGAGGGCGTCGCCGTCGCGGCTGCCCCGCTGCATCCACAGCCATCCAGCACCGATGATCACGATGACGGCCGCAATGATCAGGATCCGCTTTGTCGTGCCGGACAGGCGGATGTTCTTCATGATGATGCTCCGACGCCGCGCAGATAGATGGCGAACACGCCGGGCGCATCGCTGCGGATGCGGGTCACATCGTCCGCCAGCATGGATTGCATGACCAGGCCCTGGACCGTGCCGATGAACAGGGTGGCCGCGGCTTCCGGATCGAGGTCCGCATGCAGTTCGCCCCGTGCCTTTCCGGCGTCGAGCAGGGTATGCAGCCGTTCGCCATAATGGCGGATCAGGGTCTGGGCCATGCGCTTGGGAAGCGTCTCGCCCGGTCGCTGCAACTCCCCGAACAGCATTCGCGGTACACCCGGGTGATCAGACACGAAATCGATATGCGTCATGAAAACCGCTTCAAGCGCGGCAGCCGGAGAGGCGGCTTCCTCGACCGCCTTGTCCACGCGGCCGAGCAAGCGCTCGGTCACCCAGGACATCACCGCCTGCAGGATGGCGTCCTTGGTCGGGAAGTGGCGGAAGAGCGCGCCCTGGGTCAGACCCATCCGCTGGGCGATGGCCGTCGTGGTGATGTCGCTCGGGTTCTGTTCCGCGGCCAGGCCGACCACCGCCTCCACGGTCGCCGCCCGTCGCTCGTCAGCGGGAAGATGTCTGGACCGCCCGTTCATAGCTTGCGCCTTCAAAAGATAGTAATCTATTACTATCTATCTGTCATGAGCGTCTGGCGCAAGATGGTTCCGCCTGGATCGAGGCTGTCGGCCCATCCGCATGAGTGCATCATGGTCACTCAGACCATCGGCCATCTCCATAGTGGTATATGATTCTATACTTCTCGAAATGTAGATTGACCGCGCAGGCGCCTACTATTATTCGATGAGTTTGGAAGGATGGAATCGACCATGAAGGAGTTCAATCCGCAGGACTCGGCCGTCGAGGCGCTTGGCGCGCTGGCGCATGACACGCGCCTGTCTGTCTTTCGTATGTTGGTGAAGGCAGGGCCCGATGGACTGATCGCCGGCGCCATCGCGCAGGCCGCCAATGTGCCTCCGTCCACCATGTCGCATCATCTGGGTATTCTTGAACGGGCGGGACTCGTGGAGTCCGAGCGGGAAAGCCGGCTCATCCACTATCGCGCCGATTATGAGGGGATGCGCCGGCTGCTGGCCTTCCTGATGGAGGACTGCTGCCAGGGCGTCCCTGAAATGTGCGCCGATCTGTTCGGCGAGCTCGACTGCAAGGCCTGAGGTTACTCCCATGTCCGACACGATCGGCCCCGGCAAGACCTACAACGTGCTCTTCCTGTGCACCGGTAACAGCGCCCGCTCGATCTTGGGCGAAGCCATCATGAACAAGCTGGGGGAAGGGCGTTTCCGCGCCTGGAGCGCCGGCAGCCAGCCCAGGGGCGAAGTCCATCCGATGGCGCTCTCGGTTTTGAACGGGCTTGGGTTCGACACAGCGGGCATGCGTTCGAAAAGCTGGGACGAGTTCGCCGTGCCGGACGCGCCGCAATTCGATTTCATCTTCACCGTCTGCGATAACGCCGCAGGCGAAACATGTCCCGTGTGGATCGGCCATCCGATGACGGCGCACTGGGGCATCGAGGATCCGGCCGCCGTCGAAGGCGATGATCAGCGCGAGGCCTTCATGCAGGCCCTGCGCTACTTGCAGAACCGTATTTCGCTGTTCCTCGCGCTCCCGCTCGCCAGCCTCGACGAGATGGCGATGCGGCGCAAACTCAGGGAAATCGGCCAGAGCGAGGGCGCCAGCGTCAGGGCAGGAGCATGCGAATGACCCACCCGGAGACGCCTGTCGACATCGTCATCTACCACAATCCTGAATGCGGAACCTCGCGCAATGCGCTGGCCATGATCCGCAATGCCGGCATCGAACCGCATGTCATCGAGTACCTCAAGACTCCGCCTTCGCGTGCCTTGCTGGCAAGCCTCATCGTCCGCGCCAGCGTCACCCCGCGCGCCCTGCTGCGCGAGAAGGGCACGCCCTTTGCCGAACTGGGACTCGACAATCCGGATCTCACTGATGCGCAGTTGATCGATGCGATGATGGAACATCCGATCCTCATCAATCGGCCGCTGGTCGTCTCGCCGCTGGGCGTGAAGCTTTGCCGTCCGTCCGAGGAGGTCCTCGACCTCCTACCGGCTGACCAGCGCAGCGCCTTCGCCAAGGAAGACGGCGAACAGGTGATCGATGCCGCCGGCAGGCGTGTCACCGGTTGAACGAGGGATCAAGATGACCGCACAGCCCAGGCGTGAACGCCTGTCGTTTCTCGATCGGTATCTCACCTTGTGGATTTTCCTCGCCATGGCGCTCGGCGTGGGTCTGGGATCGACCTTCGAAGGATTGCCAAGGGCGATCGACAGCCTGTCCTGGGGGACCACCAACCTGCCCATCGCCATCGGCCTGATCCTGATGATGTATCCGCCGCTCGCGCGGGTGCGCTATGAGGAACTGCCGCGCGTGTTCGAAGACAAGCGGGTGCTGGCGATCTCGTTGATCCAGAACTGGATCATCGGCCCGGTGCTGATGTTTGCGCTCGCCGTCATCTTCCTCAGCGACAAGCCGGAATATATGACAGGCCTGATCCTTATCGGCCTCGCCCGTTGCATTGCCATGGTCATCGTCTGGAACCATCTCGCCAAGGGCGACAACCAGTATGTGGCTGCGCTGGTCGCGTTCAATTCAATCTTCCAGATCCTGTTCTTCAGCGTTTACGCCTGGTTCTTCCTCGCCTTTTTGCCGCCGCTGCTCGGGCTGGAGGGCAGCGTTATCAATGTCAGCTTCTGGACCATCGCCGAGGCGGTGCTGATCTATCTCGGCATTCCCTTTCTGGCTGGATTTCTCTCCCGCAAATGGCTGGTCAAGGCTAGGGGGAATGAATGGTATGAAACCTGCTTTCTGCCCAGGATCGGCCCGATCACGCTCGTCGCGCTGCTGTTCACCATCGTCGCCATGTTCAGCCTCAAGGGCAATGAGATCGTGACACTGCCGGGTGACATACTGCGGATCGCCATCCCGCTCACCATCTACTTCGTGGTTCAATTCAGCATCAGCTTCTTCATGGGCAAGCTGATCGAGAGCGACTATCCGCGCACGACGGCGGTGGCGTTCACGGCCGCGGGCAACAATTTCGAACTGGCGATTGCGGTCGCCATCGCCGCCTTTGGACTGGCTTCCCCGGTCGCCTTCGCTGCGGTGATCGGGCCGCTGGTCGAGGTTCCGGTGCTGATCCTGCTGGTCAACGCCGCCTTCTGGTTCGGGCGGCGCTGGTTCCCCGACAGCGTGCCGGCGGAGGTCCGGGCATGAACGAGACGAACCACAGCCGATTGCGGACGCTTGCCGATCCCGACCGTCTTCCAGCGCTCAAGCCTGACTATGTTCATCGGCGTCCAGCCCTGGGCCTGGGGGATCTCAATCCGCCGCCGCGCATCCTGCTGCTCTACGGATCCTTGCGCGAACGGTCCTATTCGCGGCTTGTGGTGGAAGAGGCGGCGCGTCTGCTCCAGTTCTTCGGCTGCGAAACGCGGATTTTCGATCCCTCCGATTTGCCGATGCCCGATCAGGTCCAGGATGACGATCATCCGGCGGTTCACGAACTGCGGGCGCATGCGCTCTGGTCCGAGGGCCAGGTCTGGTGCAGCCCGGAACGGCACGGCCAGATCACCGGGATCATGAAATCGCAGATCGATCACCTGCCGCTGGCTTTGAAGGGCATGCGCCCGACGCAGGGTCGCGCCCTTGCCGTCATGCAGGTCTCCGCAGGTTCACAATCGTTCAACAGCGTGAACAGCTTGCGCGTCCTCGGCCGCTGGATGCGGATGTTCACCATCCCCAACCAGTCGAGCGTCGCCAAAGCCTTCACCGAGTTCGACGAGGCCGGGCGGATGAAGCCGTCGAGCTATTACGACCGGATCGTCGACGTGATGGAGGAACTGGTGCGTTTCACTGTCCTGCTCCGCCCGCATGTCGATCAACTGGTCGATCGCTATTCGGAGCGGGTCGAAACGGATCGACCGGTCATTGCTCCGGCGGAAATCCTCGCCTCGATCGATGGGACTCTGGTTCCGCCACGACAGAAGGCATGATGCCCAATGGCCCCGCGCGTCTCGGTATCCAGAACGAACTGGCAGACATTTATGGCCGTTTGAGTGCCTTCGACTGACCGGGTCTGGACGAGGGCGTGACGGCTTGCTGCTATGCCGAGTCCGAAAGGAGCTGGATCGCCGGTGCCCAGGATGGGGCGTGGGCGGCTTTCTACATCAGCGGCGATGCGACGGATTATGGGAATGGTTCGAGGCTGAGCGCACTTTTCCGCAAAACGCCGCCGATGACGCCTGTTGTGCGCCGGCGGTGCCAATAGCGAAATCAGGCTGCCGCGGCCAACGGCGCGCAACAATATCTCATGGACGTGGATCGATGCCGGAGCCGTCCAGATGAGAGGGGAGTGGGAAGGAGTGATCGAGCCAAAGCTCTGCTCAAGCCCATTTGGATATCCCCATGTGCGATCTCACCTCAATCCCGGCCGAGGCCGGCTCCGCTCCCGCGCGCCTGCTCGATTATATTCGCGTCGATGCGCCGCAGCCCGTCGTCCTGGCCTATGGCATCGGTGTCGACAGCACCGCGCTTCTTCTCGAACTTGAAAGCCGGGGCACGCCGCCTGACCTCGTGATCACCGGGGATCCTGGCGTCGAGAAGCCGGAAACTTATGCCTATCAGAAGATGATCGCCGCCTGGATGGCGGCGCGAGGAATTCCCTATGTGACGGTGCGCTACACACCGCGCCGTTTCAAGCATTGGCCGCCCTATTTCGATCTGCTGTCCAACGTTCTGACGAACGCCACCTTGCCGAGCATTTCGCTGGGGCGCCATTCGTGCTCGCTCAAATGGAAGGTCGCCCCGCAGGACGCCTTTCTCAAGCAGTGGGAACCGGCCAAGGACGCCTGGGCGCGCGGCCAGAAGGTCGTTCGCCTTATCGGCTACGACGCATCGCCGGCTGACACGCGGCGCTATACCCATGCCTCGACCATCACGAGCGATCTTTTCGAATGCCGCTACCCACTGCGCGAATGGGGCTGGGATCGCGCGGCCTGCATCGCCCGGATCGAAGCCGCTCAGCTTCCCGTCCCGCCAAAATCGAGCTGCTTCATCTGCGGGGCGATGAAGCCGGACGAAGTTCGCGCCCTTCCGTCCTGGTGTCTGCGCCTCATCGTGCTGGTCGAGGCGAGAGCGGCCCCGCGTCTCAGGACCGTCGAAGGCCTGTGGCGCCGCTCGACGCGCACGCGGCCCGGGCGCATGACCGATTTCATCCGCGCCGAAGAGTTGCTGCCGGCCGCCGACATCGACGCGATCATCCACGACGCGCCTGCCGACCTCATCCGGTTCCAGGATGTGGCGGCCCATGTCCCGCTCCCCGACCGTCCGGCCATGGCGGAGTGGCTCGAGCAGTTCAACGCCGGCCTGAAGGAGGCAGCATGACCATCTCCGTTACAGAACAGATCGCCCGTTTGAACGACCGTTGCCGCCAGGGTTTCGATCCGACCGCTCGCCTTGTCGTGACCCGCGCCTGCCTCGCTCGTCTCGCAGGCGAAGAAGACGCGGTTCGTGAAATCATTGCCCAGGCTGAACTCCTCGCCGCCGTCCGCCGGTATGACTTTGGCCCCGGCGACGGCCCGGAACGAGACTTCGGCGCCTTCGATCTTCGGGGCGAACGCATCTTCTTCAAGATCGACTATTATGATCCCGCCCTCGAATTCGGATCGGAAGATCCAGCGGACGCATCGCTCACGCGGCGCGTGCTCACGATCATGCTCGCCGAGGATTATTGAGGGCTTCGATCGCGCCCTTCGGCGGTCCGGGAAAAGGGGAGGGGGACTGCAGGCGGAGAATTTCCACTTGTCGAGGAGCCCCAGATGTCCCTTCCCGCCACGATCAACAGCCAGGTCGATCCTGCCGCCGTCACCAGAGTCACCCGCCTCTTCAATAACACGCTCGGCGATATTCTCTCCGAGCTTATCCAGAACGCACGCCGGGCGGGTGCGAGCGCGGTCGACCTCAAGGTCATCGACGCCGATGGGACTGCGTTTCTCGCCATTGCCGACGATGGCGCCGGGATCGAGGATCCATCGGTCATTCTCGCCCTCGGTCGGTCGGGTTGGGGTGACGAGATCGCGCGGCGGGAGGATCCTGCCGGCATGGGCGTGTTCAGCCTTGCCGGTCGCGATGTCGAGATTCGCTCCTGCCCGCGCTCGACTGGCGAGGGCTGGTCGATCCGCATCGCTTCAGGCGATTGGGAGTCCGGCGCGCCCATCGCCGTTGCGCCCTGCACCCACCCGTTCGGAACCGAGATCCGGGTGCCGATTGACGCGCAATGGCTCAAGTCACTCGAGACTATTGCACAAAGCGCCGCGCGTTATTGCCCGCTTCCGGTTCGGCTCGACGGCCAGGATCTACTCCGCGAGGACTGGCTGAAGGGCGCAGAGACGATCATCGAGCAGGACGGCGTCCGCATCGGCATCTATCGCAACTATCTTCACCGGCATTTCAGCCCGAGCATCAACTTCCATGGCGTGACTGTCGCGTCGCTCCTTCCAACGGTCGCGGAAAAGGATCGCCACTGGGCGGCCAAGATCGACATCGTCGATGCTCCGGAATTGCAGCTCGTACTCCCGGCCCGCAAGGAGATGGTCGAGAATGGCGCGCTGCAGAGCCTGCGCGCGGCGATCCGCCTCGCCATCTACCGGCATATCCAGGCGCTCGGCAGTCATCGTCTGGCCTTCGCGGACTGGTGAGAGGCGGCCGATCTCGATGTTCAGCTTCCCGAGGCACGGGGTGAGCTATTCTCATGGACGCCGGCGGTCGCCGACTACAATAGCGGGTCCGGTCGCCAGCACCTGACCTCGACGGACGATCTCGTCCTGATCGATGATTTTGGGCCACCGCTCGAGCAGTGCGCTGCTTTCGCGCTCTCGAAGGACGGCCGCTATGAGGGACGGCTCGCCGAATCCGACGAGGCGATGGTGGGCTATGGCTGGTATGACCGGCTTCCCCGGATCACTGATCTCCGCTTCGAGATCGACAAGGGGGGCGAGACGCTTGTGCTCGGTGGGTCGGACCTTCCCGGTATCGACAGCGGCACGGTCGAGCGACTGGATCTCGTGCTGACGATTTCTGGCCCCGCCCCTGAAACGCTTCATATACCGGCGCCTGTCGCCATCGAATATGACGATGGCCTCTTCTGGAGCTTTGAGGAGGCTAATATTCTCCTGGCGGCACCCACGGCCGTCACGCCTGCCGAACTGGTCGATCTGCTCGACGGCGCCTGCTTTTGCGCCAGCGACGATCGCGAGGCTGATAGCTGGGATACGCAGCACGATCGTTTCCTGCTCGATGCGCAGGAAATGGCGACCCGTCTCCTTCTGGGCGATGAAGCGGCCCTGCTCGAGCGCCTGCGCGCCGTCCTCGCCTACCGGACCCAATGGTTCGTTCCGGAAGGCTCCCGGTTCGTCGCCGTTATCGGACGCGAGGCCATGGATCTACGGATTGAGCGGGTTTCGGCGAGCAGCTGATCTGCTGCCCGACGATTGGCGTCGGGGGTGGGGTTGATCAGGCCGGGACCAGGCGGGGGCTGTTCGGATCGATCCATGGATCGACCGGATCGTCCCGAGGCCGCGGACGCGGGCCTCGGCTATGGCGCTTGCGCGCTGGCTCGGCCGAACGGCCGAGGATGTAAATAGGCGTCGAACCGGGACCCCATATCGGCGTCGAAGAGGGACCCCCTTTGGTGATGTCGGGCGGTTGTCCCGGTAGTCCATAGGAGGGACCCACGGCCGACGCCGCGCGCCTCCCCAAGCGCTGGCGGTGGCGGCCGTGGGAGGTTCCTGTGGACCCACCGGGTCAACCGCCGGGTGGGGGGTCCGGGGGGAGGGTTTTAGCTGCGGTTCCTGAGCCGCCAGCTATCGTTGCCGGTCTCGACGATGTCGCAGTGATGGGTGATGCGGTCGAGCAGCGCGGCCGTCATCTTCGGGTCGCCGAACACGGTTGGCCATTCGCCGAACGCCAGGTTGGTGGTGATGATCACCGAGGTGCGCTCGTAGAGCTTGCTAACAAGGTGGAACAGCAGTTGGCCGCCGGAGCGTGCGAACGGCAGATAGCCGAGCTCATCGAGCACGACGAGGTCGAGACGCGAGAGCTGGGCCGCGAGTGCGCCGGCCTTGCCGAGACGGCTCTCCTCCTCGAGCCGGTTCACCAGATCGACGGTGTTGAAGTAGCGGCCGCGGGCACCGGCACGCACCACGCTGGCGGTGATGGCAACCGCAAGATGGGTCTTGCCGGTCCCGGTGCCGCCGACCAGGACGATGTTGCGCTGGCCGGGCAGGAACGCGCCAGCATGGAGCGAGCGCACCAGCTCCTCGTTGATGGGCGTGCCTTCGAACACGAACGCGTCGAGGTCCTTCACCACCGGCAGCTTGGCCGCACTCATGCGATAGCGGATCGATGCCGCGTGGCGGTGAGCTGCCTCGGCACGCAGCAGATCGGTCAGGATCTCCATGGCGGTGCGCTTGCGCTGCACGCCGGTGGTGACCGCCTCATCGAACGCGCTGGCCATGCCCTTAAGACCGAGGCCGCTCATCGCGGCGATCATCTCATGCCGCTGCACGGGCGCCTCGCAGCAGGTCGTAGCGGGCGCAGTCGGCGGTCGGTGGGTGGCTGAGCGCGAGTGCGTCGGACGTGGTGATCGTCCTCGGCCGGGGCGGCTCACGCCGCCGCGCCAGGATGTTGAGGATCACATCGTCGCTGGCAGCGCCGGCAGCAAGCGCTTCGCGGATCGCAGCCTCGACCGCCTCAAGGCCGTCGGTGAGCACGGCGGACAACACGCGCACGAAGCGCCGGTCGGCTTCATCGCCAGTCCCGAGCTTGCGCCTGAGCCGTGCAAGCGCTGGCGGCAACTCCCAGCCCTGGAACGGTGCCCCGTTCCTGAGTGCGCCCGGCTTCTTGGCCAGCACTGGCAGGTAGTGCCAAGGATCGAGGATCATCCGATCCCGGCCGAAGAAGCGGGGATGCTCGGCCACGACCTCGTCGTCCAGGCGGACCACGATCCGGTCGGCGTAAGCGCGCACCTGCACCGCCCGCCGTGCCGCCTTGGCCATGACCGAGTAGCGGTTGCGGTCGAAGTTTATGAGGCAGGTGCCGGTCACCGCGTGCGGCGTCTCGTGGAAGCCGTCGAACGGCGCCAACATCGCCTGGAGCGCCGGACGTTCGGCGTCCCATGCCTGGGCGATGGTCAGCTCCTTCTGATCGGGGTGCTGGTGCAGCGCCGCCCACCGGCGGCACTCCGCCTCCAGCCACCCGTTCAGCTCCTCCAAGCTGGCGAAGCGTAGCCGGGGCTGGAAGAACCGCCCGCGCATCGTCTGCACCTGATGCTCAACCTGGCCCTTCTCCCAACCTGCTGCCGGCGAGCAGGCGGTGGGCTCGACCATGTAGTGGTCGGCCATGATCAGGAAGCGCCGGTTGAAGACCCGCTCCTTGCCAGTGAACACGGTCGTCACCGCGGTCTTCATGTTGTCGTAGATCCCGCGCGTCGGCACGCCGCCGAAGAACGCGAACGCCCGCGCATGGGCATCGAACACCATCTCCTGCGTCTCACGGGGATAGGCTCTCACGTACACAGCCCGCGACGCGCACAGCCGCATATGTGCGACCTTCACGCGCATCGGCTTGCCGGCGATCTCCACATCCTCGTGGCTCCAGTCGAACTGGTATGCCTCGCCGGGCCGGAACATCAGCGGGATGAACGCCGCAGCGCCGTCACCTGCATCCTTGCGCCGCTCGTCCAGCCAGCGCTTCGCATAACGCCGGACAGCATCGTAGGAGACCGTCAAACGCTCTCCTGAGCTTGTCGGTAGGCCCTCGCGCACCAGCAGATCGTGGATCCGCGTCATCCGCAGCCGTTCGCGCCGGGGCCGCACCTCGTTCTCGGCCAGCAGAGCGTCCAAGCGCTCCTGGAAAGGGCCGATCCGGGGAAGTGGCTGCACCGAGCGCCGATACGCGAAGCCCGCCTCAGGAGCGCGGATCGCCTTCCTCACCACTTTGCGCGACAACCGCAGATCCCGCGCGATCGCCTTGATCGACTTGCCATCGGCGTGCTCGCGCCGGATCCTTACTACCGTCTCCAAAATCAACATCCCGATCCCGCCGTCTGGTCATCACCAAACGGACGCACCTAAACCATCGAGATGGGGGTCCCTTTTAGACGCCGATCACCCCCATAACGGGGTCCTTCTTGCACGCCGATCCACAGGCCGAGGAGAGGAGGGGGAGGAAGGACGGTGTCCCGGACACAGTGTTCGAGACCATCATCCAGGAGACTTTCCATGAACATTGGTTCGATCAAGCAGAATGAAGGCGGTATTTTCGTCGGCAAGATCGAGACGCTGACGATTGCGATGACGATTGCGCTGCGCGAGGTGCACTCGGCCAATCCGAAGGCGCCGAAGTTCGAGGTGCTGGCGCTGTCGGCATCGCGGGCGTGGGTGCAGGTTGGGGCGCTGTTCGAGCTGTTCTCGAACGGCACGGGCGAGGCGTTCCTCAACGGGAAGATCGAGGATCCGAGCCTGGCGGCGCCGCTTTACATTTCCGCGTTCCGCCAGGAGGACGGCAGCTACAACGTGGTCTGGTCGCGTCCGACGCGGCGGCGCGACCTCGCCTCGGAGATGGCGCGCAAGGCCGATGACGCGCTGCCGCCGCTGCCCGGCGAAGGCGAAACCGCCGGCGCGCCGGCCCAGGGCGCCGAGGCCGGCCTCGGCCAATCCTCCGCAGAGCACGCCTTTGCAAGCTGAGCACCGTCCAGTCGTTGCTTCAAGAGGCCCTCGCTTCCATCGCGGAGCGGGGGCCTTTTGTATTTCTCCATGACAGAGGGCCGCATCACGCTCGGCTCCGGTGACTGGTACGGCAACACCCGGCATGGGCTACAATCTTGACATTTCCCCAGTACAATGCATATGTTCATGCATATGCAAAGGAGGTCGATATGGCCCGGAAAAAAGCAGTTTCCGTCCCTCCACGAGAAGCCAAACTGTTCCGGAACAACAAGAGTCAGGCTCTGCGCATCCCTGCCGATTTCGAACTTCCGGGTGACCGCGTGATGATCCATCGCGATGGCGACCGCCTCATTATCGAACCGGTACGCCGCAAGAATCTTCTGGAAGTCCTCGCATCCCTGCAGCCGCTCGGGCCCGATGATCAGTTTCCCGATGTCGAGGACACATTGCTCCCGATAAAGGCCATCGACCTGTGAGCGGGCTCTATATGCTCGACACCAATACCGTCTCCGAGCTTGCCCGCAATCCGCAAGGATCGGTTGCCGCACGCATCGCCGAAGTGGGCCCGGATGCGATCTGTGTCAGCATCATCACCGCGGCGGAACTCCGCTACGGCTGCGCCAGAGCGGGTTCGCCGCGGCTGCTGGCGCAGATCGAGGCCATTCTGGACAGCCTCCAGATCCTTGCCCTCGATGTCCCCGCCGACACTGAATATGCCGGTATTCGCGCAGAGCTGGAAGCAGCCGGCAAGCCTATCGGGCCAAATGACTGGTTCATCGCTGCCCATGCCTATGCCCTGGAAGCGGTGCTGGTGACCGCGAATATCACAGACTTCTCGCGGATACGCGCACTCAAAGTCGAGAACTGGATCGCCGACCTTCATTGACCGGATGCCGGGCAATCACCGCATGGCTTTCGTCTAGCGCATCGGCTCGCTCCAGCGGCGGGCCGCCGCCACACGCTTCGCGATCGACCCTAACCCTTGAGATGACCTTCAGCTCCATAGCGGATCGGGGGGCCTTTGCCGTCCATTGACCTCATGGCCGGAGAGAGGAGGGGGGTGTGCCTTTGTGTTCACGCAACAGGAGAAGGCCATGTCCGACATCATCGACCTCGGCGGCGCGCCCGGACACGAGGATTGCGCGCAGCTCGGCCACACCCCCGACTTCGAGCGCCTCAACCGGCTTGAGGTCGCCGCCTATCGGGCCGCCGTCATCGCCCGCTTCGGCCCGCCCCCGGACGGGTGTGCCCTCGTCTTTATCACCAACCGGCACGACTTCGGCATCTATCGCACGCTCGGTCTCAAGGTCGATGCGGGCGCTTATCGTCGCGATCCCTCGGTCGCGGCCTATGTCGAGGCCGCCCAGGACGGTCTCGCCAGCTGGGTCGAAGCCGGTTTCGCGCCGCCGGTCCGCTACGACGACGGCCGTGCCCCCGCGGTCGACCGGGACCGTATCGACGACATCGTCATGGGTGCGTTGCTCGCGACGCGGCCCGACCCGTTGGGACGGTTCCCCATTCCCGACTTCGAGATCCTTCATCGCAATCTCGCCGCCGCCTACCCTCGCTGCGCCGAGGCCGCGAACCGCTCGCTTGAGGAGACACCAGTATGATACCGACGCAACTTACCTCCGACCAGGCCGCCATTCAGGCTCGTATCGAGGCCGAGATCGCAGAGCATGCCGCCGCCGTCCGGCGTGTCGAAGCGCGCTGCAAGAGCGCGTTCCTGCCTATCCTGCGGGAGCATGGTATCACACGCGTCGACATCAGCTATGATGGTGGCGGTGATGAAGGCATGATGGGCGATGTCACCGCCTATGGCGGCCAGTCTGTCCGGGAATTGCCTTCGGTGCTGTGCGACCATTACGCCGTCGACTATGGTGGAAACGTTCGCAGTTCCGCATTGCAACTGGAGGACGCCCTGTCGTCTTTTGCTGAAAATGCCGTCTGCGACCATCATGGTGGCTGGGAAAATGGCGAGGGCGCCTACGGAGAGATCGTCATCGATGTCGCCTCGGGAGGCGTGACCATCACGCATAATGCCCGGTTCATCGACTACGACACCACCGAGACGGAGCTGTGATCCATGTCTCACTGCTATTTTCATGCGCTCAGCTCGGCGCGCCGCTGGGGCGGCGTGCCGGGCGACTATATCGCCCTTCATCAATGGTTCGATGAATCCAAGAAGATCATCGCTGATCCGCGCCACCGGGCGCTCAGGCACCATGCCGAGGGGATTTTCCTGCTCGAGACGATTTTTGGCGTGACCGTTCGCAACAGCGACGGACGTCAGGTGCCGGTGCGTCTGATCGGGGAGGCGCACGTCACCGAAGATCTGGGGCGCATTCCGTCTTTCGCCGACTGGGCACGGCTCATCCAGCCGATGCCCTGGATGTTGCGCGGCAATCCCGCCGGCTCGCCGGGGCTGGATCCTGCTATTTCCGGTTCACCCGCACCCAACGCTGCTGTAGCCTGATCTCATGGATCAGGGACCCTTCAGCAAGGCCGCCGCAGACAACGCCCTCGATCGTCTCATCGCAATTGCCCGATCCGACACCGGCCAATCACGCCGGGTCGCAAACTTCCTTCTGGCCTGGTGGAACGGCGAGGATTGCGGGCACTTTCCTATCGCCGATCTGTTCGGCGTCGACGCGACGATCGCGACCCACATCACGACGATCGTCGGTTTCCTCGGTCAACATGAAGGCGCGATCTATCCGGATGCCTTCGGCTGCAAGGCCGAGATGATCGAACTGGTCGGCCGCTGGCGGGATTTCGGCGACTAGAAGTTTTCCAACGTGCAGAGCAACCCGCTCGTTATCGATCTCCTACTGTTGCTCGGGCAGGAGATGACCCGAGTTGCCATCGCGCACGGTTCCATAGGTCTTGAGTCAGGCGTCGAGCGCTTGCCCTGGCGACGGGCAATCATGCATTCGCATTCTGTCCGGGGGGCGGAACCAGCCGGTCCAGCTTCGCCATGAAGAAGCGCTCGCTCCACAGGTCGATCGATTTGAGTTCAGCCGGACGCAGGAAGCGGCGCACATCTTCGGCCGCCGCTTTCCAGTCGAGACCGGCGATCGTGCTGCCCAGCGCGTCCTTCAGCCAGGGCATATTGACGGCAATGCTCTCGTCACCAGCCCACGGTCCGGCTTGAATCAGCGCCGCGCGCAGGAGCGGCAGATTGGGGGCAGTTCCCTTTGCGACATACCAGGAGAAATCGTACCAGTCCCTACCTTTGAGGAAGCCCCGGCAGAGCAGCGCATGGATCTTGAGCGCGAAGTTGGACGGCAGATCCTGATGTCGCACTTCATAGTCGGCCGGAAAATCGAGATAGGTGGCATCTTCGCCGGAGCCGGCGGGGGGATTGACATCGATTTCCAACTTGATGCGGATCGTCCGGGGCTTGCCTGTCCCGGCAAAGATAAGGTCGAGCTGGCTGGCGATCGAATCATTCTTGAGGAGCGCCTGGCGGATCGCGCTGTCCATTTTCGCCTTGGGCCGCGCGTCGAGCTTCAGGCCGAACTGGCCGAACACGTCGACCAGAACCGTGAGATAAGGCGACCAATCGAAATCCGGATCGGGCGCGCGGAGGAGGAAATCGAGGTCTTCTGAAAAACGCGGCAGGCCATGAAGGATACGCAGCGAGGTGCCTCCCTGAAACAGGGCGACATCGAAGAAATCGCCGCGCCACAGGGCGTAAAGCGCGATCTCCTGGAGGATTTCCTTGACGGCATTTTCCTCTTCGAGGGCGTTGGCCGCATCGTAGCTGCGCAGCTTTTCCTGGATGATGTCAATCATGATTGGAAGCCTTTCGGGCCATGACGGCGTATTCGAGCGCGGCGAGAAAGGCGTTCTCGGCCTTGTGCTTGTAGGTGGATCTGAGCTTGGCGAAATCCTTTCGTCGAAGCGAGACGAGCCTGTCCGGGTCGATCCGCATGCCATGGGTCAGCCATTCGACCCCGCTCCATTGTTCCTTGCGCAGGGCAACCAAGTCCATCAGCGCCCGCAAAGGCTGGGCGACGAAGGCGGTGAGTTTGCCCATCTGGACCCGATCAACGCCGATCAGGAACCGATAATCGGCAATGGCGAGAGGGTGGAAGCTGAACGCCCCGAAGTCCGGCGTGTCGAAGTGCAGCGTTTTGCGTCCCGGTGTCACGCTGGCGGTGGTGAAAACCGCTTCGGGAATCCAGCCATGCCAGGTCAGCGCGCTTTCGAGCGAGATATAGCTGCCTGGTACGAGACTCTGGGCAATGGCGAAGGGATGTACGGTTTGGCTGCGATAGTCTCGCCCCAGAAGATATGTGCCGCGCTTCACCCGAAGCAGGGAGCCATCCTTGAGGGCACGGTTTACGAGGCCGTAGCGCCGCGCATCCCCGCCGCCCAGCAACCGCCCAAGCTGGCGTTCGCTCAGGATATGGTCGGCCAGCCCTGCTGCCGTGATCTGCTGTGCCAAGGATGACATGAATTTCCTCATACTTCCAAATTGTGAAAGTTTCCAGAAATTATCGGATGAGCGGCCAGAATGAGCAAAACCTTCCCCGGCGCGCCGCAGGCCTTGTCTCCCGACGTGCTGGTGTCGGCGATACGCTTGGACTCGCTGACGGTGCCCACGCCTTCTGTAAGCCACTGACCGAGACCGAGGCTCTCCTCCGCGCGCCTCGCCGCATCTGCGCTTCGCGCACGCAAAGAGGAGCAGGGAAGGGGGAAGGGGCAGGACATGTCTCCGAGGCCGGAGACCTGACTGTCCCGAACCTATTTTTCGCGAGGAGCGAACATGGCCAACCATTTCGTCAAAGCGAGCTTTGTGCTCACCGTTACCGAGGCCGAGGCCGAAGTCCTGCGCCAGATCGAAGATGCTACAGGAATTCTCGATGATTCTGGTTTCGAGCAGGATGAACTTGCCGCAGCTTATGCCGCGCTCGGCGAATCCTTCACGTCGTGCTTCCCGTCGATCGAGGCCGATCCCTTCGGTGGATTTCGCGCGATCTTCAGCGATCTCGATTATCCACGCCTCAGCTTCTCGCTGCAGGTCGATCCGTCCGATGGGTCAGGCCGTTGCAAGGTCTGGTTCTACGGCGACCAGGTCGATGTCGAAACCGCCGCGCTGCTGATCCAGGCGACCGCGAAATCGGCTCTGCCGTTTGGCTTCGAATATGCGCTCGATTGCGATCGCCTGCGCCCCGGTGAGTTCGGCGGCGGCTATGTCGTCATCCGCGAAGACGGGCTCGAGTTCGCAGGTTCGTCCCGGCTCCTCGATCGCGCTATCGCGCGCGGTCACCACGAAGGTGTCGACGGATACGTCCTTGTCACGCGCGACGCAGAGGCCGGCCTGCTCTTCTGGAACAGCCATTCGGGCTTCGGCTCGCTTGCTGGCGCCACGGTGTTTTCCGAGGCCGAGGCCGCGAACTTCGATCCGCCCATTGCCGACGACCAGCCCGAATGGCTGGCGCTCCCGGCCCCACTCAACTGAAGGAGCCGCACATGCGCTACATCATCGCCCTTTATGAGATTGACCGCGCCTATGGTGGAGCAGAAGAGGGTGGCTGGTGGTACGACACCGGCGAGTTGGCCCGCCTTCTCGCGCTGGCGCCGACCGAAGCGCGGGCCATCCAGTTGGCTGACCGCGCCAACCGCCTGCTCGAACGGCTACAGCGTCATCGTCGCCGCGTCGATTCCGTCCTTTATGATGGCGGCCGTTATACTGCCATCGTCTTCGAATGGACGGCGCCCCCGGCCTTTCCCGAGGTCCGGCCGCACTACGCCTGAACGCGACTGTCCGCCGTTGACGGGCCACCATCCCAGATTGCGGTCCTGCGGAATAGCTGCGCACGGAAGAAGCCCAGTCGAATTCCGGCATCCTGGAGCCAACTCGCCAAAGCCAGCGGCCTGACGCGCGAGCGTTTCGCGATGGCCGATCATCTCCTGCGTCTGATCTGCTGCCCGACGATTGGCGTCGGGGGTGGGGTTGATCAGGCCGGGACCAGGCGGGGGCTGTTCGGATCGATCCATGGATCGACCGGATCGTCCCGAGGCCGCGGACGCGGGCCTCGGCTATGGCGCTTGCGCGCTGGCTCGGCCGAACGGCCGAGGAGAGGAGGGGGAGGAAGGACGGTGTCCCGGACACAGTGTTCGAGACCATCATCCAGGAGACTTTCCATGAACATTGGTTCGATCAAGCAGAATGAAGGCGGTATTTTCGTCGGCAAGATCGAGACGCTGACGATTGCGATGACGATTGCGCTGCGCGAGGTGCACTCGGCCAATCCGAAGGCGCCGAAGTTCGAGGTGCTGGCGCTGTCGGCATCGCGGGCGTGGGTGCAGGTTGGGGCGCTGTTCGAGCTGTTCTCGAACGGCACGGGCGAGGCGTTCCTCAACGGGAAGATCGAGGATCCGAGCCTGGCGGCGCCGCTTTACATTTCCGCGTTCCGCCAGGAGGACGGCAGCTACAACGTGGTCTGGTCGCGTCCGACGCGGCGGCGCGACCTCGCCTCGGAGATGGCGCGCAAGGCCGATGACGCGCTGCCGCCGCTGCCCGGCGAAGGCGAAACCGCCGGCGCGCCGGCCCAGGGCGCCGAGGCCGGCCTCGGCCAGTCGTCGGCAGAGCACGCCTTTGGTGGCGAACAGCCCGAAGGCGGCCGGCGTCAGCGTCGTCAGCGTACGGCCGAACAGGTGGAGGAACCCGAAACCGTCAGCTGAAATCCCCCCGTCGTGCCCGGTCCCGCGCCTCCAGGCCGGGCACGATTCCCGCAGGGTCCGCTTCGTTTCACGCGAAGCGGACCCTGTTCTTGTTTGGCGGCGGTATTTCTCGAACTTACTAAAATTGCCATATTTGGTATATGCCGATTATTCCGCCTGGACCGTGCCATGAATGCGGAAACCTTGCGGTCGACAACGAAGAAGAAAGTTCCGCGGACGGCCTTCCACAATCATACCGGTCAATATCCGGATATCAGCCAGCGAGAACCAATCACCGTCACAAAACATGGGCGTCCAGACATCACTATTGTCGAGGCCGCCTATTTCGAACGGCTCGCCGCTGGACAGATTCTTGCGGTGTTCGATCTTAACGCCGCCGATGCCGATCAAATGCCCGACGCGCATCGGGATCTTTTCGAGGCCGCGAAGCCCTCCGCCGAAGAAATAGGACAGGACGTTTGGAACGATGACGCCGCTCCTTAAGGTCGGCGACATCCTCCACTGTGTCTATCTCTTCACCCGTGACCAGTAGGCCGGTCGGGACGAGGGCATCAAGACACGTCCAGTCATTGTGATCGCTGTGCAGAGTCAGCGCGCTTTCACGGCCGCGATCGCCACGAAGAGCGACAAGGCGGGCCAGGAGCTGGCCATTCCCGACGCCGTTGGCGATCCCGCCGGCTCGCGCACGGCACGTCAGTGGTCATCGACCAGTATAATCATTTCACCTGGCTCGGCTTCGATATCCGCCCCGTTACAGCCGAACCTTCCCGGTTCCCATCCGGCGGCCGTGACAGTCCCCACCGCAGCACCGGTGATCACCTGCCGCCGTGACGGCTGCGATCAGCGGCGCCCTTCCTGCCGAAGCGCGGGATCCGGCGCGCTCGCCCGGGACGGACCCGCCGGCCAATCTCATCGTCTCTGGAATGTGGCCCGGCCTCCGGCTGCAGGCGGCCCGCGGGATCATCGAGGCGGTCGGCGCACACCGCGCCCACTGGCGGCCGCCTTGACCGGAGCCCGCGACCGGGCAAAGCAGGAGGCCCATCGCCCGGCCATCGGCCGCGCTGGTTGAGGGCAAGCGGCCGGGATCGAGCCTTCCACAGTCGGTGCGTCCCCGTCTCCTGTCCGCCATCCGGCCACCCGCTTGTCGGGATGAACGCTACGCCCGTGCGGGACCGTCGCAACCCCCGATTTTGCGGCCGTGTTGAGGCCTGGCGGCCTCTGCCCGCACCACCCGAAAAATCGCAGGTTCCCCGTCGCTGGCGCTCCGGTGCGGCGCTCCCTCGTTCACGGGCTTTCGCGACTGTTCATCCCAGCGGGGTCGGCCCGCTGACGGACACGCGAAAGGTACACGACCATGAACAAGGTTTTTCTCTCAGGCCGCATCACCTCTGACATCAGCCGCTTCGGCACCGACAGCAAGGGCGGCGTCAGCTTCAGCCTCGTCACCTCCAAGCCGGTGATCAAGGACGGCCAGGTCCAGAAGGGCGACAACGGCTACACCGAGACCTACGACGAGTTCCACACGGTGAAGGCCTTCAACGGCCTCGGCAAGTCGGTCGCCAACCACAAGAAGAAAGGCGACAAGCTGATGGTCGTCGGCGAGATCCGCTACAGCCGCAACGAGCGCGATGGGCGCACCTACTACAACACCGACATCGTCGCCGAGGAAATCGAGTTCCTCTGATCCCTGACGGGCGGCCGTCAGCGGCCGCCCTCCTCATTTCCACGGAGAGCACAATGTTCCATCTCGCCACCTTCGATGAGATCGCCGGCATTGCCCACGGCATCGAGACCACGAACCCCGCCATGGTCGACCGCATCCGGCGTGCGGCAGACCGCCTCAACCGCTACGAGATCGCCGCACGCCTCGCCCAGGCGATTGCCGAAGCCGCCGACGCGGCCCACGTCCGCGCGTTCGAACAAGCCCAGTTCGGCGAAGCGAGTGCCGATGCGATCGTCGACAGCGAATATTACGACGACCTCGCCGCGGCCTGGTCGCTGGTCGCCGGCGAGCACCAGCTGATCAGCCCCGATGCCATCTTCGCGCATGACGGGTCAGTTCACTGACCCGTCCTTCCGCTCAAGCAAGGATTCCGCTCATGGCCACACAGCCCGCCCCCAGACCCGCCGTACAGCATTGCTACGGCGTCCTTCTCCATCACCGCCTCGCCTGGTGGCTCGTCGAGTTTCCCGAACTCGACGCGGCGCCGGTTCGCGCGCGCAAGCTCTCGGGCCGGCTCACGCCGGCCCTCGCCGACTGGCTTCGCTCGGAGACCGGCGATGCCGGTCTTCCCGCCGAGGTCACGGCCCTGCACCCGGACAGCCGTTGCTGGTCGGGCGAATTCTCCTGTGTGCGCGCCGCCGGGAGCGTCGATCTGTATGACATCGACGCGCATCCCTGGGGCAGCGATGCCGGCGAACTCGAGCTTCGGTTGGCGCGCACGATGATCGATGCGACGATCCGGCCGCTTCCGTCCGGCTTCACCTCGGTCTTCTTCGATCTTCCTTCGGAGAATCAGCCGGTGCTTGCCATTCGCCTCAGCGGCTATAGCTGCGCCACCTTTGAGCTGATGACCGCTCGATACATGCCGACCTATCGGCCGCGCTCGCCGTGGCGCGACATTTCGAACGACGCCGTCTCCGACAGTGGCAGCGACATCCTTGGGTGGCGTGAGGCCGCGGACTGGATCGGCCCCGTCTGATCGCTGCCGACGTCGAATGTCCGGGACGGGTGCCAGCCATGTCCCGGGCGCCGGCGTGACCACCCCTCGCACGGCGGAAGCCGCGATGCCGAAGTTCCTGCCGGCATGAGCGCATTGGCTCGCAGGATATTGCCCATATGCCTGATCTCGGGGCGCTGCGCTCCCGATTGCGGCATGGCGCAACATGGGGATGGGGCGGTTGCATGGATGGTTGGCGCATCCCGTCCTTCGCCAGGGCAGAAGGACGGGACCGGGGCTCTATTCGCTAAGCCGCCGCCCGCGCATGCGCGCGGTCCCCGGCTAACCTCACGGAGCCGAGGCCTGAGCCTCGTCTCCGCCCGTCCGGGTTACGATCCCGCTTGCGGTTGTTCTCGCCGGTGAGGTTTTACACCCCTATTCCTCTCTTGTGTCTGCCTAGTGTGGCATGCGGGGTTGGCGGTCCGTCGAGCATGAGCGGTCCCCCCCAATTTTGACGGCGCCGCCGCGCCGCTGACGCGTCCCGGCAACCCCGACAAAATCGGTTCCCCCACTCCCCGCTGGCGCGGCGTTAACCGGGGTCCGGCCTGTGGCCGGCTTCCCGGTTAACGTGCCTGACCTCCCTGACCACCGCATGCCCTGAGTCAGGTCTCATCCGAGGGGATGAGACAGCAAAAACGCCATGGAGGCTCACATGACCAAGTCTTTCACGAACTTCGCCGACCTCGCCAGCTTCATCGCCGGCGAAACCGGCCATCACGGCCAGAGTTCGATCTACGAGGGTGCTTTCATCGAGCACGACGAACGCGCCAAGCTGTCGCCCGTCGACGAGACCGAGCAACGCGAGATGCCCGATCCCGAGCAAGCCCGCGCAGCGGTGGAAATGGTGATGGCGACGCTGTTCGACGTGTTTCGCGACACGCGGCTCGAGCCTTTCGCGAGCGACCTCGCCTGGGGCTTCGTCAACAGCTTCCATGTCGTCGCCAAGCGTCTCAGCGACCGCGAGGACGACGCGGCCAAGGAGCTCGGAGATCTCGCCCGCAGCTTCGATCCGAGCGAGATCTACGCCTCGCAGCTCGAGGAGGCGCAGCTGCTGTGCCAGACACTGCAGGGGTGCCGCGATGCGATGGAATGCATGCGCGACCATGCCGCCGAAGTCTATCGCGTCGAGACTGGCCGTCCCTACTCGCCGACCCGCGGCAGCCGGGTGTCGAGCGGGGTCACCGCCTCGATGATCGATGCCCGCAACTATCTCGCCGAGCGCGCCCGCGAGCGCCGCGAACAGTTCGCGCCCGAAGGTCCCGTCGTCGCCTTCTCCGGCGGTCAGGTCTGGGACGATCACGAGATGCTCTGGCGCGGTCTCGACTCCATCAAGGCCCGCGTGCCGGAAATGATCCTCGCGACCACCGCGCAGACCAAAGGCTGCGACGCGATCGCCCAGGCCTGGGCGGCAGCGCGCGGCGTGAAGGTCATCCTGTTCCGGCTGGATCGCCGTCTCGGCGCCAAGGCCGCCTTCGTCCGCAACGATCGCCTGCTGGCGCTCAAGCCGGTCGAAGCGGTCATCTGCGAGGGGTCGGGCATCCAGATGAACCTCGCGCAGAAGCTGCGGCAGGCCGGCGTTCCGCTCCATGTCGTGAAGCTGGACCAGCAGGCCCCGCGCCCGGCACCGCAGCGTCAGCAGCGCTGGGCCTGAGCCCGCGCCCGAGAGAGGCTCCGGCATCCGCCGGGGCCTCTCTCTTCCTTTTGCGCGCGACATGCGGAGCGCGGGGGCATCGAACCCCCGCGCTCCGCCGGGGCGAACGCCATGCGGCATCAAGCCGCGTCCAGAGAAAAGGGGGATGAAAGGGTGGCGGTTTGCCCAAGGAGACAAAGTCATGTCCATCCTCTTTCGCATCGCCGTTCCTGCCGACGACACCCTCGCGCCGGTTGCCGTCATCACTGCCCGCCAACTCGCCGCGCTGCGCCGCATCCTTCGCGCCGAAGGCGACCGAATCGGCACCGCGCTCATCGAACCCGACGACATCATCGGCGACAGTTTCGAGGTCCGGGTCTGCCCGCTCGCGCTGGCCACGGTGACGGCCATCTTCGACCATGATCCGGCGGTGATCAGCGTGGTCGAGGAAGCGCAGTTTCGTGCCCGCCGGGTCTGCGTTCACCACTGCGCCAACTCGGCCGAAATAACCATGAGGGTCGCGCTTACATCCGATAGCGGGCTTGAACTCGATCTTGCCTATGGCAACGCCTATGCGCTTCTCGAAGCCTTGGGCGTGGACGCCGAGAGCGTAGGAGAGATCGCCCTTTCGCAGCTCAGGGAGCGCATTGCCGACCCGGCTACGTCACGGCGCGCGATGCGCTTTGGCGTCGAACAGTATCTGCCCCGGCTGAAGCGTCTGGCGGATAGCGCCGATGGAACGGACGACGCCCGCCTCGCCTGGGCCTGATTTCAATGAATTTCCCGCGACAGATCATTGCGAGGGCCGCCCAGCAATCGGTCGATCGCCATCTGCAAATGCGGGGTGCAATTGGTGTCCCGGATCGAATCGAGCACGCCCAGAGCCTCGCGCATCAAGACCAGCGCATAAGCGCGCTGCATCCTCGCATCGCCACCATCGCCTTGCCCAATTTCGCCGCGCAGCATTCGGATCGATAGCATGACCTGCTCCACGAAATGTCGATCCGATGCCTCCAAATCTTCCGGCTTGATCATCCGACTTCCCCTCGCCTCCGCCGAGGCGGAAACGAGAGAGCCATTCCCGCCCAACGCTCCCGCGCGAAGGCGCGGGAGCCGGGGCTTAAGAACACGTCGAGACATGCGCCTACGCTTTTAGAGCCGAGGCTCCTGGACATATGCGCAGGCACCCCGGCGTGAAATCACACCGTGTGCCGTTCTCGACAGGGTTCTTAAGCCCCGGCGCTGCCGTTTTTGCAGCACGCCGAAGCGCCTAGCACAGCGACGAGGACCAACCAAGCGGCACCCCGTTCGCCGGAGTAGCGCCGGGGATTTACTGCCGGGTTACCCGCTCGACTTGCCGGGCAGGAGGCAAGCACGCGTTCGCACATCTCGGCATCAGACGGGGCTTCATCGCCATAGCATGACGCTGGGTGTTCCTCGGCCGTCAAGGATCAGCGGTCGTTAGCGTCCGCGCTCGTGGTGTAATTTCTGGTGTAGATTGAGATGATCGCATGGGGTGGGGCATGCCCCACCCCATGCGATTTCGATCTCGGTGGCCACCGGGCTCATCGGTAAGGTGGAGTTACCACACTTCACACGCCCACCGAGGAGTTGATCCCGATGACCGACGACAGACTACCGCTTGCCGAGCTGATGGCGAAGACTGGAGATGGAGATTTCCTGCGCACGATCGCCGAGAGCGTATTACAGATCATCATGGAGGCCGACGTCGATGGCCTGGTCGGCGCTAGCCGACACGAGCGCTCCGGCGACCGGACGACCTGGCGGAACGGCTACCGCGACCGCAGCCTCGATACCCGGCTCGGCACGCTCAACCTGAGGATTCCCAAGCTACGGACCGGCGCCTACTTCCCTGGCTTCCTGGAACCCAGGAAGACCGTCGAGAAGGCGCTGGTCGCGGTGATCCAGGAGGCGTGGATCGCCGGCGTCAGCACCCGGCGTGTCGACGAGCTGGTGCAGGCCATGGGCATGACCGGCATCTCCAAATCCTCGGTGTCCAAGCTGTGCAAGGATATCGACGAACGTGTCCATGCCTTCCTTAAGCGGCCGCTCACCGGCGACTGGCCCTACCTCTGGCTCGATGCTACCTACCTCAAGGTGCGCGAGGGCGGGCGGATCGTCAGTGTCGCCGCGATAATAGCCGTTGCCGTCAACACCGAGGGCAAGCGCGAAATCGTTGGCCTTCACATTGGACCCTCCGAAGCCGAGCCATTCTGGTCGAGCTTCCTCAAGGACCTCGCACGCCGCGGACTGACCGGCGTGAAGCTGGTCATCTCCGATGCCCACGAGGGCCTCAAGGCAGCGATCACTCGCGTGCTCAGCGCCACCTGGCAGCGGTGCCGCGTCCACTTCATGCGCAATGCCCTGGCCTACGTGCCCAAGGGCCAGAACACCGTCGTCGCCGCTGCCATCCGCCAGGTCTTCCTCCAGCCCGACCATGCCGCCGCGACACAGGTCTGGCGCCAGGTCGCCGACCAGTTGCGTACCCGCTGGCCAAAGCTCGGCGCCTGCATGGACGATGCCGAGCACGACGTGCTGGCCTACATGACCTTCCCCGAGCAGCACCGCGTCAAATTACATTCCACCAATCCACTGGAACGCCTGAACAAGGAAGTGAAGCGCCGCGCCGATGTCGTCGGCATCTTCCCGAACGAGGATAGCATCATCCGCCTCGTCGGCGCCGTCCTGCTGGAGCAGAATGACGAATACCAGCTCCAGCACCGCTACATGCAGATCGAGGGCATGGCCGCCCTTGCTACACCAATGATCGAGGAGGCACAGCCGCTACAGATTACACCCAAGGCCGCCTGAAAATGCAGCCCGCTGGCCACACCCAATTCTACACCACATTGACGGACGCGACCCAGCGGTCCCCCCGATTTTGCCGCCGCTCCGCTGCGCTACCCGGCAACAAAATCGGTTCCCCCGCTGCCCGCTTCGCGGCGGCCATGCCGTCCCTGACCGCCTCAACACCGCGTCCCGCTGAGCCCATCCTCATCGATGAGAGATGGGGAGCACGGCATCATTCTGATGGAGGCTCTTATGGACAACCTTTCCGACGATCTCCGGGCGCTGTTCAACGCTCCGATCTGCCCGTACTGCGCGACGCTCTACGATCCTGAGCAATATGACGAGGTCGATGAATGCGCCCGCTGTTCGAACTGCTGCAGGGCATACCAGGTCGCGGCCGAACACCGCCCACCACAGCCGCACATTCCGCAAGATGACCCGCTGTCGGCAGCCGCCCAATCAGATAGTCTGGCCCAGTTTCGGGACGAGGCGGGCCGCGTTTCGAAAGCCATGATGCGCCAGACCGCCGGAGGAAGCTACCAAATGTACGAACGCTGGTTCACAGAAGCGCTCGGGCCTGCCATCGACAAGCTCGATCCGGTGCTCCGGCCCCAGGCAATCACGATCGCCAGCGAGCTTGGCTATATCGCCGATACCGAGGTCATGGCGGCCGGCTTCGGTCCAGGCCTATGCTCGATCAGCGGCATCGATGAGCATTTTTGCCATTGCGGCCGGCATCCCTGACGACATCGGGGCCGGGTATCCGCTCGGCCCCTTCTTCTCATCCATCGCCGAACTCGTTCCGGCTCGCTCGCGTGCCGCGCGGACCCGTCGGTCCGCACGCCGCTACGCCTTGCCGCAGCGTCCCGACGAGGGGAAACATCTCTCACAGACTTCCCATTATGTCGGACGGCCGAGACCGCCTCAAGGACGGTGGGGCCCCACCATTTTCTTCGGCGGATCGAGCGCGGCGCTTCTCCTTCGGCGTTGGCGGCCGCCGAAGAAAATCGTGACCCCCACCGCCGCTCACGCGGTCGCTTCGCGATCCTTGACCCGGCCTCGGCCGCCCGACGCGCCGCTCCTGTCATTCAAGACCGACAGGAGCCTATCATGCAGATCATCTCGACCAGCGCCGCCGCCGACAACGCCGCCTTCTTCGCCGCCATCGCGAATGCCGAACGCCGCGCGCTTCACAGCTACTTCGACCAGCATGTCGTGGCGGACGAGGAGGCCGGCTACATCACCATCGACGAGGGCGATTACGGCGCGCTGCCGATGACGATCATAGACCGGATCGTCCACAGCGTGCCGGGCGGACGGCTTGACGAATTCTGAGACAGATGGGGAGGGGCGCGTCTGCGCCTCTCCCTTTTTTTGCTGTGGGGTCAGAACGGACATGGAGGGCATCGAGCCCTCCATGTCCGTGCCGCGAGCATGCTCGCGGCGGGGGCTGTTCACGCCGTCAGGCGCTTTTCCACTTCGTCTATCCCGAGGCTCCGAATCCGGCCGAGAAGGTTCCCCAGCCGCTTTGTCTCGAGTTTGAGAAGACCGGTCTTCTCGATGGCCTGAATGGCTGCCTCGCGTTCCTTCTCTTCCAGTCTTTGCCGCCGCTCTTCGAGCTTGCGGACATCCTTTTCGATCGCGGCTCTTTCCTGTTCCAATGTGCGTGCCATGAAGGGCCTCTTGGTTCACGCTGATCGGGCTATGAACCGCGACACTATAGCCTCTCGCGACCGGCCTCGAAAGCGGAACGTCGCCGATGTTTTTCGGTGCACTTTTCCTCGTGCAAACAAATCCCATCAGCGTCGTTCACAACGCTAAGACGCGCAGACTGGCAGTCTCGCTTCGCGTAATCACGCCTTGCACGCCGTTCCGTCCAAAGGACGGCGAGGCGCCCCGCCGAAGGCATTTTTCATCCCAGACCATCTGTGTCACATGACGACCCGAGGGTGGAGATCTGCCCTGGTACAGAGCAGCACACCCTACGCACCAGGGTGCAGGAGCTTTCTTCGCGTTTTCAAGAAGATGAGGCGAAAACCGCGCGTGTTCGCCTGTGGGACGCATGTGGCGCCCACACGCAAACCGCTATTTTGCGGGCATTTCAGTGTGTTACGCGAGAACACGGGCCGCTCGCCAGATCGAGAATTCTTGCCATGCGGGCATGGCTGAACTATAAGACGGGCAGGTTTCTGAGACCCCACCAGCCTCCCTGCTAGGAGGCCTGGTTTTGATGACCCCCAACAAGCATTGCACGGTCAGGCTCGACCGCAGCAAATATGACCGTCTAGTCGCGATCGCGGCCGAGCGCGAATGCACCGCCTCAGACCTCATCCGGCACGCGGTCGACGCCTTCCTTGGAGCCGGCCAGATTCTCGCTGGAAGCCAGCGGCGGCTCGCGCGGATCAACGAGTTTCAGCACCTCGCTCTCGACATCATCATCCGCGAGCAATTCCCCGAATATCGCGATCGCATCCTCGCTGAAACCGACAAGCGTCTGGAGACCTACCATGGCGCGTAAGGACATTCGATCGAACGGGCGCAACATCCCCCTCATTCATCACAGCGCGCGCGGAAATGTGCAGCGCAACTCAGGCAATTTCACGCGCGGAAGCCAGCTCCTCACGCACGAGATGCTGATGTGGTTCTCGGGCGCGAAGCTGCCCTTCCTGCTATGGTTTTTTGTCTTCCTCATAGCCTTCTGCCTCATCCTCGCCGTGAAGCTCGACGAGCACGGCGTCCAGCTCATCGGAATGAAGCTCTATTCGGCCTTGTGGAACTGGATCGACCTCGATCCGAACAAGCGCGTCAACGTCACGCTTCCCAGCGGAGACGTCCTTCGCACCGTGATGCCGGCAGTCCCCTACATCCCCGAGGTGATCAGGGCATGGACCGTCGCCATGAGAGGACTGTTGGGCGCGTTCCTCATCTCGGCCTTCATCACCATTCCGTTGACCATTTGGTTCATCGACATCTCGCATCGACGCGGCCGCGCGATCCTTCAGGAACGGCATGAACGCGGCGCCATGCTTGTCGACCACGATATCCTTCTCAACGAGATCAATGAATATAATCGCGAGAAGTTCGAAACCGAGGCGGTCGAACTCTTTCCCGGGAAGTCGCCGCGGGACGTCCTCGCGCTTCCCTTCGCCGTGCGCAAGGCAGCCGGAATCCACCATCCCTACAAGCTCGCCGACATCCCTTTCCCCCATCGGCTCGAGCAGTCGCATGCGATGCTATTCGGAACGACCGGCGCCGGGAAAACGACACAGCTTCGCGATCTGATTGTGCAGATGCGCCAGCGCCAGGACAACGCCGTCGTTTTCGACCTCACGGGCGCCTACGTCGAAGCGTTCTACGACCCGGAACGCGACACGATCCTCAACCCGATGGACCAGCGCTGTCCCGCCTGGACCATCTTCAACGACTGCACGAGCTACAGTCATTTCACGGCAGCGGCTGCCTCTCTCGTTCCGTCCGACGGCGGATCGTCCGAGCCCTTCTGGGCGCTCGCCGCGCGCACTCTCTTCATCGAAATGTGCATCAAGCTCCGCGAGCGCGGCCAAACGACCAATCTCGCTCTCTCCGACAATCTGATGACGGCCGACCTGAAGCGCGTGCACCGCTATCTGGCCAACACAATCGCGGACCCGCTGACCGCCCCGGAAGCTGCACGGATGGCGGAATCGATCCGGGCTGTCTTCAATACCAATGCGCAGGTCCTGCGGTTCCTCCCCGACGAGGGCGAGCCTTACTCCATTCGCAGGTGGATGACGGCCGACAAAAGGCCCGGCGCCATCCTCTTCATCACCTCCGATTATGAGGACCTGGAGCTGAACCGTCCGCTCCTGACGCTCTGGACGAACCTGTCCATCACGAGCCTCATGTCGATGCCGCGGACGAACAGTCTGCGCACCTGGTTCGTGTTCGACGAACTCGCCGCGCTCCACCGTCTGCCGGCCATCGAGAAGGGACTTCAGACCGCACGCAATTTTGGCGGAGCAATGCTCCTCGGCCTCCACAGCTTTCCGAAGCTCGTCGAGGTCTACGGCGAAGAAGGCGCTCGAAATCTTGCTTCGCTAGCACGCACCAAGCTGATCCTCGCCACCGGCGAATATAAGACCGCCGAAGAATGCTCCCTCTACATCGGAAACCGTGAGGTTCGCCAGATGGATGAGGCCTATTCTTACGGCTATAACAACACGCGCGACGCTTCGACGCTGACTCCGCGAAAGCAGGTCGAACCGCTTGTCCTTCCCGACGACATCACCAACCTTCCGGCGCTTCACGGATATGTCAAATATCCGGACGGATTCCCCGCAGGACGGATCAAGCTCGAATGGAAACGATACCCCGTTGTCGCCGAGGGCTTCATGCCTCGCGCCAATGTTCAACCCGTTCGATCAAGGCGCGGAGAAGGGGCGTTCGAGGAGGATGGGGCAGGGGAAGCCGGCGGGCGGGACGGCTCGTTGCTGGTGATCGACGAGATTCTGGAATCTCCCAATCTCGCGCGGGATTTGGCCGCCGGGATATTGTCGGCGGAAGCAGAAGAAGAGGGGAACGCGGCGGCACGGGCGGCGCAGGGCACGGACGACCGCGGTGATCAGGGATCGGTAAAGGGTGAAAGCGCCGAAAAGGCGCCCGCGGCACCGGCCCGATCAGACGAGCAGGCTGTTGCGGCGCGGGATCGCGACGATCGGAGCGATGGCCATCGGCAGGGTCAGGGGACGCCCCAGGTCGAGGATCAGACGCTCGCCGAACTGCGTCAGGACTTCTCGGCCGGCCGTGACGACAACGATCTCGATATGGGCATCTGATGCTCTCCGTCGCCCCGATCCGCTCGGCCGCCGGGTCCGCGAATTATTTCGCGAAGGACGACTATTACACCGTCGAGGATTCGTCCGAGGTCAGCGCCTGGGCAGGGGAAGGGGCCGACATCGCTGGTCTCTCTGGCGAGGTGTCGAAGGACGCCTTCGAAGGGATTCTAAACGGGTTCCTGCCGAGCGGGGAAGGGGTCGCCCAGGTCGAGAACCGCCGGCACGGCCTCGACCTTACCTTTTCGATGCCGAAGTCCGCGTCGGTGATGGCCTATGTCGCCGGCGACAAGCGCGTGCTCTCCGCCAACATGGCGGCCGTCAAGCAGACGATGGCCTGGGTCGAAAAGAACCTTGCCGAAGGCCGGCGCGACGTCGACGGCCGCAAGGTTCCGGTCCAGACCGGCAATCTCGTCTATGCGCTCTTCCAGCACGATACCAGCCGGGCGCTCGATCCGCAGGGCCATATTCACGCTGTGATCGGCAACATGACGCAGATGCCCGATGGCAAGTGGCAAGCCCTTCACGCCGACAAGATCTGGAGCCACAACAGCATCATCGGCGCGATTTACCACAGCTACCTGCGGACGGCGCTCGAGAAGATCGGCTACACTGTAGAGCTTCGCGGCAAGCACGGAACCTTCGAGATCGTCGGCGTGCCAAAGGCCGCGCGTGAGGAGTTCAGCCAACGGCGCGAGGACATTCTCAACAAGGCGGCCGAAACCGGCATAACATCCCACAAGGGCCGCGACCAGATCACGATCAATACCCGCGATCCCAAGCTCGACGTCGAGGATCGCGGCGCGCTCAGGCAAAGCTGGATCGAGCGGGCCGCTGCGCTCGGTTTCGACGGAAAGGACCTGCGCGCGGCCGCGGAAGCGCGTGCTGGCATGATGACCGCGGTCGGGCCGCTCGAGCGCGGCTATCGCGCGATCGTCGATGCCATCGATCTCGCGCGCAGCCGGCTCGGCGATTTCCTTCGCCCACACGACCCGTTAGTCGACCATGCGCTCGCGCGCGCGGTCAAGTCACCCGAAGAGGCCCGCACGCAACTCGCGGTCGCATCGGCCGTCCGCATCCTGTCCGAACGCGAGGCGGCCTGGCCGCTTCATATGGTGTCGAAGACTGCGCTCGATCTCGGTCTCAAAGGCGTCACCGTCGAAAGCGTCGAGCGCCGGATCGATCAGCTCGTCCAGAATCGGCAGATCGTGATGGGAACTGCCCATGCCACGGACCGCGACGGCAAGATGGTGACGACCCAGGAGGCGCTGCGCATCGAGGAGAAGATCCTCGACCTGGTGAAGGAAGGCAATGGCGCCGCAAATCCCGTCCTGTCTGCTGCCGACGCGCCCGCGCGCCTTCAGGCAGTCGCGGAGCATCCACTCAATCCCGGGCAGCTTGCCGCCGCGACCCTGATCCTCTCCTCTGACGATCGCACGATCACGATCCAGGGAAAGGCGGGCACGGGCAAGTCCACGATGCTGCAGGCGGTCTCGCGCGTCGCGGAGGCCGAAGGCCGTACGATCCGGGGTCTCGCGTTCCAGAACAAAATGGTCGGCGATCTCGCCGAGGGCGCCGGCATCCAGGCCCAGACGATCGCCTCCTTTGTCCTCGCCCACGAGCGCTTCATCGCCGAACGGAACACGCCGCGCTATGAAGCGGCGCGGGAAAGGCTCGCCGGCACCATGCTCCTCGTGGACGAGACCTCGATGGTCTCGGCAAGCGATATGCTGAAGCTTCACCAGATCAGCGCGGCGATGGGCGTCGACAAGCTCGTCCTCGTCGGCGACAGGCAGCAGCTCTCCTCGATCGACTGGGGCAAGGCCTTCGCCATGATCCAGGCTGCCGGCGCGACGATGGTGCGGATGACCCAGAATATCCGCATCGGGAAGCCGGGCCAGCCGCTAACCGAAGAGCAGCAGAAGCTGAAGGTTGTCGCCGAACTCGCGAACGTGGGAAAGGCGGGCGCCGCCATGAAGGTGCTCGGCGAGCATATCGTGGAAGAGAAGGATCCGGCCGCCGCCGCGGCCGATAGTTGGCTCGGCCTTTCACCGGAAGAGCGTGAGGCGACCGCCGTATTCGCATCAGGCAGAGACGCGCGCGAGACTATCAACAAGCGCATTCAAGCCGGATTGATCGCCGAAGGAAGCGTCAAGGGCGAGGCGCTCCAGCTCACAGTCTATGATCGAGTGAATACGACGCGCGAGGAATTGCGCTATGCGTCGACCTATCGCCCCGGCCAGACCCTCGAGGTGGGTCGGGGCGGGGCGCAGGATGTCGGCATCCAGGCCGGGCGATACGATGTCCTCAAGGTCCATGCCAGTGGCAAGGTCGACCTCGCAGACGGACGGCGCAGGATCCGCTTCGATCCGCAGAAGCTGTCGCCGGCAGAGCAGCGGGACCGGCTCCAGCTCTCCGAGAAAAAGCCGCTCGATATCCACGAGGGCGACCGCATCCGCTGGACCGCGAACGACAAGGGCCGCGGGCTTCACAACGCCACCCTCGCCCGGGTGGTGAGCGTCGACGGCTCCGGCGTCACGGTAGAGACGGCGGGCAAGGAGCAACTGACCCTGCCGATGGGCGATCCGATGCTCTCGCGCCTCGACCTCGCCTACTCGCTGAACATGCATATGGCGCAAGGCATCACAACCGACAGGGCGATCGGCGTCATGTCCTCATTCGAGCGTTTCCTGTCCAACCAGCGCCTGTTCAATGTCCTCGTGACGCGCGTGCGCGACGGCCTGACGATGATCGTTGACGACAAGGAGAAGCTGGCACGGCAGCTCGACATGAACCCGGGCAACAAGACCTCTTCGCTCGAAACCGTCGGCCGCCTCGACATAGATGGGAACATGGCCAAGGGCGCGAAGGCGCGCGAGGATTTCAATCCCGGCCCGATCGACGGCGTCGACCTGTCCGATCTCCCGCCGCTGCCTGACGACCTGCCCCCGCTCCCTGACGCCGGCGCCGCAGCGCCGGTCGGAAAGGACCAGGCAGCGAAGCCCGAACCGAAGCCCGACCGGGCGGAACAATTGCCGCCGCTGCCCGAGCGCAGCCTCGGCCTCGATTTGTAGCATGAAGCCGCCGGCGCGGCGCCGGGGGCGAAAGGAAGGAGACGAAACGATGGCATGGGAATTTGAGCAGGCCGGCAAGTTCGGCAGCGAGAAGGCGGCTGACGATTATGCCAGGCGCAACAATCTCGATCCGCGCGATGTGCAGATCACCCGCAAAGGCGGGGAAGTGGAGCTCAGCATCCGCCGATCGGCGCTCGACGGGCGCAACCTGCGCGACAATGGCGAAGGCCGGCGGGATGGGTGGGGCTGAAGGAGGCGGTCATGGAATTCACTCAGCGCCGCGGCGACGCGCCCCCTCGGGCAATCGGAGGATAACCGCGCATGGGCATCGACGATCGAGACTATATGCGCGAGCGGCAGCGCGCGCGGAGCGGAAGCACGCGCTGGAATGACCGAGCCGGGCGCGTGGAGGGCGCCTGGTTCGACCCGGCCATTCGAAGCTTCGACTATCAACGCGGACGCTGGCGGGGCTCCAGGCGTTCCAGCCCTGTTCGATATATTCCCTTTGCCCTGAGCCTCCTCCTCATTCTGATCCCCCTCTACGGCGAAGCTCAACGGGCGGGCTGGCTGCCGGATCGCGAGGCGGCGATGCCATTTCCGGAATCAGGGTCGGTAACTGTGGCGAGTTGGGCGATGCACGAACCCGTTAGCAGCTTCCTCACCGTCGAGACGGCGGACAGCAATGCCGTCGTGCAGCTCATCGACCCGACCACCGGCCGACACGCCATTTCGATCTATGTCTCGAAAAATGACCGGATTCGCGTGCCGGTGCCGCAGGGCACATTCCGGCTCCGGCTCATCGAAGGTCAGAAGTGGCACGGACCGGTGCGCTATTTCGGGTCGAATACATCCTACGAGACAGCCGCTGAACTCATGATCTTTGCACCTCGGGCCGGCCACATCATTGACCTTCATCGGAGGCCCGATGGCAATCTCAAAACGCGTATGATGTTGTCGCGCCCCGAAGCTCTGTGATTCCGGACGCGTAAGTGTGGTCAGCGGCGCACGCGCGATAGGACCCGGGCGGCGACATTGCTGCGAACCGCGAGCTTGCGGCCATAGCGTAATGCCGTAGCGGGCGAGCTCCAGCGCAGCGCCTGGGCTATTCCCGCGCCGTCCTCTCCGGCAGCAAAAAGGTCCTGGGTCAGGCCGACGCGAAGGGAGTGAGTGGACAATGCCTGCACCGCGGCGGTCAACTCGCTGGCGGGGAGACTCACCAATCCCAGTTCGAATGCTGCAAGCGCGACGCGTCGGTAGATGCCGTTGACGCCCTGGCGTGTCAGCGGCGCCGTTCCGATGGAATAGGTCGTTCGGGCGAGCGCCGTTTCAGAATCGCTGGCGCGTACGCGCCGCCGATCGACTCCGACCCTGCGGAACAGGGGGCCTTCCTCGATACCGCTCGCTTCCAGCCAGGCGCCGACCCGCCGCATGGTCTCGGCCGACAGCCATGCCCAGGCGCCTTCGCCTTCCTGGTCGGTCTTGGAGAAGGGGATGAACAGCGTCGCCGAACCATCCTGCTGGGGATCGATATGCACAGCTTCGACCACCGTGAGTTCGCTTACGCGCAGCCCCGCGTCATATCCGAGCGATAGCAGGGCAGCGTCGCGCAGCCCCTGCAGGTCGCCGCCGCAGGCATCGAGAAGCGCAGCGAGGGTGAATCCCTTGGTGACATGGCTGTCCAGTGCCTTGCCGAGCCGCAATGGCGCTGCCTGGCGCTGCAAGGCTCCTCTGCGCCTGCGGACGGCCTTGAGCGCCGCGCGCACCATCGGTGCGTCGGTAGGCGCGGCTTCGCCCGCCAATCCCATCATGCGGTGGACCGTGCCGAGGCTAGCGATCCGGCGCGCGAGCGTCGCGGGCTTCTTGCCCCTGCCATCGAGCGCATTCACATAGCGAACCAGATCTTCGGGATCGGCGGGCAGCGGTGAGCGGCCTTCCTCACCGCACCAGCCGCTCCAGCAGTCGAGATCGGCGGCGATCGCCGCCTTTGTCGCGTCGGCCATGGCCGCCAGCGTCGTCTCGAGTCCGAGTTGGCTGATCGGCGGCAGATCCGCTGGAACGATGCTGGCGATCGTGCGCAGCAGCCGCATGTCGACGGTCTCGGGATCCGCGTTTGGCGATCGCGTCGGCAGCGCGGCATCGTTGGTCCGGACCACCACGATTTCGGCGTCGGAACGGCTGGCGGGTTTTTCGGCCATCGTTGCTACGCGCCCTTGCGCCGGGCATTGTGCTCATGCGGCACAAGGCGCGGCACATTTGTGCCGCGTGATTTCGCTGCCATTTTCGCGATCGTCATTTTGGCCCTTCCCTGCTGTTTCCGCGCACTTGTTCTTACCATAACGATCAATTATGGTAAGTGACAGATCGCGCGGGGAGGGCGGTTTTTGGGGCTGTTTTACAAGCTTTTCCGATAATGCTGATCAGAGCGCGATATCGACGCGCGTGCAGGACGGTCACGATGCCCGACGGATCCATCCGACAGAAACGCCAAAAGACATAGTGATGCTCATGGCGGCCGAAAAAGCCCTCGACCCCGAATTCTGCCGGAATGGCGCGCCATCGCGTTTCGCGCCTAGCGATCCGATCGAAGCAGTCGAAGAGGCCGCGAATGTAGGCATCCGCCTTGGGCCTCGCCCCAGCGGTCGCGTACAGGCATAAATTTCGCCCAGCCGCCCTCCGGCGCATTGAATGCCTGCGTAAGCTCTGCCTTGAGGCGACCAAACTGCTCGGCTTGAGCCGTTCCTTGTCCCGGCGGATGAGGTCGCGGACATATTCGCTGACATTTTCGTAGGAGCCTTCGGCGCCGACATGTGCCATGACGAAATCGCCTAGTGCGCCCCTGATCCGAACATTGAGCGTAACAGGCTTGCTCATGGCGATAACCTCCTGTTTGATATTCTGGACAGGATCAAGGGCAGACTAAGCAATGCTGGGTGCCTCCGCTGCTTCCCGCCCTTCGTCAGAAAATTCTGGAAACTTTCATACATTGGAAGTATCGGGAATTTCATGTCCTCCCTGGCGCAACAGATCACGGCAGCGGGTCTGGCCGATCATATCCTCAGCGAACGCCAGCTCGGCAATCTGCTGGGCGGCGGAGACGCCCGGCGCTACGGCCTGGTCAATCGGGCGCTCAAGGATGGTTCCCTGCTCCGCGTGAAGCGCGGCACCTACCTGCTGGCTAAGCGCTATCGGGCCGAAACCATCCATCCCTTCGCCATTGCGCAAGGTCTGATGCCGGGTAGCTATGTCTCTTTCGAAAGCGCGCTCGCCCATCATGGCTGGATCCCCGAAGCGGTCTTTGTGACCGCGGGAGTGACGCCTGGCCGCAAAACGCTCCGCTTTGAAACGACAGACTTCGGCACGTTCAGCTTTCATCCGCTCGCTATCGCGGATTATCAGTTCCTGGCCGGCGTCGATCGCGTGCAGATGGGCAAGCTCATCGCCTTCGTCGCACAGCCGCTGCGGGCCTTGTTGGACCTCGTTGCCCTGCGCAAGCAGCAGTGGGCGGGCATCGAGTGGCTGACCCATGGCATGCGGATCGACGAGGACATGCTCCTCGGGCTCCGACGGAAGGATTTCGCCAAGCTGAAACCGGTCTACAAGCACAAGGCCGTGAACAGCTTCCTCGCCGCGCTCGAAAGCACTGTCATGGCCAGGAAGGTCCGCTCAGCACATGATTGACATCATCCAGGAGAAACTGCGCCGCTACGATCCCGCCAATGCGCTAGAGGAAGAGAATGCGGTCAAGGAAATCCTCCAGGAAATCGCGCTCTATGCCCTTTGGCGCGGCGACTTCTTCGACGTCGCGCTATTCCAGGGCGGCACGTCCCTGCGCATCCTGAACAGCCTACCGCGCTTCTCGGAAGATCTCGACTTCCTGCTGCGCCAGGCCGACCCAGACTTCGACTGGACGCCTTATCTCAAGACCCTGATCGAGGTGTTCGGCCAGTTCGGGCTGAAGCTCGATGCTCTGCCCAGGGCGAAGATGGACACGGCTATCCGCCAGGCGCTGATCAAGAACGATTCCATCGCGAGCCAACTCGACCTGTCTTTTGCGGGCGCTGGTAAGCCAAAGACGATCCGGATCAAGCTAGAGATCGACGTCAACCCACCTGCGGGTTCGGGCGAGGCGTCCAGCTATCTCGATTTTCCAGCGGACCACGAAGTTCGGCACCAGGATCTGCCGTCCAATTTCGCTCTCAAGATTCATGCCTTGCTATGCCGGGGTTTCCTCAAGGGTCGGGACTGGTTCGATTTCTCCTGGTATGTCGCCAAGGGAGTAACGCTCAATCTGGCCCTCCTGCGCAATGCCCTCATCCAGGCCGGTCCCTGGGCGGGAGATAATCACATCGCCGTCGACATGCCCTGGCTGAACGAAGCGCTGGGCAGCACGATTGCGAAGATCGACTGGAAGGCCGCCGCTGACGACGTGCGGCGTTTCCTGCGGCCGGCCGAACTCAGGTCGCTTGATCTGTGGAGTGAGCGCTTTTTCCTCGCCAAACTGGAAAAACTGACGTCGACTTCTGGTCACGCTTGAGCGGCAAACCTCCAGCGCTATCATGACACCGCCGCGCGAGGCTGGCCGTGCATTCCGCGAATGTAGAAGTCTCGCTGATGCTCACTCGTGGCGACGTTGGGATGCAGCGCGGCCCGGACGGCGGGCGTTATCGTATAGACCGCATGTCGCTGCGCCCCGCGGTTCTCATGATCCACCAGGAAACCCTGATAGTGGCGTTCGATAAGACCCGCCCGCACCAGCTCGGACACGGCCCGGCTGATCGCCGTCATGCCCGTATCCCGAATGCGCTCGCTGACTTGCGCTTCCACGATCCGTTCAGCTTCAGCCGTGTCGGCCGGCAGCTCGCCCTTCGCGGCGAGCGCCGCCCGCACCTTGCCGGCGGTCGCGCGACGCTGATGGTACCGCGCCCCGCTCGGCGCGATCGCGGTCGCCAGCCATTCACGGATCGGTACCAGAGCCTCGCCATCGCGCACGAGCGGCCCGGCCTGCCCATTCGCCCGGGCGACCCGCGAAATAAGGTCGAGCACCATGAAGGTGTAGCGCGGACGCGCTGAATGTTCGGCGATCGTGCGGACGATATCGGGTATTCCGATTGTCCGGCGGGCGGGCGGAGGTGCGAAAAGGTCCTGCTGAAACATGGAACGAATCAAGCACAAAGTTAGACTCATGTGAATCCCCCAATTACTCACAAAGACGGTCATTTGGCGATTTTGCCACCAGTGTCACTTTACCGCTGGGCAAGGTAAAGTGACGTAGTTGTCATTGTTCGGCGCTTCCCTCTCTCACGCGCGGATGAAGCTGTGCTAGAGCGTGGCGATGGATCTGGACCAGTTTCGCTCCTCCGCTGCCTCCATAGCCGCGCCGGTCGCTCGCCCATTGTTCCGGCTCACAACGGATCTCGACCTGCCGCCGCTGCCCGGGCATGCGGCCGCATCCTCGCGCCACTCCATGGCGAACCTGCTGGAGGAACTCATCGACGCTGCGGGCTGCAATGAAATTCCAGCCCCCGCCCGCGCACCCGATCAGCCCTCTATCGTTGACCTGTTCGGAGCGTTGAAGACGGCCGCTGCCGGCTTCGAAGTGGCTCCCGGCGTGGGCCTTGCCGAACACTTCTGGACGCACCCGGTCGCTCTACATAATGGCGAGGCCGCCGCCTCCCTTCTGCGCACCGCACGCAACGGGCATTCCATACACGGTTTCGCCGTCCTCTATGCCACCGATGTCCGGCCGCCATTGCTCTATGGCCCCAATATGTCGCCGCTGCGTGTGACAGGAACGATCGGCACCGAAAGCGACATCGAGGGTCCTTACCTCGCGCTCGTTGCCTTCGAAGGCGAGCCGGACGGTCGCGCCGCAGCGATCGAAGCGTACGCAGCCCCGATCTTCCATGCTCGACGGTTCATCCTCGTTCGTTCGGAACTCGATCGGGATGTGCTCCGCGCTCTCGAGCATCTTCAAGCGGCGCTGGATGCCCACGGCGTCGAATGTGCGATCCACCGCGTCCGACCGGGTGCAGACGACGAACGAACCCTGATTGAATTGGTCATCTCGAACGCGGTAGGTGGCCGGCGCATGCGGCTGGCGATCGATGCGACGCGTGAGGCCACGCGGTGCCAGGCCGAGCGTACATCTCCCGGGTTCGTGGTAACGCACCGGAACTGGAGGGACGGCAGCTTCATCGCTTGGCTCGCGCAAACGGTAATAGCTGACGGTCGAACAATCCCCGCAATTGCATAACCAGGCCCATCGCGAGAGGCAGGCTCGCGTCACTATCCTCGCTACCCCATCGCGATGCGGTTCCGTCTCCGCCTGCAGCGGGTTCAATATCCGCTTTTTCGTGGAAGCCAGCGCGGTTCGATCAGAGGTACCGCCAACGTGCGATCAGGCTCTTGAATCGAACTTTGGCCTCACTAGCTCTGCAATACCGGACGCCATCCGGGTCCGGATGGACATAGAGGGCGTCGGCTCTCGCATACCGACGCTTCTCATGCCCAAATTGCTTCGTTGGAGGATTTGGAAATGAGAACCAACTTCGACTTTACGCCGTACAGGCGATCAACGGTCGGCTTTGACCGTCTTTTCAACCTGCTTGAGGCGGGAGCACGCGAGGACGACGGCTATCCGCTCTTCGATATTGTGAAGCTTGGCGATGACAGCTTCCGCATCACCTTGGCGATCGCAGGGTTCAGACCCGACGACATCGAGATCGTGGCGCAGCAGAACCAGCTCACCGTGACCGGCAAGCGCGCCGATGATGCGGACAAGGGAGAGTATCTCCACCGAGGCATCGCGTCTCGATCGTTCGAGCGACGCTTCCAGCTTGCCGACTTCATCGAGGTCGGAGCGGCGAGCTTCGAACATGGACTGCTCTCGATCGAACTCCGGCGTGTCGTTCCTGAAGCAATGAAGCCGCGCCGAATCGAAATCGGCGGCGGAGCCCCGGACGGTCGCCAAATCGGCGAGGCGAAGGAGAAGGCGAGCGAAGTTGCCTGATCCCGCCGCCGGCCTGCCGGCGCCGCTTTCGTCCCTCCCGCCAGCGGCGGCCGGCAGGTGCCGGCAGGTATCGACAGGATCCAGCCAGAAAGGAGATGCTTATCATGGCTTTTCGTGATCTCATTCCCTGGAGCCGGCAGGAAAACCGGCTGCCTGTCTCGGTCAGCGCCGAACAGGACCGGGACACTCATCCGCTGCAATCGCTTCACCGCGAGGTGAACCGTCTCTTCGACGACGTCTTGCGTGGCTTCAACATGCCCGCCTTTGCCGGGTTTGATCGGCGCGCCGGCTGGCCTCACCTAGAGCTCGGCGAGACGGACAAGGAAATCCGTGTAACGGCCGAACTTCCCGGCCTGGATGAGAAGAATGTGGAGGTGCTGGTCGAGGACGGCGCGCTCACTCTTCGCGGCGAGAAGAAGGCCGAGGTCGAGGACAAGGACCGCGGCTATTCTGAACGAAGCTATGGCCGCTTCGAACGTCGGATCAGCCTTCCGAACGGTGTCGAACACGACAGGGCGAGCGCAACGTTCAAGAACGGCGTCCTGACTGTGACAGTGCCACGCTCCGATAAGCCCGACGAGAGTGTGCGCCGAATTCCGATCAATGGCGGTGCGGCGTCATGAGATAGGCCGGGGGCGCTCTGCTCCCGGCCACCGGCGCTCCGAAGCTCCTGCCCCGGAATTTCAGGAAGCACCATGAGCCAATTTCTCGATTAGCGGGCGGAAACGGGTCTGGTTACCAGACCGTCACCTGGCTTCACGGTCCTGGCGGTGCGCTGCCAGGTCGAGGGCGGTGAGAACACGGTCGATCACTGCTGCTTTGCTCGCGGCCTTTGGAAGTTCGCGAACGGCGAATTGCTGCATCTTCGTCAGATCGTCTCTGGGAATGCTAATCTCGATCGGTAGCATGCCCAACCGTTCGGGATCGACACCCTGTGCGGCTCGGCCCGATGCAAGCAGATGATCGAGCAGCCGCTTACGATCGGCAAAAGTCCAGCGCAGCGCCTCGAGCTCCTGCGGACTGATGGATAGCAACGCGATCGCGAACTCCATGATATCGTCGAACGGCAGGCGCACGCGCGCACCATCCTTGCGGCCGCGTCGCATCCGCTTGAACACCCCTTGATTCACTGAATCGAAATCACGCCGTCGACGGCGTTCCATTCCGTAGGGCGTATCAGCCCTTCATGGGCTATGCGCACAGAATGGAGCGCCGCCTCGATCTCGCGACGCCAGTGGTCGAGAAAATCGAACAGCACGGGAAAGTCTGGAGCGAGATCATATTCCTGCCAGACGAATAGCTGGAGAAGCGAAGGCGCGTCCGGACGATAATAGTGGATTTCCGCAGTCGTCAGGCCATAGCCGCGCAGCTGCGCAATAAATCCCCGGTCGATCACGGCGACGGCTGCGGCCGCTCATGGCCCTGATCAAGCGTGTGCATCGCCGCAAGAATTTCGTCGACTGGGATGGGACGCCTTGCTCCAGGGGGCTTGCGCAAGCCAGGCTGGTTTCTGACCGCGGACCTGTCGGACGCCCAGGACGCCAGAATTGCGCGCTTCACTTCCGGTTCCAGGCTCGGATGCCGGGCAACTTCAAAGGGATGAAGAAAACGGGAAAATGGTTGCGACATTGCTGTGCCTCCTTTCCTTCTCGTCGCTCCATTGTTGTTCGTGGCGCCACGTCCACCGCTGCAAATCTTGGTGCGCGCGTGAGTCGCGTCAAGAGGGCATTCGCGATGACCAAGGCACTGAAATCAGGGCAATTGGCACTCACTCGCGCAGAGTGCCAATATTTTTCGTTGCACCCCTTGAACGGAAAAATCTCCTTTCCTAGCTTCGGAAAGCCTGTCGTTCAGATGAACGAGAGGGCCATCACATATTGTTTTGCATCCGGAGGTTATGCATGCATTTCCGCCCCTTGCACGACCGTGTGGTCGTCCGCCGCATTGAAGCCGAGGAAAAAACCTCGGGCGGCATCATCATCCCCGACACCGCCAAGGAAAAGCCGCAGGAAGGCGAAGTCGTCGCCGTCGGTCCCGGCGCGCGCGATGACAACGGCAATCTCATCGAACTCGCCGTGAAAGCCGGCGACCGGGTCCTTTTCGGCAAATGGTCGGGGACCGAGGTCAAGATCGACGGCGAGGACCTGCTCATCATGAAGGAAAGCGACATCCTCGGCGTGATCGACAATGTCGTCCCGCTCAAGCAGGCGGCCTAGCAGGACCGCCATTCCTCAAGCATTCAGGAAGGAACAAGGAAAGGAGTTAAGCCAAGATGGCTGCCAAGGAAGTGAAATTTGCGTCGGACGCGCGTGATCGCATGCTGCGCGGCGTGGATACGCTTGCGAATGCAGTAAAGGTCACGCTCGGTCCCAAGGGCCGCAATGTCGTGATCGAGAAGAGCTTCGGCGCTCCGCGCATTACCAAGGACGGCGTCACCGTCGCCAAGGAGATCGAGCTCAAGGACAAGTTCGAGAACATGGGCGCGCAGATGCTGCGCGAAGTGGCCTCGAAGCAGAACGACAAGGCGGGTGACGGAACCACCACGGCCACTGTGCTCGCCCAGTCGATCGTGCGCGAGGGCTCGAAGGCGGTGGCCGCCGGCATGAACCCGATGGACCTGAAGCGCGGCATCGATCTGGCGGTCGGCGCCGTGGTCCAGGATCTCGCTGCGCATGCCAAGAAGGTCAGCGCCAACAGCGAGATCGCCCAGGTCGCCACCATATCGGCCAATGGCGATGCTGAAGTCGGCCGCATTCTCGCTGAAGCCATGGAGAAGGTCGGCAATGAGGGCGTCATCACAGTCGAGGAGGCGAAGAGCCTCGCGACCGAGCTCGAAACGGTCGAGGGCATGCAGTTCGATCGCGGCTATCTCTCGCCCTATTTCGTGACCAACGCCGAGAAGCTCAAGGTCGAGCTCGAGGACCCCTATATTCTCATCCACGAGAAGAAGCTGTCCAACCTGCAGGCCCTCATTCCGCTGCTGGAGCAGGTGGTTCAGTCGGGCCGGCCGCTTCTCATTATCGCCGAGGACGTCGAAGGCGAGGCGCTGGCCACGCTCGTCGTCAACAAGCTCCGCGGTGGGCTCAAGGTCGCGGCCGTCAAGGCGCCTGGCTTCGGCGATCGCCGCAAAGCGATGCTCGAGGATATCGCAATCCTCACCGCCGGCAATGTGGTCAGCGAGGAACTCGGCACGAAGCTGGAAAACGTAACGCTGGGGATGCTCGGCCGCGCCAAGAAGATCATCATCGACAAGGACAACACCACCGTCGTCGATGGCGCAGGCGCACGCTCGGACATCGATGCCCGGGTCGCGCAGATCCGTGCTCAGATCGAGACCACGACCAGCGACTATGACCGCGAAAAGCTGCAGGAGCGCGTAGCCAAGCTAGCAGGCGGCGTCGCGGTCATTCGCGTCGGCGGTGCGACCGAAGTCGAGGTCAAGGAAAAGAAGGATCGTGTCGATGACGCGCTCCACGCCACTCGCGCCGCGGTCGAGGAAGGCATCCTGCCGGGCGGCGGCATCGCTCTGCTCCGCGCGCTGAAGGCACTCGACGGTCTCAAGGCGGCCAACGACGACCAGCAGTCCGGCATCGACATCGTCAGGCGGGCTCTGCGCTCGCCGGCGCGGCAGATCGCCGACAATGCGGGCGAGGACGGCGCCTTCATCGTGGGCAAGCTTCTGGAAAGCAGCGACTACAACTGGGGCTTCAACGCCGCCACCGGCGAATATGAAGACCTGGTGAAGTCGGGCGTCATCGATCCGGCCAAGGTCGTGCGTACCGCCCTCCAGGACGCCGCCTCGGTCGCCTCGCTGCTCATCACTACCGAGGCGCTCGTGGCCGAGCTTCCAAAGGAAGATAAGGCCGCGCCGATGCCGGCGATGGATTACTGACCTCCTGGGCGGGAGGGCATGGCCTTCCCGCCCTTGCTCGCACATCTCTCGAATGCAAGCGGGCCTGCTACATCGACTATCTCCCATTTCTGACCGGACCGGAATCAGGGTAGCTTCGGTCGAGAAATTTCGTAGGATTGTAGGGCGACATTTACGGAGGCCGGTTGGCGTCAATTATGATGGCCGGTAAGCGGCCGCACCGAGTGGTGGGATTTGGGTATCACGCGAGCCTTGTAGTGGCAACGGGCCTTGGGCAACCGGATGTTGGTAATTGTCGCTGGCGCCGGTGGTGAAGGCAGCTGTGGCATTGCGGGAGTAATTGACGGTGGCGACAATTACCTGGTGTCGCAATGCCTTATGCGGAATGCTCCCTGGACGCGAGGTTGGCGACAATTACGATGGCCGGTCCGATGCCGGGCCGGTTGGGTGATTATTGGCTGGTTCGATGCGACTGATGGCGGAGCGTTTTCGGTAGCTCTCGCCGTTCATCTCGATGATGGTTGAGTGGTGAACGAGGCGGTCGATGGCGGCGACACTCATGGCGGGATCTGGAAAAACGTTGTCCCAAGCGGAAAATGGCTGGTTGGCGGTGATCGCGATCGAATGGCGCTCGTAGCGATGGGCGATGAGCTCGAACAGGGCGCTGGTCTCGACCTGATCCTTGCGGACATAGGACAGATCGTCGAGCACGATGAGGTCGTACTTGTCGAGTTTGTCGAGCATGGAGGGCAGACTGAGATCGCGGCGCGCAGCCTGAAGTTTCTGGACCATATCGGTGGTGGAGCAGAACAGGACCCGGCGCCCAGTATCGATAAGCGTATGGCTGATCGCCGAGATGGCGTGCGTCTTGCCGGTGCCCGACTGTCCGAAGAACAACAGGTTGCCCCCATTGTCGATCCAACCATCGCCTGTTGCGAGCGAGAGCAGATGGGGTTTGCGCACACCAGGGGCAGCGTCGAAATCGAAGGTGGCGAAGGTCTTGCCTGCTGACAGGCCGGACTGGTCCCGATGCCGCTGGATACGCCGCGTGGTGCGTTCGGCCATCTCGATCTCGAGAAGCGAGGCGAGCAGTTGAACAGCAGGCCATCCATCCCGATCGGCGGTATCGGTAAGCCGCTTCCAGTTGCGGTTGATGCTGGGCAGGCGCAGGGCCTTGAGCATGGTGGGCAGCACGGCTGCGGCTTGATCCTTGGTCCGGGTCATCAGCGCAACTCCATGCTGGTAAGCAGGCTGTTATATCCGCGCGGATCCGGTGGTGGGATCGTCACCTCGTGCCTGGCTCGAAGGGTCGGAAGAAACTCCTGCCTGAGCGCGGTGACATCGGGGAGACGACCAGCATCGAGTGCCGCGTCGATGCGCAGAGCCAGCGCGTCGACACAATCTCCTCTTGCCGCGATATCGAGCAGGGCGACGGTGTCACGGCAGGCTTGGTGGGCATCAAGCTGGTCGTCGAAGGCTTGCCATGCCCGCCTGTAGGCGTGGGCGGGGAACAGGGCGTCGCGGTATACCAGGTTCCGCAATGCCCCGGGCTTGCGCCTCAGGTTGGCGATCATGTGGCGAAAATCGATCTGGTGGCCTCTTTGGGGATGCGGCATACGGACCCGTGGGGTGGTCATCACCTTGTCGGGGCCGAGGAATAGATCGATGCGGTCATCGAAGAGATGGGCGTGCAGCCGACGACCGACCAGGCGGGAGGGGACCGAATAGATGACCCTGTCGATAGGAACGGTGCCGTTACGGCTGACATCAACCGCGATCATGGCAAAGTCTGTGGTGCGGTGTGCTGGCAGGCGTCCCAGCAGGCGGCGTTCCTCGTCGACGAGCCTGGCCTTGCGGCGGTTCTGCTTGGCGACTTCGGCTTCTACAAAATCGCGCCAGGCGCCGAGGCTGTCGAAGTCCCGGCTGCCCCGGCGACGCAGGGCTTGGTCGAGGCGTCGCTTGAGATGGCCATGAGGGCCTTCGATCGAGCCGTTCTCGTGGGCCTCGCCGCGGTTGTTGCGGGTCGCGATCATGCCGTAATGACGGCAAAGGTCGTCGTAGCTGCGGGTGAAATCCCGCTGCGCATCGGCGTCGAGGTTCTTGTAGGCAGCGGACAGGGAATCGCTGCGGTGCTCGACCGGGACGCCGCCCAGCTTCCACAGCGCATCCTGCAGATGCTCGGACAGGGCGGCAAAGCTCTCGCCCCCCAGTACGACAGCGGCATGCTCCCAGCCACTGCAGGCCAGGCGGAAATGATAGAGCCGGTGGGCGAAAGGCTCGCCGGTGATGGTGACCTTCAGGTCGTCGCAGACCGTGAAATCCGATAGGCCCTGCCGCCCGCTCTCGTGGCGCTGCGGGAAGAATATCTCCTTCTCCTCGCCATGCAGCGCCCGCCAGCGGGCAATCCGACGTTCGAGCGTGCGCCTGATCCTGTCGGGAACGGCCTCTTCGCCAAACTCGTCCTGTAGCGTCTCGAAGATGGTGACGGCGAGAATGCCGTCGATCTTGAGCAACTCCTCGATACGGGGCCAGAAAGGCTCAAGAGGATCGGCGCGGGTGCGCCAATGGCGTCCCTGCTTCTTCTGGGAAGGCAAGCGCGGATCGTTCTCGATCCGGCGTGCGCTACGCTCGCTAATACCGGCCTTGGCGGCCGCAACGGACTGGGTGTGATGGCGACGTTCAACCATGAAAAGAAATACCTGCTGATCGGAAAGGTGGTGGCCCGGCATCGCAACCCATCGCTTCAATGTTCGATGAGTGTTCCGATACCACCGCTCGCCGCAGCCCGATCCGCACTCCCGCCCAGGGGAGAAAAGATCGCCATCGGTTGTCTGGCCTGCTCTCCGGTCGGGGCTCCGCCCCTCCCTGCGATCAGGCCAGACAACCGATCCTACCGGCCATCATAGTTGCCGCTGAACCGGCCATCGTAAATGTCGCCGCGCAGTAGGATGGTGCTGGCAGGAGATCAGAATGCACGAGTTTATCGACAGTTCGGACGACGTGCTCGCCCTCGCAGTCTCAGGCAAGATCACCGGCTCGGATCTTGACGCGATCATGACCCGATTGGACAGCGCGATGGCGCGACACGAAAAGGTGCATATGTTCGTTGAGACGCGGACGATCGACGGCATCGAATTGTCGGGCTTGCCCGCTTACACCGCCCGGGCAATGCCCCTCTTCGGGAAGCTCAACCGCTTCGGACGCGTTGCCATCGTTGCAGATCAGGCCTGGATTCGCTTGGCCAGCCGCCTTGAAAGCGCAATTCTCCCGTTCATCAGCTACCGCGTGTTCGAGCCCGATCAGCGCGCCGAGGCACTCGCCTGGGTTGACCCTGCGAAGACGCAAAGCGGGGCCTGAACACGAGCTGCAGCACTGAGATCGGCCGCTTGGTCCACGATCCCTGCTATCTTGACGCGGGGCGATCAAGCACCGGACATCCCCTCGCAGCCTCGCGATGGATCGCGGCAACCATGGCATTTTGGCGGTCGCTTCTCTCCCGCTGAAAGCGGTCAACCGCCGCTTGCCGCGCCCGAGCCTCATCAACTGTGAGATCCGTCTTTCCCAGATCCGGCAATTCGCTTCCGGCTTTCGCGCTCTGCGCGCGATACCATTGAACGAATTCCTGGGTGAGCTCGGGCGAAAACGCCCCGCCGTGCCGCTCGGCATAAGCAGCCTCCGCTTCGATCGCAGAGGCCATATCCCGGAGTTTCATCGCCGCCGCCTGTGCCTTGGCGGCGCACTCCCGTGGTGGCAGCGCACTCTCCTTTGCCGTCGCAAGGCCACCTTGGGCCAGGAGGGCGCTACCGGCAATGACAACTGCCATCCATTTCATCTCGAACCCCCTCCGCGCAACCTTGCGTTTGACCATTCCTAATCGGGCAAAGCGGCGCGCCGTATGGCCGTTCGGACAGTGCCGCCCCTTGTGAACAAAGATTGAACATGCTAGTGAACTTCCTGGGAGTTCACCATGCGAACCGTGAAATTCGACATCGAAACCTATAATAGGACCAAGGCTTCGGGCACGCCGGTCTGCACGCATGTTGACGAGGAATATTGCGAAATAGGGACGGCTGTCGATCACGATGGCAATCCTACGCTCGGCGGTCGCATCGGCTATGCATTGGCCTATCTGCTCATGGCTGGCTGCGTCGGCTATTTCGTCCTGTTCGTCTAAAGCTCCTCATTCTCGCAGCTTGGGATCATGGAAGAAGCCATGGTCCCTGCCCCGGTTTACCTCGCTTTGAACATCGACCGCGCCTTGGATGCGTTGACCGCGCATGGATTGGGCAGCCTCACGCGTCAGGTCGATATCCGCCCTGCCCTCTTCGATTATGTCCGCTGCCGTCGATGACTGGCCGCCTCCGGGACCGGCCGGCACTCCGGCTAGCCCGCGAGGCTGGTAGGCCGCCCGAACGTCGGCAGCGCTATCGACGGAGGGATGGTGCACATCGACGAGATCGGGCGCATGGAGCCTGCCCTCGATCTCGGACCGGATCGACGCCTGCTTTTCGTCCATCCAGCGCGTGATCATCTCCTGCCGAACCGCTCGCTGCTGATCGGTCAAGTCGGTCGCCCAGAGCTCCGGCGCGTCGAGCCCCGGATTTGCGACCTGCTGGTGGCGATACCATTGGGCGAGATCCTGACTCAGGTTCTCGCTCAATTGCATTCCATGCGTCTCCGCATAGCTCGCGTCGCGCGAGAGCTGCTGCGACAGCTCATCGAGCCGTCGCGCGGTTTCCGAATAGGATTTCGCCAGAGCCAGGGAATCTTCGGTGCTGACCGACGACGAATCCGTCCTTGAGCCACGGGCGAAGACACCGCTCCGAGCATAGGTGCCTTCCGACGTCGAAGCGCCGCTACCGTTCGCATGCTCGTCACGAACCCCGCTTGACGAGGTGTTGCCGCTCTCACTGCTCCGAGAATCGTCCGTCGTCCAATTCATGGTGTCCATCTGGCTACCCGACTTGGACACATTGATTCCGAGCCCCGGCAGCCCGCGCCCACCCGAGCCTCCGTTGCCGCCACCGCGGCGGCCGCCAAGGCCGGCCGAAAGTGCTCCACCGATCTGATCGGATATCTGCGCTTGGCGATCGTGCCGCCCCGAAACGCGCTCGCTTTGCGAAATCGTCGATCGCTCTTCCAGGCCCTGGGTACTGCTGCCCGTGCGCCGATCGAACTGCTCTACAGAGGCATTCGCCTGATTGCCGCTGCTCGATTCCCAACCCCGCGTATGCTCGGTTGAGCTTCCGAACGTGCTGCGGTTCGCATGGGTCGCGGTCAGAATCTCGTTGGCGGCATTCTCATAGGCACGCGCCTGGCGATGCGCCTCGCTGGCCATTTCGCGCCATTCAGCGACCGATCCCGATGTCATCGTCGGCGTGAACCCAAGGCGCGAGATGGCCGCGGATGTATCATATACCTCCTGGCCGTTGCCGAACCCCGTCACCATGGCGCCATTGTCCTGACGCCACCCGAAGCTGGCGCCGCCGCCCATATAGGTGGGCGCCGTCGACCATTGATCGGCCTGCCGCATGTTCGACGTGGCATTCGCCCAGCTCACGTTGCCATACGAATAGTTGCCGGTCGTCTGTTCCAGCGCCGCCGCTTCCGCAGCGTTCTGCGCCGGCGCGAGCATGGACATGGAATGCCCGGCAATCGACATCGCGCCGCGCGCGAGGCCTGCCGCGAGAAAGGGCACGCTCATAAGCATGAAGCCAGCGATCGTGGCGGTCTCGCCATTCACCGCCCCGATCCCCGCATAGCTTGCGAGCGTAACGCCGCCTTCCGCGACGCCTGTCGCTGCCGACGTCGCCCGCGTCATGCAGATCATGTGAAGGATGACGTAAAGCGGCCCCCATGCGGCGAGATAGAAGAACCCTGTCACATAGCCCTTCAGCGTCGAGACGCCCGTCTGAGGCATCAGGAAGAGCGGGAAAACGACCGGGAACATGGCGAAGAAGACCACCGTCAGCACGATGTTCAAAATCGGAACCCATGCCATCGCCTGCTGAGCGATCGAATTATAGGTGTTGCGCGCCTGAATGTCGGCACGGGTCTGCGCGAAGGTGTCGATCTCTGCGGCGCCCGTCCCGCCGGACATCGAATTTCGGGCCTGCATGAAAGCATTGATTGCTGTGTTCTGGCGCATCACCTCAGCAAAGTTGTTGCTCGTGCCCGTGAAGGCCGCACTGACGATGGGAACGTCGTGTTTGAGCTTGTCCGCCGCCAGAGCGTTGCTGAGCTTGGGATAGACCTCCTTGCCCCAAAGAGGCGCGTTGGCCTCGATCATTGGACCCCATTGCGCGTCGAGCGCCTGGTACGCCTGCCGGCAAGTGATGATGAAGCTGTTAACCGTTCCGTCACCTTGTCGCTCAAGCCATTGCTGCGATCGGGCTTCCGAGCCCGGCCCGACCGCAGCCCAGAGATCGGGCGCCTTCGCAAGATTGGTCAGCGACTTCTGATAAAGCATCACATCGCCGAACAGGCAGTTCTTGAAATGGTTTTCGAGGTTGGTCGAGAACTCCGCATCGCGAATGATGAAGTTGCGCGTCGCATCGAACAGTCGCGCGCCATACACCATGCCGTTCGTCGAGTAGTTGAGCTCGCTCGGCATGACGAAGACGGTCTCGGCCGTCCGCGTCAGCCAATCGCCCACCTGTGTCGTGAAGCTCGCAAGCACCCCCAATCCCATCGGTACATTGTCGACCGTCGATGGCGTCAGGCCCGGGTTGATGCGATCCGTTACCTTGATGTCCACCGTCGGGACCATCAGGCAAAGATAAATGGCCGTCGCTTGCAGGAACCAGTTCAGCCACGCCTTATAGTTGAGCGTGAAGGCCACCACGAGCAGCGAATAGATGAGGCCCATGACCATGACGACGCGGATGAGCGAGCGATAGCCACCGCCTCCCGACCACGCCGCGACTGCGTTGAAGATGTTTACGAGATACTCGCCGCCACCAACCGTGAAGACCTCAAGCATCGGTCTGCCCCCGCGCCTAGTTCAGACCCTGTGCGTTGAGGCCGCGCGAAAAGTTCAGCGCGGCCGCCATACCGGGCGTCATGGAATTCTGGAGCGTCGATTCCAGCATAATGCTTCGGTTGATGATCTGCATCGTCACCTGGAGCTTGTTGTTCAGCCGGACGTCCCGTTGGCTGAATTTCGCCCGGGTAGACGCGATTTGCTGTTTCCACTGCGTCGCGGTCTCTTGATCGAAGGTCTGATAATGAACCTTCGCCTGCTCGACCCGGTCGAGCATATTGTCGAGCATCGCCGAAAGCAGGTCGACGGCGACGATCTCGGACAGCGTCTCGATCTCGCCTTCCGTCAACGCATAATGCGCATAGGCCTGAACTCCCAGGATCTTATAGATCGGAACCGTGGCGAGGTTGAGGAGCTGCTTCTCGGCGGCGTCCAGCGGAGTATCGGAGCGGATCTTGTCGCTCATCGACCTGATCATCGTGGCGATCCGCGGCCGCAGCGCGGACGAAGCGGGGACGGAGAGCGTCTGCTCCCCCACATCGTAGCAATTCTCGTCGTTGCACTTCAGTATCTTGACGGGCGGCGCGTCGGCCGTGCCATCGAGCAACGCAGTGACGACCGCTTCTTCGGCAGGTCCGAACATCACGACCTTCCCGCCCACGCTCGGATCGGTCGACGGCGTGGTCACGACCGTTCCCACCAGCGTCATGATATATTCGGAGAATGTCTTGTCGAATGCGCCGAACTTCGCCGATTTCTTAAGGGCCTCCCATGTGTAGTTATGCGGTTCTCCGACCAGCTGGTCTTTCATCGACGCGTCTGTGTTTCCCGCGATGGTCGAATCCCGCCTGTTGCCGTTGTTGCAACCCTGGCGGGCTGCCGCCCAGTCCGAGAATACGCCCTGGCTGTTGCCGACGGCTTCGCAGATCGTCGCGCGCGTGGTCTCCATCTGCGGCCAGATTCCGCCGACCAGCGCCTGCGCCGTCTCGCAGCTCGAGATGTTCATCTGATTGAGGAGCTGCGCCTTCTGGCTGAACTCGTCCATCACCTTGCCGATCTCCGGCGAAACAGAATCGATGGCGAGCTTGAAGGCAAAGCCGAGCGCATTGTTGGCGGTCGCCTTCAGCATCGCGATGATCTCGCTGGCATTGATGAAGGAGAAGCTCCCACTGAAGAGGTCGATACCTCCACATCCCGCACGCGCGCTCGGAAGCTGAAGATTGAACGGCTGGACGCTTTTCTGCGGGAAGCGGGTCCAGACATTACCCAGCGAGTAATAGCCCGCCGATTGACCCTGAAACGCCGATGGGCCGGTGACGTTCGCCGCGCCGCCCACGTCCGAAAAGAAGCTGTTCATCTCGGAGGCGACGTCGGCCCGGGCGGTCCCGGTGCACGCGAGATTGGCCATAGCCAATATTCCCGCCCAGGCAGCGGACGAGCGAAGCACACGGCCGATCAAGCCGCGACGGCGAACCTGTTCCATCAGAAGTCGCTCCCCACCTTGGTGTTCGTCAGCGCGAAAATGCGATCCATGATCTCGTCGGCGCTGAGAATCCCATATCCCACCGGAATCGTGCGTTTGGTGACGGTGTCGAACAGTACGAGCGCCGGCGTCTCGTTACCCGGGACGCCCATGCGCGCGCGCTGGCCCGCATCGACGACATAATTTGGAAAATCGCGGCTCGGCCCGCCGTCCATCGAAACCGCCATCACCGCCATGCCGTGACTGTCGGCCACCGATCGCAGGATCGGTGAAAACAGGTCGCATGCGCCGCAGCTCTGCGCATAAAAGTAGAAGAGCCCGTAGCGTTGGCTAAGGTTCGCCATAACCGCATCGCGATCGGCGCGCCGGTTATCGAGCCAGGCTCGCTTGCCCACCGTCGAAACAGGCCGCTGCAGCGTGTAGTCGAGATCGGGGTTCTGCCACAGCGCGCGCTGCCAGGTGTCTGAGAAGGTCGAAGCACGGTCGAGCTGCTCGCGCTGAAATCGGACGTAAGCGATGACATTTTCCTCGGTCGGATCGAGGATCGCCCGTGCCTTGAGCTCGTCGAGCTGGCGGGTGATGGCGGACATGCGCTCGACCGCGCTCGACGGGACCGGGACGGCTTGCTTCTCCGGCTCCGTCGCTCGCGGCTTGCTGCAATAGAACCATTGACCGAGCCTGCGTTCTGCACAGTAAAAGTCATCGCCGGCATCGGCCCGCTCGACGCCATCCGACGCTCCATCGCGCGGCTGGGCCGCCGCGGGAACAGCCAGGCCAGCGAGCGAAAGCGCCAGAAGCGGCGCCGCCATGATTGGATGCATGGACAAACTTCCTTTCTGATAGATGCTCTCACCCACGAGCCTCATGCGCGGGAGGGAACGGGAAAGGTCGGCCGCGGCGGAGACGTCCGTAGGCGCCGCGCCGGTCGATTCCACCGAAACGCTGCGCATCGCGTCCTTGACCATGCTATTTGCCGTGCAGGTCATAGTACCCCTGAATTTTCAGCTGGATCTGGGTCATCGTCTCGACTTCGTCCGGAAGCCGCGCGGCATCGACGAACTCGGCATAGACCTCGGTGAAATCCATGAGGGAAAGGTCGAGCCTGGCGAATTCCTCGATCGTAAAGCCAAGGCACTGCTCCTTCTTGGGAGCGCCCCAGGGCTTGCTGAGCTGAATTTGTTGATTACCGTTGAGAAGTGACCCGGGATTTCCACCGAGAAGTGACCCGCCTGATATTATGTTTCGGATGTCATTGATGGGTCAAGGTGCAGGTTTCTCCTTTCTGGGTTTGGCCTGGTGGGCCGAGCTGTTTTTGAACCGGAAGCTGTCGTTGCCGGTTTCCAGGATATGGCAGTGATGGGTGAGCCGATCGAGGAGCGCGGTGGTCATCTTGGCGTCACCGAACACGGTGGCCCATTCGCTGAAGCTCAGGTTGGTGGTGATGATGACGCTGGTGCGTTCGTATAATTTGCTCAGCAGGTGGAAGAGCAGTGCGCCGCCTGATGCGCTGAACGGCAGATAGCCTAGCTCGTCGAGGACGACGAGGTCGGAGTGGACGAGCCGGTTGGCGATCTGCCCGGCGCGCCCCTGGGCCTTTTCCTGTTCCAGGGCATTGACCAGCTCGACCGTGGAGAAGAAGCGGACGCGCTTTCGATGATGCTCGATAGCCTGAACACCCAGCGCCGTGGCGACATGGGTTTTGCCGGTGCCCGGTCCGCCGACCAGCACGATATTGTCGGCAACGTCGATGAAGTCGCAGCGGTGCAACTGGCGCACCAGCGCCTCATTCACCTCGCTGCTGGCAAAGTCGAAGCCGGCGAGGTCGCGATAGGCGGGGAACCGCGCGACCTTGAGCTGATAGGCCACAGACCGCACCTCGCGTTCGGCTGTTTCGGCTTTCAGCAACTGGGAGAGGATCGGCACCGCCGCCTCGAAGGCGGGCGATCCCTGCTGCATGAGGTCGGTCACAGCCTGGGCCATGCCGGGCATTTTCAGGCCGCGCAGCATCACGACGAGGGCGCCGGTGGCGGGATCATGACGCATGACGGTTCTCCCGGCGCAGGGCATCGTAGCGTTCGACATTGGCCATCGGCTCACTGACCAGCCTCAACGCCTGTGGCGCCGTCACCGGCGGCGTCGAGAGCGGCTTTCCATCAAGCAGCCGGTGCAGCAGGTTGAGGATGTGCGTCTTGGTCGGAACGCCTGCATCCAGCGCCATGGCGACGGCGGTCAGCACCGCCTGCTCGTCATGATGGAGGACCAGCGCCAGGATCTCGACCATCTCCCTGTCGCCGCCGGGGTTGCGCAGCAGATGCCGTTGCAACCGCTGGAAGGCATCGGGCAGTTCGAGGAACGGCGCGCCGTTGCGCAGGGCGCCGGGCTTGCGTTGAACGACGGCGAGATAATGACGCCAGTCATAGACGGTGTGGCCGGGACCATCATGGGATCGGTCGATGATGCGCTGATGCTCGCATATGACCTGTCCCTCTGCGACGACCAGGAAGCGATCGGGATAAACCCGAAGGCTGACGGGCCGATTGGCGAAGGACGCCGGAACGCTGTAACGGTTGCGTTCCAGGTGGATCAGGCAGGTTGGCGAGACCCGTTTGCCATATTCGACAAAGCCATCGAACGGTCTGCCCACCGGCATCAGGCTTTCCACTTCATCGCCCCAGGCATCGGCGACCGAACCCGGTTCGATCCCGTGCGGGATATCCTGCCACAGCGCCTTGCAGCGCTCCTCCAGCCACAGGTTCAGGGCATCCAGGCTTTCCGCCTGCGGCGTGGGTTGCCATAGCCGATGACGGGCATCCTGGACATTCTTCTCGACCTGGCCCTTTTCCCAGCCCGCTGCCGGATTACAGAACTCGGCCTCGAACAGATAGTGACTGACCATGGTGAGGAAGCGGTTGTTGACGTTGCGCTCCTTGCCGCGCCCGACCTTGTCGATGGCGGTGCGCATATTGTCGTAAATCCCACGGCGCGGAACGCCGCCCAGCACGCGGAATGCGTGATTATGGGCATCGAACAGCATCTCGTGGGTCTGGAGCAAATAGGCCCGCACGAGGAAGGCCCGGCTGTAGCTGAGCTTGAAGTGCGCCACCTGCAGCTTGGTGCGCACGCCGCCGATGATCGCCCAGTCCTCGCTCCAATCGAACTGGAATGCTTCCCCCGGTGCGAAGGACAGCGGCACGAATGTCCCGCGCCCGCTCATCTGTTGCTCACGACGATAATCATCGCGCCAGTCCCGGGCAAAGGCCGCCACCCGATTGTAGGAGCCGTCATAGCCCAGGCTGACCAGATCAGCATGCAGCTGCTTCATCGTCCGCTTCTGCTTGCGGGTCCGACCCATCTCCCGTCTCAGCCAGGCTGACAGCCGCTCCGCGAACGGGTCCAGTTTGCTCGGCCGATCGGGCACCTTGAACCGCGGCTCGATCGTGTCCGAACGTAGATATTTACGGATCGTATTACGTGACAGCCCGGTACGCCGCGCAATCTCGCGGATCGAAAGATGATCGCGGAAATGCCAGCGCCGGATAACGCTCAATAACGCCATGTCCAACACTCCATGACCCCTCGCTCGTCAATGCCAGGGGTGAGTTCAACATGGGTCACTTCTCAGTGGAAATATCGGCCCTTCCCGGGTCACTTCTCAACGGTAATCAACAAGGAGGCGAACAGGAGGGCGGCGATCACGACGATCGCCAACTCTGCGCGCCCGGTCTCTTTCAGGACTGACTGCATGTTGGGTTCCCTTCAATTGGAGACGCGACGAGAACCGCGCCCAGGGAAAGCTGACCAACCCGCGGCCGGGTCGTCACGGGCAGCCGGGGTGACGGGGGAAGAATCTTTCGCCGATCGAGGCCCTGCCCCGAACGCCGGGCGGCCTGCCCGCTCATTCGGGGCATGGCGCCCCGGATTACGGGGCAGACTGGCCCGGAATGCGGGACAACTTGCCCCGGAAATTGCGGCGCTGGTGGCGTCCCGGTAGACTCGGGGCTACGACTCAGCAGATATTAACCATCGAGACTCCAGGCTCCGTCGCAGTAGTCAGCGCCATGCTGCCTTTCAGGAAGAAGGATTCATCTCGACGTGGGGACGACGGCCGCCGAACACGAAGGCTTTGTGCTCGATGTCTCCGGATATCTCTTTCGGCTGACCACCGAGTGCCTGCGCCTATTCTCCAATGAGACGAACGAGCATCAGACGCTCGTATCGCTGGTCGCGGCGCGGCTCGCCGAACCGGGTGCCGCGGGCAGGCATGAAGTGCGCACGATGCGCGAGCATTTCGCGGCGATTCCGACCCATGGCGACGTGAAAATCCGGCTTCCGCTCTCTGATGCGAATGCCCAGGCGCTTGAGGAAATGCGGCAGGCTCTCGGCCGCCGCCTCGACACCACACTGACGATCGGCGACGCGCTTTCGGCGCTGCTGTTCGACTATGTCGTCGAGCTCAAGACCTCGCAGATACTGGACCGGTTGTCGCTTGAGCAGCGCCTTGACGGGGGCGAACCGGGGCGCACGAGCACGCGGCTAAACTAGGAAATCGCCCGATCTTCGCGAGCTATATCGCGGTATCTGCGCTGGAATATTGCGCTCACTCTGGCTCCAACGACGCTTGCAAAGCGGGATTCACCGTGTTTGCCTTGTCCCCTAACGGGGAGGTTCGGGGGCTAATGTCGTCTCGCGCCACAGCTGGATCATAGTTCGTGCTCGAGCCGGATGACGAAACGATCCTGCGCGATTTCGTACCGCTCATTCGGTGCATGATGGACCGAAAGGACATCCCGCAACGCAAGCTCGCCGCCCTCACCGGCATCAGCAAGACGCGCCTGGGACTGCTGCTGCACAGCGACCCCACGAAGCGGTCGCCCATGACTGTGGACGAGCTTCAGATCATCCTGCACGCGCTCGGAACCGACATCGTCGCGGCCTATGTGCGCATCAAGGCAAGCGGGACGATCCCGCAGCCCCTGATCGAGCGCCATGACGTGCTCTTCACAATGATCTGCGACGCATTCGTCGACATGCCGGAAGGCCTGATCGTTCTGCTCGAAGAACTCGAAGGCATCGATGGCTCGGAAGTCCGCCCGGAATGGGCGGTGCCGGTCAGGCGAGCCGTCGTCCGGAAACTGCTGGACGAGGTGAGCGCCAAGCTGGCCCGCCGTGCACGCCTGGCCGAGAGCGATGACTTCCGGATCTAGCCCGACCGGATTCGGCGCCGGGCCCTTCCCCGCCGCGCTCCTAGAAGAGCGAGACGCTCGCGACGCGCGCGGGCGGCACCGACCGAGGCGGGAAGACGCTTGCGGTCTGGCGCGGCAGCACGGTTGCTTGCCGGTAGACGCCGCTCAAGCGCGCCCAGTTCATGAGGACATTGTCGACATAGGCCTGCGTCTCGGCGATGCGCGGCACGAGCCCGCCACGGACGCGGCCAGGCCCGGCATTGTATGCGGCAAGCGCCAGATGATAATGGCCGAACCTGTCGAGTTGCTGGCGAAGATATCTCGCTCCGCCGCGCAGATTATCCTCGACGCTATAGCGGTTCACTCCCAGCGAGGCAGCCGTCCCGGGCATCAGCTGGGTCAGGCCGAAGGCGTTCTTGGGCGACAGCGCATCGGTGCGATAGCGGCTTTCGCGAATGATCATCGCATCGAACAACCCGACCGGAATGCCGTATTCGCACGCGATCCCGCTCATCAGCTGATAATAGCTGGCGCGCCTGCTCTCAGCGTCCGCCCTCAAGAATCCTGTCGGCCGATAGGGAAGGACGCCGCAGCCTGGCTCGAAGCGATTGGCCGCGAAATCGAAGCTCGCGCCGCCGCGCATCCACGCAGGAACGGGGATGGCAGGCGCCGGCGGCAACCATTCGGCGGAGGCGGCCGAGCCTTCACTCCCGGCGCTTCCGCTTGCTGCCTGCTCGAGCGCAACGCCGCTGTTCGTGAAGCTGTTCGCCATCTGGAATTCCACCCACCGGCGGCTGAGGTCATGCACCCGAAAGTCCGGCGGACGGGCACCGGTCGACACCGGGTTGGGCACGCTCGGGGGTTCGGCGGCTGCATCCGGCCGGCTCTCCGGCCCGGGCGCGGTCATCGTGATGAGCTGCACTCTGCGCGCGGGCTTGGCCTCTTTCCCCTGGGCTGCCGCGCCCCCCGACACGACCAGCGCCACAATGCCGAAACCGATCCCCAACGCCCTCATTGCACCCTCCCTGCTACCGAAACAGGCCAAGGGAAGATCAGCGGCCGCCGGGTTGTCAATCCGCGTGCCCGAGCAGTGTCAGCCTCAAAAATCAAGATCAGGAGGCGCCGATGTGGCTGATCCCGCGCAATACGGACGGGACCCGCGCAGGGAGAATTGCGCTTCCCGCGCCCGTCCGAGAGGCTCTCGTCCGCTGGTATGTCGGACAGGGTTCGCGCGCCGACGAGGAAGCGGGGATCATGCTTGTCCAGCAGGCGCGCATCGGCGAGAGGTGGATCGCCTGCGACTGTTTGTCGGCCGACGCTCCGCCCCCGATCCTGACGCCGGCGTTCCTGTCGGAAGCAGAAACCTACTATCTGCGCCGTCTCACCAGCGTTAACCGTCCCGAACACAGGGCGGACTGCCCGTTCTTCCGCGATCAGGCCACCAACCGGCTGAGCGAAGTGCGAACGCAGGAGAGCCCGGCCGATCCGCCGACCGGCTATTTCGAGGTGCTGCGCCCGGCGCCCGAGAAGCTGGCGCAGCGTCCCGAAGAGGAAAGCAGCGACGACAGAACGCGCCAGGCCTCGGTGCCAAGGCTCGCCCGATTGCTCTGGCGTCTTATCAACCTCTCCGGTCTCAATCGTACGCTCTGCCTCTCCGACGAGAACCCGGAACATTCGATCAGCGACGAGTTCAAGACGCTGGCCATCGCGGCGCAGCGCGTCGAAATCGCACCGGGCATCGAGCTCGGCCGTGCCCTCTGGACGCATGCACAGGCGCTCCACAGCAAGCGCATCTATGCCCGCTTGCGCGAGCTCTCCCGAGTCTGGCCGCCCGGGCATGCGCCCCAGGGCTTCCTCGCGCTCTTCACGCAGAAGTTCGAAGGTTCGACGATCCATGTCGCCGGGAGCGATCCTGTCGTGCTGGCGAACCGCGTCCAGTCCCCCTCGATCCGCGGGAACACGATCAAGGGCCCCTATCTGACGATCGTCGTGGCGGGCCAATATCCCGAAGCGCATGGCTATGCGCCGCTTCGCGGCTATGCCCAGCCGATCTACTCGGGAAAGCGCTTCATCCCTGTCGATTCCGAGTTCGAGCGCGCGGTGCTGCGTGACCTGCTGCGGCTGCGCTGGTCCTTCGATCGCGCAGGGCTCGACCTTCTCCTCGAAAAGCCCGTGTTCGACACGCTCACGCCAATCGGATCATGCCGCCCGGATTTTCTGTTGGAAGCGCGCTCGCGCAGCACCGGCGAAACGCGGGAGATCATCGTCGAGGCAATGGGATCCACCGATGAAACCTATCTCGCCGCGAAAGCCGTGACCCACCCCCGCATGCAGCAGATCGCCCCGGTTCTGTGCGTCTCTCCGGACGACGTGGAAGAGGCGCGGATCGCGCCGCTCGTGCGGAAGGCGTTCGGCTTGTGACCGGCCCCTCTCGTTCCGTTTCGAGAGAGCGGCCTCGGACCGATGGCGCCTGCCGCTTTCTCATCGCCCGTTCATGGCATTCTGTCTGGAGGATAACGCTGTGCAGGACCGGTCCGCCGATTATGCGGCGCTCGCCGCTCACCTCAATCCCGACGATCCTGGCGACGGCGCCCGCCAGATCGATGCCACCATCATCGCCTATCAGCGTGCCCGATGCCGGCCCGGCAACCACGGACAGCTCGTGCGGCACCTCGGCATGCTGCTCATGCTGATCGCTGAAACGATCGCCGTGTTTCATGGGATGCTATGGCTCGAGCCGACCGCGCTCGCGCCCTATTTGGGCTTCATCCTAGAGGTTCCGCTTTGGACCGCGGCTCCTGTTGCGGCCATAGCCATCTGGCTCGCCTTTTTCCTGTCCTACCGCATCGAAGAGAAATCTGGTCAGGAGCTGCCGGAGCCGCCCGCCGCGATCCGCGACTGGCTCGAGGCGCACGACCATCGCCACGGAATTGCCTGGTGGCACGAGACGAGATGGCCTTGGCCCAAGCTGCGCGCCCACCGGCGCGAAATATTCGGCTATGTGATCTGGCGCAGAACGCCTCTGCCCTTGCGAGCTGCACCTTGAGGGTTGGCGGGCGTCGGCAGCTTAGGGAAGGGGCGCGGAGAGTGGCGCAAAGCTATCACCCTCGGTGGGCACGAATTCCGCAAACGTGCTCGCCTTCTGGGAATGTGGTCCGAAAAGCATCCGAAATCCCCGGCCCTAACATCCTGACGAAGCCTGACAGCGGACATAGCCAGACTGACGCGGACACATCGAACTCGCCGTCGCGGTCGACGCTAGAATTGGTCGGCGCAGCCCAGATAAGGTAGCTTAGCGCAAGGTATGCCTGGTGCTACGGAGGTCGCGCTATGGTGGCGCCAACATCAATCATACTCGATGACGCCCTTAAGGGGCGCGTCCAGCACCTGGCCGAAGTGCGTCGACGCAGCTCGCATTGGATCATGCGCGAAGCCATCGCACAGTATGTCGAACGTGAGGAAAAGCGCGAGGCATTCCGCCAGGACGCCATACGGGTGTGGGACGAATATCAGCAGACGGGCCTGCATCTGACGCTTGAGGAAGCCGATGCCTGGTTGGCGAAGCTCGAAGCCGGCGAGGACGCCTCTCAATGTCAGGGTGCGATGCAGCAACCGGATTCACCTCTAGCAATTTCACCCAAAGTGTATTACACTGAAATACAGATTTCAGATGCAGGAGTTTATCATGGCGGCAAGCCGTATGGTGCAGGCTCGCGTTCCTGGCGACATTCAGGATGCGGCCAGTCAGGTTATTCGGGCTTCGGGCCTGACGGTCAGCGACGTGGTGCGCGTGTTGATGACCCGGATCGCGCAGGACAAGGAGATTCCGGCGGCGCTGTTCCAGCCCAACGCGGAAACGCTGGCCGCCTTCGCCGAGGTCGAGCGCGGCGGCCTCGAGCGGTTTGCGTCCGTGGATGCGCTGTTCGCCGATCTTCATGCGGACGATTGAGCGCACCACGGCGTTTCGCCGGGACTTCAAGCGCGAGGCGAAAGGGCCGCGCCGCAATGTGCTGGATACCGATTTGCGGCGGATTATCGAGGCGCTGGCTACGGATGCGCCGCTGGAAGCGCGGCACCGGGATCATGCCTTGACCGGCAACTGGAAGGACTATCGGGACTGCCATGTAAAGCCCGACCTGGTGTTGATCTACCGGCTCATTGACGATGACCGGCTGATCCTCGCCCGTCTCGGCTCCCATTCGCAGCTCGATCTGTAGGCAGATGGCTTGCCGCCGATATGGAGGCCCTATGACCGATGAACTACCCGACAATCCGCCGATGGACGAAGCGTTCATGGCTGGCATGAGGCCATCCCGGCGTGGGCGCAGCGCCGAGCTGCTGACTATCGCCGACCGCGCCGCGGCGCATGTGAAGCGTCCCTATGTTGACCATGCCGAATTGCTCTACGACGAAAACGGGTTACCGAAATGATCCCCGGCACTTCGGCCACGACACCCCCGCAGCGCCGCCCAGTCATTCTGCACGTCAGCTTCGATGAGGCCGGCGCGGCGATCGGCCGCTTGCTCGCCATCGCCATGCCGCCGACGCGCGCGGCCGAGACCGGCGCATCATGGAAGGTCGCGGATTTTCTCCTGGCCTGGTGGAACGGCGACGAGTGCGGGCATTTCCCGATCATCCACTTGTGCAACGTCGATGCCGTTATTGCCGAGGATATGCTTACGATCATGGCCTATCTGGCGCAGGAGTCGACGACCTACGCCGATGCCTGGGGCTACCGCGACGCGATGGGCGACCTTTGGGTGCGCTATCGTGGCGACCCGGCCGAGGCCGTTTAAACGTGCCGGAGATCCACCGCCATCAATGGGAGGCGATATGACCGACGACGAGCTTCTGGACGACAACGCGGCCGAGCGCGCCCAAGCGGCGGCGCTGCGCGACCAGGCCCGCGCCGGGGGCTTGCGCTTCGAGGCGTATCTTACCAAAGATCAGGCCGACTGGCTGTTGGAGCAGATCGAACGGGGCAGGTTTGCCGATCCTTCCGAGGCGGTGTTCCTGACCGTCCAGAACTTCATCGAAATGGAGCCGCACGGCGATCTACGCGACGAGTTGCTGCGGCGTCGTATTCAGGCCGCGATAGATGATCCGCGGCCGGGGATTCCGCACGAAGAAGTCTGCGCCAAAATAGAGCAATGGATCGCCAAGCCGCGTCCCGAACCGGCGCGGTGGCAGAGGGCGGCGCAATGACCGCGCCCTCCCCTGCCCGGTTCAGCGCCGAGGACCGCGCCGTGCTGCTGGCCGTGAAAGGCGTCGGCCCCACGGTTCTTGAGCGCCTGGAAACGCTTGGCATCGCCAGCATGGAAGCCCTGGCGTGCCAGGGCGCGGACGAGGTGTGCCGGCGCATCGCGGCGATGCTGGGCGCAAGCTGCTGGTCGAACAGTCCGATGGCGCGCGGCGCGATCGAGCGGGCGATCGACGCGGCCCGCCAGGAGCGCGCGCGATGAATCAGCTCGCCCCCCTGGCCTCGCCTGCATCGTCGCTGCGCTGGCGCTGCCGGCGTTGATCGCGGCGGCCGACGAGCGCGCGCAGCTTCGATTCCTTGAGTTCTTCGCCGTTGCGATCCGCAATCCCCACACGCGCCGCGCCTATATGCGCGCGGCGGGCGAGTTCCTGGCCTGGTGTGAGGCGCGCGGTGTCGCCTCGCTCGCCCAGGTGCAGCCGCTCCACTTCGCGGACTGGATCGAGGCGCTAGGCGGCGAGCTGGCCCCGCCCAGCGTCAAGCAGCAGCTCGCCGGCGTGCGCCGCCTGTTCGACTGGCTGGTGACAGGCCAGGCCGTGCCGGTGAACCCCGCCGCGTCGGTGCGCGGGCCGGCGCACAGCGCGCGGCGCGGCAAGACGCCCGTTCTCGCCCCCGACGAGGCGCGCCAGATACTCGACACCATAGACGTTGCCACCCATGCCGGCTTGCGCGACCGCGCGCTTATCGGCCTCATGGTCTATAGCTTCGCGCGGATCGGCGCGGCCGTCGCCATGACCGTTGACGATGCTTTCGTCCAGAACCGCCGCCTATGGGTCCGCCTGCACGAAAAGGGCGGCAAGCGGCACGAAATGCCGTGCCACCACAACCTTGAGGAATATCTGCTCGCCTATATCGACGGCTGCGGCTTGCGCGAGCGCGCCAGGGGGCCGCTGTTCCGCACGATCGCGCGCGGCACTAAGCGCCTAAGCGATGCCCCCCTCGCCCAAGCCAATGCTTTCTTGATGGTGCGCCGCCGCGCGACCGCGGCGGGCATCGGCACCGCGATCGGCAACCACTCGTTCCGCGCGACCGGCATCACGACCTATTTGAAGAACGGCGGCACCTTGGAGACGGCCGCGACTATGGCGAACCACAGCTCCACCCGCACGACGCAGCTCTACCACCGGCGATCCGATGACGTGACGCTGGACGAAGTGGAGCGGGTGTTGATTTGAGCCGGCAGGATCAGGCGTGGCGGCTGATATTCGCGCCGTGGTCGCCTTGCATCATCTGCATGGCGCTCTGTAGCATCGCCAGGGTCATGGCGTCGTTTCGGGATTGGGCGCCTGCAATGCCGTCCCGCGCGAGCTGCACGAAGTTGACCCGTTCCCAATCATCGAGCGCGATCGGTGCGCCCTGCCCTGTCCCAACGGGTATCTTCACCGTCATTCCGAGAAACGCCGAGCTGTCATCCAGCGACATTTCGCCTCTTTTGATCTTGCCGTTCATCCAGTCGAACAGCTCCTGGCGCGTCATGCTGGTGAAATCAGGCGGCGCGGCGCTGCCTGGCCCGGTTTGAGCGGTGCTTGCCGGCGCGGTGGAGAGAGCCGCCGAGAATGAGGACGAGCTGGTGCGATCGGCCGATGATGGACGCTGACTCGCGGCCAGATAGTTGTTCGCTGTTTCAATTCGCACGAGAACGCCCTTTCCGCCAAGCCAATCGCGGACGATTGCAGGACATGGTTAATTTCAGGTGAAACGGCGTGGGATTTGAGCCGGCGAGAGACCGGACCTTAAGTATCGCCCCGCGCGGTCGCATTGTTCACGGGTAGACTATTTTCGCCGGGGGCCTTGAAGTGACGACGATCGGTGCAGCTACCAGCGCGATGCCCTATATAAAATCGCGCCGCCCAGATTGAATTATCGGTCAAGGCATCAAATGGACGCTTCACCGCTGAGGAAGTTACCGCAAGGCTTGAGGCGCGCGACGTCAGACAGCTTCGCCACGCGCAGAGCTATGAAAACCTCCTTGATGGCAAGGGGACGTATTTCGGCCACTCCGTTGGCAATAAGACCGTTTGGAAGCCGGAACTGGCGGCGCAGCAGATCAACGCTGCCCGCGCCGCTCGCGTAAAGCCTTATCTGCACATGTCCGGCCCCGTCAGCATCGAGGCGCTGAACGTCGATTCCGCCGTCAGAGCGCAGGGGATGATGAGGCAGCGCGCGGGGATCCAGATGTTCGGCCTAGAGCAAACGGTACGTCTGCCGTGTACCACGACCGGTTGTCGATCTATGGCATTACTCATGCCGCAAAATCACCACCGCGCCTCGAGCGCGATCCCCAGCACGCGCGGGTTTCCAAGGACCGCACGCGGTAGCCCGTCGAGGCGATAGTGATAATATCGATCGTCGAAAAGGTTGCTGGCAAAAGCGGACATCGTCCAGTGCCCTGTCTCATAGGCGACCCGCGCGTTCACCAGCGTGCGTCCGCTGGCCCGCGATGCGCTTTGTGGTAGGCGAACCTCGGTAAAAACCGCTGAACGATGGCTGGCGTTCAAGTTAATGGCCACTCGATCGACGGGACGAATGTTGACGCCGCCGGCGAGCGTCCAGCGCGGAGCATGAGCGAATTCAAGGCCGTCATAGTCCGTCACGCTGCCGACCGTCGTGGCAAATTCATCGAACCTCGTGCGCGAGTAGCCCACCGAGGCGTACCAGTCGAAAGCGCCGCTGGGGCTGTGCGTCGCCTCGATCTCGAACCCATAGAGATGGGACGAGCCGGCATTGACGATATGCGTGTCGTATATGCTCATGCCGAAGTTCGCTGAAACCTGCTGATCCTTCCAGTCGACATAGAAGGCGTTGGCATTCAATGTCAGCCGCCCATCGAGCCACGCGGAACGCAGCGACAGCTCGTAGTTCCAGGTGAATTCAGGATCGTAGGAAAAGGTCGCCGAACGCGCGATATTGCCGCTCGAGCCGCCTGACCGATAGCCTCGTTGGACCGTGAAACCAGTCTTGAGGTTCGGCGTCCAGGCCATTTGGATCCCCGCCTTCGGCAAGAACGCATCGAAGGTCCGATCGGTAGCGGCGGCCGAACCGCTCGCTTGGGCTACGATGCCGGCAACGCCCTGGTTGATTGCAACCACCGCGCGGTACAGCGGCGACCCGGTGGAGCCGAAAGCCCTCGGATCAGGATAGGCCCCCGCGAACCGCGCGGTCTGATCGATGCCCAAGCTGTTCGTTTCGTGGTCGTAGCGAAACCCCACGGTGAACATGAGCCTCTCGGTCAGCCTGAATTGAACATCGCCGAACAGGGCATAAGATCGCACGTGACCAGAGGCATCCGCTGAGAAATCGACCGGAATCGCTGCCAGCGCCCGGCTGTAGAGTCCGGCAACCAACTGCGCAGTCGGCGCGTCGATGCCACTGCTTCGCAGCAATGCGCTTATCGTGTCGACCGGCGTCGGAACGCTGTCATCGCTCGCCGTCGCGCTTCGGTTCCTTCGATCGTAGAAGAATGCCCCCATCAATCCGCTGAGGCGATCCCCCTCATAGTTCAGCCGGAGTTCCTGGGAGAACGTCCGATAGCGATTCTGCTGGTCGTAGGCGCCCCCATCGGCGGCCGTCATGTCGTTGTCGGAGCGATTGAACTCGCTAATCTCATTGAAGGCCGTGATCGCCGTCAGGGAGAGACCTGCGCCCAAATCGAAGCGCAGATCCGCGGTCGCGATATCGGTGCTCGCCTCACTGTCGTTAGGACTGTCGGAGAAGTTCCACCGACGGTCGAAAAAGTCGGGCACAGACGTATCGGTGAAGCTGAACGAATAGCCGCTGTAGCGGTCATAGCGCGTGTAGCCGAACCGCGCCTCGAAGCCCGGAACGGCCGTCGGCGTCCACAAGAGCTTTGCTCGGACCTGGGTCGTATCAAGAGGATTCTCGTGCGCGCGCCGTGTCGGATTCCAGGTAAATCCGTCGGCGTCTCGCTTTTCCACGCTGACGCGGAATGCGAGCTCTCCGGATACGATCGGACCGCCCAGCGCGGCGGCGAACTGCGTCTCATCGGCGTCCGTTATCATGGCGCGAGCGCGCAGCTCCCATTCCATTGTCGGTTCGGCTGTCCGCATGATGACCGCCCCGGCCAGGGCGTTCAGCCCTAGCAAGGTCGACTGTGGGCCTCGCATAATCTCGACCTGGCGGACGTCCCACATATCCGCCGGCGACGCATGAACCATGGCGGCCGGCACGGCAGCTCCATCGACAAATATCGTGGCGAGAGCTGCCCCCTCGCCGCCCATGATCCCGCGGTCGGCGATGCCTCGGATAGTGAACCCGCCGGCGCTGAACGTCTCCGTCACATTCGCCGTGCGCGCGTACACCTCCTGGAGTGATAACAGATTCTCCTCCTCGATGCGCCGAGCGGTGGTCACGGCCACGCTGCTGGGCGTGTCCTGCAGGGATCTCCGTGCTTTCTCCCCTGTCACGATGATTTCGGAGTAGGTGCCGACATGGCGCTCCTGCGCACGCGCAAAGCCACTCCAAGACAGAGCGGCCAGACCCACCACTCCCCACAACAAACAACGCACCACGATGGCCCCCCAAAGCAAATCCTTCGCCAGTAGATAAAGGCGTCGCCCGCTTGCAACAGGATTGATGAAAGGTTCGGCGATTGCCCGCGCGACCTGTGTTTCAGCCCGTGCAATCCGTGACTTTTTGCGGTGACGGCGAGACCAGACCCGCTTTGGGGAGCGTAGCTGGAGAGGCTACAGCAAATCTTGTTCGCAACTTGACTATCGTCAATGATGCGAACCGGGACGGTCGCATTGCCCGAGAATTCGAAGGGGGGAATCTTGAATAGTCGACCCATAGCCTTTGCGGCGGGAAGAAATAGCCGATGAATGGCCGACAAAAGGTCTTTCCGCCTGTGCATCGGGGGAGCCGCTTGTCAGGCCTCACCGCCGATGGCGCGTTCTCGGTCTCTTGCGCACCCGCACGAGCCATCATGGCTTTGCTCACATGCCAAGGGGTGGCGATCAGGAGCAAAATCGGATTACGTCGCCGCCATGTCTTGTCGAACGCATCCTTCCGGACGGGCCTGCCCGAAGCCGTCAGCGGGACCGCGCAGCCTCGCGCCACCCCTATGATCGCTCCTCGGCGAGAACGAAGACGGTGATGTCGATGACGATGCACGAAGATGACGACCTGGCACGCTGGCTGCGCCTGACCGAAAAGCAGCGCGCCTGTCTCGACCTGCTCATCGAGCGTAAGACCTCGAAAGAGATCGCTCGGATCCTCGGAATTTCCAAGCCGACCGTGGACCAGCGCATCACCGCTGCCCGGATCATCCTCGGCGCGGCCAATCGCGACGAGGCAGCTCTCATCTACGCGCGTCTCAAACAGCTATATGACCGGATCACATATGACTCGGTGCAGGTTCCCTCGCCGCCGACGCTGGTGCCATCCGACTTTCCGGACGGCGATCCCGAACCGGTCCTGAAGCTGAGCGACAGTGCGGCGCCCACCTTCGGCGCCGGCCAGGGATCGAGGGACTTCTTCCTGCCGTTCCGGGACGGATGGAGACACGATCACAGCATTCAGGCGCGCGTCATGATCATGGTGGGAATTCTCGTCGCCTTGGTCATCGTCGTTTTCCTGGGGCTCGGCATCGCGGAAGCGCTGACGCGGCTCGTCTCCAACTGAACCTGTTCAACTTGACCCACGGTTCGCCGGCGCGCGGGTGCGCGCCCGGCAAAGGAGAACTTATGCCTCAATCCATACCTCTGATGGCCGCCCGCCTGCAGCGCGACGTGCCGACTGCTGAATCCAAGGTCGACGACGCCATCATCGCCCTGTCGTCGCTGATGACGAGCATGGTGACCGCGCGGCGCGAAAGCGGTGCGCCCGCGAAGACCGGCCAGGCGACCATCCTGCGCCTCGCCAAGGCGCAGATGTCGCTTGTCGATGTGAGCAGCGACGTCCTGCGGATCCATGGCGACCTGCTCGAAATCGGCAAGGAAATGGGCAGTTACGATCTGCGCGATTGCCCCTCCGGCTCGGCGGAAACGACCCCGCATCTCGCGGCCGTAGCCTGACGGCGATTGACCGGGAGCGACTGGCATGAAAAGCGGGAACGATGCGCATAGCAATCTTCATCGCCCTTCTGTTGGTGGCTCTCGGCTACGCCGCCTGGCGGGGCGGTGCTCCGGAGCGGGTCATGGTGGGGATTGCCATCCTGATGGTCCTGCTCGATCGCCTGCTGGTCTCGACAGGTCAGGTGGAATATCATTCGGTCGACCTGGGTTACCTGGTGATCGACCTGATTGGTTCGGCGGCGACCATCGCCTTGGCGCTTCTGGCGCATCGCTTCTGGCCCATGATCGTTGCCGTCCTCCATGTCCTGCCGCTGCTGGCGCACATCAGCCGGGCGCTCGACGTCTCGATGAACCCGATTGCCTATCTCACGATGCAGGTCGCTTCGTCCTGGCTGCTCCCGCCCCTTCTCATCCTCGCAACCTGGCGGCACCAGCAGCGCTTGCGGCGCAGCGGCAGCGATCCGTCCTGGCACGTTTTCTGGCGTCCATCGAGCCGAATGACGGTGAGCGGCTAGCCGCCGCGCTGCTGCAGGAATTCCGCAGCATCGGACGGATCCTGGCCCAAACGCCAGAAGCGCTCGAGCGGGTTCTGGGTCACCACCCTTCGATCGCGGATATCCTGCTCGGCGCCCGGGACATGTTCCTTGAGGGTCTGCAGGCCGACCTGACAACGCAGCCGGTCGACCCTGCCTGCCCCAAGCTCGGCCAATATCTCATGGCCTCGATGGGATCGCTGCCGGACGAGGTGCTGCGCATCCTTTTCCTGGACGCTTCCTACCGCCTGATCGCGGACGAGCAATTGCACCATGGGTCCGTCCGGCAGCTCGAGCTTTATCCCAGAACGATCTTTCGGCGCGCGATCGAGCACGGCGCCACCGGACTCATTCTCGTCCACAATCACCCGAGCGGCGACGCGACCCCGAGCGAAAACGACATCGTCGCGACGCGCAGGCTTTCCGACCTTGGTCGATCGCTCGATATCGAGATCGTCGATCATATTGTCGTCACGGCGACCCACGCCCAGCGCGTCGCAGCGAGCGGGCGCATAGGATCTGATCGTGCGCCCGCCTGCGCCCATGTTCTGCGCGACAATCCCGGGTCGGGAGGCGGCGGACAACAGCAAAGTGCGTCAACCGCGCTCGCAAATGCGCGCCGAGCCTATAAGCGCCGCCAGTTCCGCCGAGAGCTGATCGGGTCGCCAAAGCTCTTCGGCGAACCGGCCTGGGACATGCTGATCGACCTCTTCATTCACGAAAGCGAGGGCAAGAAGGTGGCAACGAGCGCCCTTTGCCTCGCTTCGACCGCGCCTCCCAGCACTGCGCTGCGGCTGGTCAACAAGCTTTGCGAGGCAAAGCTGCTCGTGAAGATAGACGATCCCGACGATGGCAGGCGCCAGTTTGTCGAACTGACGCCCGACACGGCCGCGCGTCTCGAAAACTATTTTGGCGCGGATGAGGGAGGGATGCAGGAGGGTTGAGGCGCCGTCTGGAAATGGATTGGACGGGCGCAGCGTTGGGGGGAGGAGAATCCCGGAGAGGTTCACGATCGCATTGCCGCCGGCTCGCGACGTTAAATTGCTGTTAACCATCCTGTCCTATTTCGAGGCAAGGGGGCCAGCGGCAGGTCGCGGTGTGGGGGTAACGCGACCTGCCAATCAGGCAATGACATCAGGGACTGATCATTCGAAGCGCCGGGCGCACTTCGGGCCTACCGCACCGGGCTGAATCATCTCGCGCGGCGCACCGATCGCCAAACCAGGTCCGGGCGAGCGGTCGGCAGGCAAATGGCGAATGGCGCTACGAACCAGCATTAGCCGGCGGACAGGATAAAGCGCCGCTTCAAAGCGACCTGGCCTCGGTTGCAATCGATTATTGGACTGTTCGCCGTATCATTTTCACCGATGGACGCGCTTAATTCGAGCAGATAACAGGTCCCGCCGCGATCATTACGGATGCGGCGGTAAGCAGGAGCAGGGCTGTGAGCGAGGAAGCGGGGCGCAACGAGAATCTCATTACTTTGACGGCTGACATCGTTGCGGCGCATGTGACGAACAACAAGGTCGAAGTCGGCGATATTCCTCGGCTGATCGGATCGGTTTACGACGCTCTCGCCAGCGTCGGCCAGCCCGGCAAGCCTGAGCAACAGGCCCCAGTCCCCGCGGTTTCGATCCGCGCTTCGATAAAGCCGGATTACATCGTCTGTCTGGAGGACGGCAAGAAGCTCAAAATGCTGAAACGCCACCTGATGACCCACTATCAGATGACCCCTGACCAGTACCGGGCGAAGTGGGGGCTGCCTGCCGACTATCCCATGGTCGCGCCAAATTATGCCGAGCAGCGCCGCGAGCTCGCGAAGAAGATCGGCCTCGGCCGGCAACCGACCGTCCGCCGCGGCCGCGGCAAGCGCAAGAAGCTCTCCATCGCTACATGAGTATCGTGGCCGCAGGGCTGATATTCCTCTGCACGCCCACCCTTGTCGCCGATGGCGATGGCCCGGTCTGGTGTGCCGAGGGTCCACGCATCCGCATCGCGGGCATCGCCGCGCGCGAACTGGATGGTACTTGCCGTCGCGGCCATCCCTGTCCCCGCGCTGGACCGATCGCGGCGCGCAATGCATTGGTGGAGCTGCTTGGCGGCTCGCGCGGTGAGGTTCGGATCGCCAACGCAGGCATCAGCCATATCCGCGTCCGCGCAGCGCCAATGCGCTGTCTCTCGACCGGTCCGGCGGGCGGCGCCAGAACCGGTGCCTTCTGCACTCTTGCCGATGGCCGCAACCTCAGCTGCGCGATGCTTGCGACCGGCACCGTCGCGCGCTGGGAGCGCTACTGGCGTTCCGACCAGCGTTGCCGGCCCTGACAACGCCAGATCTCCTGAGCAATATTTACATCGTGGCCGGATATGTACCTACCGGTGGAGTAATAAATTCTGGAATAAAGTGTCGGTTTGTTTCCAACAGCCCCGGGGGGTCGAAAGGATCAAGAGTCTTGTTCTCGCGAGTATGAATTCCTTTACTGAGGGCATCGCGTGGAAGGTACGCCAGACAACGCTAAGCGAGAACATTTCAAGAACCGCATGATGGCCGTTACCGCCGGAGGTCGCTAAGCCCCAGTTCTTCCCACATCCATGTAAAGTCATAGGTGCCCATCGGATCGGCGGTGCCCGATTTTGCCGCGCCATTTTCGATATATTTGAGCCAGTCGGCTACCTTTACCCGCCCCGCCTTTGTACAGGCCAGAACGCGTGGCGTCTTGTGGCTGAGGGCTGGGACCGGCTCATCGAGCGTTTTCGTATATTCACGGGTCAGCATATCGTGAACGATGCGCTCCATTTCATGCGGTGGAATATCCAGCGCCTCGTCCTGTGGCGTGCGGGCGGCATCGTCGGCCATAACCTGATCGAGCGTCCGGATTTCGGCCATAGGCGCGCTCACGCAATCACCAAGCCATTCGCCCATCTGGGTAATTGCTCGCTCCGCGCGGGCGGCACTGTTTACCTCGACGATCAGCTTGCGCCCTGCCAGTTCCACATTGGCAAAAACCGGCGTGCCGTCATCCATGGTCGTGACGAAGGCCCGCTTGCCTTTGGTCGCTTGCGGCTTCTTGTTCTTCGTCGCTGGTGCCAGCCAGTTCCAGAAACTGTCGCTGGCAGGTTCCAGCCATTGTGCCGCGTTCAGCCTTCGGATCAGGCTCTTGCCGACCACGCCTTTCGCCAGCGGAAAAACGATACGGTGGAACACCAGGTCATCGCCGTCGGCGTTGACCATATCCGGCGCGCTGCCGGGCATGGCCTTGCCCAGACAGTCGAGCAGCCACATGTTCGTGAACATCGGTCCCGATGCTCCCAGAAGCGCGTCCCGATCGGACGGGTCCAATTCCGCAGTGTCCTGAGTTTCGTCGGCAAGTCGGGAAAATGCCTCGACCACTCGCACGGCGCCCTCAGCGCTGAACGGCAACAGCGCTCCGGAAATGCCATGGCGCCCGTTCACGTCGACAACCCTTGCGGCGATCTTGTCCCAGTTGACCAGGGTCTGGGTTGCACCGTGTTCGCGCACCGTCACCGGAGCAACGTCGCGCAGCAGATCGCGCAAGGTCATCGACTGACCAGGCACGACTTCGCTGACCTCATAGAGCGACATGACCGTATCGCGTAACGCGCGCATATAGGCCTTGTTCGGCGCCTTTTCGTTCCAGCCCCGGCGCTTGAGATAGTCATCGACCAGATTGCGACCGTCGGGTTCCAGTTCCTGCGTAAGCAGATCTTCAAAGGCGCAGCCCCATAGCGGCCCTTGCCAGTGATCGCCAATTATCTCGAATATGGCGTCAGGCTCGAGTCCGGTCGCTTCGCTCGCCGGATCGAGATGCGCGGACAGCATTTCGGCCAATGCCTCATCCCATGGCGCGCGATCCGCATATTTCATCAGGCCGGAAAGATCGTGAGCCGATTTCGATCTGGACATTCAGATGGGCCTTTCCACGCCGAGGCGGCGCATTTCTCGATAGATGGTCGATCGGCCGATGCCGAGTTGTCGTGCTGCTTCTGTCGGCGAGATGCTCGCTTCGACCAGTTTGATGGCGGCATGTACCTTGGACATGTCGAGCGGCTGACGGCCGGGCAACTTGCCTTTGGCGCGCGCGGCGGCGATCCCATCCCTGGTTCGCTCGGAGATCAGTCTCCGCTCGAAATGGGCGATGGCCCCGAACACATGGAAGATGAGTTCGCCGGCGGCCGACGATGTGTCGATCTTTTCCTCAAGACTCAGGAGCGCGATGCCCTGGCCGCGTAGCGTCTCGACCGTGGTGAGCAATTCGGCGAGCGAGCGCCCAAGCCGATCGAGGCGGACCACCGCCAGCGTGTCGCCCTTGCGGGCATAGGCGATCAGTTCGGCCAGACCGGGCCGCTCCATGCTCTTGCCCGACATGACGTCGGTGAACACCTTGATCGCGCCGGCCTCCTCCAGACGCATGGTCTGTCCAGCCACGTCCTGATCGCCGGTGCTGACGCGGGCATAACCCAGAATATCGCCCATCCCGTGCGTCTCCCAAACGGTCGTTCTGTGGACGATCTGAAGGGCGATCGCTTCGCCCCATCCATATCCGTCCACATACTATGTCTCTTTACTCATGGCTGTCCATAGGCCCAGATGACCTTTTGTGGACGGGAATCGGAATGACGAAGCGTAAGCATCAACTCCTGACCGAGAGCGAACGCGATCAGATCCTCGCCATCCCGAGCGAGCGCGACCATCTAGCCCGGCTCTACACCTTCGAGCCTTCGGACATCGAGATCATCGGCGCACGACGGGAGCGACGGAACCAGTTGGGTGTCGCGCTGCAACTCGCGCTCTTGCGGCACCCGGGCATCACACTGGCGCAGTTGATACAGGACAAGGGAGCGATACCCCATGATCTCGCCGCCTTCGTCGCGGAACAACTTGGTCTACACGTAACCGACCTGGCCAACTATGCAGCGCGGGATCAGACGATGACGGACCATGCCCGCGAGCTGGCGATGCGAGCGGGCCTTCGTGGACCAACCCGCGCCGACATTCCCTTCATGATCGAAGCGGCCGCGAAAACGGCATGGGCGACCGACAAGGGGATGACGATAGCGATCGGCGTTGTCACCGCCCTTCGCGAGGCCCGGATTCTACTGCCGTCCATCTCCACCATCGAACGCGCCAGTAGTGCGGGACGCGCGCGTGCCCGCAAGCAGGCTGCCTACGCCCTGATCGCTGATCTTAGCGCCGAACAGGTCCACGCCCTCGACCAGGTCTTTGACGACGCCGGCGGCATGAGCCAACTCGCTTCGCTCAAGACCATTCCCGTTGCGGCCAGGCCCGATCACATCCGCCAGATTCTCGACCGCCTGCGGCAAGTGCGGAAGATCGGCATCTCCCCGGACGTGGCTGGCCGCATCCATGCCGACCGATTTCGGCAATATGTCAGGGAAGGCCGCGCTTCGCCTGCCTATATGATCGAGCGATATATTCCCTCCCGACGGCGCGCTACGCTGGTTGCGTTCCTGCTCGACCTCGAGGAACGACTGACCGATAACGCCTTGGAGATGGCGGACAAGCTGATCGGCAGCATCTTCACCCGCGCGAAGAACGCCCAGGCGCGCAGCTATGCCACCACGTCAAAGAATGTGGCGCGGCTGATGCTGATCTTTCGCAGGACAATCGACGCATTGACCGATGCGGTCGATACCGGCGAAGATCCAATGGAGGCCCTGGACGCATCGGTCGGGTGGAACACCCTCCTGAAGGCGAGGCCAGAAGTGGCGACAATCGCGGAAACCGCCAACCTTGATCCGCTGACGGTGGCGGCCGACCGCTATGCGACGTTGCGCAAGTTCGCCCCCGACCTGCTTGAGGCGCTCCAGTTCAGGGCCGGAAAGGGCAGTGCAAAAACGATCGCCGCCATCGAGATGCTGCGCGACCTCAACAGGTCGGGCAAACGCGATCTGCCTGCCGACGCTCCGATGCCCTTCCGCAAGGAATGGCGGAAAATCGTCGTGGGCGATGACGGCAAGATCAACCGGCGTCTCTGGGAAATCGCGACGATCGCGCATCTGCGCAACAAGCTGCGTTCCGGGGATGTCTGGGTGGAGCGATCGGCAGGATACCGCCGGTTCGACAGCTACCTGCTCAGCGAACCCCAGGCGAAGCCGATCGTGTCGGCTCTCGGTCTGCCACCCACAGCCGGCGAATGGCTCGAACAGCGGGGCCGCGAACTTGACTGGCGGCTTAAGAAATTTGCCCAGCGCCTGAAGCGCGACGCTCTGGAGGGTGTGCGATATCGCGACGACCGCCTCCAGATATCCCCCGTTCGCACGATCGCGACGCCCGACGCCGAAGCGCTGGCCGACCGGCTCGATGCCATGATGCCACGCATCCGCATCACCGAGCTACTGCATGAGGTGGCGCAGGAAACCGGCTTTCTTGCGGCGTTCACCAACCTGCGTACCGGCGAGCCGTGTCCCAATGAAAACGCGCTGCTCGCCACGATCCTCGCCGATGCGACCAATCTCGGCCTGTCGCGCATGGCGGCGGCGAGTCAGGGCGTCACGCGCGATCAGCTCCTCTGGACCCATGACGCCTATATCCGCGACGACAGCTACCGCGCGGCGCTGGCCCTCCTCATCAACGCGCACCACCGCCTGCCATTCTCACGAGTATGGGGCGACGGCACCACGTCCAGTTCCGATGGCCAGTTCTTCAGGGCCGCGAAGCGCGGCGCGTCGGGCGGCGATATCAACGCCCGCTATGGCGTCGATCATGGCTTCAGCTTCTACACCCATAATTCTGATCAGCGCGCGCCCTACCACGTCAAAGTGATCTCGGCCGCGACGCATGAGGCGCCCTATGTCCTCGACGGCCTCACCAGCCACGGCACCGATCTCAGGATCGTCGAGCATTACACCGACACCGGCGGGGCGACCGATCATGTCTTCGCCCTGTGCGCGATGCTGGGATTTCGCTTCTGCCCGCGCCTGCGCGACTTCCCCGACAGGCGGCTCGCGCCGATCGCGCCGGTCACGGCCTATCCGTCCATCACCCCGCTGTTGGGCAAGCGTATCCGCACCGACATCATCGGTGAGCAATGGGAAGACGTGCTGCGCCTCGTAGGGTCGATCAAGGCCGGCCATGTCGCGCCATCGGTCATGCTGCGAAAGCTCGCTGCCTACGAACGGCAGAACCAGCTCGATGTCGCGCTACAGGAAATCGGCAAGATCGAGCGGACGCTGTTCATGCTGGACTGGCTAGAAAATCCCGATCTGCGCCGGCGATGCCATGCCGGTCTCAACAACAGCGAGCAGCGCCATGCCCTGACGCAGGCGATCTACACATTCCGCCAGGGCCGCATCATCGACCGCAGCCACGAGGCGCAGCAATATCGGGCGTCCGGCCTCAATCTGCTCGTCGCCGCGATCGTCTATTGGAACACGATCTACATGGATGCCGCCGCCCAGCATCTACGATCAACATCGGTCGCGGTGCCTGATGATCTACTCGCCCATACGTCCCCAGTAGGTTGGGAGCATATTGCTTTCTCGGGCGATTTCCTCTGGGATCGAGCAGCCGCTTCCGCTGGCCGCAAGGCCCTCAATCTGCCGCCGGATAGCCGCGCCGCCTAAGCGTTCGCTGATTGTTCGCCCTTAGCGTTGTTTAGCGTACCATCCACGCTATGCCCTCATATGGGGCGACGCTGCAGACGGTTGCGCGGCAGGCTCGCCCGGGCCACCTCTGCCTTCCCTGTGGTCAGGCCCTCCGTGTAGATTGTCGGGAATCATGGATTGAGGCGCTTGGCATAGTGGAGAGGCCGCCGCTTCACCGCGGTCGCAGATGATGCGTCAATGTGGCGCGCCGGCGATCCCTCGTCAGCGATGGTTCGCTGAGGCAGACGATCGCGATTGGCTGATCTGCTGAGGCTGGAAGGTCAACACCAGCGCGTCGCGGATCGCGGGCGCGCTTGGATTCGTCGGCTTGATCGAGGTCACCACATGCTGCACTCGCCGGTCGTCGACAATCACCATTTCCAATGGTGAATCCAGTTCGATTTCGGCGATCCTGCGGCCATCCATACCGCGAATGCCGGTTACGCCACCCAGCATATTCTGGCGTGCAACGAGCATCATGATGACGAGTGCGACCCCGTCCCGATGCAGGCCTTCGGGTGTCGGCGTCGCACTCTCGAAGGTCTTCGCCTCAATCCGGAACTGGTGCATTTCGGCATGCCAACATGGGTTGGGCGTGTCCACGATCCGGCGTCCCAGTGCGTCGCCCAGGCGCAGGAGTGCGTCCGTGATCGGTTGGTCCGCGATCTGCGGTTCGACTGGCGAGAACCAACGATCGACGCCGCCATTGAGCTGGTTGTGAAGCCGGCTCTGATAATGCGGCTGGTGCGGCTTGCGAACGACCGCACCCCATTCGACGGCAAAAGCGGCGAACCGGCGCTTTCGGTAAGTCCCTCCGTCTCCCATCCATCGATCGGGATCGAGCCGTTCCCAGCTCTCGGCGTAGGGACGAAAGCTTCCGGACGGCACGCCGAGCAATTCGCCGCACTGCGCCGACGAAATATACGCGAACCCGCGGGTCTTGAGCTCGTAGATCAGTCGGCTCGCAATATCGTCATGCTTCACGAGACCGGAAGTCTGGCGTGTCATCCAGTCGTCAGCCCCGCAAGCCCCATCAGCCAGCGAAACGCCATGGCGACCACGCCAAGGGCCAGGACGCTTGCCGCCCAGATCAGCACCAGCCAGCCGAAACGGCCGAGCCACAGGCGGCGCGAGTGAGACGCGGAGCGCATCAGTGATACCCCTCCCCCGCCCGGACCTTGCCGCGGAACACGTAATAGGACCAGGCGGTGTAGGCGAGGATGAACGGGATGATGAACAGCGCGCCGACCAGCGTGAAGCCCATGCTCTCCGGCGGCGAGGCCGCCTCCCAGATCGAGATGCCCGGCGGAATGATGTGCGGCCAGAGGCTGATCGCCAGCCCGGTATAGCCGAGGAACAGCAGGAACAGCGCCAGAACGAACGGCGCGGCCTGGCTGTCGCGAGAGAGCGACCGCAGGATCAGGCCGGTAGCGATCAGCACCAGCAGCGGCACGGGCATGAGGTAGAAGAGGTTCGGCAGCGAAAACCAGCGTGTCGCCACATCCGGATGCGTAAAGGGCGTCCAAAGGCTGACGACGATGATGAACGCGAACAGCACGAGAGTGACGGGCCGGGCGAGCACCCGCATGCGCTGCTGAAGCGCGCCTTCCGTCTTCATCACAAGCCAGGTACTGCCGAGCAATGCGTAAGCGACGAGCAGCCCGGCGCCGGTGAACAGGCTGAACGGCGTCAGCCAGTCGAACAGGCCGCCGGCATAAGCGCCCTTCTCGACCCGGAAGCCGTTGATGAAGGCGCCGAGTGCCACGCCCTGGGAGAAGGTGGCGATATACGAGCCCCATGCGAACGCCTGGTCCCAGAAGGCCTTGTGGCCTTCGTCCGCCTTGAACCGGAACTCGAAGGCCACGCCGCGCCAGATCAGGCCGGCTAGCATCAGCACCAGCGGGAGGTAGAGAGCGCTCAGGATGACCGAATAGGCGAGCGGGAACGCAGCCAGAAGTGCGGCGCCGCCCAGCACCAGCCAGGTCTCGTTGCCGTCCCAGACCGGCGCCACGGTGTTGACCATGGTGTCACGGTCCTCGCGGGCAGGGACGAACGGCGACAGGATCCCGATCCCGAGATCGAAGCCATCCATGATGACGTACATCATCAGGCCGAAGGCGATGATGATCGCCCAGATGAGCGGAAGGTCGATACCCATCGTCAGTCTCCCTGGCCAATCGGGTCGATGTCGTCGCGGGCCGCGGAAAGCGGCCGTGCGGGTCGCAGGGCCTGGCCTTTCTCATGCTCGACCGCACCATCTCCGCTTGCGTGCGGCCCTTTGGCGGCCAGCTTCAGCATGTAGCTGATGCCGGTGCCGAACACCGCGCAGTACATGACGATGAACAGGATCAGCGTCGACGACAGCGCGAGCGCGCTGTGGTTGGACACCGCATCCTTCGTGCGCATCACCCCATAGACGACCCATGGCTGACGGCCGATCTCCGTCGTCATCCAGCCGGCGAGGATCGCAATGCTGCCCGACGGTCCCATCAGCAGGGCAAAGCGGAGGAACGCGCGGTTCTCGTACAATCGGCGGCGCCAGCGTAGCCAGAGCGCCCAGACCCCGAGCAGCAGCATGAGCATGCCGAGCCCGACCATCACGCGGAAGGTCCAGAAGACGATGGTCGAGTTGGGCCGATCCTCCGGCGCGAACTCCTTCAGGCCCGGAATCTGGCCATAGAGCTCATGGGTGAGGATCAGGCTGCCGAGATAGGGCACCTCGACCGCATAATGCGTCTCCTGCGCCTTCATGTCGGGCACGCCGAACAGGATCAGCGGCACGCTTTCGCCCTTCTTGCTCTCCCAATGGCCCTCGACCGCGGCGATCTTGGCGGGCTGGTACTTGAGCGTGTTGAGCCCATGCGCGTCGCCAACCGCGATCTGGATCGGCGCGACGATGAGCATCATCCACATCGCCATGGAGAGCATAGTGCGCACGGCCGGGGTGTCGCGCCGCTTGAGCAGGTGCCATGCACCGGAGGCGCCGACGAACAGCGCCGTCGAGAGATAGGCCGCGATCGTCATATGGACGAGGCGATAGGGGAAGGACGGGTTGAAGATGACCTTCAGCCAGTCGACCGGCACGACGCGGCCGTTTATGATCTCGAAGCCCTGCGGCGTCTGCATCCAGCTGTTGGAAGCGAGGATCCAGGTCGCCGAGATGAGCGTCCCGATCGCCACCATGATCGTCGCGAAGAAATGCAGCCCGGGCCCGACCTTGTTCCAGCCGAACAGCATGACGCCGAGGAACCCGGCCTCGAGGAAGAAGGCGGTGAGCACCTCATAAGCGAGCAGCGGCCCGGTGATGCTGCCGGCGAAGGCGGAGAAATAGCTCCAGTTGGTGCCGAACTGATAGGCCATGACCAGGCCGGAAACCACGCCCATGGCGAAGTTGACGGCGAAGATCCCGGACCAGAAATGGTAGAGGTCGCGATAGACCGTGTCCTTCTTCCACAGCCACAGCCCCTCCAGCACGGCCAGATAGCTGGCGAGACCAATGGTGATCGCTGGAAAGATAATGTGGAAGGAAACCGTGAAGCCGAACTGGATACGGGCCAGTTCGAGCGCCGTTAATCCGAACATTCCATCGTCTCCCCTGCCGCACCATCGACGTCTTGTGGAGCCAGACTATCGCCCTGCCGCGCGAATAAAACCGCCGATTTCTCTCGCGTATCCACGGATAGCTGGAAGACATCGGGCCGGGCATAATGACCGACGACATCGAGGTCATATTTGCCGCGGACGATCATCTTGCGATCGATATCGGCAATGCGGATCATCTCGCCCGAGAAATCCGGCTCGACGAGCACATTGCCGAGCGGATCGACGATGCACGACCCGCCGCGAATGAGCACCGTCTTGGGATCATCGCCCTGGATAGCTTCGTAGCCGGGCGGAGCGTCCGCGCGGGTGAGATATTGGCAGGCCGAGATCACGAAGCAGCGGCCCTCGATCGCGATCGTGCGCATCGTCGGCAACCAGGTGTCGCGATCGTCGACGGTCGGCGCGCAATAGAGCTCGATGCCCTGCGCATACATCGCCGTTCGCAGCAGCGGCATGTAATTTTCCCAGCAGATCACGCTGCCGATACGGCCGAGCGGTGTCTTGGCCACGCCGATGGTCGAGCCGTCGCCGAAACCCCAGACCAGCCGCTCGAGCGCCGTCGGCATCAGCTTGCGATGCCTGGAAAGCAACCGGCCGTTCGGCCCGTAGGTGAGCGCGCTGCAATAAAGCGTGCCGCCATCGCGTTCGATCACGCCGACGACGAGGTGGATGGAGTTCAAGAGGGCGATCTCGCCGAGCCGTGCGGCTTCGGGACCGGGTATTTCGATCGCGCTCTCATAATAAAGGCGGAAGTCCTCCCTGCCCTTCTGGCTCCGGCTGCCGAGCCGGGCCCCGAAGTCCAGGCCCTTTGGATAGCCACCCACAAACGCCTCGGGAAACAGGACGAGCGACGCACCCGAGCTGGCCGCATCGCGCGCGAGGTCGGCAAGCTTGGCGATGGTCTTCGGCGTGTCGAAGAGAATGGGAGCGGCCTGAACAACAGCGGCCTTGAACGTGTCGGTCATGGGACGATCCTCAAGGGTGCTAGACAACGGCCTTTGTGCCGAGCGACGGCTCGGAGATCAGGCTCGCCAACTGGGTCAGTCCATCTTCCAGAGCGCCCCTGTCGGGCGCGACGCCGATGGAGACCCGGACGGCTTCTACGGGGTGCGCGGTGATCGCGAAGGTCGAGGCCGGCACGATCGAGACGCCGGCGCGATCGGCATGGTCGGCAAAGTCCGAGGCGCGCCAATGCTCGGGAAGAAAGAGCCAGAGGTGATGGCCATGGGGGTCGGCCGAAAAGCGACATCCCGCGAGAATGTCGGCGGCCAGTTTCTGGCGCACCACATTCTCCTCGGCGATCGCGTTGGTCACTTCATCCAGCGCGCCCTCGACGATCCAGCGGCTCGCCAGCGCAGACATGAGCGGCGGCGCCATGAGGATCGTCGCACGCAATACGGCGGCGAGCCGGCGAGCCTTTCCCGCGTTCGGCGCGATCACATAGGCGATGCGCAGCGCCGGCGTCACGCATTTGGACAGCGTGGCGATATGCCAGGTGATATCGTCTGCCAGCTCGACCATCGCGGGCAAGCGCACCGGACGCAGCGGCGCATAGGGATCGTCCTCGAAGATCACGACGCCATATTCGCGGGCCAGCGCAACCAGCGCGCGCCGCCGCTCTTCGGGCAAGGTCGCGGTGGTGGGGTTGTCGATCGTCGGCACGACGTAGAGCGCCTTCGGCTTCTTGTCCCGGCACGCCTTTTCGAAAGCGTCGGGGATGATGCCGTACTCGTCCATCGCGAGGGGTTCCAGGACGAGGCCTTTCTGGGCCGCGACCGCCTTGATGCCCGGATAGGTCATCGCGCCGGCTGCCACGACATCGCCGGACGACAGCAAAAGCTCGCAGATCGCGAAGAGTGCGCATTGCGCGCCTCCCGTCACGATGATCCGCTCGGGCGTCACCGGCTCGATGCGCCTGGCAAGCCAGGAAGCGGCCGCCTTGCGATCGGCCTCGATGCCGTTGCTCTCCTGATAATGGAGCGTCATCAGCCCTCGCGGGCTGCCGAGCACGCCGGTGACGCCCTGGGGAAATATCTTGCGGAAATCGGTCGAACTGGGCTGCGGCGGGATATTCATGCTCAGATCAAGAACCGGCGGGGGCTGTTCGGGCGCCTCGCCGCCGTCCATGGTCTCGCTGATAAAGGTTCCCCGGCCGGCATGCGCCTGGATCAGCCCACGCCTGCGCGCCTCGTTGAAGGCCCGAGTGACGGTCGTGAGGTCAACGTCCAGCGCCTCGGCGATCGCACGCTGCGACGGAACGCGCTCGCCGCGCGCCACCCGGCCGGACCGGATATCCGCCTCCAATGCGTCGACGATGCCGAGATATTTCATCGGCGAGGCTTCATTGAGGTGCGGTCGCCACATAGGCTCAATCCCTCATCGTGATGTATGGCAATGGAACATACATTGCTAAATAGCATGTATGGCTCACGAGGAAAAGAGCAGATTACAACCCAGATCCGGCTCTTTGGCGACGCAGGCTCCGGAGCGGGGCAGGAACAGGTTTTCAAGCAGGGCGAACCCGACGGCGCGCGGAGGAACATCCCCCGCGCTCCGCTGTCAGCGCACTCAGCCTTCGCCCATGCCCTCCGCGGGCTTGGGGGCCGCGCCGGAGCGCACCTTGTCGTCAATGCGCTGGCCGACGCCCGCATCGACACTCTTCCAATATTCGATGGCGCGCCCCAGCACCGGCTCGCGCACACCGCCGAGCAGGCTCGCGGCAACCTGGTCGACCAGCGCGGTACGCTGCGCATCGTTGAACACGGTGCGTACCAAGGCGCCTGCCTGACCGAAGTCGTCGTCCTCGGCGTGCAGCGTATAGGCGCTGCGCACCATCTCGCCATCGGCTTCCCAGCCGTCTTCGGTCGGCCCCGTCTCGTCGGCCCAGGACCGGCCGCCGACGTTCGGCACATAGGTTGGCGCGGCACCGCTATGGTCGAATGCCATCTGGCCATCGAACATATAGGTGTTCACCGGAACCTTGGGCCGGTTGACCGGCAGCTGGTGGAAGTTGGTGCCGATCCGGTTGCGCTGCGCGTCGTTATAGGCGAACGCGCGAGCCAGCAGCATCTTGTCGGGCGAGAGGCCGATGCCCGGCACCGTGTTCCCCGGCGAGAAGGCCGCCTGCTCGATCTGGGCGAAGAAGTTCACCGGATTGCGGTTGAGCGTCATCGTGCCGACCGGGATCAGCGGATAGTCGGCATGCGACCAGGTCTTGGTCAGGTCGAACGGGTTGAAGCGATAGGTCGCTGCATCCGCATAGGGCATGATCTGCACCGATAGGTTCCAGACCGGATATTCGCCGCGCGCGATCGCCTCGAACAGGTCGCGGCGGTGATAGTCCGCATCGGCGCCGGCCATGGCGGCCGCCTCGGCGTTGTCGAAGAAGCGCATGCCCTGGGCGGTATGGAAATGATATTTCACCCAGAATTTCTCTCCCGCGGCGTTGATCCACATATAGGTGTGCGACCCATAGCCGTTCATGTGGCGCCAGCTGCGCGGCAGCCCGCGCTCGCCCATCAGATAGGTGACCTGGTGCGCCGTCTCCGGATTGCTGGTCCAGAAGTCCCACTGCATGTGGTTGTCGCGCAACCCCGAGTCCGGCAGGCGGCGCTGGCTGCGGATAAAGTGCGGGAACTTGATCCCGTCACGGATGAAGAAGACCGGCGTGTTGTTGCCGACCAGGTCGTAATTGCCTTCGTCGGTGTAGAATTTGAGGCTGAAGCCGCGCACGTCGCGCCAGGTATCCGGGCTCCCGGACTCGCCCGCCACGGTCGAGAAGCGGGCAAGCATATCGGTCTTTGCCCCCTTCTGGAATAAGGCCGCCTTGGTATAGGCCGAGAGATCCTCGGTGGTCTCCAACACGCCGAACGCGCCGGATCCCTTCGCATGCGGCTGGCGCTCCGGCACCTTCTCGCGATTGAAGTGCGCCATCTGCTCGAGAAAGTGGACGTCATGGAGGAGAATGGGGCCATTCGGGCCGATGGTCAGGGAATTGCGGTCGCTTCGGGCCGGAGCGCCGCTGCCCGTCGTCGAGCCCGCCGCTGTTACGCTGTTGTCAGCCATTGGAATTTTCCTCTTATCTGCTGCTGGAATTCAATTCTTGAAGACGATGTCTTCCTAGCGATTGTTCTTCCTTTTTGCTCACGAAGATAATCCGCCACAGTGATCGAATGACGACATGACAGCGTTGCGGATAGCGCGGCCTGAGCTTCAGCCGGGTATCTTGGCGTTCCCTCTGGTCTCGTTATCGTTCAACGCCGGCGCAGCGGCATCTTTCGCAATCCGATCGATCGCGCGGAGCAGGCCATCATTCTCGAGCGTCGTCCCGATCGTGATTCGCAGGCACGCGTCGAGGCGCGCCTGGTCGAACCATCGGACATGGATATGCTCCGCCGCGAGCGCTTCACAGAGACCGGACGCCGGACCCAGGCTCTCTGGCACCCGCGTCAGCACGAAATTGGCCTCGGACGGAAAGACATGGAAGCCCCGCCCGCGCAACGCGTCCGAGAGGCGCTGACGTTCGCCACGGACAAACTCCCAGCTTTTGCGGGTCGTCTCGACATCGCCGAACGCGACGGTCGCGACATGCTGGGCGATCGCATCGACATTGTAGCTGTCGCGGACTTTCGTGAGCATCGGGTCGACCAGGCTCGCTGCGCCCAGGCCGTAGCCGAGACGAAGACCTGCCAGGGAGTGGCCCTTGCTCAAGGTGCGCACGAGAAGGAGATTGGGGTGATAGTCGAGCAGCGACACGAGGTTATGCGCATGCACGGGATCCATGAAATCGACATAGGCCTCGTCGACCAGCAACACGCCCTGAAACTCGGCAGCTAGCCGTGCGATCGTGCCGGACGGGATGAGCAGGCCCGAGGGCGCCTGCGGGTTCGCGAGCAGCGCCAATCGTGCGCCGGCCTTGTTCCAGCGCTCGGCGAGATCCGCGGGGAGCTGCCAATCGTCTTCGAGTACGGCGCGGGCGACCGGACAATCCTGGATCGACGCGAGCACACCATAGAGATTGTAGCCCGGCTCGACGACGCCAATGGCATGCCCGGGGGCTGCGAAGGTCGTGATCGCCAGCCGGAGCAACTCGTCGCTGCCGTTGGTGGCGATCACCTGCTCCACATCGCAGCGATGGTAATTGGCGATGGCGCCGCGAAGTTTCGCGGCTCTCGGGTCGGGATAGCGCTGGAGCATCGCCGGGGTGATGTCCGAAAGCGCCTGCATCACCGCATTCGACGGGGCCAGCGGGTTTTCGTTCGTATTGAGCTTGATCGCGGGCGCGCATGGCTGCTCTCCCGGCACATAGCCGGTCATGCGGCGGATATTGGAGCGCTCATACATCGCGTGACAGCCCGTCCTTTCCGGAACGCACCGGGACCGGCGCGGCGGACATGCGGGCAACCCATGGCCAGCGGCGCCCGGCCGCCTCGTCATAGCCCAGGTTGAAGACGGTCGGGCTTTTCATCGGCCGGTCGCGACGCTCGTAGAGCGTTCCGAACAATCGGTCCCAGGTGAAATTGGTGATGCCGTAATTGCCGTTCTCATCATGGAAATGATGGGCAAGGTGGCGCGCCTTCATCTCCGCGAACAGGCGATTGCGCGGCTTGTAGGGGAGATGCTCGACGCAGTGAACGAACTCGTAGAAGCAGGTGATCAGCAGACCCGCTGCGAATGCCATCATCGCGGCGCCGAAGCCGCCGATGAACCAACCGATCGGCATCGTCGCCACGGCGATGGTCGGAAGCGTTGTATAGAGCGCGCCGAACAGAACCTCGAGATGGTTCGGGTCGATGTGGTGATCGTAGTGGATGCGCTTCCACACGCCCGCCGTCAGCGGCGACTTGAACATCCAGCGACTGTGCAACACCCAGCGGTGCAGCACGTACCAGACCAGCGGATAGATGAGGCCTGCCGCGACCACCGCCGCGACGTTTTGCAGGATGGTCGACGGCCGCATCCAGGCGAGGACGCCCGCGGCTAGCGCGAGCAGCAGATACGCCCACACCGCCGGATATTGGAAAAAGGCGACCGTCAGGCTGCGAAGCGTCATACGATCCAGTTGATGTCGGCGCTTCCATATCGGTTGCTGCATAGCGTCATGTGTCCCTTCATGCGCCGAACCGCACGATTCCGGCTTCGGGGGGCGGCAGGGAGCCGGGCGCCGTGGCTAATGGGGTGCCCCAGCAATCGTGCGATTCGACGCCTGATTATATGCAGATTGATTGCATACACTGTCAATGCAATTCCGCGCTACACGACCAGCGAGGACATGGCGGGAGACTGCTGCAGGAGGTCCGCGATCGTGGAAAGACCCTCGCTCAGGCGATCGCGCGTTTCAGGCGCTCCGAGCCCGAGGCGGACAGCTTCGACCGGCTGGATGACCGTGAAGGAATCGCTCGGCACGACGCCGATGCCGGCCTGGCGGAGCCTGGCGGCGAATTCTCCGCGCGTCCAGGGGGGCGAGAGCGGGAGCCAGGAATGGAAGGCATGCTTCGCCGTCACCAGCCCATGATCGGCAAGCAGGCGGTCAGCGATCGCGCGCCGCGCCTCGGTTTCAGCCCGGATGGCAGCGACCACCTGACCCGCCAGCCCGGTCTCGATCCAGCGCGTGGCGATCGCCGCGCCGAGCGGCGAGGCGATCGATGTCGTCGCTCGAACGGCGCCGGACAGCCGCACCGCGGCCCGCAGGTCCGGCACGACCACATAGGCGACCCGCAGCGCCGGCGAGAGGCATTTAGACAGGCCGGCGACATGGTAGACGATCTCGGGCGCCAGCGCCGCAAGTGGCGGGAGTGCGCTTCCGGACAGTTTCCCATAGGCGTCGTCCTCGATGATCGAGACGCCATATTCGCGGGCGATCTCGACAATCGCCTTTCGCCTGTCGAGCGGAACGGTCGCGGTCGTCGGGTTGTGAAGTGTCGGCGTGCAATAGAGGATACGCGGCTTGCGCGTGCGGCAAACCGTCCGGAAATCGTCGGGATCCAGCCCGTCGCGATCGATTGCAACCGGCGCGAGCTCGATCGACAGGTGGGCCGCCAGCGAACGAAAGCCCGGATAGGTCAGCGCCTCCACGGCGATCGGACCGGCCTTGGCGCCGAGCGCAGTGACCAACGACAGGAGCGCGCTCTGCGCGCCTGGACAAACCAGCAGACGGTCGATCGACACATCGGGCAGGCGATCCGCCAGCCAGTCCACGCCGGCCTGTCGATCGATCCCGGCGCCGCCGACATCCTGATAGCGCAGGATCAGATCCATGCCGCCATCGGCTTCGAGGTCTCCAATGCCCGCCCAGAGCTGCGCGCCGAGCGACGGATCATCGAATTTCGGCGGTAGGTTCATGCCCATGTCGACGAGACCGGATGCAGGGCGCATCGGGACGCGGCTGGCCCGCCCCGCGCGCACATAGGTTCCCTGCCCGACCCGCCCCTCGATCAGACCGCGCTTGCGCGCCTCCGCATAGGCCCGGCTCACGGTCGTGAAGTCGATGTCGAGCGCGTCGGCGAGCGCGCGCTGGGGCGGCAGCCGGTCGCCGGCGGCGAGCGCCCCCTTCTGGATATCGCTGGCGAGCGAGTCCGCGATGGCGAGATAGAGCGGACTCGCTCCTGCCGCGATTATAGGGCGCCATTCGTGCGCGGGCCGTTCGTCATCCATTGTGCAAACTTTCGTGTCCATATATATGGATATTGTATGTTGCATTGATTCGGCGCAAGACCGAAATGTGTTCCCCACCCCTGCAAGGGATAGCAGAAGCAAGGCAAAGACCATGGATTATGTTGCGCGGTTTGAATCGCTGATCGGCGAGATGAAGCTCGACGGACGGTATCGCACTTTCATCGAGCTCGAACGGTTGGCGGGCGAATTCCCCACCGCCTTGTGGCGCCAGCCCGATGGCGACGCTCGTCGCGTCACGGTCTGGTGCAGCAACGACTATCTCGGCATGGGGCAGAACCGCGACGTCCTGGCCGCCATGCACGGCGCCATCGACCAGTTCGGGGCGGGCACCGGCGGCACGCGCAACATCTCCGGCACCAATCGCAGCCACGTGGCTCTTGAGACGGAGCTGGCCGATCTCCACGACAAGGAGGCCGCGCTGATCTTCACGTCGGGCTGGATCTCCAATCTGGCGGCACTCGGCACGCTGGGCCGGATCCTGCCCGATTGCGCGATCTTCTCCGACGCGCTCAATCATAATTCGATGATCGAGGGCATTCGCCGCTCGGGCGCCGAACGTTTCATCTTCCGTCACAATGACGCCGCGCACCTCGATGAGCTGATGAGCGCAATCGACCCCGATCGTCCGAAGATCGTGGCGTTCGAGAGCGTCTATTCGATGGACGGCGACGTGGCGCCGATCGCGGCGATCTGCGACGTCGCCGACAAGCATGGCGCGATCACCTATCTGGACGAGGTCCATGCCGTCGGCCTCTACGGTCCGCGCGGCGGCGGCATTGCCGAGCGCGAGGGGCTTGCGCATCGGCTGACCGTGATCGAAGGCACGCTCGCCAAGGCGTTCGGCGTGATGGGCGGCTATGTCGCCAGCTCCTCGCTCCTCGTCGACGTGATCCGCAGCTGCGCCGACAGCTTCATCTTCACCACCTCGATCTGCCCGCATCTGGCGGCCGGCGCCGCGGCCGCGATCCGGCACCTGAAGGACAGCGGAGAAGAACGCGCGCGGCAGCATGCAGCGGTGAGCCGGCTGATCGCGATGCTGCGTGCGGCCGACATGCCGGTCCCCGACACGCAGAGCCATATCGTGCCGTTGATCATCGGCGACGCGCATCTCTGCAAGGCGACCAGCGACCTGCTTCTCGCCGAGCACGACATCTACGTCCAACCGATCAACTATCCGACCGTCGCGCGTGGCCAGGAGCGCCTGCGCCTCACGCCGACCCCGTTTCACACCGAAGCGCATATGAAGGCGCTGGTCGATGGCCTTGTCGCCGCGCGCGCCCGGCTGGGATGGAACAACCGGCTGCTCGCCGCCTGAACGAGGAAAAGTGATGGCAACGCATTTTGTAACGGCCAGCCGGCTGCGCGATGGCGCGTCGGTATGGCTTGGTGACGCCGCAACCTGGGTCGATACCGTCGAGGCGGCGACGCGGTTCGAACAAGACATGCTTGAGACCGCGCTCGAGGCGGCCCGCGCGGACCAGGCGGAGCACCGCGTCGTGGACGTGCACTCCGCGCCCGCGCCCCTCACCTATCGCGAGCAGATCCGTGCCCATGGGCCGAGTGTCCGATCGGACCTCGGGACCCAGGCGGGGCGGCCGGCGCGCGCCGACACCCTCCCCCCGCCACCGTCGGCGCTCGACCGGTCGCCCTACGCGGGCATCTATCGTTACGACGAATATGACCGCCAGTTCCTCCGCGACCGGGCCGCGCAGTTCCGGCGCCAGGTCGAGCGGCGGCTCGCCGGCGAGTTGACCGAGGACGAGTTCAAGCCGCTTAGGCTGATGAACGGGCTCTATCTGCAGCTCCATGGCTACATGCTGCGCGCCGCTTTACCCTATGGCGTGGTGAGCGCCGCGCAGTTGCGCCAGCTCGCTTATGTCGCGCGCCATTTCGACCGCGGTTACGGGCATTTCACCACCCGCCAGAACATCCAGTTCAACTGGATCCGGCTGGAGGATACGCCCGACATCCTCGCGCTGCTGGCCGAGGCCGATCTTCACGCCATCCAGACCAGCGGCAATTGCGTCCGCAACGTCACGACCGACCATTTCGCCGGCGCGGCCGCGGAAGAGGTGATCGATCCGCGCCTGTTCGCCGAGATCCTGCGGCAATGGTCGACAGACCATCCCGAATTCACCTACCTGCCGCGCAAGTTCAAGATCGCCATTACCGGTGGCCCGATCGATCGGGCGGCGATCCACGTCCACGACATCGGCATCATGGCGCACCGAAACGAAGCTGGCGAGCCCGGCTTCAGCTTCTATGCCGGCGGCGGGCTCGGGCGCACACCGGTGGTGGGCGTGCGGGTGCGCGACTGGCTGCCGGTCAAGGATCTGCTACGCTATGTCGAGGCGATCCTGCGGACCTACAACGCGCTCGGCCGGCGCGATAACATCTACAAGGCGCGCATCAAGATCCTCATCAAGGAGATGAAATCCGAAGCCTTCATCCAGATGATCGAGGACGAATTCGCCGCGATGGCGGCGGACTATAACGTCCTCGAACCGGAGATCATCGCCGCCCTCCAGGCTCGGTTCGTCGAGCCGCCGTTCGAAAGCCTCCCGGCCGAGTCCGAAGCGCTCGAGGCAGCCCGTAGCCGTGACACCGCCTTCGCGGCCTGGCTGGAGACGAACAGCTATCCGCACCGCGTGCCAGGCTATGCCTGCGTGACGGTTTCGCTCAAGCCAACGGGGGGCATCCCTGGCGATGTCAGCTCCGAGGAAATGGAGCGCATTGCCGATCTGGCCGACGCCTATTCCTTCGGTGAGATCCGTGTCTCCCACGAACAGAACCTCGTCCTCCCGCATGTCCGCCGTGACGATCTCCATACCCTATGGTCGGGGTTGGTCGAGGCAGGGCTCGCCAGCGCCAATATCGGCCTGTTGACGGATATCATCGCCTGCCCCGGCCTCGATTATTGCAGCCTGGCGACATCGCGATCGATCCCCGTCGCCCAGCGCATCGCGGAGCGCTTCGCCGCTCCCGGACGGCAGCGTGAGATCGGACCGCTCGACCTCAACATCTCCGGCTGCATCAACGCCTGCGGCCATCATCATGTCGCCCATATCGGCCTGCTCGGGGTCGATAAGGCCGGCGAGGAATTTTATCAGATCACGCTCGGCGGCGCGTCCGACGACAAGGCTTCGATCGGCTCGATCATCGGGCCGGCGATTTCTTCGGAGAAAGTCGTCGATACGATCGACGCGATCGTCGACGCCTATATTGCGCGTCGCGAACCCGGCGAACGCTTCATCGACACCTATCGCCGCCTGGGCGCCGCACCGTTCAAGGCGGCCGCCTATGCTGGCGATTGAACGGAGGCTGCTGATGCCCGTCATCGACATGGAGGCAAGGCCGGTCTCCGATACCTGGATCGACGGCGCCCTCGATCATCGGATCGCGGCCGAGCCGCTGGTTGTGCCGATCGCGACGCTCGTGGTGCTTTCTCCGGGGGAGGTCGAGGAGGCCCGGCCGATCGGCGTGCGCGTCACGCCGGGCGCCGAGATCGAGCGCCTGTTCGCCATGGTCGATCATCTCGATTTGATCGTGATCGAGTTTCCGAGCTTCCGTGATGGTCGTGGCTTCACGCTCGCAACGACACTTCGCGGCCGCCACCGGTTCACGGGCGACCTCCGTGCCTCGGGCCAAGTCCTGCCGGACCAGTTCGCGGCGCTATGCGCCTGCGGGTTTTCGACGATTGAGACCTCCGCATCCCATCCGCCGGAACAGTGGCAACGTGCGCTCGCCGCGACGGGCGCAACGGACCGGTCGGCAGGACCGTTGCTGAAACGCCTGCTCACCCGGAGCGATACGGCCCAACAGGAGATGCTGCACCTTCCAACAGAAGCTGGGGAGCCTGGATGAGCGGGACAGTACATCGCCTGGCGGCCGGGTCTGGCAGAGGGTTGAGGTTCGGTCCTATGCGGACAGGTCTTCGCGGACGGTGCCCGCGCTGCGGGAAGGGTCGGCTGTTTACCGGCTTCCTGACGCTGCGGGATGGGTGCGAGACGTGCGGGCTCGATTTCACCGAAACGGAATCCGCGGACGGACCGGCCTTCTTCGTGATCTGCTTCGGATGCTTTCCGGCGGTGATCTTCGCGCTGCTGCTCGAGATCCTGTTCAACCCACCCTATTGGGTCCATTTCCTGACATCGGGACCGGTGTTGCTGCTGGGTTGCCTGATGCCTCTGCGCCCGATGAAGGGCTGGTTGTTCTGCAGAACCTACCTCGCGAACATCCGTAAGAAGTGACGCTGGCGCACCTCGGAGATCGCGCGCGGCCGCGCCTCAGCGCGGCGGTTTCCTGAACTCACGAGTGGAAGCGGCTTTGCTCTCTCGAAATCCACCAGTCCATTTTCGCGTTGGCTTCGACGTCCGACAACTCGGGAAACGGCTCGCCCAGATGGACAAGCGCGCTCTCGACATCGCCTGCGGCATCATCTTCACCGTTGCGCTCGAGGAGCACCAAGGCCGCGCGTAGATGGTGCATCGCGGCTTCGTTGCGTGGATCAGCTTCAGCAGTCTCGTTCTGCTCGAGAACAGCGACCGCCAGCCTCAAATATGGAACGGCGTGTAAACGCTCCGCCTCGACGAGCAATTTGACCGCCTCAGCCGCGAGAGACGTTGCGGCCACCACATTAGCTTCAGGGCTCACCGTTGGCATGGTCCTCACCCGCCTCCTTTTCTCGGCGTCTAAGCTCGGCCTGGACCGCTTCGCGGATGAAGGAGGCGATGCGTCGGCTACCCACCAGCGCCTCGATACGCTGAAGGGTTTCTACAGGTAGCCTGATCGTTGTCGGCTTCATTCCTAAAGGCGGACGTCCCATCGCTCCCGTCGCTATCGACGACGGGACCAACCTCAAAGCAGATCATGTAGACGCTATCGTTTTTACGATTAAACGCCATCGTTTATTAGATAAACGATGGCGTTTAATCTCGCAAGATGGATTCCACACTCTTTGCAAACGGGGAACCGGAGCAGGATGTGGAATCGGCCGAACCCGCCCACCCTGGGTGATTCGGGTTGTTCCTTTCTTTCGGGTGCGGCGTGAAGACAGCATTCCGTCATGGCAGGCACGATCGCCTAGGCTATTGAATGCGTCGCAAACATGATCTTGGTCGAGCGAGCGGCGATCCGGAATGGCTGCACCATCGGGGAGACGAGGTATCTGGCCGCCGAGCGCCCGTCGTGCAGCAATTCGAGCAATGTCATCTCGTCGCCAGTGGGGCAGGCATCGGGGGCGTTCGATGCCTCGAAGCGCCGGCCAAGGCCTGCCTCGAATATCGAGAAGAGGCCGTCGAAGACTGGGGCGAGCAGGCCCAGATAGGATCGTTCGAGCTCCGCATAGAGGCTGCTCTGGACAGGCAAGCCCTGGTCGCGTGCTTGCCGCCACCGACGCGCGGCCGCCAGGATCGGCCAATCCAGTTCCGTTTCCGGCACGGCAGCCAGCTTGAACGCGCGACTCATCACACTCCTCCAGACACTCCCCTTTTTCCACGCTCGCGTTTTGCGAGTCATTCGCTGCGCCTACTGTGCGGTTATGTCAGGAACAAGACGGATCGCTCCCTGGAGCGGTGAAGCGGGGGAGAACCTCGCCGACGAATGCGCGACGATCCATTATCGCCCTCCCGCCCCAGATGGTGCCGGCGCCCGCCATGCCGCAGAGCGGACATCGACGGCCTTCGGGATCAGCTTGAGCTTAAAGAACAGGTCCGCAATCTCCTGTTCCTTTCCAAGCGTTTCATCGGAGATCGCGCCAGCGCCGAACTCGCTGCGGTCTGCCGCGCGCTCCGCGACTTCCCGGGACACGCCGATCTGAGCGGCGAGAATCGCGGCGAACGCCTTGCGATTTCTCTGAGCCCACTGACCGGCCTCGTTGACCGCCGAGAGGGCCGCCTCGAGGACAAGCGGGTTATGCTCGGCCAGCGGCCTTGCGGCCATGTAGAACATGATATTGGGCGCCAGGCCCGTCGCGTCGGTGATTGAGCGCGCTGCAGTGTTCAGTTCGGCCGCGGAAAGATAGGGATCCCAAGTCCCCCATGCGTCGATCGCGCCACGCTCGAACGCCGCTCCTGCGTCGGCCGGCGTCAAATAGACGGGTACGATGTCGCTATAGCCAAGGCCACTCGTTTCAAGCGCGCGAAGGACGAGATAGTGGACATTGGATCCCTTGACGAAGGCGACGCGCTTGCCCTTCAGGTCTGCGACCGTTCTGATGGTGCTGCCCTTGGGAACGATGATGGCTTCGCTTCTGGGCGATGGGGGCTCGCATCCGGCATAGAGGATGTCGGCGGCGGCCGCCTGGGCAAAGATCGGCGGCGTCTCCCCGACCGGTCCGAAGTCGGCGGCGCCGAGATTGATGGCTTCGAGCATTTGCGGACCGGCGACGAACTCCTTCCAGGCCACGGACCAGCCCAAAGGATCGAGCTTGCGCTCGAGGATGCCCGAATCCTTCAAGTACATGATAGTGCCGATTCCCTTCTGGAATCCGACCCTCAAGGTCTTGCGGTCGGCGCTGCAGCTGGTCAGCGCCGCGAAGCCGCCAACCGCCAGCGATCCTGCAAATATGCCGAATCCTCTGCGGGTTATCATGTGTAGTTCCTTCCGGATATTCAGGATCAATTGTCTTCGGTGAGCAGCTCTTCGAGAATGCTGCTTTGGATCTTCGCGAGTTCGGCTGAATCGCGCGTTCTCGGACGGGCGACGCCAACGCGGACGTCTTTCACGATGCTGCCGTCGTCGATAACCAGGACACGATCAGCAAGGCTCACCGCCTCCTGGACGTCATGCGTCACAAGGATGGCCGTGAAACCCAACTTGGCCCACACCCGCGCCAGCAGCGACTGCATGGAAAGGCGGGTCAATGCATCGAGCGCCCCGAGCGGCTCGTCGAGGAGCAGGATGCGTGGCCGGCTTACGAGCGCTCTCGCCAGCGCGACCCGTTGACGCTGCCCACCAGACAAGGCCGATGGCCATTCGAACTGCTTGCTCTCCAGGCCGACCTCGCGAAGCACGTCGCTCGCCAACGCCTTTGAGTGTGCCTTGTCGGCTTCGCGAATTCCTACCTCGACGTTCGCGAGCACGCGCGCCCAGGGCAATAGCCTTGGCTCCTGGAACATCATCCGGAGATAACCGCCTTCCCCCTCCCCGCCCCCGATCCGGTCGAACGCGATGGTGCCGGCATCGGGCGTCTCAAGTCCGGCGATCAGCCGCAACAGCGTGCTCTTTCCTGATCCAGAGCGCCCTACCACCGCGACGAACTGACCCGATGGGATCTCAAGGTCGATGGCGCGCACTACTTCCGTCTCGCCAAATCGCTTTCGGATGCCCAGTATGGACAGTGCGGTGCCGCCGTCCGCGAGTGCGTCCGCGCCGGGTGTGTCGCCCGATGCCGCGGCGCCCGATAGCCTCTCCTTGATGTGGCGGATGTCCTGCATCTGTGACGCTATCCGCCGTGGAACGCCGGGTGCCACGAGAGGGTCAGCCGTTCCATGATGCCGGCGGCTGTGTCGGCCAGCTTCCCGAGCAGGGCGTAGATGACGATGCTCAGGATGACGACGTCGGTCTGCATGAACTCGCGAGCCTGCATCGCCATGTATCCGAGGCCGGAGGACGCTGCGATCGTCTCGGCGACGACCAACGTCAGCCACATGATGCCGAGCGCGAAGCGCAGGCCCACAAAGATGGACGGAAGCGCGCCGGGGAAGATCACCCGGCGGAACAGCGTCGGTCCACTCATACCGTAGATGCGCCCCATCTCGATGAGCTGGGGATCGACCGAGCGGACGCCATGAAGCGTGTTCAGATAGATCGGGAAAAATACGCCGAAGGCGACAAGGAACAGCTTTGCGGTTTCGTCTATGCCGAACCAGAGAATGACCAGCGGGATGAGCGCGAGATGCGGAATATTCCGGATCATCTGCAGGGTCGTGTCGGTCATCTTGGCGCTCAGGCTCGACAGGCCATTAGCCAGGCCGAGCGCGAAACCGATCGTTCCGCCAACCAGGAATCCGATGCCGGCGCGCCAGAAACTGACCCCAAGGTTCCGCTGAAGCTCACCGGAGAGTAGCAGCCGATATCCCGCCGCCACGATGCTGGTCGGGGCCGGGAGCATCCGTTCCGGGAACACGCCGCTCGTAGATGCGACCTGCCAGGCGCCAACAATGCACAATGGCACCAGCCATTGGATGAACGTGTCGGAAATCTGGGTTTTCGCCCTCTCTCCCTTCCGGATCGCGGAATGGGACCTCATGGCAAACAGGGGGCGAATGAGTTGTCCATTATAGGAAACTGCTATGTCTTATACGATATGCCGTCAACCTTGCGTGCGGCTCGAAGAGCCCACCTTTTGGGTGAAGCGCGATGCACGCGAAGCTGAGCGGGTGGAGCCGTTTGCGCGAGCAGCAAGCCCCAGCCCAATCCATCCGATAGAGCCATCTGCGGCTGCGATCGGAGTCTCCTGGCGATCTCGGTTAAGCTAGCGCACCTCCCGCATCAGCCTTCCGACGAGGATAGCCGCGATCGCGGCACCGATGGCGGCGGCTATAAGCGCCGTCGAAAAGCCGGCACGATAGGCAAGCTGCGCTTGGGCTATCGCTAGTTCGCGCGCAGTTCCCGTCAAACCGGCAAGGGCCTGTGGCAGATCTCCGGAAACGACGGCGTCGGCAAATCGACGATCAATGGTGCATCCCGCCCCGGACCGGCATGCCGAGGCGGTCAGATGCCCACGTGTGGCTGTCGACAAGATGCCGCTGAGCAGCGCGAAAGCGAGGAGGATACCGGAGAATCGCGAAGTCGTGCTGATCCCCGAAGCCATTCCCGCCCGGTCGCGCGGCGCCACGCCCATGATCGCCTTCTGGGTTTCGCCATTGAGCAGGCCGCCGCCAGCACCAAGGATGAGCATGCCGACCATCACGATCATCGACTGGCCCAGAGAAGCACCCCAGCTGGTCAATGCGTTGCCGGCAGCAACCACTAATAGGCCGAGAACGAGGACTTGCCGCGATACGAGTCGACGACCGAGCTTCCGTCCGACATAGGGAAAGGCGAGCATCGCCAACGCGAATGGCAACATGGCGAAACCGGCTTCAAGCGGCCCTCTGCCCATCCCGTTCTGTAGAAACTGGGGCAGCAGCGAAGCCATCACCTGGGCGGAACCGGCATAGGCGAACATCGCCAGCACCGCGCCGATGAAGGCGGGTCGGCGGAAAAGCTGGAGATCGAGCATGGGGCGGACTTGGGCACGCTCGACGGCGACGAACAGCGCGAAACCGCAGATGCCCAGCGCGAACCCGATCAGCGTCACCGGTGCCCCCCAGCCATGTTCCTGGCCGTAGATCAGGGCCGCGGTCAGGAAGAACATGGAGAGGGCGAACAGTGCTATTCCAGCAGGATCGGGCTTCCCGGCATCTGGATCGCGCGATTCCTCGATCAGCAGTACAACGGCGGTACACAGCGCAATGCAGATCGGCGCATTGATGAAGAACGCCCACCGCCAGCCGAGCAGGTTGGCGATGACACCGCCAATGATCGGAGAAAGCGCCATGGTCAGCCCCATCATGCCGCCCCAGATCGCCCAGGCGCGGCTGCGTTCGGCTTCTCCATGAAAGCTATGGCCGATGATCGCCAACGCCGGCGCAAGAAGGAATGCGGCGCCAACGCCCTGAAGGGCGCGCGCCACGGACAGCCCCAGTGCCGTCGTGGCGATACCGCAAAGGATCGATGCGACGGCAAAGAACACGACGCCCGCAAAGAAGACACGGCGTCGTCCGAACCTATCGGCAATGCTGCCCGCCGGCAGCAGCAGCGACGCGAAACACAGCACATAGGAGCCGATCACCCATTCGATATCGGCGAAGCTCGCGCCGAGATCCCGTGCGATCGTCGGGAGGACGATCCCGACCACGTTGGTGTCGAGCACGGTCATGGCGCAGCCAGTGGACGCGGTGAGCAGCACCAGCATCGGATTGACCGCGCGCCGCACCTGAGCAGTGGGGATCATATCGCCTTCCCTCCGAGGTAGCGGGTCGGCAGCTCGCAAGCGGGAGCGGATACAAGGAGAGAGAAGGCAAGGCCCTCCCGGCGGTGGCGGGCTCTAGGCATGAGGGGTTCCGATCAATTCGGCGCTGCTTATGGCGCCGGCCAGAATTCATGTCATTGTCAGAGAAATACAATTTAATTAGGTATATCCTAATTAAAAGGAACGCCCCATGGAGCTTCGGCACCTACGCTATTTTGTGACGCTCGCTGAGGAGCTTCATTTCGCACGCGCAGCAGAACGCCTGGGGATCGCGCCTCCGACGCTCACCGTTCAGATTCAGGAGATCGAGCGGACGCTGGCAACCAGGCTCTTTGCGCGGACCAAGCGCTCGGTCGCGCTGACCGCAGCGGGAGCCATCTTCCTTGACGAAGCGCGGGCGGTTCTCGCCCGTTTCGCACAGGCCGAGAGTGTCGGGCGCCGCGCGGGCCGCGGCGAGGTCGGTCGGATCGAGATCGGCTATGTCGGTTCGGCGGCCTATGCCAGCGTCCTGCAGGCCCAGATCCGCCAGTATCGCGCGGCCTGGCCCGGCGTTGAGGTCAACGCCCATGAACTCGCCATGGCCGGTCTTCCCGCCAGTGTCGGCGACGGGTCCATTGATATCGGGTTCATCCGGCTGCCATTACCGCTTCCCGCCGGCGTCAGCCGGCACGTGCTCCTGCGGGATGAATTCTGTGTCGCGCTGCCAGCCGAGCATCCGCTCGCCTCCACGCGAGGGCGCATTCGGGCAGCCCAGCTCGCGGGTGAAGCCTTCATCCCGCCTGAACAGACCGCCGGCACGTATGAGATCGGGCGGCGCGGCCACTTCTCCCCGCGCATCATGGACGCGCCAGGCAATCTGATCGCAGTCCTGGCCCAGGTATCGCTTGGCGCCGGGGTGTCGATCCTTCCGAGCGTGGTGGCTTCCGTGGTCCGGATGCCGAACCTGGTGTTTCGGCCAATCGCCGGCGAGCAGATCGTGTCGGAGGTCGCTGCGATTTTCCGGACCCATGACCCCTCGCCTGCCGTCAGGCAATTCGTGCGTCAGCTTCTCCAGGCGGAGGCAATCGAAATGCACTTCGGATCGTCCGACGACGCGACAACTGATTGAGCCGTGCGCCATCAGTGCTTGAGAGCCGGCCAGCCGTTTCTTATGAGGCACGCTGACTCGCATCTCCGAACACCCCATGGTTCCCGTTCAAGGGGTGGCGGTTTCGGCGGTTCCATCACGATTGAGCTCGCCGCAAAGGTATCTTCTGATGATCGACGTAACCTTGTTGCCCAGCCCGGAAACCACGAATGCCGATCTCGTCTACGCGATCGGCGATGTACATGGACGGCTCGATCTGTTGGACAAGATGGAGCGCGCGGTCGCCGCTGATATCCAGGCCGTGAAGCCGTCGAAGCCCGTCATCTGCTACCTTGGCGACTATATCGATCGAGGCCCTCACTCCGGCCAGGTCATAGACCGGTTATCCAGTCCGTTCGAGGACGATGTTTCGCGGGTTTTTCTTCGGGGAAACCATGAGGACCGGATGATCGACTTCCTGGAGGCGCCGAGAGAGAACGGCCCCGGATGGATGAAATATGGGGGGATGGACGCGTTCGAGAGCTATGGCCTGAGCGTACCGGAGATACATGATGACGATGATTGGCTGACACTGCGCGATAGGCTGTTGGAGGTGCTGCCCGCCAGCCATCAGGAATTTCTGCAGGGACTTCGGCTCGGTTTGGTCTGGCGCGACTATCTGTTCGTTCACGCCGGCGTCGATCCGGCCCGGCCGTTATCGATGCAGGCCCCTCACGATCTCATGTGGATCCGCGAACCGTTCCTCAGTTCCGACCAAGATTGGGGCATGAGGGTCGTGCACGGGCATGTGATCGTTGACGAGCCCGTGTTTCGGGCGAACCGCATCGGGATCGATACCGGCGCCTATAAATCGGGTCGACTGACCTGTCTCGCGATCGACGAACTCGGAACCCGCGTCATCGAGGCTGCCGAGTAAGCCGCTCATCTGGTCGTCAGGCGCTAATCCCCGCTGCGCGGCCCGAAGCCTGGAATATATCCAGAACCTCTTCCACCTGAGCATCGCTGTGCTCGGCACATGACGAGCACCACAGAATGAACATACCTGCTGGTGTTGCAGGCGGACGCGCGGTGTTCACGTAGGGTCCGGCTTCCAGCAGCCCCTGCCATAACGCGATGGCCTGTGCCATGTCGGTCAGGATTACCGCGATGGTGGCCGATTGCGCCTGCTCCGTGCCAGGCTTTTAGCCCATCTCGCGCAAACCCTGATGCAGGCGGCGGGCGTTCTTCGAGAGATGCGCGCGCTTCTCCCTCCGGTGTATCGTTTTACGGATTGAGGTGGCTGCGGCCGCGACCACCCTTCGGCGGCAGCAACGCAGTGAATATATGACGGCGGCCGATCAGTCACAGCAGGTCGAATTTCAGGTGTTCGATACGCAAAAGCCGCCGACGGTACCAACCGACTTGGAAAAGGTGCCCATCACGAAATCAATGTCGCCTTCGCGCCCAAGCTCCTCGAAGACGCCTTTTAGGTCGTCGAGTTTTCCTGGCCGAGCCGGCAAACGGCTCAGGCGCTGGTCGAGGTCGTCAACCGGGTTATGGCGGAACCGCACGTCCTCTGCAGCACAGCGAGCAATCAACATGGATCGAGGCGTGGCTGTCGGCGTCGAGGATGATATAATCGTCCTTCCCGCCATCGTCGAAATCATGCCCAGGTGGGCTTAATAGCCTGTCGAAAGGACGATCGCGTGTTCCGTCCCGTAGAACTCGTTGAGCCGGCCTCGCAGTCAGCGTGTCCGGAATAGGTGCTGTTCAAAACGCGGCTCCTCGCGGTGCCGCCACCGAACTTGTCGAGCGCATTCTTGCCCGCAGCAGCAACTCAAGAATCGCCCTCGCACGCATTCAGTCCACTAAATGCCTGATCCGCACTGTCATTGGTTGCGCGCGAAGGGCGGCAGGGCATTATCCTGTGCCCTTTTATCTCGCGACAGCAGCGCTCACCGGGGCGCAGGAAGCTCAGATCGAAACGCGGCGAAGGCGAGGAGTCCGATAACAAGCTCGGCCACCATGAATATGCCGAAGGCGATGCTGAAGCCCGCTGGCATGAGGGCACCGAACGCAAGGCTTCCAAGGCCGAAGCCGATGAAAAGCGTGAAGACGTTGAGCCCCATCGCCTGACCGGCGCGAGGACCGCCAAGCGCCGTTACGATGCCTCCGAACAGCGGCTGGGTCATGTCGTAGCCGAGCGAGAGCAACGCGGCTACCAGGGGAACCAGGATCAGCGGCGGATCTGCCAGCAGTAAGCCAACCCCAAGGCCACCGGCGAGCAATCCCCAGGGGATCAGGTGGGCCCTCCCCCACCGGTCCGCCGCACGACCGATCGCCGGGCCAAGGAGGAAGCCAGGAATGCCATAGCCGAGAAGCGCTAGCCCGACGGTCGTTGGGCTGAGCGCATAGTGCCGCTCGAGATAGACGCCGAGCCAGGTGAACACGCCCGAGTGGAAGATCGAATTGAGGAAGACATAGGCGTAGGTTCTTCGCCCCCGCGCGGTGCCGAGCAACTCCTTATAGCCGCGCAGCACGTCTCCAAGCGTGCCCATCACGGGCTGGGCAGCGCTCGCGATCAGCGGACGACTTGATGACAGCAGCACCAGGAGCACGAACCCGCAGCCGCCAGCGAGCAGGAATAACCCCTGCCATCCGATCGCCGGCACTACCAACGCCCCCACCGGCGCACCGAACGCCATCCCGCCCGCCATCGCCCCGAAGATCCAGCCGAGCGCCCGGCCTCGTTGCTCATAGGGATAGAGCCTCCCCACCAACGCCAGCGCCAAAGGCACCACCCCACTCGCGCCAATGCCGGTGAGCAGACGCCAGAGCGCCAGTTGGTCGATGGAGTGCGCCGTCGCGGTGAGGATCGTCAGAATCGAGAAGGCTCCGAGCGATGCGAACATCACCCTGTGGATACCGACCCGGTCCGCGAGCAAGCCGTAGGCGAGCGTCGCAATCCCATAGGGGATCAAATAAGCTGGCACGATCAACCCCACGGTCTCGACGGGCGCGTGCATGCGCAGCGACAAGGTCGGGATGATCGGCGCCACCATATAGGCCTGGAAGAAGATGATGAACGTCGCCAGTGCGAGCAGGCGCAACAGCCGCTCGTGCGCCTTGTTGCGCGTCGGGGGGATCTTGGTTTCGATCATTCGGATGGACCTTTGCAATCGTTTGGCTGGGCGGGCAGCCCGTCGAAGGGTACCGTCGCCCGGCAGCCGAGAAGCGCGTGGAGCGGCTGGTCGTCACTCACGCGCCGGAACAGCCCGGGAGATTGCCAGCGCGCATGGCCGTCGAGGTTGCGCGCGCCGCGCCCTTCCCTGAGATCGTCAATCCAGATCGTCCGCGTCTCGAGCGAGATGCGCGTGAGGCCGGTATGGTTGCCGACCCCTGCATGGGCATGGGCGCCAGAGAAGGCGATCAACGTGCCAGGATCGATCACCACCGGCACCGCCCGCCAGCCGGACGGATCCTCGGCGAGATGCGGGATGGCCTGATCGGCATCGACCGCATTGCGGCCAAGCGCATGCGACCGGTCCAGAAGCGCCCTTAGATCAAAATCGCCGCTCGTGTTGCGGACCGGCCGGTCCCAGAGGTCCGGATAGAAGGCAAAGGTACGCCCAGCGGTGATCGGGTAGACCGGACCCCACCAGTTGGTCTGGGCATAAATATTCGAGCCCCAGGTGTCGCGATGGAAAGCGATCGTCGCGGTGGTCCGGGCACGCGGCGCCTGGGCCGGCTCATCCTGATGGGGTTGGAAGCGCAGATGGAGCCGATCCCGGGCAAGACGATGCGGGTCGATGCCCACTGCTTCGAAGACACCGCGCCATAGCTCGCGGACCTCGCGCGATGCGCTGAAGGCTTTCTCGCATCCATGGAAGCGTTGGGTTTGAGCGGCATGATCGCAATGCAGATGCACCAGCGGCGGCGCGTAGGGATGAAGCTCGGCCTCGATCAGCTCGCGTGCGAAGGCGATCAAGGCCGCCGTCGCCGGGAGGCCAGCGAACTTGATGATCTCGCCTGAATAGATCCGCACATGGAAGCCCGTGGGATCGAGCGGCGCGCTTCCTATCGTGTACATGGCGGATAAGCGTCGGAGTTGTTGTCGCCGCCGCGCCGCCCGCACGCTAGGCAGCCAGCCTCAGAGCGCGGCAAGCGCATCGGGAAGCTCCGCGAAGGACGTCAGCACCTGGCCCGGATCGGCGCCCGCCGGTACGATCGCCCCCTCGTCCAGGTGCATCAGGAGGCAGGGAACTCTTGCGGCGCGCGCCGTGGTCAGATCGACCACGGTGTCGCCGACGAACGCGGCCGGACCAACACCCGTCCGCCGGATGGCTTCGAGCAGTGGTGCCGGGTCCGGCTTTCGGACATCCAGCGTGTCTCCGCAGACAACCGAAGGAAAGCGGCCCTTCCAGCCCATGGCGTCCAGGAACGGACGGGTGAGATAGTCGAGCTTGTTGGTGCAGATCGCGAGCTGAACGCCATCAGCCTCTAGTGCTGAAAGCGCCTCCTCGACGCCTGGCCATGGTCGGCTACGATCCGCCAAATGGGCTTCATATTGGCCGACGAAGCGCGCAAACCCCTCCGTGAAGATCGGTTCGGTAACCCCGCCCGTGGCGGTGAGCGCGCGTTTCACCAGCTCATGAACGCCATCGCCGAGCATCGATCGCACCTGCGCGACATCGAGCGTTGGCCGGGAAAGCGCCTTCAGCATGACATCGACCGCGTCCGCGATGTCGGGCACCGCATCCGCGAGTGTTCCGTCCAGGTCGAACACGACCGTCCGGACCCGGAACCTATGGACTCCGCTACCTGCGCTTGCCTGTGCGTGACGACGGGCGCCGGTCATATCGCGTAATCCAGCGCTTCCTCGCGCAAACCCTCGATGGCCGCGCGCAACGCCTCTTCCACGATCACCTGGCCCGCCGGGGTGAGCGGCGTGAGCGGCAAGCGATGATGCGGAGCGAGACGGCCCAGCTGCCCCAGGGCCCATTTGACCGGAATGGGATTGGACTCGATGAACAGTGCCTTGTTCAATGGCGCGATCGCGCTGCTGATCCAGCGGGCCGTCAGCGCGTCGCCGGCGCGCGCCGCGGCGCACAGCCTGCGCATCGCCGCGGGAAGAACATTGGCGGTGACCGAGATGTTGCCGCGCGCGCCATGGAGCATCAGCGCGGCGGCTGTCTCGTCATCGCCGCTGAAGACCGCGAAGCGCGCCGGCAGCCGCCGGAGCAGCCCGATCCCGCGTCCAATATCGCCCGTCGCGTCCTTGAGGCCGACGATGTTGGGGATTTCGGCGAGCCGCATCACCGTGTCGTCGGCTAGGTCCGTGATCGTGCGGCCCGGCACATTGTAGATGATCAGCGGCAGGTCGACGGCTTCTGCAATAGCGCGAAAATGGGCGTACAGCCCGTCCTGGGTCGGCTTGTTGTAATAGGGCACGACCGAAAGCGCGGCGACGACACCCGCCTCCCGCGCCGCCTCGGTCAACTCGATCGCGGCAGCGGTCGCGTTGGAGCCGGCGCCGGCGATGATCGGAATCCGGCCCGCCGCGTGATCGACGGCTGCGCGGATGACGTTCTTGTGCTCGCCCATCGTCATGGTCGCGGCCTCGCCGGTCGATCCCATGATCACCAGGGCATCGGTCCGCTCCTCGACATGCCAGTCGATCAGCGAGCGCAGCGATGTCCAGTCGAGACTGCCATCCGCATGGAGCGGCGTGACAAGAGCGGGAATACTACCCGAGGGCAGAACCCGACGCGCATCGAAGCGGCTGCCGCCAATCGCGGCCACGATCTCGCTTCCTGCCATCGCCGCGCCTATGCCGCCTGCGTGGCGTGCCAGGCCGCGACATAGGCCTGGGCGCGCGCACGCACCTCTTCCACAGTGCGGCCCGGAGCATAGAGCCGGCCACCAGTACCAAAGCCGCTCGCGCCTGCCTCGACATAGTCGGCCATGGTCTCGGGCACGATCCCGCCCGTCGGGAAGAGCGGAATATGCTTGGCGAAGACGGCGCGCCACGCCTTGAGCGCGGCGGGCGGGATCGCCTCAGCGGGGAAGACCTTGAGACCGACGGCACCGGCCGCCATCGCTGCGAAACCCTCGGTCGGGGTCGCGACGCCGGGGACGCAGGGCAAATCCGCCCAATACGCGGCGCGCACGACGTCCAGGTCGGCATGCGGCATCACGATGAGGCGTCCGCCGGCATCCTGGACCTTCTTCACGTCGACCGGATCCATCACGGTCCCGGCACCGATCAGCGCCCTGTCTCCAAACCGCTTCGAGAGGCGCCGGATGCTTTCATAAGGGTCGGGAGAGTTGAGCGGCACCTCGATCAGTTTGAATCCCGCCTCGACCAGTACTTCTCCCACGCCTTCGACCTCATCCGGCGTGATCCAGCGGAGCACGGCGATCAACGGCGTGCTCGCGAGCGCGGCGTTGAAAATGGCCTTGGGGGTCAGATCGGTCATGAGGTTTCCCTTCAATGTATGGTCGCGGGTGACCTTAATGTATGGCCTTCGACGACTTGTATGGGTGCAATCCCGATGGGGTTCCGCTTGGTGCAGGGTCTTGCGATTCTCGCCTTGCGGTTGGAATTTTCATCCGTAGTGCGCGGAACGGTCATCGAAAACTGCATTAAGTAGGGCTTGATACAGGTCATATAGTATGGCTATGGCGCATACATAAGAGGCGCACTCGTCTTTGTCGAGTCGGAACCGTCGTCATTGCCAAGCAAAACGGCTCCCGCGCCTTGGGACGAGAAGCGTGATCGAAAGGAACGCAGCGTTGACGGTTGGGACTGTTATGCCCGACGCCGGGCCTCGAGCTCGGCAAATGGGCCGTATGCCGGATGGCGGTGCTCCCGTTGGGGAGCGCCGATCGTGAGACGGCTCTTGTCATCAGCGCGCGCCCTCGTGCCGCTTGCCGCGCTGCTCCTTGCGGGCTGTGACGACTATGCGCTGCTCTTCCCGAAGGGCGATGTCGGCGTCCAGGAGCGCAGCCTCATCCTGATCGCGCTTGGGATCATGCTGGCGGTGGTGATCCCGGTGATCATCCTCACCCTGGTGTTCGCCTGGCGCTACCGCGCGACCAACACCAAGGCGAACTATCAGCCGAAATGGTCGCACTCGAACGGGATCGAGTTCGTCATCTGGACGATCCCCTGCCTGATCGTGCTCTTTCTCGCGGTCATGATCTGGGAGACCACCCACAAGCTCGATCCCTATCAGCCGCTCGACTCGAAGGTGCCGCCTGTGCGGGTCGAAGTCGTCGCGCTGAACTGGAAGTGGCTCTTCATCTACCCGGATTATGGCATTGCCACGGTGAATGAGCTTCCGATCCCGGCCGGCACCCCGATCAACTTCAAGCTCACCGCTGATTCGATCATGAACAGCTTCTTCATCCCGCACCTGGGCAGCCAAGTCTACGCGATGGGAGGCATGCAGACCCAGCTCCACCTGATCGCGGATCATCCCGGCACCTATCCCGGACGTTCCTCGGCCTATAGCGGCTCCGGCTTCTCGGACATGCACTTCCAGGCTGTCGCGACCGATCGCGCGACCTTCGATGCCTGGGTCCGCAAGGTGCAGCGGTCGCAGCGGGTTCTCGACAAGGCGAGCTACACCGAACTGGCCAAGCCGAGCATCAAGAATGCGCCCACCACCTACGCCCGCGTCGATCCGGAGCTCTTCGACGACATCGTCAACCAATATATGCCTGCGATGACGCATCCCGCCCACGGCATGGCCAAGATGGCCATGGTCGAAGGCCCGATGCGCGGCCCGCAGCGCGCCAAGACTGCGGAGTAATGACCATGCTCGGAAAACTGAGCCTGGACGCGATCCCCCTGCATGAGCCCATCATCATGGGCACGGGTATCGTCGTCGCACTGGGGGGCCTTGTGGTCCTCGCCCTTCTCACCCGCTATCGCTGCTGGGGCTATCTCTGGAAGGAATGGATCACCTCGGTCGACCATAAGAAGGTCGGCGTGATGTATTTCATCCTGGGGCTAGTGATGCTGCTGCGCGGGTTCGCCGACGCGATCATGATGCGCCTCCAGCAGGCGGTGGCCGCCGGCGGCGCGGAAGGCTATCTGCCGCCGCATCATTACGACCAGATCTTCACCGCGCACGGCGTGATCATGATCTTCTTCGTGGCGACGCCCTTTATCCTCGGATTGATGAACGTCGTCGTCCCACTGCAGCTCGGCGCGCGCGACGTCGCCTTCCCCTTCGTCAACTCGCTCGGCTTCTGGCTGTCGGCGATGGGCGCGGTGCTTGTCATGATCTCGATGTGGGTGGGCGATTTCGCCGCCACCGGCTGGGTTGCCTATCCGCCGCTCTCCGAGCTCGGATATAGTCCGACCGTCGGCGTGGATTATTATATCTGGTCCCTCCAGATATCAGGGTTGGGAACGACTCTGGCCGGCGTCAATTTCATCGCGACCATCTTCAAGATGCGCGCGCCGGGCATGAACCTGATGAAGATGCCGGTCTTCTGCTGGACCGCGCTCATCACCAACATCCTGATCGTCGCCATTTTCCCGGTGCTGACCGCCACGCTCGCGATGCTCGCGGCCGACCGCTACCTCGGCATGCATTTCTTCACCAACGAGCTTGGTGGAAATGCGATGATGTACATCAACCTGATCTGGATTTGGGGCCACCCGGAAGTCTATGTCCTGATCCTGCCTTGCTTCGGCGTCTATTCCGAAGTCATCGCCGCCTTCTCGGGTAAGCCGCTGTTCGGCTACAAGTCGATGGTCTACGCGACCTCGTCGATCGGCGTGCTCAGCTTCCTGGTGTGGCTGCACCATTTCTTCACCATGGGATCGGGCGCCAACGTCAACGCCTTTTTCGGCATCATGACGACAATCATCTCGATTCCGACCGGCGTGAAGCTCTTCAACTGGCTCTTCACCATGTATCGCGGTCGCATCCGTTTCCACTCGGCGACGCTGTGGACGATCGGCTTCATGATCACCTTCGCTGTCGGCGGAATGACCGGCGTGCTGCTGGCGGTGCCAGGCGCGGACTTCGTGCTGCACAACTCGCTGTTCCTGGTGGCCCACTTCCACAACGTCATCATCGGCGGCGTGGTCTATGGGTGCCTGGCCGGCATGGCCTTCTGGTTCCCCAAGGTGTTCGGCTTCACGCTGAACGAGTTCTGGGGGAAGGTCAGCTTCTGGCTCTGGCTGGTCGGCTACTGGCTCGCCTTCACGCCGCTCTATGTCCTGGGCTTCATGGGCATGACCCGGCGCATGAACCACTATGACATGCCCGAGTGGCAGCCTTGGCTGCAGGTCGCGCTGGTCGGCGCGGTCATCATCGGCCTTGGTATCCTGGCGATCCTGATCCAGCTCTATGTCAGCATCCGCGACCGCGAGCTGAACCGCGACCTGACCGGGGATCCCTGGGACGCGCGCAGCCTGGAATGGTCGCGCCCGTCGCCGGTGCCCTTCTACAATTTCGCGCACATTCCGGAGATCACGTCGCTCGAACAGCATTGGGAGAACAAGGAAAAGGGTCGCGTGGAAGTGCGCCGCTACGAGGACATCCACATGCCGAAGAACACGGCGGCGGGCTTCATAATCTCGGTCTGGGGGTTCATCCTATGCTTCGCGCTCGTCTGGCACATGTGGGCGATCGCCGGGTTGAGCCTGCTCGCGACCATCGTGACTTTCATCCTGCGCACCTATGACCGTGACACCGATTATTGGGTGCCCGCGGACGAGGTCGCCCGCATCGAAGGCGCCTGGCACGCCTCGATGAAGGAGGCCGCATAACCATGAACATGCACTCACCCGCCGTCTCCGGCGGCCATCACCCGCACGGCCACGACCACGGACATGACAGCGGATCCACGACCGTTCTCGGTTTCTGGATCTACCTGATGAGCGACTGCCTCATCTTTTGCAGCCTGTTCGCGACGTTCGGCGTGCTGGCGGAAAGTTATGCCGGCGGCCCCACCGGCCGCGAGCTGTTCGACCTGCCCTATGTCGCGGCCGAGACCGTGTTGCTGCTGATCAGCAGCTTCACCTTCGGCATGGCGATGCTGAACCTGCACGCGGCGCGCACCCGCAAGGTGATCCGCTGGCTGGCGATCACCTTCCTGTTCGGCGCCGCCTTCATCGCGATGGAGGTGAATGAGTTCGCGCACCTTATCGCCGAGGGCGCGGGGCCGGGGCGCAGCGCGTTCCTGTCCGCCTATTTCACGCTTGTAGGCACGCACGGCCTGCACGTCACCTCGGGCCTGATCTGGCTTGCCGTGATGATCGACCAGACAAGGCGTTTCGGGCTCGACGCGGTGGTCCGCCGCCGCCTCGCCTGCCTCAGCCTGTTCTGGCACTTCCTCGACCTGATCTGGATCTGCGTGTTCACCTTCGTCTACCTGCACGGAGTTCTCTGATGTCCGTCTCCCCCACGCGCGCCGCGCATCGTGAGGCGTCTCACGGAACCCTCGCTTCCTACACGATCGGCTTTATCGTCTGTCTGGTCCTGACCGGACTGTCGTTCGGGGCGGTGATGAGCGGCATGGTCCCGCACGACCGCATCCTGCCGGCGATCGTCGTGCTGGCGGTCGTGCAGCTGATCGTCCAGCTCGTGCTCTTCCTGCATCTCGGCTCCGCGCCGGAGCAGCGCAACAACACGGTGATCTTCGTCCTCACAGGCATGCTGATCGCGATCATCGTCGCAGGATCCTTGTGGGTGATGCACAACGCCAACACCAACATGATGCCGATGCAGATGAGCGTGGAAAGGGCCCGCGCGAAGGACTGACGCTCGAAAGATCAACGTCCATCGGGGCGGATGGACCTACCCTTGAGAACAATCGAAGCAGGTGATGCGGCCACGGGCCGCATCGCCCAAGGAGGTGGATTTCCATGCCCCAGACTGTGACCAATGCCCTCGCCGCGTCGCCCAGCGAGGATACCCTTTCCGAACGGCTGTTATCGGGCGCGCTCGACTATCACCGCTACCCGCGGCCCGGTAAGCTCCAGATCCAGCCGACCAAGCCGCTCGTCGGGCTCGACGATCTCTCGTTCGCCTATTCGCCCGGTGTCGCTGCGGCCTGCATGGCGATCCATGCGGACGAGTCCGAAGCGGTGCAGCTCACCGGACGCAGCAATCTGGTCGCGGTCATCTCGAATGGCAGCGCTGTTCTTGGTCTCGGCGACATCGGCCCCCTCGCCTCGAAGCCGGTGATGGAAGGCAAGGCCGTCCTGTTCAAGAGGTTCGCCGATATCGATGCGTTCGACCTAGAGATCTCGTCGCGCAGCGTCGAGGAGATCGTCACGGTCATCGCCGCGCTCGAGCCGACATTCGGCGGCATCAACCTTGAGGACATCAAGGCGCCGGAATGCTTCGAGATCGAGAGGCGATTGCGCGATCGGATGGGGATTCCCGTCTTCCATGACGACCAGCATGGCACTGCGATCATCGTATCGGCGGCGGTCCTGAATGCGCTGCGCCGCGCCGGCAAGACTATCGCACAGGCCAGGATCGTCACTTCGGGCGCCGGTGCGGCAGCGCTTGCCTGCCTGGATCTGCTGATCGCGCTTGGCGCGCGCCGCGAGAACATCACCGTCACCGACCTTATGGGCGTCGTCCATTCCGGGCGCACCGGGCTCATGGATCCCTGGAAGCGTGCCCATGCGCGCGACACGGATCTGCGCACGCTGGCCGAGGCGATCGACGGGGCCGACATCTTTCTCGGCTTGTCGGCGGCCGGCGTCCTCAAGGCCGACATGGTCGCCCGGATGGCCCGCGACCCGCTGATCATGGCGCTCGCCAATCCGATCCCCGAGATCATGCCCGGGCTCGTGCAGCAGGTGCGCGGCGATGCGATGATCTGCACTGGCCGGTCCGACTTCCCCAACCAGGTCAACAATGTCCTGTGCTTCCCGCACATCTTCCGGGGGGCGCTCGATTGCGGCGCGACCGAGATCACCAAGGGGATGGAGCTGGCGGCCGTTCACGCGCTGGCCGCGCTGGCCAGCGAAGGGGTTGAAACCGCGCATACGCCGCTCATTCCATCCCCGTTCGATCCACGACTTGCAATTGGCATTGCGCCGGCTGTGGCCGGCGCCGCGGCCGCGAGCGGCGTCGCCACGCGGCCGATCGCCGATCTCGCAGCCTATGCCGAAGCCCTCGCGCGTCGCCTCCGCGACGCTGTGCCCCTCGCCTCCTGATCTTGCCTGGAGATATTGCCCATGAACGCCACCGCTCCGGCTGTACGCCCCGCAACTCCCAATTTCTCGTCCGGTCCCTGCGCGAAGCGCCCCGGCTGGACGCTCGCCGCGCTCGAAGGCGCCCTGACCGGGCGTTCGCATCGCTCGAAGCCCGGCCAGGCCAAGCTGCGTGAGGCGATCGAGCTGACGCGGGCCGTGCTCGGCATCCCGGACACCCACCGGATTGCGATCACGCCGGCGTCCGACACCGGCGCGGTCGAAATGGCGATGTGGAGCTTGCTCGGCCCGCGCGGCGTCGACGTAGCCGCCTGGGAGAGCTTCGGCCAGGATTGGATCACCGATGCCACCAATCAGCTGAAGCTGGCCGACTGCCGGACGTTCACGGCACCCTATGGCGAACTCCCCGACCTCAACCAATGGGATCCGGATCGCGACCTCGTCTTCACCTGGAACGGGACCACCTCGGGCGTGCGGGTGCCGAACGGTGACTGGATCCCCGACGATCGCGGCGGGCTCACGATCTGCGACGCGACGTCGGCGGCGTTCGCGATGGAGCTGCCCTGGGAAAAGCTCGATGTGACGACCTGGTCGTGGCAGAAAATCCTCGGCGGCGAAGGTGCGCATGGCATCATCGTCATGAGTCCGCGAGCCATCGAGCGCCTCGAAAGCTACACGCCGGCATGGCCGATGCCGAAGCTGTTCCGCATGAAGTCGGGCGGCAAGGTCAATGAAGCCTTCTTCCAGGGGAGCACGATCAACACCCCGTCCCTGCTCGCGGTCGAGGACGCGATCGACGGCCTGCGCTGGGCGCAGGCGATCGGTGGGCTCCCCGAGCTGATCCGGCGCTGCGAGGCGAATGCCGCGTGCGTCGCGGAATGGGTGGCACGCAACCCCTGGTGCGGGTTCCTGGTCGAGCGTCTCGAAATTCGCTCGCCGAGCTCCATCTGCCTCAAGATCGTGGATCCGGCGCTGGCCGCCGATCCCGCGCTCCAGGCCAGGACAGCGTCGGCGATCGTGGCGTTCCTCGACAAGGAGGGCGTCGCATACGACATCGGCGCCTATCGCACGGCGCCGCCGGGGTTCCGCTTCTGGGCTGGCGCGACCGTCGAGACCGCCGATCTCGCCATCGCCCTCGAGTGGCTTTCCTTCGCCTATGCGCGCGTCACCATCGGAGAGGAGGTCGCCTGATGGACGGACACGACTTCCTCTATCCTTGCTTCTCGCGGGCCGATCTCGCGTTCGAGCGCGGCGACGGTGCCTGGCTCTTCACCGCCGATGGTCAGCGCTATCTCGATTGCGCCACCGGCATCGCGGTCACCGGGTTGGGCCACTCGCATCGCCGCTTGGTCGACGTGGTCACGCGCCAGGCCGCGAAGCTCTGGCACGTCTCGAACGCGTACCGGATTCCCCAGCAGGAACAGCTCGCCGAGAAGCTGTGCGCCGCCACCTTCGCGGATCGCGTGTTCTTCAACAATTCGGGCGCCGAGGCGGTCGAGACCGCGATCAAGACAGCGCGGCGCTATCACCATGTGAACGGACGCCCGGAGCGGTGGCGGCTCGTGACCTTCGAAGGAGCCTTCCACGGACGCACGCTGGCCACCGTAGCGGCTGGTGGTCAGGCAAAATATCTCGAGGGCTTCGGCGCACCCGTCGACGGCTTTGATCAGGTTCCCTTCGGCGATCTCGACGCACTTGCCGCGGCTTGTGGGCCGGAGACGGCCGGCGTCCTGATCGAGCCGGTCCAGGGCGAGAGCGGCGTCCGCACGCTTGCCGAGGGTGCACTCGCCCGCATTCGAGCTCTCTGCGACCGCCATGGCCTGTTGCTGGTTCTCGACGAGGTGCAGACGGGAATCGGCCGGACAGGTCATCTGTTCGCCTACCAGGCATCCGGGGTCACGCCGGATATCCTCGCCAGCGCCAAGGGCCTGGGCAATGGGTTCCCGGTGGCGGCATGTCTCGCCACGGAAGCGGCGGCGGCCGGCATGACACCGGGTACGCATGGCAGCACCTTCGGCGGAAATCCGCTGGCCATGGCGGTGGCCAGTGAGGTGCTCGACATCATGCTGGAACCGGGTTTCATCGAGACTGTGCGCCGGACCGGAGAGCAACTGCGCATCAAACTCGACGACTTGGCCGCAAGCTATCCTGAGCTTTTCGAATGTGCACGCGGCGAGGGATTGCTCCTTGGCCTCAAGTGCAGGCGTCCGGTCCGTGAGGTCATGATGGCCGTTCGCGATCAGGGCGTGCTCAGCGTCGTCGCCGGCGACGATGTCCTGCGCATCCTGCCCCCGCTCACCCTGTCGATACCCGATGCGAAGGAGCTGGTCGTCCGATTGCACGCGGCCGCGCTCGCCCTGTCCAACCCTGCCGACATTGCCGCGTAAGAAGGTTCAAGATGTCACAACCGTTGCTCGCGGCGTTGCAGCCGCCTCCAGCCGACCCCATTCTCGCGCTCGGCAGCCTGTTCGCCGCAGACACCCGGCCCAACAAGCTCGACCTGGGCATCGGGGTCTACAAGGACGAGGCAGGCGAGACGCCCATCATGCTGAGCGTAAAGCAGGCCGAGCGCCAGTTGCTGGCAAGCAGGACGACCAAGCGGTATGTCGGTGCGCGCGGCGACCGGCAATTTGCCGCCGCCATGCTCGATGTGACGTTCGGCGCCGCGACGGAAGCGAGCAGGATCGCTTCGCTGCAGGCGCCCGGCGGGACGGGGGCGCTGCGGATCCTGGCACAGCTCCTTGCCGAGGCGAGGCCGAAGGCGACCGTATGGTTGCCCAGCCCGACCTGGCTGAACCATCAGGCTATCTTCGCGGCCGTTGGTTTGAAGACGGCTTACTACCCCTATTACGATACCGAGCAGTCGACCGTACGGTTCGACTCTCTCTGTGACCGGCTGGGGAGCGCGACGCCCGGCGACGTGGTTCTCCTGCACGGATGCTGCCACAATCCAAGCGGTGCCGACTTGGACGAGGCCCAGTGGCGGACGCTCGCGACGCTCTTTCTCGAGCGCGATCTGATCCCGTTCGTCGATATCGCCTATCAGGGGTTTGGACGCGGGCTGGACGAAGATGCCCGAGGGCTCCGTATCCTGGCGGCGCGCCTGCCGGAGTTGCTTGCCGCATCGTCCTGCTCGAAGAATTTCGGGCTGTACTCGGAGCGTGTGGGCTGTGCGCTGGTGCTGGCGCGGAACCCTCGTGAGGCGGAGATCGCGGCCGCACGCATGACGGTTCATGCCCGCACCATCTACTCGATGCCCCCCGACCATGGTGCGGCGATCGTCCGCACCATCCTCGAGGACGTCGACCTGTTGACCAACTGGCATGACGAGCTGACGTCGATCCGCGAGGATATGAACGAGAAGCGGGCACGTCTCGCGGAAGCGTTTCTTCAGGCCTCCGGCAGCGACGAGTTCGCCTATCTCGCTTACGGCTTTGGGATGTTCTCACTATTGAAACTGTCGCGAGCGCAGATCGAGGAGGCCCGTGCAGCATTTGGAATCTATATCGTCGAGGACGGTCGGATCAATGTGGCGGGTCTTCCGGTGGCGAGGATCGACGCTTTCGTCGAGTCCATCCTCACCATCCGCAAATCGCCGCACTGAGTGGGCTGCATCTTGCACGCACATGTTCATCGGCTCCGCCTGCCCGCCGCGCCGCGCGCATCCTTTCCAATCGGTGTCGCCTAAGATGAGCCTGTGGCGCCCAAGAATCGCCGAGAACGCCCGGATGAAATATCTGGGCATTGTGGAAGCCCTGGAGGCAGATGTCCGCTCGGGCCGGATACGGGTCGGCGATCGGCTGCCGCCGCAACGGATGATCGCCGATGCGCTCGGCGTCGACCTCACGACGGTCACGCGCGCATTCAACGAAGCACGGCGCCGCGGATTGGTCGATGCGCGGGCGGGCCGCGGCACTTTTGTACGGGGTGCGGATGTGAGGGATTGGCAACCTGGCCGTCTTGCCGGCGCGCCGTTGGTCGATCTCAGCATGAACGTGCCGCCCCAGCCGTCTGCGGTCGACCTGCAGAAGGAAATCACGGCCGGGATCGGCCATGTTCTCGCCGGCCCCCGCAGCTTGGCGCATCTTCAATATCAGACCAGCACCGGAGGTGTGCGGGATCGGCTTGCCGCAGCCGCTTGGCTCGCCCCGCGCCTTGGCGCAGTCTCGCCTGATCGGCTTCTCGTCGTCAGCGGCGCGCAAAGTGCGCTCTATGCCATCTGCGAAACGCTGCTACGCGCGGGAAATGTCATTGCCACCGGCATGGTCACCTATCCAGGGTTGAAATCGGTGATCGGACAGAAGGGCCTCGTAACGGCCCCTGTCGCTATGGATACGGGCGGGATCGTTCCCGAGGCCTTCGAGGAAGTTTGCCGAGCCCGGGCGCCGGTGGTCCTCTATGTCGTACCCTCGATCGACAGCCCGACCACCGCAACGTTGTCGGAGGAGCGGCGGCAGCGGATCGCGGACATCGCCCGCAAGCATAAGATCGCCATCATCGAGGACGACCCTTATGCGCCTCTGCGGAAGCTAACGCTTCCCGCATTTGCGAGGCTCGCGAGCGACATCACATGGCATGTCGCCACGCTCTCGAAATGCGCGACGCCGTCGCTCAGGATCGCCCATGTCGTCGCACCTAGCGAGATGGACGCCCAACGGCTGGCGCGGGCAATCCGGACCACGACACTGATGGCTTCCCCGCTGCTCGCGGCGCTCGCCACCCGTTGGATCCGGGAAGGCACCCTGACTGAAATCGTGGCCGCCATAAGGACCGAGAATGCGGAACGGCAACACATGGCGGCGGCGATCATCGGCGAGGAGAATTTCGCAGCCGACCCCGATGGGCACCATCTATGGCTGCATATGCCGTCTCATTGGCGCGCTGCCGCGTTCGCTGACCATGCCGAGCGCAGCGGCGTCGCCGTCGTCCCAGGATCGACCTTCTCAGTGACGCCGGATCCGGTCGAAGCCGTGCGGGTCTCGCTTGGTTCGGCGCCGGACCGCGACGTACTCAAGGACGGCTTGTCCCTTTTGGCTGGGCTGATGGCCCAGCCCTCGTTGACGACAAAGGCGATCGTCTAACGTTCTCGAGACGAGTTCATCGGGACTTCTTAATCGTGGGGCAATTCACGACCTGGTAGCCCGAAATGGATGCAAGAGCGGAGCAGGGTAAGGGCCATATGACAATCATGAAGCAGATTGGCTGCGCGTTTCTATTGACGCTGGCTTTCAGCGCGAATGCGGCCGAAGCAGCGCCGGCGCGACATGTTGTCCGGGACACTTCGCGGAGTGAGCTTGAAGATATGAAAATCACCCTGCAGCGGTCGGCCTGCTTAGGCATCTGCCCTGACTATAAGGTCACGATCCATGGGGACGGGCGCATCGTTTTCACCACCGAAACCTCGCCCACCGATCGCGTCGCCGGCCTTCATCGCAAGTTCGCTCCGGTGCGCGGCGTCTTCTTGCCAGGCACCCATGAGGACCGGGTAGATCCCAGGGCGGTCGCCGTCCTGTTCGATCGGTTCCAGGCCGCGAATTTCTTCGGGCTTCGCAACCAATACCGGGCAAGCGTCACCGATCATCCGACCTATACGCTGACGCTCGACATGGGCAAACGGCACAAGACGGTCGAGGACTATGTCGGGCGTGAGGTCGGCATGCCGGCGGCGGTCACGGATCTCGAGAAAGCGGTGGACGAACTGGCGGGAACGGCCCGCTGGGTGCGCGGCACGCAGGCGCTCATTCCGCTGCTCGAGAATGAGCATTTCGATTTTGCTTCGGCGGATGCAGCGGAGCTTTTGGTCGAAGGGGTGCAAGGGAATGCCGACGAAGATCTGCTGGTCGCCCTATTCGACCGTGGCGCGCCACTGAGCGTTCCGGTTGGCCGCGACGGCTCGACCTCTCAGCCGGGCGGCGATGAAGCGCCTGCCGGCATCCGTTTGCTGGAGGGTTCGATCAAGGCCGGGCGCCCGAAGCTCTTCTCGCGGCTCGCCTCTACCGGCTGGCTCGACCGGCTGGGCAAGGATGCGGCCGCGCAGCTGTTCGCGCAGAACGCCGGCGGCTGCTCGGCCGATCTCGTCGACGCGGTCGCGAGTGCGGGCGTCGACATCGACGCGCCAGAAACGATCAATCCGAATGCGGATGCCCGGGAGGCCCAGGGCGGGACAGCGCTCATGAAGCTCGGGACCAGCTACGGCTGCAAGGACGAGACCCGCAGGCTTGCTGCCGCCGAGCGGTTGATCGCGAAGGGCGCAAACCCGAACCGGATCGACAGCCTTGGGCGAAATAGCCTCTACGGTGTCGAGAATGTCGCGCTGCTCGACCTGCTCCTTCAGCATGGGGCGGATGCCACGATCAAGGACCGCGAGGGCCTCAGCATGATCTTCGGAAGCTGGACCGATGATATCGTCATCCGGCTGATCGAGGCAGGAGCAAGTCCTGTCGGGAACTATGGCTTCGATAGCAACCGGACGCTGCTCGAGGAGACCAAGGCGCGCCGTATGCCGAAGGTCGCCGCCTGGCTCGCATCGCACATCACCACAGCTGAGCGCTAAGTTCAAAACAGGGTGGGACGGCTTGGACAAGCGAGAGGAAGCTTGGCCGGACCTCGTCTAGATCGGCGATACCGGTACGTCGGGGTTCGCAGCCAATGCCATGCCCGCCAGCAGCCGGCCTAGATCCTCTCGCTTGGTCATAAGGTCTGCGAGAGTGTATCGGTCCAATACGCCGAGAAAGGCCGAAAGCGCCTCCTTGAGAACGCCCGTGAGGCCACAGGCCGGCGCGATGACGCAGCTCCCGCAGTCGACCAGATCGAATCCGTCCTCGGTGTGGCGGACCAGCGCGCCGATATTTATGTCTTCCGGTGCTCGCCCGAGGCGGATGCCCCCGAAGCGGCCACGCACGGTCTCGACATAGCCCGAGCGCGCCAATTCGTTGACCACCTTCATCAGGTGGTTCTGCGAGATGCCATAGGCCCGCGCTACCTCGGCGATCGAGCACAGCCGCTCGGGCTGCGCGCCGAGATGGAGCAGCACGCGCATCGAGTAATCCGTGAATAGCGTCAGCTTCATGCCTGCTCCCGCGAGGCCAAAAAACGGCTCGCCTCAAATTAGGTATTCTTGTTGCATGTTTCAAAGTCGAGGGATAGATGCATCCTTGATACATGATTGGAGCATGAGTCGTGGACGGCGTCCCGGAGATCGACGAAGCAGGGCTGGAAAGGTTGATCGACGCCTTTTATGCGCGCATTCGCGTCGACGCCGAACTCGGACCGATTTTCAACGACGCGATCGAGGACTGGCCGGAGCATCTCGACAAGCTGGTTTCCTTCTGGTCGTCGGTGATGCTGACCACCGGCCGATACAAAGGCCAGCCGGTGCCAGCGCACAAGAAACACCAGCATCGCCTGGCCCCCGCGCTGTTCGAGCGCTGGCTCACGCTGTGGGCGGAGGTCACGAACGAGCAGATGACAGCTCGCGCCGCGGCTGCGTTACAGGCGAAGGCAGCTCGCATCGCCGAGAGCCTGCAGCTTGCTCTGTTTTTCCGGCCGGATCGCCGACCGGTTCCTCGGCCCGCCCCAGCGACGGACCATCTCAAAAGGAGCGTCCTGTCATGACCGACATCCCTCTTGTCGACCTTACGGTCCATCACCAGCCGCGCGACCTGCGCGACCGCATCGCGCTCGGTTTCACCAAGGTATTGCGCTTTTGCGCCGATACGTTCTTCGCCAAGCGCTACGGTCATCGCGCGATCGTGCTGGAGACGGTTGCCGCCGTGCCGGGCATGGTCGGCGCGACGATCAACCACCTCAAATGCCTACGCCGGATGTGCGACGACAAGGGCTGGATCCGCACCTTGATGGAGGAAGCGGAGAATGAGCGCATGCATCTGATGACTTTCATCGAGATCGCCAAACCGACCCTGTTCGAGCGGCTGGTCATTCTTGGCGTTCAGTGGGTCTTCTATCTCGCCTTCTTCGCGCTCTACCTCGTCAGCCCTCGGACCGCGCACCGCATCGTCGGCTATTTCGAGGAAGAAGCGGTGATCAGCTATACGCACTTTCTCAAGGAGATCGATGAGGGTCGCAGCCCTAATGTGCCGGCGCCGACGATCGCACGACACTATTGGAAGCTACCGGATAACGCCACGCTGCGGGACGTCGTGCTGGTAGTGCGCGCGGACGAAGCGCATCATCGTGATGTGAACCACGGCTTCGCGAGCGAACTGGCAGGCTTGGACACCGCCGCTGGCGTGGCTCCTTACCCCACGCACGCCGAAGACATCCGGCTGGCCGCCTGACATGGCCGCCCTGCCCTATCGGTCCACGCCGGTCTTCGACCAGGACACATTGCCGGTTGCATTGCGTGGTCGGCACAACACCAAGGCCGGCGTGTGGGGTTTGGTGCGGGTGATCGAGGGGCAGTTGCGGCTCACCTATCTCGACCCGTCGTCCGAAATCCTTCTCGATCCCGAGACACCGGGATTGGTCCTTCCTCAGCAACCGCATTTCGTCGAGCCGATTGGACCGATGAGGATGCGGGTCGATTTCTACGATCAGTTGCCGACCGGCTGAACCTACTTTCCTTTCCAACCCGTCACAGGAGACGTTGATGTCGCAGACAATCAACGAGCGCACGATCGCGCTCGTCAAGGCCACCGTACCCGCACTCGAAGCCAGCGGGCTCGAGATCGTGCGCGAGATGTACGCCCGCATGTTCGAGAACCCAGAGATCCGCGACCTGTTCAACCAGTCGCATCAGGATGCCGCGGGCGCTCAGCCGCGCGCACTGACGGCGGCGATCCTCGCCTATGCCAGCAATATCGACAATCTCACGGCGCTCGCGCCCGCGGTCGAGCGGATCGCGCAGAAGCATGTCGGCCTCCAGATCTTGCCCGAGCATTATCCGCACGTCGGAGAAGCACTGCTCGGTGCCATCAAGGCCGTGCTCGGCGAGGCTGCGACGGAGGAAATCCTGGCGGCCTGGGGCGATGCCTATTGGTTCCTAGCCAAGGTTCTAATGGCGCGCGAAGCGAACATCTATCGCGAGCATGAGACCGCCGAAGGCGGCTGGACCGGCTGGCGCGATTTCCGCGTCGAGGAGGTGATCCGCGAGAGCAGCGTGATCAGTTCCTTCATCCTGCGTCCGGTCGACGGTCGCGCAGTCATCCGCCACAAAGCAGGGCAGTATCTGACCTTCTGGTTCGAGATTCCGGGGCATCCCCCGATTAAGCGCAACTACTCGATCTCGAACGCGCCCAACGGCGAGTTCTATCGCATCTCGGTGAAGCGCGAGCCGCACGGGCTGGCCTCGATCTGGCTGCACGATCACGCGAAGCCGGGGACGATCCTCAAGGTCTCGCCGCCGGCCGGCGAGTTCTTTCTTGCCGAGCATCCCGAACGCCCTGTTGTCCTTCTGTCGGGCGGTGTCGGTCTGACCCCGATGGTCGCGATGCTCGAGACGCTGGTCGAGAGGTATCCGGGCACGCCCGCCCACTATATTCACGGAACCCATGACCGCGATACACACGCGATGCGCGACCATGTTCGCGAGTTGGTGAACGGCGGGACGGTCGTGCAAGTGACCGACTTCCACCAGACGCCACTGGTCGGCGAGCTGGCAGGCCAGGATTATGACCGAGCCGGGATCATAACCGACGAGTGGTTGATTGCCAGCACTCCCGTCGCGGAGGCGGATTACTATATCTGCGGCCCGCGTCCGTTCCTGCGCGCGGCTGTATCGGCGTTGTCCCTTGCCGGAGTGCCGTCCGACCGTATCCACTACGAGTTCTTCGGCCCCGCCGACGAATTGCTGGCCGCCTGATTGGGAAGATTCGGATGGACGATGTCATTGTCGCTCGCGCGCTGCATGTCCTGGCGATCCTGCTGTGGATCGGCGGCGTGGGCTTCGTGACTTGCGTGGTGATGCCGTCCATTCGCCACGATCACGATCCAGACTGCCGGCTCGCCGCCTTTCACCGGATCGAAGGGCGGTTTGCCGGACAGGCACGCCTATGGGTGCTGCTCGCGGGCACGTCAGGTCTCTGGATGGTCTATCGGTTCGAAATGTGGGGTCGGTTCGCCGATCCCCATTTCTGGTGGATGCATGCCATGGTCGGAGTCTGGGCGATCTTCGCTCTCATGCTTTTCATCGTCGAGCCGCTATTCCTTCACGATCGCATGAGGCGTTCCGCTTCACCCGCCGCGGACTTCATGCGGATGGAACGCATGCACCGCCTGCTGCTTGCCCTCTCGCTCATCGCGCTACTGGGAGCGGTGGCCGGCAGCCACGGACTGATGTGATCGCATCCCGGTATCAGTTGCGTTCGAGCAGCATAGGCCTGCCATAAATCGCCATCCTTTTGCCGTGCCGAGCGGGTAAACGAGAGGTCTCGATTCCCGGCACGAAAGGCGTTGGTAAAAGTGGGCCGTAAACGGCAGTTCGACATAGACGAAGCCCTCGACACCGCCATGCGCGAATTCTGGCTCAAGGGTTACGAAGGGACCTCGCTGTCCGATCTCACTGCGGCGATCGGAATCGAACGGCCGAGCCTCTATCGGGTGTTCGCGAGCAAGGAGGAATTGTTCGGCCAGACTCTCGAACGCTACCGACGACAGCATCTCGAATTCGTGGAACAGGCACTCGAAATTCCTTCGATCGAGATTGCGATCGAGACGTTTATCTGTCGGTTCATCGAGGTTATCGCCGACCCCGACACGCCACTGGGCTGCCTGACCTTGAATGGTGCGATTGCATGCGCACCGGAACATGAGACGATCCGGCAGAAGCTCGTGAATTACCGCGCCTATTATGAAGGCGTATTGCGTCGACGCTTCGAAGCCGCGCTTGCGAAGGATGAACTCGTCGACAACGCCGCACCAGAGGTACTCGCCCATTTCGTCATCTCGGTTTGTGGTGGTCTGGCACTTCAGGCCAAGTCCGGCGATCTTCGAGAAACCTTGTGCGCAACCACGAAGATGGCCCTTAGCTGCATCTCGCAGCAGCTTCGATAGGATCTGCATGGAACCCAACTTGAAGGGTATGACGCCCTAGATCAGCTGTGATCTGGCGTACCCTCCTTCAGCCCGGCACCATGAGGTCTTTCAAGTTGGGCAAGTGCGTTGGACTGCGCCCTCGGTCCGGGAACGGGATGTTCGACCGATTCGAGCACCCATTCGTAGATTTTGCTTCACGCCTATGAGGGCATGACCTGTAGAGACGGCTTGGGACAGTCCTCCCCTGCACGCCCACCCTTTGACCGCCCTTCTTGGCTATGTCCGCGTGCCCTGACGCCACAGCCCGAGGATCACGATCTGCCACGCGACTGCTATGGCGCCTGCGATGAACACCACGTCGCCAAAGGTACGGATCCAGCGCAGCGTCTCAAGAAAGCCTTGCTGGAGGAACGCGTCGCTGCGCGCATACCACATGCCGGTGGTGACACTGGCTTCGAACTGGAACAGGCCAACCGGAAGCAGGCTGGTGAAGATCATCAGCACTAGCCCCGCGTTCAACCCCCAGAAGCCGGTCTGCATCAGCCGCTCGTTGAAGGCGATGTCGGACCTGATGTAGCGCAGCACCAGAAGGGTGAACCCGAGCGCCAGGAAGCCATAGACTCCGAACAGCGCCGCGTGGGCGTGGACCGCGGTCGTGTTCAGCCCCTGAAGGTAGAACAGTGCGACCGGCGTGTTGATCATGAAGCCGAAGACGCCGGCACCCAGCATGTTCCAGAAGGCGACCGCGATGAAGCACATCAGCGGCCAGCGCATCGCGCGCATCCAGGGGGCGTGATTGCGCAGGCTCCAGCGCTCCCATGCTTCGTAGCCGAGCACGATCAGCGGCACCACCTCAAGCGCGCTGAACGCCGCGCCGACCGCCAGGATGGGCGTGGTCGTGCCCGAAAAATAAAGGTGGTGGAAAGTGCCAGGCACGCCGCCCACCATGAACAAGGAGGCCGAAGCGAGGCTGGCGGCGGTCGCGATCCGCCGTGACACCAGGCCCATGGAGGCGAAGATGAAGGCGATCGCAGCGGTGGCGAACACTTCGAAAATGCCCTCCACCCACAGGTGGACCACCCACCAGCGCCAATATTCCATGATCGTGATGTGGGTGCGCTCGCCGTAGAACAGTCCCGAGCCGTAGAAGAGACCGATCGCGACGGTGGAGACGGTGAGCAGCGCCAGCAGGCTTTTGTCGCCTCCATCCTTCGCGCGCAGCGCCGGCAGCATGCCGCGCAGCATCAACGTAAGCCAGAACAGCAGCCCGCCGAACAGTGCGATCTGCCATACGCGGCCCAGGTCGAGGAACTCATATCCCTGATGCCCGAACCAGAAACTGAGATTGGCAGGCAAGGCATGCGAGAGCGCTAGAAAATTGCCGATGAAGGATCCGGCGACGACAAGGATCAGCGCCCAGAACAGGATGTCGACGCCGAGCTTCTGATACTTGGGGTCACCGCCGTTGATCACCGGCGCAAGAAACAGACCGGCGGCGAGGAACGCCGTCGCGATCCATAGTATCGCGCTCTGCACATGCCAGGTGCGGGTCAGCGCATAGGGAAACCATTGCGAGACATCGATGCCGTAGAAGCTTTGTCCTTCGATCGTGTAGTGCGCGGTGAAGCCGCCGATGAAAACCTGGAAGATGAACAGCGCGGCGACGACGAACAGATATTTGCCGAGCGATCGCTGCGACGGGGTGAGCGCGGCCAGCGTCAGCGGGTCCCTGTCCGCCGCGACGAGCGGCGTATCGTCGTGACGGCGCAGGAACGCCCAGCCCCAGATCAGCGTGCCGACGCCCGCGATCAGGATGACGACGCAGGCAAGCGACCAGAGGATGTTCTCCGGCGTCGGCTGGTTGCCGATCAGCGGTTCGGGTGGCCAGTTGTTGGTGTAGGTGGCGACCGTCCCGGGCCGTTCCGTCGCGGCGGCCCAGGCCGTCCAGAAGAAGAAATCGGCGAGCTTGGCGCGGCTTTCCGGGCTTGGGAGCGTCCCCTCTTTCATCGCATAATTATCGCGCATCTCCTGAAGCGCGGGATCATTGCCGTAGAGCCGGCTATAATGGTCGGCAGTCAGCGCGATCGCGCGGGCGCGGCGATCCGACACCGTGAGGACGCCTGTCGCGGCATCATGGCCGTTGTGGCGATATTCCTGCCGCAGGCGATAGGTCAGCGCGGCCTTCTGCTCGACACCCAGCGTATCGAACGCCTTGCCGTAGGTCTCCCACGCGGCGAGATCCAGCCATGCGACCAGTTCGCGATGGAGCCAGTCGGCACTCCAGTCAGGAGCCTGGTAGGCGCCGTGGCCCCAGATCGAGCCGAGTTCCATCCCACCTGTACTTTGCCAGGCCGCTTGACCCGCCAGGATGTCGTCATGGGTCATTAGCACCGAGCCGGAGGGCGTGACGACCCTGGCGGGGATAGGTGGAGCCTTGCGATAGACTTCAACGCCCGATACGCCCAATATCGTGAAGGTCACGGCCAGGACCGCGATCAAAGTCCACCAAAGCTTGCGATACTCGCCCACTGTTTCCCCCCCTGTCGTTACCACCGCGTCGTACCAGTCGCTCAGGCCGGTTCAGGCCCTCCGCCATGGGATTCATCGAACATGATCGTCAGAAGCAAGGAACTGTCGACGATCGCTTCTACCGCGTGCGGGGCACCCGGATCGAGGAAGAGCCAGTCGCCGGTTCGAAGCTCCGGCGGCGTGCTACCCTCAAAGCGTACATGACCCGCAATACAGTAAAGCGTCATCGAACCGGCAACGTGGTGCGGTGCGATTGATTGGCCGGCGCGAATGACCAGGTGAACGGCCTCGAAGGATGGTGTGCGTGCCAACGCCACAGTCCGTGTGGTCTTATCGCCGAGCGGTGCCAGGCGAAACACCTCTCCTGGTCGGGAATGCGGCAGCGCCACAATCAGTCCGCCTGCGCTGCGCGCATCGCGCGGCTTACGCCGCCTATCAGCCTTGAGAGTTCCGCAAAAAATCGCTGGGTTGCGGTCTTGAGCGGAGCGCTGTTTCGTTCGCACGACACAGGATGTCGCAAATCAAGCGGGCCCGATCCGATCACTTCACCGCATTCTGGACAGAGCATTGCGATACCTCAGCCGTTATTTTCCGCTAGACGGTTTTCGTTCCAGCCGCAGCCCGAATCTAGCATAGTCGAGGGATTCGAGGTTGCGCTGGCGCAAACTGCTCCACTTTTGCGAACCCGCTCTTACAAGGAAGCCATGATTGCTCGGAATCCCGTTAGCGCAGATCCGATCTCGGGCATCGCGCTGTTCACGGCGTTGCCGCCGGATGTGCGAGCGCAAGCGGTTGCGATCGCGCGCAAGCGGGATATCCCCCGTGACGTACGGGTCTTTGACCAGGGACAGCCGGCCGGCCGTGCACACGCCCTATTGTCCGGGAGTGTCCGGATTACCCAGTCGGGGAGCGACGGCGGCGAGATACTGGTCCGGTTCATTGGTCCGGGCGAAATTTTCGGTTGTGTTCCTTTGTTGACTGATGGCCTCTATCCCGCCGACGCAACGACGATGGTTGATTCGATCGAGATCAGCTGGAGTCCCGTCGATCTCCTGGAGCTGATGCGGCAGCATTCCACGATTGCGATCAATATGACCGCCATTCTCGGCACGCGGTTGAGCGAAGCGCAGGAAAGGTTGCGCGAGCTTGCCACGCAGAACGTCGACCGACGGATCGCGCGGGCCTTGCTAAGGCTAGCCGACCAAGCCGGAAGACGAATGAATGACGGCATCCGGATCGAGTTTCCCCTGCGGCGCAAGGATATCGCCGATATTGCCGGCACTACGCTCCATACCGCCAGCCGGGTCGTTGCAGGGTGGGAACGGCGTGGCTTGATTGCGAGCCATAATCAACAATTGGTCCTGCTATCTCTCGATAAGATTCGTGAGATCGCCGACGGTGCTGCCGGGCATTAGGTCAACCGATGCCAAGCGAAGCCGAGCCCAGCGGCGCCTTCCGCCTCGATGAACCAGACCGCAGCAGCCTTGCGTTCATTGCGCCATCTATCACAACCAACAGCCGCGACGGATTCCGATTCGTCGTCACCGATATCCACGCATTGAAGAAGGCAGAGCGTTCAAGTGAGCTCAGGGAGACTGACGTCCTTCCACGAGGGAGGATGCGTTCTCTGTCCTCTGATCAACGTGTGTCGCCGGCAGTGTAAGGGCGAAAACATTACCCTCATTATTCACAGATATGAAATTCAGTATTCCGAAATACTGCTATTACAGCACTACCATAGATGGCGGAACATACCCTATAATGAATAATATGCATTTTTTGAGAGAAGTACGATGACAAAGCGTGTTCTATTGTTACTTGCTGACGGATTTGAGCCCCTGGAAGCAGCCGGATTTACCGATGTTCTCGGCTGGGCGAATCTTGATGGAGAAGAGGGAATAGAGCTCGTTTCTGCAGGCTTGCGGTCGCCGCTCAAGGCGACATTCGGATTCTCAGTTTTGCCCCAGGCACTGGTGGCAGACCTTGATCTGGATGGATTTGATGCCGTTGCCGTTCCAGGGGGATTTGAAGGTGCGGGCTTCTATAACGACGCTTTGTCGCAGCCATTTACCGACATTATTCGCAGATTTGTGGAGAGGCAGCAAACCGTGGCGGCCGTTTGCGTCGCATCCCTATCATTGGGTGCAGCTGGAGTGTTGAATGGCCGACGCGCTACGGTTTATCACCAGATCGGCGGCAAGCGGCGAGCTCAGCTCGAAGGTTATGGAGCGCAGTTTGTCGACGAAGCCGTTGTCGTCGACGGCACGTTGATTACCTCGACTGGTCCAGGCACCGCGATCGAGGTTGCCTTTGAACTGCTGACAACCCTAACATCGCAAGCGAACTCAGATCATATCCGCAAACTGATGCGGATCCCAGAACCCGCGGAATCGTGGCGTCGCACGCCTCAGGTGCCCTGAGCTTGAAATAGCGGTCTGGCGGATGGCCGTCCGACTATTGACAGCGCGTATCCGGGTTCGATCGGGCCTTTCGCACGCTAGCCGAAACCCGAAGGTGCCTTCGGCCTCGATGAAAAGGTTCATGGAGGCGGGTGTTGTGTCGGCCCCTTCCAGTCGAGCCGATCCACTCATCGACCTCTGCTGGGGTTCGCCGACATCGTCGACCCGCCGCAAGGACGCGAAGCGCATCATCGATATAGTGCTCGCCTGCCTCTGAGAGCCCGACACTGCGAGTGGTCATCCAATTCTGTCCGGCGATCCCTGGCAGACCGCGCACGTACCCACCCACTCGAAACCGATCGGCATCTGCCTCGATCGGATCCGCGGCGGCCCAACCGCCGCGGACATCCGTATCGCGCTTCAGTTCTTCACGTCACGCAACAGTCCAACCAATAGCGCGACGAGCTTGTCGAGATTTTCCTGGTTCGTGCGCCAGCTTGAGAAACTCAGCCTGAACGCCGGGCGTCCTTCCCATCGGGTCATACCGAACCAAGCAACACCGGAAGCCTGAGCGGCCCGGCAAATGCGCTGGGTGCGCTCGTCGTCGTCCGCGCGCACCAGCACCTGGTTCAGCACCACATCATTCAGAATCTCATAGCCTTCGGCTCGGAGACGTTCAGCGACATGCTGCGCCTGCGAAATGTTGCGGTCCACGAGTTGACGAAGGCCATCTCGGCCTAGCGTCCGCAATGCCGCCCAGATCGGGATGCCGCGGGCGCGACGCGAGAACTCGAGTGTCAGGTTCTGCTGCGCGGAGGCGGAGGTCGGCGCGTATACCGCCTCGGAGGACATCGCGGTCGCCATGTTGTCCGCTTCCCGGCAAATAGCGAAGGCACCGTCATAGGGCGTGTTCAACCATTTGTGGCCGTCCGCCGTCCAACTGTCCGCCCACTCCACGCCATCGCACAGCGCCCGCGAGGACGAGGCGCGCGCCCAAAGGCCGAACGCCCCATCGACATGCACCCACGCCCCACGTGCCTGCGCCATGGGGATGAGCTTGGCGAAATCATCGAAGCTACCGGTGTTCACCTCGCCCGCCTGAAGGCATAGGATTGTCAGATCGTCCGCATCGGGTACTTGCTCGACGATCGCACGGCCCGATCCGTCGACCGGCAGTCGCACGAGATTGTCGAGACCGAAGCCCAGAATGCGAAGCGCCTTGATGACGGCCACATGCGCCGTCTCCGGCAGCATGACCCTCACCACCGGCGCGCCTTGTGCGCCGTGGCGGTCCCAATTCCAGCCAGCACGCGCGAGCAGCGCCCGGCGGGCTGCTGCGAGACAGGCGATGGTGCAGGCAGTGGCACTCGTGCCGAAGCCCACCCCGGCGGACCGGGGAAGGTCTAGGGCTTCCAAAATCCAGCGAGCCGCCTGTGTTTCGATCACGTCGGAGACCGGCGAGCTGTCGAACGTCGATGCGCGCTGGTCCCAAGCGAGCACTAGCCGCTCGGCGGCAGCGGCGGCCGGGAGAACGCCACCGATTACATAGCCGAAATAGTTGGGACCCGTGCTCGCGGATGTCGCGGGAGAGCCGATATCGTCGAGAAGCCGCAGTGTGTCCGTAGCCGTCATCCCGTGTTCGGGGAAATCCTCCTGGAACGCGGAGAGCGCTTCGAGGGCCTCGGGTGCCGGCCAGGCGCGGCGGTTGCCGATCGTAGCTGTATAGGAACGCGCGCGTTCGTCAGCAGCTTGCAACAGGTTGATTTCGTCGCCATCAGCCGTGCCTGCGACGCCATTCAATTGATCCAACACATACTCCATGGATGAGTGATTCCGGGTTGCCTGAGGCGGCCGGTTCTGCCCGTCCCCTTACATCGACGCTAGAGAGAGCAGCGCTTGCGTCAATGTCCCATCGACCGTCTCGAAGCCGTCCAGAACATCGAAGTGATTCTTGCCCGGGATCTCCAGCGGGGCACCTTTGTTTCCCATCGCGGCCCATGCCTCGAGGAAGTTGTTGGACTGATTGCCGAAGGCTGTAGTCTCTGCGCCGCCCCAGGCTGCGATCAGCGGCGTTGCGCATGCCTTCACGATGCGGATTGGGCTGATGTTGAGGATCTCCTGACCGCTCAGGCGAAGCGCTGCCTGAAGCCAGCTATGGACGAACGGCGCCATGTCGAACAGCCTCGAGATCGAAAGGCCTCCTTTGACGACATCGTGCGCGAGTCTAAAATGGGATGAGGGTATCAGCCGGAAGCGCTTGGATTCGGTTTCCAGCATTGCCTCCTTGGCAAGAACGGCAGGCGTTCGGATGGCGAGCTCGTCGCAGCACAGGGGGCAGGTGAAGGCCACCGCATCCGGCGTCGCTTCAAGCCAATCGTTAAGCGCGCCGCATTCATCGGACTCGAAGTGGCTGAAGCCGAAATGGCGGATCTTCGAGACGTCGACAACGCTGCCCGCTGCCTCGCGTATCGTTGCCCTGCCAGCCTCATGATGATGACTTCTATCGAGTCGCATTAGGTCACGGTTGCCGGTTCAAGCTCATAGCGAGCCAGTATCTCGAGCTTCGCACGCAGCCCGACGATCAGATGATCGACCAAACCGCGCACGCGCGCGGAGATGCGATCTCCTTCGCGGTGGAGGATATGGACTGGCAAGGGTGGAGCTTCCCAGTCGGTGAGGATCGCCTTGAGCGAACCCGCGCGCAGTTGGTGGGCGATTTGATCTGAGCAGGCCTGGGTCAACCCGAAACCAGCCTCAGCCGCAGTTATCCCGCTCTCGTGAGCGTTCACGAAGAACCTTGGACGGACCCGCTTGGTGAATGCTTCCCCACCTCTTCCGAACTGCCAGTTCAACCCGGCGCCTAGCGCTGTGATGCCGATGGTCTCGTGCGCGTCCAGATCTTCTGGCCGCTGCGGAATACCGTGGGCCTCGAGATAGGAAGGTGCCCCACAGACGATCCGCCGAACAGCACCAACGCGGACCGCACGAAGGCTGGAGTCGGCGAGCGCTCCGACACGGACCGCGATGTCCTGGTTTTCGTCGGAAAGCTGGACCACGCGATCCACATAGAGCGTCGCGATCTCCATGCCGGGATGGAGGCGGAGGAATGCGACGAGAAGGTCCGATACGAACAGCCGGCCGAAGAGGACGGACGCGGTGACGTTGACGCGTCCGCGCAATTCCCCGTGGATGCCGCGGGCCGCATCGCCAGCGTCATCCACCGCGGCGAGGATGCGGCGCGCGTCGTCGACGTAGCGCTGGCCGGCCTCGGTAAGCCGGACGCTACGAGTGGTGCGGGCGACGAGCTTGACGTTGAGCTGGGTCTCCAGGTCGGTGACGATACGAGTGATCGCCGGTGCCGAGAGGCCGAGTTGGCGTCCAGCCGTTGCAAAGCCTCCTTGCTCGGCGATGGCGACGATGACCTGCATGGCGCGCAATGTGTCCATTATTCACGATTCCGGAAAAATCATTTCAGCAAAGTCTATATTCCCTATTCTATTGGAATTCACCAAAATCCAACACGAACCCGAGGTCATCGGTGTGGATCGTGCGGCTGAAGCTGCCCCGAGTGGGAAAATCGGAGCAATCTCCTCGCGCCGACACTCGCTGGTCCGATTGCCCGAAGGTTTGCGCGATCGGTCGATCTCGCATGCTCCGTTCGTAAGGAAAGGCCACCAATGACAGATTCCCGTACCGTCCGCGCTGCGGCCGTTCAGATCGCTCCGGCGCTGGATACACTGGCGAACACCGTCGATCGCGTACTCGCCGCGGTCTCGGAAGCGGCCTCGAAGGGGGCGGAGCTCGTCGTCTTCCCCGAGACGTTCCTCCCTTGGTATCCCTATTTCTCGATCGTGCACGGTCCGGCGCTAATCGGTGACGAGCACCTCCGCCTTTACAAGAATGGCGTCGTTGCGCCTGGCCCGGTCACGGAGGCACTGTCCGCTGCCGCGCGGCAGCACCACATTGTCATCTCGATCGGCATCAACGAGCGCGATCACGGCACGCTTTACAACAGCCTGCTGATTTTCGACGCCGACGGCACGCTTCGCCTCAAGCATCGCAAGCTCTCACCGGCTTATCACGAGCGCATGATCTGGGGCGTGGGCGACGGCTCGACGTTGAAGGTGATCGACACTGCGGTCGGCCGCGTGGGCGGTCTTATCTGCTGGGAGCATTACAATCCCCTCGCTCGCTACGCGCTGATGGCGCAGCATGAGGACATCCACGTCTCGATGTTCCCCGGTGCGCTGTTCGGCCCGACCTTTGCGGACCAGACCGAGGTGCAGATCCGGAACCATGCTCTCGAGAGTGGCTGCTTCGTCGTCAACGCGACAGGGTGGCTCACCGAGGAGCAGATTGCGGAGATTTCGGGCGAGCACGGCGCGGCGGGCATGATCCGTGGCGGCAGCATCACCGCGATCATCGATCCGGAAGGCCGACATGTCGTGCCGCCGCTGACCTCCGGCGAGGGTATCCTGATCGCCGACCTCAACATGGACCTGAACCTCGGCCGCAAGCGTCTGATGGACTCGGTCGGCCACTTCTCCCGCCCCGAACTGCTGCGCCTGCTGATGACGAACCCGGCGACATCCCCCGCCGTGACCGCCCAGGACCTGACACCGGAGCAGGTGTCCAAGGCGCTCAAGCTGGTGGGTGCCGATGGCGCCGGCACCGCCCTCGCCGCTCAGACGGAAGCCTGATCCCGAGGGTTCGCGCGCACCATGCCGCCCCCCTGGCATGGTGCGCGCGACTTGTCGTTGCTGCCCGCATAGCTTCGTGCAACGATCGCGCACAATGGGACCGCTGTGACCATGATCGAAAGCTTCTCACACCAGGGATATACGCTGTCCTACACGATCGAAGGCACGGGCCCGATCCTGCTCTTTCTCCACGGCCTGGGCGGCAATGGCGAGAACTGGGTGCTGCAGCGAAAGGCGTTTGCCCCTTCGCATCGTGTCGTCGCGCTGGATCTTCCTGGCCACGGTCGTTCGGGCGGCCGCGACGTCTCGTTCATCCGCTATTGGGAAGCGATCGAGGCGCTTTGCGATCATCTCAACGCCGAGCGGATCGCGATATGCGGCCTGTCCAAGGGGGCCAGGGCCGGGATGATGTTCGCGGCGCGATTTCCCGATCGCGTCGAGCGTATCGCGGTCGTCAACGCCTTCGTTCATCTCACGCCCGCCGACAGGCAGGCCCGGCTTGCGCTCTACGATCTGCTCGTCCAGCCTAGTGGAGAGCGCGCCTGGGCCGAAACTCTCCTCGCCGCCATGGGCGTGAACGAGCACCGGGCGATCGTGCGAGGATTCCTGAAATCGCTCGACAGCATCGACCCGAAACATATCCGCGCACGGTTCCAGGAACTGATCGACTTCGACCAGCGCCCCGAGCTGGCCGACATCCGATGCCCGGTGCTGCTCGTGCGCGGCGAGCAGGACGGCTTCGTACCGCCCTATTGCGTGGAGGAGTTGCACCAGCTTCTCGACAATTCCTCGATTGCGCGGCTGCCGCACTGCGGCCACCTCCCCTATCTTGAGGATCCGGCCGCGTTCAACGCGCTGCTCGCGCGCTTCCTCGACGCCACCGCATAGTCGACATCTCATTCAAAACGAGAAGATTCAATGGACATCCAGCGCCTGAAGCCCGGTCGACGCATGAGCCAGGCCGTCATCCACAATGGCACCGTCTATCTGGCCGGCCAGATAGGCGCTCCGGGAGAGGATATTGCGGCCCAGGTACGGGCTATCCTTGCGACGATTGACGATCTGCTTGCGCAAGCGGGCACGGATCGCTCGCGGCTGCTTCAAGCAACGATATGGCTCGCCAATATCACCGATTATGACGTGATGAACCGGATATGGGAGGACTGGATCGGCGACTCCCCTGCCCCGGCGCGCGCGACTGCGCAGGCGCAACTCGCCCGAGCTGACTGGAAGGTTGAGATCATCGTCACTGCAGCCCTTCGTTGAAGGAGCCTCACATGACGCTTGGGTGCGCTTTCATGGCCGTCGGACCGTCCGCTCGCGCAGCATCACGGTTCTTGTCAACGCAGGTGACGAACCGGCACGGGCAGGGTTAGGGGGGCCGGATGCTTCGTTCGCTGCCCCCATTGCACGCATGGTCTTCCGCTCTCATCGCCGCACTAATTGGCTTCGGTGGTACCGTGGCGTTGGTCGTGCAAGCGATGCGGACGTTGGGGGCATCCGTTGAACAGACCGGTTCGGCCGTCACGGCGCTCTGTCTTGGGATCGCGATTGCCGGCGCGGCGCTTTCCACGAAATTGCGGATGCCGATCGTACTGGCTTGGTCGACACCGGGGGCGGCGCTTTTGGCTGCGACGACGCCTGGGCAGACTTGGCCGGTCGCGATCGGTGCATTCCTGGTCAGCGGCTTGCTGATGGTCTGTCTCGGTGCCGTACCAGCCCTTGGCAGGCTGGCGGAACGCATTCCTGCATCGGTTGCATCGGCCATGCTGGGCGGTGTCTTGCTCCCATTCTGCCTCGGGCTGTTCAAGATTGGAGGAAGCGATCCGCTTCTGGTCACGATCATTGTCGCCGTCTACCTTGCAGCGCGCCAGCGGGTTCCGCTCTACGCATTGCTGCTCGTCCTCGCCGCGGGCGCCCTCTTGACCGCTTTGCGGGGTGACATCGCGCACCTACCTACGGGAGCAGCATTTGGTGTGCTTTTCCCTGTCGCACCCCAATTCGATGCGCGCGCGATCATCAGCCTCGGTGTTCCATTGTTCCTAGTCACCCTCGTCTCGCAAAATCTGCCGGGGCTGGTAGTGCTGCGAACGGCTGATTTCCGCCCAAAGCCTGGCCTATTGTTGGCGGGAACCGGCCTTGCATCCCTTGCGGCGGCGCCGTTCGGCGCACACTCGGTCAATCTCGCGGCGCTCACAGCGGCGATCTGCACTAGCGAGGAAGCCCATCCTGATCGGACTCGGCGGTGGATCGTCGGCATTATGTATGCCGGCTTTTACCTGCTTCTAGCGCTGTTCGCCCCGTTGCTTGTGCGGTTCTTCCTGGCGTTGCCGCACAACGTGATTGCAGCTTTGACGGGGATCGCCTTGATCCCGGCCTTGGTCGGCGCGCTCGAGACGGCGCTTGCGGCAAGGGAGGATCGCGACGCGGCCATTGTGACATTCCTCGCCACGGGGTCGGGCTTGGCGCTTTTCGGCCTTGGCGCAGCCTTTTGGGGATTGGTGACAGGCTTTGCGGCCTTGGCAGCCAAAACGATATTGCGAACGAAGGCGTCGTAGCGATCTCGTCCCCGGTGGCCGGGCCATCGCCGAGGAGGCGAATGGAGCCTTCCTCTCCGCGTCGCCGGGCGGGTCGGCGAGGAGTGCCACGAGCTGATCGAGAAACCCAGCGCACCATCGATATGTTGCGGGGCGCCGGTGCGCGGCGCCCCGTTCCGATCGATCAGGGGTTCAGGCGATCCTTGACGGCCTTGGCCGGCGCGAATGTCAGCTTCTTCGACGCGGCGATCTGGATCGACTCGCCCGTCGAAGGATTGCGGCCCTCGCGTGCCGACGATTCCTTCAGCTTGAACTTGCCGAAGCCGTTCAACGAAATCTCCTGGCCAGCGGCCGCTGCAGTTACGATCGCGGAGAATACCTCGTCGACGATCTTGCGCGCGTCGGCTTTGGACAGGTCTCGTCCGGAAGCAATTTGCTCGGCGAGTTCGGTGTTGTTCATAGATACTCCTGTTTGACTGGGGCTTCTCGCATAGACTGCCTCGGAGGACATCGCACTCGCCATGTCGCTCGCGTCCCGGCAGATGGAGAAGGCGCCATCATAGGGCGTGTTCAGCCACTTGTGACCATCCGCCGTCAAGCTTTCCGCCCACTCGACGCCATCGCACAGCTCCCGCGAGGACGAAGCGCGCGCCCAACCGCACGAGATTGTCGAGACCGAAAATCAGAATGCGAAGGGCCTTGATGACGGCCACATGGGCGGTCTTCGGCAGCATGCCCCTCACCACCGGCGCGCCTTATGCGCCGTGGCGGTCCCAATTCCAGCCTGCGCGCGCGAGTAGCGCCCGACGCGCCGCCGCGAGACAGGCAATAGTGCAGGCCGTGGCGCTGGTGCCGAAGCCCACCCCGGCGGACCGGGGAAGGTCCAGTGCCTCTAATATCCAGCGCGCCGCCTGGATTTCGATTGCGTCGGCAACCGGCGACGTGTCGAGGGTAGACGCGCACTTCTCCCAGGCGAACACCAAGCGCACAGCCGCCGCGGCGGCAGGAAGAACACCGCCAATCACATAGCTAAAATAGTTCGGCCCTGTGGTCGCCGCAGTTGCGGGAGAACCGATTTCGTCCAGCAGCCGCAGTGTCTCGACATCGGTTCTCCAGTGTTTCGGAGATCTTCCTGAAAAGCGACAAGCGCTTCCAGCGCTTCTGGATCCGGCCAAGCACGGCGGCTGCCGATGGTTGCAGCATAGGTCCGCGCCCGTTCGTCCGCCTCTCTCAGCAGGTCGATCTCCGGCAGATCCGCGAGCTGCAGGCCATTTCTCTGGCCTTTCATTCGAGCAGGTTCGCAAGGTTCTTGAGCGTCGACTCCATGCCCTTGAGGTGATCTTCCTGAGCGATGCCCTCCGGCACATTCTCTGCAAGGAAGGTCACCTTGGTTCCGCCCGTCACCGGCCGCATCGTGGTTGTGAGAGTCATCGTCCCAGAAAATGCGGGATAATCGGTCTCGAACGTGATCGCCTCGACAATTCGCTCCTCGGGATAAATTTCCAGGAAACGCGCGTGAACAACGTCGCGCCCGACTGCCGTTTTGCCGGGGCGGCTGCTCGGATCCTCATAAGCCAGCGTCATCCGGTACCCACCCCCTGGACGTGGATCGAATGCATGAAGCTCGGCCGACATCCCCGTGGGTGGCCGCCAGTTCACCAGAACCTCAGGATCGAAGAAGGCCCGAAATATCGCGCGCTGGGTCGCGAGAATGATTCGAGAGGTGGTGTGCGTCGCGGAGCTCATGGTCGATGCGCTCCTAACCTGTGTGGCGGCGCTCGCCAACGACAACTCGATCCCGCTGCATTCCCCTTGACGGGGTTTGGCCTCGTATCTACTTTAGGAAAAAAGCATTCCCTATACGATACGGTGACAAATCCGAGGCGAGGATCGCATTATGAAAATTGTGGTAATTGGTGGTGGTGCTGCTGGTTTAGGCGCTGCGGGTGCAGCGTTAGGTGTCGATCCTTCTGCCGAGATGGTTGTCTACACCCAGTTCGAAGACGTTGCCTATAGTCCCTGCGGTATTCCCTTCGTCCATGGCAAGGAAATCGAGTCCTTCGATCGGCTGTTCCTCGCAACCAAGCAGCAGTATCAGGAACAGGGTATCGACGTTCACTACGAGACGACGGTCGATAGCATCGACACCAAGCGTCATGTGATCAAGGTCGCGGGAGAAGGCGAAGTTCGATACGACAAGCTGGTTCTCGCCACCGGCTGGAATTACCGGGATCCCAACCTCCCCGGCGGCGATCTCAAAGGCATCTACCGGGTCAAGAACATCCAGCGTGCCAAGGAATGGGACTCGTTCCTCGACACGGTCAAGTCGGCCGTTGTCGTAGAGTGCGGCCTGATCGCGGTCGAAATGGTGACCGCTCTGGTCCACCGCGGCATCAAGGTCACGGTTGTCGATCCGGGCCCCTGGCCGATGGCCGAAGTGGTTGATCCCGACATCATCGATCCCGTCCGCGCAGGCTGGGCGGAAGCAGGCGTGACCACGCTCTGGGGTGAGCAGGTCACCGCGTTCGGTGGTGATGGCACCCTTTCCTATGTAGAGACTACTGCCGGTCGAATCGAAGCGCAGCTCGCTGTCATCGGCACACGCAAGGTGCCCAATAGCGATCTCGCGCGCGCCGCCGGGATCGAACTTGGCGGCACCGGCGGCATCGTAGTCGATGCGCGGATGCGGACTTCGGCACCGGATGTTTTCGCGGCGGGCGATTGCACGGAAATCCCGCACGGCGTTTCGAACGTGTCGCTGCAAGGCCTGTCCGGGAGCCACGCTTATGCGCAAGGGAAGACCGCCGGCATCAACGCCGCGGGCGGCACCCGCGAGTATCAATCGGTCTATGTGCCCTGGGCAATGCTCGCCGGCGAATGGATGATCGGCGGCGTGTCGTTCGGCGAGACCACCGCCAGCGCCGTCGGGATGGACTATGTCAGTGGCGTGGCAAAGGGCATCACCCGCGCGCGCTACTATCCGGGCGTGAAGCCCATCACGGTGAAGTTGCTGGCGGATCCGGCGACGCGCTGCCTGATCGGCGCGCAGATGGTCGGCGGGGAAGGCGTGAAGGAGCGAGCCGACTTCCTTGCGGTCGCTATCCGAGCCGGCATCTCGGTCGACGATCTCGCCACGATGGAGAATGTGTATTCGCCCGCCATCGGCGCGCTCAACGAGCCGATCCAGATGGCAGCTCTGGCCGTCCAGCAGAATTTCCGGAGGTAAGCATGTCATTCACGGAGTGGCTGCGCACCAATTCGCAGCAATATCTCCTGGCAGATGCGCAGCAGCGTATCGGCCGGAAGAACGGCGTCACCGTCTACGGCAAGCCGCGCACGCTGAAGGACCGGTTCTGGCGCTATATTTTCGTGCCGACGTACAAGATGCTGCCGAACGGGCTGCGCCAGTATCTTATCCACGCGATGCCGGGGAGCCATCGCCGGCCCTGGCCCAAGCAGAGCCCCCGTCCCCGGCCTCCCCATCCGTTCGTGCGGATCGACGGGCAGGACCGATCGCCCAGGAAATAAGCCACTGAACTGCCACTTTCGGGCGACGCCCGGATGATTTTCGTAAGGAGAGAACTATGCCGAAGACAGTGACAATTCCCGCTCCCAAGGAAGGCGATATCCTCTTCAATGTGGAGGAAAAGGTTTTTCCGGATCTCAAGGCCAACGAAGGCGACAAGGCCTTGATCCTCATGCACACCGTCCCGTTCGAGGGGTCGGTGGGCTTCGTGAACATGCTGACGGCCACGCGCCTGCGCCGCAAGGGTTTCGAGCTGTCATTCGTGCTCTACGGTCCGGGCGTCCTGATGGCAGCGGCGACGCGGGGCTATCCAGCGGTCGGCACCGAGGCCTTCCCCGGCAATCTCCAGTATAATCGTCAGCTCAAGACGCTGATGGACGAAGGCGCGAAGGTCTATGCCTGCCGCTTCGCCATGGGCGCCCTGTACGGCATGCGCGAAGACGACCTGATCCCGGGCGTCATTCCGATCAATCCACTCGACGTGCTCGATATCAACATCCAGGCTTGGCGGGACCGCGCCCTGATCTTCTCGACCTGGACGGTCTGAGCTCAATCCACGCCACTCCCGAAGCAGCAAGCCTGGACAGGCTTGCTGCTTTTTCTTTGTCACGGGTGCGTTATCCTCCGCGGAAGATTTCGCGTTTTCATATCGGTTTCCTCCCCCAGTGCATAAGACGCCCGAACGATGAAACGACCCGACCAAGACCCAGTGCCCCGCCTGCCCGGCGAGGTTCGCGTTATCAATGTCGGGCTGCCGATCTTCGCGGACGCGCTGCGCGATCAAGGCGCCCCGGTCGTGGATGTCGACTGGCGCATTCCTGCCGGTGGCGACGGCGGATTGGTTTCCGCGCTCGGGCGGCTGCTCGGTCCCAAGGCGACCCGGATCGACGCGGCGAACGCCCGGGTACTCGGTCATCTGAACGCCAGCCCGATCATAAGGACCGTCGAGCGCGCGGGCGCGGTCATCGAAGGACTCGGTGAGCGGACTCTCCTGCATTGCGGTCCCGCGATCACCTGGGACGACATGATCGATCCGCTGCGCCGGTCGGCGACCGCTGCGATCGTCGCCGAAGGCTGGGCCAACAATGTCGCGACGGCCGCAGAACTCGCCCAAGCCGGTGAAGTCATGTTCAAGCCCGCCAACGATCACCAGACCGTGGTCCCGATGGCCACCGTGATCGGCCCCTCTGCGCCGGTCTACGTCGTGGAAAACGCGCACGGCGGCACCACCGCTTTCTCCAGCGTCAACCAGGGCGCGGGCGAAGCCCCCTGGTTCGGCGTCAACAACGAAGCAGGCATCGACCGACTGAAGCTGGTGCGCGACGTGATCGGGCCTGTGCTGGCGGAAGCGCTGAAGCGCCGTGGCGGGATCGATATCCTCGACCTCGCCGCACAGGGGGTCGCGATGGCCGACGACGTCCATATGCGCATCCAGGCGACGACCAACCTCGTGCTGCGGGACTTGCTGCCCGCACTTGTTCGATCGAGCCATCCGTTGACCGCCGTCGCCGCTGATTTCCTAGCCGGCAACCCGCTCACGACGCTGAACATGGCAATGGCGGCGGCAAAGGCGCTGGCGGACGCGGCGGCAAGGGTCGACGGCACCAGTATCGTGACGACCATGGCGCGCAACGGCTCTTCCTTCGGGATTCGGCTGGGCAATCGTCCCTGGATCGTGACTGACGCCCCGCCGGTCAGAAGCGCATTGTTCAGACCCGGATTCGGTCCCGAATGCGCTGCTCCCGACATCGGAGACAGCGCGGTTCTCGAACTCATCGGACTTGGCGCCGCGGTCGCGGGGAACACGCCGGCGGCAGCCACCTTCCTTGGCGGTGCAAACGACGCGCTCGCCCTCACCCAAGCCATGGAGACCATCAGCGTAGGTGAAAGCGACCGATTTCGGATGCCCTATCTGTCGAACAAGGGTGCTCCCTTGGGTCTCGACGTCCGCCGGATCGCCGAGCTCTCGGTCACACCCGGGATCAGCACCGGTATCGTGCATGCGACAGACGGTTTGGGGCAGATCGGCGCTGGGATCGCCCGCGCGCCGCTCGCCTGTTTCGTGCAGGCGGCACTCGAGCTCGACGAAAGGATCGCCTAAGTGACAAGATCGGCGCGCGCGGTCTATCAGGGCGAGGCGATCGCGGAATTGTGCAGCGAGGCTGCCCGCAGCGGACCATTGCCGGGCAAAGTCGTGGGAAACTTCGCCGGCGGTTTTTACGTGCGGATCGACGATAGCATCTTCGCGGTCGTCGGGCCGAGGATCTGGCCAGGCCCGATCCATCTCGTCCTCGATAGCAATCCACCGCCGGTTGTTGACGGCGCGGCCGTCTATCTGGATCCCCGGCGCCTCACCTTTTCGGAAGGGACGATCGATATCGCGTCGGCAAGCGTCTATGTGCCGCGTACGCCTCCGGCACGCGAACTCGGCATCGCAGCCCCGTGGATGACATTCTGGGCTGCTGCAGAGCAGCGTCCCAATGATCTTGGCGCAACCTGGCATGATGTACAGGCCGCGACTGAAAATGGAGATTTAGAAGGCGCCGCCGCGGTTCTTGAGGGACGCGGTACCGGGCTCACGCCGTCGGGCGACGACGCGCTTGCGGGCCTCTTGCTGTTCTACCATTGGACAGGATGGCGCCCGGCACGGCTCACAGCGATCGCGACAAGGGCCCGGACGACGGATCTCAGCCGCAATTTCCTGCGATGGGCCGCGCGCGGACAGAGCATCGCACCGGTGCATATGCTCTTTTCTGATAGCGGAGATGCCCTCTGCCCCTCGGCCCCGCAGCGCCGCGGAGAATTCGAGCAAGCAGCACATATCGTGCGCGGCATAGGCCATTGTTCTGGTGCCGCGCTCCTGGCTGGGCTCGGGCTGGCCGCCGCAGCCTGGAAAAGCGACGGCAGCGACGATTCCTGAGAGCGTCGTCGCTCCGGCCTGCGGACGGGTGGTCCTTAGGCGGAGAGCCCGACCCGTTCGGCGGCGTTCATTGCGCTCCATATGCGGTCATATTGCGCGATGTGCTGGCGGGCGGTCCGATCCCATCCATAGTTGGCGACGAGCGCCGTGCCTTCGGCCGCGAGCCGCCGGCGCGTGTTGGGTTCGTCCATCAGCCGTGCCATGCCGAGGGCGAGCGACCCGCTGTCGCCGGCTCGGGTGAGGATCGCGTTCTGGCCATCGTCCAGAAACTCACGAAAGACGTCGATGTCGGACGCGACCACGGGGAGGCCGGCACTCGCCGCCTCCATGATGACCAGTCCCCACCCCTCATTGATCGAAGGGAACACGAAGCCGTCGGCGACCGCCAGCCACTCGACCAGCTCGGCCTGGGCAACCGTCCGCAGCAGGACGACATCGCGTCCCAGCTCAAGGCCGAGCCCAGGCAAGGAGGCCAGCACCTCTTCGCTATAGGCCGAATAGTCCTGGAAACTATGGCCACCGATGATGGCGAGCACCGGCGAGATGGCACGCCGGGACTTGAGCCGTGAGAGCGCCTCGGCAAGGAAACGGCTGCCCTTGCGCGGCTCGATGCCGCCGATCGTGAGATAAAGGAAACGATCCTCCGCGCCGACCCTGCGGCGCAGCTCCTTGCGGCGGGTGTCATCAAGGCTGCACCGGAAGTTCTCGGGCCAGACCCCGTTCGTGACGATGTCGGCCTCCACGCCATAATCTGCGTGCAGGCGCTCTTGCCAGACCTTGCTTACCACCAGGACATCGTCCGGCTCGAGGATCGCCTGACGCTGGCAATCGATAAGAGCTTCGGTGGTGAAGTCGTCGACATGGTGCACCGTGCGCACCAGCCGGAAGGGGGCGCCAGCGTCACGGATCCGGGCGGCCGCGCGCGCCGAGATGCAGTCCTGGCTGTGCACGATGTCGAAACGCTCGCGCAGCGGCTCCAGCCCCTTGGTCAGCGTATCGATCCAACTGAAGACGCGAGCCTCCAGCGTATCCTTGACCTCTGGCGGACGAATATATTCGACGGGAACGCCGACTTCGCGAAACAGCGAACCCTGCTCCCCCATCGCCACCACCGTCACATCGATCCCCTGAGCCTGCAGCGCCTCGGCCAGCTCCAACGTGTGCACGACGCCGCCGCGCGGCTTGGTGGAATAGGTGGTGAGCGCAACGCGGGGGCCGCGCGCGGCGAGGGAGGCAGGCAGAGACGACATTATGTGTTGGTCCATTCGCATATCGGAATCAGGAGGTTTGAGTTTCGGTCTCGACCGCGATCGAAGGCTGGCGAAGCGCGATCGCGACTGCGGCGTACGCCGCCCGCGCGGTGGTTGGAGCAAGGATGGCCCCTGCCCGTTCGAGCTGACGGCGCTGCTTCTCAAGATCCTGTGGGTCCGTTGGCGTGCCAATGACACACACGAGCACAACGGCGCCGGAGGCGACGACGTCGGCGACCGCAGGCGCCAGCACACTCGCGGGATCAGGGTGCGAGCCTTCGCCGATCACGAGGTCGAGCAGGACGACCGCCACCGTGGGATCCGCTGCCTGCTCCAGCAAGAGCACCACTCGCGCAGCGGCGTCGATCATCGGGTGAGGCTTGCCGCGCGTATGATCCTCATCCCCCATATCGAGCAGTAGATGCGCGGGGCGTTTGATCGGATCGAACGGCGAGGACGCGATCCGCTCGATCGGTGCGAGATGACGGACCGCGATCGCCGCTGCCTCTTCGCAAAGGGTTCCGCCGCTGAACAGGCCGACCACCCGCGTCCGCTCCGGCGATAGACGGGTTGCTGCCGCCGCGACCTGCTCCGTCAGATATGCGTCGAGCGGCGGCGGCGGAAATCCGAGCATTCCCGCGATCGCATATGTGCCCTGCTCGAGGGTGGAATAGACACCCTTTCGGGCCATCAGGCTTTCGTCGGTCGTTCCGAGCAGGACCGCGACGATCGGTTTGCTTGCGCGATCGAGCAGCCCGGCCGCCGCTGCCGCGTCCGCCTGCTTGGATATGAGAATGATGGCGCTCGTTGTCTCGTCCCTTTCGAAGGCCTCCAGCGCCATATGCGCGGAAAGGCCACCTATGTCGGCGGTGAGGTCATGTGCACCGACTCCGATCGCGTGCGATGTCCCGATCCCCATGTGATCGAGGAGGCACATGACCGCCTGGGCACCGGTGCCCGAGGCGGCGATGATGCCAACCGGGCCGGGTCGAACGCGATTGGCAAAACCGAACCCGATGCCGCCGATCCAGGATGTCCCGGCACCTGGCCCCATGACGAACAGTCCGAGCATCCGCCCACGCTGCTTGAGCGCAAGCTCATCGGCCAGTTCGACGCCGTCGCTGAACAGCATCACATGGAGTCCCTCGGACAGCGCCTTTTGCGCTTCCAGTGCGGCATAGGGTCCGGGCACCGATATCATCGCGACATTGGCTGCGCGATCTTCACGCAGCGCTGTCCGCAGATCTGCTGGCGGCGTTTCCCGGTCGCCCTTTGATTGAGGTTCGGAGGCGAACAGGCTGGCCTCGGCGCGCGCCAATGCGCGCTGCGCTGAAGCCCCATCCTCCGCGCGAACGGCGAGGACGAGGTCGTTGGCTTGCGCATCGAGTTCGTTTTCAGCGAAACCCTCGGCGTGCAATTGTTGAAGGTTGGCTGGGGTGGCCATGAATGCCCCAGCCCACTCTACGCCGCTCGCCTCCAGCATCGCCCGCGTTGCGGCCATCTGTCGGACACTGTCCTTGTAGGCCCCGCGGTGTACGGTGAGGAGAAGTCTCAAGACTGGCGCCTTCTCGGGTGTCGGACAGAGATAGGGCTGGTGTTCACGGCAACGAAGCGCCTCGCCTTTCCTGCCACCGGGCCTCTCGCCGCATTGGCGCCTCTTTGCCGGCGCTGCGCGCCCCGAAGCCCCGGGTGCGTATCTTATAGTGATTTCATTTTTCCTATGCGATATTGCGACCCCATGTCAAACGTGGTTGCGGTCGTATGGAGCGGCCGGCCCTCCAGGAATTCTGATCCATGCACGGCACGTCGTCGACCATAACCAGGCCTGTCCAGGACGAATGGGCGGAATGCGAACAGGAATTGCACGCCACCGCGATGCCCGATGTGCAGCGCTACGAAAATGATCTGAGGGCCCTGCGCGCGGAGGCTGACCGCTTGCAGGATCTGGGCACGTTCGATCAGCTGGTCGACGCGTGGCCGAGCGCCTCGGAGACCGGTGCCGATCGGCGGCTTCGACTTGTACGTGGCGCGGCCTTTGCGCGCCGCGCCCGGGATATCCAAGCGGCCACGGATGCGCGTCGGATCGAAGAGCGTATCGCGAGCGCCCGCGCAGCCGGCGAGACATGGGTGGTGCTTCAGGAGACCGGAAACCAGGGCGCCAAGGCGGCTGCGCCGTTCAGCACGGCGGCAATGCATCTCGCAAGCGGCCTGGCGACAGTTTCGATGGCGCAATATGCGACCATGACCAATACTCTTGTTTACTCACTCACGATCATTCGTCTGAATACCAAATCCGGCGCGCTCATCGACGCGACGCCGGGACTCGAGGATTGGCTGGAAACGAAGGATCGCGGCGAGCTGGACGCGGCGATCGATCGATGGCGTCGACGTATCGAGACGGGAGATGTCGAAGTTTGAAGAAGAGGCATGGGCGGCGCCTGCTGCCCGTTCGGATGCGGGGCGATTATCGCGCATGACGTTTAGCGGCACCGCCTCTTGCCTCACCGCGTCGCATGACGCAGGTCTGCAATTTCACCGACTGATGGTTTGCCCTGGAGAGAATATTGGCGACACGCGCAAAGAAGGAAGGCAACCCGAAGCCGCGAGCTGCTGCCCCGAAAAAGGCTCCGGCTCCGACAGGCAACGATGATGTCGACGTCATCGTCAGCAAGGTTGGCAAGAAGATCGAGGCGCTACGGCGCAAGAAAAGACTGTCGCTCCAGAATCTCGCCGACATCAGCGACGTGTCGCCGGGCGCGATTCATAAGATCGAACGTAGCGGCATGGTCCCGACGATCACGACGCTGCTGAAGCTCGCCACGGCGCTCGGCGTCACCGTCGGCTATTTCGTGGAAGAAGACGAGAACGCTTCGGCCCCCTTCCTGTTTACCCCCGCCGGGCATCGCCAGCCGGTCTACACCCCCCATGAAGGACTTACCCTCGGCAGCATCACAGGATCCTACCGCCAGTTCGTGACCGCCGCGGCGGTCGCGACCATGGCTCCCGGCGCGTCGAGCGGGGACCAAATTCTGAACCACACCGGAGAAGAGCTGATCTTTGTGCTGTCCGGAGAGGTCGTGTTCCGGATGGACGAGGAAGATTACGTCCTCAAGCCTGGTGACGCTCTGCATTTTCAGGGCGGGGTTCCGCATCACTGGGAGAACCGGGGAACGGAACCGGCGCAGTTGATCTGGTATGTTTTCCGCAACCGCGAGGGTGCCTGAACGGCACCGCCAGGCTGGAAGTCGACTGCAATTATGCAATCGGCCTCCGACTTTCGTCCCCTAGAGGTTGGCCATAGCTTCGACACGCTGGAGCAATTGCTGTTCCACCAGCTCGAAACGGGCAAGATTCTCGCTAGCTTGCCGACCAAGGTCAGATGCTGTCTGGGCGAAGCGCGCCGCCATGTCGGCTACGACCGCCGGTGCCGCACCTCCCTGGGCCGATCGGCTGGAAACGATCTGGCGAGGATCCAACGCGGAAGCGAGCTTGTCGGCGTCGAGCGAAAGATCGAGGCCCGCCACCTGCTGTCCGGCCTGCCGGATTGCCTCGACATCGATATCGATCCCGCGCTGGCCGGCTGCGCTTGCCGCACGAACCGCGTGGCCGACGATCTTGTATGCGCTGCGGTAATCGATCCCGCATTCGACCATGACATATTCGGCGAGGTCGGTCGCCTGGCTGAAGCCGGCTTCGAGCGACTTCCACAGCCGATCCTCGTTGACCGTCAAGGTTTCGACGACGCCGCGGCTGAGGTTGCTGATCTTGACCGCATAGTCCAACGCACGCGGGAGCTCGCCATAGGCAAAGATCAGATTGTCGCTGCGGGCCGAAGGGGTTTTCACGACCGCCAGGAACCCCGAGAGCCGGCCGATAAGCATTCCGCTTCCGCCGCGGATGATGGTGAGAGCGTAAGGATTGCGCTTCTGCGGCATCAGCACCGACGAACGGGTATAGGGACCGGCCAGGTCCACATAGTTGAATTCCTGGCTCGACCAGATCTCGAGATCCTCGGCGAGCTTCGACTGGTTCGAGAGCAGGCTGACGCCGGTCGACAGGATATCGATGAACGTGTCGACCTGCCACATCGCGTCGCGGGTGTGCTCGATCACGCCGTCGAAACCGAGCAACGATGCAAGATAGCCGCGGTCCGCGAGCAAGTGGCTGCCATTGACACAGCCGGCGCCGCCTGGACTGCGGTTGACTGCCTGGAGGGCGGATAGCAGCCGATCGCTGTCGCGCAGCGCCGGCGGGACGAATCCTAGCAGATAGTGCCCGAAAGTCGAAGGCTGGGCTTGCTGGAGATAGGTCTGGTCCGCCATGAAACTTTCACGATGGCGGTTCGCGACAGTGCAGGCGGCCTCGGCGAAGGAGGCGCCAGATTTCAGCAGCTCGGCCGTCAGCCGGCGCAGCACGATGCGGAAGGCGACACGCGCCGCCTCGCGTCGAGGCCGGCCTGCGTGGAGCCATCCTGCGCAATCGCCGATCCGCTCGGCGAAGAAGCGCTCGCGAGAATTATAGGCCTCGCCATAATGCGGATCATAGGGGAAGTCGCTTGCGTCCCTGCGGTGGGCCTCCAGCAGCACGGACAGGAGCTTACGCGCAACATCGTCTGAGATGACTGCCCGATGATGCAGGTCGAGGACATGCGCGAAGTCTGCGATGTTCAAGCCGTGGTGCAATACGCCAGCATCGGCGATCTCCCACCCGAACCCGGCCTCGATCAGCTCCGGCGCTGGTCCATCGGCGGAAGGACCTTCAACGCGGGGCGCTGCCCGTTCTTCTCCGGTGGGGAGCATGCTCATTTGATTTCCTTATGATCGGGCGAAGGATGACCGGGCGTTCCCAGCCGATCGGCGACCGCCAGAGAGCCGCCGGTATGCCAATAGAGGATCGGCCGGTTGGTCTCCGGCAGCAGGTCGCAAAGCCAGCGTAGCGCCTTGCCGTTATAGGTTGTGTCGATGAGCAATCCCGAACACCGCATTATGTCGTCGACGAATGCCGCATCGTCCGAGTCATAGTGATTGAAACCGGCCCCTCGCCCGTCCACCAGCTCCCAGCGGCAGTTCACGTTCGCGAGACGCGAGCGCCCTGCCCCACAGGCCCGCGCCTTGGCGTCGATTCCCTCCCGCAATTCCTCGGGTGGACGGGAGACGCTGACACCGATCAGTTCCAGATCGAGCGGCGTCTCCTTTTCGTCACCTTCGAAGTTGAACAGAAAGCCGGCCAGCAGCCCCGCGATGCTGCCGCCCGAACCGACGGGAATGACCAGGGTAACGGCGTCGACCCCGACTTGCCTGAGCTGGCGTCGTACCTCTCCCGCGGCATGGGCATATCCGAATGCCCCGACTACCGTGGCACCGCCACGCGGCACAGGATAGGGACGCCGGCCTTGCCCGCGCAAGGTTTCCGCGAGAGCATCCGCCACGTCCTCCATCCTCGCGCGATCAGGAGACCCGGTGTAGCGAATGGCGGCCCCGGCCGCCTCGCCGGCGGCCAATGCCGCGGGCTTCGGATCGGGCTCTGTTCCATAGCTGACCTGGATGGTCGCCAGACCGCGGGCGGCGCAGGCGGCCGCCATGAGCGCCGCGAAATTCGATGTCGGACCGCCGCACAGCACAACCGTGTCGCAGGCCTGCGCTTCGGCATCACCGAGCAGATATTCGATCGTCCGGACCTTGTTCCCGCCCCAGGAATAGCCGGTGAGATCGTCGCGCTTGACCCAAAATGCCTTGCGGCCAAGTGCTGCCCCAAGATCGGGGCGATGCTGGAGTGGGGTCGGCAGCGCGGCAAGCGGGAGGCGCGGCGGCGCGATCATCGCCAATGCTCCGGCTCCGCCTCGCGGCGCTGCCGGGAAGACGAGATTACGCGGTCGACCATTTCTGGCCCCGACCCCAAATCGATATCGGCGATTGCGGCAAGTTCGGCAGGCGTCGCTACTCCTTCCAGTGCGTCTGCAAGCGAGAGCCGCTCATCGCGGATGCGTCGGTACGCCTGCTGCAGCGTCTGCTGCGCGACATGCTTACCCAGGCGTGCCGTCATCAACCTCAGCAGATGCTCAGACGCCGGCACGAGTGCCAGATTGCGAGCCATGGCCTGGGTATCGACTTCGAGCCCGTCGAGGAGGTCTCGCGTTAGCGAGCTGGTAGCGAGGACAGAATGGGCGAGCGTGGGGAAGACCGACCATTCGAGCTTCCAGGCCCGGCCATCTCGCTCATGTTCATGGATCATGGCATCGGCGAGAAGCGCGCTCTGCGCGCGCGCAAGCTGGGCCAGTGTGACGATCTGCTCGCTGTTCTCCGGATTGCGCTTGTGCGGCATGGTGATGCTGCCGACCGTCCTGGCGGCTGGACGCTCGCCAAGTTCGCTGATCTCGCGACGTTGAAGGCCATAGACCTCATTGGCGATCCGGGCGAGCGTGTTGACCGCCATCGCGGACACGTTTGCGAATTCGACGAACCGGTCCCGCGCTGAAAGCCAGGAGATGGCAGGTTCGGCCAGTCCGACATTTCTGCAAAAGGCTGTCCGCAACGGAAGGCCCTTGGCTCCGAAAAAACCGAGCGTTCCGACCGCACCCGCGAACTGGCCCGTCAGCCAGCGATCGCGCCCGTCGTGGAATCTGGACAGATCGCGTCCAACCTGATCGGCCCAGCTCGCAATCTTGAAGCCCAGCGGGATAGGTGAGCCGAGCTGGCCGTGGGTTCGGCCTGCCATCGGCGTTAGACGATGGGTCGCGGCAAGGTCGAGAAGCCTGTCTTCGATCGCGCGCAGGTCGCGCCAGAGGAGAGAGCCGGTCGCGGCAAGTTCAAGCGCCTGCGACGTGTCGGTGATGTCCTGGACGGTCGCGCCATAATAGACGTACGGCGCCGCGGAGGGCGATAGCAGATCCTGCAACACCTCGATCATGCCGAGAGTCGAATGACCGGTCCTGCGCGTCGCTTCAGCGATGCGATCAATGGGAAGCTTGCGGTCCCTCAGGGCGGCTATTTCCAGCGCGGCTTCCGCCGGGATCAGGTCCAGCTCGGCCTGGGCTTGAGCCAATGCGATGATGACGTCGAGCCAGCGGTCGACCCTGACCGGCTCGTCGAAGATGGCATGGCTTTCCGGCGTCGACCAGAGATGGCCGAATATCCGGGAATCGATCATGTGCGCGTCCACGGCACGTCAACTTTGGAAAGGATATGGACGAGGGCCTTGCGCACCTCATCCAGCGACGAACCCCAGGGGACGTAGGTCGCGAGGTCACGTGCCTCGACTCCCTCCTGGATCAGGCAGCAGCGGGTGATGGTCCTCGCCGGATCGAGGTGCTTGCCGAGAAAACGGGTCGGACAGATATCCACCACTGGCGCCTGGGTGCCGTAGAACCAGCGGTGGATCTGCTGCGACCGGTCGCAGCCGAGGAGAATCCAGTCCACCTTGCGTGGACGCTCGTCGAGATAGGCGACCTTCGTGTCTGGAAATTCGAGGCCTGATCCGCGGCAAGGCACCAGCACCTCGGCGGGTAGCGGACTGACATGCGCTGCGAGTTCTTCTCGGCTGTCGACCAGGACCGGAACTGGCACGATCGGCGGCAGGTCTTCGGCCACCGCAAGAACCCTTTCCACCTGATCGAGCAGCTTCGACGGAAAGGGCGGGACAATGTCGAAGACATTGAGGAGCAGCGGCGCCGGATTGAGGATGAAGCTCACATGGCCGTACTCGCCCTCCACGATCACGCAGGGCACGTCCGGGTTCTTGACCGCCACCAGTGCAAGTTGGGACGGAATGGCGGTATCGATCCTGGGTTCGTAGAAATATCGACAGCTGGCCGCCGGAGCGACGACCCGAACGCCCGTGATGACCGAGAAGAGCGCCTTGCTCTCAGGACGATCGACCTCGACGAGCGCGCATTCTTCGCCGAGCCGGGCGACGATGAATCGCGTGCGCATATAGGCTTCACGCCCGAGGAAGTGCTGCTCCAGCCATGCCGGTTCCAGGCTCTCGACATCGCTGCTGATTGCCACCTGCCGATAGCGTGTAGGCATGATGTTCTGCGCCGAGGGGTCAAGCGTGAACAACGCGGCGCCCCTCCCTATCGACGTCGGCCAGCAGCTGGAGCGTGTCAGCGCGCAGTCCCAGACGCAGGGTCTCAAGGCTGATCACGTCGTCGACGAGAATGTTGCCCAGGTTGACCTCCGGACCGAACTCCCGGATCAGAAAGGCCTGCTGCGCCCGTTGCGGAGCTTCGAAGATCAGCTTGTCGACGAACCTGCTGCGCGTGACTGCATGGAGGATATCGTTCCGGATTTTGCCATATTCGTCATACAGGCCGACGGTTCCGCTTTCCCGCCCCTCGATCACGATCCAGCGTGCGCCGGCCTGGGCGTCCGTCTCAAGCTGGCTGACCCATTCGACCGAGGTCAGGCGTTTGGTGGGATCCTTGCTGCCGATCTCGGAGAGAACCTCGAACCCGAGGGCGTTCGCGCGTTCGATCAGAGCGAGCTTGTCGTGGAAGGGAATGTCGGTTGCACCATCGGAAACCTCAACGCAGTCGAAGCCCCTTTCAGCGGCAAATTCGAAGAAGGCCTCGGTGCGTCCTCGTAGCCACGCGATTTCGAGCAGAGTGCCCCCGGTACAGGTCTTGATGCCGGCGGCTTTCAGAAGCGCGATTTTTGCCGGCGCAGTCGGGTCGACGTATGAGGTACCAAAGCCGAACTTCCAGACGTCGATATAGCGCGCAGCGGATTCCAGGATCGCCTGGACATCGTTCGTCGTACTGCCTTTGTCGAGGATATGGGTGATACCGGTTTTGCGGGGCTTCGATGATCTTGCGGGGAGGTCAAGGAAGGTGGGAAGCTGGCTGGCGGGCATAAGCGCCGCTCTCCTTACTCGTTCTTTTTGATACTATAGTGAATGATGTAATTCCCATACGACATATCGTCAATGGCGAGACTCGCGGCTAGCACGCAAAAAGCCCCTTGATCCGGAGAGGGATCGACTGCGCGCGCCCTTGTTAAGCCATTATTGTTGGTGGGATTTTCCAAGTCAGCGCCCGAGGATTCCTTGCGGGCTCGTCAGTCGACCGAGGTCAGATGGAAAATACGATGACAGTCATCGGCGCAATTTATCAACGCAACATTGCATTTCGCCATTTCCACAGCTCTGCCAGCTTGTGAGATTTGAGCGCCTTGCTTGAAATTACGTTGCGATCAACTCGTGGGCGATCACGATATCGAGATCGGATTTTAGCGTGTTGGTAACGTAGCAGACCCGCTGCGCCTGTCGTATGAGACCGTCCAACGCGGCCGGGTCGCAAGCGACGCGCGCATCGATACGGACGGCACTAAAGCGCGGCCCGTCATAGATGCCCGTCGCCGTGACATTGATTGCATCAACAACGACCGATCGGTTGCGGGCGCTGAAGGCCAATGCCAGCGTAAAGCAGGAGGCGATCGAGGATAGAAAGAGCTCGGTCGGCTGCGGCCCGCGGTCGGTACCGCCCACATTTTCGGGCTCATCCACGACCAGGGTGAACCGCCCAGCCTGCACCTCACAGGAAAGGCCTCCCCGCCATTCACTGACCACCGACCGTTCGCGGTTCGCGGACATACTCTCTCCTGTTATTTGGGTTTGGGCGAGATCCGGCGCGGTCTATCGCCCCGCCATCTGGCCGAATCCGCGCCTCAGAGGAATGAAGTCACCGTAGCCGGCATCGCCTCCAATGCGTGCGCTGCGCATTCGAGGGCTCGCTCCACGGTCGAGCGCGGCGCTGGTCCGCCAAGGCAAATGCGCACCGCTTCCGGCGGGGTTCCGGACACGGTGAACGCGTCGCTCGGGACGATCCCCACGCCCGTCGAGCGCATGTGACCGACAAAAGCCGACCGCGTCCATCCGGCGGGAAGTGACAACCAGATGTTGAAGCTGTCCGGATCTCCTTCAAGGCGTTGGTCGGCAAGGATCCGGTGCGCGAGTTTCTGTCGTTCCTCCGTCTCGACGCGAACTGCGCGCAGGATGGCATCGGCGGTTCCATCTTCGATCCAGCGTGTCGCGAGAGCCAGGGTGATAGGCGAGGCAATGACGGTCGCTGAACGCACCGCCGATGCGAACCCCCAGGTCGACCGCTTCTCCGGCACGACGACATAGGCCGTGCGCAATCCTGCTCCGATGCATTTTGCCAGCGAGGCAACATACCAGGTGAGATCCGGCGCCAGGGATGCGATGGTCGGCGGCGTCCCCTGTGCGATGAAGCCGTAGGCATCGTCTTCGATGATTGCGACATCGAAGCGCCGGGCGATCTCCACGATCTGCTGCCGACGCGCGAGCGAGATGGTGAGGTTGGTCGGATTCTGAAGCGTGGGGTTCAGATAGAGGGCCTTGGGCGAAAAGCGCGCGCAGGCGTCTGCGAATGCCTCCGGGTCAATCCCTTCGTGATCCATCGGGAGGCCGTGGAGATCTACGCCGACGAGCGCCGCGACGGCCCTTACACCCGGATAAGTCAGGTTCTCGCTGAGCAGCACATCGCCAGGCTTGGTAAGAGCGCTCAGAATTCCCAGCAACGCAGCGTGTGCGCCTGGGGTGACATAGACCTGCTCGATGGCGGGAACGAGGCCGCGACGCGCCAGCCAATGCAGCGCCGCCTCCTTGTCACGCGTTCCTCCACCAAAGGATCGGTAACGGAGCATCGGAAGAATATCCTGTCCGATCGCATCCCAACCAGCTCGCATGCGCTCGATCAGTTCAGGATTGTGCGGCTCCGGCGGCAGGTTCATCGAAAGATCGGTGTCGTCTGCATGAGCCCGGGATAGCGTGGTCACGTCAGACCGCGCTGCCGTGCGCTGAGTCGGCAGGACGAAAGTCCCCTGCCCCTGCCGCGCCTCGACCAAGCCGCGTTTCTGCGCCTCTCCATAACCGCGGGCTACGGTCGTGAAGTCGATCCCCAGACGCGCCGCAAGCAAGCGCTGGGCGGGCAGACGGTCGCCCGCGACCAGGCGCCCGGCCTGCACGTCCGATGCGATACGGTCGGAAAGGGCGAGGTAACGCGGCCTGGCTGAGGTTGAAAGATCGGGCGTCCAGTCGTGCATGAGCTCATTGCTTCAAAGTCTATGATGGATTGACCGTACAGTGTTGCGCGCACTGAGGCCAGCCCGACAGGAGCTTCTCATGACAGGTGGCAGCGCGCTGGTTGACGGCATTGTGCAGCGCGGAATGATAAGAAACCCAAGCAGTTGTGTTGACGGCTTTCCGCAAGGGGTTTAGGCCTCATGATAGGAGAATGAACGGACATAAGACGGCATCATGAGTCGACACTATCGCCGCAATGATGTGGGCATTGACTGCATCATATCCAATCAATTTCCCGTTTCATATCGCGGGTTGGTTGCACCTGCCCCTTGCCAAAAGAGCGAAATTGTCCCTGCAACCTGAGAGGAAAGTCATGTCTGAAAAACGTGTGATCCGAGCTGCCGCCGTACAGATCGCCCCCGATCTTGAAACACCGCTGGGCACGCTCGATCGCGTCCTGGCAGCGATCTCCGATGCCGCCGAAAAGGGCGTCCAGTTTATCGTCTTCCCCGAGACGTTCGTCCCCTATTACCCCTATTTCTCCTTCGTGCGCCCGCCGATGACCAGCGGTGGCGACCATATGCGCTTCTATGAAAATGCCGTCGTGGTGCCCGGCCCGGTCACCGAGGCGGTCAGCCAGGCCGCACGGCGGCACAAGATGGTCATCGTGCTCGGCGTCAACGAACTCGACCATGGCACAATCTACAATGCCCAGCTGATCTTCGACACCGATGGCCAGCTCCTGCTCAAGCGCCGCAAGCTGACCGCCACCTTCCATGAGCGCATGATCTGGGGCGGCGGCGATGGTGCCGGCCTCAAGGTTGTCGACACCGCCGTGGGCCGGGTCGGCGCGCTCGCCTGCTGGGAGCATTATAACCCGCTGGCGCGCTACGCGCTGATGGCGCAGCACGAGGAAATTCACGCCGGGCAGTTCCCGGGCTCGCTTGTCGGCGACATATTCGGCGAACAGACCGAGGTGACGATCCGACACCATGCCCTGGAAAGCGGCTGCTTCGTGGTCAATTCGACGGGCTGGCTGACCGAGGAGCAGATCGCATCCATCTCGCCCGATGAAGGGCTGCAGCGCGGCCTGCGCGGCGGCTGCATGACGGCGATCATCTCGCCGGAAGGCAAGCATGTCGTCCCGCCGCTGACGTCGGGTGAAGGCCTTCTGGTCGCCGACCTGGACATGAGCCTCATCATCAAGCGCAAGCGCATGATGGATTCGGTCGGACACTATGCTCGTCCCGAACTCCTGTCGCTCCTGATCAACGACCAGCCGGCAGTCCCGATGCGCCGCGCCGGTTCGATCCGCACCGTCCCTCATGCCGTGGTGAACACGGAGGCAGGCGAAGATCAGGGGGCACTCGAGAATGTCGACTGAGTCCTTGATCAACGAGTTGCAGTCCTTCGGGATTCGGCTCGTCGATCCCAAGAGCTCGGGGGTTAGCCGGCGCGGTGGCGCCGGCCCTTCCGACCATATGCCGGTGACGATCGACGGTACCACCGTGATGGTGCCGGTTCACAATGCGCCGGCTTTCGAGAGCCCCTACCAGGCGGACAGTCCTGACGCGGCGGGCCTGAGCCGACTGAGCCGGGACGGCGTGCAACTCGCCGCGATTTCCTTCCCCACGAAGCCCAAATTCTATGAGCTTTCGACAGCGGATGGGGTTCCCTATTCGCATATCGCTACCCTGCACGGCCGCGATGTCCTGGCTACGACGATCCTGCAGACCTGCATACGCTACCAGAGCCGCACCAAGGCCTGCCAATTCTGCGCAATCGGCCAGTCTCTGGCGGCTGGCCGGACGATAGAGCGCAAGACGCCCGCCCAGCTGGCCGAGGTCGCCAAGGCCGCTGTCGAACTGGACCATGTGCGCCACATGGTCATGACAACCGGCACGCCACCGGGCGCCGATCGAGGCGCCGCGATCCTCGCGGAGAGCGCCGCGGGCGTGAAGGCTGCAGTCGATCTGCCAATCCAGGCCCAGTGTGAGCCGCCAGACGACGATCTGTGGTTCACGCGTCTGAAGGATGCCGGCGTCGACTCGCTCGGCATGCATCTCGAGGTCGTGACGCCAGAGGTTCGCGCACGCATCATGCCCGGCAAGGCCCAGGTCTCGCTCGAACGCTATTTCGACGCCTTCCAAGCCGCGATCGAGGTGTTCGGATGGGGACAGGTCTCGACATTCATCCTCGCGGGCCTCGGGGACAGTCGCGAGGACCTCCTCGAGGTCTGCCGACGGCTTGTCGAGATCGGGGTTTATCCGTTCGTGGTGCCCTTCGTTCCGATCGCGGGTACTCCACTCGAGAGCCATCCGTCGCCGAAACCGACCTTCATGCACAGCGTGCTCCAGCCGCTCGGTGTGATGCTGCGCGACGCGGGCATGCAGTCGAGCGATATCAAGGCGGGGTGCGGGCGATGCGGCGCTTGCTCGGCTCTTTCGACCTATGAACGGCGCGCGTCATGAGCGCCGTAGCGCAACAGACCGTGCCGGCACCTTCGGTGCGCATCAAATGGGCGACAGCGGAGTGGGAGCGCGCCGCGGCTTTTGCGCTGCGACGTGAAATTTTTTGCGAGGAGCAAGGGGTTTTCGCGGCGGACGATCGCGACGAGATTGACGAGATCGCCATCGCGCTGGTGGCCGTTGCGCAGGACGAGATTGGAGCTTCCCGGGTGGTAGGCACGGTGCGGATCCACGAGGATCCGACCGAGCTCCACACATGGTGGGGATCCCGCCTCGCCGTCGATCAGGCCTATCGAGGTCGCGCTGGTGGGCGGATCGGTTCCGACCTCATTCGCCTGGCTGTTTCCTCGGCGCATGCCCGTGGATGTAGACGCTTTCTGGCGAATGTGCAGAGCCAGAACGGCCTTCTCTTCCAGCGGCTGCATTGGCGCTCGATGAAGGAGTTCGACCTGTTTGGCAGGCCGCATCACCGAATGGAAGCTGATCTGGAATACTATCCGCCCTTCGATACGCCCCAGGTGGGTTTCCTGTCCCGCGGACGCGGATGAGCACGGCAGGCATTGACCTGGGCGCTCTCGCCCGATCGCTGCGCGAGAGCCGCAGCTTCGTCGCCAAGGCAGACATCGCCGAGGTGGTGAAGTCCCTGGGGATAGACACCGGTGCAATCGCGGTCGGTGACGATTGTGCTGCGATCCCCGATGGCGACGGCTATCTGCTGTTCGCGATCGAGGGATTCATCAACGAGTTCGTTGCCAGCGATCCCTGGTTCGCGGGCTGGTGCGGCGTGATGGTCAACGTCTCCGATATCGCGGCGATGGGCGGTCGTCCCCTGGCAACGGTGAATGCCGTCTGGTCGGACGGACAAGACGGTGCCCTGCCCATCCTCGAGGGCTTGCGTGACGCATCGCGCGCCTTTGATGTCCCTATGGTCGGTGGGCATAGTAATCTACGGACGAAGAACAGCCAGCTTGCGCTCTCGATTCTCGGTCGCGCGAAGAAGCTGCTGACGAGCTTCGATGCAGTACCAGGCGATCATCTGGTGGCCGCCATCGATCTGCGTGGTCGGTATCGCGACCCTTATCCAAACTGGGATGCGGCCACCTCCGCGCCAACCGCGCGCCTGCGCGGTGATCTCGAGTTGCTGCCGGAGATCGCCGAAGCTGGGCTTGCAAGAGCGGCCAAGGACATCAGCCAGGGTGGCATCGTCGGCACTGCAACGATGCTCGCAGAATGTTCAGGCGTTGGTGCAATTATCGACATCGATGCGATCCCAATGCCACCAGGCGTCGGGATGGAGCGCTGGCTCCAGACTTTTCCGAGTTTCGGCTATCTGCTCGCGGTCGGCCCCGATCAGTTAGATGCGGTTCTAGCCCGGTTTCATACCAGAGACATCGCAGCCGCGCCGATCGGCATTATCACCCAGGATCTCGCTGTACAGATTGAGTTCGACGGACACCGGGAAACAGTCTGGGACTTGTCTGACCGGCCGTTGATCGGATGTGCTCCCGTTTCAGCAACCAGCCACATCGAGATACCGGCATGACGGGCGCTGTCCGCCCCATCGGCAAGGTTCATCATGACGCCTTGCGCGAACCCTGCCCTGCGTGCGGCCAGAAATTGTTGTTGAGCGCCTTTGGCCGGTTGCAGGATCGCTGCGAGCATTGTGGCTATGACCCGGTGGCATCCCCCGTCGTGCCGCCCAGCCCAACCGGAACGCCTCGGGCGGCGCAAACGTCTTCGTGGCTGAGCAGCCGCAGGGAGACGATCCTGCTCGGCATGCCGCAGTTGAGCCTGCAAGGTCTCTCGGAGACGTGGTTGCTCAAGCAGCTTGGGCACCAGCACTGGATGATGCTCGCGAACTTGGCCGGCCAGAAGGCTCCGAGCTTCATCGATGAGCGCGGAGACCCCGTCTATGCCGCATTCTGCGCGATTTCGATTCAGGATGGCGATTTCGGTTCTGCTCGGGAGAACGATGAGCTGATGGTGCGATCGCGCCTGCGACGCGTGACTCAGACCCAGATGTTGAGCCGCCATCGGTTGCTCGTGGCCGGCCGCCCTATCGGGCAGGTTGAAATGGTATCGGTCTTTGTCCGGAGGGGGCTAACCGGCGGCAATCACACTGTTTCGCGTTTCGTCGTGCCGGGCCTGCCCAAGCCGGAACCCTATCGCGGCCGGGAAGACCTTCCCGGTCGGGCGGCTGCCATGCGCGCGGGCCATCTTAAAGAGCATATGGGCTTTGCGCTGGACCGCCCCATAGGGACACCAGTTGTCCCGATCGATCCTTGCCCGGCACAGGATTTCAACGGCGCGGGTTTTCTCTATTTCAGCAGCTTCGCCTCATTTGTGGATCGCGCGGAATGGCAGTTCGCTCGCGACTGCGCGCAAACGGCAACGACCGTGCGGCGCGACATCTTCTTCGCTGGGAATCTTGACCCAGGCGAGACCCTGACGGTTGGCCTTGTCGATCAACGATATGCTCAAGGGCTCGGCGACCTCAAGCCAGGTAGCCAGACTCTTTCGCATCATTGCCGGCTTGTGCGGACAGGAGACAATCAGCCGATAGCCGAGGTTTTTACGATCCGGCAGATCAGCTGATCGTTGAGGTATCCGGACGAAACCTTCCGATCAGTGGGCCGTGTTGTGAGCTATCCGGATCACGGGAAATAAGGGGCAGGCATTTGCCCGCCCCTCGAGTGCTCAAAGCTCCGGGTAAATCGGGAAGCGCTCGCACAGTGCACGGGCCCGCTCTCGGACGTTCCGCTCAACCTGATCGTCGCCCTGTTCTCCATTCTCGCGCAACCCATCGAGCACGTCGGCGACCATGTTGCCTATTTCGTGGAACTCGTCCGTGCCGAAGCCGCGCGTGGTGCCTGCCGGCGAGCCGACGCGGATACCGCTGGTTTTGACAGGTGGCATTGGATCGTTGGGGATGCCGTTCTTGTTGCAGGTGATCCCCGCCCGCTCCAGCGCCTCGTCCGCATCCTTACCGGTAACGCCGAGTGGACGGAGATCGACCAGCGCGAGATGAGTGTCCGTGCCACCGGCAACGAGATCCGCGCCGCGCTCCTTGAGCGTGGCCGCCAACACCTTGGCGTTCTCGACGACAGCACCGGCATACGCCTTGAATTCGGGTTGCAGTGCTTCGCCAAACGCCACTGCCTTTGCGGCAATCACATGCATCAGAGGGCCACCCTGAAGGCCAGGGAAGACAGCTGAATTGATCTTCTTGGCAATAGCTTCGTCGTCGGTGAAGATCGCACCGCCACGCGGGCCGCGCAGCGTCTTGTGCGTGGTCGTGGTCACCACATGGGCGTGGCCGAAGGGCGTTGGATGTACGCCGCCCGCGACGAGCCCGGCGAAATGCGCCATGTCGACCATGAACAGTGCGCCGACCTCGTCCGCGATCGCGCGGAAGCGCGCAAAGTCGAGGATCCGCGGATAGGCCGAGCCGCCGGTGATGATGAGCTTCGGCTCGTGCTCCTTGGCCAGCCGCTCGACCTGGTCGAAGTCGATCAGGTGGTCGTCAGGGCGTACAGAATATGGGACCGCGTTGAACCACTTGCCACTCATCGCCGCACGGGCTCCATGGGTTAGGTGGCCGCCGGCATCGAGGCTGAGGCCCATGATTGTGTCGCCAGGCTTGGTCAGCGCCAGCATCACCGCGCCGTTAGCCTGCGCACCCGAATGCGGCTGGACGTTGGCGAAGCCGCAGTTGAAGAGCTGCTTGGCGCGATCGATCGCGAGCTGCTCCACCTCGTCCGATGGGTGACAGCCTTGATAATAGCGCTTGCCCGGATAACCCTCGGCGTACTTGTTGGTGAAGACGCTACCCTGCGCCTCCAGCACCGCCTTGGAGACAATGTTCTCGGATGCGATCAGCTCGATTTGGTGCTGCTCGCGATCGAGCTCATTCGCGACACCGGCGAACACGGCCGGATCGGCTTCGGAAAGAGATCGGGTGAAATAGCTTTCGAGGTGGGCGTGGGCGGCGCTTATGGGACTGGTGCTCATCAATTCCTCCGTAGGGCGCGGGAGCGGAATCGGATGATGCCAACATCGGCATATGCGCCGCTCGCCGCTTGCAGTTGCGGGGTCGGAGCCAGAATCTACCCTGAGGGGCATCCTCCGGCTTCCCGTCTTCGCCCTGCCGCCACGCTTGGGATGGGTCACCTCGCTGTTGCTCAATCGCGGGTTAGAAATGCTGCGTCAAGCACGATATAAAGGTATGTTTATGTCGTTATAGCTTTGCCCATCGCACGAGACGACGCTCTATCGGGAAACGGGCAACGACCATAAGCGGCACTTATATGCCTCATCATAGCATTGAGGTGCCCGCACGCAGCAACTCAGCGCCCGCCCCTTGAGCGCAACAAGCGGCTGGGACATTCTGTGCCCAGATAGGAAGAAGTTCGGTCGAGCCATAGGCTTCTAGGAGCCTACCGAATAACTGCCCGATCTAGTTGCCGACGCATCCCGCAAGTGGCGGCTACTCTTTGAAACTGTGAACGCGAAACTGACTGAATTTTCGCTACGATGGCGCTGAAGCTCGGATTTCCGAAACCGAGCTAGTGACGGTATTTTGAACCAATACGGTTTATCGACCCGCGGCCGCGCGCGAACGGAAACCGGCGTTTGGATCAGCCTAAACTTCAATAGGAAGGGCACGTCAGCGACCGAACGACACAGCCTTGAAAGGCAACGCCGGATCGCCGTGAGCCGTTGTTGCCGGAGGGGATACCAGGGAAGTGCAGCTGACAGAATGTCCGCAGGATTGGCCCTCGAAGCTTTTAAGATCGAGCGGATGGCGCTATATGGGGTGCAAGGAAATGGCCCCTGAAGCAGCGATTTGTGGATCGGCGTGCAAGAAGGACCCCGTTATGGGGGTGATCGGCGTCTAAAAGGGACCCCCATCTCGATGGTTTAGGTGCGTCCGTTTGGTGATGACCAGACGGCGGGATCGGGATGTTGATTTTGGAGACGGTAGTAAGGATCCGGCGCGAGCACGCCGATGGCAAGTCGATCAAGGCGATCGCGCGGGATCTGCGGTTGTCGCGCAAAGTGGTGAGGAAGGCGATCCGCGCTCCTGAGGCGGGCTTCGCGTATCGGCGCTCGGTGCAGCCACTTCCCCGGATCGGCCCTTTCCAGGAGCGCTTGGACGCTCTGCTGGCCGAGAACGAGGTGCGGCCCCGGCGCGAACGGCTGCGGATGACGCGGATCCACGATCTGCTGGTGCGCGAGGGCCTACCGACAAGCTCAGGAGAGCGTTTGACGGTCTCCTACGATGCTGTCCGGCGTTATGCGAAGCGCTGGCTGGACGAGCGGCGCAAGGATGCAGGTGACGGCGCTGCGGCGTTCATCCCGCTGATGTTCCGGCCCGGCGAGGCATACCAGTTCGACTGGAGCCACGAGGATGTGGAGATCGCCGGCAAGCCGATGCGCGTGAAGGTCGCACATATGCGGCTGTGCGCGTCGCGGGCTGTGTACGTGAGAGCCTATCCCCGTGAGACGCAGGAGATGGTGTTCGATGCCCATGCGCGGGCGTTCGCGTTCTTCGGCGGCGTGCCGACGCGCGGGATCTACGACAACATGAAGACCGCGGTGACGACCGTGTTCACTGGCAAGGAGCGGGTCTTCAACCGGCGCTTCCTGATCATGGCCGACCACTACATGGTCGAGCCCACCGCCTGCTCGCCGGCAGCAGGTTGGGAGAAGGGCCAGGTTGAGCATCAGGTGCAGACGATGCGCGGGCGGTTCTTCCAGCCCCGGCTACGCTTCGCCAGCTTGGAGGAGCTGAACGGGTGGCTGGAGGCGGAGTGCCGCCGGTGGGCGGCGCTGCACCAGCACCCCGATCAGAAGGAGCTGACCATCGCCCAGGCATGGGACGCCGAACGTCCGGCGCTCCAGGCGATGTTGGCGCCGTTCGACGGCTTCCACGAGACGCCGCACGCGGTGACCGGCACCTGCCTCATAAACTTCGACCGCAACCGCTACTCGGTCATGGCCAAGGCGGCACGGCGGGCGGTGCAGGTGCGCGCTTACGCCGACCGGATCGTGGTCCGCCTGGACGACGAGGTCGTGGCCGAGCATCCCCGCTTCTTCGGCCGGGATCGGATGATCCTCGATCCTTGGCACTACCTGCCAGTGCTGGCCAAGAAGCCGGGCGCACTCAGGAACGGGGCACCGTTCCAGGGCTGGGAGTTGCCGCCAGCGCTTGCACGGCTCAGGCGCAAGCTCGGGACTGGCGATGAAGCCGACCGGCGCTTCGTGCGCGTGTTGTCAACGGGCGCCGAAGATTCCGCAAAAGTGGGCATCTAAAATTCCCTAGTTTGGCGGGACGGTTGTGTCGGTGATCAGCCGTGATGGAGATCGGGATTTTCCTTTGCTGGCGGGCGGCCACGCCGTTTGGGCAAGGGCGGCGGGTTGATGGACGGTGCCATGCGCGCATGCTCGGGCAGCAGGTCAGCGTGCTGTCGCATGCGATAGCTGGAGCCCTCGATCTGGATGACCACCGCGTGGTGAAGGAGGCGGTCGAGCAGCGCGGTGGCCACCACCGGATCGCCAAAGACATCACCCCATTCGGCAAAGCCGCGGTTGGATGTCAGGATCATAGCGCCCTTTTCGTATCGGGCATTGACGAGTTGGAAGAACAGGTTGCCACCGCCCGGCGTAACAGGGAGATACCCGATCTCGTCTACGACGAGCAGCGCGGATCGGCATAGGAAGCGGATCCTTTCGCGCAGCGTGCCCTCCCGTTCCGCCTTGGTCAGTGAAGCGATCAGATCGGCGAGCGGGATGAAGTAGACGCTCTTGCCCGCCTTCACGGCCTCGACTGCAAGAGCAGTGGCGATATGGCTTTTTCCGGTACCGGGCGGACCCAACAGATGCACCACCTCGGCCCGGTTGATGAAGTCCAGGCCAGCGAGCGCCAGGATGCGGTTCCGGTCGAGCGATGGCTGGAAGGAGAAGTCATATCCGTCCAGCGTCTTGATGATCGGCAGCCTTGCCATGCGCAGGGCCGCCTTGATCCTGCGGTTCTCCCGGAGCGATAGTTCTTCGTTCAGCAATATGTCGATGGCCTCGATGCCATCGATTTTGCCCTGCTCTATGCCGCGCAGGGTGGCGTCGAGCATCTCCAGAGCGCGTGGCATTTTGAGATGGACCAGGCTGCGGCGGATATTATCGACGCGGGATGCGGCACCCCCTTGGTTCATGGCCGTTCTCCCCGCGCCAGTTGGCTGCCGATCGCCTGATAGATGGCCAGGGAGCGCACAGCGACATGCTCGCCTATACGACCGATGGCGATTACCTCTTTGCCATGGATACGGCGCTTGGCGCCGCTGCCGCCTGTCCGATGCGCAGGATCGATCCTACACTGCCGACGCCCCTCAAGAACCGGGTGCTCGGCAATGACCTGGCCCAGGTCTACGATCCTGATCTTGTCAGGCAACTGCTGGATTTCGACGACGCGCCGAGTGCGATCGGGAACGCTGTAGTAATTGCCGCCGACAGAGACCATCCCATCATGGCTGACGCGGCGCTCCAGCTTCAGAACGGCGTCAAAGCGACCCGCCGGGAGCAGCTGCAACTCAGGCTGCTCGGCGGCGAAGGCTTCAACAATAATCCGCTGCGTCGTCCCGTGGACACGGACATTGGCGACGGTATCGAGCCAGTCGATTAGCTGGACATTGAGATCGTCCAGATTGCGGAAGCTGCGGCCCAGGAAGAAGTCCTTGCGGATATAGCTGAACGGCCGCTCGACCTTTCCCTTGGTCTTGGCCCGATAGGGACGGCAGGCGCGTGGCACGAAGCGGTAATGCCCCGCCAGGGCCAGCAATGATCGATTGTAGATGATATGGCCCTGATCATCTTCGCCGGTTACGGCGGTTTTCATGCGATCGTAGAGGATTTCGATCGGGACGCCACCGAGCGCTTCAAAGGCCTGCATATGACAGCGCAACAGAGTTTGGAGATCCTGGTGCATGACGTAGCGTGCAAACAGGAAGCGCGAATGTCCCAGCACCAAGCTGAATAGCCAGACGATCCGGCTGACGCCGGGCTCATCGGTAAATTCGACGACGAACCGGGCAAAGTCGACCTGTGCCTGCACGCCAGGCGGCGTCTCGAACCGAACCTCGAAGGGCTTGGGGCCGTTTTCCGGTCGAATCGCTGCCAGGAACCGCTTTACCGCAGTATAGGCGCCCATATACCCCAGCTCACGGATTTCCCGCGTCAGACGCGCCGCCGTCAGATCGGGAAAGGCCACCACTCGCTCACGCAAAAATTCTAGATAGGGTGCCAGTTTGTTCGGTCGACCCAGCATGCGTGGGCCGTAAACCGGGGCCTCGACACCCCGTTCGATATATTTTCGGATGGTCTTGGGATCGCGACCAGTGCGTCGGGCAATGGCGGATATCGATACGCCCTGCCGATGTAATTCGAGGATCATCATCAATTCTCCAAGTCGGATCATCGGCCCCGTCTCCGCGTCTGCAAAGGAGATGAGGACAATGTCGGCTCATCTCATTCTGCCGGGGCTAGCCCCGGCAGAATGAGATGAAGGGGCCACCAACTAGGGAATTTTCAAAGCCCACTTTTGCGGAGAATTGCATGACCGATGACACGTGTTGTCCGCCGTGCTCACCGACGGCCTTGAGGCGGTCGAGGCTGCGATCCGCGAAGCGCTTGCTGCCGGCGCTGCCAGCGACGATGTGATCCTCAACATCCTGGCGCGGCGGCGTGAGCCGCCCCGGCCGAGGACGATCACCACGTCCGACGCACTCGCGCTCAGCCACCCACCGACCGCCGACTGCGCCCGCTACGACCTGCTGCGAGGCGCCCGTGCAGCGGCATGAGATGATCGCCGCGATGAGCGGCCTCGGTCTTAAGGGCATGGCCAGCGCGTTCGATGAGGCGGTCACCACCGGCGTGCAGCGCAAGCGCACCGCCATGGAGATCCTGACCGATCTGCTGCGTGCCGAGGCAGCTCACCGCCACGCGGCATCGATCCGCTATCGCATGAGTGCGGCCAAGCTGCCGGTGGTGAAGGACCTCGACGCGTTCGTGTTCGAAGGCACGCCCATCAACGAGGAGCTGGTGCGCTCGCTCCATGCTGGCGCGTTCCTGCCCGGCCAGCGCAACATCGTCCTGGTCGGCGGCACCGGGACCGGCAAGACCCATCTTGCGGTTGCCATCACCGCCAGCGTGGTGCGTGCCGGTGCCCGCGGCCGCTACTTCAACACCGTCGATCTGGTGAACCGGCTCGAGGAGGAGAGCCGTCTCGGCAAGGCCGGCGCACTCGCGGCCCAGCTCTCGCGTCTCGACCTCGTCGTGCTCGATGAGCTCGGCTATCTGCCGTTCGCACGCTCCGGCGGCCAACTGCTGTTCCACCTTGTTAGCAAGCTCTACGAGCGCACCTCGGTGATCATCACCACCAACCTGGCGTTCGGCGAATGGCCAACCGTGTTCGGCGACCCGAAGATGACGGCCGCGCTGCTCGACCGCATCACCCATCACTGCGACATCGTCGAGACCGGCAACGATAGCTGGCGGCTCAGGAACCGCAGCTAAAACCCTCCCCCCGGACCCCCCACCCGGCGGTTGACCCGGTGGGTCCACAGGAACCTCCCACGGCCGCCACCGCCAGCGCTTGGGGAGGCGCGCGGCGTCGGCCGTGGGTCCCTCCTATGGACTACCGGGACAACCGCCCGACATCACCAAAGGGGGTCCCTCTTCGACGCCGATATGGGGTCCCGGTTCGACGCCTATTTACAGCGAATTGTACACGGGCCAGAAAAAGGGCTTCGTCTCCCATTTCGGGGATCCTCACTTAATTGTTCGGGCCGGTATCAAGCGGCCGTTGCATCCTGAACATCATCACCATCGCCAACTTATATGAGACACACAACAAAGTGAGTTTAGACAAGCGACAGCTTGCGGGAAGCGTTCGGTGCTGCCAGTGCACCAAGAAGGCGCAGGCCTCGTTCCAGTCGCTCTCTGGTAATCGTTCCACCGATCGAAACGCGAAGCGCAGGAGAGGCCTTTGACCGGTCCACTGCAAAAGCCTCGCTGCCTACGATCGATAGGCCATACGGGCGTAGCGTATTCACGATTTCACCTTGATCCGCTTCAGGATGCAAGGGCATCCAGAGGTGGTAGCCCTCAGGCTGAGCGTGGTAGCTGTCGGGGTCAAGAAACTTGGCGACGATTTCCTGCCGTTGCCACGCCTCGGCGCGCACTGCCTCGGTCAACTGCCGAAACACGCCGGTTCCGATCCAATCGGCGACGATCGCGGCGTTGAGTGGAGGTGCCATCACGGCCGTCTCATGCAGATCGGCAGCGAGCCGCCATGCTTGCGCGACGGTGGGTGCGCGAAGCCAGGCGATCCGCAGCCCCGGAGAGATGATTTTGGAGACGCTGGCAATATGCCATGTCCGTTCGGGTGCGAATGTTGCTATGGGCGCCAATGGCCGCTCTGGCAGCAGACCGTATGCGTCGTCTTCGATCACGACAAGGCCCTGCCGTGTCGCTACCTGGGCAAGAGACTCTCGGCGCTCGACGCTCATGGTCGCGGTGGTGGGATTGTCGTTTGTCGGCACGACGTAGACGGCATGAACAGCGCCTTCCAGGCAGGCCGCTTCGAGTGCGTTCGGATCCAGTCCTTCCCGATCGGATGACACAGGGCAAAGCCGGAGGCCATAGCGGCGCGCAACCGACAGGAATCCGGGATAGGCGTATTCCGCAACCGCTACCGTGTCGCCAGCGCGGAGTTCGGCACTGACGATTGCATGAAGCGCGTGCTGCCCTCCTGCGGTAACAAGCACCGTATCGTCGTGGCACGGGACGCCACGGGAGCCGAGAAGGTCCGCTCCGGCTTCGCGGGCCAAGATCATCCCACCGCTCGGCTGATACTGGAAAGGTGCAACCACATCCGAGCGCGTCAGCAGCTCCTCGGCAGATCGTCTGAACGCCTCCGTCAGCATACCCGGGATCTCCGGGGGGGCGTTCATGCCGGTATCCGCAGGCTCACTATATCTGATCTTTGGCGTCTCCGCCTTCTTCTGGCGAACGAAACTACCGCGCCGACCGTTGCCCTCGATCAAACCCAATTGGCGCGCTTCGCCGTAGGCTCGGGTCACCGTTGTCAGATCAACACCCAAGGCTTCTGCAAGCAAACGCTGGGGTGGCAAGCGAGTCCCGTCAGCGAGAACACCGGTTTCGATATCACGGCGCAGCGCATCAGCGATCGCGAGGTACTTAGGACCGGGCGTGCCTTGGATGTTTGGATTCCACCCCTGCATCGGAAACTCAACGACAGAACTCATGCAAATAGCCCGTTAGTATGGTTTAAAACACCTACAATGTTGAAGCGTTGTCTAGTCACGATGGAAGAATGGGGGTCGCCCATGGAGTACGTTTCTCGCCATCTCGCCGGCGTCGTACCTTGCAAGTGCACCGCCAGGCGCGTCCTCGTCCCAGAAACTGGGATCTGCATACTGAGCGAGCGCCGACTCGTACCGGGAGAGCGTCTGCGAATGCGTTCGGAGCAATCCGTTGGCTACAGCAAGCTCAGGAAAGTCCTCAGCGTTCCCATCCAGAACGAGTTTCGCCAAGTCGTCGCGACTCAGCCCCTTGAAGTAGTTAGCAACGAACTCTCGTGCCATATTGTCAGAGGCCGTCGGACGAGTTGCTACATCAGTGGATGACATGAATTCAATCCCGCTCTGAAGCATCGCGGGCGTTCAGGTCTGCCCACAACTTCTCAGTGCCAGCTTCGGTCGCCTTGTTGACGTACTGTGAGGCTACAAGCCAGCCTTTGATGTATTGGAGTGGCAGCACACAGCCCAGACCCAGCAAGGGAAACGATGTAAGCAGATGAACCCAAAAAGGTGGCTCGTACTTTACCTGCAACCATACAACGAAGAACGTGAGCGGAAACGCGACGATGCAAAGCGAGAAGAACGCTGGCCCGTCGTCCGGAGCAGCAAAACCATAGTCTAGACCACAATTTGGACATTTGCGCTCCAGCTTCAACCATTTGCGGTACATCGAAGCTTGTCCGCACTTGGGGCACAAGCCCTTCAGCCCACAGCGGTAGATCCACTGGGCTTTGCTCGATTGCTCCACATTAAGATCAGGCATTGGTGTCCGCCACTCAGTCTCGTTTGATTCGAGGCGCATATAAAGAAGAATATTCCTCCATGCAATATGCCATGCAAACACATCCATGTTGAGATATTCCGGGCGGATTGTATGCGCGGATCGATCCTCGCTGGTGCCCGATCATGCGAGCCGATGCTCAACCCTGGGATCTGAAAACCGATCTAAGCATTTACGACAAACCGATGGTATGACGCGCGCTGGATCTCACCGCGCAATTGCCAGGTAGTGCATCGCAGCCCCCCCCCCCCCCCTATGAAGCCAGGGCTTAAGACACTGCTCCAAACACGCAGGGCTGGTCCATGCGTCCCATTGTCGCGCCGCACGCGCCACTTGGAACGCCCCCTCAACGGCTAAGCAGCAGAGGCGTCTTCCATCGCCGCGGATTGGTGCGGCATCGCAAAAGCACTTGCTTCGCCAGTCCCGAGCGCGGCCAAACTCATCCAAACCGCCATCGCTATCATCATCAGGTTTTCCGTTAAGGACAGGAAGCCAAGCGGCACGTTGCTGGAGCTGCCCACACAGGCACATTTCAACTCGCGCTTGTCGAGATAGACGGCCTTAAACACCGACACTGCTCCCACCGTCCCGATGAACAATGCTATCGGAATCGACACCCAATCGAGCACGCCCGCGATCATCAGCACGGCGGCCAGCGCTTCTGCGAAGGGGTAGATGTAGGAGTATGGCACCCAGCGTTTCGCCAGCAGGTCGTAGTTCAGGAACATGGTTGCGAAGCTCTCGACATTCTGGAGCTTGAGCAATGCCAACACCGCCATGCTGAACCCTATGAACCATTCGCCAGCCCGTAGGGTGAGAGGCGTGCCATAGACGGCATGGCTGGCGCCAAGCGCCATCAGCGCGGTCACCGCAAACAGCACTGCGACAGGCTTGTAGGTAATTGCCTTCGGGTTCGCGGCCGACTTCCCGAAGTAGCGGCGAAGGTCATCGTAGCCGCCAATCCGCTCACCATTGATGAAGATCTGAGGGGTCGTCTCCACCCCATGCTGCTCCTTGAAGGCATCGGTAGCTTCCCGCGTGATCAGCCATTTATCCTCGACCTTGAGACCTTGGCGACGCAAGAGGTCCTTCGCCTTGAGCCCATAGGGGCAGACGTGTTTGTCGAGCACCATCCGATATAGGACGGCTTTGCGGGGCTGGACTGGAGAGGTCATTGCGGCAGCTTTCGACTCGTTTTCGCTTGAACTGCCGCCTATATGGGTTCCGTACCATAGTACGGAGTCAAGGGGTGCGGGAAGTGACAATCGCGCGTTTGGCGCGCGAAGGCGGCGTTGGTGTCGAGACTGTCCGCTATTATCAGCGCCGTGGCCTTCTCGACACGCCCGAGCGACCGAGCAGTACCGGGATGTCCGGCGGCTTTCGACGCTATGGAGGCGAGCACGTGCGGCGGCTTCACTTCATCCGTTCCGCGCAAGCAGCGGGTTTCACCTTGGAGCAAATTGGCGAACTACTGGCGCTAGACGCGACCGACGATCGCGCGCGGGTATGATCTGCCCCCGCCTGAGTGGTCCATCGACTATGATAGTCTGGATCACGAAAGGGACGACGAATGCCGAGCAAGAAGCACAAGCCGGAAGAGATTATCGGGAAGCTGCGTGAAGTTGAGATCGTGTTGGCGCAGGGTGGGACGACGGCCGAAGCCTGCCGCCGGATCGCGGTCACCGAGCAGACCTATTATCGTTGGCGCAAGGAATATGGCGGCCTGAAGACCGACCAGGCGCGACGTATGAAGGATCTGGAGAAGGAGAACCTGCGGCTTCGGCGGGCGATCTCGGACCTGACGCTGGACAAGCTAATCCTTCAGGAGGCCGCCCGGGGAAACTTCTAAGCCCCGCGCGGCGGCGACGCTGTATCGATCAGTTGCGGCGCGAGCTGCCAGTGTCCGAGCGGCGGATCTGCCGGGTGCTCGGGCAACATCGGTCGACGCATCGCAAAGTGCCGCGCGGGGCGGACGACGAGCAGCAGCTAACCGAGGACATCATCGCGCTGGCCAAGCAATATGGTCGCTATGGCTACCGCCGGGTGACGGCGCTGCTTCGCCATGCGGGGTGGACGGTGAACCTCAAACGCGTCGAGCGGATCTGGCGCAAGGAGGGTCTGAAGGTCCCGCAGCGCCAGCCGAAGCGCGGTCGGCTGTGGCTTAACGACGGCTCCTGCATCAGGCTCAGGCCGGAATATCCGGGGCACGTGTGGGCCTATGACTTCGTTGAAGGGCGCACCCATGACGGCCGCAAGTTCCGGATCCTGACGATCATCGACGAGGCCAGCCGGGAGTGCCTGGCGCTCATCGTGGCGCGCCAGCTCAAACATGAAGATGTGTTGGCCGCCTTGGCGGAGCTGTTCGTCACGCGCGGCCCGCCCGCGCACATACGGTCGGATAATGGCGCCGAATTTATCGCCAATGCCGTGCAGATCTGGCTCGCCCAGATCGGCGTGAAGACCCTGTATATCGCGCCCGGCTCACCGTGGGAGAACGGCTATAACGAGAGCTTCAACGGATCGCTTCGCGACGAACTGCTCAACGGCGAGATCTTCTACAGCCTCGCCGAGGCCAAGGTGCTGATCGAGGCCTGGCGGCGGCACTACAACACCGTTCGACCGCACAGCAGCTTGGGTTACCGGCCACCGGCCCCGGAAACCGCGACACCGCCATTGCCGTCGTCCGGTTCCGCTTCGCTCCACCTACCGACGACAATGGCGGCGGAAGCAACAATGCACTAACAATCAAACCGGACCACTCGGTGGGGGCCGATCAGAAGGACGATGCCGTCGAGCAGCGTCTGACGGCCGACATTGTCAGGCTGGCGACGAATTATGGCCGGTACGGCTATGTGGCGTTGGCGAGGGCGAATTAATGTCCGGTGCCCCGGCGGCGGCTCCGTCAGCAAACAGTTCCCACCTTGCCTGAGGCCAATATTGCTTCAATCGCCGCTAACAGTCGATCGTTCTCCGCTATCGTGCCGATACTGATCCGGAGCCAGTCCGTGAGACGCGAGAAGTTGAGCCAGCGAACATGGATATTCTGCCCGGCGAGCCTCATCTGCAGGGCCTTTGCGCCGTTGAATGTCGCCGGGATATGCGCGAGCAGGAAGTTCCCCTGCGAAGGCAGCGTTTCGATACCGAGCTTGCCGAGCGCTTGCGCTAACCGGCCGCGTTCGCCTCGCACCAGGATCCAACTCTCCCGCGCACGCTGCGTGTCGCCGAACGCGGCGCGACCGAGATGCTGGGTGATCACATCGACATTGTAGCTATCGCGGACTTTGTGCAGCATGGGCGCAACAAGCTCGGCAGCTCCCAGGCCATAGCCCAGGCGCAAGCCGGCCAGCGAATGCCCCTTGCTCAGGGTCCGTGCGATCAGCAGGTTGGGTATGCGACCGATCTCGCGAACCAGCTCGTAGCCAAGGGAAGCATCCACGAAATCGACATAGGCTTCATCCACCAGCAGGACCCCATGGAAGGCCGGGTCCGTCCCCGCAAAGGGGCGGAATGCGACATAGGAATTCTGGCAAGGTATTGAGTTGCTGATAAATTCCCTCATTTTCATTCCCCAATTTACGGCCTGGTTTCAGAGGCCCTGTTTCAGGGGGAGGATACCGAAGCTGTCTGCAAGCTTCTTGTCGGAGAAATCGTATTCGCCCAGCATGTTGATGTGCGCCCAGGATTGCGGCGAATGGGCCTTGATACTCTGCATCATTTCGGCGTGCGTTTCGGGATCGGCGGCGCGTAGCCTGGTTTCGAGATAGAGATAATTCCAGCAGATGATGGCGTTCTTGATCAGGCGGTTGCAGGCTTCGGCTACCTGCTGATCCTCCTGGACGGTAAAGATGAACTCACGCGGACTGCCGACGGCCACCGCTCGGGTAAACCGGTTGGCCAGTTCGACCTTGTTGAGCATGGCTTCGATATCCATTCGCAGTTCGACGCCATCGATGTAGCGCAGGATGAACAGGGTTTTGACGATGCGTCCGAAAGCTTTGAGGGCGGTGTAAAGACTGTTCTGCCTGGAATATGAATTGAGCCGCCGGAATATATCCGACGCCGTGGTTTCCTTGAGCCTGATGGTGACCATGAGCCGGAGAATTTCGTCCCAGTGGGTACGGATGATGTTTTCGTCAACATATTTGTCGGGTTGGACGGCCCAGTTCTTCCGATTTTCGTGCGTCATGGACCTGAAGCCATACAGGGTTTGATGCTTCAGGCCCTTGATCCTGGGGGCATAGGCAATGTCGATGAGATAGGTGGCGCCGAAGATCGCTTCGGAATAGCCATGGGTGTCCGTCGAATGGATCGTCGATTTCACCACGTCGTTGTGCATCAGACCGTCGATGACGTAGGCGCTGTCGCGTTCGGCGGCGCTGAAGACGGTGGAATACCAGAGCAAGATCTTGTCGCTGACATAGGTGTAGGCGCTGCTTCCCTGACCTTTCCCAAAATATTTGAAGGAATGGCTGGCATCGAGGCTATCGCCGGTTACCTCGAACTTCTGGCCGTCACTGGCCGTGTGGGTCTCACCGGCATGGCGCCGGTAGATTTCCGGGAGATCGAGGCTGTCCATGAGGGCGAGGATGCGATCGTTGGCAGCAACAAGATTTTCGCGGGAGAAGTGCCAGTTGACGGCGTGATCCAGAGCGTCCTCCTTGATCGCACCGGATATTCGGGCCATTTTCCGCAGGCCGATCCCGCATCCCAGGCCAATGACGCCGGCCAGGAGAACGGCGGTCGAAACCGGGCGGGCGTATTGCTGGCGCAGATGCGACAGGCTGTCGGCAAAACCGCTAGCGACGTTGACCGTGTTGAGGATCTCGGAGAGCGGCACATAGTGCCGTTGCGGAAAGAGCCTGGAAAGGGCAGTCGTCTCGATCTCCTCCTGCTTGGGCGTGTTGAGCTTGATGTGGCCGGCAGCCGCGACCGTCGCATGAAGGTTTCTGCCGTCTGCGATATTGCTGTTGGTGAGGAGAAACTGGTCGCTCAGGGCTTGCTTCAACGTCGCAAGCACGGCGTTCGGGTCCGAGAAACGCGCCATTCCGGCGCGTTCCAGTAATTGCTCACGATCGCGCTGCCAGCGCTCTGTCCCGATCAGATAGCTATCCAGGGGCTGATATCTGTGAGATTGGGGCAGGTTTACACCGCCGGCTTTGATCGCCCTGGCGACGTGCTGGAACAGCATGACCTTATAAAGCGACGGCCTGAATTCCGCGCCACTTCCCACGGCCTTGCGCTCGTCGGGATCGAGAAAGCCTGATGGCGCCGATCGCGTCACCTGGCCATCGGCCTTGCGGAAATGCACCAGCGCCGCCAGCAGCGGCTTGATATGTGTTTCCGTCTGGAAGGACAGAGACTTCATGACACCCGACACCTGGTTTTGCAGGCGTCGGGATCTGGCTTCAAGAATGTCGTAATAGCGGGCGTCCTCGTTCTGCGATACGCTCGCGTCATCCTTCATGTCTTTCAGAATGGCATCGGACAACACTGGCGCCGCATCGACCGGGAACAGCAAGAGATGCAGGCTCTGCAGCTTGTCAGCGTCTGTGAGGTCGGCTTCGAACACACCGCGCAGGGTGGCCATGGCCGATTGGAAATGATCTTCGAAAGCCTGTATCTGGGCCCGGAGCTTTGCGGCCTGAGACTTTCTCTCGACATAGCACCAGTCCTTGAACTCGCGGCTTGCCGCAGTCTCGGTAGCCTTAACGGAGCTGAGTAGCGTGGCCACCAGATTGTCCTGCAGCGAGAAGTATTGATGGACGACGAAGGCGATGAGGTGAAGATAGCGGTCTGCCGGCTTTCGACGCCGCAGATCGTGGGGATCCGATTTCATGACGGCAAGCGCGTAATTGCGGGCGCTGCTTCGATCCCAACCCAGGGCCGTAATGACCGGTTCGAGCTTGTGAAACAGGTCGGAGAGCTCCGTGTGATTGGCCAGCCTGTCCTTGACCGAACGGGGACGAACGGATTGTGAATTCTGCTTGAGGGCCGCCAGACGGCTCCGCGCGATCCCGTCTGTTTCCTCACCATCACCCAGAAGCAGGTCGAGTTCCCGGCCGAGTGCCGGTGGCAGGTGGGCATCGACCAGAGCCATCTCGCGCGTTCTGGACCGCCCGATCGCCAACAGGATCAAATCCTGCAGGCGCCGGTAGCCCGGCAAGGCAATCCGATTTGTCAGCAGATGGTCGACGGCAGCCTGGAAGATAACCTTCGGTTTCTCGTGAGCCCTGACCTTCTGGTCGATCATGAGAGACAGATGCGCTTCACCATCGCCACCGAGCGTCCGGAAACCGGCCAGGCGCTCTATTATCCGCTCGTGGCGTTGACGTGTCCGGTCGGGATAGGCGGCGGGTGCAAACATTCCCGCGTCATGCCCCAGCCGACTGGAGACATGTGCAATGTCGTTGTCGTGGAATGTTTCGGGGGCAAAGCAGCGCCGGCCATGACGGAAGTAGCCGGCATTTAAACAGAACCCGACCTGGTGGGCTGGATCCCGCAGTCGCTCGATCTCTTTTTGAAAGCCGAGTGGCAAATCGAAGGCAGCCTTGCGCTGGGCAGCGTTCATCCGGGGCGGTGTGTCGAAAGCGTTCTGTTCGCCGGGCGAGAGAATTTGCATGCGTGGCATAAGCTGCGTCTCTTTTCGTTTTGGATAGGGTTTGCTATCCTTTATCTGTGAGACGGGATATGATACAAAATCGATCATGCTGGCGGGCTGTTTCGCCAGCGTCACACAAACGACCGTCTGTGAAACACTCATGAAGCTCGGATATGCGCGGATTTCCAAAGCAGACGGCTCGCAGACCCTCGACCTTCAGATGGATGCGCTCACGGCGGCCGATGTCACTCCCGACCACGTCTACAAGGACGAAGCGTCTGGAAAGCGGGATGATCGTCCGGGGCTGGAAGCCTGCCTGAAAGCGCTACGGCCAGGCGACACACTTTATATATGGAAGCTTGACCGGCTGGGACGCGATCTCAAGCATTTGGTCACGACCGTACGCAGTCTGTCTGAACGAGGCGTCGGGCTTTGCGTCCTCACCGGCCAGGGCGCCGATATAGACACCAGCACATCAAGCGGCAAACTGATATTCGGGATATTCGCGGCACTGGCCGAGTTCGAGGGCGATCTCATTCGCGAACGCACAATGGCGGGTCTCGCCGCTGCCCGCGCACGCGGACGTAAAGGCGGCCGCCAATTCGAGCTGACCAAAAACCAGATCCGCCTGGCCCAGTCTGCGATGGCCAATCGCGACACGAATATCGCTGACCTATGCCGTGAACTCGGCATTAGCCGCGCGACGCTCTATCGCTACGTCGGACCGAACGGCCAGTTGCGCGATCATGCAAAGCGGGTCCTCAAAGTCGCGTCCGGCACTCCGAATGCCCTCAGTGCTTGACCGAAATTCCTATGTCGCGTTCGGTACTTTTGCGGGGATGGACCCAGACTTGCGCGCCACGATCGCAGCCGCCGCAGCGGCGATCAGCAGCAGGGGAATCGCGCCGAGCAATACGCCCTGCTGGCCGATACCCGCCTGCAGCGCGACGCCGATCACGAGTGGCGAGACGATCCCGCCTAATCGCCCGGCACCATGCGCCCACCCCAGCCCGGCTCCGCGAACCGGTGCGGGATAGCATAGCGCGGAAATGGCGTAGACGAGCATCTGGCCGCCGAAGAGGAAGGCGCCGATCATGCCCACGCTGACCATCGCCCCGCTCGGTGCGCGCGCGAGCGCCAGCCATGCGAAGGCGATCATCATTCCCAGGAATGCGGACAGCACGACGCCACGGCCCGGCCGTCGATCATAGGCGGTCGATAGCAGCAGCCCCCCGGCCACAGCCGAAAGAGCAAGCACGACCAGCGAAATGCCGATGGTTTCCGGCGGCAGATTACGGGCGGCCAGCAATGTCGGCAACCAGCTGCCGATCATGTAATATAGCGCCGAGACGATGAAGTTCATGGTCCATATGGCGGCTGTCGTCATCGCCATTCCATTCCCGAACAAGATGGCCCGTATCGGTGCCGACGCCTCGGATCGTGGGGTTGAAGATATATGTCTGGGCACGATGGCGAGCACAAAGGGCACGAGCAGCAACGTGCCGAGCGCCCCGGTGACGAAGAAATCGCGCCAGCCAAGCGCGCCTCCCCCTACCGCCAGCATCATTCCGCTCGCCAGCGATCCGATGCTACCCCCGCTAGAAGAAATGGCGACCGCGCTGGCCGCATTCTCGCGCGGGGCGCAGCTTGCCGCCAGCGCCATTATGTTGGGATAGACCATGCCGATCCCGATGCCCGTCAGCACGCGGACCAGCAGCAGGGCGCCGAAGCTGGTGACGGTGATCGTCAGCAGCGAAAAGCACGCTGCCACCACCATCCCGATGATCAGGGCGTTCCGCCGACCGACCCGGTCACCCCAGCGCCCCCCGAGGGTCGCGCCCGCGAAAAATCCGAGCATCACGGCGGTCACGCTGACGCCGAACGCCCGCTTGTCGAGCGCCAGTTCCGCCGCCAGCCCGGGACCGGTGACGCCGATGCTGGCCAGATCGAACCCCTCGGTCAGTGCGATAAGCGTGCAGACCGCCAGCACCGGGCGGTTCCACCGACCGCCCGCTGCCTCCGTGTCCGCCTGCTCCGGGCCGCGCGCCGTCATCAAAAGTCCACGGTCAGCGACGCGCCATAGGTGCGCGGCGGCTCGTAGGTGATGCCCGTACCGGCGGCGACGGAGCCGATGAACGTGGGAATGGCCTTGTTGGTCAGGTTGCGCCCCCAGATGCGTACGCCCACGCCGCTTTCGCCGAACCGCCATCCCAAAGATGCGTTAAGCTTGGCGTAGCCGTCGACGCGCCGGATATTATCTGCTTCCGGATAATAGCCGTCATTATAATAGAGCGTGACGTTGGCGGTCAGCTTTCCGGAAGACAGCTCACGCGCATAGTCCAGCCCGATGTTTCCCGAAAAATCCGACGTGAACGGCAGCCGGTTCCCCTTGGCCTGGAAAACGCCGCTGGCGTTGCCGCCGCCCGGAAGCGGGGTGTTGATCACCGCGTTGGGAAAATCGCCGAAGCGGTCATGAATGAGGCTGGCCCCACCCTGTAGCGTCAACCCCGGCGCCAGGATCAGGGAAAGGTCGACATCCGCCCCGTAGACCGTCGCGGACGACCCGTTGCGGATACCAAGCGTGCCGCCCGAAGCGCCGATGAAATACGCGACCTGAATGTTGGAATAGTCATAATAGAAGACCGCCGAATTGATCCGCAGCCGACGATCGAACAAATCCAGTTTCGCTCCGAATTCGAAGGCGTCCAACACCTCGGGCTCATAGGGCGCCGCGCCCGGTGTGGTGACGTTGAAGCCGCCACTCTTGAAGCCCCGGTTGTAGGACAGATACAGCAACACGTCGGGTGTCGGCTGATAATCGAGCGCCGCGCGCCAGGTCAGCTTGTTGTAGCGTCGGCTGTCGTCCTGCGCCGCCGTCGCCAGCGTCGGCCCCGAGATCAGCGCCACGATGCTGCCGGTGTCGATGCTGCGCTTCTCCGTGGTGTAGCGCAGACCTGCCGTCGCCCGAAGCTGGTCGGTCAACGGAACCGTCAGCTGTCCGAAGGCAGCCAGCGACTCCGTCGACTGATTGCCGTCAACCGTCACTGTTCGTGGCGCCGGAGCGGTCGGCGGATAATTGGTCAGGATGCTGGGCTCGAAGCCGCTTTTCGACCAGAAATAATAGCCGCCGACCAGCCAGTCGATCGTCGACCCCCTTGTCGAATGAAGCTGCAACTCCTGGCTGAACTGACGGTCCTGCTGAGTGTTGTCGATGAACACCAGATTGGCGGGAGTACGGTCGAGATCCACGACGGAATGGAATGTAGAACGGCGATAGGCCGAAATACTGGTCAACCCGATGGCGCCGACATCCTGATCGACGCGCAGGCTGGCACCGCCCGCATCCAGGCTCTTGATCGACTGCGTGTTGTTGTTCGTGTCGAAGGGACCGGACGGCGGATTGGGATCATTGCGCGCGGGAGCGCCGGGGAACATGCGGGCTTCTGGATAGCTGCCCCTTGTGCGTGCATAGTCCGCGCTGAAAGTCACCTTCGTACCATCGGCGGGAAGGAAGACCATCTTGCCGCGAAGCGCCAGATCGTCCCTCACCGTATTGGCATCTTCGCCACGGGCGAAATTGTAACCGAAACCGTCCCCCTGATGCGCATAGCGCCCGGCAAGCGAAACACGGACCGTGTCGGAGCCACCGGCGATATAGGCGTCGGCAGAGACCGTGTCGTAATTACCGTAGCTGATCGCCCCGTTTCCGCTGAAACCGGGTTCGGGCTCGCGCGTCACGATCTGGATCAGTCCGCCGGTGGCGTTGCGTCCGAACAACGTCCCCTGCGGCCCCTTGAGCACCTCGATCCGCTCGATCCCGGTCAGCGAGAATATCGATGCGGGCGACGATGCCTGGTAGACACCGTCCACATACAGGGCCACGGTATTTTCAATGCCCGGACCGATGACGCTCGTGCCGATGCCACGAAGTCGGGGCAGCAGATAGCCCGCCTGTGCCGGCATCTGCAGCGACGGCGTGACCGTGGAAAGATCCTGCGCAGTCAGGACGCCTGTCGCCTGCAGACGCGACGCCGACAGGGCGGTGATGGCGATCGGCACATTCTGAAGATTTTCGCCCCGGCGTTGCGCGGTGACGATGATCTCCTCGACCTGGGTGTCGGACGTTGCCTGTTCCTGTGGCGGCTCGACCGCCTGCCCTTGTGCGAAGGACGGAGCGGCGTACATCGCGAGAGGCGCAGCCATCGTTGCGATACAATATTTATGATAGTTCATGACATCTCCTGATAGACGCGTTTGCCGCGCTCGGGATTGGTTTGCGGGCTGTCAGAAAGGGTATTGCCCTGGCTCGAGTCCGATTGTGATGAGCCGTAGCTCGGTGAATTCGGCAATCCCCGCCTTGCCGCCAAACCGGCCGTAGCCAGAGGACTTCATGCCGCCGAAGGGGAATTGGGCCTCGTCGTGAATGGTCGGGCCGTTGATGTGACAGATGCCGCTCTGGACCTGCGCCGCCAGGCGCAGCCCCCGTCCGATGTCGCGCGTGTAAATGGCGGCGGACAGACCATATTCGGTATCGTTGGCGACGCGCAGCGCCTCCGCTTCGCCCTTCACGCGGACAATTGTCGTGACCGGCCCGAAGCATTCCTCGTGATAGATCGCCATGTCCGGCGTTACGCGATCGACGAAGGCGGCGGAAAGATAGTTGCCTTGCGCGGGGGCGACCTCGTGCAGGACGGCACCTTTGGCGGTCGCATCCGCGACAATGCGTGACACGGTGGTCGTCGCGGACGGATCGACGAGCGAGCCCAGCGCGACGGGACCGCCGCGTGGATCGGCAGCCGTGAGGCCCGCGATCCGCGCCTTGAACTTGTCGACAAAGGCGTCGGCGATCGACTCGTCAACGACCACCCGCTCGGTCGCCATGCAGACTTGTCCCGAATTCATGTACGCACCAAATGTCGCCGCAGAGGCGGCTTCGTCCAGATCGGCATCGTCCAGGATGATGAGTGGCGATTTGCCGCCCAGTTCCAGCAGCACCGGCTTCATCTGCTCGGCGCAGAGTTTGGCGATGATCTTTCCGGTTCGCGTCGATCCGGTGAAATTGACCCGGCGAATGGCGGGATGCGCGATCAGCGCGCCGACAACATCGGGCGCATCGGCTGGCGCGTTGTTGACGAGGATCAGGACATCCTCCGGCACACCAGCCTCGTGCATGGTTTCGATCAGCATTTCATGCGTGCGCGGGCAGAGCTCCGAAGCCTTGACGATCACGGCGTTGCCACAAGCAAGCGCCATGGCGAAGGACCTAACGCCCAGGATGATCGGCGCGTTCCAGGGCGCGAAGCCCAGAACCACGCCGACCGGCGTCCTGATCGTCATCGCCAACATGCCAGGCTTGTCAGACGGAATCGTTTCCCCGCCGACCTGAGTCGTCATCGCCGCCGCCTCGCGCAGAGTGCCACAACCGTGGGCAATATCGAAATTGGCCCAGGGCGCACCCGCGCCGACCTCGCTGGTCTCCGTCTCCATGATGCTTGGCCCGCGCTCGGCCAGCAGGTCTGCCGCGCGCATGAGAATATTGCGGCGCGCGTTCGGTCCCAGCGCGGCCCATGCGGGCTGCGCGGCGCTCGCGCGGTCGCAGGCCGCGGTCGCGTCGGCAACCGTCATCGCGCAGCCCTGGCTCACTGTCTGGCCGGTAAGCGGGCTGGCCCGATCGAATGTGGCCGCCAGGCTGCCGGTCGGCTTTATCAGGGTTTCTGTATTCATAACCATCTCTCCCAGATACTTTTCTTACAGTTCAGGCGACCGAGACTTCGACAAGCGTCGGCCCTTTTGCCGCAAAGCTGGCGAGCAGTGCTCCGTCGATATCCTCAAGCGACCCAGCGGCGAAGCTTTCGACGCCGTAGCCTCGTGCGAGCGCGCAGAAATCGATGTCGGGCAATTCCGTACCGACGGTGCGGTCCAGCCCGAAATGACGGCCGAAATGATGCAGCGCCTCGTACCGCCGGTTCTTGACGATGACGAAGCTGATCGGCAGCTTCTGCTGCGCCGCCGTCCACAGCGCCTGGATCGAATAGGAACTGGAGCCGTCGCCGATCAGCGCGATGATCTTTTCGCCCGGACGCCCCATCGCCATGCCGACCGCCGCCGGCAAGCCATAGCCCAGCCCCCCGCTGGCCCCGGTGTAGAAGGTGTCGCGATCGATGATCGGCAGGCGCGCCTGCATCGCTCCGCGCGAACCGGGCGCCTCTTCCACGATCACGCTTCCCGCCGGGCGCAAGGCGGCCAGCCGCTCCATCAGATGGGCGTCGGTAAATGCGCCGCCCATATCGAGCGCCGGCGGCGCCGGGCGACGCGGCGGCGCGGATCGCGCGGCTGGTTCCGGTCCCGCCAGCAACGCCGCGACCCCGACAGCGGTGTCGGTGACGATCGACGTGCCGACCGGCGCCCAGCTTGCCGCGACCGGGTCATTGACCAGCTGGATCATATGAGCGCCTTCAGGAATATGCGGGCCCTCTCCATCGACATGGTAGGTGGAAAGTGGCCCGCCCAGCGTGAGAATGAAGTCGGTCTCACCAAGGCGGGCGACGATTGCCGCGCGGTCGCCGGGCAGGAAGCCCGCGAACAGCGGATGGTCCTCTGGAAAATTGTTGCGACCGCAGAGAGGGGCGACCCATACAGGCGCCTGGTGGCGCTCGGCCAGGGTGATCACACCATCCCATGCGCCGTCACGCGCCACACCACCGTTCACAACGATCGTGGGCTTTTTGGCTGCTGCCATCGCACGGGCAGCCTCGGCAAGGACCGCAGGGTCGCCCGCATAGCGCGCATGGACATCCCGCGTGGCCAGGGGCGGACAGGGGCGGTCCCAGTCATCGACCGGAATCGAAACGAAAGTCGGACCATAAGGCGGCTGCATGGCCACATAATAAGCGCGCGCGATGGCAGCAGGGACGTCTTCGGCGCGGGCGGGCTCACAGCTCCACTTTACATAGGGCCGGGGAAACTCCGTCGCCCGTTCGGCGAACAGGAACGGTTCGTAAGGCAGAATGGACCGTGATTGCTGCCCGGCGGTGACCACCAGAGGCGTCTGATTGCGATAGCTGGTGAACAGGTTGCCCAGTGCGTGGCCCAAGCCCGCGGCAGAGTGCAGATTGATGAACGCCGCATTGCCTGTGGCCAGCGCATAGCCATCCGCCACGCCCAATACGACCGATTCCTGAAGCGCGAGTACATAACGGAAATCATCGGGGAAATCACGGTACATCGGCAATTCGGTCGACCCCGGATTGCCGAAGATTGTCGTCATTCCCAGCGACCGCATCAGGTCAAGCGTGACGTCGCGGACGGTTGATGCTGCTGGAGTCGAGGCAGTGTTCTGAATGAGTGAACTAGTCATGCGTAATTACGTCCCCAACACAGGCATGATCCTGCCGACATGATTATGTTGCAGGAAATATGCTCGGCTGACCCGTACAAGGTCCAACGCGAAGTTTGGCAGCAGCCATACGCATCGCGCATGGCCATGCGCCAACCGTCGCGACATGCGGATACGGCATGAGGCTGGCCGAAATCCGCATTGGATCAACACAGCGGCAGGATACAAATGATCTGCACACATTCAGGCCGTACGCCCCCGCATGAGGCGACGGCGTCAGAAGTACAGAGGAGGGATTTCAGGGGATGGCCGACATCATCGAACTGCTGCGCGAACGACTTGGCGAAGCGTCCGTCACTTTGGCAGACGAGATTGAAAGCCGTCACATGAGTGACTGGCACGTCCCGGCTGAACCCGGCACCAAGCCGGTCGCGCTGGTACGCCCGCGCACACCCCAGGAAGTATCAGCGGTACTGGCTGCATGTACTGAAACCAGAACGCCGGTCGTGCCGCAAGGTGGGCTGACCGGGCTGGTCGGTGGTGCCACCGCGATCGATGGCGCGGTCCTGTTGTCGCTCGACCGGATGCGAGAGATCCTCGAACTCGACGCGACAGCCGGCACGATAACTGTCGAAGCCGGCGTTCCACTTCAGGCGATTCAGGAAGCCGCCGACGCGGTAGATCTCCTCTATCCGCTCGACATCGGATCGCGCGGCTCGTGCCTGATCGGCGGCAACGTGGCCACCAATGCTGGCGGCAACCGGGTGTTGCGCTACGGGATGACGCGCGATCTGGTATTGGGCATGGAAGTCGTTCTGGCCGACGGTACGATCGTGACGACGCTCAACAAGATGCTCAAGAACAACGTGGGCTACGACCTCAAGCAGTTCTTCATCGGCAGCGAAGGAACTCTGGGCGTTGTTACCAAAGTCGTGCTGCGACTGTTCCCCAAGCCGCGCTCCACGGCGACCGCCCTGTGCGCGTTCGACGATTTCGACAACGTCTACGCCTTTCTGCGCCGGATGCGGGCGGGCTTGGCTGACACGATGTCGAGCTTCGAAGTGATGTGGCCGAGCTTTTTCGAAGCGGCGCTGGACAAAGGCAACCATCGCCGCCCCTTCGCCGGTCAACACGCCGCTTATGTCCTGCTGGAAATGATGGGCACCGATCCTGAGCAGGACGGCGAGCATTTCGAGGCCGTGATCGGTTCGGCCATTGAGGCGGGCGAGGTGAGTGACGTGGTTTTGGCACAATCGATCGGCGAAGCCGACCGCTTCTGGGCAATCCGCGATATGTCGGGTGAACTGGACGGCGCTTTGGCGCCGCTCGTTGCGTTCGACATCAGCATCGAGACCGGAAGGATCGCGGCCTTTCTCGACGAGTGCGAACGCCGATGCCGCGAGCGCTGGTCGTCGGCGCGGATGTACAATTTCGGCCATCTGGCTGACAGCAACATTCACATGTTCGTCACGGTCGAGGAACGTCCGTTTCCCGAACACGAGATCGAACAGGTCATCTACGAATGCACGCAAGACTGGGGTGGATCGATCTCGGCAGAGATCGGCATCGGACTGCTCAAGCGGCCCTATCTCGCCTATTCGCGAAGCGAGGCAGAAATTGCGCTGATGCGGCGGGTGAAGTCGGCGCTTGATCCCCTGAACATCCTCAACCCTACCAAGGTCTTTGAACCGCTGGACATCAAACTCGCGGCAGAATGAGAAGGCAAAAACGATGACGAGTGCCAGCAGCCAATCCCCTTCGCCGATGCAGCGCATCTGGAGCTTGGGCGATTATCACCGCATCGCGGTCGAGCATCAGATCGTCAGCGAACTACTGGTTGCGAATATGGACGTGCGCGCAAACCAGCAGGTCCTCGACATCGCTTGCGGAACCGGTAACAGCGCGATCGCCGCCGCCCGCCGTCGCGCTGTCGTCACCGGCATCGACATCGCCCCTCCGCTGCTGGAGCGGGCGCGTCTGCGCAGCGAGGCTGAGGGTCTGGATTCGATCACCTACGATCATGGCGACGCCATTCAGGGCCTTCCCTACGACGATGGCCGCTTCGACGTCGTTCTCTCCACACTTGGGTTGAGCTTCTTCCCCGACCACCAGCAATCGATCGACGAATGCCTGCGCGTCCTGCGGCCCGGTGGAAAGATCGGCATCGTCGCCTGGGCCGAACCCAGCATGCCGACCGAATTCTATCATCTGGGCCGCGATAACAATGCGATACCCGAAGGTCGGCATATCAACCCTGCCTATTACATAACCCGCGGCCCCTATCTTGCGAATATCGTTGGCGATCGCGTCAGCGATGTCCGCATTCGACAGAGCAATTTCGAAGCCACTTATGCGACGATCGACGATTATCTTGATCTTGGGACGCAATTCCACGGCCCGACAATAGCCCGTTTCGCATCACTGCAAGACGATGCGCAGCGCGCTGAATACAGGCAGAAGCAGTACGAAATACTCGAGCGCTACAACCGCGCGGTGGACGGCACCTTTGCCCTCAGCTATGATTATACTGAGATAATTCTGGTCAAGCGCTAAGCCGTGACAATGCAGTCAGTTGACGTTTGGCGCAGGGGTCGATTGGACTGACATGATTGATTTTTCCGAGCGGCGATTGCGCGCGTTCATGGAGGTGGTGGAAGCGCGCAGCATCGGCCGCGCCGCCATCGCCATGAACATGAGCCAGTCGGCGCTCAGCAGGCTGATACAAGCGCTGGAGGAGATGCATGGCATCGACCTCTTCCAGCGTTTGCCGACTGGGGTAGTATTGACTCCTGCTGGCGAGGCGCTGGTTCCTCACGCCCGCTTACTGCTGTTCGAGATGCGCCAGGCCAGCGATTCCTTGCAGGCAATTCGCGGCTTGAAGCGCGGTGTCGCGCGGGTCGGAGCGGTGGCTGCCATAACCCGTTCGATCTTGCCAGGTGCCGTACGCCGAATGCTGGACGAAACGCCCGGCCTGCTGGTTCAGGTGACCGACTCGCTCGATGACCGGCTGGCCTCTGCCCTTACCGGCAATCAGATCGACCTGATGATCAGCGGCAAGGTCGAGTTGCAGGGCGAAATCCATCTGGTCGGCGAATGCCAGTTTGATGACACATACAGCATCATCTGCGCCAACGACCATGCGCTTGCCAAAGCTTCCACGGTCTCCATCGCGGATGTCCTGTCATTGCCTTGGGTGATGCCGCCGCTCGGCGCCACGCCGCGCGTCCTGTTTGAGGACATCGTCCGCCGCCTGGGCATTGAAATGCCGGCTGTCGATATAGAAAGCAGTTCGCCCAATGCGATCGCATCGTTCGTCATCGGGACGGGCCGTCTCGGCTGGATGCCGACCCCGTTGTTCACCAACGAACTGAGCGCCGGAAGCGTACATCGAATCCGGATAGCGGAGTTCGAACTTGCACGGCGGTTTTTCATCTATCGTCGCGCCAAGGGATTGCTGCCGGCCCCTGCGCGCGAACTTGTGCGGCATCTTCCCATGGTCGGCCGAGATCAAATACAGCAGTCTTGATGCCTAGGCTGACCGGGGAGCCGGTTTCGATCAATGCAGTTAGTGATCGGCCGGCCCCTCGTCAGCGACCGGCTGATCGGAACGGGGGCGCACGAAGCGCCTCCGTTCGGGTTTACATGCGGATGCGTCCGCCCACTACTACGATCGAGAGGCACTCGCCGATATCCACCAGCTTCTTCTCGCCGTCTGCCAAGCCCTGACGAACGAGCGCATCAGCATCAGCGAATGAATCGAAGAACGTGGCGGCGACGCCATCGAAGTCCTGAGGCGGCATGATCGCTGTAGGATGCCCCTCCGTGGGGATATTGTGGATGCGCTTCTTGGCCAGAGCGCGATAGGCATCGTTGCTGGCCAGCGAACGACCATAATCGGCCCATTGGACCTGGAATTCCTCCGGCGTCATGTCCCGACGACGACGCACGTAGTCGAACGTCTTGTGCGTCAGTTCCTCGCTGGTTGAAGAGAACTGCTCTTCCTCATCAAGAAAGACGAGAAGAGCACGCGTCAGGTCGTTGAAGTTCTCTTCGTCGGGCCGGATAGTCGAAAGATATCCCTCATCCTCCATGATATTCATCATGCGGGTCAAATTATCGAAGCACAGTTCCACCACGGAATCACGGGTCTTATCATGGCGGTACAGCGTTGCGATATCAACGTTGTCCTCAGGCAGCATCGTCCGGTTTTGCGTGGCGTGCAGGATGTTCGCCGCGATCGCAGGCAGTGAAGTTGCCATGGGCGCATGGACATTGGCCATGTAGTGGAAAAACTCCGGGCGGCTCAGCGTGGGCCGGCGGCAGGATGCAATCATCGCCTTCAACATTTATCGTCTCCTAAATTAAGCTATTCAAGCCTTTGGGATTATTGGCAGCAGGATGTGGGAGTCATATTCCCCCCCGCTATGCACGATATGCGTACCGGCGTTGCGGGTCTTGAGGTGCGAATTGCTCGCGGGGTCGTCCAGATAACGGTAGATGTCCTTCCCCTTGATGACGACGCGCAGCGTCTCACCGGCGCGGAACAGCGTGGAGGACGGCCAAACTCCGATTTCCACCGGCACGATCTCCCCGGGCACGAGGCGCTGTTCGCTTTGATGGCGATGAAAAGGTTCAGCCTCGGTCGACCGTTCGGGATCAAGTTCGCGGTGGCTTGCGCGCAGCCAGCCAAGCGCGACGGGGCCATCCACATGCGTGGCGAAGAACGGGAAGCCCACCGGATCGCCCGCCTTGTCCAGCTTCTGGACCGCCACGAACAAGTCCATGTCGTCCGACCCATCGGCCTCGACCCACAGCTTGAGCTTCATCGGCCCGGTAACCTCGGTGTCCTGCGCGAACTTGTGGTCGAAGGTCAGCGGCGTGTCACCATCGGCGGCATAGCGCGCGTCCCCCGCCGTGGCGGGCTTTTCACCAACCAGCGTGCGTGCAGCGGTGTCCAGATACATCGGCGTCCACGCGGTACGCGCCAGCGGCCATTCGCGTTCTTCCCGCGTTTCACCGACATAGGCGCTTTCACGAACCTCGATGGTGATCAGCGGTTGATCGGTGAAGCGGTCCTCCCGACCCAGCAGGAAACGATCGAAGAAGGCCCGCTGCAACTCGACATTTTCGGGCGCGTAGTACTGCTCCCACTTCTTGCGGCCATGCACGCGCAGCCACTTGTCCTTTGAGGCGATATTGCGCCACGCGTTGATCGTGCCCTTGGTATGCAGCCCCTGATCCGACCAGCTCGCGCCGACCAGGGCGGGAACCTGCACCGACTTGATGTCGGGGTTTTTGAACTTCCAGAACCCGTCGTCGAAGGGATGCGCGTCGAAGTTCGCGTTCATGTCCTCGGCGGTCTTGTTTGGCCAGCGCATGACCTGATCGATCAGTGCGGTGTGGCCGGTCTCGCGCATGCCGCCGTGATAGGCGAATTCGCGATAGCCATCGGACCATGCCTCCCAGGGAATGATCGCGGCCAGATGCGGTGGCTGCAACCCGGCGATCTGCCAGCAGACCACGCCCGGGTAGGAAACGCCGATGTAGCCGACCTTGCCGTTGCTCCACGACTGGACACCCGCCCATTCGCAAAGGTCGTACATGTCGCTGCGCTCGACATCGCCGAAATTGTAATAGATGCCCTCGTTGTTCCATGTGCCGCGCGGATCCGGGTAGATGACGGCATAGCCATGTTGCGTCCAGTACGCGGGATCGGGCGCTTCCCAGCCGGTGTGGTCCGAAATCAGGCCCGGCGCGACGTTCATAGCTTCGGGCAATTTGGAATTGGTCGCGTGCTTGCCGAATGCCGCCCAGCAAACGATCACGCCCAGTTCCGCGTCGTCGGCAGCGTCGGCGGGCAAATAGACATCCGCATAGAGCTTGACGCCATCGCGCATCGGCACCGACACATCGCGGAGGATGCGCATCCCATCGACCCGCTCTTCGCGCGGGTTCGGCGGATCACAGGCCTTGTTGCCATAACCGACAGTAATCTTGGGACCGTTGTCGGCGTGACGGGTCAGCAATTCCGCCGTCGTGAATGCGCCTTCGCTCATGATCTTCTCCTAACGAAACTTTTATTGTTCAGAAATTGACCCCATCACCGCCCTTGAGGCCGAGCATCTCGCGCGCCTCGTCGGGGGTGGCCGGCTCCAGCCCCATTTCGGCCAGGATGCGTTTGGCCTTCTGCACCTGCTGCGCGTTCGACACGGCAAGCTTCCCTCGCTCGATAAACAGGCTGTCTTCCAGTCCGACACGCACGTTTCCGCCCAGCAGTGCCGCCTGGGTAATGAAGGGCATCTGGTAACGCCCCGCCGCCAGTACCGACCACTGATAGCTGTCGCGCCCGAACAGACGGTCTGCCGTCCCCTTCATGAAGACCAGGTTTTCAAGATCGGCGCCGATGCCGCCCAGAATGCCGAAGATCATCTGAACGAAAAACGGCGGCTTCACCAATCCCCGATCCAGAAAATAGGCGAGGTTGTAGAGATGCCCGACATCATAGCATTCATGTTCGAACCGGGTGCCGTGATCGGCCAGAAGCTCGTAGTTGCGGCGGATGTCGGCGAAGGTGTTGCGGAAGATGAACTTCTCGGAGTCGAGGATGTACTGGTTTTCCCATGGAAATTTCCAATTCTCCACCTTGCGCCCCATGTCGTGGAACGCGAAGTTTATGGATCCCATGTTGAGCGAACACATTTCGGGCGAGAATGCGAGCGCGCCGGCCAGGCGGTCCTCCGGCGTCATGTCGGGGCTGCCGCCGGTGGTCAGGTTGATGACCGCGTCGGTGCCCTGCTTGATGACCGGCAGGAACTGGCGATAGACATCGGGGCTGCCGGTCGGCGCGCCGGTTTCGGGATCGCGCGCGTGGATGTGCAGGATCGCGGCGCCAGCCTCGGCAGCCTCGATGGCCTGTCGCGCCAGATCGGCAGGCGTGTAGGGCAGCGCGTCCGACAAGGTCGGGGTGTGGATTCCGCCCGTGATGGCACAGGTGATAATGACTTTGTTTGACGCCATGATGCTCAACTAATCCCTGAAAATGTTGCCCCGGCAAGGCCGTTCATGTTCCCACGCTCCGCGCATCGAGCAGATGGCGTACAAGCCGTGCGCGCACCGCCTGGATCGCCTCGGGACTCCATGTTCGGAATCCCTCGCCACTCTTGAACCCCAGCCTGCCTTCCGCGACCTGCTGTTCGAGAAATTCGTGCGGCCGGTCGTGCCGGTCGAGTTCGGGCATGATCGTGCGATGGATATCGAGCGTCAGGTCCAGACCGACCAGATCGGCATTCTCCAGCGGCCCCAGCACCGGAAGGCGCAGGCCGAAGCTGTGCTTAACGCAATCGTCCAGCGTGGCGGCATCGCAAATACCCTCTGCGACCATCGCGATCGCTTCGCGCCACAGCGCATGCTGCAAACGGTTGGCGACAAAGCCGGGCAAATCCTTGCGAATATGGGCCGGCCTTTTCCCGACGGAGGCGAGGAGCTCCATTGTCCGGGCGACTGTTTCCTCACTCGTGCCCGGGGCCTGGATCACCTCGACCAGCGGCACCAGCGTCGCCGGATTCCACCAGTGCGTCCCGACGATCCGGTGCGCCGTCGGCAACCCTTCGGCAATCGCGCCGCATGGAATGACGGAGCTATTACTGGCGAGGATCGCATCCGCCGGCGCCGCCTCAACAAGCTGCGCGAAGATGGCGCGCTTGAGCGGCAGCTTCTCAGGGGCGGCCTCCGTAACGAAGCCGGCGTCCGCTACGGCCTCGGCCAGATGCTCCACGGGCGTAACACGCTCTGCAAACGTCGGATCGTCGCCGAGCTGCGCCAGCCCCTGGCGCACCCGTTCGACCAGCGTACCGCGCGCGGCAGCGTCCGGTTCATGGACCGTCACCGCATGGCCAGCTGCGGCGAAAACCTGCGCGATGCCGGCTCCCATCAACCCGCCGCCGATGATCCCGATGCGCATCATCATCCCGCCGTATAGCCGCCATCGGCGTAGACGATGTGGCCCGTGTGGAAATCGGACGCCCTGGAGCAAAGGAAAAGCAGCGGCCCCGCAAGGTCCTCCGGCTCGCCGAGGCGGCCGATCGGCACGCGGGCAAGGAAACCGTTGCGCACGTTCGTGGCGTTGTCGTTATCCTCGAACATCCAGGCCGTGACCGGAGAACGGAATACCGTTGGCGCGATCGCGTTGACGGTAATCCCGTACTTGCCCCATTCGCAGCCCAGCGCCTTGGTCATGCCGTCGATCGCCGATTTGGAGGTGCAATAGGCCGAATATCCCGCCGGATGGCCAAGCTTGCCGCGCGCCGACGAGGTAAATACCACCTTCCCGCCCCTGCCCTGCTCGATCATCCGTTTTCCCGCCGCGCGCGCCATCAACCAGGCGCCATCGACATTCGCCGTCATTACCTTCTGGAAACGATCCGGCGCCATATCGACGATCGGCGAGACATCATTCATCCCCGAGGCGATCACGAGGATATCGACGCTGCCATAAGCTTCGACTGCGGCCGCGACGATCGCATCGCAGTCTGTCTCGGTATTCGGGCGGCGGTTGACCGGAACCGCTTCGATTCCGGCCTCGGCCAGTTCAGCAGTCAATGTCGCGAGTCCGTCCTTGCTGCCGGCCGTTACGACCAGCCGGGCACCCGACTTGCCAAGCGTGGCGCAGACCACCTTTCCGAAGGACCCCGTCGCGCCGACGATGATCGCCGACTTGCCCGCGACATCAAACAGGCTTCCCGTATCGATCCGGGGCAGGCTCATGCTGCTTTCACCGGAGAAGGCATCACTACCAGCATGGTCGCCATAATATTGCCGTCGTTGCGCACGGCACGCGCTTCGCCGCCGGGAATGAAGCAGCTGTCGAGCTTGCCCAAAACCTGCGTCTCGCCCGAGCCCAGTTCGATCGTCACTTCGCCCTCGATCACGACATAGATCTTCCCCAGCGGTCCTGCGTCCATTTCGGCGCCGCCACCTGGCAGGAAGTAGGACAGGCCCGTCCAGGCGAAGTCTGCGCCGCTGGCCTCAAGACCCTGCAGGCGAAGCGACCGCATGTCGTAATGCTTCGGCGCAATATAGGTTTTGGCGTCTGCAAGGCGCACGACTTCCATGTCCGATCCTCTCGATCTTCGGCTGCCTGCCGGTTTATGCTCCATCGGCGTGGCAGCCCCAGGGCCGCCACGCGCGAAGAGTGCTCAGTCGTTGTCCTTGCCGGTTTCGATCCGGAAATTGCCGGTAGGATCGACAATCGCCACAAGGCGGACGATGCAGCCATCGCCCTTCTTCCAGCGCCACGGGAAGGCGGCGAAGGTCACGCGCTTGCCGGTTACCTTGTCGATATCGCCACCGACATTCTCGAACCCGCAGATGCCCGCCGACAGGATCGCGTTGTGGCAGGGTTCCCACTCAGGGAAATCCTCGATCACCTTGCGGCCGGTCAACTGTTCATATTCGATATTGACCTGGGGGATGAGGCCATGCGGCGCGCCCGTGCCGTGCGGGCCGATCGCGGTGCCCAGCGGATGGTCGAGCGCCTGGGTGTCCGACCCGCACATCTTGACCTTCTTCTGCACGAACCACTCGCCCGCTTCCTTGTAGAAGCCCGGCGAGTAGGCGTAATAATGGCGGTTATCGCCGTAATATTTATGCCAGCCGGTGTTGACGATCACGATGTCGCCTTCTCGGATCTGCGGACGCGCATTCTCCAGGTCTTCCGCCGTGATCACTTCCCATTTCTTCTTGGGGATCGACACCACGACACCGGTGCCAAAGAAATAGGGCAACGGCACTTCGTCCATGAACGGCGTGCCCGGGACCACGTGCGCCGGGGCATCGATATGCGTCCCGGAATGCATGACGGTAGTGATCTTCTGCGTCAGCACGCCCGATCGGGACATGCCATGCAAGCGCTCGATCTTGACGTCCTCGAAATAGGGCCAGCACGGCTGTCCAAGGCCCCAAGGGTGCGACAGGTCGTAAAATTCAAGGCCCATGCTGTTGAGCAAATTGGACTCTTTGAACTGGCATAGCGTCTCATCGCGCCAATCGCCTTCTTCCCATCCGGGCATTCTACTCTCCTAGCGTGATGTACCGATATATGGTACTTTATGTATGAGAATATGGTATTCCAGGCTATGTGGACATGTCAACAGTGGACAAAGCACAAAGTGAATTGCAGAGAGGCTTCGATGGCAAACAGCGATGAAAAGGGAGGACCGGGCGTCGTAGCGCGCTCGGCGGCGATCATGCGGGCGCTGGCCAGTTCTCAGGACGGCTTCAGTCTGGGCCAGATAGCCAAGCAGGTCGGAATGGCACGGTCCACTGTACAGCGCCTGGTTTATGCGCTCGAATCCGAGGGTTTGGTAATGTCCGGTGCCGCTGCAGGGCAGATAACGCTCGGGCCGGAAATCTTGCGACTCGCCTCCTCGATGATGCCGGCTCTGGCGACGCGCGTGCGACCGATCATGACCAAGCTTTCGGAGCAGACGCAGGAGACCATCGATCTTGCGACCATTCGCCGTCGTGGCGTCCTATTCATCGACCAGATTCCCGGTCAGCACCGACTCGCGGCAGTTTCGCATGTCGGAGACCAGTTTCCGCTTCACTGCTCGTCGGTCGGCAAGGCGTTCCTGGCGCGCATGAAGCGCGCCGAAATTGAAGCGTTGATCGGAACCAGCTACGAGCGGCGGACGCCGCACACGCTGACCGAAATCGGTCCGCTTCTCGCCAGCCTGGAACAGACCGCGCAAACCGGCTTCGGCTTTGACGAGGAAGAACATTCCGAAGGCATCTGCGCGATCGGCTTCGTCCTGCGCGATGCATCCAGCCACTGGTACGGGCTCTCCATACCCGTTCCGCTTCAACGCTATACCGCCACGCGCGATCACCTGACCGCCATGCTGTCGCTTGCGCGCGAAGAACTTGCGCAATCGCTTCGGTCCGACCCCATCTAGATTTCGCACCCGTCTGCCAGATATGTCCGCAGTGCGCCGATCATCTCCGTGAACGCCGCGCTTCCGATCCCCTGCCTGGCTTCCGATTCGGCCTGTTCGATCGCAGCTCGAAACGCCTCCAGCCACTGACGGCCCTCCGCCGTGAACCGGACGATCCTGACCCGCGCATCTTCCGCAGACGTTTCGCGGAACACCAGGCCTATCGCTTCACACTGCACGACCAGTTCGCCCATCGCCTGTTTCGTCATGGCTGCGCGGCGGGCCAGCTCGGTGATCGCAGTCCCGTCCAGGTCCAGATTGCGTGTCAGGCCGATATGGCTCGTGCGAACCGCCGTATAGCCCTGCTGATGCAACAGGTCGAACACCCGGCCTTCAAACCGGGCAATGGCCCGATTGAGCAGACGCCCCATATTCTGCCGCCGCCATGCCTGATCGCCGTCCATCACGATTCAATATTCCTCCGGATCACCAATTTAGTAAGGTGGCTTGACTATTTTCAAGTCTAACGTATTTTTGAGGATAAGGAGAGGCGATATGGCAAATGTCGTGCAAGCATCGTGTGAAGTCCTGATTGTCGGCGGAGGACCATGCGGCCTGATGCTCGCGATCGAACTGGGCCGCCGCGGGGTCGACACCATCCTGATCGACGCCAAACCGGGAACGGCACGCAACCCCCAGGCGAACGCCACCCAGGCACGCACGATGGAGCATTATCGGCGCCTGGGCTTTGCCGATGAGGTACGCGCGCTGGGCCTACCCTCCGATTATCCCACCGACATCGCCTATTTCACCCGCTACGCTGATCGCGAGCTGGCGCGGTTCCGCCTCCCCTCGGCGCACGAGGCGCAGGCCTCCGTGCGCAGCATGGCAGGCTCATGGAGCGCTGCCGAGCTTCCCCATCGGGTGTCGCAGAAGTTTGTCGAAGAGGCCTTGCTGCGGCACGCCCGCAATCAATCGAGCGTGCGCATGATGCACAGCCACAGGCTAACCTCTTTTGCAGAAGCGGTGGATAGCGTGACCGCCAAAGTCGAACCGACCAAGGGTGGCGAAGCGCTGACGATCCATGCGCGCTATCTGGTGGGGGCCGATGGCGCGCGCAGCCAGATACGCCGCGCACTCGGAATCCAGATGGTGGGCGAAAGCGGCGTCCAGCGCGATTTCTTCGGTGGCCGAATGGCTGCAGTCTATTTGCGCGCCAAGGATTTCTACGCGGAAACGGGGCATGATCGTGCTTGGATGTATTGGGCGTTCAACACGCAGCGCAGGGGATGGCTGGCTGCGGTGGATGGCAACGGCGAGTTCTTCTTCAATACCCAGCTACGGACCGAGGAAGAGGAACGCCCTCTCGACAAGGCTTTCGTAACCGAACTTTTCACGCAGGCCACCGGCCGGCCAATCGATTTCGAGATTCTGGAAACCGGCGTCTGGATCGCTGGCCACTGCCTCGTGGCCGAATCACTCGGCCGGGACCGGGTGTGGATCGCCGGAGACGCCGCCCATCTGTTCACGCCTGCTGGTGGCAACGGCTACAACACGGCAGTTGAGGACGCGGTGAATCTGGCGTGGAAACTTGCCGCTGCAGCGCGCGGTCAAGCTGGACAGACGCTGCTCGAAAGCTACGATATCGAGCGCCGCCGCATCGCTACCCGCAACACCGGCTATGCCCGCGAACTGGCGCGATCCATTGGCGAGTTCGTGCCATCACCGCTGATCGAGCAGGACGGGCCGGAAGGCGATCTGGCCCGGCAGGAAGCAGGAGTCTATCTTGAGGCCCATGCGCGCCGTGAGTTCAATATTCCGGGCATCACCTTTGGCGGCCGCTATGACGGTTCACCCGTGATTGCATGCGAGGATGCCGCGCGCCCGCCTGACCAGATGAACGTCTATCAGCCGACCGCTCTACCCGGCGGACGCCCCCCTCATGCGTGGCTGCCTGATGGAACTAGCCTGTACGACCGGTTCGGGCCGGAATGGACGTTGCTCGTGCTTGCATCACCCGATGGGGCGACAGATGCGCTGCGCGCTGCCTTTGCGCTGGTCGGTCAGCAGCTCGATATCGTGCTGCTGCCGGACGAAGGCCTCGCCGCGCTCTATGAGCGGCGCATGGCGCTGATCCGGCCCGACCAGATTGTCGCATGGCGGGGTGATGCACTTCCCGATGATCCGGCGCAGCTCGTCCGACACTTGCTTGGGCACCACACTGCGGCAGTGGTTCCGGCATGATCGGCTTCGTCCACACAGCCCTTCCCGGTCGCGTCATCTTTGGCCATGACACCCTGCCCCGCGTCGCAGAGGAAGCGGAACGATCTGGCTTCAAACGGGCGCTGGTGCTGACGACGCCGCAGCAAGTCGATCAGGGCAAGGCCGTACTCGACCTGCTGGGCGAACGCGGATGCACCCTGTTCGACGGGGCGACGATGCACACGCCGGTTGAAGTTACCGAAAGGGCACTTTCCCTATTGGCGGATCATGGTGCCGATGGACTGGTATCGATCGGCGGCGGTTCGACCATCGGTCTGGGCAAGGCACTGGCGCTGCGCACCGGGCTGGACCAGATCGTCATTCCCACAACCTATGCGGGTTCGGAGATGACGTCGATTCTCGGCGAGACAAGGGACGGCAAGAAGACGACTCTCCGATCGCCCGACGTGCTGCCGGAAACCGTGATCTACGATGTGAGCCTGACGTACGGGCTGCCCACCGCGATGTCGGTCACATCCGGCATAAACGCCATCGCCCATGCCGCCGAAGCGCTCTACTCGGCTGAGGTCAGCCCCATTATCGCCATGATGGCGCAGGAAGGCATCCGCACGCTTGTCGAAGCGCTTCCAAGCATTGCGGCCAACCCGCGCGACGCAGCCGCGCGCGATCTTGCGCTGCGCGGTTCTTGGCTTTGCGGCACATGTCTGGGCAGCGTCGACATGGCCCTGCATCACAAGCTGGCGCATGTGCTGGGCGGCATTTTCGACCTGCCCCATGCCGAATTGCACACGGTGCTGCTTCCCCATGCGCTCGCCTATAACCTGCCGGCGGCACCCAAGGCGACCGAGCAGTTGCGCGCAGTCCTCGGCCAAGATCCCGCCACCATTCTGCGCGATCTGGCCGTGCGACTGGGAGCGCCGTCGTCGCTTGCGGCGCTGGGCATGCCGCGCGACGGCGTTGATCACGCAACGGTGGCGGCACTGCAGGCGCGCTATCCAAACCCCCGAACCCTCGAAGAACAGGGGATACGCGGGCTGCTCGAACGCGCTTGGGCGGGGGATGCTCCCCGCGCTTAGACGGGACGGCAGCCCCATTGCTTTGCCTGCAATCGACTTCCCGATCTGTGGAGACCATCCGTGACCACCAACGAAACGCCATCGGAAAACACCGCCCCTCAGGTTTTCCCCCTGTTCACCGAAGAGGGATCGGCGGAGGCCGTAAATGCACGCATCGGGCCATCAACCGGTCCACGCTTGCGCACCGTGATGGAAGCAGCAGTCCGCCACCTTCACTCTTTCGTTAAAGAGGTCGAACCGACTCATGACGAATGGGAAACCGCGATCGAGTTCCTTTCGGAGACCGGGCGGATGTGCACCGACTGGCGGCAGGAATATGTGCTGCTGTCCGACGTTCTTGGCGTGTCGATGCTGGTCGAAACGATCAACCATCGGCGAGGTGGAGGCGGAACCGAAAATACCGTGCTCGGCCCCTTCCATGTCCAGGGCGCCCCGCACTACCCGAACGGTGCCGACATCCGGCTGGACGAACGCGGCATACCGCTGGTGGTGCGCGGACAGGTGCGCGATGGTGAAGGACGTCCCATCGTCGGCGCAAAGATCGATGTCTGGCAGACCAACGAGGACGGCTTCTATGACGTCCAGCAACCGGATCAGCAGCCGCGCTGGAACTTGCGCGGGTTGTTCACCAGCGACGCGGAAGGCCGATACGGCTTCATCACCGCGCGGCCCCGCTTCTACCCGATCCCGGACGATGGCCCGGTCGGCAAGCTGCTCGGCGCTCTCGGCCGTCATCCCAATCGGCCAGCGCATATCCATTTCATCGTTACCGCGCCGGGATATGACCAGGTGGTGACGCATATCTTCGCGTCCGACTGCCCCTATCTCGAACAGGACGCGGTGTTTGGGGTCAAGGATACGTTGGTCGTCGATATCATTCCCCGCGACGATGCGTCCGCTGCCGCCGCATTTGGCGTGACAAACCCGTTTACGGCGATCGAATGGAATTTCGATCTCGTCCCCGCGCCCGGCTCGGACACCGTGTCATGACCAGCAAGATTTACGATAGCCCTGCCTCCGCCCTTTCCGGCCTGCTGTTTGACGGGATGACAATCATGTCAGGCGGTTTCGGCCTGTCGGGCAATCCCGAAAGCCTGATACCGCAAGTACGCGCAAGCGGCGTGAAGGAGTTGACCGTCATCTCCAACAACGCCGGCGCAGATGGCTTCGGCCTCTGGACGCTGCTGGAAAGCCGACAGGTACGGAAGATGATTTCCTCCTATGTCGGGGAAAACAAGCTGTTCGAGAGCCAGTATCTGTCGGGCGAGCTGGAACTGGAGCTGAATCCGCAAGGCACACTGGCCGAGCGTATCCGGGCGGGCGGCGCGGGCATTCCGGCGTTCTACACCAAGACCGGCGTCGGCACGGTCGTTGCCGAAGGAAAGCCGGTAGAGACATTCGAGGGCGAGGACTATATCCGCGAAACATGGCTGCGCGCCGACCTTTCGATCATCAAGGCGTGGCGGGCAGATCCGGCGGGCAACCTGATGTTTCGCAAGACGGCGCGCAACTTCAACCCGAACATGGCGACCGCGGGCATGGTCACGGTGGTCGAGGTCGAAGAGATCGTGGCCGAAGGGAGCTTAGACCCTGACTGTATCCACACCCCCGGCATCTATGTCGACCGCATTGTGCTGAGCACCATCAACGAAAAGCGGATCGAGCAGTTGACGGTCCGCGAAAGGGAAACGGTATAATGGGCTGGACCCGTGATCAGATGGCGGCCCGCGCCGCGCAGGAACTGCGTGACGGCTATTATGTGAATCTTGGCATCGGCATCCCGACGCTGGTGGCCAACCATCTGCCCGATGGCGTCAACGTCACGCTCCAGAGCGAGAATGGCATGCTGGGAATCGGGCCTTTCCCCTATGCGGGCGGGGCCGATCCCGACCTGATCAATGCCGGCAAGCAGACCATCACCGCATTGCCGACGTCGAGCTTCTTCTCTTCGGCCGACAGTTTCGCGATGATCCGTGGCGGCCATATCGACATGGCCGTGCTGGGGGCAATGGAAGTGGCCGCTAACGGCGATCTGGCTAACTGGACCATTCCCGGAAAGATGGTCAAGGGCATGGGTGGCGCTATGGACCTGGTCGCGGGCGTCAAGCGCGTGGTCGTGGTGATGGACCATGTGTCCAAGGACGGCAGCCCCAAGATTCTGCCAAGGTGCACCCTGCCACTGACCGGCAAGGCGTGTGTGGATCTCATAATCACCGACCTGGCAGTCATCGCGGTCGATCGCGTCCGGGGCGGCCTCACGCTTCTTGAACTGGCGCCCGGCGTGCACGTAGTCGACGTGATTGAAAAGACCGCCGCCCCAATTGCGGTCACGGATCGTCGCGCCGTCTGACCCCCGCCTTCGCGGGGCAGGCTCCGGCTCTTGGAAATGCCGTCCATGCCGAGCGCCTTGACCAGATCGTCGACTGAGCGGGTCGAGATACCCTGGATGAAGGCTTCCTAGATCACCTCTGTCAGCGCCCGCTCCGCCATACGGCGCGGCTCCGGTAGCCGGGGAAGTAGCTGGCCTTCCCGAGCTTGGGGATGCGCAACTCTACGGTCCCGGCCCGCGTCTGCCATTCGCGCTCGCGGTGACCATTGCGCTGGACAAGCCGCGTCGGCGACTTCTCGCCGTAGCCCGCCCCGGTCAGGTTGCCGACCTCCATCTCCATCAAGCGCTCGTGTCACGCAAAATATCGGCGTCAGGGGTATTCTCTGACCAGTGAACGCAGGTGCGTCATCGGATCAATCGTCGTGGTTCCTTCCATCAGGTTCGAGCGTCGCAACCCAAACCTATCCGAAAATCACGGTGACCAACTCAGCGCCCGGCTACACCACCTCCCGGGGCACGATCAGTTCCAAACCCACCCGCTGTCTGCTTTTTCGCCCGTGCCGCGGCCGCGTCTGGTCGCTCATCTGCGCCGATCGACAGAGTTCTAATTCGCCCGAAGCGCAAAGCCACGAAAGGACGTGCGCATCCCTATTTAACAGGAGCCACTTGCGCGGGCCAAATTTGAGACGTACACGTCCTCTTCATGGCATGAAGTGCCGAGTGGAGAGAAATCACATGAACGTTGAACCAATCGGTCGCCCATCTGGAGAGCCAAAGGCGGCGGTTCGGCAACTGCGAAACTTCGTTGGCGGATGCTACCTCGAAGACGGCAAGCCCTTCGACGTCGTCGATCCTGCGACCGGGAAGCAGCATGCCGTCGCCTACGAGGCGGACGCATCTGTCATCGATGCCGCCGTCCGCGCCGCCCGAGCGGCGGTGGAGGGGGAATGGGGCCGGATGACGCTCGCACGACGGCGTGTCCTGCTTACGAAAGTCGCGGACCTCATCGATGCGCGGTTTGACGAATTCCTGGCAGCAGAGATCGCAGACACCGGCAAGCCGCATTCGCTCGCATCACACCTCGACATCCCGCGCGGTGCAGCGAACTTCCGCGTCTTCGCCGATGCGGTCGCGAACCTGTCGGCAGAAACGTTCGTGATGGATACGCCCGACGGCGGCAAAGCATTGAACTACGCGGTGCGCAAGCCGCTTGGTGTTGTCGGCGTTATCTCCCCATGGAACCTGCCATTTCTGCTCATGACCTGGAAGGTGGCGCCCGCCATGGCGTGCGGCAACGCCGTCATTGTGAAGCCTTCCGAAGAAACCCCTTCCACTACGACCCTGCTCGGCGAGGTGATGAACGAAGCAGGTATTCCGGCGGGCGCATTCAACGTGGTCCATGGCTTCGGACCGGGCTCGGCGGGCGAACTTCTCACCGCACATGCCGGCATCCGTGCAATCACGTTCACCGGCGAGACTAGAACGGGCACGGCCATCATGAAATCGGCAGCTCCGACTGTGAAGGCCCTGTCCTTCGAACTCGGTGGAAAGAACGCTGCGGTCGTCTTCGAGGATGCGGATCTTGATTTGGCTGTCGCCGGACTTGCGCGCGCCGTCTTCCTCAATACGGGTCAAGTGTGCCTCGCGCCCGAGCGCATCTACGTCCAGCGAAACGTTTTTGATCGGTTCGTCGCCGCGATGAAGGTGAAGGCAGAAGCTTTACGGCCCGGCCTACCCAATGACGACGGGGTCGATTTCGGGCCGCTGATCTCTGCCGAACATCGCGGGAAAGTGCTGAGCTATTATGACCTCGCGGTCGAGGAAGGCGCCACCGTCATCACGGGCGGAGGCATCCCTGACCTGTCGGGCGACGCGGCTGGCGGCTTCTTCGTGGAACCTACGTTGTGGACCGGGCTCGCACATGAGGCACGCGTCTGCCGCGAAGAGATATTCGGGCCAGCTGCCGCGATCATTCCCTTCGATAGCGAGGACGAAGCGATCAGGATGGCGAACGACTCCGAATACGGGCTGGCTTCGTCAATCTGGACACGCGACCTCAGCCGCGCGCACCGTGTGGGCCAGGCGCTGGAGGTCGGCATCTCATGGGTCAATTGCTGGTTCCTGCGTGATCTGCGCACGCCATTCGGCGGCGCCAAGATGTCCGGCATCGGCCGCGAGGGCGGACATCACTCGATCGACTTCTATTCGGAACCCACGAACATCTGCATCAAACTCTGAACGAGTTCGAAAGTCACGGAGAGACACGATGGCAACGCTGAACAAGAATCCCGGCGCGACACCCGTCGAGGCCGCGCCCAAGACCAGATTCCACTCGAACGCCACCCTCCAGGCGCGGGCACTGCCGATCACACGTAAGTCCATCGCCAAGTCCCTCGGCTTCAAGCGCGGCGATCAGACAAGGATCTGGCACATCAGGCGAAAGTGCGCTCGTCCGGAAGCAACGCCGACCAAGGGCAAATGACATGGGCACCGATCTGCACGACATCAGCTATGTCAGGATAGGATCCGAAGATCTCGACGAAAGCGTACGCTTCGCAACTCACATCCTCGGCCTCGAGCTTATGGGCCGTGATGCATCCAGCGCCTATTTGCGCGGAGACTCCCGAGACCACAATATCGTTTACACCAAGGGGCGTTCATCGGGTCATGTCGTCGGATTCGAATTGCCGTCGATGGCGGCGATTGACGCCGCCGCAGCACAATTCGAGCAGGCCGGCATCAACGTCAGGCAAGGAACTTCCGACGAGCGCGAGCAGCGGCGTGCGCTGGGATTGATCACGCTCACCGATCCGACCGGCAATGTGATCGATCTGGTCGCGCAGCCGGCAGCAAGCGGTCGCCGATATTTCGGGGCGCGCGATGCCGGGATCACCTCATTCAGTCACATCGGGCTGCGTACCTCCGATCCCAGAATCGACGAACGGTTCTGGACGACCATGCTCAACGCAAAGGTCAGCGATTGGATCGGCGAAGCTCCGCTGCTCCGGATCGACGAGGTCCACCACAAGGTCGCGCTGTTCCCGTCGAGCTATGCCGGTATCCAGCACGTGAACTTTCAAGTGGAGTCCATCGACGACATCATGCGCTCCTATTACTTCCTGCAAACCAACAATGTGAAAATCGTGTTCGGCCCCGGCCGCCATCCGACTTCGGGCGCCCGCTTCCTCTACTTCCAGGGGCCCGATAATATTATTTACGAATATTCAACCGGCGTGCGCATGATCACTGCTGACGACGAGAAGACGTATGTCCCGCGGCAGTTCCCCATGGCGCCAACCAGCTTCTGCATGTGGGGGTCGCTGCCCGACATTCCCGAGTTCAAGACCAAAGCGGCCGCGTCCGGCGACGGCCTGTCCAATGCAGCCTGACGCGGCCCAGACGGTGCGCATGGCTTCGCGGGCCATGGCGCGGCACGGGCTCGCGCATGCGTATGGGCATGTGAGCCTGCGCCTCGACAACGCGAGGTTTCTGGTCAGCCCCGCACGCCCTTTGATCGCAGTCTCTCGCGATGATCCTGGCGTGGTTGTGACACTGAACGGCGATCTGCCGCAGGAAGCATTGCCGGAGGTGCGCATACACCGCGAGATCTACCGGCGCAGGCCATCCATAGGCGGGATAGTGCGGGTGCAGCCCCCCGCCATCATGGCCCTGTCGGCACTCGGGCGGACGCCAGGCGTGCATCATGGCCTTGGCACCTATTTCGCCCCAGCCGCTCCGTTATGGTCCGGCGTCGATCTCGTCCGCGACGACGACAGCGCGGTCCGCCTCGCCGTGGCGCTCGGCGATGCCGCGGCAATAGTGCTGCGCGGCAATGGGTGCGTGTGCGCGGCTGAAAGCCTGCCCGACGCTGCGAGCCTCGCATTCTTCCTTGAGGATGCCGCCCGACTCGATCTGGCGATCCTTTCGACGTCCCTGTCTTCCTCTGCCCTGCAATACTCGCCGGAGGAGAGCGCCCGCCGGGCCGTGCGCGCTGGCGCCCTGTTCGAGCGGATGTGGCAATTCCTGTGCACCGGAGATCCTGAATGGCAATGACCAACACGCCCTCTTTGACCAAGCGCTTCTCGGAAGCCCTGCGAGACGCCTATGCGGGCGCGCCCATACCGCCGATCCGCGACGCGTTGCCGGACGCAACGATCGACGACGCTTATGCGATTCAGGAGGCAAACACCGCGTTCTGGCAAGCCGCAGGGCGCATGCCGGTGGGCGCCAAGGTCGGGCTCACTGCCAAGGCGGTCCAGACTCAGCTCGGCGTCGATCAGCCAGATTTCGGCACGCTATTCGCGGACATGGCAGTCCCCGACGGCGAAACCATCGCGGCGGGTCGCCTTCTGCAGCCCAAGGTGGAAGCGGAGATCGCGTTCGTCTTGTCGAGGTCGCCCGATCCGCAACGCCTGACGACGGCCGAGTTGCTCGATTGCGTGGCCTATGCGCTTCCCGCGCTCGAGATCGTCGACAGCCGCATCGCGGATTGGAACATCCGGATCGTTGATACCGTCGCTGACAATGCGTCCTCAGGACTTTTTGTGCTCGGCACTTCGCCGGTCGCGTTGGCGGCCATCGATCTGCGCCTGTGCGGAATGGTTCTCGAACGCAATGGCGAACCCGTTTCGTTCGGGGCTGGCGCAGCGTGCCTTGGCAACCCATTGCACGCCCTGGGTTGGCTCGCCGCCAAAATGGCCGAGGTGGGGCGCCCGCTCGTCGCTGGCGACGTCATCCTCGCCGGGGCGCTCGGACCGATGGTCCCGGCGGTTCCCGGCGATCATTTCGAGGCGCGGATCGAGGGTCTGGGCAGTGTCCGCGTGACGTTTGGGAGAGAGCGGGCGTGAAGACAAAGGTAGCCATTATCGGCTCGGGGAATATCGGAACCGACCTGATGATCAAAATCATGAGGCTTTCAGAAATTCTTGAGATGGGCGCATTCGTCGGAATTGACGCGCTATCGGATGGCCTTCAGCGCGCTGCGCGGCTCGGCGTGCCGACCACGGCGGGCGGCATCGACGGGCTTCTGGCCATGCCCGAATTCGCCGAGATCGGCATCGTTTTCGATGCGACCTCGGCGGGCGCGCATAGCCGACATAGCGAACTGCTGCTTGCCCATGGCAAACGCGTCATCGACCTCACTCCGGCCGCGATCGGTCCCTACACGATCCCGCCGGTCAACGGGGACGCCAACCTCGACGCGCCGAACGTCAACATGGTAACTTGCGGCGGCCAGGCGACCATCCCGATCGTAGCCGCGATCAGTCGCGTCGCCCACGTCCGCTATGGAGAGATCGTGGCGTCGATCGCGTCGAAGAGCGCTGGCCCCGGGACCCGCGCCAACATCGACGAGTTCACCGAAACAACCAGCCAAGCGATTGAGCAGGTAGGCGGAGCCGACCGCGGCAAGGCCATCATCATCCTCAATCCGGCCGAGCCGCCGCCGATCATGCGTGACACGGTCTACTGCCTCTGCGACGAGGCTGACCAAGCTGATATCGAAGCGTCCGTGATCGAGATGGTCGAGCAGGTTCAAGCCTATGTGCCTGGCTACCGTCTTAAGCAGGCCATCCTGTTCGAGCACATCGGCTCGAACAGGCCGTTGCGTATCCCGGAGATGGACGGCGAATTCACGGGTCTGAAGGTGACCGTCTTCCTGGAGGTCGAAGGCGCAGCACACTATCTTCCCGCCTATGCCGGCAACCTCGACATTATGACGTCGGCCGCGCTCCGCACGGCCGAGAAGATTGCCGCGCGTGTTGCCAATCAGCTCCCGGCGTGAAGAAGGAATCGACGATGACGTTCGACCCTAAATCCCACAAGCTGTACATTCAGGATGTCACGCTTCGCGATGGCATGCACGCCATCCGTCACCAATACGGTCTCGACCAGGTCCGCGCGATCGCCAAGGCGTTGGACGCCGCGAAGGTTGACGCGATAGAGGTCGCGCACGGCGACGGTCTCTCCGGATCTTCGTTCAACTATGGCTTCGGACGCAATACGGACTGGGACTGGATCGCGGCGGTTGCCGAAGTCCTCGACCACAGTGTGCTGACGACCCTGCTGATACCCGGTATCGGGACTATCCACGATCTCAAGCACGCCTTCGAGCTCGGCGTCCGGTCGGTGCGGGTTGCGACGCACTGCACAGAAGCCGACGTCGCCAAGCAGCACATCGAACATGCTCGGGGCCTAGGGATGGATGTGTCAGGTTTCCTGATGATGAGCCACATGTCGGAACCCGATGCGCTTGCCGCACAGGCCAAGCTGATGGAAGGTTACGGAGCACATTGCGTCTACGTGACCGATAGTGGCGGCGCGATGACGATGGACCAATATGCAGCGCGGCTCCAAGCCTATGATCGTGTGCTCAAGCCGGAGACGCAGAGAGGCGTTCATGCCCATCACAACCTGTCGCTTGGCGTGGCAAACTCCATCGTCGCCGTGCAAAACGGCGCGGTGCGCGTCGATGCGAGCCTGGCTGGCATGGGTGCCGGAGCTGGCAACGCGCCTCTGGAAGTGTTCATCGCGGCAGCTGACATTCATGGCTGGAGCCACGGAACGGACCTCTTCGCCCTTATGGATGCTGCTGAGGACCTCGTGCGACCTATCCAGGACAGACCGGTACGCGTCGATCGGGAGACTCTGAGCCTTGGTTACGCTGGTGTGTATTCCTCTTTCCTGCGCCACGCGGAGAAGGCAGCGGCGGATTATGGGCTAGATACCCGCGCCATCCTGCTCGAGCTTGGGCGCCGTCGAATGGTCGGCGGCCAGGAAGATATGATCGTCGATGTCGCCTTGGACATGGCCAAAAACCGGGAGGCAACAAATGCTTGACCTTAATGCAATCGCACAGCGCCTCGATGAGGCAGCAATGTCCGCCACGGCGATATCGCAGCTGGATACGCCGCTCACACTGGAGGACGCATATCAGGTTCAGGCGGCCTCGATTGCACTGCGCTACGGCCGCGGCGAGCGCCGCGTGGGCATCAAGATGGGCTTCACCAGCCGTGCAAAGATGGCGCAGATGGGCATCGATGAGATGATCTGGGGTCGTCTCACCGATGCGATGCTCATCGACGATGGCGGAACCATAGATATCTCGCGCTACGTGCATCCGCGCGTCGAGCCGGAAATTGCCTTCATCCTTTCGGCGCCTCTCGCCGGTCGCGTGTCACCCGCTGCGGCGCTCGCGGCTGTCGGCGGCGTAGCGCCAGCGCTGGAGATCATCGATAGCCGGTACAAGAACTTCAAATTCTCGCTGACCGACGTCATCGCGGACAACAGCTCATCTTCCAGCTTTGTCGTGGGGCCATGGTCATCGCCGACCTCGGATATTTCCAATCTCGGCTTCGTCCTGGAGATTGACGGTGTTGCCAAGCAGATCGGATCCAGTGCGGCAATCCTCGGCCATCCGATACGCTCACTGGTGGCGGCGGCGAGGCTGGCCTTCGAGTCCGGCGAACCACTCCAGGCCGGCGACATTGTGATGGCCGGCGGCGCTACTGCCGCTGAGGCGCTCGCCGCTGGGCAGCATGTACGTCTGCGGGTGCAGCGCCTTGGGAGAGCGGAATTTCATATGGGATCCAGAACTTGAACCGGCCGGCGTTTCTTGGGCATAATAGGAACGCATATGAGCTGGGAGTACAAGTGGCGGATAACGAACTCGACGATTTCATAGCAGACTTCGACCTCCCGGGGGCGCCTGGTCACCTGCTTCGGAGGAATCACCAACGCTCCTACGAAATCTTCAACCGCCATGTGGGCGATGACGTAACCCGCCAGCAGATCGCGCTCCTGATTGCGCTGGCCAAACTTCCCGGCGCCTCCCAGCGTGATCTCGTCGATGCCACAGGAATCGACAAGAGCACGCTTAAGGAAATGCTCGGACGAATGGTCGCTCGCAAGTGGGTAGAACGCCGACGTGATCCGAAGGATAGCCGAGCTTGGACTTTGAAATTGGCCGAGGAAGGCATGTCGCTACTGAAGGAGCGCATGGCGCAAGTCGTTACAGCGCAGGCTGAAATCCTTGCCCCGCTCGCACCCGAAGACCAAAGGAAGTTCCTCCGATATTTGCGGATATTGATCGGGTTCGATGGGCCAGACAGATCCCGATGATCCACGACACGCTCGAAACCGAGGACTTAGCGCCCCACGGAACAGGTGATGATTTTGCCCTAAGCCCGAAGAACTATTGGACTTGAAAGGAAACAACATGCCGATCATTCACGCGGAGATAGTAGCAGGCCGTCCTTGGGAAAAAAGGCAGGAACTCATCGAACGGCTCACTGCGGCCGCAGTGGACTCGCTCGCTGTCGCACCTGAAAGCGTCCGCGTCATTGTTACGGAGGTCCAACCCCATCATTGGGCGATTGGCGGCAAACCCAAATCTCTGCCGACTGCCTGAGATCTCCCAACAATGGTGGTGAGCCCCTGGACTTGATGGGGTGGACACCCCCCTTCAGCATGGATGTGCCGTAGTGGAGATGTTGAACACCACTTTAGGCTTCTTCTCCGTCAGCGCCGTCGCCGCCCCCGTCATCGTCTGGCTCTAATCAACGCGTCCTGAGCTAACCCAGCTTTTCGCGCCACAAGGACAATTTCTCCTGCGTCGCCTTGTCAGAGAAACTGAACAGTATGAGATCCTGCTCCGCCACCAATATGCGCTCCGACCAGGACGGCGTCACGACGATCTCCCCCGGATGCAGCGGAAAGTGCTGACCATCGATCAAGAGTGAGCCTTCGCCCTCGACGACGACATGGATCATCGCGTCCGTACTGCGCATGGGGCGGGTGCGGAACGCGGCGGGCACCAGACGGGCAAATGCTGATATGGTGGCCATCACCGGTCCGCCGTCGGTCGGGTTGGTAAACTCCATCAGATAGGCATCATGCGGATGGGGGGCTTCGGAACGCCGGAGCACTTCAAGCGATTCGCGCCATTCGGCGAAGGGATAGATGAAAAGCGGGTTGGCCTGGCCCGCGACACGCCCCGAACGCGCGGGGCGCAGGTTGCGGCCCCAGCGGTGGAGGGAATCGCCCGCCGGGCGTGTCGTCGGCACCGCGCCACGATCTTCCCTATGTTCGGCGAAGCTCGCATCCAGTATTTGGACCAGAGGAATATCAAGCCCATCGAGCCAGATCATCGGATCGTCCGTCTCGTTACCATGATCGTGCCAGAGCATGGCAGGGGTCAGGACGAGGTCATATTTGTGCATATAGGCGCGCTCGCCGTCCAGCGCGGTAAAGGCGCCTTCGCCGTCCATGATGAAGCGCAAGGCGTTCTGCGTGTGGCGATGGGCCGGCGCGACTTCGCCCGGAAGGATAAGTTGAAGTCCCGCATAGAGCGTCTGGGTGATACGCGACTGACCGGGGAGCGCCGGGTTTTCCAGGATCAGAACACGGCGTTCGGCCTCTGCCGCCGTGATGAGTCCTCCCGCTTCCATGAGCAGTTCGCGGACCCGCGCAAACGACCAGGCTGCAGGCACAGCCTGCGTTAGGGGCGTGGTCGTCACCAGCCGGGCCAGCACCTTCCACAGGGGCGAAAGATGCTCGGGCTGGAGACGCTCGTAAAAGCCGTCGCGTACTGCTTCCAGATTGGAGAGGGGGGCGTCGGACAAGGGGGCGGGGGAACCGGCCATGGCGGTCTCCTTAAATCGGGTAGATGATCGAGTTGGGAATGAGTTCGCTGTCGAAGACACAGGTCTTGGCGGCGAATTTCAAACCCTGTGGCGTCTGCACGATCCGATCGACGTAGCGGCCCGCATTGAACAATTCGCTCGGCAGGTCGCGCTTGGTGCGGATCACCAGATAATTGGCTTCCGAGGCAATCTCTTCCCGGTCATTCATCGTGACAAGGGCAGGGCCGACGATATGGCGCTGATAATACGGCGCGTGGAACAGCGTACTCTGGATGCCGTAGACCCGATCCATCAGTGCCCCGCGACTCTGGAGATCCATGATCGAAAGCGGCAGGTTCTGATCGTAGTTTTCCCGCGCGACCACGCGATACCGGCAATCTTCCGTAAAGAAGGATGGCCAGCCGTCGAAATCGCCGCTGTCCAGACATGCGGCATAGCGGGCGTGCAGATCCATGACGTCGAGACGGATTTGGGCGTCCACGATCATGTCTTGGCTTTCAACAACAGCCATCTAGACCTCCATAACCTTGCGCCAGTAGCGGTACATGCCGCGGATGAGCGTTTCGGTGACCATGTGGTCGGTATTGCCGATCTCGGTCCCACCCAGTTCGCACATCGTCGAAAAGGCATGGTCCTGTTCGAACCCTTCCTGGCTGAATTCTATGACTTCGCCATCGTCGGCGGAGACGAAGCCCGCCGGACCGAAGAGATTGGCCTGCCGCATCCGGCGTTCGGTCATTTCCGGCGTGTCGTCCTCGAAGCCGAAATGGGTCCAGACGAAATCGAATTTGTCGGGGCCGACCGGGATGATCTGCCGCGTTGAGAGCGAATTGACCTGCTGTTGCAGGATGACGCTGGGAAACAGGGTCGTCATGCACACGGTGGGGCCGCCCCACCAGGGTTCCGGCACGATGTCGAGCATGCGCATGTCATGCAACTGCATCCGCTCGCGATAACTGGCGGTCTGTGCGGCGACCTCGGAATCCACCGTCTCGTTCCGTTTGGAAACCATGCAGGCATGGCGGCCATGCGAATCCATCACCAGTTCGGATTTATTGTCGGCGCGCCACAGGCCAAAGGTTACGAACCAGGTATGGAGAAGGCCGGGATGATAGGGATCCTTGATATTCTCCATCATCAGCTTCCAGTTCCCCGGAATGCGCTGACGGGAATAGCCGTGGAGGACCAGCTTGCGCCCGTCGAACGTGCGATCGACATAGCCCATTACGTCGGCGCCCAGATAATCCTCGAACGATTCCACATCGGGGTCGAAGGACGCGAAGACGAGGCCGTTATGCGTCGCGACTTTCAACCGGTTCAGGCCGTGCTCTTCAAGCGAGAAGTCTTCGGCCATCCCGCCCTTGCCCTTCACGCCGCGTTGAAACGGCACGCCGAGCAACTTGCCGTCATGGCTGTAGTTCCACTGATGATAGGGGCAGACCAGCGTCTTGACCTTGCCGGACCGCTCCTGACAGAATCGCATGGCGCGGTGGGCGCAGCGGTTTTCCAGGACATTGATCTCGCCACGGCGATTGCGGATCATGATGACGGAGCGTTCACCGATCGCAGTGCGCTTGAAAGAGCCGGCGTCCGGAACCTCTATTTCCAGACCGACATAACTCCAGTGGGGTCCGTAGAAGATGCGCTCCAGTTCCCGGGCATAGATGTCGCCATCGGTATAGACCGGCGACGGCACACGGCTGGAGCCCGGTCCGGACCATATGTCCTGCCCATCCAACGGAGGGCGCGTCACGACATCATCCATAATTGCCTCGTCAAGATTGGCTATTGCGCCAGGCCACCTCTCCGACGTATATGAACCATTAGTAAATCGATTGGCAAGTGGCAAACGACAAGATGACGGACAGTCGGCAAGAAGAACCCCTCGCAAGGCGCGGAATCCAGTCGCTCGAAATCGGGCTGGGTGTTCTTCAGGCTATTGCGCGCGGGTCGGGTCCGATGACCTTGAAAGAGGTTGCTACGGCAGCTGCGCTGCCGGCCAGCAATTGCCACCGCTATCTGGCGAGCCTCGCGCGATCGGGCTTCGTCGTCCAGAATGAGCGGACAAGCCGATACGATCTTGGTCCTGCACTGTTGCAGGCCGGCCTTGCCGCACTGGCTCGGGTCGATGCGATCGGCATCGCGACGGAAGCGCTGGAGCAGCTTGTCGATGAAACCGGACATACCGGCATGGTCGTGATCTGGGCGGAGGCCGGCCCCACGATCGTGCGATGGATACAGGGACGCCATGCCGTGCGCACCACGCTCGCGCCCGGTGCCACTCTGCCACTGCTGACGACGGCGACAGGACAGATGTTCCTGGCATACCTGCCGACGCGGCAGACCGTCGGTCTTGCGGCAGATGCTTCGCCTGACGAGGTAGCCGCGCTTCGGGAGCGCGCCCGGGCATCCGGCTGGGCACAGGTGTCGGGCGATCACATTCCGGGATTGGCAGCCGTCGCGGCGCCGGTGCTGGACTCATTCGGTGAGGCCGCAGCGGTGCTGACCCTGGTCAGCGCTGGAGAGCCGGTCTCGCAAGCGGGCCAGGATGCCCTGCGCGGTTACGCCGCCGGCGCATCCGCGCGCCTGGGCTGGGTAGTCCAGGCGAAAGACTAAGTTGAAAGGATAATGATGACTGCCATATTTACACTGCCGCCTCACCCGCTGGCGCTCATCGAGGGTAGTGACGAACGATTTCCCGTCGGGCGTATTTTCTGCGTCGGTCGCAACTACGCCGCACATGCCCGTGAAATGGGCAAGGACCCCGATCGCGATCCGCCCTTCTTCTTCACCAAGTTCGCCAACGCGATTGTCCCTGGCGACAGCACGGTTCCCTATCCGCCGGAAACCGCTAACTATCATTATGAAGCCGAACTGGTCATCGCCATCGGGCAGGAAGGTGCTGCTGTCGCGACCGAAGACGCGCTCGATCTCGTGTTCGGCTATGCGGTCGGGCTGGATATGACCCGCCGCGATATCCAGCTCGATGCCCGGGAAAAGGGGCGTCCCTGGGACCTGGGCAAGAATTTCGCCTGGTCTGCACCCATCGCCGCGATCCGCACTGTGCAGGACGGCGGACATATCACCTCGGGGCCGATCCGATTGACCGTGAATGGCGAGGTGAAGCAGGAAGCCGACATCGCCGATCTCATCTGGGACTGCCAGGAAACGATCGCCTATCTCAGCCGGTTCGAGCGGCTGTTGCCCGGCGACCTTATCTATACCGGTACGCCCGCTGGCGTCGGGCCGGTGCAGCCGGGCGATGTCATGGAGGTCACCATCGCGGGCCTGGCGCCGCTCAAGGTAACGGTCGGCCCCCGCGAAGCCGCCTTTGCATGATTCTGCTCCACGATTTCCTGCTGTCCTCGGCCAGCTACCGGGTGCGCATAGCGCTCAACCTCAAGGGGTTGGATTATGAGTCCCGCAGCTATCGGCTGCGGGGCGGGGAGCAGCGGGCGCCGGACTATCTCGGCCTCAACCCGGCTGGGCTGGTGCCCACGCTGCAAATCGACGGGCACATCCTGACGCAGAGCCTGGCGATCATCGACTATCTCGACGCGCGCTTTCCCGAACCGCGCCTGATCCCAGGCGATCCTGCCGAACGCGCCCGGATAATGTCGCTGGCGCTCACGATCGCCTGCGACATTCATCCGCTCAACAATCTGCGGGTGCTGGGATATCTTGAAGGCGATCTGCAACAGGATGAGGACGCCGTTCAGCGTTGGTATCGCCATTGGGTCGCCCTGGGCTTCGAGACCATCGAAGCTATGCTCAACGCCCGACCGGACACGCTGTTTGCGGCTGGCGATACGCCCGGCCTCGTCGAAATCTGCCTGGTGCCGCAGTTATATAACGCGCGTCGCTACAAGGTGCCGCTCGATCCCTATCCGCGCCTGACCGCACTGGCCGATAGAGCGGCGGCCCTGCCTGCCTTTGCGCAGGCGGCGGCGGGGATGCCGGACGTCTGACCGGGGAGTGACGCCGACATGAACCCTTTAACAGGGCCACCGTCATCCGAGCGACATTCAATAGCCGCTGCGCAATGCCGGTTATGGCGCGGCGATCCGTCTGCAACTCTTTTTGTTCGAACGCCGCGAGGAAGCCTGGCGGGACGTGTTCGATTACATCGGGATGTTCGACAACCCAGTCCGAAAGCAGGTCAGAAACGGGATGCTGTCGCCCGCCGAGTTCGAACAGCAGCGGGTTTGAAGGCGGAAGGCGTCTAGAAAACCAGGGGCTACTCAGAGCGCCCCCCGATCCGATCGACGGCTTGTGCAACGCCAGCCTTGGCGGCGTCGGCATCACCCGCATCAGCCTTCACCGCGAACGCCCTGCAACCCGCTGCCGCGATCTCGGCGACGACCGCGTCTGCCCGATCGGCGCTCTTCGAACAGGCCACAACAACCGTCGCGCCAAGCAACGCGAGAAGTCTGGCGCACGCCGCACCCATGCCGCGACTGCCTCCGGTTACCCGAATGGGCGTATTCGCGACTGAGCTGCCCCCGTCTGAGTGGTCCATCGACTATGATAGTCTGGATCACGAAAGGGACGACGAATGCCGAGCAAGAAGCACAAGCCAAAAGAGATCATCGGCAAGCTGCGTGAGGTGGAGATCGTGTTGGGTCAGGGCGGCACGACCGCCGAGGCGTGTCGGCGGATCGCAGTCAGCGAGCAGACCTATTATCGTTGGCGCAAGGAGTATGGCGGGCTGAAGACCGACCAGGCTCGGCGGATGAAGGATTTGGAGAAGGAGAATCTACGGCTGCGCCGCGCGGCTTCCGAGCTAACGCTGGACAAGCTGATCTTGCAGGAGGCGGCACGGGGAAACTTCTAAGCCCGCGCGGCGACGGCGATGCATAGATCAGCTGCGGCGTGAGCTGCCGGTATCCGAGCGGCGAATATGCCGGGTGCTCGGACAACATCGATCGACGCATCGCAAGGTGCCACGCGGGGCGGAAGACGAGCAGCGGCTGACTGACGACATCATCGCGCTGGCGAAGCAGTACGGGCGATATGGCTATCGCCGGGTGACCGCATTGCTGCGCGATGCCGGCTGGACGGTGAACCGCAAGCGTGTCGCGACCTTATCGAGTTCAGCAACAGCAAGATCGTTGAGCGGAATGGTCGTCGGCTCGCCATTCTTCGTCCGGTCGCCGGACAGCCGCATTTCGCGCCCCGCCCGGTCCAGTTCCTGCCAATGGAGACCGCTGATCTCTTCTCGGCGCTGGCCGGTGACAATCAGCAGCCGAACGATCGGTCCGAAGCATCGATGGCACTCCGGAACCTGCATCCAAACCCTCGCCAGTTCGCTATCGCTCAGCCACCGCTCGCGCGCCTTGACCGCTTTGGGCGTCTCCATACCTTCCATCGGACTTCTATCGATGTCGCCGCGGCTCACCGCCCATCGGAACAGGCGCCTCAGTACGGCAAAGACGTTACGGCGATTGGCTGCTGCTCACGGCATGCGATCAAAGACGGCAACGACGTCAACACGAGTGATCGCGGGAAGGGCTTTGTCCCTCAGCACCGGCTTGACGTGCAGGTGCAGCGATCGCGTTACAAGCGTCGACCACCCTTTTCCCTTGCAGCTTGCAGCGAACCGGTCGGCGTAGTTTGAGAAGGCCAGATCGACAGCCTCGCGGCGTCGCTGCTTATCGGCTTCGACCGGGTCGACGCCTTGATCGACGAGGCGAAGTAATCTCGTCGCTTCCTCGCGAGCGGTGAACGGCGTCCAGGGCGAGCCATGCCCGCCGATCGTATAGCGACGCGTCTTCGCCTCCCGTCCGCCCATGCGAAACTGGACGACGTAGGACGCAGACCCGCCAGCGCTGATCTTCAGTCCGAAGCCCTTCAATTCGTCGTCCCAAAGGAAGCCGGTAACGCCGCCTGCCTGGAGTGCGTCGAGGGTCCGCTTGGTGATTTTTCCCGTGGCCATGACGAACCTCATGTACCAAAAAAGTAATCACCCAGCAATCACCGAACCGGAAGTGGGCGGCGGCGCGCTTCGGCATAAACTACTGAAAACGCTGGGAAGGCGCTGCTAAGCCGTTGGCCTAAATTCGCACGTATCGGAGGTACGTGGCTACAAGCCCAACGATCGCGACCTCCAGGAGCTTGACCGGCTGCGCGGGGAGACGAGCCGGAATACGATTGCGCCCATAGCAGCCCGTGAAGTCGATGTCGTCCGCCGGTCATCCGGGATGGACCGCCAGAGCGACGGCAGTGGACTAGAACGGCCGGGTGCGCGGCGCGCCGATCGTGGCACCACGCCGAATGATCGCGCGGCCGACAGCCAGATGCGCGTGATGGAGGCAGTGATACGACGGACGTTGTTCGACAATCCCGAGGCGGTTGCGCGGGTGATGACAGTCGCCCGCACACAGCTCGATGCGGATATCGCGGCGGGCCGCAATATCCGACCGGCAATGGTCAAGGACGCCTCCCCCAGCGTTAGGCAGGATGTGGTCCGCGGCCGTGACCCAGACACACCCCCCATCCCTCGTCCGGGTCGCGAGCCCAAGCCTCAGGAACGCAGCCGCTCTCGGTGACTGGGAATCGGTCTTTGGTGCCGTAGCTCCTCTGCGACAAAATGGGTCCGGCGATCGCCTCCTGGTTTAAGAACCTGCACATTTGTTCGGATTGGACGAACATTTATCGTGATTGGCAAACCACGAGGGGCATAACTTGAGCCTGCCGGATATACTATGCGCGCGAACCGTCCCGCAAAGCGCGACAATCTTGCCAGATAATATAATCACCGTTATATCGAACGCGCCGGACATCGCTCACGGAGGCTCGAATTGCGCGAAGGATATAATCTCAAGACGCTTGGACCTCGGGCCGCCCAGCTGATCGTCGAACTCAACGAGCGCCGTCAGCCGATCTTTTCAGGGTTCTCGTGACGGCGGTGCAAAAAGTGCCGCTAAGCAAGTTATTGAATTATCTAAATAAAAGCCAATTATGAGTTGTAACCCATTGATATTTAAGGCGAGTGAGGTTTTTCGACCTTTCGTCTTCGGCGTGTAGGCTCGTCTTGGGAGGGTCGAGTCGTGGATGTGCCGCTTCGACAATATCTTGGTTGGGAACGCTTTCCGGCAAATTTGACCGAAGCTGAAGTCGCTTCCTTCTTCTCACTTTCCGGGGATCAACGGCGAGCCGTTTGCCGCCGCCGCCGCCCGTTGAACCGGTTGGGCCTGGCGCTGCAGATCGGCTTTCTTCGACTAACGGGGGCGTCGCTTAATTCCGTGGAGATGATCCCGCCGCAAGTCCTGGCTCATATCGGCGCGGAGCTCGGGATTGCACCACCCCGCCTTGCCTCAATCCGCGCGCTTTACCGCCGCCGCCGCACGTTGTTCGAGCACCACGACGCAGCGAAACAGGCGCTGGGTGTACGCGATCTCACCGAGCATGGGGAACGTGCGCTAAATGGCTTTCTGCGGCGTGAGGCCGGCGACAAATTTCTGGTCGACGAGTTGGAACAAGCCGCGCGCGCATGGCTCCATGATCACCACTATCTCCAATTGCCCGGGCGGCGGCTGCGGGGGTCGGCGGCAGCAGCCCGCCGCCAGCACGATGGCGGACTGTTGGTGAGCGCAGTGGCCGCTGTGGGGACAGAACAAGCGAAAGCCTGGCCGCTCATGCTGTCGGAGACGATGACGAACGGCAAGACGCGATTGGAATGGCTTCGAGACAGTCCTGCGTCCCGTAAAACCAAAGGGCTCGCCGACCACATCGCGAAGATCGATTTTCTGAAGAAGCTTGGAGCCGAGAAGCTCGACCTCGGCTTGGCGACCGGAATGCTAAAGGCCCAGGCGCGATCAATGCTCTACCGCAAGCCTGCGACACTCAAGCGGATGCGCGGCGAGCGCAAGATCCTCGAGATAGCCTGCTTTTTACGCCTGCAATTGCTGCGTCTCACAGACGATGGTCTGGGAATGATCGATTATCGGATCGCCGATCTCTGGCGCCAGGCCCGGACCCGCGCCGAGGCGGCGGTTGAGGTCGAACTGCACCAGCATCAGGCGTTGGTCATGGACTTGGCATGCCTTGTCGATGACGAGAACAGCTCCGATTCCACCGTGCGCGACCAGATGCGCAGAAGACTGGCGCCGTTCCTGCCGGCCGGCGCGCACGGTCCGTCCACGAAGGTTGACCGGGTCCGGCGGGAACTGGCGACAGCAGCCAGAGGTGCCAGTGAGTTGCTGGGCGCCGCTTCGTCGATCAGTCTGGATGTCCCATCGACGCACCCGCTTGCGCAGGCCCTCGCGACACTGGGCCGGCTGGAGGTTTCGGGAGGACGACAACTGCCGGAGGGCACAGACAATCCATTCGGCCGGACATGGTCGTTCCTCATCGATCAACCGGACCGCGAGGCCGCCCTTGGCGGCTATAGGGCGGCGACGCTCGTGCTGCTGAAACGCTCAGTGCGCAATGGCCAGGCCAGCGTCGTCCACAGCCTGGAACATCGTGCCCCTGAGGACCGTCTGATTCCAAAAGCGCAATGGCAAAAGGAACGAGCACGGTACGCGCGAAACCTCGCGGTGTCAGCCAAGCCGGAGGTGACCATCCGCTGGATCAAGGATGAACTCGCGACGGCCTTGAAAGCGATCGATGCTGCGGTGTCCAAGGGCGATATCCGGATCGAAAACGACCGCTTGGTCGTCCCAAAACTCAAGGCGGCGCCGGAAGATGAAAAGCTCAAGGCCATTCGGCGCGAGCTATTCGCCGGCGTCGGAAAGATCCAGCTACCGGACCTGCTGATATCCATTGATGCCACTACGCATTTTTCCTGGGTCCTGTTGGGCAGGGCGCCGCGAAGCGAGCATGAACTCATACTCCTTTACGCGGCCCTGATAGCCCTGGGCTCCGATCTGACCGCCGCCGACATGGCGCGCATGACGCTCAATATTGAGGCCGACGCTGTCGGTGAGATGATGCGCCGCATCGAGGCGAATGGTCGATTGCCGGCAGCCAACCGTGTGGTACTTGATCATTTCAGGACGCTCCCGGTCACGAGATTGTGGGGAGGCGGACTTCAGGCATCAGCCGACATGATGAGCCTTGATGCAACCCGTCGTCTTTGGACAGCCCGCTATGATCCGCGCCGCCGCACGCCGGCGGTCGGAACCTACACCCATGTGCTCGACCAATGGGTGATCCTACACGACCAGGCGGTCGTGCTGAACCGTCGGCAAGCGGGGGCCGCTATCGAAGGGGCTCTTCGCCACGAATCCGTCGACCTCCACCGTGTCGCGGTGGATACCCATGGCCACACACATTTCGGCATGGCGCTGGCCAATCTGGTGGGGTTTGATCTCGCCCCGAGGCTGGCCGGGATGAACAAACGCAAGCTGTATCTCCCACGTGGCCTGAATATACCTGCCACCCTTCGACCGATTGTGAGCGAGACCGTCTCACTCAGTGCCATCACCCAGGGCTGGGACCCGCTCCTGCGGATTGCGGCATCGACCAAGAGTGGCTGGTGTTCGGCGACCTACGTTCTGGACCGCTTTGGCAGCGCCGCACGAGGCGATGAAGCATTTCAGGCAGGAGATGCCTTCGGCAAGCTCTTGCTTACCCGCTTTCTGGGCGCTTATCTTGGCGATCCGGCGTTCAGAGGGATGAATGACGCCCTGCTTAGCCAAGGTGAGTCGGTCCACACCCTGCAGCGCGCGATCTATTCCGGCCCGATCGGCGCACGGCATGGCCGGACGCCAGAGCAGATGGCCGCGATATCGTCAGGCCTGACATTGCTTACCAACGTCATCATGACGTGGAACGCGACCCGGATCGGTGAGGTTCGAGCGCGAATGCCGGACATCTTTCCGGATCACCACATCAAGCACATCGCCCCCAACGCGCACGAGCATATCAACACCAAGGGCGTCATCACGATTGACGTCTCGCTACACCGGGACCGGCTCTTGGGCGCGGGACCGCCAGCGGCCGGGATTAGAAATGTAATATGAAAAACCTCCCCAGTGAGGAATATCAATCACTTACAAGAAACAATGCGTCGTTATTTAAGCAATTTCAACGGGTTGCTTAGCGGCACTTTTTGCATGGCCGTCACGAGAACCCCGACAAGGAATCCATCGCCACCATTAAGGCCCTTGAAGCGGCCTATGGCCCGGCATGGGTCAACGAGTGGCTGGCCATCCGTGGCGTCGAATCCACCATCAATATCGGCCGCGCGGCGGCGGCCCCCTATACCTCGGAGAAGCTGCATGAGTCTGTTTGACAAGCTGCGGGGGCGGCGAGCTGCGGAAAGCGCCCCGGTTGATCCCAACCCCTACCTGAACGCGCGGCGGCAATGGAATGAGCATGTGGGCGGCCTCGCTGCCTCGCGGCGCTTGTGGCAGACTATGGCAATCCTTTCGATGCTGATCGTCCTCGCCGCTGTCGGCGGCATCATAGCGATTGGCAGTCAGTCGAAATTCATCCCTTACGTGGTCCGTGTGGACTCGCTGGGGGACGCGATAGCGACCCAGCGGGCCGATGTGGCTTCGCCGGTCGATGCGCGCGTGGTGCAAGCGCAAGTCGGCTCCTTCATCCAGTCGGCCCGCATGGTGACGGCTGACGTTGAACTCCAAAAGCAAGCCATTTTCCGGGTCTATGGGATGCTCGCGCCGAATGATCCGGCGTTGGCAAAGATGACCGACTATCTCAACGGCAACCCCGACAATACGCCTTTCGCTCGCGCGGCGCGGGAAACCGTATCGGTCGAAATCGCCTCGGTGATTCAGCAAACCAAGACCTCTTGGCAGGTCGATTGGACCGAGACGGAGCGCGATCGGCAAGGCCAGCCTATCCAGCCCCCGGCGAAAATGCGCGCGCTCGTCACAATCCGCGTTGCGCCACCCAGCTCGGCAACCACGGAAGAACAAATCAAGCAAAACCCCTTGGGCGTGTTCGTCCAAGATTTCTCTTGGTCGCGCACACTCTGATGGGAGGGACATTCAACATGAAAAAGATCGCCTATTTCGCCGCCGCCCTCGCGGCGCTGCCTTCGCTCGCGTCCGCGCAGGACGGCCCGCCGCTTCCCGACGACATGCCGCCAGCGAACGCGCCCATGCCAGCCGGGGGAGGGGGGCAAGTAGATCCCAATGCCTATATCAACCCGCGCAATCCGAACCTGACGCGCACCCAGCGCGAGGGCCTGACGATCGCGCGGCGCTGGCAGGCGGAAAGCGCCGAAGGCATCAAGCCGGTGCCGGGCACCGAAGGCGCGGTATTGTTCGCTTTCGGCACCTCCGAACCTTCCGTGGTCTGTGCTGTGCTGCAAATCTGCGATGTGCAGTTGCAGCCGGGCGAGAATATCAATTCGGTGAACGTGGGCGATAGTGCCCGCTGGATGATCGAACCGGCTATTTCCAATTCGGGGCCGAACGAAACCCAGCATCTTATCATCAAGCCGCTCGATGCGAACTTGAATACAACGCTGATCGTGACGACCGATCGCCGCACCTACCATATCCGGTTGGTGTCGCACCGGACGCAATTCATGTCGCGGGTCGCGTTCACCTATCCCGATGAAGCGCAAGCCAAGTGGGCCGCTTTCCGCGCTCGATCGGACACGGCGCGCGCCGAAAACACGATGGCGGTGCCCGATGGCGCGCGCGGGACAGGCAGGGGAGGGAGCGAATATCTCTCCAATCTCGATTTCCACTATAGCGTTGACGGCCGCGCGCGCTGGAAGCCCGTCCGGGTTTACAATGATGGCGTCAAAACCATCATCGAAATGCCGCACGCGATGGAGCAGACGGAAGCGCCGTCGCTGCTGATCGTGCGGGCCGGGGGCAGCGTGTCCAAGGCGGCTGATACCTCCATCGTCAATTACCGGCTCCAAGATGGCCGCTACATTGTCGATCAGATTTTTGACCAAGCGGTCCTCATTTCCGGTGTCGGCAAGCGCCAAGAGCGCGTCACCATCACAAGGGGGGGCTGATCGTGCGCGGTGCGATTTTTGTATCAGCGGCCTTCCTGCTTACGAGCTGCGCGGGCGTTTCGCACCGGGACAGCTTCGCCGTTCCGGCTCCGCCCGATCAGGCCCAAGCCCTCGTTGACGATTCCGTGGCAGAGCTGGTGAAGCTCTACCCGCCCGCGATTAGCCGGGTTCTGATCCCGACTGGCGGGGGCGGAGCCTATGGCGGGGGCCTGCGCTCCTCGATGCGCCAAGCGGGCTATGCGGTGATTGAGACGGGTAAGGGCGTGAAGCCCGATCCTGCGGCCACGCCGCTGCGTTACTACGTCGATCAGCCGATTGCCGATTCCTACCGCGTGACGCTGCGGGTCGGCGCGCAAACTTTCTCCCGCATATATGGCGTGGATGAAAAGGGCATCTACCCGTCTGCCGGGTGGGCGCTCGATCTGACCGGCGCAACGCCGGAGCTGATCGAACGGGCGAACCGGCCCGTAACGCCTGCCGCGCCGCCTCCCGCTCCGTCGCCGGTGGCCAGCACACAAACCGGCTTTAGCGGCAATGCGACGGGGGCAGGAACGTGGTCTGTCAACCTGACGGGCTTCTCCTCCGAAAGCGCAGCACGCGCCTATTGGCGCGCGACGGCGCGCCTTCGCCCTTCGTGGGCGAACATGACGCCGCGCTTTGTCCAAAACGGCCGCTCTCACGGCATCCAATTCGGACAGTTTCAATCCAGCGCGACGGCGCGCGCCAAGTGCAAGGGCATCCGTGCCGCGCGCTGTGGCGTCGTCAAGGCCGGGTAAGGGGGTAGGTTTATGTCTGATGCTGATAGCATGTCGCCGGAAGCCTCGCCGGGCGGTGCAGCGGACGGGAACAGCGGGCGCTTGGTGACGGGCGTTCGCAGGGTCAATAATGCGCCGCTGCTGATCGTCCTCGGCATTGTGGCGCTGTTCATCGCCATCGTGGTGTCGATTATGATTGATCGCTCCTCGGACAATGCGGCGACCAAGGTTCAACCGGCTGTCGGTCAAAGCTCGGCCGATGTTGCGAACAAGGTTGCGGGGACCGCTCCAAGCGGTGCTGCGGAAGTGATGGCGAACGCGCCCCCGCTGCCGCCTGCCGATGGCATCCCGGTTGCGCCGGTCGATCCCAATGCGCCGCCAACCGTCACCGCCTCGCCCGCGCAATCCAACGGCCCCACGGCGGCCGATCTGCGCCGGGCACGCATGGAAGCGATACGCGAAGCACGCCTTGCCCAATTTGGCAGCGCCGTGCGCTCTCCTACCGCCCTGAAATGGCAGGACGGCCGCAATGGGGCATCCTCTGGCTCTGGCGGCATGAGTGGCGGCGCTGATCCGGCAAGCCAGCTCGTCGCCCTCCAACAGCAAATGGCCGCTGCAATGGCGCAGGGCCGCCAGCCCTCGGCCTCCGACATTGCCACCCTTACGGCCCTGTCAAACCAAGTGGCCGGGGGAGGAGCCGGGCCGGGGGCCGCCAATGCCCGCCCGCCTGCCAACTATGGCCAGTTCGCCAACAATGCGGGTGGCAATCGCTGGGCCTCGAATAGCCAAGTAGAAGCGCCCTCACGCTACCAGCTCCGCGCGGGCTTCGTCATTCCCGGCACGCTGATCTCCGGCATCAACTCGCAAATACCGGGGCAGATTGTCGCGCAAGTTTCCCAAAACGTGTTCGACACCGCCACGGGCCGCTATCTCCTGATCCCGCAAGGCTCGCGCCTTGTCGGCGCGTATGATTCCAACCCGGTCTTTGGGCAGACGCGCGCGCTCATCGCGTGGCAACGGATCATCTTTCCTGACGGCAAGGCGATCGACCTTGGCGCTATGCCGGGGTCGGACAGCGCGGGCTATGCCGGGTTCCATGACCAAGTGAACGCGCATTGGTTCCGTATCTTCGGCTCCGCTCTGCTCATGTCGGGTGTGACCGCTGGCGTAACCCTTAGTCAGCCGCAAACCGGCCTCAACGCCAATGGCACCATGTCCGCCAGCCAAGCCCTTAGCCAAGCTCTCGGCCAGCAACTCGGACAGACCACGGCGATGATGATTGAGCGCAATCTGAACATATCGCCCACGCTGATTATCCGTCCCGGCTTCCGCTTCAACGTGGTTGTCGTGAAAGACCTAACATTTTCAAAGCCTTACCGCTCATTCGATTATTGACGCCAAATGAAAGGGAGCAAGCAAAATGAAGTCTCGAATTTTAGCCGCTAAAATTTCTTTGGCGATCACTCTCGCGCTGGCGGCCCCGTCCGCCAATGCGCAAATCTCGGTTATCGACGTTGCGAACGTCCGCCAGACAACCGTTTCCGCGCTGCAAAACGTCGCCACGGTGGCGAAGCAAATCCAGCAGTATCAGACGCAGCTACAGCAATACCAAAATATGATTCAGAACACGGTCGGCGCGCCGGTCCAGCTCTGGCAGCAGGCTACGCAAACGATCGACAGCCTCCAAGGGCAGGTCAATCAAATCAGCTCGTTCGCTCGCCAAGCTGGCGACGTGAACACCTATATGAACCAATTCAAGAATCCGTCCTATTATCAGACCAACGCTTGCACGTTCGGGAATTGCACGGCGGCGCAACGCGCGGCCGCCTTGTCCGCTACTCGCGCCCGCACAACAAGCCAGATGGCCGCAAATGCAGACGCCATGAACGGGATCAACACCGCAATGAGGTCGCTCGCGTCTGACGGCCAACGCCTCGACCAGTTGCAGTCCAATGCCACGGGCGCGAGCGGGCAGATGCAAGCCCTATCCTATGCCAATCAATTCGCGGCTCAACAGGCCAGTGAGTTGCAGAAAATTCGCGGCGTCCTGCTCGCACAAAGCGCCGCCCTGACGGCCCAATCGCAATATCAGCTTGATCGTGATGCTGCGGCCACGGAGGCATCGGCGGCAATGCGGAAAACCAAGCCGACGCCGATCGGAACCTATCAGAATTGAGGGATACCCATGCCGAAATTACGTCTCATTGCGGCCGTCTCCTGCTGCACCGCTACGCTTCTTCTCGCGGCTTGCGGCAAGTCCGAGTCAGAGCCGAAAACGATGCTCTATTACTCTCAACATTTAGATGAAGCCCGTGAGAAGGTTGCCCGCTGCAAAGCCGGTGTCGAAACCGACGCGGAGTGCCAAGAGGCAGGCAGCGCCTTAGCGCACGAAACCAAGCCGACGCCGATCGGAACCTATCAGAATTGAGGATAGCACTATGAAGGCTTTGGCTCGCCTGCACCTGTCCGCCTTGGGAGTGGCGCTCACGCTCGCCGCAACCCCTGCCTATGCGCAATCGCAAGGTATGCTCGATAATGTTCTGAACAGATATAAGGGCATGGCGGCGGCGTGGGCGAGCGTCTTCACAACACACGCCTCAATCCTATTCGGCGCTCTCGCGGCGATCAGCCTCATTTGGACCTTCGGGCAGATGGCGCTGCGGCGTGCCGATCTTGGCGAGTTCGCCTCCGAAGCAATTCGCTTCGCGGTCTTCTGTGGGGTTTTTTGGTGGCTGCTCATAAACGGCCCCGCGATCGGCATGGCCATCATTGAGGGGCTTCGCTCGCTCGGAGCGCAAGCCTCTGGTCTGCCCGACAACTTGGCCCCTTCCGGCATTGTCGATATTGGCTTTGATATTTTCCGCCAAGCGGTTGAATCGTCCAGCGTATTAACGCCGGTCGATTCCGCTCTCACCATTCTGGTTTCTCTGGGCGTTCTGATCGTCTTGGCTCTCGTCGGCGTGAATATGCTGCTCCTTTTGGCCTCCGGTTATATCCTCGCCTATGGCGGGGTTATCTTCTTGGGTTTTGGCGGCTCCCGGTGGACCTCGGACATTGCGTTGAACTATTTCAAAACGGTGGTCGCGGTCGGCGCGTCCCTGATGACAATGGTTCTCATCGTCGGGGTCGGTAAGACTTTCCTCGACCAATATTATGCTGCGACGGGTGAGGGTTCTACCCTCCAAGATTTAGGGACCATGCTTGTCTTCGCGGTCGTCCTTCTGGCGCTCGTAAACAAGGTTCCCGCGATGGTCGGGGGCGTCATTAGCGGCGGCTCGATCCATGCGGCGGGGGGCATTGGAGCCTTTGGGGCAGGGGCCGCGCTGGGCGCTGCCGGGATGGCCGCTGGGGCTGCGGCCACGGGCGGAGCTATGATCGCTGCTGGCGCGATGAACGCTGCGGGGGGAGCCAGCGCGATCAAGGCCGCCTTCGCTGCCGCTGGTGGGGGCGGTGGTGAAGGCGGCCAAACCGGGATGGGCGGCGGGCAACCGCTGTCGTCTGCGGGCGACATGCCGGGAGGCGGCGACAACGGCGGCGGCGGCGGTGGGGGCGGCGGGACGCCCCTTAGCATGGCTATGGGCGGTGATGGCGGTTCACCCCCGGCCAATGACAACAGCCGCCTTCAAGGCGGCTCGGAAGCCGCCAGCGCGGGCGGCGGCACGGCTGCAAGCGCCGCTGCGGGCAGCGAGGCGGCCGATCGTGAAGACAGCAACGGCGGCGGCGCTGCCGGTGGGTCGCCTGCGGGGGAGGGGGAGGCCAGCTCCGCCAGCTCGCAAGGTGAAGGCACGCCCGCAAGTGGCGATACTGGCGGCACGCAACGCACCGGCCTTAGCCGGGCGGCGAAAACCGCAAGCATCCTCGGCGGCGCTGCCGCTGGCATGGCGGTGGATGCTTTGAAAGAGCGGGTGGGCAATACGGTGGGGGGGCGATTGGCGGCCAATATCCGCGCGTCGGCCGCGTCGGCATCGTCGGGAAGTGAAACGCTCGCTCCCGCGACCGGCGCGGGCAGTCCCGCCAGCTCGTCCGATTCATCGCCGCCGCCCACGGCGCAATTCGCGGGAGATACCATTTCGGCCGCCCGTGATGCGGGCGACATGGAGACGCCAGAGGATGAAGTTGCGGCCTTCGTCCAGAGAAGGGGGGACAGCTAATCATGGCCGCTGATCTGCCTCCGGTTGTCATAGAAGAACGGGTGCAATGCTCGATCGCGGCGGCGCTGCGCTATAACATTCCGGCGAACGTCATGTTGGCGGTCGCGGAGCAAGAGAACGGGCGGCCCGGTGCGCGCGTCCAGAACACCAATAACACCGCCGATCTTGGCTCGATGCAGCTCAATTCCAGCTATATTCAATCGCTGGCACGCTACGGCATCCGGCCCGAATATGTGCTTGCGCCGGGGTGCTATCCCTACAACCTCGCTGCATGGCGTATCAGAAACCATATCCGGGATGACAAGGGCGACCTGTGGACGCGGGTTGCCAATTATCATTCCCGAACGCCGGTCCATAATGCCCGTTATCGGGCGCTGATTATGGCGAAAGGCGCGCGCTGGGAGGCGTGGCTTTCCTCGCGCTATAATACCTACAGCGTGAACGGCGTGCCGGTAAGCGGCGGCGCTCCTGCTACGCGATCGACCTCGATCCCGCTCACGATCACGATCACGGCAGCCGACGCGACGGGCGGGGGCCAGCTCGCAGCGCAACCGGCGATCGTCCAGCCCCAAGGCAGCGCCGACGCCTCGGCGGGCTATGTCGCCTCGATCTTGGCCGCTGCGTTCAATGCCCGCATAACCGATACGTGGCGGGCGCTGGAAGCCAATTACGGGGCCGCCAACAGCTTTCACAAATATGGGCAGGCGGTGGATTTCGTGCCGCGTGCCGGGCTGCACACGATCACGCGCGAGCAAATCCGCGCCGTGATGGCGCAACATGGTATTCGCGTGGCGGAGCTGCTGGGGCCGGGGGACCGGGGCCATGCCGATCATTGGCATCTGGCGTTCTATACCGGCGATCAGACTCGGCCGCTCGATCGCGCTCAAATTGTCGTCGCCAGAGCGGAACGCGGGGTAGGGGGCCTAACCTCGGCGGCCGTGCAGCCGATGGGCAGCTATGAGGCTGCGCCAGCTCCGCAAGCCCGCGTCATGGCGGCTCGGCCGAACGCCGCGCCTATTTCCGTTGCGGTGAATTTCCGGCGCGACATGCTGCATCCTTCGCCTACCGATCCCACGGCGGACCCGCGCTTTATTCCGCGCACAATCACCGCCAGCAATTGAAGCGACGGCGCGCTAGGCGCTCAATTCGGCAAGCCGGTGTGGGCGCTGATCCCCATCCCGGCCAGCTCCTCAATGAGCCAGTCTCGAAAGTCCGAAATGGATTTCGCGCCTTCGGCCCTCAAGGCGGCAACGTCTTCCTCTTTGAAACTCCAATCGTCCTTGCCGATGTGGCGCAGGGCGCGCCAAACGCAATGCTTCTGATAGCTGTAGATCGCGCAACGGAGATACCCGCGAACGATCTTTTCCATAGCCGCATCGTCGTTGCGGTGGCGATCTAGCAATGCGTCAAGGTCGGCTATGGACGGATTGGGATCAAGCATGATCGGCCTCGATCTGTAAGGCGAGCTGGGCGAGGCGATCGGCAGCAAGCAAGTCGTCGGCCGCTAGGTCGATAGCGAAGGGTTCGCCGGGTTCGGGCGGCCGTCGATCGGCGGCGAAAGCGGCAAGATAGGGTTGCGCCGCGTCGGTTTCGATCCAACGCCAGAAGGCAGGCCCTTGGCCGAATAGCCCGGCCTCGAACATATCGAGCCGGGCTTGCGCGAAATCATCGCACATTAGGCGAAGTGGATCACGGCCGATTCAGTGGTCCGCCCCTGCGGGCGCACGACAATATCGACCTTGCAGCCAAGCCGGGTGAGCATGGCTAGAAGCCGCTCAACCGAGACGCTGCGGAACTGGCCTCGCAGGATGCGCGACAATTCCGGTTGGGTAGATCCCGTAACCTTGGCGGCGGCGATCTGCGTCAACTTCCGCTCCTGCATGGCCTCGGCCACACGGGTAACGAGCTGGGCTTTCAAAAGGTGGGTGTCGGGGTCGGCAAAGCCTAGATCGGCAAAGACATTGCCGCTGCCTTCCTCAATGATTTCGTCCTGTGCGCTCATGCTGTGCCTCGCGGGGTCTGGTGTTGCCGGTGATGCTCCTCGGCGGATTTCAGCCGCGTTCGGATCAAATCCATATCGGCCTGCGGCGTGGCCTTGCCCTGCTTGGATTTCTTCTGGAAGGCGTGCAGGACATAGACCGCCTCCGCAAATTTGACCGTATAGACCGTGCGGAACGTATCGCCTTGGTAGTCGTCTATGATCTCGACCACGCCAGCGCCGCCAAAGCCCTTCAAGGGCTTAGTGCTGGGGTGCTGTCCGCCCTGCTGCGCGAGGTGCAGGGCATAGCCCATTACGTCCTGCACATCGTCCGGGAACTCCCGAAAATCGCGCTTTGACGATGCCACCCATCGAACCGGCCGTTCAGTATCCATCGCGGCTATTATGCACAAATATACATAGCTCGCAAGCGGAAATTATGCGCGTATGTGCATACTGCGTGAGGCCCGATGCTATCAGCGGAACGATTGTCGGCCGCCGCGATCGGGGCGGCTCAATCGAGCGCCCTACGCGACGAATGTATCAACGCCGGGGATGCAGGGCCGCAATTTTATGCTAGAGGCCCGGCGCGGCCCACGCCCCCCAATTTGTGCGGCCGTCCACTTCCGACGATGGCCCGCAAGGACTCGCCATCGTCGGAAGACCAACAAACAATCTAGCCGATGCCACGCGCCGCCCCCTGTCCGGGCAGGCGAGGGATGCTTACCGTTGTAATAAAATTACTGTTCAATCTGGCCCTAGTTGCGCGTGCAATTGCCCTATTGTTGAGTCATCGTCCCCCTACAGCGACCGAAAGGAGGACTAGGCTATGGTTGATTCTTCCAATATCTATCGAGAGCAACGGAAAGCGGTTGCCCTAGAGTTCATGGAAAAAGCTCTTGCGATACTCGTTGAGGTCGATGATTCAGCCGCAGATTGTTATCTCCAACAATCAATAGATACGTGCATGGCGTCACCGCGCATGACATTTCCCGAAGATGAATTTTGGGATTGTGTTGATGAATTGCCGCATTTGACCGATCGCGTCTTGTTCCTGCATCGGCAGAACGGGCTTGCGATCGAGCAAATCGCCAAACGACTAGGCATCGAACAGAAAGAGGCGGCCGAACGGCTTTCCGTTGGGCTTGCCCTTGTTCGCGGCTCATTCAGCCTGATGGAACATTAATCGCCGGAATCGGGGGGAGGGAGCATCTTGCCGAGTGTGGCGACCAATTCACCGGGCATGTAGGGCTTGGCGATATAGGCAGCGCCGTTCGGCAATTCGCCTGCACCTGGTCGCACACGGCCAGAGGTAACAAGGACCGGCATGGATGGCCATCGGTCGCGGACGGCAGCGGCCAAGGCGAGGCCGGTCATTCCGGGCATTTCAATATCGGTGAATACCGCGCCAATGTCATCGCGGCCGTCAAGGATCGCCAGAGCGTCGGCCGCCTCGCACGCCTCAAAGACGCGATAGCCCGCGTCCATAAGAATGTCGGCCGCCATCGTCCTCACTAGGGGTTCATCCTCCACAACCAGCACGGCCGCGCTGCCCGATCCTAATCCCATTTTCCCGGCTCCCCGTCCTTTTCGGCCTTCTCCTGTGCCGCATCACGCAACATTCCCGCCCAGCAAGCGAGGATCAAACCTTCATCGGGTGCGGTTTCCCCGGTGATGACAGCGTAAATCCCCAGCACGTTGGAGGTTTCCTCCACCGTTGAGACGCCTTTCCCTTCCAGCAACCCGGCGAGGACCGCTAGCGCCCCGCCCATCGCCCGCACCATTGCCGGATCGGAGAGCTTCGCGCCGGGGAATACGTCTTCATCTGGCGTCCCCTCGTTCATGCGGCCTGCGCGCCTCCCTTGGGTGCGATCATCACTTGGTTTCGGCCGCCCTGCTTTGCGGCGTAAAGGGCTTCATCGGCCGCTTTGAGGGCCGCCCTTGGATCAGGAAAATCAAACACGTCCGCAATGCCAGCGGAGAATGTAATTTGGCCCAATGGTTCATCCGTCTTGCGGTTTCGTAAGCGACGTTCGGCCATTTGTTCGCGCAAGCCGTCAAGTTTCTTATGCGCTTCGGACAGGCTGACGCCTCGGAACAGCATAACAAACTCCTCTCCACCGTGGCGCGCTACATGGCAATTATCGTCCGAAATCGTAGCGAGCATTTCCGCGATAAGCCGAATGACCCGATCGCCTGCATCATGGCCGTGCGTATCATTGATGCGCTTAAAATGGTCTATATCGCAGAAAGCTACGGTCAGCGGGTCAAAGCTCGCTCTGGCGTCACGATATTCCCGCTCTAGGACCGTCTCGAAAGCCCGGCGATTGGGAAGGCCGGTCATGTGGTCAATCTCCGCCTCGCGCCGCGCCTGTTCCAGACTACGGCGGAGCGCCTTAGCCTCCTCCTCGCTGCGCCGCATGTCGGTTTCCAGCTTGCGGGTTCGCTCAAGCATCGCCTTCGCCAAATCGGCTAGGCTGGAAAGGATTTGCCCCGTTCCCTGAACCTGATCCAGCTCGGCCACATGCTGTTCCAGCTCGTCGGTATAATCGGCCGTCGCGCTGCGCGTGTCGTTGGCGTTCTTCGAGAAACTTTCAAGCGTCGTTTCCAACCTCGCCATGAGGTGCTGGATGCCATCGTGCTTGTCGATCGTCTCGTCTGCCGCCGTGATTTCGTCCAGCCATTCCTGTGTCACGGCTAGGCCAGCGGTCACATGCTGGGCGATCTTGCGCGCAAGGGCGGGATTGGACCCGGAAAAGGCTCCGTGCGCGGTGAGAAGATTATTGGGCGTCACGTCCAGCTCATAGGTGAGCAGGAAGGCCGCGATTTCATCAAGCAGATGGCGGCGCGCCTGCTGGAAGACATTGCCAGCGCCGTTTGCGAACGCCGGTTTCCCGTCCACGCTGCGCCCCCCGCGCGCGCCGCGAAAACCAAGCCATTCCAGTATCGAGCCAGAAGAATTTCCCGAATTGGTCACTTACCCCCCCAACAAGCAAAACCGATGGCAGCGACCTCGCGCCATTTCCGAAACTGTGCTGTCGGGAGTAGGCCGGAAAGCCAGCGGCACGCCCCCATATTGGAGGCGTGCCCGCTTGGAACCGGGTGTTGGAAACCTGATAATCGTCAGGCGCGAACGCCTTTAAAGCCGGGTGGCTTCTGGACATGCGCGTCCGCCACCCGGTCGTTAAGCTCGACCGGCTCGATTATCAGAGGGTTTCCACGCCCCCGCCCACGTCTCCGCAGGTAGTGCGTGGATAGGCCAAAAGTGCCTCGAAAAGCAATGAATCGTTACGCTAGAGGGACGGGCCGCGCGCTATCGGTCAGCGTCGGCGGGCGTCGTGGCCAGCCCGTCCCTCGTAAGCGTCATATCCTCAATGACGCGGAGAATTTCGGAACCGCGCATATGGCACATGCGCCAGCGCGCGCCCGGCGTTGCACCTTCCGCGCGATCGGAAGCAACAATGCCGTCGAACATCGCGCACGCCTCGTCCAGCGTGGCAGTTTCGCCTATCAGGTGCCAACAGCCTTTCATTTGGCCCGCCATGCGGAAGTCCACCGAAAAGCGGTCGCCTTCCCGATAATCGTCATACGCCATTTTCTTCGCCCCCCGATCCGCTGCCTGCGGCCTCGTCCGCTGCACGTAGCGCCTCATAGAGCGGCGTCTTGCCGATCTTGAGCGCGGCGGCCGCCTGCCGCACCGTCAACCCCTTATCCATCATGTCGCGCGCGCGTTTCAGCACTCCCGGCGTGACAACCGACCTACGGCCGCCCTTTCGGCCGCGCGCGGCGGCGACCTCCAACCCGGCCTTTGTCCGCTCGCGGATCAGCGACCGCTCAAAGTCGGCCAACGCCGCGAATATATGGAAGATCAACGCGCCGCTGGGCGTCGTCGTGTCCATCCCGGCATCTGTCAGCGATCGGAAGCCTATGCCCCGATCACGCAGATTTTCGACAAGCCCGACCAGATGGGGAAGCGAGCGGCCTAGCCGGTCGATCTTCCACACGACAAGCGTGTCTGACGGGCGAAGATAGGCCAGCGCCTCGGCCAGCCCGGCCCGCTCTGCCTTCGCACCGCCTGCAACGTCCGTGAAGATGCGGGCACAACCCGCCTTCTCTAGCGCGTCGATCTGCAAGCCCATGTCCTGTTCGGGCGTCGATACCCGCGCATAGCCGATCAACGCCCCGCCCTCGGCGCTGCGCCTATTGAGCGTTCCGGGGTCTGGCGCGCCCATCATCGCCACCCCTGCCAGCTCGCAACCGCACGGGGGCACTCACGCGCAACCCGCCCGTCCTGATCCCAACGCGCCACATAGACAGCCTGCCCGGCCTCGATCTGGCGGCATGAGAGGCTGCGCCCCTGCACATAGACCAACGCCAGCGTGCGCCCGTAGGGGTCAACCCCTACGCGCTCGATCGAAAGCGGCCCTGTCATGGTCCGCTGCAACGCCTCTTTGCTCGCCTCGGCCCGCTGCCGGTCGCAAATCGCGCCGGGCTTGGGCACCGGCCTGCACCGGCTGTTGCTCGGATCGTCGGGCGCGTCCACGCCAAGAAACCGGATACGCTCGTCCCCGCATCTGATCGTGTCGCCATCGGTCACGGAACAACCCGCCAGCGCGGCGGCGGCGATGAACACCAAGGGCATCAAGTCAGCCTCTCCAACCGATAACCAGAGGCATGATGTTCGCTGGGGCTGGCCGTGGTGATGTAGCGATCATCCCACGGCGCGGCCCCTGCCAGCGCCAAATCGACCGGCCCCCCGATCTGTTTGGCGATACGGCCCGCCTTCGCCCGCGCGGCGCTATGGCTCGCCATGCGCTCGGTCGTAATCGTCGGTTGCGCCGCGATCACGCCGGATTCGTCCCCGCCATAGGCATGGAACTCGAATTGCAGCATGGGAGGAAAGCTAGTCTTACCCCCGCCCGTCGCGCCGAAAACGGCCGTGTGGCCCATAGCGTCACTCATCCCTTGATCCCCTTCGGAGCATCATTGCTCGCCATTCTCTCCGGCCTGCTTCTTCGCCGCGCGATCCCACTCCCACGCTTCATCAAGCATGATCGGGGCAGGCTTGCCCCCAAAGGCTTGCTCGATAGCCTTGGTGGCGGTGCCTCGATCGACGGCACCGGCATCGCCAGAATCGGAAGGCGGCCGATCGCCGGGGAAGCCCTGCTTCGCCAGCTCCTCGCCTATGATGATGCGGGCGCGGTCGCGCAGCTCGGCGGGCAAGTCGCCCATAATGGCCGTGAGGGCTTGCGAGGCGGCGAAGGCCCGCGCGACCTCGCCCCGCATTTCCGTGAGGGCCTTCGTCTCGCCAGATTCCGCAAGGCGGACATACAGCAAGCCGATTTCGCCCCATGTCGGCGTCAAGTCGATGGTTTCCATAGCAGGCGCTCCTTATCCGTGCCGCGTTTCCAGCTTGTCGGCTTCGGCCTTCGCCCCCGCCAGCTCGCTTTCAAGATTGGTGGTGTAGTCGCTCATCACGTCCCAACCTTCGTTGCCGTAGATGAAGCGGGCATAGCCCTGCCGCTCCATCTTCCCGGCCTCGTCGGGCTTCATGGCGAATAGATAATCCTCGTCGGTGGCGAACATGGCGGCCATGATCGCCTTAACGTCCGTGGACGCCTCCAAGGCGATTTCCTCGCCGTCATAGACCGACACGGCATAGCCGCCCGCAATCAGCCCCTCGGCCGCTTTCCGCGCAATCTGGCGCTCGATCGTCTGCCGCGTCTCAACCTTCATCGCTCTACCTTCCTTCGCCCTGTCTATAGGTCCAGCTCGCCTTGTCTGAACTCGGCGGGTTCCTCGCCCTCGCGCCCCTGCCAGAGAATCTTGTCACCCGGCCCCCAGATGGTGACAAAGCCTTGCCCGCTGGGTCGATAGGCAGGCGGCGGCTTCGCCTCGTAGTTATAGCAACTGCTCCGGCCCATCGTGCCCGAAAATGAAAGCGGGCCTCCGGGCCTGTGCATCACGCGGAAGCAATGGCCGCTCGGCTCCTTCACGCGCCGCCCGCGCCCCGTCATTGCCCAATAGCGATAATCGGATTCCTCCCGCTCGCTGGGCGGCGTCCAATGGATGCAGCGCACGCAGGCGGCATCATAGGGCAAACGCGGCGGAGCTGGCGGGGTATCGTCCAGCGCCGGGCCTCCGTTGTGGCCGAAAGGCGGGCGGCCCGTCACGCGGCCTCCCTCTCCGCCAGCTCGCGACGGGCGCGGCGCTTTTCCAGCACGCGGCGCGCGGCGTGCGTCGACTCTAGATCGGGGTGGCCATTGGCGATTTCCTCAAGGGTCGCGCGAGGCGGTGCAATGATCGTTCCCGCGTCGATCGCCGCTTGATAGAGGCTCGCGGTCCTGCCTGCCTCGATCAACAGGCGGCGCGTTTCGCTCTCATACCATCTGCGGAAAGTCTTGGTCGTCGGCGCTGAACGCAACCCGGCGTGGATATGGCCCCGCGCCTCGGCCATCGTCACCAAGCCGCGCTCGCGGGCGAAGGCATCAAGGCTCTGGACGGGAACGGCCCCGGTCGTGTCGCGGTCCACGGCAAGCCAGCGCCGCAACTGCTGCCGGTGGATGCCGATCCCTCCGCCGTCCGTCTCTGCGATGCTCGGATGCTGGCCGATCGCGCGGCGCATCGCGTCCCGGTAAATGGCACCCCCTGCGAGGAGGATTCTATCAGCGCCCCGCGCCGCTTCCGCGAAGGCCGCATGATTGGACGTTGGGAGCCGGAGCAATTCAGCGGCCCGGCTCGGCGTCATGCGCTGCTCATAGTCAGCGATCCGCATATCTGCCGGATGAAAGCCATAGCGGGCGGACAGGAACCAGATTTCGGGGCGGCAATCTTCCCCCAGCTCGGCCAGCGCCGCGCGCAGCGTGCGCCACATCGGACCATCATAGCGATCTATGGCGGGCATCGCCTCCTCGCCGGGGCGTTTGGTCGATGAACAGGCCATCACGATAAGCGCGGTCATGGTTGCGTGCCTCTTGTGTCCGTTTTCTGTCCGTAAATCTAATGTGTCCGTAAACTCATTGCAAGCAATAAAAGGCGGACAAAATGCGATTGTCCGTAAAAGGACCGTCTGACGGACAAGGACGCGGAAGGAGATAGTGCTTGGCGAGACGGCGACTGGTGAGCGCGGAAATCTGGGCAGGGCATTATGGCGCGCCGCTCGATGAGCGCGAGATTGCGCGGCACTATACGCTGACCGGTGACGACCTGGAAATTGTCGGCCGCCGTCGCGGCGATGCCACCCGGCTCGGCTACGCGATGCTCCTACTCTATATGAGATGGCCTGGCCGTGCGCTGGAAGCGGGTGAAGTCCCGCCCGCTCCTGTGCTCGCCTATGTGGCGCAGCAACTCGGCGTCGCGCCCGAAGCCTTCGCGGACTATGCCCATCGGGACCAGACCCGTCGCGAACATCTCGTTGAAATCCGACGATCGCACGGGTTCAGGATTTTCGACCGCAAGGCTTTCCACGAAGTTGTCGCATTCTCGATCCCGATCGCACAGACCATCGTCCACCCCGGCCAGATGGCGGGGGTCATCGTTGACGAACTTCGGCGCCGGCAGATCCTCCTGCCTTCTTCATCGGTTCTCGAAGCGGTACTCCGGCGTGCTCGCCAGCAGGCCGAACAGCTTACCTATGAAGTGCTCACGAACGGCCTGCGGCCCGATACGCTGCAGGGGCTGGACGATCTGCTGGCCCGACGAACAGGGCAAGCCGCGACATGGCTATCCTGGCTGCGCAATGCACCACAGTCGCCGGCAGCGCGCAACATCCTACGCCTGATCGAACGGCTCACTCATATCCGCGCGCTGGATCTCGATCGCGCCCGTGCCGACATGATCCCGGCTTTGACTTTTGACAGGCTGGCGGACGAAGGCAGCCGGATCACACCCCAGCACCTTGGCGAACTCAATGCCCTGCGCCGCCATGCGACGCTGGCGGCGCAGGGCATCCGTCTTGAGGAAAGCCTGACCGATGCCACCCTGACGATGTTCGACAAGCTGTTGGGCAGCATGTCGCGTCGCGCCGAGAACCGGACCCGTGACAAAGCCCTCAAGACGGTGCGCGAGTTGCAAGGCCATCTCCGGACGCTCACAGGGTCTTGCCGCATTCTCATCGAAGCGCGCACCAACGGTGTGGACTCTCTGGCGCAGATCGAGGCGCTGGATTGGCAGCGCTTCGCCGTGGCGGTCGCGCGGGCCGAAGTACTCGGGCGACCGGAAACCGTCGATCGCACCGCTGAATTGATCGAGCGGCATCGCACGGTGAAGCTCTTTGCCGGTGCCTTTCTCAACACCTTCGAATTTCGCGGCGCCGGTGCGGTGCAGGGACTCCTGTCGGCGCTTACCATCATCGCGGAGCTATACCGGACCGGCAAACGGCGCTTGCCTGATCGCGTGCCGCTGCGCTTTGTGCCCTCCGCATGGCGGCCGTTCGTCCTGCGGGACGGCATCGTCGATCGCGCCGCCTATGAACTATGCGCCTTGTCCCAGCTACGGGAGCGGTTGCGAGCGGGAGACATATGGGTCTCGGGAAGCCGCCAGTTCCGCGATTTCGATAGCTACCTCATCCCGCCGGCCACCTTCGACGCGCTTCGCGAGAAGGGGCCGTTGCCGCTCGCCATCGAAACGGACTTCGATCGTCATATCGAGGAAAGGCGCGCCAGGCTCGACACGGCGATCGAACAGGTGACGGTCCTCGCCCGACAGGGCGAGCTGCCCCAGGTCAGGCTTGACGAAAGCGGCCTTATCATCTCGCCGCTGAAAGCGGCAACGCCACCCGCCACCGAGATTGCCCGTCGCGCTGCCTATGACCGACTGCCGCGCGTGAAGATCACCGATCTCCTGCTTGAGGTCGATGCCTGGACCGGGTTCAGCGAATGCTTCATCCATCGGCGTTCGGGCCGGGAGGCCGACGACCGCAATGCGCTGCTCACCGTCATCCTTGCCGATGGCATCAATCTCGGCCTCACACGCATGGCGGAAACCTGCCGAGGCGCAAGCCTGCGCCAGCTCGCCCATCTCCACGACTGGCACATCAGCGAGGCCGCCTATGGTGAAGCGCTGGGAAGGCTGATCGACGCCCATCGCGCCATGCCGCTCGCCGCGCTGTGGGGAGACGGCACCACCTCGTCGAGCGACGGACAGCAATTCCATGCCGGGGGCCGTGGCGCCGCAATCGGCGACATCAACGCGCGCAGCGGCAACGAACCGGGCGTTGCCTTCTACACCCATGTCTCGGATCGATATGACCCCTTCGCGACCCGGGTAATCGCGGCGACCGCCGGCGAAGCTCCCTATGTGCTGGATGGCTTGCTGTATCAGCAGACCGGCCTGACAATCGAGGAGCACTACACCGATACAGGCGGTGCATCGGACCATGTGTTCGGCCTTATGCCCTTCTTCGGCTACCGCTTCGCGCCGCGCCTGCGCGACATCAAGCAGCGTCGTTTGCACCTCCTTCCCGGCCAGGAAGCCGGCCCCTTGCTTGCCGGCATGACGGCCGAACCGATCGCATTGGGTCATGTCGCGGCGCATTGGGATGAACTGCTGCGGTTCGCCACATCGATACGCACCGGCACCGCCACCGCTTCGGCGATGCTTCGCCGCCTGTCCGCCTATCCGCGACAGAACGGACTGGCCCTCGCGATGCGCGAGCTGGGCCGCCTCGAACGCTCGATCTTCATGCTCGACTGGCTGCGCGACATTGATCTGCGCCGGCGTACCCAGGCGGGCCTCAACAAGGGCGAGGCCCGCAACGCGCTCGCACGCGCGCTCTTCTTCAACCAGCTCGGCGAATTGCGTGATCGGCGGTTCGAGAACCAGACCTATCGCGCCTCCGGCCTCAACCTGCTCGTCGCCGCCATCATCCTGTGGAACACCCGCTATCTCGAAGTGGCGCTGGCTGATATCGGCACGCCCGACGAAATCGCACGTCACGTCGCGCCATTGGGCTGGGAACATATCTCGCTCACCGGCGACTATAGCTGGAATGTTGAAGATCGGCCCGATCCGGATGTCCTGCGGCCACTGCGCGCCATCAGTTCGTTGCTCGCCGCGTAACGTTCACCATACGTTCGCGCTTAGCGTGCGGATGCGTCACTTTCGTGTAGTCACCCCTTTTGGAGGCAGGCTTGAGCCGGGGCGATCTGACTGAAGCGGAATGGCGTGTTTTGAAGGGTTTGCTGCCTATTGAGCCAGCGAACCGAGGGCGCGGACGCCGTCCTGAAGAGAGCCGCGCGATCATCAACGGCATACTCTGGCGGCTTCGCTGCGGAACTCCGTGGCGTGATGTTCCGCCCAAATACGGCAACTGGAACACGATCTACCGGCGGTTCCGGCGCTGGAGTGAGGCCGGGGTCTGGGAGGCCGTCTCAGTGACGCTGGCCGAGATCATGGCCGACAGCGGCCACTACAGCATCGATAGCACAACGGTTCGCGCCCATGTCTCGGCAGCGGGCGGAAAAGGGGGGCTTGTCGACGAGCTCTTGGCCGCTCGCGGGGCGGGTTCACCAGTAAACTTCACTGTCTGGCTGATGGACGAGGACGACCGCTCGCGTTCCACCTGACTGTCGGCGAAGCTGCTGACTGCAAGGCTTATGACACCCTGATCGCCTTGCCGGAACAGGCACCCAAGGCGCTTCTGGCCGATAAGGGCTATGATGCAGATGCTATCCGCGTCGACCTTGCAAAACGCGACATACAGGCCGTCATCCCGGGACGATCCAACCGCCGCGTGAAGATCCACCACGACCGCGAACTCTACAGGCAGCGCAACCAGATCGAGCGCTTCTTCGGACGCCTCAAAATCAATCGCGCCATTGCCACCCGCTATGACCAACTCGCAGACAGCTTCCTGTCCATGGTCCATATCGCGTCAGCAAAATACTGGCTCAAATTTGTCCACGCCGCCTAGAGGCGCGTGGCGATCACGGCCTTGTCGCGTAAAAGCGATGACCTCCCCGTCGTCGATCGTATTTCTGGGTGACAATCACCCGATCCCGCCGGCTTTGCCGTTACCCAAATCCGATTCTATGATCGACAAACCAGTTTGTGTGCAGAAGATGATCATCAATTGGGCCGGAGCGAACAGACCCTATGCCAGCTTCGCCATGAGCCGCCCGGCGGCCCCCTGTTCGGCGGCGAGATTGCGATTGTAAGCGAGCGGCATGCGCGGGCTTTTCCAGCGCAGCGCGTCCATGATCCCGGCCAGCTCCTCACCGCTGACGAACAGATCCTGGTTCAGCCCCACCCGCGTCGAATGCGCGCTGATCCCCCGGAGCAACCGTGTCAGATCGTCGGCGGTGAGGTCGGGCAGCGCGCCGCGGTCGAACGCCCGGCGGATGATCGTGCGCCAGAGCGGCCCGATCGATCCGGGATGCAGCGCCGCCGCGCCAACATCATAGGCGGTGCGCGCCGGCTGCGCAGGCTTACCCTCCCCTCGCATCAGCACCAGCCTGCCTTCCGCGTTGAGCCGGGCGATCCCCTCCCCCGCCACCGCCGCGCGTGCCTTGATCCGCCGCACCTGCACCCGGCGAAACAGCGGCCCTTCCGCAATGTCCGCCGCCTCGAGCCAGGCGGTGATCGCGCGTACGCTGCGCGCGCTGAGAAATGCCGTCGCCCCCTCCCCTTCGGGATCGCCCTTCGAACGCGGGACCCGCAGCAGCCGCGCTTCGGGATCGGTCGCCTCGAGAAGGTGCTCGACCTGGATCGCGACCAGTTCGGAGGCGCGCAGCCCGGTGTCATAGGCGGTTGTGACCGGACAAAGAAGACTGCATCCGGCCCCATTTCCCCGTTTTGCCGGACGGACAGAATTCGCTGCAGCGGCCTCACTTTCTGACGCCCTTCAGCATGCGCGCCGCGGCGTTGGAGGACGGCGCCAGCTTGCGGCCATAGCGTAGAGCAGTCGCGGTAGAGGTCCAGCGCAACGCCTGCGCAATCGGCCCCGCGTCCTCGCCATTGGCGAACAGGTCCTGGGTCAGCCCGACCCGCAGCGAATGCGTGCTCAGGGCATTGATCGCCTCGGCCAGATCGGCTCCCATGAGATCGACCAGGCCCTGATCGGCGGCTGCGAGCGCCGTCCGCTTGATGATCAGACGCACAGCGGCGGGTGTCAGTGCGTCTTCCCCAATTTTGTATGTCGCGGTGGCAGCGCGCGCGGGCCGCGCGACCATGCGGTCGCGATCGACCTGGGCATGATAGGCCAGATCGCTGATGGTACGTTCGCGCCGGGCTTCGCTTGGCTTTGTCCTGGTCACCGCCACCCTGCGGAACAGGACGCCCGCGCGTATGGAGGCTGCCTCCCGCCACAAAGCCACACGCCGCATCGTATCGGGCGAGAGCCACACCAAGGCCCCTTTCCCGTCCTGGTCGGTTTTCGAGCGTGCCAGCTCGAGCAGAGCTGAGCCGTCCTCTTGCCCTTCAATCTGTTCGAGCGCGACCGCCGCCAGTTCCGACACCCGCAGACCGGCATCATAGCCCAGCGACAGGATTGCCGCATCGCGCAGTCCCACGACATCGCGCCCACAGGCATCAAGCATGACCGCAAGCGTGAACCCCTTGACCGGCTCCGGCCCGACTCCGTCGCCGAACCGCAAGGGGCCGGCCTGGCGCTGCCTGACCCCGGCCCGGCGCCGCAGGCCACGAAGGGCATCGCGGACCACCCCGGCACCGACGAGATTGGGAACACCCAGAAGGTGATGGGCCACCGCCAGCGAAGACAGGCGCCGGGACACGGTGGCCGGCTTGAACTTACGCGTCTCGCAATAGTCGACATAGGCCACGAGCCGAGCTTCGCTGGCGGGCAAACCGATCCCGCCCTGCCCTGCCGAAAAGTGCGCGTAGCAATCCAGGTCGACCGCGAGCGCCTTGATGCTGGCGGGCGCCCGCGCCTCGAGACTCTTCTTGAAATTGAGTTCGACCAGACCAGCGCCTTCACCCGTCAGTTCCTGGAGCAAGGCGACGAGCTGGGCTTCGCGATTCCGCGCGGACCCGGAACGCCGACGGGGCAGTTTGGTCTCGCCCGGCGGCAGGATCGTCACGATCTCCCCGGCAACCGCCGCCTTCGGTTGTGCCAGGCGCGGCGCCGGCGCAGACATCGGCAAATCTGATTTCTTGCTCATGGGCCAACCCGGCCTGACGCTGCGGGACAGCCTCCGGCAGGCCAGTCCGGCGTTATTGGCAAGAATCCGGTGTTATTGGGAAAAAAATATCGCCCAAAACCGCGGGCAGCGTGGAGTCCGGTCTTATTGGGAAAACGACACATGGACGGGATTATAGCTGCGAAAATGTGGCTGTCACTATCGATAACAACTCATTATCGTTAGTTCGAAAAAAGGCTGATCAAGGCTGGTGCAGTTAAGTCGATTTAACTAGACTTGGTGGATGGCAGACCCCTCGCCCCCCTTCCATCCGCTCCAGTCAGACGAGGATGCGCCCCTCGACGCGCTCATGGCGGCGCGGGTGCAGGCCACGCTTGCCTGGGGCCAACTACAAGGCAAATTATCACATGTGCCTCGCCAAGTGGCCCATCATTTTTGCGCCGCGCTCGTCCGCCTCATGCTCATCGAGGCCCTCGCCCAGTCTGGCTTTTCCGGCGCCGAGGGCTGGTTTTCCGCGTGGTTTTCCGGCCTCGCCCCCGTGCCTGACGTCACGACCCAGATCACCGCCCCGGCAGCGTTGGTCGCCGACACGCTGCTGTCTGAGCTATCCCTGTCCACCTGGGAACCGCTGGGGCAAGCGACCGCGCAGATCCGCGCCGCGGCGCGCTTCGATCAGGACAGGCACCATGCTGAGCCTGAAATCCCGCCGGCGTTCGCCGTCGAGGAAGCCACCAGGCTGTCCGAGTCCCTCGCATTGGGTCCCGAGGAAAATTGGCCGCTCGCCGCGCTGGATCGCCTGCACGACGCAGCCGCAGGCTCGCCGCATTTCGCGCCTGTCGAGCGGAACCGCCAGTTGCTTGCCCTGCCATCCGGGCCGATGGTCTTCGAGCAGGCAAGGTCCGCCATGCCGCTATGGGCGCTCGATCTTGTCGCCGGTCGTCTGATCGCGCAAAGCAACCCGGGCTCCCCTCCCCTCCCCTTACCCGGCACCGTGCGGGCCGAAGCGCTCCGGCCCGAATTGTGGCCGCGCGAGCGTGCCATTCTAGTGGCTGAGGCCGCCGGAAATGCCGCGCGCCGTGTGAGCGAACAACTGGATGCGGCCTATGCGCGGGTGCAGGTTATGCAGGCGGCTATTTCCCGCCTGCGCTCGACGTCGCGCGCGCCGCATCTGTACCGGCTGCTCGCCGGCTTTGGCCCGCTGCGCCCGCTGCAGATCGAGCAGGCCCTGGGCGTATCGAAAAACGGCGCGCGCGATCTTGTGGCAGCGCTCGTCAAAGCGGGCTTGGCCGAAACAACCGCTCCCCGACATCAGGCGGTCATTCGCGCCCTGCCGCCCCCACGCACTTATAATGTCCCGGCAGCAGAGGACGACGTCAGTGCCGACAGCCCTTATGCCGAACATGACGCGATCATGGCCGATATCGACCGCCTGCTCGCCCGCGCGAATGCCTCCTGTCGAGGAAATGATCTGGACGAGTGAGCCGGCTGCAAAACTCCAGGGCGAATGGAAATTTTCGCCTTGGATCCGCTGTTCAAGCAGCGTTGCAGGCCGCTCAGTCGGCAGATTTCAGGCAAATAATTGATTTTGAACCATAAAATAAAAGTGCCCGCAAAGGCCCCCTAGAGCGCGAAAACGAGGCTCGGATAGGCCAAGGGTGCTCGGAGACCTTCAACACGCCCTACGAGGCTCTGAGGGCAAAATTGAGCCAAATGTCCTGTGGCCGGCATGTGTCGGCCGATTTTTGCATCGTGCGGCAGCGCAAGCTCCGTGTCATGCGCCCTTAAACGTCAATCCTGTCAGAAACGCCGCCGCTTTCATCTGGATCGGCGCGAGGCACTGTGTCCCCTCCAAAGCGTCGAAGCCGACGGGAAGACTTGGCAGATGGAGCAGGACGCGAAAGTCTGGATCGGCGAAGCACGCGGCGAGCCGCGCCCGCAAGCGATGGACATCCTCGTGGCAATCGTCCCAGCGATCGCCATCGCAACGCGCGACAGGATCAGTACCGTCCGCCAACCCGGCTTCCTGCAGATACACCAGCGCCTCCTGGAAGCCCCGCAAACAGGTCTGCGCGGAAATCTCACCACCAGCCATCTCGGCGGCGCGGCGGAGACTCACCTCGTGCGCCAGCGCCGCACGGCCCTTTCGCCACACACCCTGCCAATGCACAAAGCTGTAGTTCTCCTTGGCCCGCTCCAGTCGCTTGCAGACCTTGCCCAGTTCCCGGCACTTGCGCTCAAGCTGCCGCAGGCCGATCCTCGCGATCGTCTTCGCGAGGTCCGGGAGTTTGGGGCCAGACGCGCCCCGCGCCCTGCCCGTTGGCGCGCCGCGTCCGGGCCGCGTCGTGAAGCCGAAAATCTGCTCCCATTGGCCGGCTTGGAGTCCGTCTTTACTGTGGAGGGCCGCCAAGAGCAGATGACGGGCAGGTGCGATATGGAAGCAGTTGCCGACCAGCGCCGCCCGATAGCGTGCCGGCATAGCCCCGAAACTGGGGTCACTCCCGCGAACATGGGCGCGCGCAATGGTCCCATTCCAGGCGAGGCGGGTTTTGACCAAGGTAAAGCGGGCCATTTGCGCCCGGGTCCGATCCACATTCTCCTCAAGCAGCTGCCGCGCCGCGTTGCCATGCCCCCGGACCATGATCCCCCGCAGATCGGTCAGCAACAAGGCATGGGTTTCGCAACAGGCGGTCACGCGCAAAATCCAGCTCCGCTCGATCCGCCATGGCTCGGCGGACGCCAACCAATCGCGCCAGCACTGGGCGCAGCCGATCGAACGCAGCGGCAAAGGCAACAGATCGGCCTTCGGGCAGCCCACGAACGTCCCGGAAATCGCCTTCTCCGGTACCATCGTCGCCCAAGCCAACCGCTCAACCATGGCGTGACGCGGTTCCGCCGCGCCAGCGGCTGAGGATGCCAGATCGCGATCGGCCAGCGCCGCGTCGATCCCGAGATGGCGAAACAGTGCCTTGGGAGTGGTGTCATGACACTCGGCCAAGCGCCGCAGCCAGGATTCGAAACATTCTTCGGGCAGCGGCTTCACCCGAAACGCCAAGGGTTCGATGTCCCGGCCGCTCATTCCGGGCTGTAGGGCATGAAGAGCTGCAACGCCTGGCTGATGTCGTCCTGCGTCACCAGCGCACGGTCATGCCGCTTGGCGACCTTTCCTGACCAGCGCAGGATCCGCTTGAAATTTCCGGTCACCCCGCCGCTTTCGCGCCAAATGCGCTCGGCAAAGGCGGGGTCGGCCAGATGGTCGGGCTCTTCCATCCCCATGCCGCGCGCCAGCGCCCTGATCAGGCGCTGCGAGGGCTCGCCTGGCTCCCATAGCGGCAATTTGAGCATGATCGAACGGTAGGCCAGCTCGACATCGTCAGCAAAGATCTGCCGGGCGACATCGAGGCCCGCCACGACCAGGGGCACATTGCCCGCGCTCATCAGGAAACGGAACGCATCGAGGGTGTCGCGCCGCGCGACGCCGCTGGCCGTCAGCATCACGTGGACATTATCGATTGCGACCAGCCTCGTACCCTGTGCGGCCAGGAGATCGACCACCTTCAAATCGGCGGTTTTGTGCGTGTTCGTGCGGATCGGCCAGCCCTGTTTCCAGAGCAAGGCGAGGTTGATCTTGAGCGAGGTCGGACTCGAGGGAATGACCGTCCGCAACACTGGTTGATAGCGCGCCTCGCCCCAATGGGCAGGCTCGGGAAAGGCCTCGGTCAGGCGCCGCTGGGCTTCGCGCAAGATCGAGGTCTTCCCCATGCCGGACTGGCCGGTGAGCACGATGCAGGTCGGGCGTTCCTCGGGGTCGTCATGGGCGACTTCGACAATCGTCTCCACAGCGTTGTGGGCTTCTTCGAAATCGATCCAGAATGGGGATGCGGGCGCCAAGGAAGGCGGTGGTGCAGCCACGCTCATGTCCGCTCCTGCAACCAGTCATCCTCGCCCAGGTCCGCGACCGGTTTCCAGTCAACCGGCGGCCGTTCGGGCTTTCGGGCAACGCGCAGGTCCGCCAGTGTCGTCCCCTCCCCTTCCCGGCGCTTGGCCTGGCGCCTCGCCTCCTTCGTGCGGGCGCGCGCGTCGTGGATTTCCTGGTTGGCGGCAGCAACCGCCCGTGCGGTCGCGGCGCGACCGCCATCGGCCTGATAGGCCCTGCCCAAGGCCCTGACCCTCGCTCTGCCGGCTTCCCAGTCCGCCTCCCAAACGTCTGGATACTGGCCGATGACCGGCAGTTCCACATAGCTGCCGTCCAGGTCGGCATAGACATGCTGGATCGTCCGCTCATCCCAACTGATCTCGACCTTTTGGCCGATTCGGGCGGCGAGCGCCTGATGCCAGTAATGGCGATATTTGATCCGAACGCCCTTGGCATGGACCGTCAAGGACGTCGACGGCAGGAACTGGCGGAAGAGCTGCTCCGCATCGACCGACAGGGGCAGCAGCCGGCCGCGTCTGGCCGCTTCCCGCTCCCACATCTGAGCGGGGCAGAGGCCGCCCAGCGCGCTGTGCGGCGTGTGGTGATAGATCGCGATCTGGCACAGGAGCCATCGCTCGAATTCAGCCAGCGTCATCGCTGCTTCCGCTTCGGCATCGTACCCGTCGCGCGCCGAGACGTTCGATCCCGTCGCACCGGGCAAAAGTCTCAGTTTTCCGACCATTGTGCCGATCAGCCGCTCGATATGCCCGCCTAGATGGGCAGGCCCAGGCTTGCGGACATCGGGGTCTATCCCGTTGCGCACACAGGCCCGTCTGAAGCCCTCCGACCGATGCGGTTTAGCCTGGTCCGCATGCAAGCGGCTGAACAGGCCATACATTGGGTAGCTGACGTCCACTCCCAGATGATTGAGGATCGGCTCCTTGGGCAACATGGCACTCGCAACCGCCCGCCCGCACCGGAATATCGAAGGGTCGCCGAAGCTGACATAGTAGCCGAGGATCGATCGGGTCCAGATTTCGATGAGGAAGGTGATCCAAGGTCTTCCGAGCTGTTCCCGCCTCAGGCTATCGACCAGGATGACATCACCCCTGGTATGATCCATCTGAACCAGGTCGAGAAATCCGTCGCTGCAATATTCGCCGGGGTGTGGCTCATGGGCACTTCTGGTCTTTGATCCCATCGTGGCTTTGGCCCAGACGCGGCTCGGAATTTCACACAGCAGCCGATCGATCGTTTTCTCGCTTGGGATCAGATCGGCGGAAAACCCGTGATTTCCATTATCCGCGTGCAACAGGCCCCATATCTGCCGCGCCGCTTCCGCCCGCGACGGCGACACCATCTTGAGCGCAATTTCCTCGATCAACGTCTCGATCGCAGCCATCACCTCCGGATCAATCCGGTGCGATCCGAGAGTGGGTCCCCGCGGTTTTGGAGCAAGCGTCTCCGCGACCGGATGCGCCCTAAATCGCGCAGCCAATGTCCGTATCTGCCGCTCCTTCAAGCCTGTTGCCTCGGCAATCGCCGCGACCTGAGCTGCCGTCACCGGGCCGGAAAGGGAGATATGTTGCCGGAAGTGCGGGTATAGCGCCAAACCCGCCTCGAGCGATTTGAGACTTCGTCGGGGCGCGGGAGACGGCTTGCGCTCAATCATGGATGGACTCCACAACGATTTCTGCGTCGATGAAAATGTAGCTTACTTTGTCGACCACCGCGACGGACAAATCGAGCGAGACAGAATTGCTTGCAGTATCGTCGCTATAACCTTTTGATTTGACGATGAAACAGCAAAATGCAGTCTACTTTGTCCGCTGACACCCGACCTGCTGCTCGCCTATGCCGAGGCGCAGGCCGCGCTCACCCGCCTCGTCGATCGGGTGACGCTGAGCCCGGTGCGCGCAGCCCTGCGGACACGGATGGCCCTGGCCGAACGCGCGGCGCTCGGGGCGCTGGACTCGTTGGACCTGCCCGATGATGCTCTTACCATCGACGCGCGCGGCCGGGTGGCGACGACGCCCTATGACCTCACCCATTGGAAGCAGGCGATCGGCCAGCCCATCACCCTGGCGGCGATCACCGAGGACCCCGCCGCGCTGTGCGCCTGGTTCGGGGCCGATCAGTCTCCCTCATTCGATCCCGACGCCTGGGCTGCTCCGCTCGCGCGCGATCCCGGCGTAAGGCTCGCCGCGATTGCCCGCTGGCAACAGGCGTGTAGGGAGCTCTCCCCCGCCCCGCCCCTGCTCCACGCGGCCCGCATCGCGGGCCTGTGGCGGCAGCACGCACCGCTTGGAAAGGGCGACCGGATCGCCAGCCTGCTGATCGGCGATCGCTGGGGGGCCGGGCGCTGGGCCGGCAGCCAGGGCGGGCTCACTGCGCTCGGGCTCCAACAGGCCGGTGCCTCGTGGAAAATCGCCCGGGATGCCGAACTCGACCGGCTCTGGCTCGACGCTGTCCGCGCCGGCGCGGAGGCCCATCTGGAGATGGAGACGCGGTTACGCAGCTATGCCCAGAGGGTCGCTCTCCATTTGGCCGGGCGGCGGCGGCTCGGCCGCCTGAAGGACGTGCTTCGGTTCGCCATGGCCCGCCCCAGCGTCACCAGCGGCCAGGTGGCGCGCTCACTCGGGCTAACGTCGGCCGGCGCGATCAAATTGCTGACCATCGCGGTGACCGAAGGCCTGCTGCTCGAGCAGAGCGGCCAGGCGAGTTTTCGTCGCTATGCCATTCCAGTCACCCCCCCTGCCCCGGGTCGGCGCCGCGCGCCGGACCCCTTTGCCACCGATTTTTGGACAGAAGCGGGCGAAATTGACACCCCCTCAGAGCACCGATGAGACGCGAAACGCGCCAAGATGGGCACAGATGATGCCAAAGAGCCTTAAATCGCCCTACAGCCTTCTGAGGGCATTTTAGAATTGTTTCTTGATTTGTTCTACTTCGCCAGCACTTCTGACCGGTCAATGCGAGCGCTGGTTGCTATATGGCTCACAAACGTCCAGCCATTCTGAAATTGCGGTGGGAACCGAGGCTCCTTGTCGATTTTCTATAACGTCCTCTCATCGCTACCCAATGCCGTTTCCAGCTATCCTGACTTCCTGGGGCTGGCTTCTTAGGCGAGTCGGCCGCCAACGGTAATGCCCGAGTGATGTCGGTGACCGAGCTACGTGTTTCTCCGCCACCGCAGGCACCCCCTTGGCGGGCGATCAAGCTTGCCGCCACCTCGCGCGACCCTGCCTTCATCCTGAGCGTCCCTCCCCTCACCTCGCCCCGGGATTGGTCCACAGTGCCGCCTGTTTCGCGGCAATTTCCCACCAGCACTCGCATTCGCGGCTCTCCCCAGCCCGGATGCTTCTGTTGGAGCTCGGCGCCCTCCCCCCGGCCCAGCTCGCCCGGGCCCTGCCTGCAACCAATGCAGGCGCGACCAATGCGCTGCACTGCCTTGAAGGCCCGCATTTGGCGGACAGTCTTGAACCGTTCGCGCCGCTCGCCAGTACCATCATGTCGCCCACCGTTTCCCAGTCTGCTTGATACCGGCCGTGCGAACCGATCTTTCTCGCAGAGCACGGATCGCGTTCTCAATGACACGCCAAGCTTGCATTGCGAACGATCTTGGACGGGGTCGGAATGTGATATGGCACATCCGACAATGAACTGTTCGGGGGGCCTGAGGGTCGTTCCCCGCCCGACGTTGGCCGCGCGGGAAATCGCGTAGCAATCAGCCGTTCACAGCCCCACGCGTCTTGGCAGCGAATGCTGTCCGCCACAAAGAGCACAGCTATGAGGTTTGCGGATCGGCTCGACTTTTTGCCGCTATGAATGTGAAGAGTGTCTGGGTCCGCGGAGAAAATCGGCTTCGCCACCGTCCTCCCCTTTGCCGATTATGCGCCAGGAACGTGTTTTCATTTATCATGCCGATAATGACGATCGCAGGGCTGGAACCACTCCATTTTAACCGAAATACAAGGACGGCCGGCCTCAATCCGGGGCATAGGTCACATATCGCCGTTGCCTCTAGCGATTCTAAAAACACGTTGAATGGCCGGAATACGGCATCAGCTGCCGGGCGTATTCGCGATGCCATAGGCAAGGGAGTAGAGTGGAAAATGTCCCGGGAGCGCAAGCTAATGGACGAAACAGTTTAGAGCCGCAACCGGGTGCGATGCTTCAGAACAGCGCGTTCGAAGCGTCTCAATCGCTGCGTGACAGAGCGGGGCAGGGGGTGATCCGTTTTTGACGCTGAGATCCCACGCAGAGTCGTAAGCATTTGCGATCATCCACACCTGTGGAATGACCTCGTTGCCGTCGGGTGGCGTCCTAACGTGTTTTTGGAATCGCGCGCAAAACGACCTACTCGAGCCACAGTCGGAATTGCGCCGAGCTAAAGGCCCAGCATTCTCCGGAGTTCAAGCCGACTTGTCGCTATGGTGACCTCCGACAGGGAGGTCCAAAGGAACTTGCCTCATGATACACCGCATGATTCTAAAAACACGTTGTAGGGAACAAAGCATCGGACGACGATCAAAGCCGAAACTTATTGCGGCGATGATGCTCTTTGACAAATCCATAAAACCGCTTCGAATAATTCCGCGGCAACTCGAGCGGATTTGCACCGAGAAAGGCGTCAAACCGACGCATAAGTTCATCATAATCCCAACCAGCAAAATCGGTTCGGATCGCATGATAGGTTTCCGGATCAAGGACCTGCTTTGCAGTCTGTCCGCGGCGGGGTTGGGAATCGCGCTTGGGTGATGTGGGCGCTTTCGACTGGGTCGACCGTCCATCTTCGTCGACCCTAAGTCCCAACGAAAGATTAGCAATCATCGTCCTGGCCATCGCCGGATCTATGAAGGCCTGCTCGGCATCCACCTGAGCCTCCGAACGATTGGCGATTACGGACGATACGGGCAATGAAGTGGAGAGGGGAGGGGAGAGGGGCTGCGATCGTCGATTGGACGAGGGGTCTAAATGCCGTCGCATAACCATTTTCAACTTTGGCTGGGCAGATCGATCCTCGATCACTTCCAGCGAGATGTCAGGCAGCTCGTTCGCTCGAGCCAACTCGAGGAGCATTTTTTTGAAGACCGGAAAACTGCTTTCGCTCCCACTCTTCTGATAGAGCGTCTCGAAGCCTATAGTAAAACCCTCGGCGCCATTGCCGCCGGCATGCTTACGAGCAGCGCGATATAACCACTTGCCCAATCCGCTGGTAATCTCGAAGTAGAGGGGAGAGATCGCAAGAACATTGCGTTTCTCCATCACGCCATCGAAGAACCATTTGGACAGGGTGATTTCCATACCAAGCGAACGCTGCGTCCGTTCATCGACAAGGTGCGTATAACTGTCGATCCAAGAGAAAGTAGTTTCTCTGCTCTTCGAACTGGCTCGGATATTCGTTTTGATGGTCGTCGCCTGAAGACGATCAAGCGCACTTACAAGTCGCTCATAAGCCCGACCGCTGGTGCCCCAACAAATTCTCTTGAGCAAATCCCCGGGCTGGAGCCTGATAACCGGGGAGATGTCGTTGATGCCGCGCTCCTGCAATTCGTTCAGGTGCGACGCCAAGTAGATCATGATATCCGCGTCCCAGATCGTCGCCATTCCATAAGCGGGATTGGATGACACATGGACGGTCACAGATTTATCTGGGCTTACATACTCAATTGGCTTGAGCCGCTTGCGTTTCGACAAGCTAAAAAACGGCCGCTGCATCGTCTCTTGATAATCCCGCAGCGAAATATCGCTGAAGTCGGGCAGCGTGAAAAACATTTCGAATTGAATTTTCCGCTCTTTTGGAGCCGCGGAGCTGGCGCCGTCAGACACGCGATTGCACCTCAGCGTTTGCGATTTCCCCCCGGGGGGAAATTCGGCATATCTCTCTGATAATAAAAAGAAAAATGCCAAAAAGCAGCTTTTTGAATTCGCACATGAACGGCCGCTCCCTTAGCGTTTACGGCCAGCTACCAGCTTCGAGCTCTCAATAACGGGACGCAGTGCGCTCAGAATTTCGTCTGTTGAAAGCTCCGATTGCGAAAGCGTGATCGTCAGCATTTTCCGCTGATCGCGATCGACCTTCCCAATCATCGAGCCATCGTTGGCAGCAATCTCTGCCTTCTGTACGCGCCCCTTCGTCGTGACCGCTTGTAGAAGTCGTGTCATCACCTCCGGACCGGAGATCGGTTGTTCATCGCCAGACCTGCGGAAGCTTTGCTCGGATGCAAGTTGCTCTGCTGCAACCTCCATCTTTTTGCGAGCGCCAAGGTCACGCAGGACGGGGAGGAGCTTCTCCGCATATTTTGCATGCAGATCCATCGGTGAACTGAACGCGCTGACGACAAAGGGGGGCAACTCCGTCAACGCAATATATCGAGCCAGCTGCGACTTCGAGATTTTCAAACGCTCTGCCATCCGCAGCTGCACGCCACCGTAATAGGCATCGACCGCCGCTTTGTAATTGAGGCCGCGTTCGAGGTCCGAAATATCTTCACGCTCGCGATTTTCGATGTCCGCGAGACGAAAGGCAGCTTCGTCATCAATGTCTTCGACAATCGCGACCAGGTCGATGTCGGGATAGTGATTGGCGTTGAGCCATGCGATGGCCCAATGTCGACGGGTCCCGATTATGAGCTCGTAAGGACGATCCGGATTGGAGGTCTTTCGGACGACCGCCGGAATCCGATTTCCATTCTCTGCCAGAATTGAATCGATCAGGCTCCGTAGCCTGTGTTCGTCGAGCAGGGAATAATCGCGCGCGTTACCAGGCCAAATCGAACATTCTGAAGGCTTGAGCCGCATGGTCGGCCGTTTGACCAGCCGCGCAGCTTCCCCGAAGGCTTCCAACCGCTTGTTGGTAAAATTGCGCGGGGGAAGGGAGGGTTGCTCGGATGGCGCGGGCGATTGAGGAGCCTCAATCGGCGCAGAAGCGAGAGCTTCACTGATCAGCGATTTTCTGCTCATGCCGCCACACCCACATTCATGTCGCCTGCGCCCGAGATGCTGGTTGACGGCCATTGCTGGCGGATCTGTTGTTCAACCTCCCGAAACACGGCATCCAAATTTTCCCGGCACCGATTGTAGGTTTGATGTGATGCCGAAGGCTTTGATTCGTAAATTGATCGGAACGCCTGGGTGGCATTTTTGATTTCTTCCGACGCCAAAATTGGCAGGCTCAGCAACATTCCCGCGTAGGTAGCCTGCATGATTTTCCACATGTCGTTTTCACCGGGTTTGCCCGGCGAAAATGTTGAGCAAACAACTCGGATGAAACCGTAATTCACGGGCGTGCCATTTTGCTCAAGAATTTCGATATTGTCAGCGATGGTATCCATGAAATGGATAGTCGACAGGTAGTCCAGCTGACGAGCCGGAACGGGGATGAGAAGGCCCGTCGCTGCTGCCATGACATTCAACCCCAGGAAACCCATCGCTGGCGGCGGGTCGAGCAGGATGACATCGTAGTCTTTGATAATACTTGAAATACCAACACGCAGAGCCTGCAGACTTTCCCTTACGGCTTGCCCGCCATCCTGAAGGGTTGCGGTCAGATCCCACTCGGCATCTTGAAGGCCTAGGCTGGAAGGAATGATCTTGATCGTAGGCCAGGGTGTATCCCTGATAGTTTGGGAAAAGTCGCTAAAAGTGCTGCGTGGCGAAAGAAACGACCCAAGAGATTGCTCGTCATCAATCAACGTCTCAGGCTGGATATCAAACATTGTGGTCGTGGACGCCTGAGGGTCGCAATCAATAACGAGAACACGGTAACCATGGAGTGCGAGATAATCCGCGAAATGTTTGGTGATCGTGCTCTTGCCGACCCCGCCCTTGAAATTTTGAACGGCGAGGACAACGGCGTCTTCATCTGCCTGCTTCCCGACGTGAATACCCAGCGCAGACCGAATTTCAGTCAGATCTTCTAGCGTATAAAAGCGTCGGCCATTTTGCTGCTGCTTTGGCTGCGGCAAGCGCCCCTTGGCTTCAGCTTTTGCAAGTGCCTCGGGGGTGCGACCAATCAGCTCTGCTGCGATCGTCGGACCGAAGGCCAAATCAAGAGTTTTGTGACTTTCCGGTCGAAATGCGAGGGATTTGATATGGTCGCGCATCTGCTGGCATGCTGTGGTTGTATTTCTCAGCGTGTTGACGGTGAACGACATGGGACCCCTCTTCCGAATCATATCTACGACGCGGTTGGTGTTTTATGCTCCCATAATGCGGTGAAAGTCAAACCGTGCCAATCAAGTGGTCTGTGACGCGATCCTTTGCCGCTAGAGGGGCTCGAACGGAAACCCTTCGTACTCGCGATACCGGGAGGCAAGCCCTACCCTGATATCCTGCGGGTTGCGTAGGTGCCGACTAAGCCAACGCTGACGCAATCAATCTCATCAAAATTTTCAAGGATCCGCCGTAGGCGCACCCGTTAGATTCGTTTTAGAGAGGGTTAAAAGGATTAGGATGTCCTGTCATGCGCGCAAAGGCCCAGATTTTCACGAGTCGATATAGATAGTGGAAATTTGATCGCACGTTGGATGAGCGTTGAAAACACGACAGAGCGATTACGAAATCACGTTGGATTTATCATGAAAGTACGTCGGCATTGCGTTCCGGCGGTTCGTCAAAGGCGGCTCGTGTGTCGGTTGCTCATGACCGTGGGACAGTGGTCCTTCATATATCTCGACATCACACGCCAACCTAACATACAGATGTCTGCGCCAATGTATGGCGGGGCACGATCTGTCGTGGTATATGTTTCCGACAGCAACCTAGGAGATAGTCATGACCGCGTATCGAGGCCGAATCGTGTCGGGCGGCCGTCTTCAGATTCCCGCAGACGTTCGAAAGGAGCTCGGCCTTGCCGATGGCGACAACGTACGTCTTGAAGTCGTCGATGGCGAGCTCCGCGTCCGCTCTTATCATGCTGTGATCAAGGCTATCCAGGCTGAAGTGCGGAAATATGTGCCCGCAGGCGTTAGTCTTGTCGACGAATTGATCGCAGACCGCCGGGCGGAAGCAGCGCGTGAGTGAGGTCGTGCTGGATGCATCGGCCTTGCTGGCCGTGTTCAATGGAGAGCCTGGTTCCGACCGTGTGATCGAGGCGTTGCCCGAGGCTGTGATCAGCGCCGTCAACCTCGCTGAGGTGGCGACCAAGCTCCAGGAGCGCGGAATGCCCGATGATCGCATCCGCGCCAACATAGAGGCGCTTGAGCTGACTGTCATTCCGCTCGAAATGGGACTGGCGATTGATACCGGTCTGTTGCGCGCCGCTACCCGCTCGGCCGGCCTCTCGCTGGGCGACCGGGCTTGCCTGGCGTTGGCCGGTTCACTGGGCGCAACGGCGGTAACGACTGATCGTGCTTGGCAAGACCTCGACATTGGAATCGCGATCGAACTTGCGCGCTGACGATGGCACGTGTTCGATTTTCGATTTCCCTTTTCAGTTGATGTCCGAGCGCTCGACAGAGCCCTCCACCGGTTGTGGGAGAGGGGGCTCAAAGGCGAGCACGGAACTTCCAACGCTACGCCCCTTCAACGCGACAAGATGAACAGCCTTTTCAACGTGTTAAGTCGATCAAACCTCGGTTGCTCGACCAGAAAATTCCTGTTTCATGGGAATGGGCTGCGGTGCTGCCTATGAGATCAAGAGAATAACCACCCGTGGGGTTACGGCTTCCACGATGTGGACCCTCCGTTTTTTCTCTTGATCCCGTCAACCCCGCTGCCTCGTCACCCCCATCAGGAATTAGCCTGATCGAGTGGAGGTTAAGCCAGTGCAGAACATCGCTGAATTTCGCATCATCGGCCGCATCGGAAAGATCGCCGAGCTAGACAAGGTCACCAAACTCTCTGTCGCCGCAAACTACAACCGCCAGGACAATGGCGAGTGGATCACCGACACTCACTGGAATGAGGTCACGCTCTTCGGTCGACTGATCGAACGCGCCGCCAAGGCCGAGAAGGGCGACATGGTCCACATCACCGGCCGGGTCCGTCAAAACTCCTACGACGCCCCCGAAGGCAAGCGATACACCGTCGAGCTCATCGCAGACGGCTTTGCCATCCTGGCCAAGGCGAGCGACGCCGAACTGGCCAGCAGCTAGAAACCGTGGGGCCGCATGAGAGCGGCCCCATCCTATCATGGCAATTGCCTTTCAATCAGGCGGGCAGCGGTTCGACGGACCGCTGCCCGCCGTCTGCTTGGGTCCACAGTCCCAAGCCGGTTCGATTTCGACATTTGGGAGATAGGATATGAGCGGCATTGCTGAAGCTGGGCTCATCTTTCTCGTCATCATCGTGCTGAGCATCTTCGGTAGGCGGGGCGGCGGGGCAGCGCCGCCTCGCACCCGTAACGAGGATGAGGAGACCTGGTGGTATGCCCGTCGATCCTGGCGGGACGAGCGGCGATGAAAACGATCGCGGTGAACATCGAAAAGGGCGGGGCGGGCAAGACCACCATCGCCTGTCACCTTGCATGGCACTTGGCCGACGCTGGCCATCGCGTTCTGGTGCTGGACCTGGACCGCCAGTGTAACGCCTCCGCGGCACTGCGCGACTTTGAATCGCTGGGTTCGTGCAAGCCGCTGTTCGAGAATGCGTTCCAGCCGCCAGCTGTGCCGGAGCGCGCGATTTATTCCAATCGCATGACAGGCGAATATGATGCCGACTATGGGAAGGCGCTTGGCGCCTTCCGCGCGAACTTCCCCATGCTGTCGGACGCCTATGATTATTGCGTCATCGACACGCCGCCAGCTTGGAGCTGGATCAACTTCGCCGCGCTCATGATGTGCGACGATCTGATCGTGCCGGTCGAGCTCGGACCCTTCGGGCCAGACTCGACCAGGCAGCTTTCCAACTCGATCCAGACCGTCAATCAAAAGGGCAGGCGCACCCCGATCCGGATTGCGGGCCTGGTCGCGAACCGGGTCAAGGCCAATGACCGAAACCAGCTTGCGATGCTGGAGGAGCTCAAGGCCAAGATCGGCCGCAATCTGTTCGCCACCCATCTTCCCGATCGGGCGCATTATAGTCAGGCGGTCCAGGCCGGGGTTCCGGTGTGGCGGTTCGACAAGGATGTGCGCGCCTCATTGCCTCCGATGCGTGCCTTTCTCGACGAGGCGATGGAGAGGATCAGATCCTGATGGACTTTGGTAATTTCGACATATTCGCAGCCAAGGACGATGTGGGGAACCAGGAGAGGGTGCTTTCGCTCGATCCTCACCAGGTCTATCCCGATCCCGGAAATGTCCGCCGCGCGATCGAGCAGACCGAGATTGATGGCCTGGCCGAGACAATTGCCGCGCGCGGCCAGTTGCAACCGATCATCGTTGCGCCAGCGGATGATGACGGTCGCTACAGGATTCAGTTTGGCGAGCGCCGCTGGCGCGCCTGCCTTCAACTGGGCCGCCCTGTCCAAGCCATCGTGCGCGAGATGTCCGATCCTGATCAGTTGCGCGTGGATCAGTTCATAGAGAATGACCAGCGTGAAGATCTGTCTGTCCGCGACATGATCGCCTTTGTTGCCGATCAGGTGGCGGGCGGCAGAAGCATCGCCGATCTCGCCCGCGGAACTGGTCGTGATCGCGCACGCCTTTCCCGCTTGCACAGCCTGGCGACAGCGCCGGATTTTATCGTGGCTCGCCTGGACGATCTCCCCATCCGCGGTGCGGTCGCCTTGATGAACGCCGCAGCTCATGACGAAGCGGGGGTGAGGCTGCTCCTCGACCGGGCGCCGGTCGGCTCCCTGACGATCGCCGATTGTGAAGCCTTCGCTCGCCGTGACACGGCAGCGCGAACCCTCCCGGAAACGCAGGAGCGCGTTTCCCCGGCGCCCACTCCGGCCGCATCGGCGTCTCTGCCAAAGGACCCGAAGCAGTCTCACCGTGCCCCGGTTGGTTCCTCGGTTCGGGAGCAGACAGAGGCCGTGCGGTTTATCGACATCGATGGAAAGCGCGCCCGGTTGATCGAAGCGGTGGTGCAGTTCGAAGGTGAAGACCAGGCACGCACGGTTCAATTCTAATCCTGCCCCTGAACCCGCATTCCTTTCCGCGTTTTCCAAACCTCCCCGACTGACAGAAGGCTGTGGCACGCGCCACAGATTGGAGCGTGATTTGTGGAGGTTGATTGAGGGCAGGATAGGGGTTGTGGTTGCCGTTGTATTACAGTAGCTTAGCTGCACAGGAAGAGGATCGCCATCGTGACAACCTCCACTGAAACCAAGTCCATCATGACGGTGCGGGTCGATCGGGCGACGCTTGCGGCTTTCGACGCGCTTGCCGAGGGGAGGGGAGGGCGCAGTGCTCTCCTTCGGTCCTTGCTGGACCAAGCGATGCGACAAGCTGGCGGTGCTCCCAATGTCGAGGCACGTAGGGAGCGGACCACCAATCGCATTTCCTTCCGCGTGACGGATACAGAGATGGCGGTCCTGGGTGTGCGCGCCGCGCAGCGCGGAACGGACAGGGCAGGGTGGGTGAAGGCCCTGATGCGTCGGCACCTTGGTCTCAAGGGCCATGTCGACGATGGCCTGCGCGAAACGCTCGGACCGGTGCGGATGCAGCTGCAGCGCATCGGCCGCAATCTCAACCAGGCCATGAAGGCGGGAAATGCGGCTTTGTTGGCTGACAGTGGCTTGCAGATCGAGAGCGAGCTTCGTCGCATTACGGACATGCGGCAGGAGATCAGCGATCAGGTTGCGGCTCTGAGCGAGGCGCTGCGCAATGATCTCAGCTATTGGAAGGTCGCAGACTGATGCCCTTCGCTGAGCGCGAGGACGAACTGTGGGGTGTGTTGAAGCCGGTGTTTCGGCCGCGCGTGTTTGGCGATCCGAACCTGGCTTATGCCAAGCATCTGTTCGATCAGGCTGGCGCGTTCAAGCCAGCCAAGGGTGGGGCGGCGGTTCGGGCGGACCCGCGTGCGGTCCTGGCGCGCGTGGTGCGCAAGGCGCCGGAGGTTTTGGTAAAGGTCACCGGCCGCAAAAAGGGTGCCGAGCATCTCGGCGCCCATCTCGCCTATATCGGGCGTCATGGTGAGATTGCCGTTGAAACGCGCGATGGCGAGCCGATCGCCGACAAGGGCGAGCTTGCGCAGATCGCACAGGAGTGGTCCGAGCCGCTGACCTGGCGGGAGCGGGCCACCGTGTCGGCGGTGGCCATGGTTTTCTCCATGCCGGAAGGGACTGATGCCGAGACGGTTCGACAGGCGGCGCGGGAGACAGCCGATCGAATGATCGGCGACAATCATGATTATCTGATGGCGCTGCACACCGATACACCCCGGCCTCATGTCCATCTGACGGTGCAGGCCGAAGGACTGGATGGCCGGCGCTTTGATCCACGCCGCGAAGATCTGTTCAAATTTCGTGAGACCTTTGCCGAAGCGCTGCGCAGCCGGGGTGTCGAATGCGAGGCCACGCCGCGCTGGACGCGCGGGCAGGGGAGGGCGGGGAGCAGCATGGCGCTCGCCCAGATGCGCGACAAGATCAGGCGGGGGGTGTCGCGGCAGCCGACCGAGGCTGACATGCGGCAGGCTCGCGAGGCCTTGGCCATCGCCACCGGGAAGGCCGTGTCGCCCGCATTTGTCGCGCGCGCAAAGGAGCGGTGGGAAACTACAAAGGATAAGTACGAGAATGCGGCAGATAGGTTCGACCGATCCGCCGATCCGCGCGATCAGCTTCTTGGCAAGGAGCTTCGCGCGTTCCTGAAAGATCGAACGGCTCTCGAGACCGTGCCCGACCGGGTGCTGAAGGATGCGTTGGAGCGTGTCAGGCGCGTTCAGGATCAGCAGCGTGACAAATTACCAGATAGAAGGCATTCCAATGCCTCTCCGCCTGATCGAAAGCGATAGCAGCTGCGATTTTAGCTTGCTCGTGTGACCTTGGAAGTTCGACCCGTTGACGGTGGGTACTGCTTCGTTGCGCGGAAGGCAGGGAGCCGTCATAGGCTGGCAGCGATGGATGAGAATATAACCGCCTTGATTCTACGCGTGATTGAGCGCGCTCCGCACTGGTTGCGGCATGATCTGGAAGCCAAGGATGCAGGCGCCCGGCAGCGTGCTGAGGAGACGCTGGCGGCCATGATTGCCGATGCTCTGGCCAACGGAAATGCCGGGAATTCGGTCGATTGAGGCCGTGAGCGTTAGCGCGCGCTAGTTAGTAGTCGGCTTTTCAGCAGACCATGACATGTCGGCGCGGAGGTCCCATGGGTGGTTATACAACAAGGCCGCGCCATCGTAGCCGAAGCCTGGAGAGCGATATTCACAAACCCTTCGTTTGGTGATAGTTTTTCACAGGCGGTGATGACCATTCGCAGATGGCCTTGATCTGGGTGATTGATTTTCACAGGAAGTAAGATGGGTGAATGGCCTTCGCAGACAGTGAGAGATTTTCGCGGACGGCGTCTACCCGAACTGGCAATCCCGAGCGGCTATGCCGCGCTCATCTCCCGATACGACCTCTCGCTACCCCTTCCACCACGCCTCGCGGCGATCGCCGAACGCCATCATCCAGTATCCACCGACGACTGGACGTTGCTGACCCCCCGCCATCAGGCTGAGCCAACCCTGGCGGGCCAGCTCGTCTTCGCGTTAAAGTGGGAAGGCATCGATCTTGGCGTCCTCGCTCAATTGTTCGCCGTCCTCGGCGCCGATCCGGTCCGCGATCTCATCCTCGCGACACCGACTGGCGCGTTCGCCCGACGCATCTGGTATCTTTACGAATGGCTGACGTCGACCGAACTCGACATCCCCGATCCCGGGAAGGTCAAGGCAGTGTCGATCGTCGATACAGACCTGCAATTCGGGCTTGACCATGGCGTCGCGTCGGCACGACACAAGGTCGTCGACAACTTACCGGGATCGCCGGCCTTTTGTCCCATGGTCCGGCGGACGCCACGTCTCGAGGAGGCGGGGACTAAGCACCTAGACCAGATCGCCCGCCAGGAAGTCGGCCGCATCCGGGCGGATCTCGTCTCGCGTGCGGCGGCGTTCCTGCTGCTCAACGATTCCAAGTCTTCGTTCGCGATCGAAGGTGAGCGCCCATCAGGTACACGCGCTATCCGCTGGGGTCAGGCGATCGCACAGGCGGGCAGCCATCCGCTAAGCCTCGCCGAACTTGATCGTCTCCAGCGGATCGTGATCGGTGACGCGCGTTTCGTGCGTCTAGGCCTGAGAACACAAGGCGGTTTCGTCGGCGTCCATGACCGCGACAATGGAGATCCGCTTCCCGACCATATAAGCGCACGCCATGAGGATCTTGGCATCTTGCTGGACGGTATAGTTGCCTATGCGGACCGAACACGGTCGCAAGGCTATGATCCAGTCGTTGCCGCCGCAGCGATAGCCTTCGGCTTTGTCTACATCCACCCTTATGAGGACGGGAACGGTCGTATCCACCGCTGGCTGATCCACCACGCGCTCGCCTCGGCCAATTATAATCCGCCCGGACTTGTCTTTCCGGTCAGTGCCGCGATCTTACGTCGCCTCGACGCCTACCGCCTGGTTCTCGAGAGCTACTCCAGACCATTGCTCCAGGAAATAGAATGGCAGCGAACGGCAGATGGAAATGTCGAAGTGCTCAACCAGACCATTAATTTCTATCGCTACTTCGATGCGACCGCGCATGCCGAATTTCTCTACGATTGTGTCGAACAAACAATCGTCGAAGACCTGCCGCGGGAAGTCCGGTTCCTTGAGGCGTTTGATCGCTTCAGCGACGGGATCCAGCAAATCGTCGACATGCCCGATGCACAGGTGGAATTGCTACAAAAATTTCTGCAGCAAAATACCGGTCAGTTCTCTCAGCGCGCGCGTTCCCGTGAGTTCGCCGCACTGACCGACGACGAGGCGGCCCAGATCGAACAACTCTATACAGATGCGTTCGGAGATGAGGATTGGCAGCCTTAATCGTAAAGCAAATCAGACTGTTTCAGGTGGGACTTTCCGGCATGTCCGGTTTGGAGCGAGACAGCGTCGAATTCGACAATCGCGGGAGAATGGGCCGGCGCCCGAAACCCTTCGACAAAGCGGACATGCTGCCTGGTCCCAGGGCGGCAATGGGGTGTCCGCTACTGAGGATGGCTATTCGACCGCCGAGCGACGAAGAAGGTCGACCCCGGAATCGATCCGCAACGGCTCTATCTGGGCGGGAACGATGGAAGCCGACGCGGTCAATCAACGGCGGTGACCTGTCGAGCGAAGGTCGCGGTGTCGTCGACGATGCGTGCGCGATAGCGAAACGGACGAGCCATAGCCATTACCATGCCGATGTGACCAATAGCGGGATAGCGCTTGATCCGGACTGTGACGCCGCCGGCTCGCAGCCTTGCGGCAAGCGCCTCGCTGTTGCGCGCACGCACGGTTCCGTCTGAACCGCCGACCAGAAGCAGCGCGGGAGGATCGCCTGCGCCAGCCCAGCTCACCGGCTGAGTGTCGGCAGGTCTGGGCCATGTACCAAACGCCGCCTTGCTGGCAGGAACATCGAAGGGCGCAAAGTCATAAGGGCCGGCTATCCCCACCAATCCTTTGACCGCCTGTCTATCCTTGCCGAGCCAGCGATCGTCGACCGCCAGCATCGCAGCGATATAGGCGCCCGCTGAATGGCCGCTGAGTACGATATAGCTTGGGGCGCCACCATATTCTCTTCCATGCGCGGCGATCCATCGAACGACGCTGGCGCCATCCTTCACAAAGTCAGGATAGAGATTGGCCGGGCCGATCCGATAATCGGGAATGACTACCAGAAAGCCCTGCGCCGCCAATGCCCGGCCGACAAAGGCATAGCCCTTTCGCGTGCCACTGGCCCAGGAGCCGCCATAGAAGAACAGGATGACTGGCAGCCGCGCATTCGCTGCGCGTTGACGCGGTGCATATATGTCCAGCTTTTGCCGTGGTTCCGCGCCATAGGGAATGTCGCTCGCCACTTTGACTCCGCCCCCATCCTTGGGAACAAGCAGGTCGAACGTCCGTAGCGGCGAAATGGCGACTGCAACCATCGCGGCGAGCACGCATGCTCCCGCCGCCACCCATCTCCATCTCCAGCCCATCGTTCCTCCACGCAAGACAAGGGATAATGCGCGGCCCGGCGCGAAAGCGCCATGGGACGAAGGAAGTCCACCAAACGGACAAGATCGGCGGACTTCCACAATTGAGAGGACACGCGATCGAGTCAGGGCATCAGCACCGTATCGACAACATGGATGACGCCATTGGATTGCATCACATTGGCGATGGTGATCTTGGCCGAGCCGCCCTTGGCGTCGGTCAGATACCAGGCATTGCCCTTCTTCCAGGCGGTCAGCGCCTCTCCCTGAACCGTCGTCAGCTTCGCCTTGCCCGCATGAGCCTTGGCATTCGCCGCGATGTCGGCCGCAGTCATGCGTCCGGGGACGACATGATAAGTCAGAATCTTGGTCAACATGGCCTTGTTCTCTGGCTTTACCAATGTCTCGCCGGTTCCGGCGGGAAGCTTGGCGAAGGCTGCATTGGTCGGGGCAAAGACGGTGAAAGGACCCGGACCTTTGAGCGTCTCCACCAACCCGGCGGCCTTGACGGCGGCGACCAGCGTAGTGTGATCCCTGGAATGGACGGCATTGTCGATGATGTCCTTGGCCGGATACATGGCAGCGCCGCCAACCATCGGATTTTTCATCATCATGTCCTTGGCAATGGCGATGCCGCCGCCGGCCAGGCATGTGGCGCTGGCCACGATGAGCGCGAGTTTGGAAAATTTCATTGGAAAAGCTCCTGAAAACGCCATCCCGATTTGGGGGAGGTAGCCTAGCTACGGAGCTTTGCGCCAAAGGATGCGTTCGCCCGCAGTCAGAGAAGCGATATTTTTCCTGTGGCGATCGGCGCGGAACTGGGCGCAGCGTGCGGAGCCCCATGTTGCGGTTCCATGGTGATCGCCAGGGTGGCGCCGTCGACCAGCAGCCGGCGCTGCTGGGCGGACAGCGGCACCGATGTCTGACCCGCCCGCGGGATCAGCCCAAGCGACACCGGTGCGCCGCCGTCAGGGATCACCCATAATTCAGGAAATAGCCCGGTTGCCGGGACGGCGGCGACGACGCGGAGACGAATCTCCGCTGCCTGCGGGTCGTAGCGGGCGAGAACGACCGGCCCGTCCGTTTCGCCGACCATTTGCGCGACGGCCATCGGCGCAGACACCGGCTCAAGGCCAAAGGGGTGCATGACGAGGACGATCGCCAGCGCCGCTGCGATCGCGCCGGTCAGCAACGCTCCGGCGCGCCACCGAGAAAGACGTATTTGCAGGCGGGCGGTTGGATCGGCGATCCGCGCCGCCACTGCGTCCCACACGGCGTCGTGCGGCGCGACATCCTCCCATGCGCCGTGCAGTGGCGCTAGCCGCGCTTCCCAGTCCTGCACCAGGCGCGCGAAAGCGGGATCGGACAGTTGCAGCGCAATGCCGCCGCCCGCTCCGGCCCCGCCAGAACGCCGAGCGCCAGTTCGGCCGCCAACGCATCGCGTTCCTCTTCGGGGGTCAGAGCGTCACTCATCGCTCAGGCAGGCCTTCAACCGCAGTAGCCCGCGCCGGATCAGGCTTTTCATCGTTGCCAGCGGCATGGCCGTCCTTTCCGCCAGTTCGGCATAGGTCAGCCCGTCGAAAAAGGCAGCGCGGATCGACGTGCCGGTACGGTCGTCCAGTTGCTCCAGGCATTCGAACACACGCGCCCGGTCCTGCCGGGCCATCAGCGCCTCATCGGCGCGCGGCTGCGCATCGGCGACCTGGGATGCGGCATCCTCCGGCAGCAGAACCGCTTTACCCGTCATCCGCCGCCAGTCGATCGCGCTGTTGCGAGCGATCGCGCATAGCCAGGTCACGGGACTGGCGCGCCTGGCGTCGAACCGGGCCGCCCTGTTCCAGACCTTGACGTATACGTCCTGCAAGATGTCCTCCGCGCTCTCTTGGTCGCCCGAGATACGCAGGCAAATTCCAAATAGCTTCGCACAAGTCAGCTCGTAAACCTGTCGCAGGGCCAATTGGTCCTGCTTCGCCACGCCGGCCAGCGCGGCGATCAACCGTTCGCGGGCCAGATCGGCCTCTTCCTTCATCCGGGCATCCTCACGCGCTCGAACCTAAGGGCCCGGTACTCCATTGCAAGAGCGATGGCGGACATCCCCGATCATTTGATCCAAGCAGCCCGTGGCAAAGATACTGAGGGTTGGACCTTTTCCCTCCAGCATCGCGCTTGATCGCGATCTTGACGTCTCTCAGAGCGCCGATTTTTGCAATCCAGCCAAAGCATCACGCATTGATGAATGTCCGGAATCTGGAACGCGATTTTGGCTCGGGAACGACCACAAAGGGTCGGGATTCACAGGAAGCAGCCGTGCCGTTCGCGACGAATGACAGGTGTGTCACTTTACCGGGTAAGAAAAAGTGCCACTGCCGTGAAATGTAATGGAGCGCCGCCGCGTCCGACGGCGCCCACCCAAAATCAGCCGTTCAGCTGATCTTTGACCGCCTTCGCAGGCGTGAACGTCAGCTTCTTCGAAGCCGCGATCTGAATGGTTTCTCCGTTGGCCGGATTGCGACCCTCGCGAGCCGGGCTGTCTTTTACCTTGAACTTACCAAATCCGTTCAGGCTCACTTCGTTACCGTTGGCTGCGGCATTGGCGATGGCGGTGAACACGGCATCGACATAGGTACGGGCGTCGGTTTTGGTGAGGCCATGCTCGGCAGCAATGGCTTCGGCTAGGGCTGTATTGTTCATGAAGGAACTCTCCCAATGAATGGAGAGGCCCTATTTACTGGCTTTTGGGCCCGCAGCAACGGGATTTGCGTCCACAAGCCAATCTGCCGCGCTGGGTAAAGTGACAGATGCGTTTTTTGTTGTTCTCGACACGTGCCGGGGGATTCACAGGCGCCGCGCATGTGCTAGATTCCTGATATGTTCCAGCAGCCCGACCTTTTCGAACCCCGCGACGCAGCGCCCAGCCTTGGGTCGCTGCCCGATCTTATCGACCGAATTTCGCAGGTTTCCAAGCGTCCGCGCTATGCCTTCATGGTGCTGAACCTTATCTACAAAGCCGTGGGGCAGGGCGATAGCATCGGACCCTATGTCCGTTATGAGGGGGCGCTGCTGCCGGTTCGGGATTGGCTCTGCGAAGCGTTGATCCCTCTGGCGCAGAGAGACGGTCGCAGGCGCACGCTGATCGAAGCGGTGCGCGCGGACCTCGTCACCCAGGGGCAACTGCCCGACGACCCTGCCGCCGCCGAGATGCTGATCGCGGAGGAAATCAAAGCCCGGATATTGCGGTCGGGCAGGACCAGCATCAGCCGGGCGGCGTCAGACCTGGTCCGAGCCGGGTTGCTCCGCCGCCATTATAAGGGATTTCGTGTCGACCACGCGAACCGCGGCGCACAGCGTGAAGCGGTTTATACGATCACGCCCGAGGCGAAACGGGCTTTGGGTCGAGTACATTGAGGTCGATGCCGATCGCCTGCACTGCACGTCAATCGTCAGGCGGCAGGTAATCAGGCCAGAAACCTGACTCTGGATCAGCCTGCTGCGCATAGAGAGCGTCTTCCGACAGAACCGGCTTGGGCGGCGGCGGGGGCAGGGTGGGATTGCCGCCATCAAGGTGGACACGAATGATGGCGCCGTCGTAGGTCGCTGCCTGGAAGATCGCGCGGACATCCTGGCCCTGCTGTATCTTTGCGCCGATCCAGCCACAGCGTTCGGCGGAAAGATAGCCGATCTGGAATCCGCGAGAGGAAAACACGGCGACCGCGCTGGAGTCCATCTTGTTGCCGGGTTCAGGGATCAGCGAAATGGCATCGCCCGGATTGAGCATCCGAATTTCGAACTGGCGGTTCGAACCATCGCTATTGGGATGCAGGGCTCCGACAACGGCGAGACTGAGTTCCTTTGGCATCGGCTGCGCTGAGGAGGAATTTGGCTTGCTGTCCAGAGCGGTGGAAAGCGGACTGCGGTCACGCTTTTGTGAACCTGCCTGAATGGGCCAGGTAAAATGTGCAGCCTCACCCTGACGCGAGGCTGCACATCTTCTTCCTTCAGTTGATGGAGGCGGCTGCTTCCGGCGCCTTTGCTTCCACGGACGCCGGCGCGGCAGGCTTTGTGTCACCCTTCGCAGCTTTGGGCTTAGGAGTTGCCTTTGCCTTGGTTGCGGGTTTCGCCTTTGCCGCCGCCTTCGCAGCCTTCCCCGCGCCGTTCACAGGAGCGCTGGTCGCTGCGGTCGGTGCTTCGGCTTTCACCTCGACAGGCGCTGTCGGCTTTTCCTCTTTGGGCGCAAACATCGAGAGGCGCTTGCGGGGCGCAGCCTTTTCAGCGGCAGCCGCCTTGGCGTGCGCTGGTTTTACGTCTGCTTTTGCATCCGGCGCTTGCGATGCCTTGGGCTTTGCGGTTTTCGCAGGGGTTTTGGCAGCAGCGGCTTTGGGCGCAGCGGTAGACGCCGCTTCAGCCGGCGCCACGGCTGGCTTCTTTCCCAGACCAAGTTTCTCCGCCACGGCGCGACGCGCATCCGAATAGCTCGGCGCCACCATCGGATAGGATTTGGGCAGCTTGTAGCGTTCGCGATATTGTTCGGGCGTCAGACCATGCTGAGCAAGATGACGCTTGAGTGTCTTGTAAGGCTTGCCGTCGATCAGGCTCAGAATATGGTCGCGCGACGAGATGCTTTTGCGTACCGAAACCGCAGGCGCAAATTCTGGTGTCTCCACTTGCGCGGCAGGAGAAGACAGATCCTGGGTCAAGGCAGACCGGGTGGTCTTGATCAACTCAGCCAGACCTTCGCTCGACACTGTGTTGTTTGATACAAAGGCGCTCAGCAGTTGAACGGTGAGAGCGGTGACGTCGGTGTTGATTTCATCTGCCATGAAGATTGACCCATCTTGCGTGATGGGCCTGCTTTGCGCGAATTTTGTTCGATTGTAAATGTCGCGAATATTGCGGGATCATAATGCCGACGATCAGTCGCTTAGCCATTACTGTTCGCGGCCTCAATCGGGCAGAGCTGAAAAGGTAATATGTGCGCTTGCGCCCTTGCGCCCTTGCGAACTTCAGGTTCCCATTTTCGTGAAAATTCTTGCGTCAGGGAGATGGACTTCAATGGCGCTGTGCAACAGGGGCCAGACCGCCTCATCTTCGGAAACGCCGACGACCCGCTGTGGTCCGACCCCAATGGCAGCGACGAGGAGGTGGCGGCCTTGGTATGGAGTCATCGTTGCAATTTGCACGATGGTGGACCAGGGCGCGACCCACTGATTGGGGGCCATCTGCTAATCCAATCCTTGCGCGTCGGCGCTCCGAACGTGGCAGACCGTGCCTGCCTACTGGTTGCTGCGTCATCGCCTGCCTCCTTGCTCGATCTGATCAACGTCCATTGGGCGACCGCTGCCGTTGCAGGATCTGGCTCTGCTGCATCGAGCGGAGACGTTCATCCTGTTGTTGGCGAAGCTGCACCCCGGCAATCCGTTCGCCGCGCTCGATGCGTCCGGCCACCTCTTCCTTGCGGCGATCGACAAACGCATTGCCCCGACCTTCGTCCTGCGGGAAGCGCTTGGCCGCAATGGTCATGGCATGGGCGACATGGCTTTGGGCGCGGCGCAGCTGCGGATCCCGGGCATTGTCGGCATGGGATTGGCGGCGGAACCGTTCGGCAAGGTCCGTGCGCTGGCCCGGCTTTTCCTTATTGTCGCGGACCTGATTGGCCGTTCGCGGCGAGCGTTGCTTCACTTCCGCGTCACCTGCGCTGCGCACCTGGGAGCGTGCACTCATTGACCCTGCCTGGAGCGCCTGGTCCCGCTCCGCCGCCGCCCGTGTCTTCGCGTCAGGCCGGTAGCCCTCGATCGTCAGCCCTTGCGCGGCTGCGGCCAGATAGGCGGCGCGCTTGAATTCCGCGTCGCCATTGATCTTGAGCGCAGTCCAGCCATTGGCCTTGGCAAGCCGAATGAGGTCGGGAAGGGCGCGGCTGTCCTTCGCCTTGATGCGGTCAGGCGCAATGGTGGCGACCGGGTCCTTGTCGTGGGCGCTGCGATAGAGCTTGTCGCCCACACGCAGGAACCGCGATTGCAGTTCATCGGGCATTTCGATGGTGGCACCCTTGCGCTTCGTCTCGGCGGCCGGTTCGGGAGGGGTGAGGTTATCAGCCATTTATCGCTCCTGCTCAATGATACCGACCCGGCGGTCGCCGCGTTGGTTCGTCTCCATGTCGATCAATATGTCGTCAAATTCCGAAGTCACGACGCAATCCATGGCGAAGGTCTCGGGATCAGGATTTGTCAGCTGATCAGTGTCTGGCAGAACGCAGGGAGGAAGATCCTCATCCTCCCTGATGTGCCGGTCGATGGGCGCGACGCTCGGTGGCGGAGCCAGCCGGCGCGTGAAATGGCGATCGCCATAATAGCGGATCTTGTCAGCCCGGATCGGCGGCATGCCGCCGCGCAGCAACAGTAGCTCGTCACCGGGGAACTGCATCAGTTCCTGCGGCAGCAACAGCGCGCGGCGATGGTCGGACATGGATTTGGAGCGATTGGCAAGAATGCCATGGATGGTGAGCGATTTGGTCACTGCCTCTTGCCCCACATAGCCAATCCGTTCCGACAGCTCGTTGGCGACCCGCAGCTCCTTGGGCGTGAACGCGATCTCGACGCCGCAATTGGCGACGATCTCGTCGGCAACATGCTCGCCATAGACAGCCCGAAGCTGGGACCGGGACTGGATGACCGGTAACAAGCGGATGCCATAGCCCGCCACATAGGAGAAGGCGCCGGCTATGACCTGGGCGCGGCCGAGCCGCGCAAACTCGTCGAGCAGCACCAACACGGAGATCGGCGTGCGTGCGTCAGGCAATTCGCGGACATTGAGGTCAATAAGCTGTTGGAACAGGAGATTATAGAGCGGCGCGACCCGATCAAGCTCGTCGGGTGACACCCCCAGATAGACCGACATGGGTCGCATCCGCAGTTCGCGCAGGTCGAAATCGCTATCCTCGGTGGCCGCATCGACCCGGGGGTTGAGCCACAAGCTGAGCTTGGATGTGACCGTCTGGACGATGCCGGCAAAGGTGTTGTCAGCGCCCGACGTGAAATCAGCGAGCGCGTTGCGGCAGCCTGCCGAGAGGCGCAGACTCCGATCGTCGAGTATCCGGCGGAAAGTGCCCCGCGTATCGCCCGTGGTCATCAGCCGGTAGATGGCGCCGATCGTGAAGGGCCCGTCGGCTTGGGCGAGATAGGCGCCGACGCCGACAAAGGCCGTGCGCGCGGAATCGGTCCAGAAGGGTTCACCCCGCTCAGGAGGCACGAACAACATGGTGGCGATCTTCTGGAGCTCGATGATGACCTGGTCGGCGTCCTGCCTGTCGATATAGCTGAGCGGGTTATAGCGGGCGGTACGGCCCTCGGTATCGGTCGGGTTGAACAGATAGACGGCCTGGCCATGTTTCGCACGAAACCCCGCGGTCACATCATAATTCTCGCGCTTCACATCGAGCACGACGGTCGAGCCGGGCCAGCTCAGCAGATTGGGGATGACGATACCAATGCCTTTACCTGAGCGCGTGGGGGCTTCGACGATGCAATGTTCATTGCCCTCGAAAATCAGGTAGCGACCGGATTTCTTGCCCAGGACGATCCCGTCCTTGCCGCGGAAGCCGTGGCGCACAATTTCGCGTTCCCTGGCAAAACGGGCCGCGCCGTGCAGTGGCGGCTTGCGGGTCACGAACCAGTAAAGAAGCAGACCCGACAGCAGCGATCCGGCTGCCATGCCGCCGGCGAGCCCCTTTTGGACGATAGGGTCACCCCGATAATACCAGAAGAAGGCCGGCATCTTCAGCGGATCATAGGCGGAGGCGGGAAGGCCCAGGGCGAACCACGCGACAATGGAGCCGGTTAGACACAGGAGCAGGAGGACGGCGGGAATGCCGATCGCCAGCGTCGCGCCCCGGCTCATGCGGCGTGCCGCCCTGCGGGATCATAATAGATTTCCGTGACGCGAAACTGCCCTTTCACCTTTTTCATCTGAACCACGACGTCGACGAGGATCTTGAGGAGCGAGCGGATATCGTCGCGGCCAAGATCCGCTCCCCCCTCGCTCTCCTTCACCAGCAGGGTGAGCTGGTCGAAGGCCAGTTCCGCCGACGCAGCGTGGATGGTCGTAATCGATCCGGGATGGCCGCTATTGACGTTGCGCAGGTAAAAGAAGGCGGTGCCGTCCCGCAGCTCCTGCAGCAAAATGCGATCGGGCCGCATCCGCAGGGCGCTTTCGAGCAACTCCTTGGCCGTGACCTTGGCGGTGCCCTGACCGTCCTTGCTGTAGGTCATGTGGACGACATTGCGGTGGGGGACCACCAGCTCGCTTGTGTCTTCGATGGTGAGCAGCCGTTCCTCTTCCGGGATGAGCTGGATCAGCCCCTTGGCGAAGGTCGTCTTGCCCGACCCGGTCGCGCCGGAGATGAGGATATTGAGGCGGCTGCGCACCGCCAGGGTGAAGAATTCGACATGACGCGCCTGCGCCAACAAGCCGAGGAGCTGATGCTCAATGTCGGTCATGCCTCGCTCGGCGACCTTCGTTTCGGCAAATAGGCCGCTTTTATGGAAATCCTCCATGCTCATGGCTTTTGTCGATGGCTTGCGGATTGTGATCGACACTGTTCCATCCGGCGCCACCGGCGGCGCGACGATCTGGACGCGCTCGCCGGTTGGAAAGATGGTGGAGCAGATCGGGTTTTCGCGGGTGACATCCTGGGAGGTGAACGCTGCCGCCGCCGTCGCCAATATGTTGAGGCGGGGGAGGGTCAATTCCTCTTCCCGGCCCCAAGTCCACCCATCCTTCCGCTCGACCGCAACCTCCAGGGGCTGGTTGATCACCACCTCGGTGACGTCCTCATCATCGAGATATTTGCGTAAGGGACGGATCGCGTCGTCCAGCACCGCCGTATTGCGGAAGGCGGTGACGCTCATTTGAGACCCAGTCCATAGACTTGGGCAAAGTCGAAATCCTGGGCCACGGTGATGGCAAGGTCCGTCCCCTGCGGCACTCGCAACACGGGCTTTATCTGTTGCGTGTCCTGGAGGATGGTGGACGCGGAATCCGAGGGCACGCGGGTGACATTGCTGCCGGCCTGGCCCACGGCATTGGAGGCGACCGAGGCACCATCCTCCAGCACGCTGAACAGCAGGGCGGAGCCAAAGCGCTCCCAGAAGAAGCGATCGACCTTCCCGCCAATGCCTGCCCGCCCCAAACTGTCTGACGCGGGCGACGTGATGTCGATCGCGACCCCGCGCGGGGTGACGGCGCGGCTCCACATGGCAAAGAGGCGATATTGCCCGCGATTGAGCCCGCCTTGATATTCGCCGAAGACCCGGGTGCCTTTCTCCATCAGCACGACCCGGCCATTGTCGGAATAAATGTCGCGTGGAACGATGCAGGTGGCATAGCCTGGCACGCTGCTGTCCATCGCGGTCTGGAGAGTGCAGGGAATGATCGACCCTGCGGTGACCAGATAATTGCGGTCGCCGATCATGCGCGCAGTGGTGCGGCCGATTGCCGAGGTACGCTTGAGATTGTCCAGCGCGGTATTTTGTTGGGAGGCGCTTTCAGCACCGCTGGCACCGGGCAGGTTGCCGCCGAACGCTGCGGCTTGTTGGCCAAGCGATTGGCCGCTGGTGCCGCTATAGGCAACCAGGGTGGAGCGGCGGGCGGAATCGCGCAGGGCTTGCGCTTCTGCCATCCGTCGCTGTGCAGCGGTTGCTTCCGGCGATTGCTTGGCATCGGTGCCAGGGGTTCCCGGCCCGATTGCGGGGACCTGCTCGCCGGTGAGCGGAATGGGCGCGTTGGGATCTTGCGCGGCTGTCTCCAGCGTGGGCGCGATCACGGTCTTGGGATCATAGGGTACTTCAGGGGCGGGCGGCTTGGCCTTGACCTCGGGCAGCTTGTTGTTGCCGCCGACACCCGCAGCGATGGTGAGGCCGGCAAACAGCAGCGAGCCGCCGATGGCCCCGGCCACGATCATCTTCTTCGTGTCCCACTGGAACGAGGTCAGCGAAGGAATGCGGTTGGGGCGATCGACCGCTGCCGCATCCCGGTCGATCTCGTTCATGTCGGGGGTCGCGTCGACGTCGAAATGCCTGTCGTTCACATCAATTCTCCGTCTTGCGCTCCACCACTTCCGACGCCGTGTCCGTCTTGGGATCGCGGCCGTAGAAGTTCGGGCTGTCATTGTAGATGCACAGCACCACCTTGCCCCGGCGCAGGCGCAGCTGTCGGAACACGCCATGGATCACGACAAATTCGTCGCGCACATCGAAGGAGGCCGTGGCTTCGCTGCCATCGGGATTGACCGTGAAGATGGCGGGGATCTCGCGCTGATTGGGAAAGCGCAGGACCGTGAACTGGCCATTGTCGGTGACTTCGGACGGCTGGATTTCTGACGAGCCCTGCACGCTGTAGTTGAGGTTGCGCATGCCTTCGAGCACGCCAAGGTCGAGCGCTGCCTTGATCGCCCCATTTTGCTGCGCCAAAACCTGGGTGAGCTGCTGGCGGGCAGCGGCCTCGCGGCGGGCTGCCGCCTCCTGCTCGGGATAGCGTACTCTGACTTTGTAGAATGTTTCGGACGAGCGGCCATTGGCGACGGCGGCGAGCGCAAAGGTGTAGTTCCGCTTCTGGCCCGCATAGTCGGTGACGACGATGAGATTGGTCCCGCCCGCGCGCTCGCGCGGTTTGATGAACAGGGAATTTTCGGCCGGGGCGACTTCCCAGGACACGGTATCGCCCATGGCCACGAATTTGATCACCTCGCCTTGCGCGAACTCGATCTGGGTTGCCGTGCGAAAGGCGCTGCGTATGGCGATGACATTTTGATCGCTATAATTGACCTCGCGGACCCGATGATCGGCGGTGACCGGGCGGGGTGTGTTTTCGGCGGCGGCGCTTATCGGGAGCGCAACGGCCAGAATCGCGGCCGATGCCATGAGGAGCTGTTTCATTTTCCACCTATCTCTACGTCCGCGCGATAGGCTTTCACCTGGAAGCCGAGCGGATTGGCGTAGCGGCCCGCTTCGGATTCCGGCTTGGAAAGCACGTCGAACGTGATGGTTGCGATGGCTGGCGTTTCGGTGGCCTGCCCATCTCGTTCCAGCCGCTTGGTGAACCGCACCTGGGCCACGGTCGGGGAGATGAAGGAGACCGCCCGCACCGCGACGAAGACCGTATCACTGGCCGTCAGCTGGTTCTGCGGGGAGTCGGGATTGTCCTTCTTATAGAAGCTGATCCAGCGGCGCTGTTCCTCCGGCGCCGACAGGGCCAGCACCTGGTTGAAAAATTCCTGCCGCGCCTGCGGTATCCAGCCCTCGCGGGACCGGACATAATTGGCGAGGAAATATTTGCGGACCGCCTCATCATAGGTGACGGTCTTGTCGCCCCGAAGCTGCTGGGTCACTTCGGTGGCGCCGGTCGAGCGATCGACGGTGACGACATAAGGCACCACGGTCTTGAGCGGCGATAACATCGCCACCGACGCGACGCCGACCACCGCGATCGCGCTGGCGGCGCCCGCGACGATCCAGGCGAGCCGCTTCGACCGTTCGGCCGCAACGAAGCGTTCCCGATCCCAGCTTTGCGCTTCGGCGAAATAGGCCTTCAGATCCTCGGCGCTGTCTTTGACCCCGATTGCCATGATCAGCAACTCGCATAGACGGCGCGAGAGGAAGCGCCGGGGGCAGGGGGAGGCGCAGCCTCGCTGATCGGTGGCACGCGATCCACCTTCGCTGCTGGACCACCGCTTTGCGGACTGCTGGGTGAAGGGAAGAATTGGGTCGGTGGGGTGGCAGGCGCGGGTGCCACTGCATTGCGCGCGGGGAGCGTCGGGAGGATTGTCCCATAGGGATTGGCGGGCCGCTTGGCCTGGCCATTGCAGCGCGGGACCTTGGCTTCCTTGGCCGCAAAGACGGGAGCAGCCGGCGGAAGTGCAAGAAGGGCAAGCGGCACGAGGGCCTTGACGATATTCACGGCATTTCTCCTATCGCGTGCGGGTCAGCGTTCCGCCGCCGCCGTTTCGGCTGCCAACCAATTGCCAGGCGCCCGCACCAATGGCGCGGACGCCGCTTGAGGGTGCGCCCGCCATGGTGCGGCCTGCGGCCGGGGCGAAGTTCACTGTAACGGCGTTGGCAAATTGGGCTGCCAGGGCAGGGCCACCGCCACCCAGACCAGATGCCAGGCTGGGGATCTGCAGGAAGAAGTAGAAGCCCAGCACATAGAATGACAGGGCCTTCATCACCGCGATCAGCAATTCGTCGTCGTTGCTGATAGCATTGATGAATGTATCGGTCGTTTGCGAGATGAACAGCGTAACCAGCAGAGCGAACACCACCAGCATGATATAGCTGATGGCGGAACCCATCCATGAGAAGAACCAGCCCCTCGTCGAATCGAACAACAAGGCAGCCACAAACAGCGGGCCGACGACTGCCAGCAGTGCGAGCGCGAAGAGGGCAAAGGCGCAGATCGTGAATCCCAATGCGCACGAAAGCAGCGCAACAATCAAAATGATGAGATTGGCGATTGCGGCGAGGATGATTTCGACGAAATTGTTGGGAATGCCGACAAGATTTTTGCCCGCTACGATCGTATGAGCTCGAATAATCTCCTCGATCTTCGTGATCGCGTGGAAGGCACCTTGCAGCAGATTGTCGAAATAACCGCCAAGACCGTTGACGTCTGCGCCTCCGAGCGCGTTGGCGAACTGCCCTGGCAAACCATTCATGGTGAAGAGGCCGATGGATGCACCATAGAGTGAGCTGACTGCCCAGGTAAGGGCTGCGAGCTTCAGCGCGCGATACACAAATTCCCGCGCGGGATATTGCACAGCTCCCCTGAGGATCGCGCCCCCCAGGAGGATGATGTAGATGGTGACGCCGACGCGGAGGGGGGCAGAAATAATACCGATCACCGAAGAATAAAGTGCGATGATGCCGGCGAGGGCGCCATCCACTGAATTCATCATGTTTTCGAAGATCGGAAAATTCATGGCGCTGCCATCTTGCTAATTCTGAATACCAGCCTGACGCTTCAATTTTTCACGTCGCTCATCCTCAATTTTAAGCATTCGCACGGTATCGTCGTTATTACAGTTTTGAGTCACGACAGAGGGCCAACTCGCTACCGGTCTCTGTGAGCTTTTCCATTCCGAACACATCTTTTGAACTGCCGCTGCATCGTCGGAATGAGACATCAAATACTCAACCGAGCGGAGTGGAATGTCAGACCGCAATGTCTCACCAGACTGCGACTGTTCAGACCGGGAACAAGCGGAAAGCAAAAGCAATGCCGCGCTGCTGATTTTGACGACCTGACGCATTATTCGATACCTGCCTGAGATTTGAGCCTTGAGAGTTGACGGTCCTGTGCAGCGACGTATCCCTGATAATCGGCTTCGGCCTTGGCGCGCCGTTGCAGTTCGACCGCTTGCAGCGCCATCATGTCATTCGTCATCTGCGCCTGTTCCAGCTGAAGGCGGGCGCTCATGTCGGCCCGTTCCGCCGCCGAGTTCGCGGTGGCCAGGCGGGTGCGCAGTTCTTCCAGGCCTTCGCGTCGGCTCGTTACGGAATCGCCCACCGATCCAGCCAGGCCCGCCGTAACGGCGGCACTTCGTGCGCCGGTCTCATAGCTTGCGCGCGTGCTGTCCGAGACGTCAGGGGACAGCTGCCCCATCAAGCCTTGATACACGCTGTCGGACCGACCGCGCAGGCGACCGATCACATCCAGATTTCCGTTGGCATAGCCGTCCAGGCTGCCGGAAGAGACGTTCAACTCGCGCATGGCGTCGGTGCGCAGGCTGCTCGCAATGCTCCCGATATCGGTCGCCTTGTTGAGGTCGCGATACAGATCGCGGGCCTGCTGAAGCTGATTGGCCCCTTGCGCCAGCATCGATACGCCCTGGCGGACCTGCTCCAACTGCTGGAACAGACCACGGGTATCGCTGACGGGGATTCCCTGCGCCTGCGCTGACGTTGCGATGGTCAGAAGCGAGGCCCCTGCCACCCAATAGTGAAGTCCTTTGCCCTTCATCCTACCCTCTCCTCTCAACTTGAGCGTCGGCGCTGATGGAAAATGGGGAGCCACACGGCCGGATCGGGGCCATGTTCGGCGATCACCTCGCAGGCCACGGCGGTCGTTTCCGCCCGGCCTGACAGAACGGCCAGTTCATTGTCGAGGCCTGTCAGATCCAATTCAACGACCACGGAGTCATGCCCTTGCTTGACCAGAAACTTGTGGGACTCCTGGCTGAGCTCTTCACGGATGAGGGCAAATTCGGCCTCCGTCATGGAGAAGCCGTCGATATAGTCCCGCCGCTGGCCATTGGGGTTGGGGAGCATGATCTTCGTTGCGACCTGCTCAAGGATGGAATGGCTGATGTCGCTCTTGAGCGCATCGCCGGGCGATTGGGTCGCGAACACCATGAGCGCATTGCGCTTGCGGTAGGTCTTCAAGCCGTCCTGCGCGAAGCTGCGAAACGCATTGTCACCCAGCGCCTTCCAGAATTCGTCGATCACGATCATGGTGCGCTCGCCGGTCAGCAGCTTGTCGATGCGATGGAACAGGTAGAGCATCAACGGAGCGCGAATATCGGCATTGTCGAGAAAATCGGTCATGTCGAAGCCGATGAAACGGGCGTCGAGCGTCATTTCGTCGGTGGCGTTATCGAACACCCAGCCCAGCGCGCCGCGCGAAGTCCATTTCTCAAGCCTCGCACCCACCCCGCCTTCATCGGCCATGCCGAGCATGGTCCGCAACGCGTCGAGCGAGCGGGCCGCGGGCGGCAGTTTCATGACGGCCGCAATGCCATCATCAATCCGCTTTTCTTCCTGCACGGAAATGGCCCGTCCTTCGACGCGAACCAATTGGCGGATCCACAGCGATAGCCATGCTCGGTCTTCCGCCGTGTCCGACAATGCCTTCAAGGGCGCAAAGCCCGTCGGTGCGCCGTTGGCGAGCGTCAGATAGCTGCCGCCGCTCGCCAGCACAAAAATCTGGGCGCCGCGATCCTTGTCGATGAAGATCTGCCGGGCACCGGTCTTTTCCGCCTGTGCCATGAGGAAGTTCAGGAGGACCGTCTTGCCACCGCCAGTCGGGCCGATGACCATCGTGTGTCCGACATCGCGCTTGTGGAAGCTGAAGAAATAGGGGCTACGCGCGCTGGTCTTGAGCAGCGCGATGGCATCACCCCAATGATTGCCGGTCGCGTGACCGGCGGGATAGGTATGGAAGGGCGAGAAGGCCGCGAAATTGAGCGACGTGATCGGCGCCGGCCGCGCCCGCCATGCAAAATTGCCGACAAGCTGGCTCCAATAGGCGGCTTCCAGTGCGGCCCCCTCGCGTGCTGCCACCATGCCTGTGTCTGCAAGCGCGGCACGCGCGATCGACATATGATCGCGCAGGGATTTAAGGCTGCCGCCATAGACGGCCAGGGTAAAATGATGGTCGCCGAGCACGAAGCGGTTCGACATGAGATCGTCGGCCGCATCGACCAGATCGTGCATCTGGCTGATCGCCCGATCGTCGGCATTCTCCATCTGTCGCTGCCGCAGGCGGAAGCGCTCCGCTGCGGTGGCGCGGCCGAGGAAGGTGAAGGATTGGGTGAGGACGAACCCGAAATCGACGGCGAGGAGGGATTCAAACTGGCGAGGCGTGGTAAAGGCGGGATATTCCCGAATGCCGAATATGCCGCCGAACGAACTGCGATCCGCATCGCGGACTTCCACGGTCTCTCCACCGAAAATGACCCGCTGCCGATAGAGTGCGCTGCCCAGATGGCCGCGAATGATCGGCACGCGGCGATAGCGGCCGGTCATCACCATCTCGGTGACTTCCAGCGGTTCGGAGAATTTAAGGCCGCATTGCCCATAGATAGCGAGGCGGCGTGGCTCACAGCGGGCCATCAACTTCTCGAAATCCCGGGCCTTATCTTCCAGGAACTCGATCAAATCCTGATCGACCGCATTGGCGGCCGCGTCATTCCTGCCTTTGGACCGGAAGAGATGAATGAGCTTGTCGGCGCCATGCGCAGAAGGGCGCACCAGCAGGGTGACAAAGAAGCGGTTGATGAACATCCGCTCGCGGTTGATGCGACCGAAATAGGCGGCATCCAGATCGCGGGCGAATTTCGATCGGAAATTGCCGCCGGGATATTGTTCGACCCGCGCTCTTACAAGATGCGTCCAGATGGAGAGGCGGTCATCATGGAGGTTGCGGAGCATGCCATTCAATTTGGCGTGCCAATCGTTGAGGTCGCGGACATCGGCGGATTCGAAGGCGCGGCCCTGCAACTCGAAGCTGAGCATAATGGCCCCAGAATCGAGCACGATCATCTGGTCGTTGATATGCCGGGCATAAGGCAGAAACTTGGTCGGCATCACTTCCTTGAGCGCGACCTTCAACGGCACCTGGGCTGAGAGGCGATGGGCATTAGCCATGGCGGCCGAAGCCCTTGCGCGCGATGCCCTTGAGAGGAAGAGGGGTATAGCTCGATCCGCCCCAGAAGGTCCGGTTGCGGTTCGCCGCCTTGGTGCGGAAGAACAGGAAAATCAGCCGAAAGGCATTCACATCCTGACGCACCACGATGCGGGCGAGGCCATAGCAGACCGCCGCCGTGATGAGCGCATAGATCGGATTATTGGTGCCGATGAGGACAATGGCCGAGACCAACAGGATCGGCACGGCGGCCTCAATGGGGATGCCCGCCCATAGGGCAGGGCGCGTCACTGCCAGGAACAGCGTGTTGCGCGCTATTTCTTCTCTCTCCTCGCCCAAGCGGTCCTCCTGGCTCTCAGAAAATGGCGGCCCGGCATCGTGTCGAGCCGCTTGGCTATCAGGCGGAGCCTGCGATCTGATCCACTATCCACGGCGCGGAAAAGATGATCGCAATCCCGATGATCACCGTGACAAGGCCGCCGGTGTTGACCCGCCCCATGAGCCATCCCGCGCCCGCGATGATGACCGCGATCACCGCCAAGGCGCGCAGCAGGCCATTGCTGAGCAGGCTGAGCACATTATTGGCGAAGCCCTCCAGATTGGCAGATTGGGCAAAAGCGGGGTCGGGAGACAGGAGCGTCGCAATGCTGACGATAGCAGCTATGGCTGCAAATGACGTCACCTTGCGTTGCAGTGGTGACATGCCCCTTACATAGCGTTGGACGGACGATCGTACCGGCCACGCGCGTATTTGCGAGACTGCGCTCAATTTCATCAGCTTCCTCCTATTTCCGCGTGACGGGCACGCTCGAAAGCCGCTCGGGAGAAGACGTCCCAGGCGGGCGGTGGCGATGCCGCCGGTGTCGGCCCGGCATTGGCCATATTTTCAGCAGCCAACTCGGCCAGCATCGTGGTGGGGGGCTGGCTCTCCTTGCCGCCTTCTGCGGCGCTTATCGGCGCGGCATAGGCAACAGGGGTCACACCATTGGCGACGCCAGCGTTGCTCAGCACACGATGCACATAGCCGTTGCGAAAACCGCGAATCTGGCTGCCGCTATTGTACATCGAGAGAGCGACGCGCAGGGCCTCCTGGGGCATCCTGCCGTCGCGGACCCGGTGGTAATTGCCCGCAAGCACCTGTCCGGCCGCGCCGATATTGGCGCAGGGATCGAACACGCTGGCCCATGTAAGACCGAGCGCATTCATATTGTTGGAGTTGATCTGCCCAAGGCCAAGATCAACCGAATAGCCTTTGGCGATGTAGCTGCGCGCGATGCGCGCCGCATCCGCCGCATTGGTCGGGCGATCGGGTTGCTGGGCCACACCGTTGACGTTGAGGGCAAACTGATAACCTTTGCTTTCGGTATGCACCACGGCTGCAATCGTGGATGGGGCAACGCCGCTTGCGCATTGTGCGGCCAGCCCCAAGATCGCGGCGGTCGTGAACTGCATTATTGCGGCCCACCCGGAATGGCTGTGGCCTCGGCTTGCGCCACCTCCGCTTGGGTCGGGACAATATAGGTCTGCCGGCTGCCGTCCTGCATCGTCATGACGACAGTGCCGGGTCGCCCATTTTTCGGCTCTCTGTACTTTGCCGCCCTGACACCGCCAGCGGTGCATGTCGGAAAGCCCCCGCCCAGGGCAAGGCTTCGCAATAATTTGCGGATGGGAGGCACGCACTGCGCATATTGCATCCAGCCGCCCGGATTGCTTGCGCACAGCAGCACCTCACAAGCCCATGTGCTGTCGGCGGCCTTGGCCGAATAGGGCGTAGCACACGTCAAAAGGCATGCAGCAACGCCGAAGGAAATAGACAAGCGATTTCGCATGTTTTCACCTCTATGGGAAAACAGCTTAAGTCGCTTTCAGGGCACTGCCTAGCCTGCCCCGATGACGCAAATTCCTGAAACTAAGGGATTATCTGGCTTTTCGATTTCAGAAACGGGATGGATCGTTCCATTGAGGCGATGGATTGACGCCAATCATCGCGCTGTAGCCATAGGCGTTCACAATATGACGAATGGCCGATGAAATCTTTGAATATAAACGGATTCTTTTCTTATCGTAGAGTGCGACATGGTAAGGCGTCGAACCGCGCCAGCTGACCCGGACGTTGATGTACCACTTGCCATCGTCATCCCGTTGATGCACCTGAATGTCGGTGATCGTGCCCGCGACCGGGCGATGGGATGTGAGTTCGCGTTCCAGGATCAGTTCGAGTTCCATTTTACCTCATGCAGCGATTTATATATATATCGCTGGTATCGTGACGTTATTCTTATTAGCCTTAGGGTAAGTGGCAAGTGAGAGGAGGTCCAGTGAGCGGTCGCAATCCCGACGCGGTGGCACGAGATGCCGAACGCATCGTCCGACAGCTTGGCGGCAAATGGCAGGGTGATTACGCCATGTGCCGCTGTCCCGCCCATGCCGATGGCGATCCCAGCCTGTCGGTCCGGGTCGGCCGCAAAGCAGTGCTCTTTCACTGCTTCGCCGGCTGCACCTCCGATGCCATTGTCGAAGCGCTGCGCACCGGCCAATTCGCTCCGCCGGCTGGCCATGATCCTGGCCGACGCCATGAGGGAGGGAAGGCCGACTTCAATAAGCTGGCGCTATCTACGTGGCGCTTTGCCGATCCCTTCATCGGCAGTCTCGCGGAACGGTATATCCGCGGTCGGGCGATCGTGCCGACGGGCATCACCGCCCGCTTTGATGCACGCTGTCAGTTTGGCGGCGGTGAGGACAAGGCTTTTGCGCCTGCTCTCATTGTTCCGGTTGAAGAAGATATCGGTGTGGTCGCCATCCACCGCACCTTTTTGCAGGCTGACGGGAAGGGCAAGGCTGCGATCACCAAGCCCAAGAGGTTGTTGGGAAACCCTGGTGGTGGCGCCGTACGATGGGGTGGAATTCCTGCCGATGGCATATTGCGGCTCGCAGAAGGGGTTGAGGACGCCGCGAGCGTCATGAACATGCTGGAGCCGGAAACCTTCGTGTGGCCGGTGTTGGGGATCGAACGATATCAGGCCATCACCATTCCCGAGAGCATCCACAAGATCATCATCTATAGCCAGCATGGCGGTGAGGCAGAGCGCGCCATTGAACGCGCGGAGCCGCATCTCACTGACAAGGGGCGGCAGCTCGATGTGAAGCTGCCGCCGCACTCTGGCGACTGGAATGACCTTTTGCGTGAGATCCGTTCGCAGTGAAGCTGTTTCCTGGGCTTCCCAACCATCAACGGGTCATGCTTGCGCTGATGTTTGGTGCGGTGTCGGTCTATGCCTTGGCACAGCAAAAGCAGCAGATCGGACGAATTGCGTCGCTGCGATTAATCGATCCAGCACCCCGAGTGATTGATGGTGATACGCTGGAGGTAGCGGGATCAACGGTTCGCACTGTTGGGATTGATGCGCCGGACGATGATCTTCCACAGCTCAAGCGGCTGTCAGCGCAGACGATGGCAGGTCTGGTTCAGCGCGATGGGGGCGTCGAGTGTGCAGCCAGCTTGTTTGATGTCGCGCTTCGCCAGGAACAGCAGTGTCGCAGCCCCGCAACCAGCTATGGTCGATTGAACCTCCCATGCCGCCTGGAGAAAAATGGGGCGAGCCTCGCAGCCACGATGGTGGCGCAGGGTTATGCCGTAGACTATCGGCGATATTCTGGCGGTGCCTATGTGAAGCTGATGCAGCAGGCGGCCCGGCAACGCATGGGTCTGTGGGGCCAGGACTATGAAGGCATGCGCCGACTGGCGGTTGATCGAGCGGGGTTGCCTGCTGGTTGTCCAAAATAAAGACGGAGGGCCGCATGGTTTTAGAAGCTGCCGCCGGGCTGCCTCGAGTGTGGGCGGCAAATGTAAATTCACGGAATTGCGGTCTTGAAATACACGCGGCGCTCCCGAGGAGGGTGACAGCATTAAACTATCGATAATGACATGGGCGTTTTGGGCGCTACAATTCTGTCCATGAGCGGCAACTTCGCCTGAGTGTGTCGCCCCCCCCACCTGGATATGGCCGTGGCGGCTTTAATCCACTACAAACCAATCGGTCGACTCGGTGAGGACAAGTCAAAATCTACCTGGCCAATGCTGGTTGATAACAGTAAAAATTGATTTCAAGTGCGAGTGGAAGCTGCATCGAGCCCCGCATTTCTTAACTTCCGTAACGCACCAAGGCAGGCTACCGGACCCAATGATCTCCATTCATCCATTGTACGATCTTCCCGAAATTGCCGCTGGCGACGACCTTGCGGCACTGTTGCGAACCAGCCTTTGCTCGGCAGGACTGCTGCCTTTGCAGACCGGTGATGTGCTGGTGGTGACACAGAAGATTTTGTCAAAAATGGAAGGCCGGATGGTCGACCTTGCCACGGTCGTGCCCAGCCCGGAAGCAATCGAACTGGCCGAGCAGACGCGCAAAGACCCTCGGCTGATCGAACTGGTGTTGCAGGAAAGCACGGCGATCGTCCGGGCCGTTCCCAATATTCTGATTACCCGCCATCGACTGGGCCATGTGATGGCAAACAGCGGCATTGACCGGTCCAATATCGGTCCGGGCGGAACCGAGCGCGCCTTGTTGCTGCCGATCGATCCAGATAGATCGGCTCGACGATTGTTGGAAGCCATGTCTTCCCACAGCGACAGTCGGATGGCGGTCGTCATTTCAGACAGCTTCGGCCGCCCTTGGCGTCATGGCGTTGTGGGCGTGGCGATCGGGGCGGCGGGGCTGCCGGCGTTGGTCGACCGACGCGGTGACCAGGATCGCGACGGCCGACAGTTAGAAGTAACCCAGATTGCGCTGGCCGATCAGATCGCGACCGCCGCCGCGCTTGTTACCGGCGAAGGGGCTGAAAGCGTACCCGCCGCACTGATCCGCGGCCTGAATCTGCCCGAGGGCGAAAATGGTGCTGGCGCCATCGTTCGCCCGGTGGACGAGGATTTGTTCCAGTGAGCGGGCGCGTCACAGTCCTGACTGGCGGCGTGGGCGGCGCGAAGCTCGTGCTGGGGCTGTTGCAGGTCTGCGCGCCAAAAAACATCACCGCTATCGTCAATACGGGCGATGATTTCCAGCATCTGGGCCTTTCTATTTCGCCCGACATCGACACGCTGCTCTACACCTTGTCAGGCAAGGCCAACAAGGCACAGGGCTGGGGACGTGAGGGCGAGACGTGGACCTTCATGGAAGCGCTGAAATCGCTGGCGGGCGAAGATTGGTTCCTACTGGGCGATGGCGACATGGCACTGCATGTCTTGCGCACATCCATGCGCGCATCGGGCCTGCCGCTGAGCGGGGTGACCGCACATTTCGCGGCGAGTTGGGGGCTTGGTCTCAACATGCTGCCGATGAGCGACGATCCGGTTGCCACCCATGTCATGACCGATCAGGGCGAACTGCCCTTCCAGCGTTATTTCGTAGAGCAGCGCTGCGCCCCTGCCGTCCGCGCCATCCGATTTGCGGGTGCGGAGGCGGCACGGCCCGCGCCCGGCGTGTTCGATGCAATCCGTGACCCAGAGACGCGGGCTATCGTGATCGCGCCCTCCAATCCCTGGCTCAGCATCGATCCGATATTGGCCGTGCCGGGCATCCGGGAAGCGCTGGCTGCCGCATCCGCGCCGGTCATCGCCGTGTCCCCGATCGTTGGTGGCCAGGCGGTGAAGGGGCCGACCGCTAAATTGATGGGCGAACTGGGCCTTGCCATCAGCAACGAGGTCATTGCAAATCAATATGCGGGCATAGTCAACGGCCTCATAGTTGATGAGCGCGATGGAGCAGAGGGACTTGCCATCCCCCACGCTGTCACCGACACGCTTATGAAAACTCTGGGCGACAGGGTAAGGGTTGCGCGCGCCGCCCTGGATCTTGCCGCACGGTTGGCCTGAGGCAATGAACTGCTGGGTTGTCATACCGGTCAAGTCGCCTGCATATTGCAAGACGCGCCTTGCGCCGGTCTTGGACGAGGCGGAACGCCAGTATTTGGTCGCGGCGATGCTGGAACGCGTCTATACGGCCGCCTGCGCGGTGGCCGGACCGGACCGGACCTTTATACTTGGCCCGTCGCGGCATGCCCTTGGTAACAAAGTTCGTCTGTTCGGCGATCCAGGGGGCGGCCTCAATCCTGCCGCGACAAGCGCCCGCGATGCAGCGCTACAGGGTGGCATTGAACGGTTGATCCTGTTATCCGCCGACTTGCCCCGGGTCGCAACTGATGACGTCGCCGCTCTGATCAACATTCCGGCAAGAACCATCGCAGTCGCACCCGATGAGAGCGGTCAGGGCACTAATGCTCTGTCATTGCCTTTGCCACAAGCGAGCGATTTTCGCTTTCATTATGGTTTGGGCAGCTGCGCCGCGCATCGGGTCGAGGCCGCTCGCCTCGCCTTGCCCCTTTTAGCGATCGTTCGGCCGGGCCTTGGCTTCGATATCGACGAACCCGCTGAACTTGCCGGCTGGTATAACGCTGGACCGAATAGTAGTTTCACAAATCAATTCTAAGGTTGTGCGGAGCATCTGCATCGTTTGGCTATAGTTTCAGTCAAGCCTGCTTTGCCTCCGTACCGGGGTCATGGCCCCATGCTGATGTTCGGGTCGGGCGCTCCAACGTGCGAAGCACGGTCTTGGAAGGCCGCAGCGGATTGAGCGAGGTCATATCAACGTATCCATCCGGCGGCCGCCGCCTTGTCGTGAGGTAGTGGACTGCTCTTAAGAATGCTCTCGAGAGTAGGCTTAGGAGCGGTTCATGGGGCAGATAACGGTGATGACCGGGCCGGAACGGCGGCGGCGGTGGAGCGATGAGGAACGGCTGCAGATTTTGGCGGAAGCCTTTGCGCCGGGAGCCAGCGTTTCGGCCGTGGCGCGACGGCACGACATTTCCACGGCGCGGATCTACACGTGGCGCAGCAGGCTGCGGCAGGTGCCTGTGTTGACCGAGTTCGCCGAGGCGGTGGTGGACAATGGCGCCCAGCAAGGCGCGCAACAGGCCGGGATGCCGGTGATCATCGTCGATCTCGGCGGCAAGGGACGCGTGAGCATATCAGCTGCGGCATCACCTGCCTTGGTGTCGGCGGCGCTGAAGGTCTTGCGATGATCCCAGCAGGCGCACGGGTGTGGATCGCAATGGGCCATACCGATATGCGTCGTGGGATGCAGAGCCTCGCGGCGATGGTGCAGCAAAGTTTTTCGCGAGACCCATTTGCCGGCGATCTTTGGGTCTTTCGCGGTCGTAACGGGTCGCTGGTGAAGATAATCTGGCACGATGGCCTCGGGATGTCGCTTTATTCGAAGCGGTTGGAACGTGGCAAGTTTATTTGGCCCTCTGCGAAGGACGGCGTGGTGTCTCTGACGAGCTCACAGCTGGCTTGTTTGCTGGACGGAGTGGACTGGCGGAACCCGCAATATAGCTGGCGCCCGCAGAGCGCGGGATAAGCGCGGATTTTCTTCATCAAGCCGCATTTTCCGCTTCAACCGGGCGGTTTTCTGTGATTCCATCCCGGTTGTGGACGCCGCCGTTTCGCCCCTGCCTGACGACATCGAAGCGCTCAAGGCGCTGGTCCGGCTCAGCACGCAGCGCGCAGATGCGGCCGAACAGCGCGCGACGAGTGCCGAGGCTGAACTGGCCAATGCCCGTGCCCGGGAGAGCGCCACCGAGGCCTTGATCTCCCACTACAAGTTGCAGATCGCCAAGCTCAGGCGTGAACAGTACGGCCCCAGCGCCGAACGCACCCACCGGCTGCTTGCCCAGATGGAGTTTGAGCTCGAAGATCTGGAAGCCGACGCCGCCGAAGATGATCTGACCGCCGAGACCGCCGCGGCAAAGGCGACGAACGTCACAGCTTTCGAACGCAAGAGGCCGGTCAGGAAGCCGTTTCCCGATCATTTGCCCCGCGAGCGCGTCGTCGTCCCGGCGCCCTGTTCTTGCCCGGCCTGCGGCGGCATGCGCCTGTCGAAGCTGGGCGAGGATGTGACCGAGACCCTGGAGGTGATCCCGCGCGCCTGGAAGATCATCCAGACCGTGCGCGAGAAGTTCTCCTGTCGTGCCTGTGAGAAGATCACGCAGCCGCCGGCGCCGTTCCATGTCGTGCCGCGCGGTTGGGCCGGACCAAGCTTCCTCGCCATGCTGCTGTTCGAGAAGTACGGGCAGCACCAGCCTCTCAACCGCCAGGCTGAACGTTTCTCCCGCGAAGGTGTGCCGCTGAGCGTCTCCACGCTCGCTGACCAGGTCGGTGCGGCTTCCTTTGCCTTGATGCCCATCTTCCGGCTGATCGAGGCCCATGTCTTTGCCGCCGAGCGAGTGCATGGCGACGACACTACCGTGCCGGTCATGGCAAAGGGCAAGACCGATACCGGTCGATTATGGTGTTGATTGCCGTTGAGAAGTGACCCGGGATTTCCACCGAGAAGTGACCCGCCTGATGGTTATGTTTCGGATGTCATATGTGGGTCAAGGTGCGGGTTTCTCCTTTCTGGGTCTGGCTTGCTGGGCTGAGCTGTTCTTGAACCGGAAGCTGTCGTTGCCGGTCTCCAGGATGTGGCAGTGATGGGTGAGCCGATCGAGGAGCGCTGTGGTCATCTTCGCGTCGCCGAACACGGTGGCCCACTCGCTGAAGCTCAGGTTGGTGGTGATGATGACGCTGGTGCGCTCGTATAATTTGCTCAGCAGGTGGAAGAGCAGCGCGCCGCCGGAGGCACTGAACGGCAGATAACCCAGTTCGTCCAACACGACGAGGTCCGAGTGGACGAGCCGGTTGGCGATCTGCCCGGCGCGCCCCTGGGCCTTTTCCTGTTCCAGGGCATTGACCAGTTCGACCGTAGAGAAGAAGCGGACCCGCTTTCGATGATGCTCGATCGCCTGAACGCCCAGCGCCGTTGCGAGATGGGTCTTCCCGGTGCCCGGACCTCCAACGAGCACCACATTGTCGGCAACATCGATGAAGTCGCAGCGGTGCAACTGGCGCACCAGCGCTTCGTTGACCTCGCTGCTGGCAAAGTCGAAGCCGGCGAGATCGCGATAGGCGGGGAACCGCGCAACCTTGAGCTGATAGGCAACGGATCGCACCTCGCGTTCGGCCGTCTCGGCTTTCAGCAACTGGGAGAGGATCGGCACGGCCGCCTCGAAGGCGGGCGATCCCTGAGCCATGAGATCGGTCACGGCCTGAGCCATGCCGGGCATTTTCAGGCCGCGCAGCATCACGACGAGGGCACCGGTGGCGGGATCATGACGCATGACGGTTCTCCCGGCGCAGGGCATCGTAGCGCTCGACATTGGCCATTGGCTCGCTGACCAGCCTCAGCGCCTGTGGCGCCGTTACCGGCGGCATCGAGAGCGGTTTTCCATCGAGCAGCCTGTGCAACAGGTTGAGGATATGGGTCTTGGTGGGCACGCCCGCGTCCAGCGCCAGGGCGACAGCGGTCAGCACCGCCTCTTCGTCATGGTGCAAAACCAGGGCGAGGATCTCGACCATTTCCCTGTCGCCGCCGGGATTGCGCAGCAGATGCCGTTGCAGCCGCTGGAAGGCCTCGGGCAGTTCGAGGAACGGCGCGCCGTTGCGCAGGGCGCCGGGTTTGCGCTGAACCACCGCCAGATAGTGACGCCAGTCATAGACGGTGTGCCCCGGCCCATCATGGGATCGGTCGATAATGCGCTGATGCTCGCATATGACTTGCCCTTCGGCGACGACCAGGAAGCGATCGGGATAGACCCGCAGGCTGACGGGCCGATTGGCGAACGACGCCGGCACGCTGTAACGGTTGCGTTCCAGGTGGATCAGGCAGGTTGGCGAGACCCGTTTCCCATGTTCGACAAAGCCATCGAACGGTCTGCCCATCGGCATCAGGCTTTCCACTTCATCGGCCCAGGCATCGGCGACCGAACCCGGTTCGATCCCGTGCGGGATATCCTGCCACAGCTCCTTGCAGCGCTCCTCCAGCCATAGGTTGAGAGCATCCAGGCTTTCCGCCTGCGGCGTGGGTTGCCATAGCCGATGCCGGGCATCCTGGACGTTCTTCTCGATCTGGCCCTTTTCCCAGCCTGCTGCCGGATTACAGAACTCGGCCTCGAACAGATAATGACTGACCATGGTGAGGAAGCGGGTGTTGACGTTCCGCTCCTTGCCGCGCCCGACCTTATCGACGGCGGTGCGCATATTGTCATAGATGCCCCGGCGCGGAACACCACCCAGCACGCGGAACGCATGATTATGGGCATCGAACAGCATCTCGTGGGTCTGGAGCAAATAGGCCCGCACGAGAAAGGCGCGGCTGTAGCTGAGCTTGAAGTGGGCGACCTGCAGCTTGGTGCGCACGCCGCCGATGATCGCCCAATCCTCGCTCCAATCGAACTGGAATGCTTCCCCCGGTGCGAAGGACAGCGGCACGAATGTCCCGCGCCCGCTCATCTGTTGCTCACGACGATAATCATCGCGCCAGTCCCGGGCAAAGGCCGCCACCCGATTGTAGGAGCCATCATAGCCCAGGCTGACCAGATCAGCATGCAACTGCTTCATCGTCCGCTTATGCTTGCGGGTCCGACCCATCTCCCGTCTCAGCCAGGCTGACAGCCGCTCCGCGAACGGGTCCAGTTTGCTTGGGCGATCGGGCACCTTGAACCGCGGCTCGACCGTGTCCGAACGTAGATATTTACGGATCGTATTACGTGACAGCCCGGTACGCCGCGCAATCTCGCGGATCGAAAGATGATCGCGGAAATGCCAGCGCCGGATAACGCTCAATAACGCCATGTCCAACACTCCATGACCCCTCGCTCGTCAAAGCCAGGGGTGAGTTCAACATGGGTCACTTCTCAGTGGAAATTTGGGCCCTTCCCGGGTCACTTCTCAACGGCAATCAACACGCCATTGATCTGGATCGAGAACGGCCGCTTTCGAAGGATGATCGCTCCAGACCGGACTAAGCAAAATGTCCCATTTGCCGAAAAGCGGCCCCGCCGCATGATTCCAGCTCGGCCGTTCGGTGGGTGCTCGATGGCACGATGAAACGAGAAGCGATGGGGCATGGCTCGGGGCGCCTCATCGCAAACGAACGAGTCCTGAGTGCCAGTAGCCTCCGCAATATGTCTTGCTATTTATCCGTAAACTCCGTATTTTCCGGCTAGGAGAATCGTTATGGCCCATTCTGTCAGTTCCGTCGAGGCATCCAAATCTTTCGGTCGCATCAGTCGGCAGGCATTGGAAAGCCCGCTCACCATCACGCATCATGGGCATGAAAGCCTCGTCCTCATGTCGCATGCCGAATATCTGCGTCTCAAGAGCCGCGATCGGGAGGTGCTCGCACTCGGCGACTTCACCGAAGAGGATCGCGCCGCCATTGCGGCGACGCGCGCGCCGAGCGAAGCTGCCGATTTCGATGATGAATTGCGGGATCACTGATGCCGCTTCCAGTACCGGTTCCCGGCCTTGTCATTCGATATTCCTTTCTCTGGAGCCATGAAGCCAAAATCGGCGCCGAGGATGGTAGCAAGGATCGGCCCTGTGCCGTTCTGCTCACGACGACGACCAAGGACGGCCAGCACATCGTCACAGTCCTGCCCGTGACCCACACACCGCCCGTCGACGAACGGCTAGCCGTCGAGATTCCCACAAGGACCAAGGCGCGCCTTGGTCTCGACAACGCTCGCTCCTGGATCATCCTGTCTGAAGCCAATCGGTTCCAATGGCCTGGTCCCGACATTCGTCCTGTTCCGGGTGCGAAGGATGGAGGCGTCGCCTACGGCTTGCTCCCAGCCAGCCTGTATGAGCTCGTGCGGACCAAGTGGCTTGCGGCGTTCGACGCACGCCGGGTCGGACAAGTCCATCGCACATCATAATCTCGACGACTGATCCCGTTTCACGATCCGACAGGATGTGGGGGTGGAGGAGATACATGGGTCAGATGTCGACGGGATCGGGCGGCGCGTCTTCGATGGGACCAAAATCGTCGTCGATCGGCTCCAGGGTAGCCAGATAGGCAGCCAGCGACAGAACCGGGGCCGGCTCGATAATGAGCCGATCACCATCCTTGCGGATGATCGCTTTTTCGCCTGGCAGCTCAAACTCGCCCGGAATGCGGATTGCCTGACTGCGGCCATTCTTGGACAGCTTGACGTGGCGCTGGCCGTTCATTGCAACTCCTTGGCCTATGCCAATAGCATATCCCAGCGCACTTCGCGAAACCGGGCCCTGCGATTACCCATCGCTTGCCGGGGAGCCGCAGGTCGAATTTGGACCATCCTCATTCGAGCTTTCGCATCAGTCTTCCGGCAGCCCCCTGCTCGGCGGCGAGGTTGCGGTTATAGGCCAGCGGCATGCGCGGGCTTTTCCAGCGCAGCGCGTCCATGATGCCGGCGAGCTCCTCGCCGCTGACGAACAGGTCCTGGTTGAGCCCCACGCGCGTCGAATGGGCGCTGATCCCGTCGAGCAGCCGGGCCAGATCATCGGCGGTGAGGTCAGGCAGGGCGCCGCGCGCGAACGCCCGCCGGATGATCGCGCGGTACAGCGCCCCGATCGAACCGGGGTGCAACGCCCCTGCCCCGACATCATAGTCGGTTCGGGCTGGCTGCGCGGGCGTGCCCTCGGTCCGGCTGATCACCATTCTGCCTTCCGCGCCGATGCGGGCTTTGGGGTTTCCCCGGCACCGCCGCGCGCGCTTTCACGTGGCGTACCTGGACCCGCCGGAACAGCGGGCCGTCGTGGATGTCCGCCGCCCGCCGCCAAGCCAGGATCGCGCGCACGCTGCGCGGGCTTAAAAAGGCGGTGGCCCCCTCGCCTTCCGGGTCACCCTTGGTCCGCGGAATCGCGAGCAGCCGCGCTTCGGGGTCGGTCGCCTCCAGCATATGCTCGACCGCGATCGCCACCAGCTCCGAGGCGCGCAGCCCGGTGTCATAGGCGGTCGAGAGCAGCGCCCGGTCGCGCAGTTCGGGCAGCGTCTCGCCGCAGCTGTCGAGCAGCGCGCGAATGTTCAAGCCTCGGGGCGCATCGGCGGCGACATCACGCACCGGCCCCTTGAAGCGCAGCGGCCGCGCCTGGCGCTGCGCGCTGCCCTGCGCCTTGCGGATCGCGCGCAGCCGCAGCTTGACCAATTCCGCTTGGGTCGGGTCTTTCAGATCGACCAGCTGGTGGATCTTGGCGATCGAGGCCCTGTAGCGGCTGAGCGACGCGGGCTTCGCCCCCTGCCCTGCCCGCGCATCAAGATAGGCGGTCACCACTTCGGGCGTCGCCGGCAGCGCGATCCGGTTGGTGCGGCGGCACCAGAGGTCAAACGCCTCGAGATCGGAGTGCAAGGCCCGGATCGAATGCGGCGAGCTCGCCGCCTGATAGGCGGCGATGAGATCCTCGTTGAGGGTGATACGCTCGCCCGCGCGCATGGCCACGACGGCGCCGATCAATCCGCCCGCGGCGTCGGGCGCGAGGGCGCCGGTATCGGCGGAAATCGAAACGGTTTCGTCGGGGAGAGGGTGCGGTTCCATGGCCTTGTTACTAGGGGGCACCTCAAGGTTCGTTCGCCAGACAACGCTAAGCCGGAGATGTTTCTGAAACTCTGCAATAACCTTTTTGCATGCCTGCCCCATTGCGCGGGTCTAGCCTGACCGATTGGGGGGTCATTCCGACTCAGGCGGGGTACAACATGGCGCGGCGCAATTTACTGACGCGGGAAGAGCGCGAGCGGCTATTCCTACCAAGAACCGACCACTTCTCGATCATCAGGAACTACACGCTGACGGTCGAAGACCTGGATATCATCGGAAAGCGACGAGGCCCCGTTAATCGGCTCGGTATTGCTGCTCACCTTGCCTTACTGCGGCATCCTGGGTTTGGGCTGCGCACGAACTCGGACATCCCCGATGCTATACTCAACTACCTGTCTGCGCAGCTTGGCGTCGCTCCGGGCACATACGGTGCCTATGGCCAACGTCCGCAAACGCGAACCGACCACAGCTCAATTGCCGCTGATTACCTCGGTCTTAGGCCGTTCACACGCGCGGATGTTGCCCACGCTATTGAACTTGCAGCCCGTGCAGCCATGCGCAGTGACCGCGGAGAAACAATTGCCAGATCCTTGATGGATAACCTGAAGGCGGAGCGCTTTATTCTGCCCCTGCCCGACACCCTCGAGCGGGCCGGGCTTGCCGGGAGAGCACGCGCTCGTAAGCGCGCAGCATCGGAAATCGTCGCCGAACTGGGCGGCAGTACATTGGAGTTGCTCGACGCACTCCTGATCAATGACCCAGCCCTTGGTATGACGCCGCTGGCTTGGTTGCGGGATATGCCCGGATCTCCGTCAACCAAGAACATGAATGCGCTTCTCAAGCGGCTGCGGTTCATACGTGATCTCGGGATTGAACCGGCAATCAGCCTAGAGACTGTTATGGACTTGAGAATCGATAAGATTGAAACGGTTCGGCATGAGCACTTGCCGCAAGCCGTACCCGTCCGATGTGTCCGATGAAGAGTGGTGGCTGGTTGCGCCCTACCTGACGCTGCAGCGTGAGGATGCTGGACAGCGTGAGCATAGCCTTCGCGAGGTGTTCAACGGACTGCGCTACATCGTGAAGACCGGCGCGCCGTGGCGGTGGATGCCGAACGACCTGCCGCCTTGGGCAGCGGTGTATCAGCAGACGCAGCGCTGGCTGGCGGCGGGCTGCTTCGAAGCGCTGGTGGACGATTTGCGCGCCATGCTGCGTTTGGCGGCGGGACGATCGGCCGAACCCACCGCTGCGATCATCGACAGCCGGACGTTGCGCTCCACGCCCGAGAGCGGCGAGCGCGCCGCCTATGACGGGGCAAAACGCAAGAAGGGCTCCAAGCTCCATATCGCGGTCGACACGCTCGGCCACCTGCTCGCACTGCATGTCACGCCGGCCAGCGCGGAAGATCGCGGCGAGGTCGAGAAACTCGCCCGAACGGTCCAGGCCGTCACCGGCGACAGCGTCGAGATCGCCTGGGTCGATCAGGGGTATACCGGCGAGCGTGCCGCGCAGGCCGCCGAACGGCACGGCATCACCCTGGAAGTTGTCAAATTACCCGAGGCGAAGCGCGGCTTTGTTCTCCTTCCCCGTCGATGGGTCGTCGAACGTTCCTTCGCATGGGCAACCAAATTCCGCAGGCTCGTCAAGGATTACGAACGATATGCCCAAACCCTCGCAGGGCTACATGTCGTCGCTTTCGCTTGCCTCATGATCAGGCAAGTCGCCGCTCTCACCGCAGATTCATAACAGTCTCTAGCAACCACGGGCTTCCGCTTTGGCCAATTCGTGCGCGAGGGCAGCGTCGCTCCGCCGTTTCTGTTGGCCGACTATTCCCACAATCGCCGCAGAGCGACGCTGGCAGCCGCGGTCGTCAATCTCGAGGTCAAGCTTGCAGATGCCGCAATCCTGATGTTCGAGCGCCTCATTGGCGGGCTGTTCACCCGAGCCAAGCGTGGCCAGGAACGCCGCTATCAGGACACAGCACCTTCGGTCGGCAAGCTCATGCGACTGTTTGGTGCAACGATCGCGGCGCTGGATATGGCAGAGGAAACTGGCGGCGATCCGCTGGTCCTGGTCGATGAGATGGTGGGCTGGCATCGCCTGATGGCAGCCCGTCCGCACGTCGATGCCTTGGCGGATCTCGCTCAGGAGGACACTCTGGTTCTTGCAACCGAGCGATACGCTACACTGCGCCGGTTCTCCCGCAACTTCCTCGACACATTCACGTTCAAGGCCTCGGGCAGCGGGACCAACCTGCTCTCCGCTCTCGATCTCCTCAAGCAGGCCAACGGCAGTTGGGGTACGCAGTTGCCAGCAAACCCGCCGATGCCCTTTTCCAATCGGCATTGGTCCAAATTGATAATGGAGGGAGGAAAGGTCAGCCGTCCGCGCTACGAGACGGCCGTGCTGGCGACACTTCGAGATAAACTGCGAGCGGGCGATGTCTGGGTCGAAGGAACGCGGGCTTACCAGCGTTTCGACGCCTATCTGCTCCCCCGCAAGGCCGCACAATCGGCAATCTCCGAACTGCCGATCAACGTGAATTCCGGAGAATATCTGGCTCATAAGAGCGCCGAACTTGATCGGCGATTGCGTCACTTCGCGCATCAGCTGCGGACCGGCCGCTTGCCTGGCGTGACGCTCGTTCGCGAAAAGCTGAAAGTCGTTCCGCTGCAAGCGGCGACTCCACCAGAAGCGGAAGCTCTTGACCGCAAACTCGATGCCCTACTCCCGCGCGTCCGAATTACCGAACTCCTGCTCGAAGTCGCTGAACGTACCGGATTTCTCTCTGCATTTCGGGATGTCCGCTCGGGCAAGGAGCACGATAAGCCCGCTGCCGTGCTCGCCGCCATTCTGGCGGATGGTACGAATCTCGGCGTCGAACGCATGGCCAACGCCAGCCAGGGCGTCACATATGCGCAGCTCGCCTGGACCCAGAACTGGTATATCTCGCCCGAGAACTACGAGGCTGCTCTGGCCCAGATTGTGCGCGAACATCACCGCCTCCCGTTCGCGCGAAACTGGGGCGAAGGTGTCAGTGCATCATCCGACGGCCAGTTCTTCCGCACCGGCCGGATCCGATCGGGCGCAGCCGAGATCAACGCAAAATACGGTCACGAGCCAGGTATCAAAATTTACTCGCACCTTTCCGACCATTTTGCCTCGTTCAGTTCGCGCATCATGTCTGCCACCGCAAACGAAGCCCCATACGTGCTCGACGGCCTGATGCTAGGGGCCCGCGAATTGCCACTGAAGGAGCTGTATACCGATACCGGCGGTGCGTCGGATCATGTCTTTGGCCTGTGCCACCTGCTCGGGTTCCGTTTCGTCCCTCGAATGCGTGATCTTGCAGACCGGCGGCTCGGAACCATCGTATCCGGTGCAAACTACAAAGGCATCGAATGTCTGTTCGGCCAGGCGATCAAGGTCGGCACCATTGAGGCAGAGTGGGATGATCTCGTCCGAATGGCCGCCTCAATTCGTGAAGGAACTGTTGCTCCATCTATCATCCTGCGCAAGCTTTCCGCCTATCGCCGGCAGAACAAGCTTGACCTTGCCCTTCGCGAACTTGGCCGCATCGAGCGGACGTTGTTCACGCTCGACTGGCTGGAACAGCCGGATTTGCGCCGCGCCTGCCAAGCCGGATTGAACAAGGGAGAGGCCCGGCACGCTCTGGCAGACGCCGTCTACACCAACCGCCAGGGCCGGTTCACCGATCGAACTCTTGAGAACCAGCAATACCGCGCATCTGGGCTCAACTTGCTCATCGCCGCCATTGCATACTGGAATGCCCTCTATCTCGGCCGGGCCGCCGATCGCCTGCGGTACTCGGGAATTGAGATCGACGAAACACTGCTAGCGCACGTCTCACCTCTGGGTTGGTCGCATATCGGCCTCACAGGTGACTACCTTTGGGAAGATGCATCTTTCAGCGGCAACCGCGGGTACCGAGCACTCCACGACCCGAACGGCAGACTTCGGCTCGTCGCCTAGGATGTTCTCAGTATTTCCAGCTTAGCGTTGTCTGGCGAACAAATCTTGAGGTGAGGCCAATATAGGTAAGCGGATCCTCATCCTCATTTCCCGCTCGCAACCGGCTTGCGGGCGGTTTCGGGCGTCCGATAGCTCGCCTGAAGCTGGCCTGCCGGAACGCCATGTTGAAACCAAGCAACACAAGAAGCAGTCCGAAAAAATCCACGAGCCATACATAACCGGGCACATTTCTCTCCTGAAGTTTCCAGGATTGCCGCGCGCGTTCATCCCGCGCATGCCGCCAATCCCTGATCGAGGCCGGCGATCAGATCTTGTTCGGCTTCGAGGCCAATCGAAAGCCGCAGCAGGCTGTCGCTGATGCCCGCTCTTGAGCGCGCCTCCTCGCCCATATCGGCATGGGTCATGGTCGCCGGATGCGCGACCAGGCTCTCGATCCCACCCAGCGATTCCGCGAGCGTGAAATAGCCGACCGCAGCGACAAACCGCCGAACCGCTTCCACCCCTCCTGCGAGTTCAAAGCTCAACATCGCCCCGAAACCGCGCTGCTGGCGTGAGGCGATCCGGTGGCCGGGATGGGCGACGAGACCTGGATAGTGGACTTGGGACACCGCCGTATGTCGGTCGAGATATTGCGCGACGATCATCGCGTTGCGCTGCTGCTGCTCCATCCGGGCAAATAGCGTGCGAAGGCCCCGTAAGGTTAGCCAGGCATCAAACGGCGCGCCTGTGCTCCCCACGACATTTGCCCAATTACGCAAATCATCGACCTGCACCGGATCAGCCGCGACAACTGCGCCGCCGATCACGTCGGAATGGCCGTTGAGATATTTGGTCGTGGAATGGATGACATAGTCCGCGCCCAGCGCGATCGGTTGCTGGATAGCCGGTGAAAGAAACGTGTTATCGACGGCAACCGCAGCCCCCGCCGAGCGCGATTTTGCGGCAAGCTCTGCGATATCGACGACCCGCATCAAGGGATTGCTCGGCGTCTCGATAAGCACCAGTGCCGGAATATCCTCCAGCGCGGCGGCAAAGGCGCTCTCGTCCCCCTGATCAACGAACCGGACGACGCAATGCCCTCGGTTCGCGCGCGCCTTCAACAGGCGCATCGTACCGCCGTAGCAATCATGCGGTGCGAGGATAAGATCGCCCGGCCCGATTCTCCCGACGAGAAGATCGAGCGCGGCCATGCCGCTCGCCGTGATGACCGCGCCTGCGCCACCTTCAAGCTTCGCCAGTGCCTGCCCGAGAAGATCGCGGGTGGGATTACCCGCCCGACCATAGTCATAGGAGCGCGGTTGATCGTAGCCGGCAAACTCATAGGTGCTCGAAAGATAAAGCGGCGGAGCGACAGCTCCAAAGGCCACATCGCTGGCAACGCCGTGCGCGGCGGCGACTGTCTGAAGGCGAGATGCCTGATCTTTGGGTTCAGTCATTGAAGCAACGCCCCTCTGTTACTTGAAGTACGATGCCAGATCGGCTGAGTGGCCAGTTTGCGGCCCAAATATTTTGTAAGTGACCGGCCTGACCGAACTTCGGAAAGACGCCGGCTGCGGCAGGGGGGGCCGCGAGCCGGCGTCTAACCTGGTGAAGTAGCCGCTAAACCGAGACGCCTGCGCCGCCGTCCAGCGATGCGGCCACATCCTGCACCGATCGCCATACTCCGTCTGCGTCATGCACTTATCCTCGGTTTCTGGCTCCCTTCCCGCGCTCCGGCCTGCTTTCGCAGGATCCTCTCCGGGCGCTGTTGTCGTGAAGCAACTTCACTCTGCAGATCGCGTTGTGCCGGTTAGAATACCATAAGACAAATGAATGTTATTTCTGTTTCAATGCATCATAATTGCATTAAATGCTGCTTGCTCATCCCAATTGTTCGAAGATGCCGGTGAAGACCGGCCGCAAGCGCTGAATTTCCTCGCGATGGACAGCCGACAGGGCGTCGAGCAAGGCATAAGCCTTGGGGGTAAGGCGTAGCAGCGCCCGCCTGCGATCGGTAGCAGCCGCCTCGCGCGTAATAAGCGCCAAGGCTTCGAGGCGATTGATCAGGCCCGTGGCGCTATGCGGCTTTAATATCAGACGTTCGGCGACATGGCCGACGGTGGCTTCATCCGGCGGACAGCCCCGGATCGCGAGGAGAGCCTGGTGCTGTTGCGGCGTCAGCCCGACTTCGATGGCCTTTTCCTCGCTGAACGCCTGGAAGCGGCGAATGGCGTGGCGAAATGAGGCCAGCGCCACATAGTCAGCATCCCCCAGCAATTTATCCTTTTGCCTCAATTGATCCTCACTGATTGAAATACATCGCAATGCGATATAATGGGCTCGAGCTACTTTTGCAGGATAATATCGATTCATGTCGCTGACACCCCCACGTTCCGTTGAAGGCCACCAACTCGCCGACCATAGTGTCGATCGCCGCATGGTCATGCTGGCGGTCATGGCCGTCGTGGTCGGGACGGGCGGTGCCTTCGGCGCATGGGTGCTGGTCAAACTCATTGCGATTGCCACCAATCTCTTCTGGTTCGGTCGACTCTCCGCCGATCACTCCGTGATAACCGACGCATCGGTGGGCTGGCTGGTGGTCGTGATTCCGATCATCGGCAGCCTTATCGTGGGTCTGATGGCGCGTTTCGGATCGGACAAGATTCGCGGCCATGGCATTCCCGAGGCGATCGAAACGATCCTCTTCGGCGAGAGCCGACTGTCGCTCAAGGTGGCGCTGCTCAAACCCCTGTCCTCAGCGATCTCGATCGGCAGTGGCGGACCCTTCGGCGCGGAAGGACCGATCATCATGACGGGCGGGGCCATTGGTTCGCTGTTCGCCCAATGCTTCCATCTCAGCGCGGCCGAGCGCAAGACGCTCCTCGTGGCCGGTGCGGCAGCCGGCATGACCGCCATCTTCGGTACGCCGCTCGCGGCGATCTTGCTGGCCGTCGAAGTGCTCCTGTTCGAGTGGAAACCGCGCAGCTTCGTCCCCGTCCTCGTTGCAGCACTTGTTTCCTTCGCCTGGCGTCCGCTTCTGCTCGGATCGGGACCGATGTTTCCAATGGCGGCGATGGCTCCGCAGGAAAGCTGGGCCCTGCTCGCTTCCGGCGGGATCGGCCTCGTCGTCGGTCTTGAAGCCGCTCTACTATCGACATCCCTCTACCGTATCGAGGATCTCTTCCATCGCCTGCCATTCCACTGGATGTGGTGGCCGGCGATCGGTGCGGTGGTCGTTGGTCTGGGTGGTCTCATGGATGCACATGTGCTTGGCGCCGGTTATGCGAGCATCGAGGCTCTCCTCAATGGCTCGTTATCGCTCCGGGTCGTTGCTGCGCTCCTCGTCGTGAAGGCCATCGTCTGGTTGGTCGCGCTGGGGTCGGGCACGTCTGGCGGCGTTCTTGCCCCGCTCCTCATCCTGGGCGGCGCAGCCGGCTTCCTGCTCGGGCAGTTCCTGCCCGGCGATCCGGGGTTCTGGGCCATGATCGGCATGGCGGGAATCATGAGCGGCGCGATGCGTGCGCCGATGACCGGCGCGATCTTCGCGGTCGAACTCACCGGGCACTTCAGCGCCATCCCATGCACGATCGCGGCTGCGGGCGGCGCCTATGCCATCAGCGTGCTGCTGATGCGGCGATCGATCCTCACCGAGAAAATCGCGCGGCGCGGACGGCATATCCTGCAGGAATATACGGTCGATCCGCTCGACCTCATCCAGGCCGGTCAGATCATGACGCGCGATCCGGCGACCCTACCGGGCACGATGACCGTGGAGGCGGCGGTATCCTTCTTCGCAACCAAAGCCGTGCATCGCAGCTATCCGGTGACCGACCCGCAAGGAAGATTGCTGGGTCTCGTCTCTCGCACCGATGCCCTGCGCTGGCAGGGCGAGCGCGACGACGATCAAACGCCGCTCATCGACGCCATCTCGGACGCAGCACAGCCCGTTGCCTATCCCGATACGCCCACCGGCGTCGTCGCCGATCTCATCGTCGAATCCGGCATCGGTCGCATTCCGATCATCGAGCCCGGAACCAGGCGCGTGCTCGGCATCCTTTCGCGCCAGGATCTGCTCAAGACCCGCAGCGCAAACCGCCATGCCGAACTTGGTCGCTCACGCCATCTCGGAACAAAACTCCAACCACGCACGCAGTAGAACGGCCTAGGATCGGTCGGTTACGACGTGCAAGGACGGGACCGGGGAACCAACCCGCACCTATTTTCGTTCGTATTGCGATACAAACTCCTGCCGCGGCATCGGAAAAGGAGGAACGGGGGGACGTCGCATGTCGGACGCCAAGGTGCTGCTGCTGGTTGAGGACGAGCGGCTTATCCTGTGGACGCTGCAGGAGATGCTAGAATTCGGCGGATACGTGGTCATCGCCGCGACCTGTGGAGTGGATGCCATCACCATTCTCGATAGCCGTCATCCTGAAATCGCCGGAGTGGTCACCGATGTGAGGCTTGGGGTGGGTCCCAACGGATGGGAGGTATCGTGGCGCGCCCGAGAACTGCAACCGGATATTCCTGTGGTGTATGCATCAGGAGATAGCGCCGCAGAATGGCCGCTTTATGGTGTTCCCAAAAGTATCATGGTTCCCAAGCCATACGGAACGTCGCAAATGCTGACGGCGATCTCGTCCATTCTTATATCGTCGACGCCCTGAGCGTCTCGTCGCCAGTCTTTACAAACGACCTGCGTTTTCGAGATCGAGAGAGCTGAGAAGCGCGGCGGCATCACAACAGATTTCTTGATGGAAAACTTCAATATCTTGCGGTTTTGCGTTGGCTCGATCCCGCTAGAAGGCACAATATGTGTAAACCTCTTCTCGCGCTCGTCGCGCTGCTTTTGATCCCGTCTGAACTCGAGGCGAAGGACGAGGCAAAGCCGTCATTGCAATTCACCGTTCTCGAAGACGACTATCAGTGGAACAATGACATCGAGAAGGCACGCACCACTCTTGCCCGGGAGATTCCGCCAGGCACGTCCTTCTGGAGCGCGCTCGACGTCCTTGAAGAGGCTGGCGCGCATTGCACGGGCGATCGGCAAGATCCCGAGATCGCGCGTTGTGTCTATTCCGACTGGATGATGGTGCATGACTACTACCGAGCCAATTTTTACTGGACGGCGGTCGTCCACCTCGACGATGGCAAGGTGGGGAGCCTCACGCTCGATCGCACCGTCGAGGAGAAATGAGCGGGAACCGGGTTCGGCATCACCGAATTTGTACTGCGGTCGTCGGTCAGCGAATCCTGGAAGGCTGCGCGCACGCGCCAGCAGCAAACGTGGCAGCCCAGGTTCTGACGGCAGAGGAAATCACATCGCGTTTCAGTTGGTCCATCCTCCGCCAAGTGTGAGGAACAGCGTAATCTGATCGTCATTGATCGCCGCGCGCGCCTCGGCCGCCGCCTGATCCGCCGCGATCCGATCACGTTCAGCCTCGAGCGCGGGCAACGCGGCGATCTTGCCTCCACGCCGCAACCGGCCTATCCGCATCGCTGCTCGCATGGCATCTTCGGATGCACGATCCAGGCTTTCCTGCTGCTCAAGCCCAGCTTGATAATTGGTCAGCGCCGTCTCAACCTCTCGCAACGCCTTGATCACCGCGCCGTCAAACGCGGCGAGGTCGCCGCGACTTTGGGCCTCAGTTGCCACAATGCGGGCGCGAACGGCATGTCGGTTGAGCGTCCAACTGATCAGCGGCCCGAGACCAAAACGGTTGGTAAGCGGTGACAGGAAATCGGCGGCAGCCCCCGTGGAGCCGATCGATGCCCCCAGGCGGATGTCTGGATAGAGATCCGCCGTGGCGACGCCGATCCGCGCCGTCGCCGCGGCGAGCCGGCGCTCGGCCATGCGGATGTCGGGCCGACGCTTGAGCAGCGCGGCACCGTCGCCAACGGGGATCATGCGTGTCAGCGCAAGCGGGGCATGGCACGCCAACAGGCCGGGGTCCGCGTCGCTCGGCATGCGACCGGCCAGCGCTGTGGCACGGAAAAGGGCGTTGCGTTGGCGCGCCACCAATTGTGGGAGCCGGGCCTGGCTCGCTTCGAGCAACGCTTGTCGCCGGTCCAGTTCATAGGGTGCCGCGCGTCCATGCGACACCATGATCCGGATTAATCGAACACTTTGCTCTAGGACAGCAATCGCACGACCCAACACATCGCGCTGATAGCCCGCGTTACAGATGTCGGCATAGGCGCGCGCCGTCTCGGCCGCGACGGTCACACGCACCAGATCGCGCGCCGCCACGGCAGCGTCGGCATCGGCACTTGCTGCCTCGATCCCGCGCTTTATTCCGCCGAACAGATCGAGATCATAGCTGACCCCGATGCCCATATTGTAGATTTGCCGCGTCGGCGGCTTCACATGGCTCAACTCGGCTTCCGCCGAGCGCTGGGCCCAGCTTGTTTCGGCGTTCGCGCTGCCCTGAATTTCCCGGCCCGCATTGCGCTGGTCGAGCAAGGCCAGACTGCGTTCGAGATTGGCCTCGGCCACTCGCAGATCCGTATTGGCGGCGAATGCCTGTTCGATCAGCCGGTCGAGGGTCGGGTTCTCGTAGAGCCGCCACCAATGATCGGGCAGCGGTTCCTGCGTCGTGGCCGCGCCTATCGACTGAAACGCGCCTTGCGCCGCAGGTGCCTTCACCATCGCGGCGTCAGGCACATGATAATCGGGTCCGACCACCGTGCAGCCGCCCAGGGCGGCTGCAGCCGCCAGCACCAGCGCGCGCCTTACCATGGCAGGCTCCGGTGCACGCTGCGCCCATCATCGCGCGGATGAACGACAACCGTGGCCGTCTGGCCCGGAATCATCCGTACATTAGGCGGTATTCTATCAATCGTGACACGCACGGGAATGCGCTGCGCGAGGCGAACCCAGGTGAAGGACGGGTTTACATTAGCCAGTTGCCCGTCGGTTCCGGCCCGCTCGCGATCCTCGACACCGCCCGCAATGCTCTGAACATGCCCCTCGATCTCGTCAGCAACGCCCATCAGGTAGATGCTTGCACGGTCGCCGACGCGGATCGCCGGCAATTTTGTTTCCTCAAAATAACCTTCCACCCGGAGCGAGTGGTCATAGACGAGCGCTAACGCGGCTTTGCCGGCCGTCAGATAGACCCCGGGCTGGAGCGACATGTTGGACACGGTCCCGTCCACCGGTGCACGCACGATGGTTCGTTCCAGATTGAAGCGGGCCAGGTCGCGCGCTGCCACCGCCTGACCAATCGTCGCCCGCAGTCCTTCGACCCGCGCCGTGCCTTGTTCGATCACTTCAGCGGCGATCACTTCGGGCATGGCCCGGTTGCGCCGATCCTCACGGACAGCTTGCGCGAGCGCGGTGCGCTGGCTTGCCACGTTGGCCTCGGCCTGTTCCAGCGCAAGCCGGTAGCGCGGACGGTCGATGATGAAGAGTATCTCGCCCTTTCGGACCTTCTGATTGTCGGCGACCTTCACCTCGGTGACGAGCCCACTGACATCGGCGGCCACCGGCACCATGTCCGCGCGCACCTTGCCATCACGCGTGACCGGCTCGACCTGATAGCGCAGCCACAGTGCATATATCCCCCCCAGAACTACGAGTATGACAAGGAGCGTGGCGAGCGATCGCAGGAGATTTTGTCGGTGCAACATGTCAAGACGCGACCCATCGGTAGAGGAAACTATCGGCGAGCGCGCTCAGGCCCCACCACAGCAGAATGAAGAGAGCGAGCTCGAGCAGGCTTGGGTGCCAGAGCAGTCGATAGCCCGGCAGGCGCTGCAGGAGCCCGCGCACAATATAGACGAGCACCGCGGCCAGCACGCCCCAGGCGAGCGCCGCCGGCATATAAATGCCGAGCACATTGATCTCCTCGATCATGCGCTTTCCCCAGCTCTTGATGAAACGATATGGGGCGCAGCGGCAGTCGGGAAGAGATTGCAGCGCATCCCTACCAGCGCCCGCAAGGCAGGCCGGCGATGCTCATCGAGCGGCAGGCTGAGAAGCGCTTCCAAGGCCCGGTCGATCGGATCGAGCAAGCCGGGCGGCGGAGCATCCGCATTGCCATGGCGCCAGCGATCCCCATAAAACACCGCCAGCACGGCAAGTACCGCGCCCAGGCGGTGCCGCACGTTATGCGGGACATGAGACAGCGCCCGGCGGATCGGAATAATGTTGCGGCCGATCCTGAGGTCCGCCAGACCGTCAGCGGCACGGAGTCTATCGCCGGCGGGCGCCACCGCCATGCGTGCAGCCACCTGCCCGAGCCGATCGACCGCTCTTGCCGTCCAGCGGTCCGGACGGAACGGCCGACGAATGTCCGCAAGTAGGGCCAGTTCACCCCAGTTCGCGCGCAGGATACGCCGGGCGGTCCACAGGACATTGGCCGATCGGAACATGCGGGTGACGGCAAGCGTCGCTACAATTCCACCCAGCTGGGCCAACCCCGTGTTGATGAACAGTGCAAAATCCGCCTGAAAACGCGCGAGAAAGCCCATGGCGACAATGAAGCAGGAGAACATCGGCAATGCCTGCGGCGAACGTGCGGGATCGGCCTGGATATAGCCCGTCCACAGCAAGGCTGGCGCCAGCGTGACGATCAGCATTTCATAGCCATCGACCCGGGGCAGGATCACGAAAAGATAGAGGGCCGCCAACGGAAAGGTCTTGAGCGTCGCCACGAGATAGCGACCGATCACCGGCGCGGGATCGTCCTGTGCGGCAAAAGAACAGGTAATGAGCGCGGCAAAGGCCGCGGTCGCCGATCCATTAGGCCAGGCGAGCAGGATCCAGACGGCGCAATAGAGCCCGATTGCCGTGGCGGTCGCCAGGCCCGCGAGCGCAGCGACGCCATGATCGCGGGCAAGCGAAAAGGATTTTGCGGCAAGAATTTTAGCGCTGGGCCGACCCGGTGACCCGATCCTGTCCGCCAGCCTTCGACTCGCGGCCAATGCGGTCAGGAACTCGGCGATGCGGATGCAGGCGCTCGCGGTCAGCAGGTCGTTCCAGTCGCCGCGCGCCTCAGCGGCAGCCGCCAGCGCCTCGCACCGCCGCACCAGCGATCCCACCCGGTGCAGCTCGCTTTGCTCATCATCCAGCCAGTCGGTGACGTCGGCCAGCAAAGCTTCGAGCTCCGGGGGGAGATCGCCAGCTTCGCGAAGGCGGTCGAGCCGGTTCGCCGCAGCCGAGGCAAGTGGCAGGACGGTGGCGAGCTGCTGTTGCAAGGCCGTAACCCGTCGCCGGGTCGCGGGAGCCCAGCGCTGATCGAACGGCAAATGGACCGCGATCATGCCGAGTTCGGTGACATCCGCCGCCAGTGCGCGGCGATGCGCGTCCTCGAGACGGGTATGTTGACTGCCAAGCGCCTCTGCGGTCCAGCGGCGGGCGTGACCCAAAAAAGATTGGACACGGGCGCGAATAGCCGGCGTCGCGCTCCAGGGTTGGAGCAGCGCATGAACCGCCGTCACGCACAGGATAGCAACCGTCATCTCCTGCACCCTCGCGGCCGTGGTTTCGAAAATATTCCCCGGATCATCGAGATACGGAAAGCTGATCACCGCTGAGCTGAACGCCGCCATCTGGAACAGGAAAGCACGCGGGGTGCGATCAAGAACCGCAAGATAGATGCAGAAACCTGTCCAGGCCGCGAGGCACAAGACCAGAAGTTCGGGCGAGTTCTGCAAGTTGGGAACGAGCAGGATCGTGACAGCGGCACCGGTTAGTATGCCGCCCAGACGGTAGAGAACCTTGGGCCGAAAGGCACCGGCCATGGGTTGAGCGGTAACGTATACCGTCAACAGAGCCCACCAGGGGCGCGGCAAACTGGCTGAGAAGGCTATGGCCAACGTAGCGGCTGCCGCCAGCAAGCTGCTGAGCGAGAAGAGCAGCTTCTGGGGGTCAACCACCAAGGGAGAGGCTGGCAGGCGTTTCCCGCCTGCAAACGCAACAAGCATCACTGACAACCATGACAAACGGGATTGTCACGATCGACAGCGACCGTGGTCATTACCTCCCATGGATATGAGAAAGCTCTTTAACCGAGCCAGCGCCCTAAACCGTAAATCAAAATATTAATGGATAAGCGCAAATATTTTGCGTTTAATTCTTTCTTGTGGACGCGCGCGAATTGGTGCCTTGGTCTGTCTTGTTCGAACCATCAGACATGTCCTGCCCTTTGCCCGACACAAAGAATGCGGCGATCGGTACGGCGAGGAAAATCAGCAGCATAGTCTGCTCCTCACTGAGGAGGCGATATTCGCTGAGGCAATAGAGAGCAAAGGCGAGCCCAGCGAACAGAAGCGTCCACAGAGCCCGCGACCATGTAAAAACGGCCTGTGTAGCAGGGTCGCCCGACATAAACCTCTTCATGCGGCATCCTCTCCTGTCGATGCTCGCTCGCAACCAGCTATCTTCATGGTTTGATAGAAGCAGGGTGAAAGAATGCGCACTGCGTCGCAAACGAATGTTTTTGCAGGTTAAGCGCAAAAACTCTGAGGTCGCGCAAACGGGGCATCAGCATAGCACGCAGGGGCGTTCGCAAAGCGAGAGTAGGAAGCGCCTATTCGTCCGCTATCAACTGAGCAGTTGGCGCTTTCAAAGCCGCTTCGATCAGGCGACGCACCTTCCCTCGGCGTGCTACGTCCGAACCCCCAGCTGCAGCGGCTTCACGCCGGGCTCGTCGAACGAAACTGCGCATTTCAGCAAAGCTCGGCCGTCTATTCTGGCCTAGAACCGCGATGAGGGCGGGATAGATCCAGATCTGCGTTGCCATCAGTGCTTTCCTTTAGAGAGGGCGGAGCGGCCCGGCTTGGTATCGCGCGAAGATCCTCCATCCCGTTCTTCCCGGCCTACCAGATAGAGCAGGCCTGCCCCAACCAGAGCGAACACGGTGGCCATCTTCACGAACTCACTTTGCCCTAACGCAGCCAGCCAGGTGCCACCGACTATGATGAGCAGAAAAGCCGCGCCCCAGCGCGGATGATGAACGCGGGTGGCCAGCCACCAAGCCAGACAGGACAGCGATATCGCGACCAGCAAGCTGCCCAACGTCAGGCCGACAGCCGTGACCAGGATTTGCAACATCGGCATATCTGCCTCCATCGACATCCCCTCCGCGCCCTTCGTTCCAATATATCGTGTTGCGATATATTTACAAGGACCCCGCTCATCACTTCCAGCATTCAAGGCACGATGGTCTGGTTAATATATGGTGCGCGCGCCAGGTGCCGAACTACCGTCCAAACCAGAGGAAGGAACTGCCTTCATTCCGTGGCGAATTGGGGATGCCGCAGCGCCCAAATCGGTACTCGCCCATCTGTCGCGGACTGATAGACGTCAGGGTAGCGGCTCAGCGCAGCATCGACGGCACCCGGATGAAAGGGGGCGTCGGGCTCGAAGCTGTCGAAGCCGCAACGCCGCATAAAGAATACGAGATCAATGAGCACGTCACCGATCGCGCGGATTTCGCCTGTGTAGCCCGCCTCGCGCAATATGCTTGCGCTGGAAAAACCACGCCCGTCGCGAAACCGCGGAAAGTCGATCTCGACGAGCCGCACGCGGCCAAGTTCGGGTAACAAGGCGCGGACATCATCGCCCGCCTCGAGAAGCACTGAGGTTGCGTCCTTCTGATTGAGAAACGCATCCAGGGAAACTCCCGGCTCATCCGGTGCCGGATCGTCCCGGAAGCGTAACGGATCACCCATAAATAGCCTCCTTGAACGGATCCATGCCAACGCGGCGATAGCAATCGAGAAAGCGTTCACCTGGCTCGCGAATCTCACGATAGCGTTCGATCGTGCGTTCGACGGCATCGACGATCCCGGTCTCGTCGAAGCCCGGCCCGGTGATCTTGGCCTGCGAAACATCCTCGGCCCCGGACCCGCCAAGCAGCAACTGGTAGTTCTCTGTGCCCTTACGATCGACACCAAGGATACCGATATGGGCCGCGTGGTGATGACCGCAGGCGTTGATGCAGCCCGAAATCTTGATCTTGAGTTCGCCGAGGTCGAGCTGACGATCGAGATCGGCAAAGCGCTCTGCGATCTGTTGGGCGACGGGTATCGAACGCGCGTTGGCCAGGCTGCAATAATCGAGTCCGGGACAAGCGATGATGTCCGTGACGAGGCCGAGATTGACGCTTGCCAGCCCCGCCGCGTCCAGCGCCTGCCAGACCGCATGGAGATCCCGCTTGCGCACATGGGGCAGCACGAGATTCTGGACATGCGTCGAGCGCAGGTCATCGAAGCTGTAGCGTTCGGCAAGGTCGGCCACGAGCTCCATCTGCTCGGCTGAAATGTCGCCGGTTATACCCCCGTCGGGTTTGAGGCTGATATTGACGATGGCATAACCGGGCGCCTTATGTGCGGCGACCTGGCGATCGACCCATAGCGCGAAGTCGGGATCGGAGCGGTCGAGCTCCTCGGAAAGCCCGGTCTCGAACGGCGGCGGGTCAAAATGGGCGGCAATCCTGTCATACTCGGCCTGCGGAAAATCCCGGCCCAGCGTCAGGATGTGCTCGAACTCCATCTCCACCTGACGGCGGAACTCTTCTTCCCCCAGTTCATGAACAAGGATCTTCATCCTCTGCTTGTGGATGTTGTCGCGCCGCGCATGCCGGTTCCACACCCGCAGGATCGCCTGGATATAGGAAAAGATCTGGCCTGCCGGACAGAACGTCCTGATCGGGAAAGCGATAATCGGCGTGCGCCCCATACCACCGCCAGCATAGACCTCGAACCCCTGCTCACCGCTCTCGTTCTTGATGATGCGCAGTGCACAGTCGTGCCAGCGCAGCGCGGCACGGTCTTCCTGCGCGGCGATCACTGCGATCTTGAACTTGCGCGGCAGATAACTGAATTCTGGATGGAACGTCGTGGCCTGGCGGATCAGTTCGGCCCAGGGCCGCGGATCGCATATCTCGTCGGGAGCAGCTCCAGCATAATGATCCGCCGACAGGTTGCGAATGCTCTCGCCGCTCGTCTGGATGGCGTGCATTTCCACCGTCGCGAGCTCAGCGAGGATGTCGGGCGCATCCGCCAGTTTGATCCAGTTATATTGGATGTTCTGTCGTGTCGTGAAATGACCGTAGCCTCGGTCATATTTGCGCGCGATATGCGCCAGCTTGCGCATTTGCCGCGAATTGAGCGTGCCGTAAGGCACCGCTACGCGCAGCATATAAGCGTGCAGTTGCAGGTAGAGCCCATTCTTGAGCCGCAGAGGCTTGAACTGGTCTTCGCTGAGATGGCCTTCGATCCGACGGCGCGTCTGGTCGCGAAACTCTTCGACCCGGGCATCGACCATGGCCTGATCATACTCGTCGTATTTGTACATATCAGCCTCTCACGCCCAAGGGGACATCAGGATGGCATCACGAGCACTCATGCACAAAATGACTTTTAATGCAGCGATCCATCAAAATAATTGCTCGATAAGGCCGGTCGCTGCAGGCCAACAACCATGGGCCGATCGTTGCAAGTCGGCTCGAGGGCGATCCCGGCCTTAACATGTCTGTGACATACAGGTATGGTGTTGCAGATTGGTTCTCGGGAGTTCTGCGTGCGGCTGACACGCTACACGGATTATTCACTGCGGGTCTTGATTCACCTGGCCCTTCACGAAGAGCGCCTGTGTTCGATCGGCGAAATCGCGCGGGCTTATGATGTCTCCCACAATCACCTGATGAAGGTCGTCAACGCCCTGGCGCACGACGGCTTCATCGAAACCGTTCGCGGTCGCGCCGGCGGCATGCGTCTCGCCCGACCAGCGGATGAGATCACCGTCGGCGAGGTCGTCCGCCGCACCGAGGAAGGCTTCCAACTCGCAGATTGTTCCGGGTGTGCGCTGTCTCCCGCATGTGGACTGACCGGCGTGCTGGCGCAAGGCATGCAGGCGATGATGGCGGTATTCGATACCTACCGGATTTCCGATCTCCTGTCCGATCGTGAGGCCATGAAGCGGCTGATTAACCGCCAATCACCGCTCGGCGTCGGCATGGACTAAATGATACAGCTGCGGATTTCCGCGCAGGTCAATGCTCCGCTTCAAGATGCGCTGCGGCGCGATCGATGTTGACCCGATGGCTCTCGAGCATCTCGCGAAGATCGGCATGCAATGCCTCGTCACGAACCCTAGGGGTCAGAGATTCCAGTTTGCGAACCACCCAGGCTTGTCCGCGGTTGAGAAAGGCGAGCCTTTCAAGCGGATCAGGGATTGCCAACGCCTTCTTGTAAAAGGCGCCGGTCTTGCGTGAGGGCGCTGCGCCCAATCGCCTGATCTGCCTCGAGAGCATCGCGCACCAACGTGCTTCGTCGGCACGGACCGATCGCATCAGTTCGGCGTAGTCGGGATCGTTCGCCGACTTGGTGCTGGCGAGCGCGACGCGGGCGCCGGCCCGTTCGGCTTCCAGCAGTTCGTGGAGCGCCGCGAGGATCTCCTCGCGACCGGCAAAGCCCATGTAAATGTCATCGGCTTCGCTGGCGTAACAAACGGGCGAGGATGGTTCGTTCACGGTCATGCTGTAATCGCCGCGGCCGCCTTGAGGCCGGCACGAATGCGGTCCATCACGCCCGGGTCGGCCTTTGTGCTGTGGACGACATAGGCCGAGTACGAAAATTCAGGACTTCCGGGGACGAGAGCGAGGCGGCCTTCCTCGAGATAGGAGCGGATGAAGCCTTTGCGAAAATAGCCGCTACCCCCTGTCGCCAGGATATAATCGAGCGCGAGCGGACCATAGCTTATCGAAACGACGGCGTTAGGCTGATCCGGGAAAGCGGCGTGATAGCTCCCGGCAAACTCCTCACCCCAATCGATCTGAACATGATCTTCCGGTGCGAGAGGGCTGCTGGTTGGCGTGGTCCGCACCAGGACCAACTTTTCCTCGAACAAGAGTTCGGCGATGATCCCCGGACGGCTCGGCGCGGCATAGAGCACCGCCATATCGAGTGAGCCATCCTGGACCTGCTCCATCAGGCGTTCGGATGTGTCGATATGGGTGCTTACCGCGATTTCCGGACATTCCCGACGCATCCAGAGCAGCCAGTGCCGCAGCAAGGGACTCCACAGACTGAGCTCGGCGCCGACCGTTACCACGGTCTCCCGTCCCGGCGGGAGCGCGACGGCGCGGCGCGCCCGATCCCAGACCTGCACCATGGTGGTTGCAAAGCGCAGAAACTGCTCGCCCGCCGGTGTCAGCTTCGCACCTGCCTTGTTGCGGATGAATACTGGCCGATCGAGCAGGTCCTCAAGCACCCGGATGCGGGCACTGACTGCGGTCTGCGTGAGGTGAAGGTTCGACGCAGCGTTCACAAAACTGCCGGTTTTGACGACTTCCAAGAATGTGCGCGCAACATTGATATCCATAAGCCATCATCCTTGCGCTCAATGCGCAATAATATTCATTTGCTTGCTTCATGGTAGCGGGCCGATGATGGGATCACAAGGCAAGACCCGTGTGATCGACCCTGGACAGGCACCAACAACCATAAGGCGTCCAACGGTTTGGGCGAACTTTCAGATGAAACCTTTAGGCCGCTTTACGCCCGAACCGCCGCCGCCGCGGGCCGAAATCTGGAAAGTCAGCATAGCGCTGGCGTTGCTGGTTTTAGGGATAGGCATAGCACTTTTCAGTTTTTACGACGCTGGTGCGATCAGTGACGATGTCTTCGTTGCCGTGGTGGTCTTCGTGATCGCGGTTTGTATCGGTGTGATCCTCTCTCTCGATTGGGAACAAACGGCACATCGCCGAGTGCGTCAGCCCTGGCAGGAAGTGCCCCCTCCGTTTGACTTCATTGCGCTGTGGTCATCTGAAGACCGACAGCCGTCGGGTGAAGATGCCCCTAATCTTCAGGAAACCTGCCGCCGCAAACCGCCTCCCTCGTCACGGACAAAGCTGCCGTGAAGGCTGACAACGATGATGACCGACAAGCGCGTGGACCAGAGCGCCCGCCCTCCATGTCCGGGCTCTATCTGATTTTCGCCGCAAGCATCGCCTTCGTCTCGATCCGCCTTTTTGTCGATTTGCTCCGCCAAAACGGCTTCGTCGCCGAAGGGGACGGCAATGGGATAGTGCTGTTCGCCATGCCGATAGCCCTCCTCGTGATCGTGGGGCTCGGACCGGGAACCCGGCGCTAATTTATATCCAATATCTTTGCTGATAAATAATATTAACATTCGTTTGTATGATGCTTCGTCCATCTCCACATCAGATCTGCGATATGAAGGAGTTCCCATGGCCATTCAGCTCGGGCAGATCGCCCCCGATTTCGAGCAGGACAGCACGCACGGTCGCATCAGCTTCCACGATTGGCTCGGCGGAAGCTGGGGTGTCCTGTTCAGCCATCCCAAGAATTTTACGCCGGTCTGCACGACGGAACTGGGCGAGGTTGCCAAGCTCCGGTCCGAATGGGACAAACGCAACGTCAAACCCATTGGCCTCTCGGTGGATCCGGTCGAAGCCCATCACAAATGGGAGCTCGACATTCACGAAACCCAAGGGACGAAACTCGACTTCCCGATGATCGCCGATGCCAACACCAAGGTGTCGGCGCTCTACGACATGATCCACCCCGAGAGCGACCCGACGGTCACTGTCCGTTCCGTCTTCGTCATCGATCCGTCACGCAAGGTGCGGCTGATCCTGACCTACCCGCCTTCGACCGGTCGGAATTTTGCCGAGATTCTCCGTGCCATCGACAGCCTTCAACTTACAGATGCCCGTAGCATCGCAACGCCCGTCAACTGGGAACCTGGCGAGCCGGTCGTCATATCGCCGAAGCTGTCGGACGAGGAGGCATCCCGGCAGTTCCCACAAGGCTACAAGACACTGAAGCCCTACCTTCGGGTCGTCGATCTGCAGGCTCCCGGGCAATGAGGCAATTGGAGGAGAGTGGAAAAAGACAGACCGCCGCCGACGGAGCAGACGACGGCGGCCTCTCCGACCTGTTGGCCCGCAACCGCGTATGGGCTGACGCCAAAACCCTGATCGATCCCGGATTCTTTAAACGGCTCGTAGGCCAGCAGCGGCCACGCTACTTCTGGATCGGCTGTTCGGACAGCCGGGTGCCGGCCACCGAAATCGTCGATCTCGATCCCGGCGAGATGTTTGTTCATCGCAACGTCGCCAATCTCGCCACGCCGAGCGATCCTAACTTCGCCGCCGCCTTGGAGTTCGCGGTCGATGTTTTGAAGGTCGAGCACATCATCGTCGTGGGCCATTACGGGTGCGGCGGGATTCAAGCGGCAATGGCACCGGACAGGGACGACGCGATCGGGCTTTGGCTCGCACCGGTGCGTGAGCTCTATCAAACAGTCTGCTGCACCCCGGATACCAATGCAGACCGTTTGTGCGAACATAATATCCGCGCCCAGGTGAAAGCACTCGCAGCCAACCCATTGGTTCTTCGGGCCTGGGCGCGGCACGCTGCGCTAACGCTTCACGGTTGGGTCTACGCCATTGGAGACGGCCTTCTCCAACCGGTCTGCTCACCCGTCAGTCGCCACCCCGATGAGGCAGTTCCCAAACTCCGGATTGCAGGCGCGTCATGATCGCCGTGCGCGCCCTGTGCCGCGTGAGGGCGATTGGCCATGACGACAGCCTCGTCGACGCCATCTCCGCCTGCAAGGGCGCGAGTGAACCCGATCGCGACATTGATGCACGGATTGCGCTGGCCGTATTTCCGGCACTGCGCAGCTTGACCGTTATTGCTCCGGGAGTCTGGCTGCAGGACGACGGCAACCACGTTCGGGCACTGCTCTACACGGCGACTTGCCGCGCTGCCGCTATGTTGGTGCCATCCGGCTATTGGATCGAAGCCGGCCCCCAGGGAACCACCGTGGTGGGCGAGCTTGGCCAATGGACAGCCCATCACCCGGTTGAGGCAATCGCCCTGTGCATGGCCGCGCTCGATGCGCGAAGGGCGGAGCTGTCCTATGCACATTGACCGTTCTCACCAAAGACCATTGCAGCGCCCTGTGCGGCTGCATCAGCAATGGTCCCGCAGCGCTCATCATCAGGGCCTTCCTACCGACTTATCTGCGCCGGATGGTGCCGCATCATCACGCCTCGGCCGAAACGATTTCCGGCGCTATTTCTGCTCAAGGAGACAAGCGATGGCTGATCAAAGCCGCAATGCTGTAATAGCTCAATCCGACCTTGAGAGGCTCGTCTTCGAATTGCCTCCCCTGCCCTATGGGACCAAGGATCTCGAGCCTGTCCTCTCGGCGGAAACACTGGAGATCCACCACGGCAAACATCACGCACGCTACGTGGAAACGCTCAATCGGCTGCTGGCCGAGCAGAATTTCTCGGCCCACACGCTCGAGGAAATCATCCGTATCGCGCACGGCAGCGGCGCGAAGGGCGTCTTCAACAATGCAGCCCAGGCATGGAACCATAGCTTCTTTTGGGAGAGCATGGCGCCGAAAACGGTTAAACCTGCCGGGCTGCTCGCCAGCGCCATTTCGTCCGAATTCGGGAGTCTCGAAACGCTCAGACAGCGTTTTTCCGCTGAAGGAACGGGCCATTTCGGATCGGGTTGGGTCTGGCTCATCGCGAAGCGCGACAAGCTCGAGGTGATCTCTACCCACGACGCGGGTAGCCCAATCCTTGAGGAAGGGGTGACGCCGCTGCTTGCTTGCGATGTGTGGGAGCATGCCTACTACATCGATTACCGCCAGGATCGCGCGGGCTGGATCACGTCCTGGTGGAACAGGCTCGCAAATTGGAGCTTCGCCGAAACGCAGTTTGACGCAGCGATCGGCCAGGGCAAGCCGTGGCGCTATCCACCATCACAGACCGCCCGTTGAATAAGGAGGAGAAGTAAATGCTCGTTGACGTTTTGGCTGGCGATAGCAGTTCCCCAGCAGCCCGGGGCAGTTTTCACTTCGCGCGGTCACCCCAGGCAGGCGAAGAGATCGAGATCGACGGAACGGTCGTCGTCGTGACGCGGGCCTGGCATCGGCCCAGCATCTATTACCAGGGTGCCAAGTTCGCGATTCTCGTCGAGGAACCTGTCGCTGACGCCCAAGTGCGTCCAGAAGTCCGAGATCACGCCGACATGGCGGTTTGAGTAGACGCGGAGAAGGGCGATGTCGCCCTTCTCCGCGCTCAGTCAGGCGGCGAGCAATTCGTCCGCCGGACCGAAGAATTCGTAATGAATGCGGTCGGATGGGACGCCAGCCAGCGACAAGGTCGAGACGGCGTGCCGCAGAAACGGGCGTGGTCCGCAGATATAGTAATCGGCCTCACCTACAGGCGTGTTGGCGACCAGCCATTCATCGGTAATGATGCCGGCGACGTCATAATCCCGTCCTGCGACTTCATCTTCGAGCGGGGTCTGATGAAAATCGGTGACGGTGATTGACTTGCCCCGCCCAGCGACAGCGCGAACATGATCACGCATTGCGTGGGTATCGCGGTCATGAGTTCCGTGGACATAGTGCACGGGGACTCCCGCCTCGCCCTCAGCAAGCGTTTCGAGCATGGCCACCATCGGGGTCAGCCCCACGCCGCCCGACAGGAGGATCACCGGGCGTTCGACATGCGCTGCCAGGAAGAATTCGCCTGCAGGCGCGGCAACTTTGAGCACCGTGCCCGGCTTGGCTTCATCATGAAGCCAGCCTGACGCAAGACCAAGCGGCTCACGCTTGACCGAAATGCGATAGGTTTCGCCGTTGGGGGCTGCTGAAATCGAATAGTTGCGCTTGACTGGCGGATGTCCCGGAATTTCAAGCCAGAAGGTCAGATATTGCCCGGGCTTGTGCCGCATGACGGCCCCGCCATCAACGGGGCGCAGAACGAAGGAATTGATGACGCTACTCTCACGCACGACGTCCTCGACGCGAAAATCGCGCCAGCCATTCCATCCGCCGGTCGCATCCTTCTGTTCTGAATAGACTCGCTGCTCGCGGGCGATCAGGATGTTGGCCAGGAACCAGTAGGCTTCGCCCCAGGCAGCGAGAATTTCATCGGTGGCCGCATCCCCCAGCCCCGCCTTGATCGCCCCCAGGAGCGCCTCGGCAACGTGCGGATAATGTTCGGGCAGAATTTGCAGGCCAACATGCTTCTGCGCGATCCGCTCGACCGCCGGGGCAAGCGCACCGAGATTTTCGATGTTGCTCGCATAGGCGAGAATGGCGCCGGTCAGTGCCCGCGGCTGCGAACCGGCATCACCATGGTGCGATTGGTTGAAAAGGTCGCGAATGTTCGGGTTCTGGAACATCCGGGAATACATCTCGTTCACGATGTCGAGGCCATGCGCTTCGAGCGCGGGGACGGTCGCCTTGACGAGCGCAATGGTCTGATCGCTGAGGGGCTGCGTCATCAACTTCTCCTTTTTGAATGCGTTGAAAATCCCGGAATGTCAGAGCTTGGGAATGTGATCGTAAAAATCCACCTGCATCTTCATCGGCCCTGTCGGCGTTACGAAATGCGGTTGCTGAGGGAGAATCAAGCCAGGCTGGTCAGGCGTCAGGACGATCTCCGAAGGTGGCTCGAGGTAGGTTAGCCGGAGTTCGCCCTCGAAAACCCGGATCACGCCCCAAACACCAGCCTTCGTGTCATGTCGCGCGCGCAAGGCAGCCGGCAGAGTGTCCTGGTTGAACACCGGCGTGGAACGGTAAGGCAAGATTTCAGCCATGGGTTTGCCCTGGTCGCTCGATGGCATCCTTACGTTCCGCGTTGGCGACCGATGCAGCACTCCGTTCCTCCAGTTGGAAGAACATCGCCAGTTGCAGGCTCTCGGCGATGCGCCGCGCCTTCGCTTGTAGCGCCGCTGCCGCTTCGGGCGTCATCCTGTCATTGGTCGTTTGAACCCAGAGTGCGAGCCACCGCTCGAACAGCGCGGGCGTTATCCTGGCCTTATGCTTCAAATGGGCCGGCATCGGTTGCCCCTTGTATCGGCCACTGGTGAGCATGACGGAGGACCAGAACGCAGTCAGCTTCCCAAGATGCTCCGGCCAGTCATCGATCGCATCGTTGAAAATCGGCCCAAGCGCGGGGTCGGCGCGGACCCGCGCGTAAAATTCCTCCACCAAAGGAGTCAGCTCTTCTTCTCTGATTTTCGAGACACCGTCCACGACTCGCGCTCCAATCATGTATATATAATACATCTATCATGATTGCGCATAAACGCAAGGCTAGCGCATATTTCCAGGTCGTCGGTCGCGGCGATGTACACAGCCTGAGAAACTGCTCAGCCCCGCTAGTTTAGCCTTGAATCCGAAACACGAAGGCATAGCATCAGCCAGCGACCCGAAGGAGTCTCGGTAAGACGTAGACACCTTTCCTTGCCCGCCCGTCAAAAGACGGGCGGGTTTTCTTTTTCGATTCCGTCGGACATTCGCTGGAACGCTAATCCGCGTGATCTGGCGCACTCGGAATTTTCAAACACCGTCACAAATACCTAATTGTGCGCAGATCAAGATCTAATCACCCGATTTTCGCGATCAAGCGGCCGGCGGCACCCTGCTCTGCCGCCAGATTGCGATTATAGGCGAGCGGCATCCGGGGACTCTTCCAGCGTAGCGCATCCATGATCCCCGCCAGATCCTCGCCGCTCGCAAACAGATCCTGGTTCAAGCCCACCCGCGTCGAATGCGCGCTCACGCCCTTGAGCAACTGCGCCAGATCATCGGCGGTGAGGTCGCTCAGCGCGCCCTTGTCGAAGGCGCGCCGGATCATTGCCCGCCAGATCGGCCCGATCGAACCCGGGTGCAACGCCCCCTCTCCCACATCATATTCGGTGCGCGCCGGCACCGCCGACTTCGGCAACGTCTTGCGCAGATCCCAGCTTTCGCGGCCAGAAATCGTCTCGATCCGCCGCCCCTTGACCGCGGCCCGCGCCTTGTAGCGGCGCACCTGCACCCGGCGAAACAGCGGTCCCTCCTCGATGTCGGCAGCCGCAGTCCAGGCGGCGATCGCCCGCACCGAGCGCGGGCTGAGGAACGCGGTCGCGCCCTTTCCCTCCTGATCGCCCTTGCTGCGCGAAATCGTCAGCAGCCGCGCCTCGGGATCGATGGCGTCCACAATGTGCTCGACCTCGACCGCGACCAGCTCGGAGGCGCGCAAGCCCGTGTCGTAGGCGACCGACAGCAAAGCCCGATCCCTGAGCCCCGGCAAATCATCCGCGCAGGCCTCAAGCAGCCCCCGCACATTAAGCCCCCGGGGTGCATCCCGCTCGACATTGCGCACCGGCCCCTTGAACCGCAGCGGCCGCGCCTGGGCTTGCGTGCTGCCCTTCTCCCGGCGGATCGCGCGGAGCCGCAGCTTGACCAGCTCGGCCTGGGTGGGATCCTTGATGTCGAGCAGCTGGTGGATCTTGGCGATCGACGCCTTGTAGCGACCGAGCGAGGCGGGTTTCGCCCCCTGCCCTGCCCGGGCATCGAGATAGTCGGCGACCGTCTCGGGAGTCGCCGGCAAGGTCACGCGCCCGTTTCGGCGGCACCAATGGTCGAACGCCTCGATGTCGCTGGCAAGCGCGCGCAGGGAATGCGGCGAGGATGCCGCCTGATAGGCGGCGATCAGCTCGGCGTTGATCGTGATTGGCGATCGGCAGTTCAGCTTGGTCACCTCCCAGGCGAGGTCGACGGCCTGTCGGCCTCGCCGGCTGCTGATGGGCGCTGGGAGGCTCATCTGGACAGCGCGACAATCTGGTCGAAGCTGTGCGGTTCGACCCCATAGATAGCCTCACGCGTCACGCGCCCATCAAAATCGCTCTGCCATGACCAGAATATCGTCTTTTCAGTGTCCAAATGCCCTGCCCTCCGCCGGGATGCACATACCCACCTTATAGGGGGCGTCACATAAAACGGGCACAGATATACGCTAAGGCCTGAGGGCGTCGGAAAACACCTGTTTTTCGTACACTGCGGATTACAAGTCCGTTGAATTCTATGTTCGCGGCACCAATCTGCTCAATGAACTGGCCTTTGCGCACACGTCCTTCGTGAAGGACCAGTCACCTCTGCGCGGACGAAGCGTCGCCTTTTGCATGCGGCATTCTTTCTGAGTAATACTGTGCCAGTCATCGGGAGTGTCTGTCGTCAGAACATTTGGCGCAGATCGCGGCGTAGATTAGCGGAGCGCGGGCCTCGTCCTGGGGTTGATATTAAGCGGCGAGCTTGCGGTGCTGCAAGCGTCGGTGTTCGATGGTCTTCCGTTTGATCCTTTCGCGCTGTTGGATGATGGCGTCAGCCCTGCCGAAGTAGGTGTCGGCGGGCGTCACATTGCCGAGGCTTTCGTGATATCGGCGGTGATTATAGTGGTCGATGAAGGCCTCGATCCGGGTCTCCAGATCGCCGGGCAGGAAGTAATTTTCCAGCAGGATCCGGTTCTTGAGGGTCTGGTGCCAGCGCTCGATCTTGCCTTGGGTCTGGGGATGCATCGGGGCGCCGCGGACATGGCTCATACCGTTGGCACCGATCCATTGGGCCAGCTCCTCGGCGATGTAGCTCGGACCATTATCGCTGAGCAGCCTGGGCTTTTGCACGACCCTGGCTGACGAACAGCCCGAGGCTTCAAGCGCCAGTTCCAGCGTGTCGGTGACGTCCCCGGCGCGCATGGTGGTGCAAAGCTTCCAGGCGATGACATAGCGGGAGAAGTCGTCGAGCACGGTCGACAGATACACCCAGCCCCAACCGATGATTTTGAAGTAGGTGAAGTCGGTCTGCCACATCTCGTTCGGCCGCGTCGTCTTGGTGTGGAACGCATCGGCCGCCTTGATCACGATGAAGGCCGGGCTGGTGATCAGGTCATGGGCTTTCAGAAGCCGGTAAACCGTCGATTCCGACACGAAGTAGCGCTTCTCGTCGGTAAAGCGCACAGCCAACTCGCGGGGCGATAGCTCGGACTGGTCCAGCGCCATCTCGACGATCTGCTGCTGGATATCGTTGCCGATGCGATTCCACACCCGGCTCGGCGCCGATGGCCGATCCTCCAGCGCCTCCGGCCCGCCTTCGAGGTAGCGGTCATACCATCGATAGAAGGTCCGGCGGGGGATGCCGAGCTGGTCCAGCGTCCGCTTGGCGGGCAGATGCGACTGCTCGACGATCCTGATGATCTCGAGCTTCTCAGATGCGGGATACCTCATTCTTCGTCGCCCCCATCCGCGATCATGCTTTTTTTGAGCAGACGGTTTTCCAGCGTCAGGTCGGCCACGCATTCCTTCAGGGCACGGGTTTCGCGGCGCAGGTCGTGCACCTCGCCGGTGGTCGCAGCTCGGGCGGTATCGCCGGCCAGACGACGCTTGCCCGCTTCCATGAACTCCTTCGACCAGGTGTAATACAGGCTCTGGGCGATGCCTTCCTTGCGGCACAGCTCGGCGATACTGTCTTCGCCGCGCAGCCCCTCCAGCACGATCCTGATTTTGTCCTCTGCAGAGAAGTGCCGGCGCGTCGCACGCCGTATGTCCTTCACCACCCGCTCAGCTGGGGCCTTCGGCGCCGATTTTTTCAAGGAGGATTTGGGCTTCATCTTCGTTCCTTCGTCACTACGACGAAGCCCAAATCCTCCTTAAATCACAACCTCAATCTGTGCCATTGGCGCTGACGGCGGACAATCGCTAGCCACTGGGAAGACATCGTCCGCCTCGCAACATCTATCCGGACCGGAGTCACGAGTGTCTCCACCATGCTCGAGCGCCTTGGTTCATATCCGCGCGCCAACGGCCTGGCGCTGGCGCTACGCGAGATAGGCCGGGTTGAACGGACGCTTTTCACCCTAGACTGGATCGAAAAGCCGGAAGAACGGCGCCGTGCTACGCGCGAACTGAACAAGGGCGAGGCGCAGAACGCCCTCAAGCGCGCGATCTTCTTTCACCGCACCGGCCGGATACGCGACCATGGGCTACAGGCTCAAGGACACCGAGCGTCCGCGCTCAATCTGGTGGCTGGAGCCATTGTCCTCTGGAACACGACCTACCTCGAGGCGGTGCTTCGCCATATGGAGCAGCAAGGAAAGGAGATCCCGGCCGAATTTCTCCAACATCTGTCACCGCTGGGCTGGCAACACATCAATCTGACCGGCGATTACCTTTGGACGGATCATGACTTAACGACCGGCACGCTACGGCCGCTGCGCCAAAAGATCGGCGCTACCGTGCCCCAAAAGGCTTAGCGTATATCTGTGCCCGTTTTATGTGACGCCCCCGGCTTGGGAAAACATAGTCTTCGATTGCACCTCCTCGTCGCTCCAGCCATGCTAACAGGCTAGGCGGCGTGGACAAATTGGTTGACGTTGCGCCGGGCCATTGATTCAAGGCTGCCTTTTGGAGGCAGGCTTGAGCCGGGGCGATCTGACTGAAGCGGAATGGCGTGTTTTGAAGGGTTTGCTGCCTATTGAGCCAGCGAACCGAGGGCGCGGACGCCGTCCTGAAGAGAGCCGCGCGATCATCAACGGCATACTCTGGCGGCTTCGCTGCGGAACTCCGTGGCGTGATGTTCCGCCCAAATACGGCAACTGGAACACGATCTACCGGCGGTTCCGGCGCTGGAGTGAGGCCGGGGTCTGGGAGGCCGTCTCAGTGACGCTGGCCGAGATCATGGCCGACAGCGGCCACTACAGCATCGATAGCACAACGGTTCGCGCCCATGTCTCGGCAGCGGGCGGAAAAGGGGGGCTTGTCGACGAGCTCTTGGCCGCTCGCGGGGCGGGTTCACCAGTAAACTTCACTGTCTGGCTGATGGACGAGGACGACCGCTCGCGTTCCACCTGACTGTCGGCGAAGCTGCTGACTGCAAGGCTTATGACACCCTGATCGCCTTGCCGGAACAGGCACCCAAGGCGCTTCTGGCCGATAAGGGCTATGATGCAGATGCTATCCGCGTCGACCTTGCAAAACGCGACATACAGGCCGTCATCCCGGGACGATCCAACCGCCGCGTGAAGATCCACCACGACCGCGAACTCTACAGGCAGCGCAACCAGATCGAGCGCTTCTTCGGACGCCTCAAAATCAATCGCGCCATTGCCACCCGCTATGACCAACTCGCAGACAGCTTCCTGTCCATGGTCCATATCGCGTCAGCAAAATACTGGCTCAAATTTGTCCACGCCGCCTAGCGTGGGCGTCATCCATCAACTTGAATTGGACGGGTCGGCCGATCTTCTGCTGCACGACCATCGCAGGGGTGCGAATGGCTCGGTTGCAGACCAGATAACAGCCCGCAGCGTGCTGTCGATTGCAAGATCGAACTACGCTCGATCGCGTATGCGTCTGGTCCGATCGAGATAGAAGCGAACTGCGCAAACCTGTCGAGGCTTAAACGCACGTTTCGCGCCAACCTTACGGCTGGCATTCCAAGCGTGCCGTTCTTGCGCAGCTGACCGCGACCGCGATTTGCCCAACCTAAAGCGGACGGCCCGGCCCTCCCGGTCAGCTCCGTGGCCATATGTGAATGGCCGCTTCCAAGCACGACGCTCGGCCCCTTCAGGCCGGCGTTCACGCGCTCGTCGATGTCTTGCGCAGCTTGGAAACCGGCGACTTGGACATGCCGGTCATGCCCATGACCTGGGCCAGTTCGTCGACGCGGCGCGTGCTGACGCCGCCTATCCACGCTTCCTGGATCACGGCCACCCCAAACACACCGCTCCATTCATGGAGCTTGCGCAGGATTCCTGTTCGTCGCGGCCCCACATGCCGGTGGCAACGATCCGGGAAATGCCGCCTTTCACACGGATCGCGTCACGGAAATGATTGCCGCCTAAGGCACGGCGATACGACAAGGCGGCTTGACCAACATCGCGAAGATGGGCACCATTAATATCCCAGACTCCACTTGCGAGTGAAGGGAGTTTGGGAAGCACATCAGATTAATGAAATGAATGAAGGTACAGGCTTTGGGCGATTCATATCTCCTGATTGATGGAGACATGCAACCGGCAGGCATGATCGCCATTCCCGGCGGTCGCTTCTCAATGGGGGAGGAGGGCTTCTACCCTGAGGAAGCCCCGGTGCGACAGGTGCAAGTCGACGATTTCCTGATCGACGCCACTCCCGTCACCAACAGGCAGTTCGCAGCCTTTGTGGCGGCCACCGGCCATCGCACGCTGGCGGAGATCGCGCCTGACCCGAACGACTATCCCGGCATGCCCCCGGAGATGGCGAAGGCGGGATCACTTCTGTTCAGTCGACCCAGTCATGTGCCGGACATGCGCGATTACCGCTATTGGTGGTCCTTCTGTTTTGGTGCGGACTGGCGTCACCCGCTGGGCCCGGGCAGCAGCCTTGACGGGCTGGAGGATCATCCAGTCGTCCACATTGCCTATGCCGATGCCCTCGCCTATGCTGACTGGTTGGGCAAGGCGCTGCCGACCGAAGCGGAATGGGAATATGCCGCGCGGGGCGGCGTCGACGGGGCGGCCTATGCCTGGGGTAGCGAACTGGCACCCGGCGGCGCGATGCTCGCCAATTACTGGCAGGGTGCCTTCCCGGTCGAAAACACGCTGGCCGATGGGTGGGAGCGCACTTCGCCGGTCGGCGCCTATCCGGTCAATGGCTATGGCCTGTCCGACATGATCGGCAATGTGTGGGAATGGACGCAGGATTGGTATGCGGATGCAGCGAAAAAGGGGGCGAGCGCTAGTGACTGCTGCATCCCCCGCAACCCGCGCGGCGGGAAAGAGCAGGAGAGCTACGACCCGTGCACACCAGATATCGCGATCGGCCGCAAGGTGCTGAAAGGTGGATCGCATCTGTGTGCGGAAAATTACTGCCAGCGCTATCGCCCGGCGGCCCGTTATGCGCAGCCGATCGACACGTCGACCTGCCATGTTGGCTTTCGCTGCGTGGTGCGACCCAGCTCAGCCTTGTGAAGGGTTACACCAATTTTCTCTCGCGCCTCAGAGCAATATTATAAGACGAGCCAGAAATTAAGTGCCCACCGTTTTTCCGCCTTGTCAGTTGTCTATCAATCGAATGTCAACGCGTTCAATTGTAGCATTGTTTAACTCATAGGGGGCGGCATAGCGATTACTCACTGGACTCCCGTTGTCGCGCCCCACATCTGCCGTCTCGGCGCCCGCGGAATAGGCGGAAATCGCCGTTACGGGAATGTTTCCTGATGCGACTTCGTGGTTATTAATATAGAGATGCGCGGTACCGGAGCCGCGGTCAGTGCTGCGAAACTCGACGGACAGCGTGGATTTGCCGGGCGAAACCACCTGCGGCGATTCAATGTGATAAATGTCCGCCGACAGACCGTTCACATCGTAGTTCAGCTTTCCATTCTTCAGATACAGACTAAAGCCCGCTTCGGATCCGCCGACTGCCATTATCACACCCTGGCCTCCTTGCTTCATGTCAACTACGGCGTCGATCCTATGACTATTGCCCTTCAACGGCGCGAAGGCTTGGTCGGACATGCCATGCGCGCCGGGCCCATAATAAGTAAAGTTAGTGGTCCCTTTCCACAGGCGCTCGTTGTTGAGCCGGCCCCGACTCGGGTTATCATCCAGAGGATAGACGTTGTTGGCCAGCGCCTCGTGGTGCCAGAGCGCCTTTAGTTCCTCCAGCTTGGTCGGGTTTGTCGCCGCAACATCCTTGACCTCCGTGAAGTCGTTGGGGCCATACAGATGCCAGACGTCATCCCTGAAAGGCGTGTTATGCTGGAAATCCCAAGGCGTGGCACGATGTTCGACCACGGCCTTCCAGCCATTGGCATAGATGCCGCGATTGCCCCACAACTCATAATATTGGATTTTGTGTCGCTCCGGCGCCTTTGGATCGACGAAGCTGTAATTCAACGCCACGCCGTCGATTTTCTGCTGGCTAACGCCATCGACCTGCGCCGGCGGTGTGATCCCTGCCGCCTCAAAAATGGTCGGCGAGATATCGACGACATGGCCATATTGGGATCGGACCCCATGCCCCTTGATGGCTTTGGGCCAGGACAGGATCATGGGCACGCGGGCGCCGCCTTCATGAGAGGACTGCTTGAAATAGCGGAACGGCGTATTGCCCGCCATGGCCCAGCCGGCGTGATAATGCGGCGTCGTGGCGGGGCCACCCCATCGGTCATAATATTCGAGATTGTCCACCAGAGTCGTGGGCTGTCCGTTGGCGAAGCGCATCTCCCGATAAAGGCCTTCCAACCCACCCTCTGCGCTGGCGCCATTGTCGGAGACGATGAAGATCAGCGTATTGTCGAGCTGTCCGGTGCGTTCGAGCGCATCGAGCATACGGCCGAATTCATGATCCGCCTGCGACAATTGCGCGGCGAACGCCTCCATCTGGCGGGCGTACATCTTCTTCTGATCCGCGCTCAGGCTGGACCAAGCGGGGATTTTGTCGCTACGCGGGGACAGCTTGGCGTCGCGCGGGACGACCCCAAGCCGTTTCTGCCGCGCGAATATCTGTTCTCGGGCGACATCCCAGCCCACATCAAACTTGCCTTTGTACAGCTCCCGCCACGGGGTGGTCGATTGGTGCGGTCCGTGCACCGCTCCCGTCGCCCAGTAGAGATAGAAAGGCTTGTCGGGCGCAGAGGACTTGGTACCGGTGATGAAGTTGATCGCCTGGTCCGCCAGATCGGTAGTCAGATAATAGTCCTTGGCGTGAGGCCGCGTCGGGATGAGGCTGTTATCCTGCCAGAGATTAGGCTCGAAATGGTCGCTGTCGGCACCCATGAAACCATAAAAATGGTCAAAGCCCTGTCCCAGCGGCCAGAGGTCGAAAGGCCCTGCAGGACTGGTGAACTGACCCGGTGTGTGATCCCATTTGCCTATCGCCATGGTGCTATAGCCTTGGCCGCTCAGAACCTTCGCGGTGGTGGCGGCGCTCTTGGGAATGATGTCGTCATAACCGGGAAACCCGGAAGGTGCAGCCGCATGCGATCCTATATGGACGGCATGATGGTTGCGTCTTGTCAGCAGGGCGGCGCGTGACGGCGAACAGAGCGAAGTCGCGTGAAAATTGTTGTAGATGAGGCCGCGCCCAGCCACCCTGTCAATATTCGGCGTATTCGCCAGTCCGCCCAATGCACCGATCTGACCAAAGCCGACATCGTCCAGCACCCAAATGACGACATTAGGGGCGTTTGCCGGCGCCTTGGTCGGCACCGGCCAATCGGCCATGCTGTCCTTGGCATAGGTCGAAATCCTGCCCTTGAAATCCGGTGCATGCGCCGGCTGAATAGGAGCAGGCGGCGCGACGGGTTGGGCTGTCAGACAGGAAGCCTTCAAGATCAGAAGGAGAGGCGAGCCACTGGCGAGCAACCGTACAAGTTGACGAGTTGCTCTGTTTTTGCCTGCCATCGTCATACGCCTCTCCTTATTCAATCTGAAAATCTGCTCGGCGGAAAATCCATTTGGCGCGAAGGGGATCAACTCAGCGATCAACCCGCTGTCGGCTTGATCATTTCACGTCGATGCTGAGCTTCCGCAGTTCACCGTCGAACAGATTGGGTGCGGCATAATCGTCCGGCGCGACGGGCGTGCCCCGGTCGCTGCCGACGTCGAAGCTTTCGTCCAGCGTGAAGCGCAGGTTGACGGTGGCCGGGATCTCCCCGTGCGCTGCAGGCTTGCCATCCACCAGCAGAGTGAGGGTCGCGCCTCCCTGCTCGGCCCCTGGGCGCCGCGTCAGTTCGACCCCGAGCCGATGGTCGCCGGGTGGCAGAGCCGTGTCCGTCGAAACCGTGGTCTGCGCGCCGCCCATCATATTGTAGCGAAAGGTCGGCCGCCCCTGCTTGAGGTACCAGCTCAGACCGCCGAACCGCCCGCCCAGAGCAAGCAGCGTTCCATTGCCTTGTCCCTGCGCCAGACGCACGTCGGCCGACAGGGCGAAGCTGCGCGTGGCGAGCGGCGGTGCGACATCCTCGGGGATGCGGTCGGCTGGGCCGTTGAAGAGGAAATGGGTCTGTCCGGCAATATAGTTCGGCCGCCCCGCCATTCCCTCGTAGCGATGCACCGGCAGTGCCTTGTAACGGCCGGCTTCCGCTTCGAACAGCGCCTTCATCTCTGCCAGCTTTTGTGGATAGCGCGCGGCGACGTCGGTCGACTCGCTGAAATCCTTACCAAGGTTGTAGAGCTGCCATTGACGCCCATCGATATGGGCGGGCTTTGCAGCGTCCCTGCCGAAGGTCCAGGGCATGATCTCCGGCATCGAAGCGGCAAACCAGCCGTCATGATAGATACCCATATTGTCCCAGATGCTGTAATATTGCGTATTTCGCCGGGACGGCGCGGACTTGTTATCAAAGCTGTAGCGCATGCTGACCCCGTCCAGCGGCTGCTGGGGAACGCCGTCCACCTGCGCAGGCAGGCTGACATGTGCGACGTCCAACAAGGTCGGCATGATGTCAATGATGTGATGGAATTGCGGACGCACGCCACCCCGGTCGCGGATGTGATCCGGCCAGCTGATCACCACCCCGTTGCGGGTCGCGCCGAAATGCGACGACAGTTGCTTGAACCAGGGAAAGGGCGTGCTCATTGCGAACGCCCAGCCTGAGGAATAATGATTCATCGTCGTCGGACCGCCAAGTTCCGACCGGCGCGCGTCGATCTGGCCCAGACTGTCGTTCAGTCCGTGGAACAGCGCATGTTCATTGGCTGTGCCGTCGATCCCGGCCTCCGCGCTTCCGCCATTGTCGCCCTGCACATAGACGACGATCAGATTGCCGTTGGCCTGCCTGCGCATCGCCTCGATGACGCGGCCGATCTGATCGTCAGCATAGGCGAGCGCCGCAGCATAAACCTCCATCTCGTGCGCATAGACGCGCTTCTGCTGATCGGTCAGGCTCGACCAAGCCGGTATCGCATCCGGTCTGGCGGCAAGCTTGGTTGAGGAAGGGACGATACCCAGCGCTTTCTGCTTTGCCAGCGTCTCTTTCCGGATCGCATCCCATCCTCGGTCGAACCGTCCGCGGAACTTGGCGATCCATTCAGGAGGGGCATGGTGCGGGGCATGGGCGGTGCCGGGCGCATAATAGATGAACTGCGGCTTGCCGTTGTTGGCGCCGTCAGCCCGATTGATCCAGGCGATCGCCTTATCGGCAAGGTCGCGGTCCAGAATATAGCCTGGCTGGTCCGTCGGTGCTTCCACAGGACTGTTGTCGCTGTAGAGAGCAGGCGCCCATTGGTTGGTATCGCCGCCCAGAAATCCGTAGAAATGCCCAAATCCGAGACCTGTGGGCCAGCGGTCGAACGGGCCGGTCGGGCCGGTTTCCCAGCTTGGCGTGATATGCCCCTTGCCGAACATGGCCGTCGCATACCCAGCGTCCCGCAACAACCGCGCGCCCGTCGCCGCGGACTTGGGTATGTCGCTCGTAAAGCCGTCGAAACCAGATGCCGCGTCGGTGACATTGCCAACATTGACGGAATTATGATTGCGGCCGGTCAAAAGCGCGGCGCGGCTTGGTGAGCAGATGCCGGTGGTCGTCATCTGCGTATAGCGCAGCCCCTCCGTCGCCAACGCATCAAAGGTCGGCGTGGAAACTGGCCCACCAAAGGTGCTGGATGCGCCAAAGCCGACATCGTCCGTCATGATGAGCAGGATGCTGGGCGCATCAGGCGCCGGCTTCACCAAGGCAGGCCATGCGCCTGCCGCCGGCGGCGAAGCGGTCTGCGCTTGGGAAACGGCGGCCGTCATCAAGGCCCATCCGCCGGCAGCTGTGAGCAACAAACTATACTTGATCATATGGGTCCTCTTCCGCAACCGGCCGATGGGGAGGACCCCACCGGACCGGCATGCCACATTTTCATGAGGCCGGCGCAGACTGCCCGGCGCTTACGTCCTAGAAGCGGTAGCCGATTTCCACACCGTAGGTCCGCGGCTCGCCATAGACGCTGCTCTGGATGCCGACGCCTTCGGCGAGCAGGCCGAGAACGCCGATCCGGTAGGTCTCATTGGTCGCATTGTTGACGAAGGCAGCCACCGACGCACTTGAACCGCCGACATCGTTCAATTCGGCCCGCAGATTCACGAGGGAATAGGCTGGCTCCAGACCCTGTATCTCAAAGTCGTCGAGATACACACGGCTCCGCCAGGTATAGTTCAAGATCAGGTTCAATTTGCCCGTTTCCGGATTGATCGGGGGCGAAATGGTCGCTGTCGCCCCCGCCTGATGTTTGGGCACGCCGCGCTGGTCGAATTCGGGTCCGCTGGCGGATGTGGCGCGGCCCTCCAATATCTTGACCTTGGTATAGGAGTAGAAGCCCGTCAGCGAGAAACCGTCGGTGCTCAACGTCGCCTCAAACTCGCCACCGCTATTGCGCTGCTTTGCAGTATTGTCGACAATGGTGAAGACGTTGTCATTCACGAAGGTCGCCCGCTGCTTCTGAACGTCGGATGCGTCCTGCCGAAACAGCGCCGTGCTGGTGGTCAGGCGGCCGGCGCCCAACGGTGTGTTAGTCTTCAGCCCGATTTCATATTCGTCGACGAATTCCGGCGCGAAGGGCTGTAGAGCGACAAAGCTGGTAGCGCGGGTCGAAAAGCCGCCCGCGCGGAAACCGTGGCGGTAGGATGCATAAGCGGTCACCCTGGCGCTGGGTTCATATTGAACCGTTGCGTCATAGGTCCATTCCTTGAAGCTCTTGCTGTTGGTGAAGGAGCAGTCGGACAGCGGAACTGTCTGCACGCCGGCGGTCGCGGCATCAATGTCGAATGAGCAGCGCCCGGTAGTGCCGTCGGCATTGGGGAAGTTTCGCTGCGCGGGTGAAACCGTGATTTTGCGTTTATCGTAGTTGTAGCGCAACCCTCCCGACAGGGAGAGTTGGTCGGTCATGTGGAACGTTCCCGCCACAAAGCCGGCTGCAGTGCGCGAATAGCCGGTGCCCGGTGTATAGTTCCCGAACAGAATGGCCGGCGCCGTCCGCGGATTGAGTCCGGCTCCGGCAATGCCAAGTTCTGGGAGGGTGACGCCGATGGAACCATCAGTGCCCTTCTCCTCGAAATAATAGGCGCCGACAATATATTCCAATTTGTTATCGAATGCCGTGCCCTGGACCTGGAACTCTTCGCTGATGTTCCGCGACCGCGCAAATTGATATGGCGTTATCATGAACGCAGGAATGCCATCATAATCCTGCACCATGTCACGACGTTGCTTCCTATATCCGAAGATATTCTTCAGCGTGATGTCGTCGCTTAAATTCCAGGTCGTCTTGTTCGTGACGCCCCAGTTTTTCATCCTTTCATAAGGCGCGCCGAATGCATCCAGATTGCCGCCGTCACCCGCGCCGATGTCGAGCGAAAATCGGCGCGTACGGAACAGCCGCTGCGCCTCGGCGAACTGCGCTGGGATGTTGGAGTCGATCCTGCCGGCCCTGCGCAAATTCTCGTAGTTGGTGATCGCTGATGGCTGGGAAATTGCGGTCAGGAAGGCGGCAGTGCCAGCCTCCTGCGACTTGTACCAATCGAAAATTGTAAGGGATTCGAACCCAGCGAACGGTTCGACCAGGGCCGAGATACGAAAACTGTCGAAATTCTGGTTATCGTACCGGCGACCTGTTGTAACTTCATGCGCCCAGCCGTCCCGCTCATGTGTCTTGCCGGCAAAACGCAGAGCGACGCTTTCACCCAGCGGAATGTTAAACACCCCGTAGATATCGTGCATGTCGTAGTTGCCATATTGGCCCCGGACCTCGCCGGTAAATTCACCCAACTTGGGATGCTGGGGCTCGACCAACACTGCGCCGCCGGTCATGTTGCGACCGAATAGCGTGCCCTGGACCCCCTTCAGCACTTGGACGGATTGAAGATCGTAGAAGGATTTGCCAAACCCGTAGGGGCGTGGCTGAACGACTTCAGCGAAGTAGGTCCCGACCGGCGGATCGGTGAACAGTTGCGTTTCCTGGGTTCGCTGGCCGCGCAGCGAAAAGGCGACGGTATTACGTTGGCTCTGCGAGCTGGTGATCGTCAGAGATGGCGTACGATATTGCAGGCTTTGCGCATCCGTTACTCCCGATCTCTCGAGTTGCGCGCCGGAAAGGGCCGACACCGAAAGGGGCACATCCTGCAATGCCTCCTCGCGCCGACGCGCTGTCACGACAATGTCCGAATTGTCTGACGCAGCCACACCAGATTGAGGCGCAGCCTGCGCCCAGGCTGACGCCGAAATTGCGGATGTACACATTAAAAAGACTGCAGACGACACAAGGCGCTTCACGGCCTTTCTCCTTCCCTCTGTTATATTGAAGACTTGGCGGCCGGTTAGATCACCTTTATACCATTAGTAATGATGGCTTTGATCTGATCGATTTCTCGCTCAAGCCATTCAATGCTGGAATTGTTGGATTTCAACCAGCGCCTGAAGACTGCATTGCGTAATATTTCGAAATGTCGCACTATGTCTTCGGCTGGTATATCCGCTCGAATCTTTCCGATGCTCTGCAACAACTTCGTGCGGGCTATCCGGGCCGTCCGATTTGGTTCGAGATCGATCACCGGATCATTGTCATCAGAGGAGAACAGGTTCGCGTACTCGACCCCCAAGCGCATTAACACACGACACTCGGCCATGGCCTTAAGCGTCCGGTCAAACCGCGGGAAAAAATCCTCGATTTCACCCGTGCTGAGTTCCGCATTTTCCTTTAGGGGCGTTGTGACAGGCTCACTCAAATGATGCCGTATCACCATCGTGATCAGCGCAGGCTTGGAATCAACATAGTTGAAAAGCGTTTTCCTGGAAATGCCTGCCGCGAGCGCGATCGCATCCATCGACGTCGCGTCATAGCCATCCTTCACGAATAAGGTGGCGGCGGCAATGATAATCTGTTGCATGGTTTGGGCCATGCGTCGTTCCAGACCCGCCATTCTCTCCATAAAACTTTCTCACGGATACACCATGCCGCACTCTCTACACGGAGTGTAATTCCTATACCAGAGCCGCCTCGGCGCCAAGACGACCCATCACATTCGTGATCGCATCACTAGACCGTGGAGCCCTTCATATGACGCATATCCTGCGGTATTATATGAAGTTCCAGCATTCGCCTGGCGAGTAAGGTTTCAGATATGACTGAGGGCACGCCAGAGTTGGTTAATGGTTCGCGCACCGATGCATCGCAGATGAACCCTGAGTTTGGCGAAAGCCACCTCGATCGGATTGAGGTCTGGTGAACATGCGGCAATACCGGGACTGCTTTAACCAAAAGAAATTGTTGAACACTATTGGCGAATTTATAATCCTGAACGAGTTTCTGAGTATTGTGCAGGTTGATATCTTCGGCTTATGCGAACGGAGATCGCTGGTAGCTAACGACAGCTATAGCCGAGGGCCTTCTCCAAAGCTGACAGTCGGCTACGTCCCAGCCTTTGCCGGAAAGCGGACCGGCATTGCGGTCCCAAAGCCCGTCAGCGATGGCCTGTGCTCGAGAATGTGGCCGGAACCTCTTCGCTAAACCCGGCGCCCCGTGACCAGCTGATAAATGACGACAATCACCGCCAGAACAAGCAGCAAATGAATGAGGGCACCACCCACGGGAACCACGAAAGCGCCGAGCACCCAAAGAACGAGCAGAATGAGCAGGACTGTCCACAACATGACACGACTCCTAAAACATTACGGGAGGTAAACAGATGCAGGCTGGATCGGGTTCCTGCAGCAGACCGGCAATTCGGTCCCATTTCCCTCAAAGTCGGGCTGTCAGCAAAGAGTGCGACGGCGTATCAGAACGGCCCGGAGTGCCTACGGCGTAAGTTGGGGCTCGCTCAGGAGTTCCCAGTCATATTTGAAACCGTCGATTTCGACAGTGCCGCCGCGGCCGTGCGTATGAAGCATGTTATGCCCTTAGCATGCCAGCAGCGGCACTCCACCCATCACTGGTGGTGCAAGGTTTTCTCGAACCCTTCATTCGCCTTGGTCATCTTGGCCAGTTTCCTGAGGTACGTGCGGACATGCCGTTCGAACCGCGTGTCGTCATAGGTGCTTGCCGCCTGATAGTCGTCTTGGCTGATGAGTTCCTTGAGCCGCGTCGCGAACGCGGCCTGGTCGTTTGTGCAAGCGGCGTCCTTTAGCGCGCGGCAAGCCCATTCCTCGGCAACGGCCTTGTCATAGTCGTCCCGCGCCTCATAGCCGCGCCTGTCCGCCGCAGCCTGATCCAACCGCGACACCTCGAAACGACGCGCAAGCCATTTGCGGACCAGTTCTCCATCCCACGGTTTCGACGTATTCGTCATCGTTCTTTTCCAGTCAGTTAGCGCCAAGAACCAGTGCTATGAATTTGCTCATGTGATGCGGCTGCTCGTGTCGCTATAGGCTGAACGAAATCAAGGAAGCTAGATCGACATATGGCCCGCAAACGTTCGAAACACGATCCCTATGACCATCTCCCGCAAGAAGACGAGGCGCCGGCAGCGCCGGCGCTCTGCTGGCTGTGCGGTCGGCCGACCGGCAAGACCATCGTCTGGCATCATCCCGTGCCCAAGAGCCGCGGGGGCCGCGATGTCGTGCCGATGCACTCGATCTGCCAGCAGACGCTGATCGCCAATTTCACCAATTCCGAACTCCAGCGCCACGGGATGGAGGTCGCGGGCCTGCTGGATAATCCCAACGTGCGCAAATTCGTGGACTGGGTGGCGAACAAGGATCCGGACTTCACGGCGACCATCGCCAAAAAGCAGCGCTGAAGGACCTGCTCCCCTGACCAGTTCCCCCTCCTCCATTTGCGTGGCCGCTCTCTACAAGTTTGCCCGGCTGGACGACTGCGAAGCGGTTCGTCGCGAACTGGCGCGGTTGTGCTGCAGCGAGGGATTGAAAGGAACGCTGCTGCTCGCCAGCGAAGGGATCAACGGCACAATCGCCGGATCGGACCATGCGATCGAAAGGGTCGTCGCATTCATCCGCCGCTTGCCGGGCTTCTGCGATCCGGAGGTGAAATATGCAGCGTCCGAGACGATGCCCTTCCACCGCATGAAGGTGCGGGTTAAGCGCGAGATCGTGACAATGGGTCAGCCCGGGATCGATCCGCTCACCGGGGTCGGGCATTATGTGTCGCCGCAAGACTGGAACGCCCTGATCAGCGAACCGGGCACGATCGTGATCGACACGCGCAACGACTATGAGGTGGCGGTCGGCAGCTTTGCCGGCGCGATCGATCCAAAGACCGCGAGCTTCCGGGATTTTCCTGCCTGGTTCCGCGCCGAGCGCGAGCGGTTGCTCGGCACGATCGATCGGCCGAAGATCGCGATGTTCTGCACCGGTGGCATTCGCTGTGAGAAATCGACCGCCTTCCTGAAGGCCGAAGGCATCGAGGATGTCTATCACCTCCAGGGCGGAATCCTGAGATATCTGGAGACCGTCCCTGCTGAGCAGAGCCTGTGGGAAGGAGAATGTTTCGTCTTCGACCAACGCGTCGCAGTAGGCCATGGACTCAAAGCCGGCACCCATGTGCTTTGCCATGGTTGCCGCCGGCCAGTCAGCCGTGGAGATCAGGCCTCGCCGCTCTACGTGTCTGGGGTAAGCTGTCCAGCCTGCCATGCGACGCGCACCGATGCCCAGCGCGCGGGTTATGCCGAACGCGACCGGCAGGAGCACCTCGCCAAGACGCGGGGCGTCGCACATATCGGCGCCAGCGCGGCCGAGCGGCGTGAGAGATAGGCCGATCCTCTACAGCTTCCGGCGCTGCCCCTATGCCATGCGCGCCCGCATGGCGCTGCTGGTCAGCGGCACAGCCTGCCACATTCGCGAGGGCTCGCGCAAGCCCGCGGAACTGATCGCCGCGTCTCCCAAGGCGACGGTCCCGGTGATCGTGCAGACTGATGGCCGGGTTATAGAGGAAAGTCTGGCGATCATGCGCTGGGCGCTGGCGCGGAACGATCCCGAAGGATGGCTGGAGCGCGAAGACCGCACGCTGATCGAAGCCAATGATGGGTCGTTCAAGCACCACCTCGATCGCTACAAATATCCCGAACGCCATGCCTCAGACCCGGCCGAGCATCGCGCGGCGGGACTGGCGATGCTCCAGCTACTCGAAGCGCGCCTCGTTGCGCGGGGGAGTCTGTGTGGAGACCGGCGGGGCATCACCGACATTGCGATTTTCCCTTTCGTGCGGCAATTCGCCGAAACCGATCGCGCCTGGTTCGACATGCAGCCGCTTCCCGGACTGCAGGCATGGCTCCGCGATCATCTTCAATCGGTGCTGTTTGGCGCGATCATGGTTCGCCTCGAAGCGTGGCAAGCGCGCGACGCTCCGCGGGGATTCCCAGGAGATTGACCCAGTTTTGACCGGCGATACTGCCAGCCGTCGCCTCACCGCTCAGCATTCTCTCTGATTTCGCGATAGGCCGCTTCATCCCCCCTGCCCGGCTCGGACATCGTTGACCGGCATCGCTCTGCGCATGAACGCGCCAAACATCGGCACGGTAAAGGCCGTCTCTCCATAGCCGGGTGTGTAGATCATGCCCTTGGTAATCAACGATGCGCGGACGGGGCCGAAGCTGGAAGGCTTGCGGCCCATATGATCGGCGATGGCGGTCGAGACGAAGGGCCCCTCCCCGAGATCCGCCATCGCGCGCAGATAGCGTTTTTCCGACGGGGTGAGCCGGTCGAAGCGAACGCGAAAAAAACTGTCGTCGAGCGCGGCTAGCGCGGTGGGGTGGGCGAGATCGACGTCGGCAGCGGTAATCGGGCAAGCGGCGGCCGCATCCCAGCATTGCTTTCCCCATTCCTGCAGAAAATAGGGATAGCCTTGGGTGACGGCGATGATCTGCGCAACCGCATCGGCCTCGATGGTGCATTCCTCCGCCTCAATCGGATGGACGAGGGCAGCGGTGGCCGCCTCGATCCCCAGCGGACCAATGCGGGTGAAGAGGAACAACCGTTCGGCATAGGATTTGGCTTTGCCCATTTGTCCGGCCAGCTGCGGCAGGCCTGCGGCCACCAGCGTTATCGGTCGGTCATTCTGACGCGCGCGATGCAACGCGGCGATCAGCGCCGCCAATTCGCGTTCGGGGACATATTGCAATTCATCAATGAACAGCACGAGCGCTGTCTGCCGTTCAGCGGCTGCGGCACCGGCCAGGTCGATCAAATCGATGAGATCGGCGTCGAGATCGCCGTTATCGGCTATGCCGATTTCCCCGAGATCCAGCGATGCCTCGAGCTCGCCATAGCTGAGCTTGAACGCCTTGACGAAGCGGGCCAGCGCACCCAGGCCGCGCTTGGCCAAGGTCATCGCCGCCTGTCCGCGGTCGAGTTTCAGCATGGCGGTCCGCAACGCCGGAACCAGCATGGCGGGCAGCGACTGCCCCTCCGGCGCCTCGATCGGCACGCACAATATGCCCTCCCCTTCGGCCGCCCGGCGCATGGTGTTAAGGAGGACCGTCTTGCCCACGCCGCGCAGACCCAGCAGGATCATGCTTTGCGCATGCCGTCCATTGCGGATGCGGTCCAGCGCGATAGCAACGCTTTCCAGCACATCTTCCCGACCGGCAAGTTCGGGCGGACTGCTGCCCGCACCGGGGGCAAAGGGGTTGCGACGAGGATCCATTCTAGGGCCTTTAACAGGTTATAGCCGATTTAGATAGAACTGGTTAAAATGACTAGGCGGCGTGGACAAATTGGTTGACGTTGCGCCGGGCCATTGATTCAAGGCTGCCTTTTGGGGGTGACTACACGAAAGTGACGCATCCGCACGCTAAGCGCGAACGTATGGTGAACGTTACGCGGCGAGCAACGAACTGATGGCGCGCAGTGGCCGCAGGACATCCGGATCGGGCCGATCTTCAACATTCCAGCTATAGTCGCCGGTGAGCGAGATATGTTCCCAGCCCAATGGCGCGACGTGACGTGCGATTTCGTCGGGCGTGCCGATATCAGCCAGCGCCACTTCGAGATAGCGGGTGTTCCACAGGATGATGGCGGCGACGAGCAGGTTGAGGCCGGAGGCGCGATAGGTCTGGTTCTCGAACCGCCGATCACGCAATTCGCCGAGCTGGTTGAAGAAGAGCGCGCGTGCGAGCGCGTTGCGGGCCTCGCCCTTGTTGAGGCCCGCCTGGGTACGCCGGCGCAGATCAATGTCGCGCAGCCAGTCGAGCATGAAGATCGAGCGTTCGAGGCGGCCCAGCTCGCGCATCGCGAGGGCCAGTCCGTTCTGTCGCGGATAGGCGGACAGGCGGCGAAGCATCGCCGAAGCGGTGGCGGTGCCGGTGCGTATCGATGTGGCGAACCGCAGCAGTTCATCCCAATGCGCCGCGACATGACCCAATGCGATCGGTTCGGCCGTCATGCCGGCAAGCAAGGGGCCGGCTTCCTGGCCGGGAAGGAGGTGCAAACGACGCTGCTTGATGTCGCGCAGGCGCGGCGCGAAGCGGTAGCCGAAGAAGGGCATAAGGCCGAACACATGGTCCGATGCACCGCCTGTATCGGTGTAGTGCTCCTCGATTGTCAGGCCGGTCTGCTGATACAGCAAGCCATCCAGCACATAGGGAGCTTCGCCGGCGGTCGCCGCGATTACCCGGGTCGCGAAGGGGTCATATCGATCCGAGACATGGGTGTAGAAGGCAACGCCCGGTTCGTTGCCGCTGCGCGCGTTGATGTCGCCGATTGCGGCGCCACGGCCCCCGGCATGGAATTGCTGTCCGTCGCTCGACGAGGTGGTGCCGTCTCCCCACAGCGCGGCGAGCGGCATGGCGCGATGGGCGTCGATCAGCCTTCCCAGCGCTTCACCATAGGCGGCCTCGCTGATGTGCCAGTCGTGGAGATGGGCGAGCTGGCGCAGGCTTGCGCCTCGGCAGGTTTCCGCCATGCGTGTGAGGCCGAGATTGATGCCATCGGCAAGGATGACGGTGAGCAGCGCATTGCGGTCGTCGGCCTCCCGGCCCGAACGCCGATGGATGAAGCATTCGCTGAACCCGGTCCAGGCATCGACCTCAAGCAGGAGATCGGTGATCTTCACGCGCGGCAGTCGGTCATAGGCAGCGCGACGGGCAATCTCGGTGGCGGGTGGCGTTGCCGCTTTCAGCGGCGAGATGATAAGGCCGCTTTCGTCAAGCCTGACCTGGGGCAGCTCGCCCTGTCGGGCGAGGACCGTCACCTGTTCGATCGCCGTGTCGAGCCTGGCGCGCCTTTCCTCGATATGACGATCGAAGTCCGTTTCGATGGCGAGCGGCAACGGCCCCTTCTCGCGAAGCGCGTCGAAGGTGGCCGGCGGGATGAGGTAGCTATCGAAATCGCGGAACTGGCGGCTTCCCGAGACCCATATGTCTCCCGCTCGCAACCGCTCCCGTAGCTGGGACAAGGCGCATAGTTCATAGGCGGCGCGATCGACGATGCCGTCCCGCAGGACGAACGGCCGCCATGCGGAGGGCACAAAGCGCAGCGGCACGCGATCAGGCAAGCGCCGTTTGCCGGTCCGGTATAGCTCCGCGATGATGGTAAGCGCCGACAGGAGCTTTCAATTACCCACAAGTGTTGCGGCTGACGTTGGCACCGATTTTGATGTCCATCAGGCGAGACCATCCTCTCCAGATGACGATGTTGCCAGGCGGCGGGTCATGGGCTCGCGCAAGATAGCCTCCGAGCCGGGCGATTTGGGTTAGATAGTCGGAAAGGGTTCTGCCTGGCGGTTCATTCTTTCGGGAAGCTGCGAGGCGGTCGATCAGGGTAATTTCGACATCGGTCAGGACCAGCCGAGGCGAGGCGTCAGGAGCGGCGCGATTGATCATGGTCATCCAAAACAGGCGCCATGACAGAATGCAGAATATGGCGATCAGATTGGCGAGGCGTTCGGCGGTCCGCAGCCGTGCATCTTCGGCTCGGCAGCCAGATTTGAGTATCTTGTGGAAGAGTTCGATCTTCCAACGCTGGGCATACCAGTCAAGCTTTTCGATGGCTTCGTCAGGCGTTGTTACCGGCAGATCGGTGATGAGCCGCCAGTCGATTGGGGGGCGCCCTTCAGGCGTTCCACATTCACGGGCATGCAAGATGGTCAGGCTGAGGGAAGGATAGCGCTTTTGCTTTCCGATCGGCGGCAAAACTTGGATTCGCCTATAGCGTAGTTCGATGTCGGCATGATCGTCTTTGCCAATGGTGATCCGATGCATGCCTTGCACGGTGGTTTCGCTCATTTCGTCGGCGATCGTATGGCCACCGTCGCCAGCCAGACGATCGACACAGGTGCGGACCAGGAAATGCGTGCCGAGCGCCTGTGTTTCGCAGAAGAACTCGTAAATGTCGTTTTCCCGATCGCCAATGTGAACCAGTCGCTCCGGATCGCCCAGCAGGGTGGTCGATTGGCGCATATTCTCGAGCCAGCGGTAGCTCTCCTTCTCCTCGATCGGCACGCGCGTGGGATTGATCCGCCGCTTCAACGCGTTGGCGCCCTTGAACCTGGTACGGGTCCAGAATTTCGCCGCTGTCAGACCCAGTGGCAATCCCTCGGTTGTGATCGCAAGGCTGGAGTGCATGAGCAGGCCGCAGACCGTATGAAGCCGAAGCCGACCATTCTCATCACGCCGGCTCGGCGCAAGACCGATGGCGCCAATCGTTTCAGGATTGCGCCTTTGATAGGAGAATTCGGTGGTGTCCTGTAAAACCAGGATGAACCCCTCAAGCGCCGCCGCGCGTGCCCGTGTCGCCTGGAAATGCCCGGCAAGTATGTCTCCCTCGTTCACCGAGCCATTAGACAAAAAACGGTAGGCCGCCTTGGTATTGGCCCAGTCCTGGCACGCCATCGGTATCGGTGCGCCAATCGCTCCTGCCATCTGCTTAAGCATCGTTCGAAGCCGTTCGGCCAGTCGCTTATCACGAAAGGCGGCGGGATCGACTTCCCCGTCAGCCCATCCTGCCGCATCGAAAACGGACGTCTCCACGTTGCACCCCGCCAACCGCTTTAGGTGCCAGGGAATGAATCATGCCTGATTCCAGGCGAGCAATGCTCATGCGGCCAACGGAATCACGTTCGCGACCACTTGTGGGTAATTGAAAGGGCCTGAGGACCGCGGTTCAAGCGGCTTCGGTGATCGGTTGCTGATCTGGACGCCAGTTCCACGGCATGAGTTCATCCCAGCGGGCAGCAGGCCAATTGCCAGCGATCTTGGCGATGACGTCGGCGATATAGGCCTGCGGTTCGAGGCCATTGAGTTTGGCGCTCTCGATGACGGAATAGACGGCCGCCGCGCGGTCGCCGCCCGCCTTTGATCCGGCGAACAGCCAGTTTTTACGGCCCAGGGCCACGCAGCGCATGGCGCGCTCCGCAATGTTGTTGTCGATCTCCAGACGGCCATCGTCAAGGAAGCGCGTCAGCGCGACCCAGCGCTTGCGGCCATAGGCGATCGCCTTGGCCATCTCGGACTTGGGCGAGAGACGGCGCAGGGCATCGTCGAGTGCCTGCCGCAGCTCGTCGATCAATGGTCGGGTGCGGTCCTGCCGGCTTCGTCGTCGGATATCGGGTTGCTGGCCTCGAACCTCTGCCTCGATCTCATAGAGCTGGCCAATGCGTTCCAGCAGATCAGCGGTAAGCGACGTCGGCTTGGTGGCGTGGATGTCGAATATCTTCCGCCGGAAATGCGCCCAGCAAGCAACCTCGGTGACGCGGTTCGTGTCGTAGAGCTTGTCATAACCGGCATAGCCGTCGGCCTGAAGATAGCCGGTGAAGTTGGCCAGCTGCCGCTGGGGATGCGCGCCGGTGCGATCGGTGGTGAACTCATACCAGACGAGCGAGGGGTTGGTGGCGCCGGAGCCGCGATCGTCGACGGCGTAAGTCCAGAGCCTGCCGGTTGCCGTCTTGCCGCGGCCCGGATCAAGCATGGGAACCGGCGTATCGTCAGTATGGATCTTCGAAGCGGTCAGGCCGACCTCGCGGATGCGACTGACGATCGGGTCGAGCAGCACGGATGCTTGTCCAACCCAGCCCGCCAGCGTCGAGCGGTCGATCTCGATGCCCTGCGCCGCCATGATCTCGGCCTGGCGGTAAAGCGGCAGATGATGATCGAACTTGGAGACGACGACGTGGGCCAGCGTGCCGAAGGTCGCCTTGCCCCGGGCAATGGCTTTTACCGGCGCGGGCGCCTGCACGATCTTCTCGCAGGACCGGCAGCTATACTTGGGCCGGATGGTCCGAACCACGCGCCACTGTACCGGCACCGCATCAAGCATCTCGTCGCTATCCTGCCCCAGAGGCCGCAACGCGCCGCCGCAGTCGGGACAGGCGCAGTTGCCCTTCTCAGGTTCGATCCGCCGATCTTCGCGTGGCAAATGGGCGGGCAGCGCCCGAACAGGCGATGGCCGATCGATGGCTACTGGACCGCCTCGACGCGCGGCGGCGACAATGGCCTCGCCTTCCAGTTCCTCGAGCGCCAGTTCAAGCTGTGCGATCTGGGTATCGAGCTTCTCGGACGACTTGCCGAACTGCATCCGCTTGAGGCGCGCGATCTGCACGCGCAGTGTGTCGATCAGGATGTCGCGGGCAGAAATATCGGCGTGGGCGGCCGCCAAAGCAGCTTCGAGCTCGGCGATCCGAGCGTCTTTGTCAGCGGTGGAAAGGCCTGCGTCCAACACCGCGATCCTATAGCGGAACAGCCGCCGGGATGCCAGAAAAAGTGCCGGAAAATGGGCGTTCTAGCCCGCGAGTGACGGGGTAAAAGTGCGTTCCGGCCGCCGCCAGTCAATGCCTTCCAATAGCATGGAAAGCTGGGCCGCCGTCATCACCACCGACCCGGTCTTGGTCGATGGCCACACGAACCGGCCCCGGTCCATCCGTTTGGAAAACAGGCACATGCCCTGGCCGTCATACCAAAGCAGCTTAACCAGATCGCCGCGCTTGCCGCGAAAGGCGAACAACGCGCCGGAATGCGGGCTTTGCTCCAGAATCTGCTGCGTCATCACAGCAAGGCCGTCAAAACCCTTGCGCATGTCTGTCGCGCCGCAGGCGAGGAATATCCGCGTTGAGGGCGGCAGCGGGATCATCGCGTCAGGATACCGATCACCCGCGACAGGGCATCGGCATCGACCGTGGCGTCCACGTTCACCCTGATGCCCGACGGCAGCTCGATGCCGATCACTCCGTCGCTGCGTGCCGCGACCGTCGGCGCGGGCAAGGCTGGCTGCTCGCTGATCTGCACCTCTGCAAATGCCGGCTCCGCCAGCTTGCGAACTCCGGCAAGCTCACCGGACATCGCCTGGCGCCGCCAGGTGTAGATCGAGCCGCTGCCGACGTCATGGCGTTCACAGGCCGCACGCACGGAGCCCTCCGGGCCGAATGCATCGCGCAGGACGGCCAGCTTCTGCTCCACCGTCCACCGTCGCCGGCCCGACACCCGGCTAACGATCTCTATCCGACTACTCATACGACCGCTCGTATGAGTAGTCGCTGCACCGCTAGCTGAAACCTCGATCTCGTCCGACACCCGCCACTCCCCTCAAAGAGCGGCAATCATCCCGGCGATTGGGCGCCGCGCAAGGCGGCCGTCAGACCCTTTCAATTACCCACAAGTGGTCGCGAACGTGATTCCGTTGGCCGCATGAGCATTGCTCGCCTGGAATCAGGCATGATTCATTCCCTGGCACCTAAAGCGGTTGGCGGGGTGCAACGTGGAGACGTCCGTTTTCGATGCGGCAGGATGGGCTGACGGGGAAGTCGATCCCGCCGCCTTTCGTGATAAGCGACTGGCCGAACGGCTTCGAACGATGCTTAAGCAGATGGCAGGAGCGATTGGCGCACCGATACCGATGGCGTGCCAGGACTGGGCCAATACCAAGGCGGCCTACCGTTTTTTGTCTAATGGCTCGGTGAACGAGGGAGACATACTTGCCGGGCATTTCCAGGCGACACGGGCACGCGCGGCGGCGCTTGAGGGGTTCATCCTGGTTTTACAGGACACCACCGAATTCTCCTATCAAAGGCGCAATCCTGAAACGATTGGCGCCATCGGTCTTGCGCCGAGCCGGCGTGATGAGAATGGTCGGCTTCGGCTTCATACGGTCTGCGGCCTGCTCATGCACTCCAGCCTTGCGATCACAACCGAGGGATTGCCACTGGGTCTGACAGCGGCGAAATTCTGGACCCGTACCAGGTTCAAGGGCGCCAACGCGTTGAAGCGGCGGATCAATCCCACGCGCGTGCCGATCGAGGAGAAGGAGAGCTACCGCTGGCTCGAGAATATGCGCCAATCGACCACCCTGCTGGGCGATCCGGAGCGACTGGTTCACATTGGCGATCGGGAAAACGACATTTACGAGTTCTTCTGCGAAACACAGGCGCTCGGCACGCATTTCCTGGTCCGCACCTGTGTCGATCGTCTGGCTGGCGACGGTGGCCATACGATCGCCGACGAAATGAGCGAAACCACCGTGCAAGGCATGCATCGGATCACCATTGGCAAAGACGATCATGCCGACATCGAACTACGCTATAGGCGAATCCAAGTTTTGCCGCCGATCGGAAAGCAAAAGCGCTATCCTTCCCTCAGCCTGACCATCTTGCATGCCCGTGAATGTGGAACGCCTGAAGGGCGCCCCCCAATCGACTGGCGGCTCATCACCGATCTGCCGGTAACAACGCCTGACGAAGCCATCGAAAAGCTTGACTGGTATGCCCAGCGTTGGAAGATCGAACTCTTCCACAAGATACTCAAATCTGGCTGCCGAGCCGAAGATGCACGGCTGCGGACCGCCGAACGCCTCGCCAATCTGATCGCCATATTCTGCATTCTGTCATGGCGCCTGTTTTGGATGACCATGATCAATCGCGCCGCTCCTGACGCCTCGCCTCGGCTGGTCCTGACCGATGTCGAAATTACCCTGATCGACCGCCTCGCAGCTTCCCGAAAGAATGAACCGCCAGGCAGAACCCTTTCCGACTATCTAACCCAAATCGCCCGGCTCGGAGGCTATCTTGCGCGAGCCCATGACCCGCCGCCTGGCAACATCGTCATCTGGAGAGGATGGTCTCGCCTGATGGACATCAAAATCGGTGCCAACGTCAGCCGCAACACTTGTGGGTAATTGAAAGCGACAGGAGTCCCTGCACCGCACCGGCGCCGCGAAATTCGAAGGTGTTGAGAAAGGCACCGGCAAAGAGCTTCACCGTGCGATGCCGCTCGATCAATTCAGCGGTGCGATCGACGGTTTCCGGTCGCCCGAGTACTTCGGCCCGCGCGACCGCCACGGCGAAGCGCTGCCAATCCAGCGCCTCGATCTGCGCCAGAGAGTCCACACCGTTGGTGCGCGCTTCGATGAGAATGCGGCAAGACCCTGTGAGCGTCCGGAGATGGCCTTGCAACTCGCGCACCGTCTTGAGGGCTTTGTCACGGGTCCGGTTCTCGGCGCGACGCGACATGCTGCCCAACAGCTTGTCGAACATCGTCAGGGTGGCATCGGTCAGGCTTTCCTCAAGACGGATGCCCTGCGCCGCCAGCGTCGCATGGCGGCGCAGGGCATTGAGTTCGCCAAGGTGCTGGGGTGTGATCCGGCTGCCTTCGTCCGCCAGCCTGTCAAAAGTCAAAGCCGGGATCATGTCGGCACGGGCGCGATCGAGATCCAGCGCGCGGATATGAGTGAGCCGTTCGATCAGGCGTAGGATGTTGCGCGCTGCCGGCGACTGTGGTGCATTGCGCAGCCAGGATAGCCATGTCGCGGCTTGCCCTGTTCGTCGGGCCAGCAGATCGTCCAGCCCCTGCAGCGTATCGGGCCGCAGGCCGTTCGTGAGCACTTCATAGGTAAGCTGTTCGGCCTGCTGGCGAGCACGCCGGAGTACCGCTTCGAGAACCGATGAAGAAGGCAGGAGGATCTGCCGGCGCCGAAGTTCGTCAACGATGACCCCCGCCATCTGGCCGGGGTGGACGATGGTCTGTGCGATCGGGATCGAGAATGCGACAACTTCGTGGAAAGCCTTGCGGTCGAAAATCCTGAACCCGTGCGATCGTCGGATTTCAACGAGATGTTCGCGACGGGTCTGGTCCCGATGGGCATAGTCCGCGAAGGCTTCGGGCGCGACGCCGAGTTGCTGCGCCACATAGGCGAGCACAGGAGCGGGCGGGACTTCACCCGCTTCCAGCGCACGGCCAGGCCATCTCATATAGAGTAGGAGCATCGCGTAGCCGAGCCGGGTGGCATCGCCGCGACGGCGGCCGACAATTTCCAGGTCGTCACCGGTCAGCGTATAGTGCCGCGCAATCTCGCGCTCATCGAGCGGCGCGCCATAATGCCCTGCCCAGATTTCCGCGCTCACCAGTCGCCGTCTCGCCAAGCATCATCTCCTTCGCTTTGCGTGTCCGTCAGACGGTCCTCTGGCGGCCAACAGGAATATGTCCGTTAACTCTGGACCTGTAACGGCGATTCGGACAAGATCGCATAATGACGGGAAAACGGACAGGATCGGGCATCATGTGGCGCTGATCGGCTATGCGCGCGTCTCGACCGCAGACCAGAAGCTGTCGCTCCAGCTTGACGCGCTGAACACTGCCGGGTGCGACCGTATATTCGACGATCACGCATCCGGGGCAAAAGCCGATCGGCCTGGCCTAACCGAAGCGCTCGCCTATTTGCGCCCCGGCGACACGCTGGTGGTCTGGAAACTCGACCGCCTCGGCCGCTCGATGAGCCACCTGATCGAGAAGGTCGGCGAGCTTGCGGCGCGCGGCATCGGGTTCCGCTCACTCACCGAGAATATCGACACCACCACTTCGGGCGGCATGCTGGTGTTCAACATCTTCGGCTCGCTGGCCCAATTCGAGCGTGACCTGATCCGTGAACGCACTCATGCCGGCCTCAAGGCCGCACGCGAGCGGGGCAACAAGGGTGGTCGCCGGCCTGTCGTTACCCCCGACAAACTACGTAAAGCGCGGGCGCATATCGCAGCGGGCCTCACTGTTCGTGAGGCGGCGGCCCGGCTCAAGATCGGCAAAACCGCCCTATACAAGGCTCTGGAAAACGCGTGAAACCGCTGGCGATCAAGAACTCGTGGGTGCTGGTCACAGGGGCTTCGACCGGTTTGGGCAGAGCGTCCGCCCTCCGCTTGGCGGCATCGTACCAGGCCAAGCCCCTGATTGTTGGACGAAGGCTCGACAACTTGCGGGAGCTACAGACCGAAATTGACGAGCGGTTCAATGTGCCGTGCGAGATTATAGTGGCTGATCAACGTGAAATCGAGGGCAGGGAGAAAATCGCGGCTAAGGTTGCAGAATTGCAAGTAACAGCCGCTTTGTTGGTTGCCGGAATGACGAGCGTTGGTTCATTTGATGCAGGCCGTGCCGACACTTATGCCGAGGTAATTGAAACAAACATACTCGGTTTCACGGATTTGCTGGCTCGCCTGATTGCGATTTTCAGGGAGCAGCCGTTTGAATCCTCAGTAATCGCCGTGTCGAGCCTGGCGGGCGAAACATCCGTGCCCTTCCAAGCGGTCTACGGCGCGTCGAAAGCCTATGTGAGCACCCTCATGCGAGCGCTTTCCGTGGAGCTTGCCGGGACGGGAGTGAGTGTTGGGTCTTTTGCACCCGGTGGAATCGACACAGACATGGCTGCCCTCAGCGATTTGGCCCCGTGACCGCGAAGCTGTGCAAATTGGCCATTTGGGGTTTCAGCGCCAGAGTCCCTCGAACCGGCGTCCGGCCGTACGCGTGTAGCGGACGGTATGTTTGGGGTCACGGTGGCCGAGATAGTCCTGGATCAGCCGGAGGTCGTAGGCGCGGTTCGCGAGCGCGAACCCGCACGAGTGGCGCAGCATGTGCGGGTTGACCGGCGGCAGGCCGGCGCGCGCCGAGGCTTGGGTCAGCAGGTAATTTACGGCCTGACGGGTCAGCTGAGCCCCGCGCTCAGACACGAACAGCCAAGGCAGGTGATCGTCGCGCCCGCTGAGGTAACGCCTGATCGCGCGCAGTTCGTCGCCTGCGATCGGCTGTTCGACTGACAAACCGTTTTTGAGGCGACGCACCCACAGGCGCGATACGGCAACGTCGACCTCGTCGCGCCGCAGCGCGGTCGCCTCACTTACACGGAGCCCATGACGATACATCATGAGCAGGAGCAGGTGGTCGCGCGGTCCATGACGGCCAGCCTTGGCGGCATCGAGCAGGCGGTCGATTTCGGCTGCGGTGAGGAAATCCTTGCGGCGTTCGTGAGCATCAGCGGCCGCATCGGCGCCACTCTTTACATTTCGCCGGCTGATCACCTTCTCAGCCATGCTGCGTTCTCCTTGGCGCATCGCCTTACTGTCGGAGCTACTCTTGACGAAATACGCCTTTTGTAAAGAGTGAATAGGCCGGTCGAGGTTTACGCGGCTATTCTTGCCTCAATGTCGAGCCGGCGCTCCATGTTCAGGTCGAACGCGCCATACGGGCTGACATGCGCCCAGATGAGGGGAGTCAGCCCACGCTCGTCCGCCGCGGTCATGCGCCCTCGCCAGCGTTCCTCGGCGAGTACGCGCTGGAGCATCAGCGTGTTGACGTACACGAGGCAGGACTGGAGGAGGTGCAGCGCCGCGACCGACGCCTGCTGGTCGTCGAGCCGATTTGATGCGACCTCGCCGCCTCGGCCAAAGAAGATGAAACCGTTGGCTGAGTTCCAGGTCTCGACGACGTTCAGCCCTTCGTTGATCTCGCGACGCAGGGCCTCGTCGTGCAGGTAGCGGCAGAGAAACGCGGTCTTCATCGCCTTGCCGAGCTCGGCAAGCGCCTTGTAGGTCGGGTGCTGGACGTTGTTCCTCGTGAACCGCCGGAGGATCGCCTCCGGATCGGCGGTGCGCTCGGCCATCGCGGTCGCGTAGCGGACCATCTCGTCATACTGCCGCTCGATCAGCGCCCAGTCGATCGGGCGCGTCAGGATGCAGCCGAGGTTGGGGTAATCGTCCGCCGTGCCGGTCCCGGGCAGATAGAGCTTCTGGCCCGCGATCGCCTTGAGGCGCGGTAGCAGCTGGAACCCAAGCAGCTTGCAGAACGCGAACGCCACCTCGCTCTGCCCGTGGCTGTCGACGTACTGGCGATCGACCTCCATCTCGGTGTCATGCGCGAGAACGCCCTCGATCATCGAGGCGACCTCGGACGACGAGCAGCGCTTCAGGCGCGAATGGATGCACACCGACTGGCGCTCGACGTGCCAGTAGATCATCACGCCCCGCCCGCCGTAGCGCACGTGCCACTCGGTCATCAGGTTCTGGTCGAAGGCGGCGAAGTGCTTGCTGTCCGATGCGCACGCGGTCGTGCCCTCGCCCCAGACCGCCGGATCGCGCGCGGCGAGCGTCGCGTTCACCACGCGCCTGGTCGCATCCCGCAAGGACTCGGCGTCGATATAGCGGCGGCGGGTGTGGAGCAGCTCCTTATAGGTGAAGCCGTGGTCGCCGACGACGAGGCGCTTCAGCCCGGCGTTGGTGCCAAGGCCGTACAGGCAGAGCAGCAGACGCCGCCGGACCTCGTCGGGGTCCGTCGCCTCGCGCGATGCCGCCGTCGAGAATGCCTGGGTGAAGCCTATGCGGAGGTCCGCCTCCTTCAGGATGTCGAGCAAACCCGTCATCGGCCAGCGGCGGCCGAGTTCGCCGCCGAGCGCCTCGAGGGTGGGGGGTGCCGGAAGGGGATCGAGCGGGGTCACGACGATCGGGTGACGCCGGCGCGGATTGAGTTTGACCTTGGTGTTGCTCGGCATACCGGGATCGAGCACCGCCAATGCCTGCTCCATCTCCGCCTTTACGGCACAGGTGAAGGCGCGCGCGTCGGTGGTAAGGCCGAGCCGCTCATAGCACTCCGCCCGTCGTTCGGTGTCAACGGGCGCCGAAGATTCCGCAAAAGTGGGCATCTAAAATTCCCTAGTTTGGCGGGACGGTTGTGTCGGTGATCAGCCGTGATGGAGATCGGGATTTTCCTTTGCTGGCGGGCGGCCACGCCGTTTGGGCAAGGGCGGCGGGTTGATGGACGGTGCCATGCGCGCATGCTCGGGCAGCAGGTCAGCGTGCTGTCGCATGCGATAGCTGGAGCCCTCGATCTGGATGACCACCGCGTGGTGAAGGAGGCGGTCGAGCAGCGCGGTGGCCACCACCGGATCGCCAAAGACATCACCCCATTCGGCAAAGCCGCGGTTGGATGTCAGGATCATAGCGCCCTTTTCGTATCGGGCATTGACGAGTTGGAAGAACAGGTTGCCACCGCCCGGCGTAACAGGGAGATACCCGATCTCGTCTACGACGAGCAGCGCGGATCGGCATAGGAAGCGGATCCTTTCGCGCAGCGTGCCCTCCCGTTCCGCCTTGGTCAGTGAAGCGATCAGATCGGCGAGCGGGATGAAGTAGACGCTCTTGCCCGCCTTCACGGCCTCGACTGCAAGAGCAGTGGCGATATGGCTTTTTCCGGTACCGGGCGGACCCAACAGATGCACCACCTCGGCCCGGTTGATGAAGTCCAGGCCAGCGAGCGCCAGGATGCGGTTCCGGTCGAGCGATGGCTGGAAGGAGAAGTCATATCCGTCCAGCGTCTTGATGATCGGCAGCCTTGCCATGCGCAGGGCCGCCTTGATCCTGCGGTTCTCCCGGAGCGATAGTTCTTCGTTCAGCAATATGTCGATGGCCTCGATGCCATCGATTTTGCCCTGCTCTATGCCGCGCAGGGTGGCGTCGAGCATCTCCAGAGCGCGTGGCATTTTGAGATGGACCAGGCTGCGGCGGATATTATCGACGCGGGATGCGGCACCCCCTTGGTTCATGGCCGTTCTCCCCGCGCCAGTTGGCTGCCGATCGCCTGATAGATGGCCAGGGAGCGCACAGCGACATGCTCGCCTATACGACCGATGGCGATTACCTCTTTGCCATGGATACGGCGCTTGGCGCCGCTGCCGCCTGTCCGATGCGCAGGATCGATCCTACACTGCCGACGCCCCTCAAGAACCGGGTGCTCGGCAATGACCTGGCCCAGGTCTACGATCCTGATCTTGTCAGGCAACTGCTGGATTTCGACGACGCGCCGAGTGCGATCGGGAACGCTGTAGTAATTGCCGCCGACAGAGACCATCCCATCATGGCTGACGCGGCGCTCCAGCTTCAGAACGGCGTCAAAGCGACCCGCCGGGAGCAGCTGCAACTCAGGCTGCTCGGCGGCGAAGGCTTCAACAATAATCCGCTGCGTCGTCCCGTGGACACGGACATTGGCGACGGTATCGAGCCAGTCGATTAGCTGGACATTGAGATCGTCCAGATTGCGGAAGCTGCGGCCCAGGAAGAAGTCCTTGCGGATATAGCTGAACGGCCGCTCGACCTTTCCCTTGGTCTTGGCCCGATAGGGACGGCAGGCGCGTGGCACGAAGCGGTAATGCCCCGCCAGGGCCAGCAATGATCGATTGTAGATGATATGGCCCTGATCATCTTCGCCGGTTACGGCGGTTTTCATGCGATCGTAGAGGATTTCGATCGGGACGCCACCGAGCGCTTCAAAGGCCTGCATATGACAGCGCAACAGAGTTTGGAGATCCTGGTGCATGACGTAGCGTGCAAACAGGAAGCGCGAATGTCCCAGCACCAAGCTGAATAGCCAGACGATCCGGCTGACGCCGGGCTCATCGGTAAATTCGACGACGAACCGGGCAAAGTCGACCTGTGCCTGCACGCCAGGCGGCGTCTCGAACCGAACCTCGAAGGGCTTGGGGCCGTTTTCCGGTCGAATCGCTGCCAGGAACCGCTTTACCGCAGTATAGGCGCCCATATACCCCAGCTCACGGATTTCCCGCGTCAGACGCGCCGCCGTCAGATCGGGAAAGGCCACCACTCGCTCACGCAAAAATTCTAGATAGGGTGCCAGTTTGTTCGGTCGACCCAGCATGCGTGGGCCGTAAACCGGGGCCTCGACACCCCGTTCGATATATTTTCGGATGGTCTTGGGATCGCGACCAGTGCGTCGGGCAATGGCGGATATCGATACGCCCTGCCGATGTAATTCGAGGATCATCATCAATTCTCCAAGTCGGATCATCGGCCCCGTCTCCGCGTCTGCAAAGGAGATGAGGACAATGTCGGCTCATCTCATTCTGCCGGGGCTAGCCCCGGCAGAATGAGATGAAGGGGCCACCAACTAGGGAATTTTCAAAGCCCACTTTTGCGGAGAATTGCATGACCGATGACATTCGGCGAAGTCAGCAGGCAGATCGTCGTCGGGGTTGCGGAACCGGCCGGCGCCCGTGACCCACACCTCCTTGCACCGAAGCTTCTCGCGCAGGGTCTGGAGCACGCAGATCTCGTAGTTGATCCTGTTGACCCGCTCCGAGCCGTCCGGCGCTTCCTCGATCACGATATCGCGCCACTTGGGCCGCACGACGCCCTCGATCGCGACCTCCGCCGTGCTGAAATACTGCCGTCCGTCATTCTCGGCCGCGCGGATCTTCGCCAGCGCGTCGGTGAGCGGCTTGTGTGCGCTGTTGTTCGAGCGGAAGTCGAGCGCGGCGAGGAGCTTCGGCATCATGCGCCGGTAATAGGCGCCGTAGGAGGCGCGGACCGCTTTGTGGACGCGGCGCGCCGGCGCCGAGCCGGTGGCGAGCGCCTCCTTGACCAACGCCTGGAAAGTGCGCTCGTCGACCACGGGAAAGATCACCTCGCGCACGGAGCCGTCGGGCGCGCCGGTGACGGCGGAAGCCACCTTGAACAAGATGCCGGTCTTGCCCCTGACCGCCCTTGCTTCCTCCAAGAGCTCGGTCACGACGCGCCGCTCGGCCTTGACCGTGATGCGGTGCGTGATCTGGATGAGCAGGTCGACCAGCCCGTCGACGATCTCGGCCTCGCGCGGGACGCAATAGAAGGCGAGCAGCGGCAGCCTGATACGATCCGGGTGGCGGCGAAGCTCCCAGGCGCTCTCGACCGCGGCCCGCCTGCGGAATCGCTTCACAAGGTCGGGATGCACGCCGCCGAGCAACTCTGCCGATAGTTCAAGTCCACGAACCAACTCGAGCTTGGCGATCTCGGCCAGCAGGCTGTCGAGCCCGGGCTTTCCGGGATCAGCGGACAGCCGCGTATAGGCCGCGCCCTCACCATCGTCGGCGAGCAGTGCGTTCAGGCGCGAGCGGGCTCCATCGTCAAGGCGATCACCGACGGCGGCGAGCATCGCATCATCGTGGCCGGCGCGAAGCGAGCGGACCAGTCGGTCGAGGCGGTACGATCCGGGCCTGACAACCCGCCGCGCGGCGAACCATCCGGTGATCTCGTCCTCAAGCGCGGACAGTGTCGGCTCGCGGGGGAGCATGTCCGACAGCAGCCACGACCGAAACGCTGCCTCGGCCGCATGGTCAAAGGTGCCGACCGCCAGATGATCGAGAACAAGCTGGCGGTGCCGGCGTCCCGAGCGACCGGTGAACGCGTAGCTCTCGACGTCTGCCTCGACGCCGATCTGGCCGGCGAGATGCGCGATCACGGCCGGGGCGAGGTCCGCTTCCTCATCTGGAAAACGGCCCTGCGACCGCCAGAACGCCAGCTGACAGGCGAGCCCCAGCTTACCGGCATCAGCATTGCCAGCGATGAACGCAACATCGTCGGGCGACAGCGTCCAGCGTTCACCCAACTCGTCCACCGACCACAGTCGCTTCATGCACGCCCCCTGATCCACGCCGCAGCGGCATGCTAACCCGGATCACCGGACGCGCGAAGCCAAATGGCCATTTTGCACAGCTTCGCGGTCACGGGGCCGACTCGCGATCAACCGCGCTCATCCCCGAGCGCCACCCGCAACATGATCTGTTCATTTGCGATGTGGGCGACGCCGTTCTGAAAGACGTGATGCCGCAAATGGAGCATCCGTTCTATTCGCTCTCGAAGAAGCCTGAGACGGCCGTTCGCCGCTATGAGCATAACGGTAACTGGCTTGAAGTAACGCCAAGCGTGAAGGGCCTCGCGACGATCTACGACAAGGATATTCTGATCTATTGCATTTCGCAGATAATGGCGAAGCTCAAACTGAATGAACCTGTCTCACAGCGCGTGCGGATTAGCAGCCGCGAATTGCTTGTGTTCACCAATCGCGGGACTGCTGGCAAGGATTACAAGGCGCTGATCGAAGCTCTCGATCGACTGGAAGGGACACGCATCCGCACCAACATCGTCACCGGCGATGAAGAGCAGGTGGACGGCTTCGGCCTGATTGACGCGTCCGCGATCCGCCGCAAGCACGGGCTGGACGGGCGATTGCTCTATTGCGAGGTCAAGCTGTCGGATTGGGTGTTCAACGCGATTCGGCATAACGAAGTGCTGACGCTCCACCGCGATTATTTCCGGCTGCGCAAGCCGATCGAACGCCGGATATACGAGCTGGCGCGCAAGCATTGCGGCCAGCAATCGAGCTGGAAGGCATCGGTTGAAATCCTGTTCAAGAAATCCGGCTCCCAAGGAACCGAAAGGCGCTTCCGCTTTGCGATCAAGGAGCTGGCCGAAAGCGATCATTTGCCCGACTACCAGGTGGAGTTCGACCCCGAGACGGACATGGTGACATTCACCAATCGGGGCTCGATGAAGGCTGCGCTGACGGCCCCTGCTGCGGAGCCTTGGACCGGGCCGCTCGATGGCGACATTTTTGGTGACGCGCGCAATGTCGCGCCAGGCTGGGACGTTCATTATCTCGAACGCGAATGGCGGGAATGGCTGGGCGAAAACGAGATAGCCCCGAAGAACCCGGAGCGGCATTTCATCAAGTTCTGCCAGAGCTGGTTCGAAAAGCGCGGGCGGCCGTGATCCGGCCCGGCGCTGGCTCGCTATGAACCGTCCTGACCGCCTGCTAACCCATTCAGCCCCCATCCCAGTATAGGCGTATACAGGTATACGCTGACGCTAACTGGTGATGCGGCCCTCCCCTTCTTCACGAACAGGTCGTCCAGCGCTTCGCCGAGCAGCTTCTGAACCGTCGTGCCCTCTTCGGCCGCGAGGATGCGGAGCTGGGTGCTGACCTCGGGCGGGAAATGTCCGCCGATCAGCTTGGTGCCCTGTCGGCCGCTCGGCGCGGCCTTCTCGCTGCTATCCGCCGGAGAAGGCGTAGCCAGCGGTGCCGGGGCCGGCTCGCCGCCGGCCTTGGCGCGGTCGAGCATCGCTTGCAGGGAATTGCCGCCCTTCGCCATCACGCCGCCTCCTGCCGGAATAACTGTATATCTGTATACTCGTATAGCCGTCGTATTTCCTCGGCGGCGGGACCGTGTGGCTCGAACTCCTGCACGGCTTGGCCGGCAGCCTGGGCGCGGAAGAAGGCTTTGCGGCTGCCGATCGTCACCGGGCAGACGCTCGCCCCCAGCTCGGCGACGGCCTTGATCGCATCGCCGGTTTCCTGGCCCTGGGGCGGCACGAAGGTCAGCACGACGGAGAAGGGGCGATCGAGCTGGCGCACGACGTCGAGCGTGTGGGTCATGCTCATGGTGTCGAATACCGCCGTCTTGGTCGGGATCAGGATGAAATCGGCATGGCGGGCCGCTTCATAGGCAACGTCGCGCGCGACGGCCGCACCGTCGATCACGACAAGATCGGTGCCGGCGTCGGCGCACGCCTTGAGCATCGCCGGCAGGCGCACGGGCTGGATCGAGGCCACGGCCGGGGTGTCGAGCTGGCGAACGTCTTTCCAGAACGAAGCCGTCGCCTGCGGATCGAGGTCGATGATCGCAACCTCCTTGCCGGCTTGCTCGGCCGCGACCGCAAGGCAGGTCGCCAGCGTCGTTTTGCCGACGCCGCCTTTCTGCGAAAGGATGGCGAGAACCTTCATGCGACACTCCTACGGGTATAGTCCTATACCTGTATACAGGTTCATTACGGAAGGAAAGTGGGCACGCGTCGCTGAAATGACGATAAGGGCGGCGCTGATTCTGAAATGACGATCGCGCCTCACGCCTCCGGCTCGGGATCGTCCTCGTCGAGCGGATCGTGCTGCATCGGCCCATGCCCCTCGATCGGGCAGAGCGGCGCGCCGGCCTGTTCCAGCCATTTGCGCGCGGTCCTCACCGTGTAGCCGCACGTCGCGCAGTCGCATTTGAGCAGCCGCGTGGTTTGCTTCTTGGGCGCGGTCGTTTCGCCGGCGGTGTCGAGCCGGGCATGGAGAAGGGGGCCTGCCGCATCGAGGATCGGTGCCACGCTCGCCAGGAACGCTTCGCCCGGTGTGGTGGCGCGCATCGGCCCGACCAGCCCCAATCCCAACACGACCCGTTTAAACGTCTTCCCATGCCCGGCCGGGATGCCGACAGCGGCGTGGACCAGCTCGTGCGCGAGGATCGCCGCGATCTGCGCCGGCATGGCGTCGGGCGCGTAGGCGAGGTCCGGCCGGATGAAAATCTCGAAATGGCCGTCACCGCTCAGCCGATTATCCCAGCACTCGCCGATCGCCTTGCCTTTGGCGCCCCGACTGGTGAAGCCGATCGCGACCCGCGCGCGCGCGGGCAGGGGGGCCTCAAGCGGGGTCCATCCCCGCAAAAGTACCGAACGCGACATAGGAATTTCGGTCAAGCACTGAGGGCATTCGGAGTGCCGGACGCGACTTTGAGGACCCGCTTTGCATGATCGCGCAACTGGCCGTTCGGTCCGACGTAGCGATAGAGCGTCGCGCGGCTAATGCCGAGTTCACGGCATAGGTCAGCGATATTCGTGTCGCGATTGGCCATCGCAGACTGGGCCAGGCGGATCTGGTTTTTGGTCAGCTCGAATTGGCGGCCGCCTTTACGTCCGCGTGCGCGGGCAGCGGCGAGACCCGCCATTGTGCGTTCGCGAATGAGATCGCCCTCGAACTCGGCCAGTGCCGCGAATATCCCGAATATCAGTTTGCCGCTTGATGTGCTGGTGTCTATATCGGCGCCCTGGCCGGTGAGGACGCAAAGCCCGACGCCTCGTTCAGACAGACTGCGTACGGTCGTGACCAAATGCTTGAGATCGCGTCCCAGCCGGTCAAGCTTCCATATATAAAGTGTGTCGCCTGGCCGTAGCGCTTTCAGGCAGGCTTCCAGCCCCGGACGATCATCCCGCTTTCCAGACGCTTCGTCCTTGTAGACGTGGTCGGGAGTGACATCGGCCGCCGTGAGCGCATCCATCTGAAGGTCGAGGGTCTGCGAGCCGTCTGCTTTGGAAATCCGCGCATATCCGAGCTTCATGAGTGTTTCACAGACGGTCGTTTGTGTGACGCTGGCGAAACAGCCCGCCAGCATGATCGATTTTGTATCATATCCCGTCTCACAGATAAAGGATAGCAAACCCTATCCAAAACGAAAAGAGACGCAGCTTATGCCACGCATGCAAATTCTCTCGCCCGGCGAACAGAACGCTTTCGACACACCGCCCCGGATGAACGCTGCCCAGCGCAAGGCTGCCTTCGATTTGCCACTCGGCTTTCAAAAAGAGATCGAGCGACTGCGGGATCCAGCCCACCAGGTCGGGTTCTGTTTAAATGCCGGCTACTTCCGTCATGGCCGGCGCTGCTTTGCCCCCGAAACATTCCACGACAACGACATTGCACATGTCTCCAGTCGGCTGGGGCATGACGCGGGAATGTTTGCACCCGCCGCCTATCCCGACCGGACACGTCAACGCCACGAGCGGATAATAGAGCGCCTGGCCGGTTTCCGGACGCTCGGTGGCGATGGTGAAGCGCATCTGTCTCTCATGATCGACCAGAAGGTCAGGGCTCACGAGAAACCGAAGGTTATCTTCCAGGCTGCCGTCGACCATCTGCTGACAAATCGGATTGCCTTGCCGGGCTACCGGCGCCTGCAGGATTTGATCCTGTTGGCGATCGGGCGGTCCAGAACGCGCGAGATGGCTCTGGTCGATGCCCACCTGCCACCGGCACTCGGCCGGGAACTCGACCTGCTTCTGGGTGATGGTGAGGAAACAGACGGGATCGCGCGGAGCCGTCTGGCGGCCCTCAAGCAGAATTCACAATCCGTTCGTCCCCGTTCGGTCAAGGACAGGCTGGCCAATCACACGGAGCTCTCCGACCTGTTTCACAAGCTCGAACCGGTCATTACGGCCCTGGGTTGGGATCGAAGCAGCGCCCGCAATTACGCGCTTGCCGTCATGAAATCGGATCCCCACGATCTGCGGCGTCGAAAGCCGGCAGACCGCTATCTTCACCTCATCGCCTTCGTCGTCCATCAATACTTCTCGCTGCAGGACAATCTGGTGGCCACGCTACTCAGCTCCGTTAAGGCTACCGAGACTGCGGCAAGCCGCGAGTTCAAGGACTGGTGCTATGTCGAGAGAAAGTCTCAGGCCGCAAAGCTCCGGGCCCAGATACAGGCTTTCGAAGATCATTTCCAATCGGCCATGGCCACCCTGCGCGGTGTGTTCGAAGCCGACCTCACAGACGCTGACAAGCTGCAGAGCCTGCATCTCTTGCTGTTCCCGGTCGATGCGGCGCCAGTGTTGTCCGATGCCATTCTGAAAGACATGAAGGATGACGCGAGCGTATCGCAGAACGAGGACGCCCGCTATTACGACATTCTTGAAGCCAGATCCCGACGCCTGCAAAACCAGGTGTCGGGTGTCATGAAGTCTCTGTCCTTCCAGACGGAAACACATATCAAGCCGCTGCTGGCGGCGCTGGTGCATTTCCGCAAGGCCGATGGCCAGGTGACGCGATCGGCGCCATCAGGCTTTCTCGATCCCGACGAGCGCAAGGCCGTGGGAAGTGGCGCGGAATTCAGGCCGTCGCTTTATAAGGTCATGCTGTTCCAGCACGTCGCCAGGGCGATCAAAGCCGGCGGTGTAAACCTGCCCCAATCTCACAGATATCAGCCCCTGGATAGCTATCTGATCGGGACAGAGCGCTGGCAGCGCGATCGTGAGCAATTACTGGAACGCGCCGGAATGGCGCGTTTCTCGGACCCGAACGCCGTGCTTGCGACGTTGAAGCAAGCCCTGAGCGACCAGTTTCTCCTCACCAACAGCAATATCGCAGACGGCAGAAACCTTCATGCGACGGTCGCGGCTGCCGGCCACATCAAGCTCAACACGCCCAAGCAGGAGGAGATCGAGACGACTGCCCTTTCCAGGCTCTTTCCGCAACGGCACTATGTGCCGCTCTCCGAGATCCTCAACACGGTCAACGTCGCTAGCGGTTTTGCCGACAGCCTGTCGCATCTGCGCCAGCAATACGCCCGCCCGGTTTCGACCGCCGTTCTCCTGGCCGGCGTCATTGGCCTGGGATGCGGGATCGGCCTGCGGAAAATGGCCCGAATATCCGGTGCGATCAAGGAGGACGCTCTGGATCACGCCGTCAACTGGCACTTCTCCCGCGAAAATCTTGTTGCTGCCAACGATCGCATCCTCGCCCTCATGGACAGCCTCGATCTCCCGGAAATCTACCGGCGCCATGCCGGTGAGACCCACACGGCCAGTGACGGCCAGAAGTTCGAGGTAACCGGCGATAGCCTCGATGCCAGCCATTCCTTCAAATATTTTGGGAAAGGTCAGGGAAGCAGCGCCTACACCTATGTCAGCGACAAGATCTTGCTCTGGTATTCCACCGTCTTCAGCGCCGCCGAACGCGACAGCGCCTACGTCATCGACGGTCTGATGCACAACGACGTGGTGAAATCGACGATCCATTCGACGGACACCCATGGCTATTCCGAAGCGATCTTCGGCGCCACCTATCTCATCGACATTGCCTATGCCCCCAGGATCAAGGGCCTGAAGCATCAAACCCTGTATGGCTTCAGGTCCATGACGCACGAAAATCGGAAGAACTGGGCCGTCCAACCCGACAAATATGTTGACGAAAACATCATCCGTACCCACTGGGACGAAATTCTCCGGCTCATGGTCACCATCAGGCTCAAGGAAACCACGGCGTCGGATATATTCCGGCGGCTCAATTCATATTCCAGGCAGAACAGTCTTTACACCGCCCTCAAAGCTTTCGGACGCATCGTCAAAACCCTGTTCATCCTGCGCTACATCGATGGCGTCGAACTGCGAATGGATATCGAAGCCATGCTCAACAAGGTCGAACTGGCCAACCGGTTTACCCGAGCGGTGGCCGTCGGCAGTCCGCGTGAGTTCATCTTTACCGTCCAGGAGGATCAGCAGGTAGCCGAAGCCTGCAACCGCCTGATCAAGAACGCCATCATCTGCTGGAATTATCTCTATCTCGAAACCAGGCTACGCGCCGCCGATCCCGAAACGCACGCCGAAATGATGCAGAGTATCAAGGCCCATTCGCCGCAATCCTGGGCGCACATCAACATGCTGGGCGAATACGATTTCTCCGACAAGAAGCTTGCAGACAGCTTCGGTATCCTCCCCCTGAAACAGGGCCTCTGAAACCAGGCCGTAAATTGGGGAATGAAAATGAGGGAATTTATCAGCAACTCAATACCTTGCCAGAATTCCTATGTCGCATTCCGCCCCTTTGCGGGGACGGACCCCAAGCGCGTCGAACAAGGGCGCCATGCCGAGCGCCACCCGGTTAAGCCAGCTTTCGCGTTGTCGTCGGTCATCGCATTTGCTCCTTCAAATCGCCCACGGGCGATGGCCTCGCCATCGCTCCCGAGTTCGCGCGGAGCAGCGGGGGAGAGGGGGCAGCGAGAATCTGCCGGGTGGTGCGGGCGCAGCGAGGCGCAGCCGAGTGAGCCACGGCCGGCTGATTGTCGTTGCTGAGGGGGAGGGGGGGCGGCGTCCCCTTCACCCGCCCCGGCGCGTCTGCGCCGACAAGACCCAGGACGAGATCCGCGCTAGCGGTTCTCGGCCCCGCCATGTGGATCGTCACCTTGGGCCGAGACCGCGTGCGGGCTCGGGGAGCGAAGCGACTAGAGCCACGGTGCTGCGCCAGCGGCAGGCGCATGTGCCACATTGCTTTCTCTGGCACTAAGTGCTATACAATCGCCATGATCGACGCCGAGGAAGCCGCGCGGACCTTCAAGACCGCCTGGTTCGCCAAGGCGGCGCGGAAGGCAGGGATCACAGATGACGAACTGTGCGAGGCTATTCGCGCGGTCCGAAAGGGTCAGGCCGATGATCTTGGCGGCGGCGTGTTCAAGAAGCGCCTCGACAAGAACAGGCACCGCAGCATCATCCTCGCAAAAGGGCGGCGCTTCTGGGTTTATGCCTATCTGTTCGCCAAGAAGGACCGCGCCAATATTGATGATGCCGAATTGCGGGCATTTCGCGAACTCGCTGATCTCTACGCCCAAAGACGGAGGATCAGATTGAGCGGGAACTGGAAGCGCGCGAGATACTGGAGATTTGCATATGACCGCCAAGGGTAAGTTCAAGAGCGATGCTTTCGAGGCGATTCATAGCGCCGCTGCTGGCATGTATCGCGTCGGCGCGATCGACAAGGCCACCATGCGCCATTTCGATGAAAGCTGCCTGACCACGCCGCCGCCGATCGCGCCGGCTGAAATCAAGCGGCTGCGCGAGCGCAACAAAGTCAGTCAGCCAGTTTTCGCCCGCTACCTCAGCACTAGCGAAAGCACGGTGCAGAAGTGGGAAACCGGGGCGAAGAAGCCAAGCGCACCGTCGCGCAAGCTCCTGTCGCTTGTCGCAAAACACGGCATTGAGATCCTCGCCTGAGATCGTCGGATTAACCGGGAGAAACCGCCGCACCGGCGGGAGTATAGTCCTATACCTGTATACAGATTGAAAGATCAGGCGTGGTGAAGCCCGAGAAATTGCCGACGATCCTTGCCGTCCATGCGACCGGGCCTGCGTCCATCCATCTCGCCTGGTCGGACGGGATCGAGGGCGAGTTGAGCCTGACCGCCGTGCTCGCAGATCGCCGTTTCGCGGCGCTGCGCGATCCGGCGGAGTTCGCTCGGGTCGGGGTAGGGGAGTGGGGCCACAGCCTCGTTTGGCCCTCCGGGGCCGCGCTGGATGCCGACACGCTCCGGCACGAAATGGAGCTGTCGAGGGTGCCTAACGCCACAACCCGCGAGGCGATGGCCGAGCTGTCGGCCGGGCATGGCGCAAAGTTCGCCAGCGTCGATGCGCTGATGACAGACCTCCGGGACAGTTGAAGCCTGATCCTACGTCAGCCTATACGGGCTATGGTCGCGGTATCCATTCCGCATAGCCCGATCGTTCAACCCCGCTGGCAGCGATGCCGGCGGGGTTCGCGTTTCAGCGCTGGGCGCGCGCCAAGGTGGACAAGGGAAGGGCGAGCAGCTCGTTCATGGCCTCATCTCAAGGTTTGTGCGCCAGACAACGATTTGGCGAACATAATGAGAACAAAGGCTATGCCACGCGTTTGAGGCGGGCCATGGGATCGTTGAGGGTGCGGAACTCGCCAGGGGAGAGCCGGTTTGCCCTTTGTCACAGATAGTCGCCGGTCAAGCTGATGTGCGCCCAGCCCATCGGCGAGAGATGGGCAAAGAGGGCATCGTCGAACGTGCCGCCGGATGTTGTGAGGTGCTCGGCTGCGGCGTCCATGTAGATCGTGTTCCAATAGACGATCGCGGCGATGACCAGGTTGAGGCCGGATGCCCGATATTGCTGCACCTCATGGCTGCGGTCGATGATACGGCCCTGGCGGAAGGTGTAGATCGCCTGCGCCAGGGCATGGCGTTGCTCGCTGTTGTTGAGACCGGCATGGCATCGCCGGCGCAGATCGGGGTTTTCCAGCCAGTCGAGCATGAACAGCGTCCGCTCGATCTTGCCGATTTCCTGTAGCGCGACGTCGAGCTGGTTCTGCCGCTCATAGGCGGCGAGCTTCCGGAGCATGACCGATGGCGCGACGTGGCCGGCCTTGATCGACCCCACGAGGCGCAGCACGTCATCCCATTGCTCGCCGATGATGTCGGTGCGGATACGCTTGCCCAACAGCGGGGTGATGGACGGATAGGCCGTGACCGGGCGCGATCGGCGCAAGCCGCCTGTCGGGAAAGTCGCGCAAGCGCGGGCAGAAGCGAAATCCCAGCATGGCGCACAGCGCGAAGACATGATCGGTCGCCCCGCCGGTGTCGGTGTAATGCTCGGCGATTTTCAGATCGGTGCCGTGGCTGGTGAGGCCGTCGAGGACATAGGGCGCCTCATGCGTCGCGGCCGAGATCACGTTGATGTGGTGTAGGGCGCGCGCTGATCGGAAACATGGGTGTAGAAGCTGAAGCAATGATCGACACCATAGCGGGCGTTGATGTCGCCTCCCGACGCGCCGCGCTTCGCGCCTCTGAAGAACTGCCATCGGAGCTGGACGTGGTGCCGTCGCCCCATACCCGCGAGAATGGCAAGCGGTGGTGCGCGTTGATGAGAACAGCCAGCGCCGCGCGGTAGCTGTCGTCGCGGATATAGGCGTCATGGGTCCACAGAGTTGGTCGCGCGTGACGCCCTGGCTCGCGGCCGCCATGCGCGACAGGCCGAGATTGGTGGCGTCGGCGAGGATGGTGGCGAGCAGCGCGTTTTCATTGGGACATGGCTCGCCGGTGCGCAGGTTGGTGAACGCTGCGAGAAAGCGGTTTCCTGCGCTACCTCATGCAGCAGTTCGGTGATGCGGATGCGTGGCATCATGCATCGAGCCGGTCGGCCAGCGCTTCGGCGTCTGGCGTCGCGATCATTCGAACCGGGGATATCTGGAGGCGGTCGTCGCGGTATCGCACACCTTCCAGAGCGTCGCGCTTCAGACGCTGGGCAAATTTCTTCAGCGCCAGTCCAGTTCGCGGCCCCGCTGTTCGAGCCAGTCGCCGGCTGTGGGTGGCAGGCCAAGAGCCGACACGATCGGCTTCGCCTTCGGTTCGCTGAGCAGGTAGCTGTCGAACCGGCGGTATCCCGCCGACCGCTCCACCCAGACATCCCGGAACGCAGCTTGTTGCGCAGATGCGCGATCGTTGCGATTTCCCAGAGCCGCCGGTTGATCTTGCCGTCATCGCCCACGACGATTTTCCGCCATTCCTTGCGGAAGGGCATTGGAGCGTCGGCAGGCAAATCACGTTTGCCCGACCTGTTGAGGTCGCGCAGCATCTCGATGGCGGCGATCGTTCTCGCGCTGCCTTTTCCGGCCTTGAACTGTAGCGCTTCAAGCAGGTCGGGGGCGAACTTGCGCAACGTCGCATAGCGGTCGGCCGCGACCGTCAGCGGGTCGAGGCTGGCGGTTTCCGCGATCGTCGCTACTTCCGGTCTGGCCTTCAGGAGCGTGTTCCACCCACCGAAGCGTCCAGGGCCTCTATCGGATCTTCGCCGGTATCGACGGCATCGGTGAGCGCGTCGATCGTCCTGCGAAGATCAGCATCAGCCGCGCCACATTCTTCGACGTGGTGGCATAGCTGCGCGCTTGGGCGTTCTTCGCGCGGGTGAAGATGCTGCCGATCAACTTGTCCGCCATCTCCAGAGCGCTGTCGGTCAGCCGTTCCTCGAGATCGAGCAGGAAGGCGACAAGCGTGGCGCGTCGGCGGGAGGGGATATATCGCTCGATCATGTAGGCAGGCGAAGCACGGCTTCCCTGACATATTGCCGAAATCGGTCCGCATGGATGCGGCCCGCCACGTTCGGAGAAATGCCGATCGTCCGCAATTGCCGCAGGCGGTCGAGAATCTGGCCGATGTGATCGGGCTGACCGCGACGGGGATGGTCTTGAGCGAGGCGAGCTGACTTATGCCGCCGGCGTCGTCAAAGAGCTGGTCGAGGGCATGGACCTGTTCGGCGCTGAGATCGGCGATCAGAGCGTAGACCGCTTGTTTGCGGGCACGCGCGCGCCCCGCGCTGCTGGCACGCTCGATGGTGGAGATCGACGGCAGCAGAATCCTGGCTTCGCGAAGGGCGGTGACGACGCCGTTCGCGATCGTCATCCCTTTGTGGGTCGCCCATGCCGTTTTCGCGGCCGCTTCGATCATGAAGGGAATATCGGCGCGGGTTGGTCCCCGAAGACCAAAACGCGCCGCCAGCTCGCGGGCATGGTCCGTCATTGTCTGGTCCCGCGCCGCATAGTCAGCCAGGTCCGTGACGCGCAAGCCAAGTTGTTCCGCGACGAAGGCGGCGAGATCATGGGGGATCGCTCTCCTGTCCTGTAACAACTGGGCAAGTGTGATGCCCGGGTGGCGCAAGAGCGCGAGTTGCAGCGCGACGCCCAACTGGTTCCGTCGCTCCCGCCGCGCACCGATGATCTCGATGTCCGCAGGTTCGAAGATGTAAAGCCGGGCTAGATGGTCGCGATCGGTCGGGATAGCGAGGATCTGATCGCGCTCGCTTTCGGTCAGGAGCTGATGCTTGCGCTTCGTCATGCCGATTCCCGTCCACAAAAGGTCATCTGCGCCTATGGACAGCGAGTAGTAAAGAGACATAGTATGTGGACGGATATGGATGGGGCGAAGTGGTCGCCTTCATAGCGTCCACAGAACGACCGTTTGGGAGACGTGCGGCATGGGTGATATTCTGGGCTATGCCCGCGTCAGCACCGGCGATCAGGACGTTGCGGGCCAGACCATGCGTCTGGAGAAGGCTGGCGCCATCAAAATCTTCACCGATGTCATTTCAGGTAAGAGCATGGAACGGCCCGGTCTGGCTGAGCTAATCGCCTATGCCCGCAAGGGTGACACGCTGGCGGTGGTCCGCCTCGATCGGCTTGGGCGCTCGCTTGCCGAACTTCTCACCACGGTTGAGACGCTACGCGGTCAGGGCATCGCGCTCCTGAGCCTTGAAGAAAAGATCGACACTTCGTCAGCTGCCGGCGAGCTCATCTTCCATGTGTTTGGGGCCATCGCCCATTTTGAGCGACGGCTGATTTCTGAGCGAACCAGAGATGGTATTGCCGCCGCCCGTGCTAAGGGCAAACAGCCTGGCCGTCAGCCGCTGGACATGTCCAAAGTGGATGCGGCCATCAAGCTGGTCGAAGCTCGTATCTCGCCTACCGAAGCAGCGCGGCAACTCGGCATCGGCCGATCGACCATTTATCGCGAAATGCGTAGGATGGGAATCGAACGGCCCGCCTGATTAAGCGCCCGTCCGTTCGCATCGAGCGTTCGCCATGCGTTCTCGCTTAGCGTTGTTTAGCGTACTTTCCACGCTATGCCCTCCAGCAGCGTGTTCGTCGACGGATCGATGACCGATACCGTGTTGGAAAACTGGTCCGAGGTGTAGAAACGGTCCTGAGCGCTGATAGCCCGATCAGGCTGGGCATTGGGAACCTGCTGCGCATTTGCCGGGAGTGCGACAAGGGCAGCCGCTATCGGCAAGGTGTACGACACGATGCTCAGCGTCTTCTTCATTTGTCGTCTCCCATGTGATGGTGCGCGCTGGCAGCGGGGCCTGTCTTTTTCGCGAGAATGTCCTGCATGACGGCGATCTCCTGCCGCTGCTCGACGATGATGCCCTGAGCCAGGCGGCGCAGGCGTTCGTCTTTTCCGTATCTGAGCTCCGCTTCCGCCATCTCGATCGCGCCCTGGTGATGGGGGATCATCATCGCCGCGAAGTCGCGGTCCGGGTCGCCCGATGGCGCAATCATCATCGCATGGTGCATCCGCTCCATGGAGGCTGCCATCTGGCTTGCAAAGCCATCGGACGATGCCGCCAGTGCGGCCGCCGATGCTGTCGCCGCGCAAAGGCCGGCCAATCCCCATAGCAGTTTCAAGTGAAGCCCTTTCGTCATGGCGTTCCGGCGATAACGCCTACAGCGGTCGCAGGTGTCATCCTCGCAGCATGCAACGGAAAAAATGCGAGCTGCCGAGGAGCAGGTACGCCAACGCAGGCGTTGCCTGTCGAACACATGGCGCAACACTCGCCATCGATCCAACCGATGATTTTTGTAGTTTCGATAGGATTTGACGATCAATGGCCTGGCTGGATGATCCCGCGTTGATCGCCGAACGCAGAGCGGCACTTGGTGCGCCGCACATTGCGCCGCTGGAGATATGGCGTGAGGGGCTCGTTGGCGCAGGACACACGGTGCCGCATTTCGACCCGTTCGATGGCGGCATAGATGCGCGCCTTCTCCTGCTTCTTGAGACGCCGGGCCCCGGGCCTGATCGCACTCGCTTCGTGTCGCGGGACAACCCATCTGGCACTGCTCGTAACCTTCGCCGTTATCTGGAAGCGGCGGGCATCGCGCGAATGGACATCGTTCAGTGGAATTGCGTGCCCTGGATCGTCCACGCCCCCGGTGCCCGCAATCGCGCGCTGCGCCGAACGGAGATTGCCGAAGGTCTCGCAACGCTTCCCGACCTGCTTGCGAAACTGCCGGGCGTGCGGGTCTGCATCTTGGCGGGCCGGGTGGCGGCGGGGGCGGAAGCACTTATCGAAGAGGCACGGCCCGATGTGTCGGTCATCACCATGCCCCACCCTAGTCCGGCCAATGTCTGCACCAGTCCTGATGTCAGCCAACGGATCGAAAGCGCGCTGCTCGCCGCCAGGAACGCACTCATCAAATGATCTTAGAACGAGATTGGAATGATATAATCAATGCGTTGGAGTGATTGATCGGGCTGCGGTATCAATGGTGACAGGAGATCACCATGACCCTTGAACAATTACGCATCTTCGTGGGCGTTGCCGAACGCGAACATATGACGCGGGCCGCCGAGGCACTGGGCGTGACCCAGTCCGCTGCCAGCGCGGCGATCGCTACGCTGGAGGCCAGGCATGACGTGCCGCTCTTCAACCGCGTGGGCCGCGGCATCGAACTGACCGAGGCGGGTCGCATGTTCCTCGATGAGGCACGCGCCGTTCTTGGCCGCGCCGCGACGGCGGAGCTTACCCTGGCCGAGTACGGCGGCCTGAAGCGCGGAACCCTGCGCCTTGTCGCCAGCCAGACCATCGCCAGCTACTGGCTGCCCTCGCGCTTGGCTCAGTTTCACAGCCGCCACCCCGCGATCCGCGTCGAACTCGCAATCGACAACAGCGAGGGTGCGGCGGCACAGGTACTGGATGGCCGCGCGGAACTGGGCTTTGTCGAAGGTTCGATCGACCAGCCCGCACTCGCCCACTGGAAAGTCGGCGAGGACCGGATGCTGCTGATCTCGGGGCAGGCTGTCGATACCATCGATGAGGACTGGGTGCGCGGCGCCAACTGGATCGTGCGGGAGCACGGGTCCGGCACACGGTCGAGTTTCGAGGATGTCCTGCGTGATCGCGGTATCGATCCGGCAGACCTGAACATCGCCATGACGCTGCCGTCCAACGAAGCCGTACGGTCCGCTGTCGAGGCCGGCGCCGGTGTCGCGGTCCTTTCCGAACTGGTGGTGCGCCGCGCGCTTGCTGCGGGGCACCTTCATGAATTGCCGCTCGCGATGCCAGCCCGTCCATTTGAGGCGTTACGCCACAAGGAACGGTATCGCACTCGGGCAGCCGACGCGCTGACCGAACTGGTCAAGGAGTTTGGATGATGACCACGGATATCAAGCCCATCCTCGAAGGGATGCGCCCGCTCAGCCGGCTCGATCACCCGCGCGAGATGATCCGCCAGTTCACGCCCAACTGGTTTGCCGCAACCATGGGCACGGGCATCCTTGCGCTGGCCCTCCCGCAGATGCCGGGCATCGGCGCTTCGCTCAAGCCGGTGGGAGAAGTGATGTGGTTCTTTAACATCGGGCTCTTCACCCTTTTTACCGCGCTCTATACCGCGCGCTGGATCCTGTTCGGCCACGAAGCGCGGCGCATCTTCGGGCACAATACCGTATCGATGTTCATCGGCACGATCCCCATGGGCCTCGCCACGATCATCAACGGCTGTCTCGCATTCGGTATCGCGCGCTTCGGCGAGGGCATCGTGCCGGTCGCCACGGTCTTGTGGTGGATCGACGCCGCCATGGCGGTGAGCTGCGGTGTGCTGATCCCGTACTTCATGTTCACGCGCCACCAGCATTCACTCGATGGGATGACGGCGGTGTGGCTGCTGCCGGTCGTGGCGGCCGAAGTGACGGCTGCCAGCGGAGGACTGTTGGCGCCGCATCTGGCGCAGGGCAGCGCACAGTTTGGGATGCTCGTCACGTCCTACATCCTGTGGGCCTATTCGGTCCCGGTCGCCTTCAGCATTCTTGCACTGTTGATCCTGCGCATGGCGCTCCACAAGCTGCCGCATGAGGGCATGGCCGCATCGAGCTGGCTGGCGCTTGGCCCGATCGGTACCGGCGCGCTGGGCATGCTGGTTCTGGGCGGCGACGCCCCCGCGATCATGGCTGGGCATGGGCTGGCCGATGTCGGCACTGTCGCCCAAGGCATCGGCACAATCGCCGGTCTGTTGCTGTGGGGCTTTGGCCTCTGGTGGCTGGCGCTCGCCTCGCTCATCACCTGGCGCTACTGGCGGGCAGGTATCCCGTTCAACCTTGGCTGGTGGGGCTATACCTTCCCGCTAGGCGTCTTCACCGTGGCAACCTTTCGCCTTGGCACGACCCTGAACCTTGCCTTCTTCGGTATCGTCGGCACCGCCCTGACCCTGGCGCTCGCGCTGATGTGGATCGTGGTGGCCGCCAAGACCCTGATCGGCGGATGGCGCGGCAATCTGTTCGTATCACCCTGTATCGCCGCTACAAACTGATCGGGCATTGCGATCAGTAACGGCGTTCTGATCGCTTGCTTCTCACAGCAGCACCCGCCACCATTTTGCCCGAGAGGATACGACCATGGACAGACTGGATGCTGAGCTCGCGGCCGAAACAAGCCGCCGCCGTTTCCTGCAGAATGCCGCGCTCGGCGGTGCAGCCATCGCTGCCGCACCCGCTCTGGCGCAAGGCATCACGCAGGGTCTGACCGACCTGCATCTCCCCGGCGGCAATGCGCAGCGCCCAATGACGAGCGCATTTCCCGGCAAAGGAAGCATGATCCTCCAGCGCGTCCATCCGCCGTTGCTGGAAACACCGATGGATGTCTTCGACCGAGATGTGTTCACCCCCAATGACCAGTTCTTCGTGCGCTGGCATTGGGCGGACATCCCGACCTCGATCGACGTCGATGCCTTCCGGCTCACTATCCGCGGGCACGTCAACAAGCCGATCGCAATCAGCCTCGAACAGCTGATGCGCCTGCCGCGGGTGGAGATGGCCGCGGTGAACCAGTGCTCGGGCAATTCGCGCGGGCTGTTCCAGCCCCGCGTCCCCGGCGCGCAGTGGGGCAACGGGGCGATGGGCAATGCGAAGTGGCTCGGCGTGCGCCTGCGCGATGTGCTCGATCTGGCCGGGGTGAAGGCGGGGCGGTCCAGGTCCGGTTCGGGGCGCTCGATCAACCTGTGGTCGCCGGTGCCCCGGACTTCGAGAAGGCGCTCGACATCGATCATGCCCGCGACGGCGAAGTGATGATCGCCTTCGGCATGAACGGCACGCAGCTGCCGCTCCTCAACGGCTTCCCGATCCGGCTGATCGTGCCGGGCTGGTACTCGACTTACTGGGTCAAGATGCTGAACGACATCGAGGTCTTGCCCGGGCCTGATGACGAATACTGGATGGCCAAGGCCTACAAGATCCCGGCGACGCCGGGCGCCAATGTAAAGCCCGGCGCCAAGGACTTCCCAACCGTTCCGATCAACCGCATGATCCCGCGTTCGTGGGTTACCAGTCTGGGCGAAGGTCAGCGGATCGCACACGAGGCCTCGATCCCGCTCGGCGGTATTGCCATGGGCGGCGACTGCGGCGTGGCACGGGTCGATGTGTCCACCGACGGCGGTCGCCACTGGTTTGCAACCAAGCTCGGACCGGACCACGGGAAGTACAGTTTCCGGCGGTGGGACGCCCAGGTTCCCTTGCCCGGCCCCGGAAAGACGTCGCTTATGTCGCGCTGCTGGAATACGGCAGGCGTCGCACAGCCGATGGCGCCGATCTGGAACCCTGGCGGTTTCATGCGCGGCAATATCGAAACCACTACCATCGTGACGGCATAAGGAGCTTTGGCATGAAAGCGCCAACCCCAGGCATGCTGGCCGTCGGACTGCTCGGCGTGACCGTCTTCACCCTCATGATGGTGGGCCCTCCCGGCAGCTACACCCCGCTGCCCGAACCCCAATCCACAGGGCCTACACCCAGCAGCATTTCCGTGAACGGCTTTACCATGACCTCGGATACGGTCGATCTTCCTATCGATGAGCAGCAATATCCCGATGGCCCTCATGCCGATGTCATCAATGCGAATTGCACGTCTTGCCATTCCGCCAGCATGGCGATGACCCAGCCAGTGCTTTCAGCGGACCAGTGGAAGGCAACGGTCACCAAGATGAAGGATGTCTACAAGGCTCCCGTGGCGGACAAGGACATTCCGGCTATCGTCGACTATCTGACGGCGATGAGTGCAGCGCAGGATGGGGCGCCGACCGGAAAGGCTCAGGATACCGCCCCCGGCACCGCGCCGGATGCCTCCGGAGGAACGGGTTGAGGCGCCAAGCTGCGTAACGTCTGCTTTCAGGCGCTACCCTAGGAGCATTGAGCGGCGGGAATGGGCGCATGTTGCCCAATCGCGGGACGGAATGGAATTGATGAAATCCAGCAGAAGCGCCGCATTCAGGTGCGCGCCGCCAACCTCCTAAGTTAATGGACACTTGCCGCTAAAAAGCGTGCGGCCAGCTAGAGGCCAAATGCGCCTGCCATCCGTAGGCTCGCGGGTACTTAATGGCGCGAAGAGAACGCATTTCCGGCCGCGTCACGGAAGAGAGTTTTGTAGGCCGTCGAGGCGCTCCGTAACGCGGACATCCGCTCGACTTTTTCGTTCCGATGGCACGCTGCTTCCACTGTTCTTTTCAACGTCGGCGAGCACGCCTGACGATCTTGGATGAACTGTTGGAGTGCGATGCTATCGACCATCCGCGCCCATACGTCGACAACCGGCTCGTCCTCGTTTCGCACCGTTGGGTCACAGTCTGCATCGAGCATCGCGGCGCAGATTGCGATAAGGCAACGACGCATTGAGGGGCTGGCAAGCGCGAGCGGCATTTCACAGGAAGGCTCGTTGGGGCAAACGTTATCGAGCGTGAGCACAGGCGCCGCAAACCGATGTAGGAGTCTATCACGCAGTCTCCAGCGCCTGTGGGCCCTTGCGAACAGTAGACAGATTCTGGCGGATTCTTCGAGCAGCTGACCGGCTGAAGTGTCGTTGAAGCGAAATTGATCTGGGACCTTTCCCCTAAGCGCACCCCTCAGCGCGGCTTCAAAGGCTACGATATTGATCCAGATGGGCTGCGCTGCTGGCTCAAGCTCGAGCGCCCTGGGGTGCGCCCGTTCGAGGCCCCGACGGCAGCGAATACAGCACAATCTTGGCGGCCCCTGCGATGACCGCTTAATCGCCCAATGACTACTCCCGCAAGACACGCATCGATCGACGAGTGGCCAGTGGTGCCGGAAACAGAAGCCCCACGCAGCCATGGCCCAGTCCGCACGGATATAGGCGGGGCGGCCAGCGGCATAGTCCTCGGCAAGGCAACGACTGCACCAGCTCAACCGGAGGGTAAGAGCGGGCGCGAAATCTCGGCTAGGATCATCGGATGGAACGTGGTGCCAGGCTACAAAATCCGGGGTGATCCTCGGATACCGATAGCAAAGACCGAGTTCGGCGACACTGTTTTCCGTGAAGCCCTCGCTTGCGGCAAGCTCAGCGATCATCGATTTTTTTGGGTTTACATCGGGATGCCGCCAATGGCCTGCGCGATTTCGATAGGCGCGCAGCAAAGGCTCACCCGGAGCCCGCTGATCGCGCACGCGCGCCAGCCATGAACTGAGAAGTTCATCCGCGAATGGCTCCACGAAACTCATACGGTCGCCCGGCCGATTGTCCTTCGCTTGCCTGCCGACGTAAACATGGAGACGAGAGGAAGCGTCACGTCGTTGGCCTCGAAGCTTGCGGCATCAAGCATCTCGCGGCCATCGCGGATAGCCGTGACAGCGGCTGCCTCGATGAGCCGGAATATTCGGCCCGTCACACCCTGGGTGAGGGCCAGCACGCGTTGCCGCGCTTCGACGGTGTCGAGCATCGATGGGCGTCTCAGGGGCAGCAGGCCCGAGAAGCTCGCAAGCAGCTGGCGCAGGGCATGATCGTTGCGCCATGGCATCAATTCGAACGCCCCAAACCGGTCGGCAAGGTTCGGATCCATCAGGACCGCCATCCGCGCGTCCTCGGTCCCTGCGCAAACAATTGGAATTTTCAGATCGTTGGTCAAAAAGCGGATAGTATTGAGGAACACCCGCTGCTGGCGAGGAGTGCCGGCGAGCATCCTGTCGATTTCATCCAGGACGAGCACCTTGGTTTCGACTTCGGCAAGCAGTTGCCTGGCTTCCGCTCGCATCGATCGCACGGACAGTCGGCTAAGGTCGACGCAATTTAGCGCGGTCAGCACCTCGGTGTAAAATTGCTCCTCACTCGGCTCTGGCGGTATCTGCGCGAGCAACACCGGCATCTTGCTGAGCCCGGTCCTGATATCGAACTGAGGAGCGTGAAGTTTCGAGAAGCGGCTGACAATTTCGGTCTTGCCCATCCCGGTGGCGCCAAACAGTAACAGGCAGGGCATTCGCCCTCGCGGCGGATAGATTACCAGGTCTTCAAGGTGGCGGAGCGCGGCCTCAGCCTGTGGCAACGATATCCAGCGGTCGCGGCGTAGCCAGTCGATCCGGGCCTCATCGGTCAATTCGGCATACTCGCGATAAGCCGGGAAGATATGGCTGTAGAGCACGTTCATGACTGCTCCTCGATCGCGAGTGGTACAACCGGCCCGTCGAGATTTGGCGGTGTCAGCTGCGCGTTGGCCTCTTGGTGCTGGACAAAGGCCGCAGGCGGTTCGCCGCGGATGAGCGCATCGACGATGCGTTGGGTTGATCGTCGAGCTCCGCGCGTCTTCTCTACGGCCCTAAGCACAATCCTGCGCTGCGTGCTCACCATCTCGAAAAGCATCTGCTCATCGACGGCGGTTCGCCCGCGCTCTCGAAGCGCTCTCAGGGCTTGGTCGTGCTCGAACTTGGTAATTGCAGGACGCCGCTTATCGCGAAGAGGAACTGTGACATGCTCGCCGCCGGGCAGTTCGAGATAGACGGCCGAGAGGTTGAGCGGATTGTATTTGATCGGGAATTTATGAACGCTGTTCGCGACCAGCGTGGCCAAAGCGCCATGCCAGTAGAAAACGTGGAAGAGTTTGATGCCCTCGCGCCGGACCCGGCGCATCTCGAACGGGAGGAAGTCGAGCAGAAAACGTTCTTCATCGGCCGGCAGGCGCAGGGCTGCAACACGCTTACCTTGATCGTCCTGCCACGCTGTCATCGGGGGGACGCCAAGTGAGCTGTGAATGGTGCGATGATAGATTCCCACCTGGAGGGCGAACCATCGCTCGAATTCCTTGAGGGTCATGCAGGCTTTGCCCTCAGCGTCGTAGTCTCCCTTGTCCTGGATGTTGGAGAACGTAGTACCCGGAAGAAGGTGAACTTCGCCGATGGCGGTGCCGATCATGCGCTCGATGTGCCCGCCAAAGTGCGGAGTGCGCGGTGGACGGTAGTGAAGCTCGATCCCAAATTGCTGGCAGCCCCGAGTCAGCGCGCGTGAGTGAAATTCCGAGGCATTGTCGAGATGGAGGATGTCTGGCAGGCCGAAGACAGGCCATGCGAAGGTGAGCTCTCGATCGGCCAGCCAATCATTCTTGGGCAGTACTGCATGACGGATCGCCATGCCGACCGAAATCGCGGAAGGTCGTTCCAGTGAAATGTAGAAGCCGGGTATCACCCGCGTCGCTACGTCGATCTGCAGGGTCAGCGTTGGCCGCCCGACCGGTCTCCTGAGATACTCATCGACGATGATGATATCGACCAGCGTGTGGTCCATCTGTACGACCTGAAGAGGGTACTGCGCCTCGTATGAGCTGACGACGGGTCGGAAGCGGTCTGCTGCGGCTTTGGTCCCATCACGGGCGCCTGTCAGGCGTGTCCGTTCCACGGCGTTGACCCGCAGGACAACAGTTTGCCGTGCTGGAGGTCGCAGATTCTGCTCCAGGCACGAAAAGCGAATTTGACGGACCAGTTGTGCGATGGTGGGCTTTGGACGGCTGAGATAAAATTGCTCTATTTTGGCATCGATCAGGCGTTCCACCTCGCAAGGGAGGCGAGAGCGCCCTTTGGGAAATCCATCGTGCTGGTCGACCAACGAACTGGTCACTGGGTTTTCCCGGTATCTCGCGAGCAGTTCGTAAATTCGGGACCGGTTGAGGCTCAGCTTCAGGCCGGCCTCAGCAATCGCTTTGCGTCCGAGCCGGGGCTCTGCCGTAAGCGCACGAATGATAGGCTCGCGCTCACAAGCTTTGCGCCATTCTGTATGATCAACCGTCGTGAGGGCAGTGCCTGTTTCGGCCATGACCTATCCCCGATTTTCGCCAGGGACTCGTGTTGCCGGGTCCGGTCGTTTTGTAGCAGAATCGCGCTGTCAGGTCGAACGTCCGGAGGTATTCTTGTACATGATCCACGCAACTCGGCCGTTTTCTCGTCCGCCCGTATTCTTTAAGTGACAAGGTGCGCTACAAGCGCCGCCGTGACGGCAGGGGTGAGCACGCATGGAAAAGACGGTTTTCTGGTCATGGCAGAGCGATCTCGACAGCCGGGTCACGCGCGAGGTCGTCCGTTTCGCGCTCGACGCCGCGATCACGATGTTGTCGGCCGACGTCGAAGAGGCCGATCGACCGAGCCTGACCTCGGACACGCAAGGCGTCGCCGGCACGCCCGATATCGTCGCGACCATTCTCCGCAAGATCGACGAAGCTGCGGTGTTCGTCGGCGACGTCACGCCGATCTCCGTGTCGGAGAGCGGCAAAGCCTGCGCTAACCCCAACGTCCTGCTCGAGATGGGCTATGCCAACCGGGCGCTGAGCGAGCACCGCGTCATCCAGGTCTGGAACACGGCGTTTGAGGGCGCCATGCTCGACAAGCTGCCGTTCGATATGCGCGGACGGCGCGGGCCTATCAGCTTCCATCTCCCCGTCGGCGCTGACACCTCAGAGCTGCGGCGAGTGCGTGGAGAATTGGCAAAGCAGCTCGCGGGCGCGTTGAAGGCCTCACTGGACGAACTTCCCCCGCCGCCGCCAGAAGCCATTCATTGGCAGGCGCACTTCCCGGGCGATGCCGATCTCTGGTTTGATCGGTCCGAAGTGCAGACGGTCACCAATCCGATGCACGGCACGACGAAGCTGCGCTGGAAGCCGCACTTCGCGGGCTATGCGCGGATCATTCCGTCGAAATGGGCGGCGAAGCCGGGAGCAAAGCAATCTCTGGCCGGGAGTGCGGGTCATTCGGCGCTGCTGGCGCAGCCCAACTCGCTCAATTTCGGAATCAGCAAGGGCGGAGCGATGGTCTATTGGCCCGGCACCGCGGAAGAGGGCGTCGATCCCACCGTCGCCTTGACCCAGTGGTTCGAGAAGACCGGCGAAATCTGGGGCGTGGGCGGGGGGTTCCTGTTTCAGCGCGATGGCGAGAGGCTCACCCTGTCGACCGGCTATTTCTACCAGCGCTGGCTCCACTTTCTGGAACGGAACTGCGCGCTTGTGCTCGCGCACGGCGGCGCGCTGCCGATCCATGTCCGGCTCGGCATCAGCGACATCAGGGATAGCTGGTGGCCGCGCGGCCCGTTCCAGTTCAACGATGAGGGCTACGCAGCGGTTGAGGACGCCTACGAATATGACACGACGCTGACGTCCGTCGCGCCTGAGGAGCTACAGCGTGTCGGTGTCGAGGCATTCAACGGCCTGGCCGCGGCTTACGGCATGGAGCCCTTCACCCACGACCAAATCATCGAACAGTCGAGGCCCTGAGCGTGGACACACTGCCCGCCACGCTGCCAGAGGCCGACCCGCCTTCGGGATCGGGAATCGATCTGGCGTGGGAAATGACGAAGCTTGGGGCCGGGCAGACGATCACCGTCAACAAGGCTCTGATCGACGCCTATCAGGCCGCCTCCTCTCCCCACAGCATCCGCGCCCTCAAATCCGATCTGGAAGCGTTCGACCTCTGGTGTCGGCGCTCGCACAGAGCATCGTTGCCGGCGACCCCCGAACTCGTGGCTGACTATCTCGACGCAAGGGCGGGGAAGGGGGCCAAACCGGCTTCGCTCGGCCGTTACAAGGCGTCGATCGCGAAGATCCATCAGCTTCTCGATCTGAAGGATCCGACGCAGACCGAGCTGGTCAAGTTGCGGCTCAGGGCGATCCGGCGCGAGAAGGGGACGGCGCAGACTCAGGCGCGGCCGCTGCGATTCAAGGGAGCGGTGCGCGATGTGGAACGCGAGGCACCGAGGGGGCTGAACGTGCGGGCATTGCTCGAGGCCTGCCCCGACGATCTGCCGGGCCGGCGTGATCGCGCGCTGCTGTCGGTTGCTTATGATACGGGGCTGCGCGCCGCCGAGTTGGTGGCGATCGCGGTCGAGCATCTTCTTGAGGCTCTCGATCCCGAGGCGCGCCTCCTTTCGATACCGCGCAGCAAGGGCGACCAGGAAGGGGAGGGGGCGACTGCATTCCTGTCGCCGCGCTCGGTGTGTGCGATCATGGCCTGGACGCAAGCAGCAGCTATATCCTCGGGGCCGCTGTTCCGTCGGGTGCAGGTGCGGCGATACAAAGCCCGGCTGGCGGTGAAGGGAAGGCGGATCGAGAGCATTTCGGCGCGCGAGACCTGGGACCTGCGCAAGACGCTGCCTCGGCCCGCGATTGCGGCGCGGACGGAATATGATGTTGGTGACCAAGCCCTTCATCCGGGGTCAATCGGACCGATCTGGCGTTCGATCATTCAGCGGGCGTTCGATCGTGGCGCGCTGGCCGATCTCACCGCGGATGATCTCGCGCGGCTGCTCAAGGGGATCAGCGCGCATTCGACGCGCGTGGGGCTCAACCAGGATCTGTTCGCGAGCGGCGAGGATCTCGCGGGCATCATGGATGCACTGCGGTGGAAGAGCCCGCGAATGCCGCTTGCCTACAATCGCAATCTTGCTGCCGAGGCGGGCGCGGCGGGGCGGCTACTTGGGAAACTCAAGTGATCAGGAGGCCTGTCGCAGGCGATGCAACACTATTGGCGGGATAGCTGCCCTTCTTCTCGTCGTGACGGAGCATGCGCCGTCACGGAGCGGAGTCACCGATTCAATGGCATCGATGGCACGCGGCGAACGAAAAGCAGCAGCATCGCGACCAGCGCAAAAGCCCCGCTGACGAGGAACGTCGCATCGGCACCGAACCTGTCCCAAACGACTCCGGCGATGACGCTGGCAAACAGCATGGTGAGCCCGGTCGCGAGATTGAACAGCCCGTAGGCCGAACCCCGGAGTTCCGGCGCCGCATTGTCTGCAACAAGCTTGGCGAATAGCCCTTGCGTCAACGCCATATGGGCTCCCCACATGGCGATCCCGACAAATGCCCCTCCGATGCCGCGCAATAACGCCAGTGCGAGGTCGGCGAATATTAGGCAGATCATGCCCGCTGCGAGAATGGCACGCGCCGACACGCGGTCGGACAATTTTCCAGCTGGATACGCGCCTAACGCGTAGATGATATTCATGGCAACAAGCACCAGCGGCGCCAGCGCGAGCGGCAGGCCCTCCGCATTCGCCTTCAGGATCAGAAAGGCCTCGCTGAACCGCGCGAGCGTAAAGACGACGCCGACGGCGACTAATTCCCAGAACGGGAGCGCCAGTCGCCCGAGATCGGCAAAACGGATGGGCGAGCGAGCTGCGGCATCGCCGTGCCGGGGCTCGGCGTCTTCGACGCCCACGACCACCAGCAGCACTGCAATGGCCGCTGGGATGGTCGCGAACCAGAAAACCGAACGGATGTCGTTGGTGAAAACTACCATCAGGCCAACGGCAAGTAGCGGCCCCGCGAACGCACCAATCGTATCGAGCGACTGACGTAGCCCAAAGGCCTTGCCCCGGATCTCGGGCGGCGTGACATCGGCGACCAGCGCATCTCGCGGGGCACCGCGTAATCCCTTGCCGATCCGATCGGCGAAGCGCGCGCCGAGCACGACAGGTGCGCTCCCGGCGAGCGCGAACAGCGGCTTGGTCAGCGCCGCGAGGCCATACCCGATCAGGATCAGCGGGCGACGCTTGCCGATACGGTCTGAAATGTAGCCCGAAAACACCTTGGTGATCGAGGCGGTCGCTTCGGCAACACCGTCTATTGCGCCGACGACAGCGACGCTGACACCAAGCGTCGTAGTGAGAAACAGCGGCAGGAGCGCATGGATTATCTCGGACGACAGGTCCATAAACAGGCTGACGAACCCCAGCATCCAGACCGTGCGGGGCACTGCGGTGACGAGTGGTTTCATGCCTGGGCCACCTTGTTCTGTTCGCGGCCGCTCCGCCCACGTCTCCGCAGGCACATGCGGGTTAGCCTGAAACTGTAAAGAACGACCCTGGATTTTCGTTCGCTCCGCACCGCCGATGGTAACATTCCCAGCTGCGCTTCGCCGCCGGCTGTTCCAGCGCGAACGGTGCGTGCCGCGTCGGCGCAGCCACGTACGAGCCGTACTGGGGCACAATGACAATCACCTGAATGCTGGTTAGTTAAGGCTAGCATCGCTGGCGCCCCGGGCAGGAGTCGGCAGGCGGATGATCACGCCAAAGCCTCTCGCCGGCCGAGACAGGGTTGCCTCGCCGCCGTGCCCGGCAGCAATGGCCTTGACTAGAGCCAAGCCGAGCCCATGGCCTGCAGTCGTGCGAGAAGCTTCTGCCCGCGCGAAGCGTTGAAACAGTCGATCGGCTTCGGCCTCCGGAACGCCTGGTCCGTCGTCTTCCAAGCGAATGTTGATCGTGCTTTGCGACGCGAGAGCGGTGAGGGTCACGGTCGTTCGTGAGGGCGTATGTCGCAGGGCATTCTCCAAAAGGTTGGAAAGCGCCTGCGCAAGCAAGCGGCGATCGCCTCGAAGTCGCAACCCGGGCGGGATGCTTGCCAACAGCCGTCGCTCACTTGCTTCAAAGTCCGGCCGATAGGTATCCGCCATCTCCTCAAGAAGAGCGGTAACGTCGACAGAGACGAGCGCGCGCCGCTCGGCAAGCCCCTCGACTTCGGCGATCCGCAAGAGGGCAGCGAAGATCTCCAATAATTCGTCGGCTTGATTACGCGCGGCGTGGATCGCCGCTGCGCGCTCGGCTTCGTCCTCGCCCGTCGAAGCGCGCTCAAGCTGGTTGCACAACCGAGTCAGAGGCGTGCGCAAGTCGTGCGCCACATCGCTCGATACCTGCCGAAGATTGTCCATCAGCGCACCGATCCGGTCGAGCATCTGGTTCAGCGTGGCCGCAAGCCGGTCGAACTCGCTCTGCGAGCCGTCGCGCGGTACGCGCTGGGTTAGGTCACCGGCGATGATCGCCTTCGCGGTGGTGTCCACCCGCGACAGGCGCCTTCGGGTCAGCCAACCGATCAGCGCGGCCGCACCAACGCCCAGCGCAAGCATTGCGCCGAGAGCGCCGGCGAAAAGCATTTCGAGCGTGCGATCGATCTCCTTCAGGTCGTGTCGATCAGCGATGACAACCAGAAGCCCACCAGGAAGAGCAGAAGTGAGAGATTGGCCGACCCCAGTATATCGCCCCCGTCGGAAGCGGAAGAACTCCTCATAACCCTCCTTGAGCGGGACGAGCGGCGATATGGTGGCCGCGATCGGCCGGCCGGCATCATCGACCAGCAGGTAATCGAGGCTGGACGAGTTGCGAGCTTTCTCGCGAAGCCGAATAGACTGTGCGATACTCGCAGGGCCGCCTTCCTTCGCTTGGTCAAGCAGTGCCTGGGATTCTACCGCGACGCGGTGATCGAGCTGCTTTTCCAGCGCCTCGTGGGTGACGATATAGGCGATTCCGCCGATCGCCAAAGTGGCGGCGCTGAACGCCAGTGCGACCAAGGCGACGACGCCGAAGGTAGATCGCCAGAGGCGGAGCAGCACCTATTCGTCCCGGATCATGTAACCGGCGCCGCGCACCGTATCGATCGCGTCCTCGTCGAAACCAGCGTTAAGCTTGGAACGCAGCCGGCTGAGATGGGTTTCGACAATGTTGGTCTTCGGGTCAAAGTCGAAATCCCACACGCGCTCGAGGAGCATGGTGCGCGTCATCACCCGATGGGGGTTGCGCATCAGCTCGGCCAGCAAGGCGAACTCGCGGGGTTGAAGATGGATACGCTGTCCGGCGCGCTCGACGCTCCGGCGGTCGAGATCCAGCACGATATCGGCAACCCTGAGCTGGTGCGGCTCGCTGCGCTGCGCTGGTCGCCGCGCCAGCGCGTTGAGCCGCGCCGCCAGCTCGGAGAACGCGAAGGGCTTCACCAGATAATCGTCTGCGCCGCTCTCCAGCCCTTCCACGCGATCGGCGATGCCGCCAACTGCCGTCAGCATCAGGACCGGGGTGGTGTCGCCGGCGGCGCGCAGCGCCTTGACCAATGCGAGGCCGTCGAGGCTCGGCAGCATCCGATCGACCACGATCGCCTCGAACTCGCCGCCGGTGGCTTTGAACAAACCGTCCCGTCCGTCCGCGCTGATCGCGACCTGATGCCCAGCTTGCGCGAGACCCTGCGCCACAAACGCGCTGGTTTCGGAATCATCCTCGACGATCAATATACGCATCTCACACCTTACCTCGCTCCAGCATCCGTGCGCCAGCCACCACCCAGAGCCCGAAATAAAACGACTTCGCTTTGCGACACCAGCAAATCGGACTCAACCTGCTGGAGCGTGGCGGCGGCAAGCGAGCGCTGCGCGTCGATCTGCAGCAGCCCCGGCGCATCGCCTAGCCGAACACGCGCCGTGGCCCGCCGGACATAAGATTGCGCCTCGCGCGAGGCCAAATCCAGATCGCGATTCCGACGCATCTCCGCGTCATAGGCGGCCAGCGCCGTCTCCACTTCGCGCAAGGATCGTAGCACAGCCACGTCCCATCCCGCGAGCGCTGCCCGTTCGGTCGCACGCGCCTGTTCCAGCTTGGCTCGCGCGGGCGCCTGGTTCGGAAAGGCCCAGGTGACGAGCGGCGATGCGACCGCCTTGAACCCGCCGGACAATAGCCCGAGCGCCCCGCCGAGATTGACTCGGGGATAAAGATCCGCGCGCGCCACGCCGACACGCGCCGCAGCGGCGGCAAGGCGTCGCTCGGCCTCGCGCACGTCGGGGCGGCGCAACAGAAGGGCGTTCCCGTCCCCAATTGGCGCCACCGCGCGAAGACGAGGCGGCGTCTTGCAAGTGAAGTTGTAGCTCCGCGCTTCGGCAGGGGGACGGCCTTGCAGCGTCGCCAAGCGATAGAGCGCATTAGTGCGCCGCGCCTCAAAGGGCGCTACAGCCGCGCGGGTGGTGGCCGCGGCCGTCGCGACCTGCGACACTTCCAAGGGGGATACCTCGCCGGCGCGAAGCTGCTCGCGCACGAGGGCAACCGATCTGTCCTGTGCGGTCGCGATCTCGCGCGCGGCATCGATCGCGCGGGTCGTGCCGCACAGGTCGACATAGGCGAGCACCGTATCGGCAACCACGGCGACGCGCAGACCGTCGAGGATCGCGGCCTGTGCCTCGGCATCGGCGTGGGCGGCCGCTGACGCGGAACGAAGGCGACCGAACAGGTCGATATCCCAGCTCGCTGTCGTCGCTATGTCGTAATCGGTGGTCGGGACGTTCCCCGATGCGCTGGGTTGCGAGGCGGAGTTGTCGATCCCGAGCGCGCTTTCGAAGGTCGTTTGCGGAAGCCGCGCCGCCTGCGCTTGCCGCAGCGCCGCGCGCGCACCGTCGAGATTGGCATAGGCGACGCGCAGGTCTGCATTGGCGACAAGCGCCGCGCGGACGAGACCGTCAAGCGCAGGGTCCTCATAGAGCCGCCACCAATCGTCGGGCACCGGCTCGATCGAGGCGACCGGGAGCTGTGCGAATGCGCCGGTCGCGCTCGCCGGTGCCACCGTGGCTGGCGGCTTAGGTACGCTCATGCACGCGGAAGCGAGGAGGGCAAAGACGGGTGCAATGCGCGGAAGGACGGTCATGCCAGCGCCTCCTGGCGATCGGCGGCAGGCGCAGGGCGCTCTTGGCCGTAGCGAGCATAGAGCGCAGGCAGCAGCAGCAGGTTGAGCGCTGTCGATGAGATGAGGCCGCCCAGGATCACGATCGCCATCGGATGCTCGATCTCGTGGCCGGGGGCGTTGCCGGCGACGATCAGCGGCACCAGCGCGAGGCCTGCGCAGGCCGCGGTCATCAGGATCGGCACCAATCGTTCCTCGGCGCCGCGCAGCACCAGCTCGCGCCCGAACGCCATGCCCTCGTACCGTTCGAGGTGCCGATAATGCGACAGCAGCATGATGCCGTTGCGCGCGGCGATGCCGATGACGGTGACGAAGCCGACCAGCGAGCCGAGCGACAGCACCCCGCCGGTGAGCGCGACCGCCACCACCCCGCCGACCAGCGCGAAGGGCAGGGTGATGCCGACCAGCGCGGTAACGCGGCGTGAGCGGAACTCGACCCATACGAGGAGCAGGATGCCGACCAGGCACAAGGCGCCGGTGGTCCATAGCCGCTCGCGCGATTCCTTCAGCGCGGCGTATTCGCCGAGCACCTGGGGATGATAGCCGGCCGCGAAGGGCACTTTGGCGACCGCCGCGTCCACGGCCTGCGCGACCGTGCCCAGGTCCGCGCCCGCGACGTTCATGGTGACGTCCAGACGGCGCTGGCCGTTCTCACGCTTCACTTCGTTGGGGGCGGGCACGATGTCGATGTCGGCGATATCGGCAAGCCGCACCGGCGCGCCGCCGCCCGATGCAACCCCGGTGGCGGGCGGCGCCTGTATCATCAGATCGCGTAGCGCATGGATGCTGCCCCGCACCGCAGGTTCGCCCCAGACCGCGACATCGAACGCCTTCTGGTCGTGGTATATCTCGCCGACCTTTGCTTGCGCGACGAGCACCTGGGCCTGGCGGCGGACCTCGCCGGCGGTGAGGCCGAACCGGGACAGTTCGATCGCGCGCGGCCGGATGCGGATTTGCGGCACGAGCACCTGGCTTTCCAGCTTCAGGTCGGAGACCCCCTGGATGCCGCTGATGGCGCTGCGGACGCGCGCGCCGGCTGCGCGCAACTCCTCCTGATCGGGGCCATAGATGCGCACGACGATCGTTGCGCCGGCGCCGGTCAGCACCTCCTTGATGCGCTCGCGCAGATAGGTGAGCACATCGCGGAACAGGCCGGGATAACCTTCGACCACTTCCTTGATGCGCTTGACCGAAGCGTCATAGTTGGCGCTCTCGTCGAGGCTGATCCATAGCTCGGTGAAGTTGGGACCGACGACCTCGTCAGCCTGTTCGGCGCGGCCGATATGGGCGCCGAAGTTGCGGACGCCGGGAATGGCGCGCAGCTCCTTCGACGCGCGGATGGTAATCCGGTCCATCGCCTCGATCGAGGTGCCCGGCTTCTCGACGAAGTGCATGAGGAAATCGGTTTCGCGGAAGTCCGGGAGGAACTGGTCCTTGAAGGTCGCATAGCCGGCGCCGGTGAGCAGCAACCCGCCCGCGATGATGCCGACCGCGATCGACGGACGGCCGACGACGCGCGGCAGGAAGCCGGCGTAGCGGCGCTTCAAGGCAGTGACGAAGCGAGTATCGCGCTCCTCCTTCAGCGGTGCGTTGGGGAGGAGCAGCAGGCACATCGCCGGCGTGACGGTGAGCGCCACCAGCAGCGACGTGGCGATGGCAAGCACATAGGCGATGGCGAGGGGCTGGAAGAAGGTGCCGGCAACGCCACCCAGGAAGAAGATCGGCAGGAAGACGAGCATCACGACGAGCGAGGCGAACACCACGGCCGAGCGCACTTCCAGTGAGGCGGCCAGCACGACATCAAACGCTGTCTTTGGATTGGCAGACTCCCGATTGAGCCGCAGGCGTCGTGCAATGTTTTCGACGTCGATGATCGCGTCGTCGACCACCTCGCCAAGCGCGATGACGAGACCCGCGATAATCATAACGTTGATCGTCGCTCCCGACCAGAGCAGCACCAGCCCGGCGCCCAGCAACGACAAGGGGATGGCGGCAAGGCTGATCGTCGCCTGTCGCCAGTCGCGGGTGAACAGGAACAGCACCGCCGCCACCAATACGCAGCCGATCAACAGCGCGCGGGTGAGGTTGTCGATCGAGCGCTCGATGAAGGTCGCGGGACGGAAGATGGTCGTGTCGACCTTCACGTCCTTCAGTCCGGGCTTCAGCTCGACGAAGGCAGCCTCAACCGTGTGAGTCAGCTCAAGTGTATTGGCAGTGGGCTGCTTCTCGACGATCAGCATGATGCCGGGGCCATCGTCGATGATGGCGTCGCCGATCGGCGCACTGAAGCCGTCGACCACGCGGGCGACGTCGCCGATCCGCACGGGGGCTTCGCCGGCCTGCTTGACGATCGCCTGGCCCAGCTCGGCCGCGGTCTGGACCGCGCCCGCCTGCTGGACAGCAAGCCGTTGGTTGGGCGTGTCCACGAACCCACCACCGCCTACAAGCACCGCGTCACCGGCGGCAGCGCGCACTTCGGCCAGCGTGACACCGGCGGCGCGCAGAAGATCGGGATCGACGAGCACTTGGAGCTGGCGATCGCGCTGGCCCCATACCGCGACGTTAGCGACGCCGGGCACCGCCATCAGGCGGGGCCGGATTGTCCAACGCACCAGCTCTGAAAGCTGCTTCTGGTCGAGCTTGGTCGATGATAGCCCGACCTTCATTGCCCGGCTTGTTGATGAGAGGGGCGGCATCAGCACCGGCTGACGCGCGGCGAGCGGCAGCCGCGGTTGCACCTGCGCGATACGCTCGCCGACCATCTGGCGTGCGCGGATCACGTCGGACCCGCGCTCGAAAAGGATCTGGACGGACGACAGCCCAAGCACCGACTTGGAGCGCAGTGTCATCAGGCCGGGCACGCCGTTGACCGCGGTCTCAATCGGGACCGTGACCAGGCTCTCGACTTCCTCCGTGGAAAGGCCCGGCGCTTCGGTCTGGATTTCGACCATCGGCGGAGCGAACTCGGGGAACACGTCGAGCGGCACGTCGCGCCCGGCGCGGATGCCGAACACGACCAACAGCACGGCGACCGCGAGGACGAGAATTCGCTGTGCGAGCGCGAAGTGGATGAGACGGCCGAGCATCAGTGCGCCGCCCCGAACTCGGTCCCGAACAGCTCAGCCGCGCCGGTGGTCACGATCTCTGCACGCTGCGTCAGCCCGCGGGCGAGTAATGCGCGCCCGTTCGCCTCGGAGGCGACCTCGACGCGCTGGCGCACGAAGGTATTGGCAGCAGTCTTCTGATAGACCCATTCGCCGCCATAGATATCGCGCAGGATCGCGGCGGACGGAACCGACAGGCCCTCGGTGCGGCCGGCAAGTGGCAGGTCGACGGACACGCGCTGGCCAACCCGGAAAGCACGGTCGCGATTGTCGACCGCAAAATACAGGTCGACAGTGCCGGCGAGTGTATTGGCCGAAGGCGGCGCCTGCACCGGGCGCGCGCGGCGCGGCGCGGCACCATTACCCAGCGGACGGATCGTCGCGGCACCGTCTCGGCGGACATTGCCGATGTCGCCGCTGAAGACGGAGGCGCGCACCCACAAGATCGATTGCGAACCCAATGAGGCAACGGTCGGGCCGAGCAACTGGCGCTGCTGGCGCGCGGCGCCAAGCGCGGCCTGCGCTGCTACGAGTGCGGCAGCGGCTTCGTCACGCGCGCGGACGCTACCCGCTTCCTCGCGCACCAAGCCCTCGGCGCGATCGAGCGCAATCCGGGCGAGCCTGGCCTGCGCGCGCGCGCGCGCCAGCTCGGCGTCCGCGGCCGCCTGCTGGCTGCCGATCTGCTGAAGATTGGTAGTCGAATTGACCGGCACACCGTTGGCGCTCGTGGGTGGAACGACGATCTCGCCAGCAACCTGTCGCTGTGCCGTTGCCGAGCCGCCGCCCACGCGCGCCAGGCCGATTCCGAGTCGCTGTTGGGCTTGCGGCGAGAGTGTCAGCTTCAGCAGTTCCGTTTCGTGCACGATCGGCTCGGCGTGCGAGGGCGGGGCCGCTGGTTTCGATGGGTTGCTGCCGCAGCCGGCGAGCAAGATGGGCAATAGGAAGAGGGAATGGCGCATGAACGCGGCGTAACATCCGAATGATGGGGGCCGGTGGAGCGCACTATACAATACGTCAATGTGCGCGCCGAGAAGCGATAGACGTCCGCACCCTCGTCAGTGACTCAATGCATTGGGGAAACATTGGGACGAGTATACAATACCCCAATGCAGGAGCTCATGGCTTGCTCCTGGCCCGTCATGCAGCCATGCGGCAGATGCAAATCGTTCGCATTAGCATTGACGTGTCAGGGGAAAATAATGAAAACTAGTATCATCTCGCGCATCTCTTTGGGGGCCATGTCTACCGTGCTGGCGGTTGCTGGCGCGGCACCGGCCTTCGCGCAGACGCAGGACAAGCCGACGGAGCTGGGCGGGGTCACAGTGACCGACACGGCCATCGACGATCAGGAAGCCGAGACGTCCTACAAGGTCTCGCGCAGCATCGGCGCGACGCGCACCGATACGGCGCTAGTCGACGTGCCGCAGAGCGTGACGGTCGTGCCGGTGAAGCAAATCGCCGATCAGGCGGCCAACAGCATCGGCGATGCGATCCGTTATGTCCCTGGCGTCTTCTCGTCGCAGGGGGAGGGCAATCGCGAAACCCTGTCGTTCCGTGGCAATTCGACCACGGGCGACTTCTTCGTCGATGGCGTTCGCGACGACATTCAGACCTATCGCGACCTCTACAACATCGACCGACTTGAGGTGTTCAAGGGGCCGAACGCGATGATCTTCGGCCGCGGCGGCGTGGGCGGCCTCATCAACCGCGTCACCAAGGTTGCCGATAGCCGGCAGCATATCGCCGGTCGCCTCGAAGCCGGCAGCTTCGACCACTATCGCGGGCAAATCGACATCGGCGCGCCGGCGAGCGAGGTGCTTTCGCTGCGCCTGACTGGTGTCTATCAGAACAGCGGCAGCTACCGTGATGGCGTCGACTATGAGCGCTGGGGTCTCAATCCCACCGCCACGTTGGCGCTTGGCCCGGACACGACGGTGTCGGTCGGATATGAACATTTCGAGGATAATCGCGTCGCCGATCGCGGCGTCTCGTCCTATCTGGGACAACCGCTCCGCACCCGGCGCGGCCAGTTCTTCGGCGATCCCGGGAACAGCCCGACGTGGACCGATACCGATGCTGGCACGCTGTTTATCGAGCATCGCTTCAGCGAAACGGTGTCGATCCGCAATCGTACGCGCTACGCGGAATATGACAAGTTCTACCGCAATGTCTTCGCTGGCGCGGTGAACACCACCACCTAGGTCAACCCGGCTGGCCTGCCTGCCGGGAGCTATGCTTCCGGTACGATCGTCGCAATCCAGGGATATGACAACGCGACCCAGCGCAAGAATCTGTTCAACCAGACTGACGTCAACGCGACGTTCTCCACCGGCGCGATCGAGCACACGCTGCTGATCGGCGCCGAGTTTGGCCGCCAGGAAACGGATAATTTTCGTAACGAGGGTTTCTTCCCGACAGCGACGAATGCGCAGGGGGTCTCGCCCATCTTCGCTACAATTGTCGCGCCGCGCGTCCGACGTCCCGACGTGCTCTGGCGCCAGACTGCCAGCAGCGCAAACAATCATAGCGTTGCCAAGGTCGCAGCGGGTTCCATTCAGGATCAGATTGCGCTCTCGCCGATGTTCGACGTCGTGGTTGGCATCCGCTACGAGCATTTCAACACGAAGGTCCGCGATCAGCGCACGGTCGGTTTCCCGGCCGGCCAGCAGCGCGAGTTCGACGTCACCAACAATCTGTGGTCGCCGCGTGCGGGCCTGATCTTCAAGCCGGTCGAGCAGGCTTCGATCTACGCCGCTTACTCGCGGACCTATCTTCCGCGCGGCGGCGATCAGCTCGCTGGCCTGAACCTTACCAATCAGAGCCTCGCGCCTGAAACATACGACAACTACGAGATCGGGGCGAAGTGGGATATCGTGCCCACATTCAACCTCTCTGTCGCGGTGTTCCAGCTCGATCGCAGCAATGTGCTGGCCCTCTCCGATCCCAACAATCCCAGCTCGCCGACGATCCCGATCGGCCGCCAGCGGACCAAGGGCGTCGAGCTGAGCGCGCAGGGTGAAATCACCGATCAACTCAGCGTGATCGCCTCCTATACCTATTCCGATGCCAAGTTCCTGGACTCGCAGTCGGGAACTGTCCTGCGCGGCAATCGCGTCGCAAACGTGCCGAAGCACGCTGCCGCACTGTGGACGCGGTTCGATCCGACGGAGACGCTCGGCGCCGCGATTGGCGTGATCCACCAGGGCCGTCGTTTCGCTGCAACGGACAATCTCGTCTCGATGCCGAGCTACACCCGGGTCAATGGCGCGATCTACTATCGCTTGTCTCCGCAGCTCGATTTCCAGCTCAACGTCGAGAACATCTTCAACGAGCGATATTTTCTGTTCTCGAACAGCAACACCAATATCACGCCCGGGTCGCCGACGGCGTTCCGGGTCGGTGTCAACGCCCGATTCTGATGTTGTCATGCGCGTGTTCGGCCTTGCGCGGCTCACATCACGCGAACTCTATGTGATCGGCCTCCTCCGGGGGGCCGATCCGGCGACCGGGTCCGCCGATCTGGTGGCGCATTTCGATGGGCTTCGCACAGCAGCTGCCAACCTCGGCTTCCATCCGGGGCCGCCGGACGGTGCCTATGCAAGCCGCCATGAGCTGTGCCTGCTCGGCTGCAGCGAGAACCCTGATGTGCTTCTGAGTATCGGCAAGGCGATCCGCCGGCCTGCGCTTGCCCGCGCGCGCCATTTGGACGGTCAGGGCATCCATCTCGCCCACGCGGCGATCTCGCCGGGTTCGGAGTTTCGCGGCAGCCCCCGCCTGATGTTCAAGCGAGGACTTCTCGTGCGTGTTCGGACCGGACTCTACTGCGCTGCGCCCGAGACAATGCGTGGGTGAGGGTGTGAAGGTCAGCGAATTTGGTCAAGGGAAGTCACACCGCGAGGCCGTGCGGCAGGCGCGGGATACGCAAGCGGGCGAGCTGACTGGGGGGCGGTATCAGCCGAGCCGCAAGCTTCGCTGGATCTCGCTCGGCATTATCGCAGCCATCCATGTCGCGGGGTTCTACGCGCTGCAATATCTGGACGTGAACATCGTCCGCCGCCGTCCGGTGCCCCCGCTGGTGGTCAACCTCCTGCCGCTCGATCCGCCGCCACCGCAGTCCATGGCGCTTCCGACGCAAAAGATCGTCGAGCAAGCGCCGAAACCCCAACTGGTGGTCGTCCCGCCTCCGCTGATTGCGATGCCCGCAGCGCCCACGACAGTCCAGACGACAACGAAACCCGAGCCCGCGCTTCCAGCGCCGGTCGAGGCAGACGAGCCCAGACCGGCGGCGCCACCCGCAGCAAAGGCGCTGGCCAACCTAAACACGCGGCTGCTCTCGACTGAGTCGCCCCGCTATCCAATGGAATCACGGCGCCGTCGCGAAGCTGGAATCGTGGTTCTCTTGGTCGTCGTCGACGAGCAAGGTAGCGTGAGCGACATTTCGATCGCAAAAAGCAGCGGTTTCGAGCGGCTCGACAAGGCAGCGCTGAGTGCTGTGCGTCGTTGGCGCTGGTCTCCTTTGATGATCGAGGGTCGACCGAGCCAGGTGACGGGCCTTGTCCGTATTCCCTTCGAACTCAAGGCTGCGCGCTAGGGGTTCTGCCAACAAACTGTATGCTGATCGCCGCTGGTTTTGCACCAATAGTAAATTAGAAGGGCAGGCCTGACACCGGGACCCGATCACGCCTGCTCCGGTGCACGAAGTGAGGACAGGACTTTTCGTCAACCTGATAAGCGCGCGCAAATCCACGTCGTGATCGTGTTGATTGGACGAGTTAATCGCTGGGCGAACCAGGTTTCGACAGAGCCCGGTCCATTGAGGCTTTCCGCGCGCCAGCCCAGGGCGACCATCCCGCTGCAGATACAGACCAAGGTGCCGAAGCCAACCAAGGGATAGTCAGCGGCAGCGGTTTCCACATAGCTAGAAACGCGGATATAGCCCACAATTGACAGGATTCCGACGCCGATCCCGTAGGGCGAACTTCCCCGCACCGGCAGTGCACCGAGAAGCAGTGCGAGGAAGGGAAGGAACAGGCACAATGCGGCATAGGCGCATCGCGAGGCAAGGGACGAAAGCGCGGCTCTCGCTCCCGTGCCGGTGGCACGTTCGGATTGAATTCGCGGGATCAATTCCGTGTAGGATAACCGATCGAGCGCGGTTGTAACACGGCGCTGGGCGTTGCGATCCTCGCGTACTAGATTGATCCTCAGCCGCGCGAAGTTCATGCTAAAAAAGCCGCCCTCGGAGCGCGGTGCGAGACTCTGGCCATTCTCGAGCAGGAGATTGAGGTTTCCGGCATCGTCGAAGGACGCTTCGGCCTGCCCGGCGGCTAACACCGTGTTCTTTCGAACGATGAAGACGTTGATCAGCTTGTGCGTGGAGTGGTCGAAGCTGTCTGCCGTCATGATCGTATCATTGTCGAGCCGGACGAACTCGCGAACATTCCCGCCGAGGCCATAAAGCCCACGGCGTATGTCCGAGATGAGGCTGTCCAGCTCATATTCGCCGGCCGGGCGGAAATGGAAGTGGATGCCGATCTCGGCCGTGGCGCAGAACAGGCCGATGAGGAGGGGCACCATAGATAGTCGCGCCGGGGATATGCCAGCTGCCGCGAAAATTTGCCACTCCCCGCGCAGCGCCAGCGACCGAAGGGTAAGTGCGATCGACAGGAAGAGAGCCAGGAGGATTCCAATTCCGAGATATTCGGGCAGCAGATAGAAGGAAAATCGCGCAAGGACCTGCAGTGGCTTCCGCACATGCTCAAGGAAGTTCAAAAGGCGCCCGATATTTTCCAGAAGCAGGATTGCGACAATGCACACCAGAATGGAGGCAAATCGTAGCAGAATCCGCTGGAGAAGGTACCGGTCGATCAACATCTGCGGTCAACGCTGACTGTGACGTGTCGCCCACCAAAGGAACCGGACGATCAAAGGCCAGCCTGAGCAACTGAACTGCCACTTCAGCCCGCACTGGTCCCGAAAATCGGCGCGTGGGGCGCGATTGATCGCCAGCAGCCGCGCTTCTCTTCGGGTTCGAGCGGTCCGCCTGGACGCAGTCCCGGCGACCGGAACTAAATGTGCATCTGGCGGCGGCGTAAGAGACTCAGGCCGCATCGGCGATTCTGCACTTACTGAGCGAGTAAGTTTCGAACAATCGCTGGAAATGATCGTCCATGCTTTGCACATCGCACGCCGTCAGGCTTGCGCGCTGTCGATGGAGGGCCGGTCCGGCCGCAACAAATCGGCGAATGGCGTTGGCCAGGCCCCATGCCGACCTTGCTTCATACATCTCCCCCTGGCCTGGCACGAATTGATCGGCCGCCCCGCCTTCGTCGGGAACGATGAGGGGAAGGCCGCTGGCTTTTGCCTCGGCGGCAACCATGCAGAAGGTTTCGGCTTCGCAGCCGTGGACAAGTGCATCGGCGCTCGCCAGCACGGCAGCGACTTCCCGCCGGTCGGTTATCGGGGCGGCGAGATGAACATGGGGATTGTTCGCGGCCGCGCGGACGACAGCCGCTTTCTGCCGCCCATTTCCGAGTAGAACGAGGCCGACAGGGTGGTCGTAGCCTATCGCCGTGATGGCCTCGATGACCATCGGCCAGCGCTTCTCGGCGGCGAGGCGTCCGAGGCCCAGGAGAAGCGTCGCATCCTCCGGCAGGTCGCACCGTGCAAGAAGTCGCGCCCGGAGTTCCGCATTTCTTAGCGCGGGCGAGAACAGTCCGGGCGCAACGCCCATAGGGATTGTCCTCACCTTGTTGAGTCCGCCCGCGCTCAGTCGTGCAGAGAGGCTGTCGCTGGCGCTCACGACCATGTCGAACTGATGGTCTAGCCGCCGCAAATGACGCCAGTACCAGTCGAAACCGCGATCGATTTTGTCCCGCGATGCGAGCGTACCGAACCAGCGATAGGCATAGGCGGAGAGTGGATCGGCATGCATGACCAGCGAGCGCAACGCGGGACCTTGCCAACGGGCCACCATCGCCGGGCTAGCCCAAGGCGACGACGCCTCCACCACGTCGGGAGCGAGACGATCAAGCAGCGCATGGAGTGCAAGCTCGTCGGCGAAATAGCGATAGCGGCGGTCGAGCGGGAAGCGCGGAGCGGCGAGCGTCATGATGCACCCGCCGGCGGTGCGCTGGATGGTGCTGTCATGTTCCCCCGGCGCGACGACGATCACCTCTTCGCGTCCTGGACGCGCGACTTGCAGCTTGCGCTCGACATAGGTTTTCACGCCGCCACCTTGCGGAGCATAGAAGGCGCAAACATCGACGATCCGCATGGGTCTACCTTTCGATGGGGCCGAAGGAGAACAGCCCCTTGCGGTAGTTGACGATGATGCGCACGCGCGTGGGCCCATCGCCGACGTGTACGCTCGCGGACGCAGCGTTTGGCTTGGACCATCCAAGCTTCGGGTTGCCGCTGAAGCCGATGCCGTCGACGGAGAGGCCGAATTTTCGGTTTGCGTCGCGGTCGTGCAGCAGGCTGAGCGCGAATGTTCCAGCGGACGGTGCGCGGATGCAGAGTTCGACCGGGCCTGTACGCGGCACATCGACTTCGACGCGTCTAAATGTCTTTCCGGCGCTCAGCAGGATGTTGTCATCCTGAAGGAAGTCGCGATCATTGGCCGGGTATAGTTCAAGTTTCAATCTGCCGCGTCGATCCTTGAGGCCGATGACCTCGACCAGCAGAGAGGATCCCGCCTCGCCCGGCCGGCATTGTCCCTCGGCTTTGCCGAGATCCGGTGTAGACGGCAACTGGGCGCCGACGAGGAACAGGAGTGGCCCCATCGTGATCATCGCATACGGCTTTCGTCGAGCAGGGCGGACATGCCGAGACTGCCGCCGACCAGCAGATGCGCGCCCAGGATCAGGCTGGCCATCAGGGTCATGGCGGCGACGATCTGTTGGTCTGACCCAACCATAAAGACCGCAAGACCAGCGAAAACGACGTCTTTGTTGGGCAGAAACGGCAGCCGCGACAGAAGCTGGCGCGCGGTCGCCAGGAGCAGCCACCAGCTCAGGGCGACTGCGGGCAGCAAGAGATGCCACATGATCGCCGCCAGAAGCGCCGAAATTATGATCCGCGCAACATGCGTGCCGGCTACAAACCAAAGTTCACGACGAGGCAGGGTGAACAGGCGCTTGCGCAGCAGGAGGGCCCCGATCGACGAGCCGAGGATGAAGAGTGCCGAAGCGACAAAGGCGGTGCTGTCGATCCCGAGGTGAAGCGCTCCCAGGAACGGCGCCGACATGATCACCATCAGCAAGGTGAACACGTTGCCCGTAAGTGCGCTCAAGATTGCCACATCCTTGATTGCGCCGAAGGGGGCGGCGCTGACGTGCGCGTTCCGCCGCGCCCAGGTGTAGAAATAGACCTCGCCCAGATACCCGAGGAGAATCTCATTGCTGACGAGCTTACGCAGGAGTGCGGCAAACCCTTCGGCCGGCAGCGACCACAGGCGGCGGAAGATGATCCACTCGCTTGCTGGGCCGACGAGATAGGAGGCTATGAACGTTCCCCAAAAAAGGGGATTTGACGGCAGAAGTGTAAATAGACTGCGATAGTCGATTTGCCGGAGTTGGTAGCTTACCGCGACAAGGATAAGGAAAGAAATGAGCGGTCCGGCCCATTTCGTCCAGTTCCTGCCTTTCTCCACCAGTGGAGCAGGATCGATGACATGACCGATGGTCGCTACGGCTTCGATCTTTTCCAGTGATGCTTGAGCGGTATTGCCCATTGAAACGGTGCTGATCATGAACAAGGATCTCCAACCTGCGCACGCTGACGGCGTGGGCTGGGCGACACCTCAGTTCGGATCGCTAAGGCTTCTGCCTCGTCTCTGTGGCGATGAAGCATGGCCATCGCCGCCAGATAGGCCTCGGATGCACGTTCCAATGTGAAGCGATCGGCCTGCGCCAGACTCAAGCGTTGATTCTGAGTCGCGGGATGAGCGCGCGCGATCGCTGCTGCCAGCATATGTTCATCGCCGACCGGGACCAATTCACCCAGCAGGCCATCCTGCAGTAGTGTCGCCATGCTGCGGCTGCAGTCGGTAGCGATAATCGAAAGGCCAGCCGCAAGCGCCTCGAGCACGACCGCGGGCACGCCTTCATAGTTCGACGACAGGAGCAGGATGTCGAACTCCGGCAGGATCGTCGCCGGCTCCGCGACATAGCCCGAGAAAATCACGCGACCGTCCAGGCCCAGGCGCTTTGCCAGAGTTTCGAGTTTCGGCCGCTCTGGACCGTCCCCAATCACCGTCAGGACATCGTCTTCGCAGGCACCGCGAGCAAACGCGCGAAGCATCAGGGCGATGTTCTTCTGCGGCGCGAGCCTGCCGACGGCGACAAAGCGCCCGCCGGCATGGACAGTGCGATCGATTCTCGGGTTTGCCCTCAGCCTGTCGATCAGCGACATGGACAGCGCGGGATCAGGGATGATGGTGATCCTGTTGGGTGGCACGCTGAGCCGTTCTTGTATCTCGTCCGCCATTGGACCTTCCATGCCGACGAGATGATCAAGGAATCGGCCCTGAACTCTGAGCCAGAGGCGATACAGCGTCCGCTGCCACCACGGCTTGTCGTATCGATCGAGGTCGTTGCTGACCTTTGCCAATATCGGGGGACAGCGGCGGCCGAGCAGGAGCCTCATGGCAACGGCGATGACCGCATAGGTGTTTCCAGCGCAGAACAAGACATCCGGACGCAGCTCACGGATTACGCGCGGGAGCGTCCTGATCATCCAGATCGTCTCCCACCTCGCCGTTCGCGGGCGGGGAACGGGCGGCGTGATGAACTCTATGCCCGCGCCAACATCATGGCCCATTTCGCCATCGGTCCTGCCGAGGAACAGGGGCGCGTCCACCCCCAATGCACGCCATTGCCGGACCAGTCGCAGCGCGATGCGCTCGACGCCCCCGGGTTCGAAGCTGTGAAGGAATGTCAGCACCCTCAAGCGGTTTGCTCCGTTCCGAGCAGGTCGCGATAGTGTGCCGGGCTATGGGACTTTCTGACATTCGCAATGGTGCGATCGATGCTTGCCATCAGTGCCGGTACGCCCGTGTCCCCAGGATGCACACCGATGCGCGCGACGGATAAGCGCCGCAGAAGTGGCGGCAACGCTCGAGCCACAAATAGCGATGACGCGATCCGGCTCGGACTGCGGCTTGCCCAAGTCAGCACAGGGCTTCTGGACAATATGCGTCCCGTGACTGGGTGCCACACCTTCCAGTGATCTTCGGCCAGCGCGAAACGACAATCCGCAAGCGCTTCAAGGGCGCCGGGTCCATAGAGCCATGCCGGGGCGATGAAGCCTGCCACATCGCGACCCGTGATGTCCTCAAGGAGTGCCCTACCGTCGAGCATGAGCTTGACGGCGCCCGCGCGGTCCAGGCCGAGAAATTCCCCTTCTCCGGCTGTCATGTAGCTGGCCTTGAAGCGGGCAGCGCTCGTGCGGTGCCCGCTCAAATCGCGATGGAACCATCCGTGCAGGAATATCTCAGTGCCACGCTCCGCCCAGGCTCTCAGGCGGGTGGCGAAGGGGGAGCCGGCCGTGATCGGAGTCTCGCCCCAGTAGTTTGGCACGACGAGAAGGGCGATCCTGTCTTCCGGCGCATGGCGACAAAGGTGACTTTGCAGCCGATCAACCGCACTTTCGAAGCGCGGGCTGACATCGTGGATGCTGAGCAGCAGGTGCCGCTCACGTGGTGTTGGGATCGACATTCTATCGCGGGATCCCGCCGGATAGATTTGGCCGGCGATCGGCGGAGTGGCGGCCGCGGGCGCTGCACCCGGAATCGGCTGGACGCCGATGCGTGGCTACGAGGGATGGCAGGAAAGTCGCGCTCTCCAGATATCCTGTCTTCAAATCCGCCTCCGCTTCCCGAGTGGATTGAAGACGCTGTCGGATGAGGCAACCTCAGTCGGCCGGTAGAAATTAAAAGGTGTTCACTGCCGACTGCGGTTGTGCGCCGATCGTGTCGTCGCAGCGAGACTTCGAATTGTTCGGTTGGATCGATGAACAGGTTCTGGAAGATCGGCATCATCGTATCGGTGTTGGCCCTGCTCGGGGCCAGACACCCACACCCGCTAGATGTTCTGCCCGCGCCGTCGGCTACGCCGCGTTTCGATGGGACGCTGTCGGTCCTTACCTATAATGTGAAAGGCCTGCCGTGGCCGGTCGCGCTTGGGCGCGGTAGTGCGCTTGAACAGATCGCGTCAAGATTGCGCGCATTGCGAAGTTCGGGGCGAGCTCCGCAAGTTGTCGTCCTGCAGGAAGCCTTCACGGACGAGGCTCGGTCGATCGGTGTTGAGGCGGGCTACCGCTATGTCGTCTCGGGTCCCGAGGCTGATGACGCGGGTTCCACGTCGATGACGCATGAGGACCGTGCCTATGCGTCCGGCGCCCGCTGGTTCAAGGGAGAGACGGCCGGGAAATACGTCGGTAGCGGCTTGCAGATCCTGTCCGACTATCCGATCCGGGCCGTCAGTAGAATCGCCTTTCCGTCCTTCGCCTGTGCGGGCTTCGATTGCCTGGCTAACAAGGGTGCACTGCTTGCAAGGCTCGACATTCCCGGCGCTGCGACGCCCATCGATGTGCTGACGACCCATCTCAACAGCCGCAGGGCCTCGCGCGTTGGAGATTTTCGCACCATCTATGCCTATCGTCGCCAGGTGGGGGTGCTGAGCGAATTCATTCGCGATAATCATGACTTGCGCCTTCCGTTGATCGCGGCGGGCGACTTTAACGTCGGATCGGCGGCTCCGCGCCGCGAATTCCTCCTGGCCGATGTGAGAACCAAATGGGTGCAGAATGAGCCTGTCCGGGACGCATTAGGTCAATTCCAGAGGCAGGGGGGTATCCTCTCCAGCGATGCCGCCGATACCTTCAGGCGCGCGCGCGACTGGCAATTTTATTCCGATGGGAAGGCGGGCAGGCTGGTCCTTACCGGGATCGATGTACCTTTCGGCCATGACAGGCCGGGAGGCATGCTGTCAGATCATGTAGGCTATGTGGCGCGCTACCGTCTTGAGGCGCCGAATGCAGCGGCTGGCGACGTAGAGCAAGCTACCAAGCCCGTGAGATGGAAAACGTGAATGTTCGGGGGCGCAGCGGCGTATATTGCGGCGCTTCCATGATCGAGAACGGATTGCCGAAGGCGAAGCTGTCGCCCCTCACGTCGAACATATTGTCGATCCGCGCCCCGATGGTCAGCCGGTTCCGGGTGAAGAAGGCCGCTATGGAGGAGATGGTATAGTCTCCCATCTCGCGGTCGAGATTCTCATCGAAGGTTAGACGCGACCGACCGATATAATTGGCTTGCGCCGAGACGCTCGTTGCCCAGCTACCCAGCGTGAAATTATACTGTGCGGTCAGCCGGCCTGTTAACTCGGGCGTGATGGGCAGCCGGCGGTCGTCGATCTCGAGTCCGGCTTCTGTGCTGACCAGCCTGGCATTGAGATAGCTGGACCCGGCCGAAAGCTGGAACCCGTGAAACGGACGCCAATCCGCGCTGGCCTCGATGCCATAGATGCGACCCCGGCCCGCATTACGCGTCGAGACGAGTCCGTTTGGTAACAAATAGTCCGACTGGATATGGCTCCAATCGGTGTAAAACAGGCTGGCGCTGACGGAAAGGGCATCTCCCGCGAATGTGTGACGGAGGCCGAGATCGAAGGTGCCGAGTTCGTCTGAATCAAACCGGCGGGACGCGGCCTGACCGGTAGGTGCCAGGCCTCCGGGCCGCAGAGCACTGGCGAAGCGCAGATAGACGATGCTGCGTTCGCTGGGCGTCCACGCCACAGCGAGGCTTGGAGACAGGATTGTTTTGGACACCCGGTCGGATGAGCTGCCGGACTGCTCGAGAGCCTCGTCTTCCGCAATCGATCGGAATAGACGGGCACCCGCAATCGCCTTGATGCGATCGACGAGCGGGATGGTGACTTCGCCGAAGACGGCAAATTCCGTGATCTTGCGGTCCAGCGATTCGACGGTCTGCGCGTTGTTCCCCGAACTCATGATCCCCTGGTTATGGCTGCGCGTGCGCATATAGGATAGGCCCGCAAGCCAGGTCGATGAACCGGCCGGGGACACACGAAGCTCATGATTGATGATCGTATATTTGCGATCGTCCAGATAGATCGACCGTCCTGAGAATCCGAACTTGGCCGACGCATCGGTTGAGTCCAGCGTGTAGTCGACCCCATGGTCGATGTAGCTCGTGGTCGCGAGCAGATTGAGCTCGCCGATCCGTCCTTGAACCGTTGCCGCCACCGATTTGAAGTCATTGTCCGTCGGCTCGGCAATGCGCGCCTCGCGGCGCACCGCGTCGTCGGAGGCGGTCACATATTGGCTGTCGCGGGAATTCATGTCCTGAAGAATGCCGGACACGTCTATAGACCAGTCGATAACGGGCTTCCAACGTAAGGCCAAGCGAGCGCCAGTGGTCTTCGTTTTGTTCGCGTCCCGATTGCGCCCGAGATTGTCTATATAGCCGCCCGAACGCGTCAAATAGCCGACGCCGCGGACCGCCAGACTGTCGGTGACGAGCGGGAAGTTCAGGACGGCCTCGCTCCCGCCGCCCAGACCGCCATGCTCGACAGCTTCCCCGATCAGCCGGAAGTTACCGCTGATCTGAGATAGATCGGGCTTGCGTGTAACCATATGATAGATGCCGCCGAGCGCGCCCGAGCCATAGAGAGGGCCTTGCGGTCCCTTGAGGACTTCTACCCGTTCCATATCGACCAGGCGCACATCTGGGTCGGGCGCGTCGAAGGTCACACGCGCCTCATCGAGCTGGACGGCAACCGTCGACTGGCTGGGGCCGTTGAAAGGACTGTCGGCCACGCCGCGAATGAACTGCCGGTTGCGTCCGGGACCAAGGTTCGTAACGGCTAGCCCCTCGACTGAAAGCGCAAGATCACGGCTTCCAGCGGACAGTCGGCCGGTGACGTCATTCTCTAGCGGCACGATCGAGACCGACATGGCTACGTCCTGGAGAAGCTGCGGGCGTTTCTGGCCGGTCACGATAATGTCGCCGACAGGCTGTGGGGAGTGCGTGATCGGCGCGGCGGGCGGCTGAACTCGGCGAGATCGCGCTGCTCGTGAAGGCTGCGGCTCGCGTTCGATCCGATAGGCCGTTGGGCCTACGCGTACGGCTCTCCAACCGCTTCCGGACAGCAATCGGCTCAGTGCTTTGGCGATGCTCATCGACCCGCGCAGTGCCGGCGCGCGAAACTGCGGCAGCTCACCTGAAAGGCCAACGGAAACGCCCGTCGCCTGGGACAAGGCCGACAGTGAGCTGCTAATTGGGCCTGCGGGAATATCCAGCCGGTATTGGATGTCTCTTGCGGCGGCCGGCGAGGATACGAAGACTGCCTCAGCGAGCAGCGCTGATGCGAACGCTATTGCCTTGCTCTTCGTAGGAAAGCGCCATGAGATCCGACAAATTGGCCAATAGTTTAGAGCCGTCCCCAATGGCCAATACCCCCGAAAAAGGTCGATTGCTGATAGCGGGATCCACCGCGATCGTTTTGCCAGAATAGCGTGCAATGTCGGCGGCGATGATACTGAGGGGCGCGTCGTTATAGACGAGCCGGCCTTGTCGCCAGCTCCCGACATCCCCGACCAGGACCGGGCTTACCTGCGCGGAATGATTGCCCCGTTGCGCGATCAGTTGCTGGCCCGCCGACACGCGGGTGGCTTTGCCGCTTTCGGAAGCGACAGAGACATGGCCTTCAGCCACCGCGACGGCAACCGCCTCGGGGGAAAGGTTGAGACCAAATGCCGTTCCGATATCTCTGATGGCATATTCGCCGGCCTTGATCGAGAGGACGCGATTTGGATCATGATCTACGGCGAAAAAGACATCGCCTTGTGCCAGTTCGAGGTTCGTCGGATCGCCGCCATTCACGACGAGCCGGCTGGAGGGGGAAAGGTCGACCGAAATTCCCTGGGAGAGAGCGATATGCTTCGTCTCGCCGCGCGCGGTCGCATAGACGACGTCCTGATGCTGAGACCAGAACATAGGAATGCCGACCGCGAGTGCCAGCGCGGCCGCGACCGATCCATAAAGCCATCTGCGACGCGATATCATATGGGAATCGACGCGCTCAGGGCCCGGCGCTGCGCGCAGGATCTTGAGATCGTCGATGCGCTCATCCACGATCCGGTCCGTGAGCGTGACCTCGTCGAAGGCTTTGCCATGCAGCGGATCTGCATCCAGCCAGCGTGTATAAGCATCCCAGTCCGCATCATCGTGCTTGAGGGCATGGTGCCACGCCAGCGCTTCATCCAGCAGCCGTTCGTCGATCTCCGACCGCGCCGTCATGGCGATGGGCTTTCTTGGAAGGTCATAATTCGTCGATCGACGTCACGCATGGCCTTCCACCTCAGTCCAACAACGCGCGGCGAAGATACTTCATGGCCACCGCCATATGTTTTTCGACGCCGCTCTTGGAAATGCCCAGGCGCATTGCGACCTCCGCATGGCTCAGCCCCTCGACCTTGTGAAGCTCAAATGCCCGGCGCGCTCCGTCGGGCAGCGTCTCCAGAGCGGAAGCCAGCCGGGCCGTCTCCTCACGATCGAGCATGGCCTCTTCCGCGTTTGGCCCGGCATCAGCCCGTTCGCTTCCGCCTCCAGCACCAGAGAGATCGTCGAGCCAAACCCGTTCTCGGCGCATCCGGCGCTGCCTTTCCCGAAGCCGGTCGATCACGAGATTCTGTGCCATGCGGAAAAGATAGGCCCGGCCATTGGCGATCGGCGACGTTGAGGCGTGGCGCAGCCTGATCCACATTTCCTGAAGAATTTCTTCGGCCTCACCCGAATCTCCGATGCGCGCGATCAGCATGCGCAGCAATTCTGCGCGGTGTAGGCGATACAGGGCTTCGAGGCCTTGAGAGCTATCGGGTCGCACAACTCGCCTTCTAGTGAATGCACAGCGAGCGACAACCAGTTGCGTCACCGGAAACGCATTGACCCTCATGTTGCGCGCATCCGGTTCGGCTGTTCCTGACGCGCGACGCCCGTCCGCGGCCCACCTGTGGGGGCTATTGTAAGGGTTGTCGTGAAGGGCGGACGTATTGAACCACACGCGGGGCTGCAAACCGGTCTTGTGCCCGATGCTCGGCGGCGATTGCCTTGATCAGATCGAGCGGAAGGCCATTCAGGCGTGAAGCGACTGATTCCAGGCGTGACCCTTGAATTCGTCCGGCGGCCGGAACTGCGCTGGCACCGCAAGATTGTGAGAGGTGGCAGGCGTGAACCGCTCTAAGGCGATCCTGCCCCGACCTGTCTACAAATGGCCGTTGTTACCTGGCCACGTTTTCGTCTCGTCGGGAGTGCAGGTTATCAATCTCGGCCTGGCGTGTTGCCAGATACAGGGCGCGTCGCGTCGCGTAGGGATCGCCTGGTCCTTTCCGAACAGTCTGCAGGGTATTATCGAGTCGCAGCCGACGATCTAGCAGCTTCAGACTTCCCGTTGTCGCCACATACGTAATACCTCCGATCTGACCACCGGCCAATGAAGGCACGAGCAGCCGATCTACGCCACCACCAAATAGATCCCGAATCGTAGTCGGCCCAATCAGCGGAAGGAACAAGAACGGTCCAGGCTTCACGCCATAGTAGCCCAGGGAGTTGGCAAAACTGTTGGGCCGACGCGGCAGGTTAAATGGCCGATTTTTGGCAACGTCCATTATTCCGACGACTCCAATCGTCGTGTTGACCACAAATCTGCCTAACGTCTCGACCGCTTTGCCTGGCTTAAGTTGGACAAGGTAGTTCAATAAAACTGTCGGCTCATGAAGATTGTAGAAAATGTTCCGCAAACCTCCGCGCACCGGCTTGGGCACGACATGCTCATAGGTGTGCGCTGCAGGACCGATGATCGCATCATCAACGGCTTGCGTTACGGCGAAGGATTCGGCGTTGAGATGCTGTAGTGGATCGCCTCGCGGCCGAGCGGTCACCACGATGTCACCTTGGCTCGTCCCGCTGTCGTTCGGAAGTGCAGTGGTTGCGATCGGCGCTGGGGCCGACGAGGGCGAAGCGGCGATTGGTGCCGATTCGACCGGTAGAGGTGTTTGTGGCGGCGTATCGTCGCCTCGCGGCTTCGTCGACTCTGCCTCGTCGACTTGGGCGGGCAGGGTCGGCGTGTCGGTCGGAGGAGCAGGGTCCGGTGGGTAAACGGCCAAGAGCGTCACAGCGAGCAGCGGAATCATGAGTTTGAAGGGTCCACTTTTTACGGCCTAGGGACGGTGAGATATCCGCGCCCATGACGCCGAAGGCTTATCGGCGACGGTCCGGCTCGAAGGCTGACCCAAGGGACAACGCGACGCTGAAACCTGTCAGCCTCTTAGACGGCACCGAGTCGATTTGCCGCATGTCGCTTCTTCCGAAAGACCGGCTTCAGAGCTGTTGGTGTGTGGAACGAGATGGCTCAGCCGTCGCCAACGCCCGGGATGCTGGCGAGAATGGCGAGGTGGCGTTGTAGCTTGGGCGGCTGCGACAATAGCGGTTGCTTCAGCGGTTGCTTCCGCTCGGCGCCCTCGATCTGCCAGAAGGCGATCTTATCGCGAAGGTTGTCTGGCGCCTGAGCACGTTGATGGTCAAGTGGTGGTCCTGTTCGCGGGGCCAGGCCGCCGCTTTCCCGCATCCGGGGGCCAGCCATTTCTCAGTCCGCCGGTTGAGGCCTTGAACATGCGATTAAATTTTCGCGGGCCCAGACCATGGGATGATCATTTCGCTCCTCTTTTGTGATATATATATGGGCGGCAGTTGACGAGTACGGCCGGAGTGGCCGGAGGATCATGCGCTAGCTGGCGCGCGCCGCCTGACGAATGCCGGTTGATTGTATGTACAAGGGCTCGGCGATCGGTTGCAGCGGTAAGCCGAGTACGCGACCTCGATCGACTAGCGATTGCGGGATTTCGGCGCCGACTACAACGCGTGTCAGCAGCGGCAGCGGATGAGGCCGTGATTCTAGCTCAGAGACAAGACCCGACAGAAGTTTCGCATCGACGGCCATCGAGGTGATCCGAAGGTTGTGGATCGCGTCCACCATCTGAGCATAATCGGGGCGCTCGCGATCGGCGAGACCGAGATGATGCGAAGGGGCCGCGACGTAAGTGCCGCCGGCAAGAATCGTCGGGAACAAGCCCGCAACCGATTCCAGTAATCGCCAGGCTGGAAGCAATGCCAGGTGGCGATCGAAGTGGCTTGGTTTCGCCGTCTGTATCAGCGACTCCGCAACGGCAATCAGAGTTCCGGCGGTGAACCGGCTTTGCCCGAAATGGCCATCATGCCCGGATGCAAACATGACGGCTGCAATGCCGCACGGCAGTGAAGCAACCGGAACGGGCGCGCGAAGGGGTATTCTGGCGGTTGTACGCAAATAGACTGCCTGCGCCCCGCTCCAGGCAATGGCGGAGGCCACCTGATTTGCCGTGAAGCAATCAGGCAAAGGCAGCCGAGCGATGCCAGCCTCGAACATCGCCAGCTGGAGCAGGCACTGGGCGAGACCATGCTCCAGTTGGACTGCGACCGGCCAGAAAGGATGGAAGTCCTCACGCAGATCTGTCGCGAGCGTCTTCACCATCTGTGAAGTCAGAAAGTAATCGATCGGGAATTCCGTGACGGGATCTATTGCCATGCGGTCGTAATGCTGGTTGCCGTGGACATGCAAGGCTTGGATGAGGCGGTTCATGGTGCGCTCCGGTCAGGACGGGCAGGGGTTGCCAAGAAGACGGCACGATTGCCGATGGCCGCAGTTATTAGGCGGTCGTGTTCACCTTTTGGATGCCTGCGGCAGCACGGATGACCGGATCGGTGTCTTGTTAGGCTAAGGTTGGGAGGGCCCGCTTCGATGTTCTGGGCCAAACGGCTCATTGGACCGCCTGACTGTTGATTACCGTTGAGAAGTGACCCGGGATTTCCACCGAGAAGTGACCCGCCTGATATTATGTTTCGGATGTCATTGATGGGTCAAGGTGCAGGTTTCTCCTTTCTGGGTTTGGCCTGGTGGGCCGAGCTGTTTTTGAACCGGAAGCTGTCGTTGCCGGTTTCCAGGATATGGCAGTGATGGGTGAGCCGATCGAGGAGCGCGGTGGTCATCTTGGCGTCACCGAACACGGTGGCCCATTCGCTGAAGCTCAGGTTGGTGGTGATGATGACGCTGGTGCGTTCGTATAATTTGCTCAGCAGGTGGAAGAGCAGTGCGCCGCCTGATGCGCTGAACGGCAGATAGCCTAGCTCGTCGAGGACGACGAGGTCGGAGTGGACGAGCCGGTTGGCGATCTGCCCGGCGCGCCCCTGGGCCTTTTCCTGTTCCAGGGCATTGACCAGCTCGACCGTGGAGAAGAAGCGGACGCGCTTTCGATGATGCTCGATAGCCTGAACACCCAGCGCCGTGGCGACATGGGTTTTGCCGGTGCCCGGTCCGCCGACCAGCACGATATTGTCGGCAACGTCGATGAAGTCGCAGCGGTGCAACTGGCGCACCAGCGCCTCATTCACCTCGCTGCTGGCAAAGTCGAAGCCGGCGAGGTCGCGATAGGCGGGGAACCGCGCGACCTTGAGCTGATAGGCCACAGACCGCACCTCGCGTTCGGCTGTTTCGGCTTTCAGCAACTGGGAGAGGATCGGCACCGCCGCCTCGAAGGCGGGCGATCCCTGCTGCATGAGGTCGGTCACAGCCTGGGCCATGCCGGGCATTTTCAGGCCGCGCAGCATCACGACGAGGGCGCCGGTGGCGGGATCATGACGCATGACGGTTCTCCCGGCGCAGGGCATCGTAGCGTTCGACATTGGCCATCGGCTCACTGACCAGCCTCAACGCCTGTGGCGCCGTCACCGGCGGCGTCGAGAGCGGCTTTCCATCAAGCAGCCGGTGCAGCAGGTTGAGGATGTGCGTCTTGGTCGGAACGCCTGCATCCAGCGCCATGGCGACGGCGGTCAGCACCGCCTGCTCGTCATGATGGAGGACCAGCGCCAGGATCTCGACCATCTCCCTGTCGCCGCCGGGGTTGCGCAGCAGATGCCGTTGCAACCGCTGGAAGGCATCGGGCAGTTCGAGGAACGGCGCGCCGTTGCGCAGGGCGCCGGGCTTGCGTTGAACGACGGCGAGATAATGACGCCAGTCATAGACGGTGTGGCCGGGACCATCATGGGATCGGTCGATGATGCGCTGATGCTCGCATATGACCTGTCCCTCTGCGACGACCAGGAAGCGATCGGGATAAACCCGAAGGCTGACGGGCCGATTGGCGAAGGACGCCGGAACGCTGTAACGGTTGCGTTCCAGGTGGATCAGGCAGGTTGGCGAGACCCGTTTGCCATATTCGACAAAGCCATCGAACGGTCTGCCCACCGGCATCAGGCTTTCCACTTCATCGCCCCAGGCATCGGCGACCGAACCCGGTTCGATCCCGTGCGGGATATCCTGCCACAGCGCCTTGCAGCGCTCCTCCAGCCACAGGTTCAGGGCATCCAGGCTTTCCGCCTGCGGCGTGGGTTGCCATAGCCGATGACGGGCATCCTGGACATTCTTCTCGACCTGGCCCTTTTCCCAGCCCGCTGCCGGATTACAGAACTCGGCCTCGAACAGATAGTGACTGACCATGGTGAGGAAGCGGTTGTTGACGTTGCGCTCCTTGCCGCGCCCGACCTTGTCGATGGCGGTGCGCATATTGTCGTAAATCCCACGGCGCGGAACGCCGCCCAGCACGCGGAATGCGTGATTATGGGCATCGAACAGCATCTCGTGGGTCTGGAGCAAATAGGCCCGCACGAGGAAGGCCCGGCTGTAGCTGAGCTTGAAGTGCGCCACCTGCAGCTTGGTGCGCACGCCGCCGATGATCGCCCAGTCCTCGCTCCAATCGAACTGGAATGCTTCCCCCGGTGCGAAGGACAGCGGCACGAATGTCCCGCGCCCGCTCATCTGTTGCTCACGACGATAATCATCGCGCCAGTCCCGGGCAAAGGCCGCCACCCGATTGTAGGAGCCGTCATAGCCCAGGCTGACCAGATCAGCATGCAGCTGCTTCATCGTCCGCTTCTGCTTGCGGGTCCGACCCATCTCCCGTCTCAGCCAGGCTGACAGCCGCTCCGCGAACGGGTCCAGTTTGCTCGGCCGATCGGGCACCTTGAACCGCGGCTCGATCGTGTCCGAACGTAGATATTTACGGATCGTATTACGTGACAGCCCGGTACGCCGCGCAATCTCGCGGATCGAAAGATGATCGCGGAAATGCCAGCGCCGGATAACGCTCAATAACGCCATGTCCAACACTCCATGACCCCTCGCTCGTCAATGCCAGGGGTGAGTTCAACATGGGTCACTTCTCAGTGGAAATATCGGCCCTTCCCGGGTCACTTCTCAACGGTAATCAACAGCCTGACCTCCTTATGTAAGGATCACGTTCAGAAACGGGTTGCTCAATCCCAAATGCGCTGTGTAGCTTGAAGCGGTGATCGCCGATGTGTGCGCGGCATCGGGTCAAATTTGCTGATCGGCGTTCGACAGAGATCAATTTTTCAAGATAGACAGTTATCGGTCGTATCTTTTCATTATGCGCAATCGGGTGATAGCCGTGCATTGTGCCCCAGCCTCAGCCGGTTGGTAAGGTGGCTATCTGATCGGAGGTTCTAGCTTGAGCGATTCTCCAGTACGCCGTGCTCGCTTGATGGCAGCCAGCGCTCCGTTGATCATGGCGATAGCATCAGGCTGTGCATCGGCGCCGCCGTTCGTCGGCGATCTCGTCCCGGCATCGAATGGCCAAATTGCCGTCGTTCGAGTTACTGGCCACATTGAAGATACGGGAATAGTCATTGACGGCGACGTTCGAAGGCCCAACGGGTACGCTGGAGTAGTCCCAGGATATCTGCGGATCGAAGGGCGAGATGCTTCTGGATCGGTTATCGGCGTGACCAAGGCCAACTGGGGTGAATTTAAGTCTCGTCGGTTTCGACTGGCCTATTTCCATGCAAATCTTCCGGTTGGGAACCCTGCGTTGGTTAAATCGATTACCATTGAACCGGTGACCGCCCCTGGCAAGTAATGCGCCACTCGCGAGTGCGGCCTAACCTCGCAGAAGGCGGACACTGTCGCCGCCAAGCTCGCTCGCGTCAAAGTGTTCGGTGCCAGATCTGCATGGTCCTTGATGAATTTGGCGCCGTTCGCGCGTGAGCCGCTTTCCCCTCCGCTGCCTTTCGTTGCGAAGCTAATCGGCTCGTTCTTCGACTTGCGTCCGGGCCCTGGGAGTGATGGCCAGGATGAGAGCGGGAAAGAGCAGCAAGACAAGCGGGACAGCGGCGGTCAGGCCGAAGATGATTGCTGTTGCTAAAGGCTGCTGCAACCCGGCCCCACGACTGATCCCAAGCGCTAGCGGGCTCAGCGTCAGGATGGCGATGAGCGCGGACATCAGGATGGGACGAAGGCGCTTGTCGCCTGCTTCCGTGAGCGCCGCCGGCTCAACGGGTCCCTTCAAATCCAGTTCGGATAGATAGAACACGATCAGTTCGGTCACCATGCCCACAACCATCGTAAGCCCCATCAGTGCAGACACGTCTAGCTCGATGCCGGAGATCCAGAGCCCGCAGAACACGGCGGCCGCGCTCAGTAGCACGGTGATGATCGCCGCCAGCGTCCAGGCAATTCTCTCGAATAGCACGGTCAAGAGCAATGCGGCCAACAAGAGTGCTGCCGCAAAAACCATTGCCATGTCTGCAAAGCTCTGGCGTTGCTGGGAATAGAGGCCGCCATAGTCGACTCGAATTGAGGCGGGCAGGTGCAGTCCGGTCATGGTCTTGCGAACCTCTGCCATCCCCGAACCGAGATCGCGGCCTTCAAGCCTTGCCGTGACGTCGATAAAGGGGGCGAGGTCTTCGCGCGTTCGCTGCTTCTGGCCGGCGGCGATCGTCACGTCGGCGATCTGCCCGACCCGCACGAGATGGCCATCGGGCGCTGTCAACGGCAGGTCAGCGACCTGTGCCGCGCGTTCGCGGATGTTGATCGGGCCGCGTACGCGTACGCCGATGAGCTGCTCGCCGATTTTGAGGCTGGTGGCCTGACTGCCTCCGACCAGCCCCTCAATCTGGCTCGCGATCGTGGCGGGATCGAGGCCATGCTGCTGCGCGATACCGGGCCGCACGCGAACCGAGATGGCATCGCCGGCGACGCGCAGCCCATCGACTACCTCGACCACGCCCTTGATCTGGCCGATTGCCTGCGCGACCCGCTTGGCCGTCTGCTCCAATATGGCCGGATCGTCGCCGAATAGCTTGATCTCGATCGGTTGCGGCACGGCGGTGAGGTCACCGATCAGGTCTTCCATGAGCTGCATGGTTTCGATCTGCAGCCCGGGTACCTTCGCTTCGATCTGCTGGCGGATATCGCCCATGACCGCTTCGATCGGGCGCCGGGATCCGCCCTTCAATCGAATGAAATAATCGCCCTCGTCGGCTTCGGTCAGGCCGCCGCCAAGCTGCAGGCCTGTCCGGCGCGAATAGCTGGCCACCTCGGGTGTGCGCTGGATGATCTGCTCGACCTCGCGCAGAAGGTGATCGGTGTCGGAGAGGGCCGCGCCGGGCTGTGCCTTGTAGTCTAGGATGAACCCTCCCTCATCCATTTTCGGCATGAAGCCGGAAGGCACATTGTACCAGGCCAGCGATCCGGCCAGAGTGAGGACGGTGCAGACTATGATCGCAAAGTGGGCGGGCCGCTCGAGCGCATGGCCGATCGCGCTGTGATAGCGAGCGCCGAGCCGTCCCAGCCAGCCCGACGCGCCTTCCGCCGCCTCGGCATCGCTCGGCCGCAGCCAATGAGCGCAGATCAGGGGGATGAGGAAGCGCGCATAGAGCAGCGAAATCGTCAGCGCTGCGACCATGGTCACGGCCAGCGCCTTGAAGAAGCCGCCGCTGACGCCGGAGATGAAGGCCAGCGGCAGGAACACAACTATCGTGGCGCCGGTCGAACCGAACAGGGGTTTCGCCATCTCTGCGGCGGCAGTCAGGATCGTCGGCGTGTCCCGTGCCGCCCCTTCCTGCATCCGGCGCATGACGTGCTCGAGCATCACCACCGCATCGTCGACGATGAGGCCCACGGCCGCGGCCATGCCGCCGAGCGTCATCATGTCGAAATGCATGCCCATGGCGAAAAGGATGAGGCACGTGCCGGCGAGCACCGCGGGGAGGACGGCGGCGGTGATCGCCATCAGCCGCACCGAACGCAGGAACAGGAAGAGTACCAACCCGGCAAGCGCTGCACCCAGAAGAATCGCGTCGCGCACTGCATTGGCCGCGCCAACGACGAGTTCGGATTGATCATAGAAGGGCGTCACGGTGACGCTCGGCGGCAGGCCAAGCCCCTTGAGGCGGGCATCGGCATCGCGCACCACCTTGACGGTATCGCCGCCAAGCGCCTGTCGGACGTTGACCAATACCGCGCGGCGGCCGTTGCTCGTCACCAGCGAATAGTTCGGCTGGACGGTCGGGCGGATCGTGGCGATATCTCCGACCGTCACGATCCCGGCGCCGCCTGCCGCCCCTGCCTTCACGGGGGTCGCTGCGATGTCGGCAGCTGAGGTCAGGCGATTTTCGACGAGCAGCAGGTAGAGCCGATGGCGGTCCTCGATGCGTCCGGCTCCGCGGACTACGTTGGCCTGCCCCAGAGCCTTGACCACGTCGTCGGGCGACAGGCCCAGGGCAGAAAGCCGCGCGGGTTCGAGGTCGACCGAGAATTCGCGCGGCGAGCCGCCGAGGACATCGACGCCCGCCACGCCGGGCACTGCCGTCAGCGCCGGTCGGACCTTCAGCTCCGCGATCTGACGCAGCGCTTCCTGATCGAGCGAGGTGGAGGTGAGCGCAATGCCCACCACGGGAAACAGCGTCGGATCGGAGCGACGCACCTCGAAAGCCGTGCCTTGGGGGAGGGAGGGCAGAACAGTCGCCAGCGCGCCTTGCGTCGCCAGCGTCGCCGCCGTCATGTCGTGGCCCCAGTTGAAGTTCAGTGCGACCTCGGCCGAGCCGCGACTGGTCGTCGAGCGCAGGTGCGCCACCCCGGGCACCGAGCGCAGCGCGATCTCGATCGGCCGGGTGATCTCGGCTTCCATCTGGGCAGGATCGCGCTCACCCGCGTCGATCGCGACGACGACGCGGGGATAGTCGATGTGTGGAAACAGGCTCACCGGCAGCCGCAGTGCGCCGGCGACCCCGCCAAGAGTCAGCAGCAGCATCGCCAGCCAAAGGCTGCGAGCGTGGCGCGCCAGCCTGGGCCTCACTTGGTGCGAACCTTCATGCCGTCTTCGACGCCGGTTGCGCCTTCGACGACGACCAGTTCGCCATTGCTTACGCCCTTGAGGACGGCCGCCCTCTTTCCGTCGCTAGCCCCGGTCTGGACGTCCCTCCGGTGTGCGATGCCGTCCTTGACCACATAGACGAAGGGCTGGCCACCATCGTCGAGCAGCGCGGCATAGGGCACCGTGGTCGCGGCGCGCGAGGCGCGCGTCACCAGGCGGGCCGACAGCGGCTGTCCCGCGGCCAGGCCCTGTCGTGCCGGAATGTCGACTAGCGCCGAGGCAAGGCGCGTCTGGGCATGAGCCACCGGACTGATGCTGGCGATGGGCACGACGAAGGGAGGAGATCCGTCGCCGGGATGCACCTCGATCGGACTGCCGGTGGCAAGCCCGCGCGCGAGTGCGGGATCGATACCGAACCGCGCTCTGACCGAGCCGGAGCGGGATAGGGTCGCAATCGCTGCGCCGGGCTGGACCAGATCGCCCACGCTCGCGCCGGTTGCATCGACAAAACCGGCATGGGGCGCACGCAAGATCAGGTTCGCGCTGCGTTCGTTGAAGGAGGCCATCAGCGCCGAAGCAGCTGCCGCGCGCGATCGGGCGGCTTCGACGTCGGCGTCACTGGCGAGGCCGTCGGTGCGCAGCCGCTGCGCCCGCGCCAGCGCTTGTTGCGCGGCGGTCGCATCGGCCGAGGCCGCGCGGAACTGGGCCTGGCTTGCCGGGCTGGCCCGGAGGCGGGCGACGATCGCACCGGCCGCCACGGCCGAACCCGCGGGCGCCTCGATCGAGACCACCGTTGCCTCGACCGGCGCTGACAACACGATTTGGCTGTCGCCGCCGCGATCGATCTCGCCGTAGAGCGTTACCGTCTGGGCGATGTCCCCGGTGACAGCTTTGCCAAGGGCAACCAGTGCGACAGGGGTGACATTGCCGCTTTCGTCGGCGCTGCCCCCCGAGCAGGCGGTGAGCAGGGCCAGAAGGGGTAGGATAGATAGACTTTGCTTCATTTCCACCCCTCGATCGGTTCGCCGCTCAGAAGTTCGAGGGCAATCGTCTGTTCCAAAATGGCTTGGTGGGCCTGGGCGATGATCAACTGCCGATCGCGCAATTGCTGCGCGGCCGTCATCGCTGCCGCGCTCGACAGGTCGCCCCTGCGGCTTGCCCGGCCACTCGCGTCCGCCTGGCGCTGCAACGTCGGCAATCCGGCTTCGGCTTCGCCGAGTTGTCGCCGAGCGAGCGCTATGCCCGCTGAGGCCGCCGCGATATCGGCGCGGGTCTGGAACAGGCGCGCTTCATATTCGGTCTTGAGCGCTTCGCGCATGGCGCGTTCGACGGCAATGCCCCCACGGTTGCGGTTCCACAGCGGCAACGTGAAGTCGATCGTCGGACCCAGCAGCAAGTTCCCCGCCGAGTCGCGGTTGGCATTGACCGTCAGGTTGAGCGTCGGAAACTGATCGAGCACCGCCTTGTGCACGGCCGCTTCCTGCGCGCCGTAGCCCGCGCGCAGCGCCGCGAGATCGGCACGGCTGTCGCGGGCGAGGGCGAACAGGCGATCCGCGGGCGGTGGTGCTTGTGGCAGGACAACCGGTGAGAGCGCCAGGGGCGTGTCGGGTGGCAAGCCAAGCAGACGCGCCAGCTCCCCCTTGGCGGTGAGCAGATCCCGCTCGGCTGTCCTAAGGCGATCCGCGGCATCGAATGCGGCGATGCGCGCCGCTTCCGCGTCGCTGGCGGGAACGTCGCCTCGAGCGACTGCCCGCGCGGTGCGCGCGAGCTGCGCTTGCGCCGCAACGTCGGCTGCCCGGGACAGATCGACGATCCCGGAAAGCCCGCCGATCCGCACCGCCTGGATCCTTGCCTGCCCTGCCGTTTGCCATTCCGCCCAAGCGAGATCGAGGCGCACCTGCCGCGCCTGCGCGCGGGCTTGCTCGCGTGTCACCGCTCGCTTGCGTAGCGCATTGAGATCGAGGCCGAGCGCGCTGGCAATGTTGAGGAAAGTGTCGGGGCCGCTCAGGACCTTGTCCGCACCGATGCTGAAGGTCGGATCGGGCAGGAGCCCGGCCGCGAAAGCCTGCGCATCGGCCACATCGGTGCGCGCGCGCAAGGCGATGAGGTCGGGGTTGTTGACTACCGCCAGAGCGGCCACACCTTGAGGTGTAAGCGGTGCGGACAAGTCGACCGTCGCCGGCTGAAGCCAGGGGCGTAAGACGGAACTTGCCCGGGCTTGCAGCACGCCGGCGACAGGTGCGGCGAGAACCGCCGCATGCTCGTTCAACGGAGCCGGAGCGTAGTGGGCGCAGCCTGCTGTGAGCAGAACTAGGGGCCAAGCGGGACGGAACTTCACAGTGGCATCCTTCGCGGGATTCTGAGTTCTGCGACGAGGCCGGGATCGGCGTCGCCAAGGACCAGGCTGCCCCCGTGGACGTCCGCGATCGCCCGCACGAGGCTTAGACCGAGCCCGTGCCCCGGGGTCGAACGCGAAGCTTCAAGCCGCACGAAGCGCTGCTGGACGCGCTCATGTTCATGCGGAGGGATGCCGGGCCCATTATCCTTGACGCGAACGACGATCTGATCGGCTTGCGCGAATGCTGTCAGTTCGACCAAGGCTCCCGGCGGGGTATGACGCAAGGCGTTCTCGATAAGATTGATCGCCGCCTGGGCAATCAGTTCGCGGTCTCCCTGGACCCAAAGCTCAGCGTCGGTGCTGACAGAAAGGGTGTGGTGCAGATCCTCGGCCAACGGAATGTGGGCTTCGCCCAATTCCGACACGAGCTGTGACAGGTCGACTGGCTTGAAGGCTTTGCGTAGCCGGCCCTCTTCGAGCTCGGAAATCCGCAGGATGGCCTCGAACAGAGCCAACAGGTCGTCAGCCTGATCGACCGCTTCTTCCAGCGATGCGGGGTTCGTTCGGCAGTCGGGGTCCATGCGCATCGTCTCGAGATGATTGCGCAGCCGGGACAACGGTGTGCGCAGGTCATGGGCGAGATCGCCTGTCACCTGCCGCAAATTGGCGATCAGTCCAGCGATCCGGTCGAGCATCGCGTTGAGCGAGGCCGCCACCCGGTCGAACTCGTCACCAGCATCACCTACTTGCGCGCGCTGGCGGAGATCGCCGGCGATGATTGCGGCCGCGGTAACCTTGATGCCGCTCAGCCTGCGCCGGAGATAGGCCGCCAGCAATAAGGCACCGACGGTCCCGAGCAGCAACAGTGCCCCGATAGCGGTGGCAAACATTGTGAGGATCGTCCGATCGATCGCTTCGAGCGTTTCCAGGTCGGCGGCAACCACCAGGCGGTAGCCGCCGGGCAGCAAGGTTACCTTGGCGCGCGCCGGGTCCGGACCTTCCAGCGGATCGGCAAAGACAATCTGCTGCCAACCGGGAGCCGGCATATCCGTCTTGAGATTTCCGGCGATATGCCGTCCGTCGGGCGCGAACAATGCGTTGCCGAGCGAGATTGGTCCGGGACCATGAAGCTGCCTCATGGCTTCGGCAACGCCGTTGATCCCGTCGTCGCGATATTCACCACGTAGCGCGTTGGTTGTCTGTTCGATGCTGGTGTCGATCTGGCGTGATACGGCAGTATGGGTCGCGAAGAAGACCGCAGCGCCGAGAACCAGCAGAGCCAGCGCGTAGGCGAGGAAGGTGACCAATGCGATGCGGTTCGCCGCGCTACGCGGCAGCACTCTCATGTTGCCCGAATCCGGTAGCCGACGCCGCGCACCGTCTCGATTGCGTCAGCCTGCTGGCCTTCGTTGAGCTTGGCCCGCAACCGGCTCATGTGCGTCTCGATAATCTTCGTCTGCGGGTCGAAGTGGAAATCCCAGACACGCTCGAGCAGCATGGTGCGAGTGACGAACTCACCGGCATGGCGAATGAGTTCTTCGAGAAGGCGAAACTCGCGGGGGTGGAGGTGCACCAACTTGCCCTCGCGTCGAACCTCGCGCGCCAGCAGGTCCATTTCGATTCCACCGGCGGACAGCTTGGTCGTGACTGCGGCAGGTGCACTACGCCTTCCGAGCGCCTGGATGCGCGCTGCCAGCTCGCTGAACGCAAATGGCTTTACAAGATAGTCGTCGGCACCGGCCTCGAGTCCATCGACGCGATCTTCGATGCGCCCGAGCGCGGTGAGCATGAGCACCGGCGCGGTGATTCCTCCCGCGCGCAGCCGCTTGAGCACCGAAAAGCCGTCGAGCAGCGGCATCATCCGATCGAGAACGATGACATCGATGGCCTCGGTCAGCGCACAATGAAGCGCATCCTCCCCATTCGCTGCCGAGATGACATTGTGACCGAGTTCGCCAAGCCCGCGCTCGACGAATTGCCGCGTGTCCTTGTCATCTTCGGCAAGCAGGATGCGCATCACGGATCGGCTCAGTCCCTGGCGTTCAGCGGTTCGAACTTGTTCTCGACGATCTTGCCGGTGGCGACATCGACGCCGATTTCATGGATCCGTTGGCCCTGGCGGATGTCGAACGAATAGCGCAGGCCGCCGCCTTCACGCTCACGCTCGGCTTTCTCGACCCGGCCAGGCGCGGCATGGAGCGCGATCGCGCGCGCCTGCGCCATGGTGATGCCGACCGGTTTGGCTTGTCCCCCTTGGGGAAGAACAAGCGCCGAAGCGGCCAGCGAGAGGATCATTGCAAACTTCATCACGGATACTCACTCCTACTTACGTGCGGATGCACGCTCAGTGAGATAACCGCTCATAGCTCACACGACGGTTGAACTGGGGATACAATTTTGTAACCGAGGGTGCCTCAAGGCGAACTTCATTTGAAGAATGGCGTAGCCTTGCAATCGCTATGCTACAGCGCAGTTGCTGGCCACGCTGCTTCTCGGTGGGTCAGATCGCATGTGGGAATCAGGTCGCCGAAGGCTGCGGAGCAGTACTCTTTTGCCGGCACGCCCAAAAAGTCAGGCCTGCGCCGCCCAGTATCATTGGCACGCAAAGCCATTGACCCATGTGAAGCCCGGTTGCGGCGGCAAAGGCGACGAGCTGCTGGTCTGGCTCGCGAACGAATTCGACAAGGAAGCGGAAAAGGCCATAGCCGAGTACGAAAGCGCCGCACAGCAGCCCGGGACGGTGGCGCGCACTCGTGAAACGAAACAGACACCACAGCAGTACGAACAGAACCGGTCCTTCGAGCACCGCTTCGTAAAGCTGGCTCGGATGACGGGGCAAAGGGCCGGCGCCAGGAAAAACCATTCCCCAAGGCAAGCCCGTCGGACGTCCCCACAATTCGCCGTTCACGAAGTTGGCGAGGCGGCCCAGGAAGAGTCCGATCGGCGCGCACATCGCCACATAATCGATGATCCGCAGCCAATCGACGCGATGGCGACGGGCATAGACGATGATGGCAATCGCAACACCCAGTGCCCCGCCGTGGAATGACATCCCGCCTTCCCACAGGCGCAAGACATTGAGTGGATGGGCGAGGTAGGCACCCAGATCGTAGAAGAGGACATATGCAAGTCGCCCGCCGATCAGGATGCCTGCGGTAACCCATGTCACCAAACCATCGGCGTGCTCGCGTGTCATCGGGGCTCCGTTTTCGGCCAGTAGCCGGATCAGATAGAACCAGCCGAGAAGGATTCCGGCGATATAGGCGAGGCTATACCAGCGGAGTGCAAACGGCCCGATCTGCAGGAGCACCGGACTAAGATGAAGCGATGTAAAATAGATCGCGGTTGGGGCAGAACCCGCGAGACTCATGATGGCGGTCCGATTTAAGGGGATGGTGGCCCTTCGCATTTTTCGGACTCTCGCTCAAACGGTAATCTTTCGCATGTTCCCAGTCATTTCCGCTCCGGCTGGCGCCAGGACGCGTAGCCATATTTCCCATGAATGACCGCTTTTTGCGTCCCACCGGGCTTGTTTCGGTCGCGCGGCGTCTCTTTCGATCCAGCGAAGCGGGCTTCATTTTTCTCTCAGTTGGCGTCGGCATCGCCGCCGGGCTGCTCGCGGCTGTTCTCGGCGGCGTTACCCATGTTCTGCAATCCACGCTTTATCATCTCAATGCCGATGCTCGACTAAGCGGCCTCGCGACAATCTCGCCTATGCGATTGCTCGCCCTGCCACTTGGCGGGCTTCTGCTCGGGGCAATCGTCCTGCTAGTCCGCAATCGCAAGCGCACCGCTATCGACGTCGTGGAGGCCAACGCCCTTCATGGCGGCCGCATCCCGTTCCGCGACACGCTGCTCGTCTCTGGCCAGACGCTGATCTCCAATGGCTTTGGTGCATCGGTCGGGCTTGAAGCGGCCTACGCGCAGGCCGGGGGCGGAGTGGCATCGCTCATCGGCCAGTGGCTCAACCTGCGCCGCAACGATCTGCGCGTCCTGGTCGGTGCCGGGGCCGGCGCCGCAATCGGTGCGGCATTTGGCGCACCCCTGACCGGTGCTTTCTATGCCTTCGAAATCGTCATTGGCGCCTACACACCCGCCAGTATCGCGCCCGTCGTCGCCGCCACGCTTGCTGCGGTGATCACGGCGCGCACGCTGGGCGCAACCCCTTATCTCATCGCGGCAACAAGCAGCCAGAATCTCGCAACGGTCGATTACCTGCTCTACGCGGTACTCGGCTTGATCGCGGCCATGATCGGCATCGCGTTGATGCGCCTGGTCTCGCTCGCTGAGGCGGGCGTCCGGCGCACCAGCCTTCCGGAATGGTCGCGGCCCGTCCTTGGTGGATTGATCCTAATCCCGATCGCAATGATCTCGCCCCATGCGCTCTCCGCTGGCCACGGCGCCTTGCATCTAACGATCGGCGGGGAACTCGCGCTGGGCGCTCTCACGCTCATCTTCGTGTTGAAGTGCCTGGCATCGATCGCGTCGCTCGGGTTTGGATTTCGCGGCGGCCTCTTTTTTGCTTCGCTGTTTCTTGGCGCGCTGCTCGGCCAGATCCTTGCGGGCCTGTGGGCACTCATCCCCGGCGTAATCCCGCTGTCACCGGTGGATGCGGCGTTGGTCGGCATGGCGGCGCTTGCGGTCGCAGTCGTCGGCGGGCCGATGACGATGTCGCTTCTCGTCCTGGAGGCCACGCATGATTTCGCAATAACCGCGGTCGTCCTGACCGCCACGCTTTGCTCAAGCGCGCTGGTCCGCGAGCGGTTCGGCTATTCGTTCTCCACTTGGCGTCTACATCTGCGGGGCGAAGTGATCCGTAGCGCGCGGGATATAGGCTGGATGCGCTCGTTGACGGCGCGCAAGATGATGCGGACGGCACCGGCCACAGCCTTGCCGACCTTGTCGATGGCTGCCTTCCGGCAGCAATTCCCGTTGGGATCGACCAGCCGCGTTTTGCTTCAGGACGCGGCGGGCCACTATGCCGGCCTGGTCCCGACGGCAGCCGTTTTCGCAGACACGGGGGAGGGTGATCGACCGATCGCCGATCTTTCCATCCTCAAGGGCGTCACATTGTCACCCGACTCGTCGATCGGATCGATCATGGAGTGCTTTGACGAAAGCGGGGCGGACGACCTTGCCGTTGTCGACGCGGAAGGCCGCATACTGGGCATGCTGACGGAGAAATATGTCCGGAAGCGCTACGCTGATGAGATCGATCGCTCGCAGCGCGACCTCTATGGCGAAGATTAGCTTGGCTTCTTGAAGTGAATTGACGGTTCCCGACGGTCGCACACACGGTGCGAGTGGGGCCGGATTCGAATGACGCGCCTTCGCGGTGCTGGTCAAAGCTTCATTGATAGGGTAGGGGGGTATGCTATGGGACATTTGACCGATGGCAATGATGAGCTCTTGAATCGGGTGCGTCGCATCGCGGGACAGGTTGCGGCGATCGAGAAAGCGCTGGCTGCAGGGACAGACTGTACGACGACTCTGCATCTCGTCGCAGCCACGCGCGGCGCCATGAACGGTCTCATGGACGAGATCATCGAAGAGCATGTCCGCACCCATGTGGCGCACCCCGAGCTCGCGGCCGAGGATCGTGCCGCAGGGGCGGAAGAATTGATCGCGGTCATCCGCCGCTACGCGAAATAAGGGTGAAATAATGACGACGTCCCGCGATATTGACGCCTTTGTGCACGACCATGTGTATCTAGGGGCCTCTCACGACGATAACGCTCGCAGGACGCTGTGGGTTGTTGTGCTGACCGCTGTGATGATGATCGGCGAAATATTCGCCGGGTACGTCACCGGATCAATGGCACTCTTGGCCGATGGTTTCCATATGGCGACCCATGCTGGCGCGTTGAGTGTCGCGGCGATTGCTTATGCCTATGCCAAGCAACATGCGTCGAACCGGCGGTTCAGCTTCGGAACGGGCAAGGTCGGCGATCTGGCGGGCTTTGCCTCGGCGCTGGTGCTTGGCCTGATCGCGCTCGGGATCGGGATTGAATCGATCCTTCGGCTGTTCGAACCCATAAAGGTTGCCTTCGGCGAGGCGACTCTGATTGCCGTCACTGGGCTTGGCGTGAATATCCTCAGCGCCTTCCTGCTGTCGGGCAGCCACCACCACCATCATGGGCATGACGATCATGCCCACGACCATCATGCCCATGGCGGCGACAACAATCTCCGCTCGGCTTATGTGCATGTCCTGGCCGACGCTCTCACATCGGTATTGGCAATCGCGGCCCTTCTGGCAGGCCGCTACCTTGGCTGGGTGTGGATGGACCCCGTCATGGGGATCGTGGGAGCCGTCGTAATCGCCCGCTGGTCCTGGAGCCTGATGCGAGATACCGCCTCAGTCCTTCTCGACTCGACCGACAGCCATGTTGCCGAGGAAATACAGGGGTCGGTTCCGGCTCAGGGCGAAATGACACCCTAAGCCGATTGAGCCGCATACGCCTCATTTGAGACCATGCACCGCCAGATCATTGGCAATGAGCCCATTCCATTGCGTTGGCTGAGAGGGTTCGACCGGACTGCCGATGACACGCTCATCGCGCCAAGCCCAGTGCGTTGGCGATGCCGTGTCAAAAGTGAATCCTGGCGACAGCCACAACGGCGCTGCCAAGCGTGCATATCGGACCTCCGTGCGGCGCATAAGCCGAACCAAGCCTGAAGGTGTGCGTCGGAACACCTCTCGGCGTTTGAATGGCACGATGGGGTGCAGCGAAAGGCGATAACCTTTGCCTTCGAAATGGAAGCCTCGAAATGCGGGATCGTAATTCCACCGCTCGACGACGAGGACGTCGGATCTCACATCCCGTACTGCATCGTCATGCAAACACAGGCCCTCCCGCGCGAAATCCTCCAGTTTGTCCGAGAGTGGCGGAGGTGGGGGTGGAACTTCACGCCCAATTTCTGCGCTCGTGGCATACGTCGTCTGTAACCGCGTATTGTTGCATCCTGGTCCAATCGGCCCGAGCGAAAAGCGCCGTGCTGGGGTCGGGAGCGAGGCTTGCCTCGGCAGCACATCAAGCGGCACTTCAATAAAGCTTTTTGCCGTGCGCGAGAATAGGAGCCGCTGGCAGGTGTCCCAGCACTTGCCGGACGAACCCAAGCCTTTGTCGATTGCATAGGTGATGGAAAGACCTGCGGGCAATATTGGAGGGGTGCCGTGATCTTGAGCGATCAGCGCTTGTACGCGTCGTTCAGTGATTCCATTGGCCCACCATGGAATAGCGAAGCCGACCGCCAGCGGTAGTATGGCCGCCGCCGCCAACATTACCAAGCGCGGAGTGCCGCCTGACACTCTGCGCAGGATCATATAGGTTGCCAGCGTCGGCGTGAAATATATCCAAGCTCCTGGCGTGAGGCTCATCAGCCATGCCAAGGGAATGCCGATAAGTGTCAGCATGAGAAGAACGACAATTGCTGGCAGGAAAATTGCGCATCCGGCTCCTACCGTCATTAACAGCCATAGATAAAGAAGGCGCCGATCGACTACGTGCATTTTTATATCGGACTTCCGTAGTGGGATTGAGGTGACTAACTTTTAGGGAGGCAATCATACCGTCATTTCAAGATCATTTTTGGCATTGGGCCTGTTCCGGCTCACGATTGCAGCGACCGTATTCTTGCTCAGGCCAAGATCGCGGGCGATCCAGCGATAACTGCGCCCCTCTTTAACCAGCGCCAGCACCTTGGGCCCAAGCCGATCGGACTTGGGCCGTTCCCCCGGTTGCCGTCCGAGCTTGCGCCCGCGCGCCCGAGCTGCGGCCAAGCCGGAACGGACACGCTCGCTGAGCATGTCGCGCTCGAACTGTGCGATGCCGGCAAGCAAAGTGGCCATCATCCGCCCATGCGGCGTATCGACCTCGAACGTCATGCCGCTCATTGCCACTACGGACACGCGCCACCCGGACAATCGGTTCAGCGTGTCGAGCAGGTCCTGGGTGGATCGGCCCCATCGGCTTAGTTCGGTCACAAGGATCGCATCGATCTGGCGTGCCTGCGCCAGCTTCATCACCTGGTTACGTGCCGCCCGGTTCGCCTTCATGCCGGAGGCGGTCTCCCGGAACACTTCTACCACTTCATAGCCGCCCCGCTCGGCAAAGCCGGCAAGGTCGCGCAACTGCCGTTCACAAGACTGGTCGGCGGTCGAAACCCTTGCGTAGATGGCGGCGCGCTGTCCCAATTGAACCCCTCTCGATTTAGGCTTTGAAAACCCTTGATCCGCGTGGGGTCAATGTTGTCCAAAACAGACTTCTGATCAACTGGGACAATGCCTCATGCCGCGACGCCATATCCTGAGCGCCCGGCAGCGATCGGCGCTGCTCGACCTGCCGACCGACGAAGCATCCCTGCTCCGCCATTACATTCTGGCTGACGATGACCTGATCCACATCAACCGACGACGCAGGCCTGAGAACCGGATCGGTTTCGCGCTGCAACTGTGCGCGCTGCGCTATCCCGGTCGGATGCTGGCACCGGGCGAGATCATCCCCCTCGCAGTGTCTGCCTTCCTTGGTGCCCAACTCGGCATCACCGGCGACACGCTCCTTCGCTATGCTGTTCGCCGCCAGACGCGCCAGCAGCATCTGGAGGTGCTGCGCCGAAGCTACGGGTACAAGATGTTCTCCGGTCAGGGGGCGCCGGCCCGGGCGTTCTGCAACTGGCTGTTCGCCGAAGCCGAACAGGCGCGCTCGAATGACGATCTCGCCCGGCGCTTCATTGCCCGCTGCCGCGACACCATGACCATCCTGCCGGCAGTCACCACCATCGAACGGCTGTGCGCTGACGCGCTGGTCGCGGCCGAGCGCGGTATCGAGAGGCGGATCGCCGCGCGGCTCGGTCGCGTCGCCTGCACCCGGCTCGACCGGCTGACGACCGAGATGCTGCCGGGTGCGATCAGTCGCTTCATCTGGCTGCGCCGGATCGAGCCGGGCAACAATTCCGCCGCGGCGAACCGGCTGCTCGACCGGTTGGAGTTCCTGCGCACGATGAACCTCGGCGCTGACCTGCTCGCAGGCATCCCGCCGCACCGCGTCGCCCGGTTGCGCCGGCAGGGCGAACGCTATTTTGCCGATGGCCTGCGCGATCTGAACGCCGATCGGCGCCGCGCCATCCTCGCGGTCTGTGTTATCGAATGGGCCGCCACGACCGCCGACGCCGTGATCGAGACGCATGACCGGATCGTCGGCCGCACCTGGCGCGAGGCGAAGCAGCTGCACGATGCGCGTACTGCGGAAACCAGAGGTGCGGTCACCGCGACCCTGGACGGGTTCGCGGCGCTCGGCCGATCACTGCTCGACGCTCATGGCGACGGCGCATCGCTGGAGGATGCAGTCGCGCGCGCGGGATGGGACCGGCTCGACCGTCTTGTCGCAACGGCCAGGTCGCTGACCGACACGCTCGGCGACGATCCGCTGGCGCATGTCGATCAGGGGTATCACCGCTTCCGCCGGTATGCGCCGCGTATGCTGCGCTGCCTCGACCTCGCAGCCGCGCCGGTTGCCCGGCCCCTGCTCGACGCGGTGACCGCGATCGCCGCCAAAGGCGGGGTGCCGGCGGCCGACGACTTCCTGCGCCCGCATTCCAAATGGCGTCGTCAGCTGCGGTTGAAGGGCGGTGACGATGCGCGGATGCGTGAAGTCGCGGTGATGTTCCACCTGCGCGACGCGTTGCGCTCGGGCGACATCTGGCTCGAGCGCTCGCATCGCTATGGCGACCTGCGCCATGTCCTAGTGCCGATGACGGTCGCGCGTACCATGAAGCTGGCAGTCCCGTCCGATCCGCATGTCTGGCTAGCCGACCGCAAGGTCCGGCTTGCCGATGGCCTCGGCCGACTCGGTCGCGCCGCGCGCAATGGGACGATCCCGCATGGCAGTATCGAGGACGGCACGCTGCGCATCGACCGTCTCACCGCCGACCCGCCGGGCGGGATCGAGGAACTGCTGCTCGACCTGTACCGTCGCCTGCCGCCTGTCCGCATCACCGACCTGCTGCTCGAAGTCGATGTCGCACTCGGCTTCACTGAAGCCTTCACCCACCTACGCACCGGCGTGCCGTGCAGCGACCGGATCGGCCTGCTCAACGTACTGCTCGCCGAGGGGCTGAACCTCGGCCTGCGCAAGATGGCCGAGGCCTGTAATACCCATGATTACTGGCAGCTCTCCCGCCTCGCGCGCTGGCATGTCGAAAGCGAGGCGATCGACCAGGCGCTGGCGGCCGTGGTCGCCGCGCAAGGCGATCTGCCGTTAGCGCGGGTCTGGGGCATGGGCACCACCGCGTCCGCCGATGGTCAGTTCTACCCCGCCGCGCGACAGGGCGAGGCGATGAACACGGTCAATGCCCGCTACGGCAACGATCCCGGCATCAAGGCCTACACCCACGTCAACGACCGCTTCGCGCCGTTCGCGTCACAGCCTATCCCCGCGACCGTCAGCGAGGCACCCTATCTGCTCGACGGTCTGACGATGAACGAGGCCGGGCGGCGGATCGAGGAGCAGTATGCCGACACTGGCGGGTTCACCGACCATCTGTTCGGGATCAGCGCCATGCTCGGCTATCGCCTCGTGCTGCGTATCCGCGATCTGCCGTCCAAACGGCTGTACGTCTTCGATCCCGCTGTCACGCCGACCGAACTGCGCCCGCTGGTGGGCGGCAAGGCGCGTGAGGCACTGATCGTCTCCAACTGGCCCGACCTGTTCCGCTGCGCCGCCACCATGAGCGCGGGGCAGGTCGCGCCGAGCCGCATCCTGCGCAAGCTCGCCGCCTATCCGCGCCAGAACGACCTGGCCGCAGCACTGCGCGAGGTCGGGCGGATCGAGCGGACGCTGTTCATCATCGAATGGATCCTCGACGCCGGCATGCAACGCCGCGCACAGGTCGGCCTTAACAAGGGCGAGGCGCACCACGCGCTGAAGAACGCCCTGCGCATCGGTCGCCAGGGCGAGATCCGTGACCGCACTACGGAGGGCCAGCATTACCGGATCGCCGGCCTCAACCTGCTCACCGCCATCATCGTCTACTGGAACACCCTGCATCTCGGCCATGCTGTAGAGGCCCGGCGTCGCGAAGGACTCGATACCCCGGATCATCTGCTGGCCCATGTCTCCCCGCTGGGGTGGGCGCATATCCTCCTCACCGGCGAATACCTCTGGCCGAAGGATGCCGACGCTTAGGGTGTCATTTCGCCCTCAGCCGGAACCGACCCCAATACAGGATCTCGTTGAAGGGCCAGGCGATGTGCGTATTGCCGATCTGCATGTCTGGCGTGTCGGTCCCGAGGCCCATGCCGCCATCGTCGGAGTGGTCGGCAGTGCGGGGATCAATGCAGGGGTAATCCGCGACCGACTCGTGCCCGTCCATGAGTTGAAGCACCTGACAATCGAATGCCACTGACGAGGTTCCTGTGAAGTCGCCGTGCATAGACCTTTGCCGTTTCGATGGCACGACCGGGTGGTGTCGAGGGTGCGGTAGGTCCAAACCCGAATGCCGGGCATGGAAGAAGGCGCAGCCTCAACAGCAACGCAAAATTGCTGCCGATCTTCCGCGCCGGCTCGCGAAACTGGCGGGTCGCGAGTTGCAGAAATGAGCGCGAAGGCCCCGCGCGAAGATTAGATTCAAGATTCCAGATGCGTCAGGATCGGACATTCCGGCCGATTGTTGCCATGACAGCTCCTCGCCAGATCCATCAGCGCTGCTCGCATCGCATTAAGCGCGTCCGCCTTGCGGCCAAGGTCGGCTGCGCGGGACTCTGCCAGTGCCTTGACCTCGGCACTGGCGCGGGCCCGATCGGACCATAGATCAAGCAGCTTTCGGATTTCTTCGATTGGAAAGCCGAGGTCGCGGGCATTGGCTATGAACCGAAGTCGATGCACATCGACATCCGAGTAATCGCGATACCCACTATCCCGCCGCGCCGCTGACGGGATCAGGCCGATTTTCTCGTAATGGCGGATCATCCGCTGAGAGACCCCGCTCGCGTCCGATGCCGCGCCGATGTTCACAATGCCACCCGGTTGAGCCGCAATGCGTTCGTCACGACGCTGACCGAGGACAGTGCCATCGCGGCCGCCGCGATGATCGGCGAGAGCAGGATGCCGAAGATCGGGTAGAGCAGGCCCGCAGCGATCGGGACCCCGGCAGCGTTGTAGATGAAAGCGAAGAACAGGTTCTGGCGGATGTTGAACATCGTTGCTTCGCTCAAACGGCGCGCACGGACGATGCCGTTCAAGTCACCCTTCAGCAGGGTGACGCCGGCGCTTTCGATTGCGACATCGGTGCCCGAGCCCATCGCAATGCCGACATCGGCGGCGGCGAGCGCGGGCGCGTCATTAACTCCGTCGCCTGCCATGGCCACGATGCGCCCCTCAGCCTTCAATCGCGAGACCACATCGCTTTTCTGATTCGGCAACACTTCGGCTTCGACATCATCGATCCCGAGTTTCCGCCCGACCGCCTGCGCCGTTGTGCGATTGTCGCCCGTCAGCATCACGACCCTTATGCCCTCCTTACGAAGCGCTGCGATGGCCTCAGCCGTCGTTGCTTTGATCGCATCGGCAATGGCGAGGATCCCGGCTGGCTGTCCATCGATCCCGATGAAGATGGCGGTCGCACCGTCCTGGCGCAGATCGTCCGCCTGCGGCTCAAGGGCGCGAACCTCGATCCCGTTTTCTGACAGGAAGCCGGCATTGCCCAGCGTGATGCGCTTGCCATCGACCGTGCCAATCGCCCCCTTGCCGGTTGGGGAATCAAAGTCTGTGACTTGCGGAAGCACGCTTCCCCTGTCCTTGGCGGCGGCGACCACGGCCAGTGCCAGCGGATGTTCGGACGCCCGCTCCACGCCGGCGGCGAGCCGCAGCAGTTCGCTCTCCTCATAGCCGGTCGCGGGAACGATGCGGGTGAGCGACGGCCGGCCCTCGGTCAGCGTGCCGGTCTTGTCGACGACCAGTGTGTCGATCTTCTCCATCCGCTCCAGCGCTTCGGCATTCTTGATCAGCACGCCGAGCCCTGCGCCCCGGCCGATGCCGACCATGATCGACATCGGCGTCGCCAGCCCCAAGGCGCAGGGGCAGGCGATGATGAGGACAGCGACAGCGGCGATCAGGCCATGGGCCAGACGCGGCTCTGGCCCCCAGATTCCCCACACGCCAAAGGCAATGACAGCGATCAGCAGGACCGCGGGCACGAACCATCCCGCGACCTGATCGGCCAGGCGCTGGATGGGTGCCCGCGAACGCTGGGCGTCAGCGACCATCTGGACAATACGGGCCAGCATCGTGTCGCGTCCGACCTTCTCTGCGCGAATGACGAGGGCGCCGCTCTGGTTGATCGTTCCGCCGATAACCGCATCGCCCAGCGCCTTCGTGACCGGCATCGACTCGCCCGTCACCATCGACTCGTCGAGCGAGGATCGGCCGTCTTCGACCTTGCCGTCGACGGGTACTTTTTCGCCGGGCCGGACACGGAGACGATCACCGACGGCCACCTGCTCGAGCGAGACCTCTTCATCGTCCCCGTCGGCGCCAATGCGGCGCGCGGTCTTGGGCGCGAGGTTGAGTAGCGCCTTGATTGCGCCCGAAGTCCGCTCGCGGGCGCGCAGCTCGAGCATCTGGCCCAGCAGCACGAGCACGGTGATGACGGCGGCGGCCTCGAAATAGATCGCGACCGTCCCGTCCATCATGCGAAACGCTGCCGGGAATATCGAAGGGGCGATGGTTGCCACCACGCTGTAGGCCCAGGCCACGCCCGTGCCCATCGCGATCAGGGTGAACATATTGAGGTTCCGTGTCCGCACGGACGCCCACCCACGTTCAAAGAATGGCCATCCCGCCCAGAGCACGACCGGGGTAGCCAGCGCAAACTGAAGCCAACCAGATAGTCGGGGCGGCACAAGATTGTGCAGCGCCGGGAACAAGTGGCTGCCCATCTCCAGGACAAACACCGGGATGGTGAGCAGCAAGGCGATCCAGAAACGCCGGGACATATCCAGAAGTTCACCGCTCGGCCCAGTGTCTGCCGTCACAAGTTCCGGCTCAAGGGCCATGCCGCAGATCGGGCATGGCCCGGGATGATCCTGGCGGACCTCCGGGTGCATGGGGCAGGTCCAGATTGCGCCCGGTTGAGCGGTTGCCGCCTCCTTCTCACCCTCGGACAAGTAGCGCTCCGGGTCAGCGACAAACTTCGTGCGGCAGCCCGCGCTGCAGAAATGATAGTCCTCGCCGTCATGCGAGGCATGATGTGACGTTCCCGTCGGATCAACCATCATCCCGCAAACCGGGTCTTTGACGGTTTTCACGTCCGTGCCGCCACCGTGCTTGCCGGCGCAGCAGCTATGGGCGCTCGAATTGCTAGCTGGAACAGGATCAGTCACAGGCTCGTCTCCTTATCGACGAAATGCAATCTGGGGTCTGACATCGTGTCAGGGTCAAGCCCGACATGCATATATTTTTGATGGCTGATTCTGCGCTGGCGTCTCAGCCTGACAACAGATTGTGGATCGCCGTTGCAGCCTTGGCGGCCTGACCGGCTGCAACGGCGATTTGATCCAGCCCTTCGACCATGTCGCCAGCAGCGAACAGGCCGCTGACCGTCGTTTGTTGATGCTCGTCGACGACAATGCACCCTGCCTGGTCCAGTTTCGCACCGGCCATGTGCGCGAGTTTCGAGCGAGGGGAGGTTCCGAGGGCAACATAAAGGGTGTCGAACCGAAGCAATCGGCCATCGGTCAATTGAGCGATCAGCTTCTTTCCATCGATCGACAAATCTTGGACAGGGGCGCGTTCGAGCGCTATACCGCCTCGAGCCAGATCTGCCTCTTGGGCCTCCGACAGTTGCGAGCCGTCCTGCGCGAGCAAGGTGACGGTGTCGCTATAGTGCCGCACGAACACAGACTCGGCGGCGCCATGGTCTGAGCGCCCCAGCACGGCCACCCGCTTGCCGCGTACCTCATAGCCGTCGCAGATCGGGCAATAGCGTATCAGACCTTGCACGAGGCCTCGATCATGCGTTTCCTGCGCCATTCGTGGACGATGATTTATCACGCCTTGGGCAAGCAATATCGTGCGGGTATTGACGGCCTCGACACCTGTAGTGACCAGGAAGCCCGTCCGGGTCTGTACAATCCCATTGGCTAAACCATCGGAGAGCTTCGCGCCGTAACGCAGGGCATCCCGGCGCATCCGCGACAGCAGATCGTCGCCCGATATGCCGTCTGGAAAACCCATCAGGTTGTGCGTGGCTGGAATGGAGGACGCGCGGCCGTCGCCAGCATCGATGACGAGCGTAGAACGCAGAAGCCGGCCCAGATAGGTGGCTGCTGTCAGCCCTGCCGGGCCGCCGCCTATGATGACGCAATCGTACATGCGAGCCTTTCGCTGACCTCGGTCGTCACTGATATTACGCGGTACGATGCCTCTTCCCTCGAACAGAGGCGCGCTCTGTCCAAAAAAGATCGGGTCGTGAGGGGTAAACGCCAGCGCTGCGTAAATTCAGATGAAGCCCATCGCCTGGCAGGATGGACAGCCGAGGTGCCCACGGGTCGCAGCGTGGCGCCGGGGCGAGCGGATGTGGAGAAGAAGGATTGGAATCAACCGATCGCGCTCCGTGTCGCTCGCCCCGCAACAAAGGTTGCAGCATCACGGGCAGGGGGGGCCGCATCATAGTCGGTTGGGAGCAATGGAGACCTATAGCCCTTTCTCGGCCTCGATGGGCCAGGCGCTTTGGGTGATCATGATCGTCGCTGGCCCCCCGCTGATAATCATGTTGGTGGTCGGGCTGATTGTCTCGATGATCCAGGCTGCTACATCGATTAACGAACAGACCGTGAGCTTCGTCCCGAAGCTCCTGGCGTTCATCTTGTTCCTCGCGCTTTACGGGGCAACCGCTGGCGATCTCCTGATCGACTATACCCGTGACCTGCTGACGCATATTCCGGACGATATAAAATAATGAGGACCAATTTTCATTCGGGGTGACCTCGCAAAAACTGGTCGAATACGGGGCGGAGTGCTAGCGTCGGAGAGGATCGGCGCGAAATGGGAGCGGGGTTTGGCGGAGTTTGAATTGCTGGCGCGGCAACTGATCCAGCGATGGAAGGAAGACCCGAACGCGACGTACCAGAGCTGGTTTCTATGGGATGAGCGCATCAAGAACTTTCGCTCGATCAGGCGTGGTCTGGCTCAGGTGGTTGCCGAGATCGAAGCCGGTCGGTTTGGCGTGGCCTATCGCGGTTCTTCTCTGGAGACGGTCGTTCATTCAGTCGCCGAGCAGAGACAGATCTTCAAGGGCGCGGACCATGCGTTTCTCTGGAAGCCCAAATTGCGCATTCCCGACATCTATGAAAACCCAGCAAACCAACGCGCGTTTGGTCGATTGCTGGACCATTGCGCCTGTTGCGACACCGCGGAAGAGATCATTGTAGGTATTCACACGATTGATCGTCTGAACATCAAAGGGCTGGGGCCAGCGGTGGCCAACCTCCTCTATTTCCTGCATCCAACCCTCGTGCCGCCGTTCAACACGGCGATCGTCAACGGCTATAACAAGCTGACCGGCGGCAAGGTGAAGCTCGGAAGCTGGCAGCATTTTCTCGCAATGCGCTCGGGCGTGCTCGACCTGAACGAGCGTTTTCGCGATCTGCTGTCGAACGATCTGGGCGCCATTGGTGGCCTTCTGTTCGACATCGGCTCGGGCCGCTATCCCGCGCCCCCGCGCGACGAGGAAGACCAGACTCTAGGATCCTGGGCCGCGCGCCTCGAGCAAGCCCGGGCCGAAGCTCAAACCCTTAACAAAGCGCTGCAAAAGCAGGGCGAGAGTGACCGCACCCATTCGGAAATCCAGGCGTGGCTGCGCGATATCGGTCTAGCGCTAGGGTATGACATCTGGATCGCATCCAATGACCGGGGACGGCTGCATGACGGGGTGCGCTTGGGGGAGGGGTGCCTCGAGAGCCTGCCAACTTCCATTTCGACATCGACGGGAGCGGATGCGATCCGCCTCATCGATGTTTTGTGGCTGGAGCAAGGCGGCGACCGGGTCGCGGCAGCCTTCGAAGTCGAACATTCCACCTCCATCTATTCGGGTATCGTCCGGATGCTGGACCTTGCGCTGAGCGGCAGCGATCTTCACGCGACAGCCGGATTGTTTCTTGTCGCTCCTGACGCCCGCGAAAGCGAAGTCCGCGCGCAAATCGCAAGGCCGGCGTTCAGCCGGATCGCGGACCTCGAAATCGCCTATCTTCCTTATGGCGAGCTCGAACGGCACAAGGAGGCGATTTCTCGGTTTGGTTCGGGTCTAAAGGCGATCAAGGCGATATCGCGCGCGCTGCCTTGACGCCTTCTTACATCCCGGAGGCAGGTGGCGCCAACAGCCCCAACCAGGCAACCAAGGTAAGAATGGTAACGGCGCAGCCGGTCTCGACTGCGAGGCTGCGGCGGAGCGACCCAATCGCCGAGGAGGTGTTGCCTGTCTCGATCGCCGCCGCGAGCGACGGCGTCAAAAAGTAGCGATTGGCCGCCGCCAGTAACAGCATCAAGCCGAACAGCAGCAGCTTTACCACCAGCAGCAGGCCGTAGAGGCTGGTAAACAGTGACCCCAGATTGGAGGGTCCGATCAGTATCCAACTATTGATCAAACCCGACACGATAAGCAGCGCCACGACCACCGATCCGACCTTCGCAAATCCATCCAGCGCGCGCTGCGAGAGGTGAATGTGATCCATCGCCATGCGCGCGGCAGGGCGGAAAACAAGGAGGCAAAGCGCGAACAATGCGCCTACCCAGATGCCCGCTGCCCAAAGATGGATGATGTCGGCACCAAGATGGACCCATCCCCGCAAGCCTTCATCGGCAGCGCCATGCCCCGTCCAGGCCAAGGTCGCCAGAGCGACAGCCGCGGTCGCTGACAGCGACCACAGGGCGAAAGCGGGACGCCGCCATCCGACGATGGAAAAATAGAGCACGAGTAGGAGGGCGGCGACCCGTATCTGCCAGACCGTCCCGATCGCAGTGCCCGATATGAGAAGATTGACCGTGGCGCGGTCTACCTGATCGAGTGGCACGCCCCCCATCGAGGCCGCCAGGACCATCATGCCCAGGATAGATAATACGATACCGGCCAGCGCAATTGTCGCCAACACCGACCGGAAACGCAGGACCGAGCCGGATGCCCGCTCAGTCCCGCGCAACGTGTAGAGGCCGAACATCGGCAACCCGAAGAGGAGCATGAGATCGAGGAAAAGTCCCAGCCTCACTGCGATCGCTATGATGTCCGGCACGGTCTTACTGGACCTTGAAGGTGTAGCTGCCCTGGATGCGATGGGTGTCAGCAGAGACGACGTGATAGTCGACCTTGTAGGTTCCAACCGGCAACGGCTTGGCAAGCGTCGCGACAAGAGTCTTGCCATCGGCGCCCACGGTGGTCTTGACGCCGTTCATCTTCATCGGCCCCATCTTCATGCCTGGCATTTCGGTCATCGTCAGGTCGAGCCCGGAAAATTGTGCGACGAGCGCTTCAGAAAAGACGAGCTGAATTCTGGTCGGGGCGGCGACCACGGCATTGGCGGCAGGGGTTGCGCCATTAAGCTTAGGGTGAGCCTGCGCCGCGGTAGCGGTGAGGACAGACGCCGCCATGGCGACGGCAAAGACTGTTTTATGAAACATCGATTTCTCCATGGGCGGCGAGACTGCCGACACATCGAATTACGCACCACGCGGCGCCACCCCTCATCAGGCGCGCAAGAATTCTACAAATCGGAACCCCGGCGGGATTTGCGAATGAGATCTGCGCGACAGATGAGGGATCGAAGCTTGCAGTGCGTATGGACAATTGGATGGGTGCGAGAACCACCTGGATCCAAAGGACGCTGCCGCTCGGGAGGAAGCTATGGAGAATGCTAGGACGACTTGGCTGCGCAGGCACTTTCCAAGTGTTGGTTTTATCGCCGCAACGGCGCTGGTTGGCGGCGCGCTAGCGGGGATCGTCGTCTATGTGGGTGCGTATGACATCGGGGCGGATTCGCCACACACCAAACCGGTCTATTGGCTGATCGAGCAGCTCCGAGATCGTTCCATCGCCGTGCGATCCCGTGATGTGAATGTCCCGGCTAACCTTGGGGACGTGAAGCGGCTGCAGAGCGGGGCGGGGCTGTACACCGAGATGTGCAGCGGCTGCCATCTCGGGCCAGGACTGGAAAAGTCCGAAATCAGCCAGGGACTCTATCCGAGGGCGCCGGAGCTTTCCCGCGAGGAGCAAAGATCGCCAAAGGAGCAATTCTGGATCATCAAGCATGGGGTCAAGCTGACCGCGATGCCTGCTTGGGGTAAGACCCATAGCGACGAACTGATCTGGGACATGGTGGCTTTCGTAAGGCAACTTCCGCGTATGTCACCCGTCCAATATCAGGCGGCAATAGCCAGTGCGCCCGAAGACCATGACGCGATGATGAAGGATATGCCCGGCATGACGAAGACGGCGCCATAGCGATGCGGCTGCTCCGTCGCTGTTGCTCAGATCTGCCCGCTATGTGCGATGCTTTGACGGACAGGCTGATAGAGGGGAAAGTAGAGAACGCGTCCTGGGCCGTTGCCCCGGATTGATTGAGGATTGGACTTTTCGATGGATACCGACCTGGACCGGCTGCTGAGCCGCTTACGCAACGAACCGACGCATCCGGGGCTGATTGGTCTGGAGGATGCTGTGTTCCGGCGCATAGCGGCATTGCCGCAGGTTTCAACCGCGTCTCAATTCCGCCTCGGTGCGGTCGCGGCTTTCGGAGCGGTACTGCTGGGTATCGCCAGCAATGGCTTTACGCCGCGTGCCGAGGCGTCGGTCACGCTCTCGCCTTTCGGGCCATCAAATCCGCTTGCCCCTTCGACGCTGCTGGTAGGTTCTCAATGAAGCCCAAATTGCTGCTCCTCGTCGCCATCGTCGCCTTTGCATCGGCGGTTGCGGGCGTGTTCCTGGGCCGCTACTTTTTCCCGCAGCCCAAGGCAGCCGGCGTCGAGCTCCACGATGTCTTGCACAGCAAGCTCGATCTGGATGATCGTCAGAAGGCCAAGATCGAGCTTCTAGAGCAGGGTTTCGCCGTGCGTCGGCGCGCGCTGGAGCTTGAACTGCGATCGGACAATGCGCGTCTCGCAGCCGCGATCGAGGTCGAACATGGCGAAGGGCCGCGTGTGACCGCGGCCGTCGATCAGTCGCATCAGGCAATGGGCGAACTGCAAAAGGAAACGCTCGGGCACATCTTCGCCATGCGGCAAATTCTTCGCCCCGATCAGGCCAAGACCTTCGATCAGGCGGTGGTACATGCGCTCACCGACGATGCACGGTGAGTCTGGATCTCCAGGCGTGTTCGGACGGTGAACTAGCGGCACTGACGCTTGCCGGTCGGCAGTCAGCTTTCGCCGAGATCATGCGTCGGCACCAGACAGCGATATTTCGACTGGTGCGCGGCTTAGTCGGGAATGCCGAGGAAGCACTTGATCTCACGCAGGACTGCTTTGTATCCGCGTTCAGTCATCTGCGGAAATATGATGGTGCGCGTCCGTTGCGGGCCTGGCTATCCCGGATCGCGATTAACAAATGTCGCGATTGGCGCCGCCGCCAGAGGGTGCGGCAGCTCTTCACATTCGGCTCCGCGCCGTCGGATGATGAGATTGAGCAAGTGCCGGATGACGCACCCTCCGCACATGCCAGTGCTGAATCGAAAATAGAGGTGGAGCGACTGTCGGCGGCGATCAGCGCATTGCCTAACACGTTGCGTGAAGTTCTGATGCTCAGGACCATCGAAGGGCTCAGTCAATCAGAGGCTGCCAAAGCGCTTTCCGTCAGTAGCAAGGCTGTGGAGACGCGCCTGTATCGCGCGCGCGCGCGCCTCGCAGAAATACTCGCTGAGGGATGAGGGATGCGCGCTGTTCACGCGTAAGGATAAAGAGATACCGCGCTTAAGCGTCTTTTCAGACCTAAAGTGCTGCACGTTGAACAAGGAGATATTATGCCCCCCGGATTGAACCGCCGCGACCTTTTCCGCGGCGCTGCGCTGGCCGGCGGTGGCCTCGCATTGTCGGCATGGCTACCGGCATGGGCTCAACCCATTTCGTCCGGGATTGCCAAGCCACTGCCAACGGTCAGCGGCAATGATATCACGCTCAAGATCGCGCATCAGATGATGATGATCGACGGCCGACAAAGCCATGCCATCGGCATCAACGGCACGGTTCCGGCGCCGCTCATCCGTTTGCGTCAGGGCCAAAACGTCCGCCTGTCGGTGATCAACGATCTCGAGGAAGACAGCTCGATCCACTGGCACGGCCTGCTTTTGCCGTTCCAGTTCGACGGCGTGCCCGGCATCAGCTTCCCCGGCATCAAGCCCAAGTCGACCTTTGTCTATGAGTTCCCCATCGTCCAGGCTGGCACCTATTGGTATCATAGCCATTCGGGGCTGCAGGAGCAGTTGGGTCATTACGGACCCATCGTCATCGACCCGGAAGGCGAGGATCCGATTCAGTCGGATCGGGAGCATGTCATCGTGCTCTCCGACCATAGCCAGATGCATCCGCACGCAATTTTCCGGAAGCTCAAGCAGGTCGGCGGTGGCTATTTCAATTATCAGCGCCAAACGCTGGCCGGTCTGCTGGCCAAGGAAGACCAACCCCTCAAGGACCGACTTGACTGGGGCAATATGCGGATGGATCCGACCGACGTGTCCGATGTCACGGGCTCGACCTATACCTATCTCGTCAATGGGCATGGCCCACGGGACAACTGGACCGCGCTTTTCAAGCCTGGTGAGCGCGTTCGCCTGCGTTTCGTCAATGCCTCCGCGATGACGACGTTCAATGTCCGGATTCCCGGTCTCAAACTTACGGTTGTTCAGGCCGACGGCCTCAATGTCAGGCCGGTCGAGGTCGACGAGTTTCAGATCGCGGTTGCCGAGACCTATGATGTCATCGTTACTCCGACCGATGATCGCGCCTACACACTGGTTGGTGAATCCGTAGATCGTTCGGGCATGGCACGCGCCACACTGGCCCCGCGTGAAGGCATGACGGCCGAAGTTCCGCCGCTCCGCAAGCGGCCCCTTGCCGATATGAAGGACATGGGCATGGGGGACATGGATATGAGCGGCATGTCCGGCATGGACCACGCAGCAATGGGGCATGACATGTCTGCCGGCGGAGCTGCCGCGGGCGGGATGGCAGGCATGGATATGGGGGCCGGCGCGTCGATGCCAGGCATGCAAAAACCGGCGGATGGTTCCATGGCCAACATGCCCGGAATGGGCAGCGGGTCCGATGATACAATGGGCGGCATGGCGATGGGCGGAATGGGCGGCATGAACATGCGCGACGCCAGCAAAGCGCCGCAGGTCAAGATGGGACCGGGTGTCCAGACGATCTCGCCCATGCCGATGGATCGCACGGGAGAACCCGGACAGGGTCTCGAAGACGTTGAGCACCGGGTTCTTGTCTATCGCGATCTCATGGCGGTGGAGCGAAACCCCGATGTTCGCGCGCCCGACCGCGCGATGGAAATTCACCTGACCGGTAATATGGAACGCTATATGTGGTCGTTCGACGGGGTGAAACTCAGCGATAAGCGCGAACCCATTCCGTTTATCGAGAACGAAAGGGTTCGCGTCACGCTCGTCAATGACACGATGATGTCGCACCCGATCCATCTTCATGGTCATTTCTTCGAGCTGGTGACCGGGCATGGCGAGTATTCGCCGCGCAAACACACCGTCAATGTCGCACCAGGAGGCAAGGTAAGTTTCGACGTCACCGCCGACGCAGTCGGCGACTGGGCGTTTCACTGCCATATGCTCTATCACATGCATGCCGGGATGATGCGCGTCGTCTCTGTCCGTCCCCGGGGAGATGCCGCATGAAGTCGCTTTTCCTTCTGATCGGCGCGGCCCCGCTCGCCTTGGCGACCCCCGTCAGCGCGCAGTCGATGCAGAATATGCCGGGCATGCACATGCCTGCTGCCCAGCCCGCGGCGAAGAAAAAACCGGTGGCCAAGCCAGCAAGCCAGCCCAGGCGCGCCGCTGCGCCCACACCTAAGGGCAAGTCTGCCACCCCGAGGCGTCAGGCACCGGCAGCAAAACCCAAGTCGGCGCCGCACGACATGTCGGGGATGGGGGCTATGCCCGGCATGGAGATGCCCGGTGACAAGACGCCTCCAACGGCCGACCCTCATGCTGGCCACGACATGTCCGGCATGCCTGGCATGACCATGCCCGATAGCGCGGGCGGTACGATGAAACACGACATGCCCGGCATGGACATGCAGGCGGCACCCAGCGGTCAGCCGATGCAGCACGATATGTCGTCGATGACTAGCATGCCAATGGATGGGTCGATGGCTGGCCATGGCGCTGGTGGCACCAGCCTCATGCCCGGCAACGCCCCCGCACCCCAACCTCCTACCGACAACTATGCCGACCGCGTCTACAAAAACGGCGAGATGGCAGCTTCGCGTACTATGCTGCATAAGGAACATGGCGGCACATCCAGCTCGATGATCCTGTTCAATCTGGCGGAATATCAGGTCAAAAATGGCCGCGACGGGTATCGTTGGGATGGCGAAGCGTGGTTCGGCAAGGATCTGGACCGGCTCGTGGTCAAGACCGAGGGCGAGGGGGCATTTCGCGAAGGTGTCGATAGTGCCGAGATTCAGGCCCTCTACAGTCGCGCGCTCGATCCTTATTGGAACCTGCAGGCCGGTATCCGGTACGACTTCAAGCCAAACCCGTCCCGGACATATGCGACGATCGGAATCGAAGGCCTCGCGCCTTATTGGTTCGAAACCGAGGCAGCCTTGTTCCTGTCGAATAAGGGGGAGGTGCTTGGGCGCCTCGAGGGCTATTATGATCAGCGCATAACCCAGCGCTTGATCCTGCAACCTCGGGTCGAACTGAACCTGTCGGCTCAAAACGTGCCCGAGACCCGGATTGGGGCGGGGCTCTCTAACGCTGAGCTGGGGCTGCGCCTACGCTACGAAGTCCGCCGCGAGTTCGCTCCCTACATCGGCGTTTCCTACGATCGGAAGTTCGGTCGAACGGCAGACTATGCGCGGGCGGATGGCAAAGACGTGAAGGCGGCTAGCTTTGTCATCGGCATTCGGACCTGGTTCTGAGAAGCACCAAACTCCGTCTCCACATCGGGGCTAGCCGCGTTCATCGATGGCTAGCCCTGATCATCGGCGTACAACTGCTCCTTTGGTTTGCCAGCGGTCTTGTCATGAGCCTGTTGCCGATCGAGCGAGTCCGCGGTGAACATCTCGTCGAGCGATCGTCGCCGGCGATATTGGAACAGTCGAGATCGCGCGCGCCGTTGGATCTCGTGTTGCGGGCGGCGGCCAGACCGGTGCGTGAAGTCCGATATCGCGCGCTGCTCGGCCGCGAGATCGCGGAGGTTGAGTCTGTCGATGGGACGATCTCACTCCACGATGCAGAGACAGGACGTCGACTTGGTCCCGTGAACGCTGCGATGGCTCGCGCGCTGGCGATACAGGCCTATCGTGGCACGTCGGAGCCGCCGAGCGTCCGCCTGGTTGTGGCGTCGACCTCAGAATTCAAGGGCGTCCTGCCGGCCTGGCGGGTGGACTTCCCTGACGGCGAAGCGACCCGCGTCTATGTTGCGCAGAATAGTGGTCGGATCGTCGCTGTGAGAAATGGAACGTGGCGCCTGTATGATTTTTTCTGGGCGCTCCACATCATGGATTGGAAAAATCACGAAGATTTCAACACGCCTTGGTTGATGGCGTTTGCCGCAGGGGGTCTCGCATTGGCGATAGCGGGTTCGGCGCTTTTGTATCTTCGGTGGCCGCGAAAGCGCCGCCGCACGGGTTGAATAGTCGAGGAGGATCGGGGCGGGGGCCTAAGGAGACGACCAATGATGAAAAATGCCTATGCGAGCCTCGCCCTGCAGACCCTGGTCGGCGGCGTCATCATGTATCTGGTGATGTTCGTCATGATCGACAGCTTGGGGAGCTTCTACAACAACCTCAATATGCTATACATGACGGTGATGATGGTGGCACCCATGGTGGTGCTGATGGTTCTCGCGATGGGTCATATGTTCCCGTCGAAAAAGGCAAACGCGGCCCTCATTTTAGGGTCAGTGGCAATATTTGCCGGATCATTTGCCCTCATCCGCACGCAAACAACGATCGGCGATACAGCCTTCCTCCGATCAATGATCCCGCATCATTCGGGCGCGATCCTGATGTGCCGCGAGGCCTCCTTGAAGGATCCGGAAATCGTCCGTCTGTGCGGCAGCATTGAGGAATCGCAGCGCCGCGAAATCGATGAAATGAAGGCTATTCTAGCCCGCAAGTAGGCTTCGCGCTCCCGTTCCCGTAAAATTTGTGCCGCCTCGCGAGGGAAATGGCGCGCCCATGCGTATTATCAATGCGGGGCGCTGAGGAGAGAATTGTGAAGAAAATAGTCCCCATCATCATCGCTGGATTGTTGGCCACGCCGGCGATCGCCCAAATGCAGGGCATGGACCATAGCAAGATGGACATGCGCCAGACCATGAACCCCACGCCAGCCAATCCTTACCCGCCTGCTGAAATGGAGATGCATCAAAAGATGATGTCCGCCACGGGCAGCGATGCAACGGAGACCTGGGTACGCAAGATGATCGAGCATCATCGCGGTGCGATTGCGATGTCACGCATAGTTCTGCGCGACAGCAAGGATGCGCAGGTCCGAATGATGGCGAACAAGGCGATCACCGAGCAAACGCGCGGAGTTGGCGAACTTCAAGGCTGGCTGAGAGCTCACAACAAGCGCGCCCAATAAACCTTTCCTCCCCGCCCAGGGGCGGGGGAACCAAAAAGGGATCGTATGACAACCAAATTGGCCCTCGCTGCGTTCATGGCAGCCCTCTCCGTCGTCAGCGCCGAAGCTGCCCCGATCATCATGCATCGTGACCCTGGTTGCGGTTGCTGCGAACAGTGGGCGGCCCAGGTGCGCAGACAATTTGGACAGAGCGTCAATATCGTCGACGACCAGCAACGCGGCCGCTTTCAACGCGCTCAAGGCGTGCCCGCTGCGCTGGCATCATGCCATACTGCAATTATCGATGGCATGGTTTTCGAGGGCCACGTTCCCATTGCCGACATGAAGCGCGCGATCGCGAAGCGCCCGAAGGGCGTAAAGGGATTGGCCGTGGCTGGCATGCCGCGGGGTTCTCCCGGGATGGAAGTCCCTGGCCAGAAACCACAACCCTACACTGTCATCGCCTTCGGAGCGGCGGGCCCGACGATATTTGCCCGACATGGCGGGTGACCATCTCGTTGATCTTTGATGCCCGGAGGCGTAAGAAATAACGGCTGTGAATCGCGTTTTGCAACTTCTTCTCCTGCTGGGAGCCATGGTTGGCTTGATTGGCCAAGCGGCGGCCTTTGCGTCCGCTCCGCCTGCGATGTCCGCCCCAATGGCAGCGTCTGCGCAGGCCGTGGCTGGGATGTCGGAAGACTGCATGAAGAAAATGGCACAGCAGCAACAACCTGCTCAGAAGCCTTGCAAGGGCATGACCCTGGAATGCATCGCGGCCATGGGCTGCGTCGTTCCGCTGGCCGTTCGTAATGACGCGCCTCTGCTGGAAGCACGCAAAGCCAGTCCAGCTCTGCCCTTCTGGGCAACCATCACTGTCCTGCACGGCGGTGACCTCACTCCCGAACCGGAACCACCGACTCTCCTTGGCTGATCGACACCGGCTGCCAGGCTGACAGGATTCTTGCGTCTATCGCGCATCTCAAAATCCTGTCTGACCCGCGGCTACCACGATATTTTGCCAAAGGATTACAGTCATGAAGAACGGTGTTTTCTATGCCCTGCTGGGCATCGCGCTTGCCGCTCCCGTTGCCGCTTTCGCCGGCGAACCCAACACAAACTCGCAGTCTGGCCATTATGAATGGCGTCGGTCGCCAAACTATGGCCCGCGTGCGCCATCTACGAGCCCCCGTCGCGTTTGGGTGCCCGATGCTCCGCAGATGGCGAACTGCAACTGCGACATGATGAAGATGAGCGCGGCGGACTGCATGAAGGAGATGCACAGCATGGCATCGCCTTCGTCGGCTCCCTCGGCCGGCTAGGCACAGGCTCTGGCCGCGTAAGGTCGCATAGACGGCCAGGCCAGCAGTGGCGGCGGGATTGCCCCTATCCTGCCGCCACTGACATGCTGCCAGAGTGCGCGCCGTCGGCCTGATCCTCCGATCAGGAGTTTTCCATGCGATTGTTTCTTTGTTGGCCGCTGCTCGCGGCGATCCCCGGCGTTGCGTTTGCCGGTCCGCTCACTTTCGACGCTGCGCTCCAGCGCGCGCGGCAGGAAGCGCCGTCGATCAAGGCCAAGGCGCTCGCCGCCGAGGCCGCTCGTTCCGCTCGTGGCGGCGCCGGATTGCTACCTGATCCGACTCTGGCCGTTGGGCTCGACAGTTTCCCGATCTCGGGGCCATTGGCGTTTGCTCCCGGGCAGGACAATTTCACGATGGCGCGGGTGGGCGTGTCCCAGGATATTCCCAACCTCGCCAAGCGCCGTGCGCAACGCGAGCGCGCTGACAGCAATATCAAGGCAGCAGATGCCGACACCGCAGTTGAGGCGCGTTCGGTTGAGGTCGGCACGGCGCTTGCCTGGATCAACCTTGCCTATGCCGAGCGCCGGCTGACCGCGCTTGATGATCTTCTAGCCCGTCTGGAGCGCGTGGTGCGGACAACGCCCAGTGCCGTCGCGTCGGGCAATGCCCGGCCTGCGCAGACTCTTGCCGGCCGACAGGCGATCGCCTCATTAGAAGATCGTCGCAGCGAACTGGTCTCAGACATAGCGCGGGCACGGGCTGCTCTGACGCGATGGACGGGTGACCCGGCGCCTGAAATTGCCGGATCTATTCCCGACTTCCCTGTCGATGGGGCCGAACTGCGCGCTGGCCTGGATCGCCTTCCCACCATGGCAATGATCGACGCCCAGTCCGGTCAGGCAATGGCCGATGTGCGTATGGCCGATGCCGACCGCCGTTCCGACTTCGGGGTGAACCTTGCCTATCAACGCCGCGACCCTCGTTTCGGAGATTATGTGTCAGCCGGTGTGACGGTCAGTCTGCCCTTCTTTACCCGCAGTCGACAGAATGCGGGCATTGCGGCGGCCCAGGAGAATGCCGAACGCATCCTGGCCGAACGCGACGCGGCCCTGCGGGCGCTGGCCGCTGATCTCGAAACCGATCTTGCGGACCATATCATGCACCATGAACAGTGGCTGCGCGCGCGTGACACATTGCTGCCACTCGCCGAGCAGCGGGTGACGTTGGAGACGGCAAGCTACGGGGCAGGTCGCGCCAATCTTGTCGATATCGCAGATGCCTATGCGGCCCTTGCCGACGTCACCCTCAACACTCTCGACCGTGAAGCCCTTGTCGCTGCTGACGGTGTTCGACTGAACCTTACGTACCGGAGCGAATCGCAATGAGCCATTTCACAATCCCTCGGGGCGGCCTTTTCGGTGCCGCGGCGCTGCTCGCGGTCGCCGCTGGCGGGGTTGGTTTCACCATCTCTGAATGGAGAGGAGGATCACCCGACGCTACGGCCGCCAAACCGCCGGTACGCAAGATCCTCTATTGGTATGACCCGATGATCCCGGCCGAGCATCATGACGGTCCAGGCCTGTCATCGATGGGAATGCAAACAATCCCGCGCTATGCGGATGAGGCGGGGGCAAGCGCGGCACAGCCGGGCATATCGATCGCCCCCTCCGCGTCCCAGGCGCTCGGGATGCGAACGGTGGCTGTGCGGCGCGGCGAATTGGCGAGCAGTCTCACCGCCACCGGCACGATCGACTTCAACCAGCGCGACGTTGCGATCGTTCAGGCGCGTGCAGGCGGCTTCGTTTCCCGTGTCTATGGCCGCGCACCCGGTGATATGATTGGTGCGGGCGCGCCGCTTGCCGATGTTCTGGTGCCGGAATGGGGCGGCGCACAGACCGAGTTTTTGGCGGTCCGCCGCACCGGCAACGCCGCTCTGATCCAGGCCGCGCGCCAGCGGCTCATGCTGCTCGGCATGCCCTCGGGCACGATCGCATCGGTCGAGCAAACGGGACGACCGCATAACGTGATCACCATCTCCACGCCCACGGGCGGCGTGATCAAGACATTGAACGTGCGGGGCGGCATGACCTTGATGGCAGGCCAGACGCTTGCCGAGGTCAACGGGCTCGGCACAGTCTGGCTGAATGCCGCCGTGCCGGAAGCGATCGCTGGTCCTCTCAAGCCTGGACAAGCGGTGCGAGCCGAGCTTGCAGCCTTCCCCGGCGAAACCATCTCCGGGCGCGTCTCGGCGATCCTCCCCGAGACACAGGCCGACAGCCGCACGCTCACCGTTCGGATCGAGCTGCCCAATCGCGGCGGGCGACTGCGTCCCGGCATGTTTGCGACCGTCTCGTTTGGCGGGAGCGCGCAGCCGGCGTTGCTGGTGCCGTCCGAAGCCCTGATCCGCACTGGCAAGCGGACCTTGGTCATGCTCGCGCTCGACAATGGGCGCTATCGCCCTGCCGAGGTGCAAACCGGCAGGGAAGCTGCCGATGATACGGAGATTCTGGCGGGCCTGAGCGAAGGCGAAAGGATCGTCGCATCGGGCCAGTTCCTGATCGATTCTGAAGCGAGCCTCTCGGGCGTAGACGCACGGCCGATCGGAGCTGGCATGCCAAAAGGTCCTGCCAAACCTATGGCGACCGGCGCAGTCTATGAGACCGTCGGCACGATCAAACAACTCACCGCCCAGTCGGTGACGCTGAGCCATCAAGCCGTGCCGGCCATTGGCTGGCCAGCGATGACGATGGCCTTTCAGCTCACCGATCCGAACGTCGCGCGCGGCTTGAAGGCGGGCGACAAGGTCCGGTTCGGGTTCGATCAACCGCCAAGTGGACCCACCGTGCGACGCATGGCGAAGGTGATGGGCCAGTGATTGCCCATCTCATCCGTTGGTCGGTCAGGAACCGCTTCTTCGTCATGATCGGGGTGCTGGCGCTGATCGGCGTGGGCGTCTGGGCGGTGCGGTCGACCGCGATCGATGCGCTGCCCGATCTCTCCGATACGCAGGTCATCATCCGCACCTCCTATCCGGGACAGGCTCCGCAGATCGTCGAAAACCAGGTCACTTATCCGCTCACCACCACGATGCTCTCGGTGCCCGGCGCAAAGACTGTCCGGGGCTATTCCTTCTTCGGCGACAGCTTCGTCTATGTGATCTTCGAGGACGGCACCGATCTCTATTGGGCGCGCAGCCGCGTGCTCGAATATCTCAACCAGGTGCAAGGTCGGTTGCCGGCCAGCGCCCGCAGCGCGCTGGGGCCGGATGCGACCGGGGTCGGCTGGGTCTATGAATATGCGCTGGTCGATCGCACCGGACGCCACGATCTCTCGCAGCTCCGTGGGCTTCAGGACTGGTTCCTGCGCTACGAGCTGAAAACGGTAAAAGGGGTTGCAGAGGTCGCCAGCATCGGCGGCATGGTGAAACAGTATCAGGTGCTGCTCGATCCGGTGAAGCTCGCCGCTTATGGCGTCACCCACGCCCAGGCGGTCGATGCCATTCAGAAGGCCAATCAGGAAAGCGGCGGCTCGGTGCTCGAGATGGCCGAGGCCGAATATATGGTCCGTGCCTCGGGCTATCTGAAGACGCTCGACGATTTCCGCGCAATTCCCTTGAAAACTGCAGCCGGCGGCGTGCCGGTGCGACTGGGCGACGTCGCCACGATCCAGCTCGGCCCCGAGATGCGGCGCGGGATTGCCGAGTTGAACGGTGAGGGCGAGGTCGCGGGCGGCGTTGTGATCCTGCGCTCGGGCAAGAATGCGCGCGAGACGATCGCGGCGGTCAAGGACAAGCTCGCCGAGCTCAAGAAGAGCCTGCCACCCGGCGTCGATGTGGTGACGGTCTATGATCGCTCGCAGCTCATCGACCGCGCCGTTGAGAATCTGACCCACAAGCTGGTCGAGGAATTCATAGTCGTTGCGATCGTCTGCGGGCTTTTCCTTTGGCATGTCCGTTCGGCGCTCGTCGCTATCCTCACGCTTCCGCTTGGTGTGCTGGCAGCCTTCGTTGTCATGCGTTTCCAGGGGGTCAATGCCAACATCATGTCGCTGGGCGGCATCGCGATCGCCATCGGCGCGATGGTCGATGCGGCGGTCGTCATGATCGAGAATGCCCATAAGAAGATCGAGCGATGGGACCAGGATCACCCGGACGAGCATCTCGAGGGCGATACGCGCTGGACCGTCATCACCGAAGCTGCCGCCGAGGTTGGGCCAGCGCTGTTCTTCAGCCTGCTGATCATCACGCTGTCGTTCATCCCTGTGTTCACGCTTGAAGGACAGGAAGGGCGGCTGTTCGCACCCCTCGCCTTCACCAAGACCTATGCGATGGCGTCGGCGGCGATCCTGTCGGTGACCTTGGTGCCGGTGCTTATGGGTTTGCTGATCCGGGGCAAGATTCCGCCCGAGCAGTCCAACCCGGTCAATCGCTGGCTGACGAATATCTACCGGCCCGCACTCGATTGGACGATGCAGCGGCCAAGGACCGTACTGCTGATCGCGGCACTCGCTTTTGCGACAACGGCCTGGCCGCTCACCCAGCTTGGCGGCGAGTTCATGCCGAAGATGGAGGAGGGTGATTTGCTCTACATGCCCTCGGCGCTGCCGGGTCTTTCGGCGGCGAAGGCGTCGGACCTGCTCCAGCAGACCGACCGCCTGATCAAAACCGTGCCCGAGGTCGAGAGCGTGTTCGGCAAGGCCGGCCGCGCCGAGACTGCCACAGACCCTGCACCGCTCGAGATGTTCGAGACGACGATCCAGTTCAAACCTCGCGACCAATGGCGACCGGGCATGACTCCGGACAAGCTGGTCGAGGAGCTTGATCGAACGGTAAACCTGCCCGGCCTCGCCAATGTGTGGGTGCCCCCCATTCGCAACCGGATCGACATGCTGGCGACCGGCATCAAGAGCCCAATCGGGGTGAAAGTGTCGGGTGCTGACCTCGCTGATCTGGACCGCATCGCGCACGATGTCGAGACGGTTGCGAAAACCGTGCCTGGGGTCAGTTCGGCGCTCGCCGAGCGCTTGACGGGCGGGCGCTATGTAGATGTCGACGTGGATCGTCCCGCGGCTGCCCGATTTGGGCTCAATATTGCTGACGTCCAGCAGATCGTCTCGGGTGCGATCGGCGGCGAGATGATCGGCGAGACGGTCGAGGGGCTGGCACGGTATCCGATCAGCGTCCGCTATCCGCGCGAACTGCGCGACAGCCTTGGTGGAATACGGAATTTGCCGGTCCTGACGCCGTCGGGTCAGCAGATCACGCTCGGCACCGTGGCCCAGGTTTCGGTCGCCGAAGGGCCGCCCATGCTCAAGACCGAAAACGCTCGCCCTTCGACGTGGGTCTATGTGGACGTGCGGGGGCGCGACCTTGCGTCGGTCGTGAGTGACCTGCAGCATGCGGTCGCAAAAAAGGTGAAGCTCTCGGCAGGGGTTAGCCTCGCCTATTCCGGCCAGTTCGAATATCTCCAGCGCGCCGTTGCCAAACTGAAGCTTGTCGTCCCGGCGACGCTGCTGATCATCTTCGTGCTGCTCTACATGATTTTCGGCCGGTTCGATGAAGCGGCCTTGATCATGGGCACGCTGCCGTTCGCGCTCACCGGCGGGATCTGGATCCTCTATCTGCTCGGCTTCAACCAGTCGGTCGCCACCGGGGTAGGGTTTATCGCGCTTGCAGGCGTCTCCGCCGAATTCGGCGTGGTGATGCTGATCTATCTGAAAAATGCCTTGGAAGAGCGCACCGATCCGGATGCGGCTGAGGTGGAGACGGCAGTGCGTGAAGGCGCACTCCTCCGCGTTCGGCCCAAGGCGATGACGGTAGCCGTAATCCTCGCTGGCCTCTTGCCGATTCTGTTGGGATCGGGTGCCGGGTCCGAGGTGATGAGCCGGATCGCCGCGCCAATGATCGGCGGCATGCTGACCGCGCCGCTTCTGTCGATGTTCGTCCTGCCCGCCGCCTATTTGCTGCTGCGCAGACCGAAGACCAGGCTCAATGACCAACCCGCTTCATCATGAAGGAGAAGACCATGAACTATACACGACTGACAATTGCCCTCTGCCTCGCGGCATTGACCGCTGCTTGCGGTAATAAGGCCGAACCGCCCGTCGCCGTCGAGACCACTAAGGCAGAACCCGCCGCCGCGATGATCGGCAACATGGGGAATATGGCGATGGAGCCATCGGCTGCCACAGCAATCAAGGCGAAGGGTCACGGCACGGTCACCGCGATCGACCACTCTGCGGGCACGATAACGCTCGATCATGGCGCCATCCCAGAAGCCAAATGGCCAGCAATGACGATGGCGTTCAAGGCGGCGCCCGCGATCACGGATGCCGTAAAGATCGGCGACAAGGTCGATTTTGACCTTATGTTGACGGGCAGCGCCGGCGAGGTGACGGCGATCCAAAAGCACCCGTAAATCCGCGTTACGATGGGCGTTCTTAAAGCGGAATTAACCTTGTTCGTTCACGCTTGCTCCATGAGAAAAAATAGGGCTGGGCGCGGAACGCAGGGCTTGGGCGAAGAGAGCCGGGGGTGGCAGGTATGATTGCCACCGCCTTGGGCTGCGTCGCGCTTTTGTGCGTCATCGGTTGGCCGTTTTTCGACGACTATCGAACGGCAGTGAAAATTCAGAGCGTGGGCGCTGCGGCGTTCGCGCTCTATTTTCTGATGCTTGGTTCGCCCACAGCAGCGATAGCCTGTCTTATTTCATGTTCGCAGCTCGTCATTTCCGCGTCAGTGCGCGATCGCTATGTGGTGACGAGGCTTTACGGCGCTAGTCTAATTTTGATGGCTTTTCTATCGGTCGTGACCTGGCAAGGTCTTCCATCCGCTCTAGCGTTCACGGGCAGTTCGTTGGGGAGCCTCGCGCGCCTCCAAACCTCAACTACGCGGATGAAAGGCCTTTTCCTTGTGGGTGCTCCATTCTGGCTTGCCCACAATTTGATGGTCGGAGCGTGGTTTGCCTTGGGCACGGATATGGTATCGCTGGTCTCGAACCTGGCGAACCTGATGAAATTCTTCCCACGACAACGGCAGCGCGTCCCCGGCCTCAATTTGACCGATGTGTCTGCCGATCGGCTCCACGCTCTAACCGAGCGTAAATTTCAGGGGGCGTCAGCTTGAAATATAGGGCAAAAAATCAAAAACATTTCAGACATCACCTTGTCTTCTAAACATGCCTCCGATGGTAACGACGCTTGCTTGCGACCAACGCGGCGATCGGTACTGGCAAGTAGGGCGTTGCGATGCCCACGGCATTGTGCGGTTACCGGCGCGAACGGCGGTTGTCAGAAGTTTATTCAATAGCCTGATGCCGGCCTAAACTTTTGGAGCTGCGGCAAGTGTATTGCTAGCTTACTATCAGCCTACCAATATTTGGAAATCGCGCGGAACTGCGCGACTGCGTGCTGCGTCCCTTCTCCCTCCTCGGCGTGGACGAGGCAATGATCGATATGGTCGTTGATTAGCGCGCGTTTGGCGCTGGCGATGGCGTTCTCGACGGCCTGAAGCTGTTGCGCAATATCGACGCAAGGGCGCTCCTCCTCGATCATATCGACGATGCTGCGCAGATGGCCGGAGACCCGGTTTAGCCGTTTGATGATCGCCGGGTGACTGATGTGGGCGTTGTGAGCCATGCTACTGTATATAGACGGCGGCTTGCCGGTGTCGAGTATCCCCTACGGGGGATGGACAATATCCCCCTGGGGGATAGGAGCCGACTATGTTTAGCGTCCTCGCCAATCGGACATATCGGCACTTGTTTCTCGCGCAGATTATCGCGCTGATCGGAACGGGGCTTGCAACCGTCGCGCTTGGCTTACTCGCCTATGACATAGCGGGCGGCAATGCGGGCGCGGTCCTCGGCACGGCGTTAGCGATCAAAATGGTCGCCTATATCGGCGTCGCTCCGCTCGCAGGCGCGTTCGCCAATCGCGTGCCGCGCCGCGCACTGCTGGTCGGCATGGACGTGGTCCGCGCAGTCGTTGCACTCTGCTTGCCTTTCGTGAATCAGGTCTGGCAGGTCTATGTACTAATCTTCGTGCTGCAGTCGGCCTCGGCCGCGTTCACGCCGACCTTCCAGGCGACTATCCCGGACGTATTGCCCGAAGAGCGCGATTATACCCGCGCGCTGTCGCTGTCCCGGCTTGCTTACGATATGGAGAGCCTGACGAGTCCAATCCTGGCCGCCGGACTCTTGACGATGATGAGTTATCATTGGCTGTTCTCGGGAACTGCGATCGGCTTTGTGTCGTCGGCACTGCTGGTTGTTTCCACCGTCTTGCCGCGCCCCGCGCCTGTCGAAGGCAAGGACGGCATCTATGAAAAGACGACGCGGGGTGTGCGCACTTACCTCGCCACTCCGAGATTGCGTGGGTTGCTTGCGCTTTCACTGGCCGCGGCAGCGGCCAGCGCGATGGTCATCGTCAACACCGTCGTCCTTGTGAAGGGAATGGGACTCAGCCAGCGCGACGTTGCGCTGACGCTCGCTGCGTTCGGGGGCGGCTCGATCACCGCCGCTCTTACGCTCCCGCGTGTCCTTGACCGTATCGCCGATCGGACAGTCATGCTTGTCGCCGCGACGGTGCTGACGCTGGCCCTCGCCGCACTGGCAGCGATCACCGCAACGATGGTGCCAGGCGCGGCCTACTGGCATGTTCTTCTAGGCGGATGGCTTGTGCTGGGCGTCGCCTATTCTGCGAGCGTGACGCCTTCGGGGCGGCTGCTCAAGCGGTCAGCGAACCCGGAGGATCGACCCTCGCTGTTCGCCGCTCAATTCGCGCTAAGCCATGTTTGTTGGCTGATTTGCTATCCGCTGGTCGGCCAGCTGGGCGCGCGGGTAGGCATGGCGGCCGCGTTCGGCGCGATGGCGGCGCTGGCCGCGATCGGCACGCTCGCTGCGCTATGGCTGTGGCCGGCAAACGATCCCGACGTCATCGCCCACGATCATGAGGATCTGGCCGTTGACGATCCGCATCGCCAGGTCCACGCGCTTGGCGATCATTCGTTTGTTATCGACCGGCGTCATCCGAAATGGCCCGGAGCGTGACCGTTCGCGGCTCTCGGTTTAGGCTGCTCGGCGCGATCCTCGCCCTCTTGGCGATACTTGGACTTACGGCGTTGTCCACCTGGCATAGCGCGGTGGTACATGACGCAGATCCCATTCACGCCGCTTCTATCGGGCATGTCGATGGGCAACAGCAGCCCGACCCGGACGGACCCGTTCATGTCGCGGCGCATGCGACGAGCCAGTGGCTCGCCTTAGGGGAGCAGTCCGCACCGCCTATCTTCCCCACGGTTTTGGAACTGACTTGGGCGGTGTTCGACGTGCCGTTTCTGACCGGTCGAGGCCCCGCAGAACTGTTGCGACCTCCACGCGGGTGAACCTCGCTGGCGCAGGAGCGCCATCAGGTTCACTCCCGGAGGATTTCAGATAATGAAATGTAATATCGGCCGACGGCTCGCGCTGGTCGGAACGCTTGCGGCGCTTTTGCCTGCGGGCACGGCGTGGGCGCAGACAGCGCCCCCCTTTGCGCAACTCTTGGCGCAGGCACGCGACACGCCGCGGATCATGGCACTTGATGCCGACGTCGCGCGTGCCCAGGGCTTGGCACTGCAGGCGCGGGCACGTCCCAACCCGTCGGTGAGCATCTACGCCGAAAACTTTGCCGGCGATCGCACCCGCAACGCCGCCGATCAGCAGCAAACGACGTTCCAAATCGACCAACCAATTGAACTCGGTGGCAAACGGTCGGCGCGAATCGCAGCCGGCGAAGCCGGCATCTTCGCGGCGCAAGCGCGGGGCCTCGACGGGCGGCTATCCTATGCAACCGAACTGGCGCGCGCTTATGCGGGGGCCGAGCTCGCCGAGCGCCGCATCGGCATCGTGCAAAGTCAGGTCGACGACGCAGCCGCGGACATGAAGGTCGCACGAGCCTTGGTCGACGCAGGCAAGGAAGCGCGGCTGCGCCAGCTTCAGGCGGAAACCGAACTCGATACACTGCAGGCTGATCTGGAGAACGCTCGCGCGCAAAAGATCGCGGCCTTTGCCCGCCTGTCGGCCCTGGCTGGTATCGTAACACCTTTCTGGAGCTTATCGGAATCACTGCTCGATCGGCTCAATGCCAAGCCTTCCATCGGCCCGGTGGATCCGATGCAGGTGACGACGGTTCGCGTGGCCGAAGCGGAGCGTCAGGCGGCGGCGGGGCAGGTTAGGGTGCAACAGCGCCTCGCCGTCCCCAATGTAACTGCCCAACTTGGCGTTCGCCAGCTGCGCGTGGCGAGCGGCCCGGCCGTGGTCGCAGGGATAGCGGTGCCGCTGCCGTTCTTCGACCGAAACCGGGGCAACATCGCTGCGGCTCAGGCAGAACTGCAAGGTGCCGAGGCCAGGGCCGCTGCGGCACGCCTTGATGCCGAGGCTGCCACGCGGGCTGCTCTCGCGCTCGTCGATGCAGCCGATCAGCGTGCCGCGGCAGCCGATCGATCAGTCGAGACAGCCCAGGAAGGCTACCGGCTCGCCCGCATCGCCTATGAAGCCGGCAAGTCGCCATTGATCGAACTCATAGCCGCACGCCGCAGTCTCGGCGTCGCGCGCGGGTTGGTGCTGGATGCTGCCGCCAACCGCCTTGATGCCCGCACCAATCTCGCCCGCCTACAGGGCCTCACAATTACCGGAGAAACGGTCCAATGACCGACAGAAATCGTCTCTATGCCGGGGCCGCCATCGGGCTGGTCGCGGCCGCCGCGCTCGGCTTTGGAGCCGCGCGCCTCACCAAATCAAGTACACCGGTCCAGACAACGGAAGCTGAAGCTACTGCAAAGCCAAGCAACGTGGTGACGCTACCGCCCCAAGCGATCGCGGCGTCGCGCATCGCGGTGGCACCAGCGGCGTCTGGAGAATTGGACGCGGCTATTCTCAGCTCGGCGACGGTCGAGGCCACACCGGACGCAGAAGCTGTGTTGACGGCCCGGGCACCGGGCACCGTTATGCGGATTTTCGTGCGGCTGGGCGATCCTGTTAAGGCGGGTCAGACCCTCGCGCTCGTAGAGAGCCGGGACGCGTCGCAAATAGCGGCGGATCGCGCCGCAGCGTCGGCGCGGGTGTCTCTGGCGTCGCGCCAGCTCGCGCGCGAGCGTACGCTTTTCGATCAAGGAGTGTCCCCCCGCGCCGATTTTGAGACTGCCCAGGCCAACCTTACGGTGGCCGAGGCGGACGCAAGCCGTGCAACAGCGGCAGCCGGTGCGGCGCGCGTCTCAGCTGACGGTCGCTCGGTGGCCGTGGTCAGCCCCGTGTCGGGGCGGGTGACGAGCGCTGGCGCTAATCTCGGCCGGTTCGTCGCAGCCGAGACCGAGCTGTTCCGCGTCGCCGACCCTCGTCGGCTCCAGATTACCGCGAGTGTGCCGCCATCCGATGCCTCGCGCGTGCGTGAAGGCGACCGGGTAGAGCTGACATCTAACGATGGCCAGACGATCGAAGGGCGCGTTCGCTCGGCAACCGGTGTCGTCGATCCGCAGTCCCGCACGGCGACAGTCGTGGTGACGCCGATCGCGGTAGCAGTTGCGCTTTCCCCCGGTCAGCTCGTGCAGGCGCGGATTTTCTCCACCGGCGGAGCCATCCGCCACGGGGTAATCGTGCCGCAGGTCGCCGTTCAGACCGTTGGCGACCAAACAGTCGTATTCGTGCGCACGCGGACCGGCTTCAAGCTGCAGCCCGTCCAGCTTGGTAGCCGGTCCAATGGGATGGTTGGCATTACTGGCGGCCTCGCCGCGGGCACGCCGATTGCCACTACGAACGCCTTCCTGCTGAAAGCAGAACTTGAGAAGAATGCGGGAGGCGAGGAATGATCGCCCGTATCCTCTCGCTCTCCGTCCGGATGCGATGGCTGGTGGTGTGCCTGACGCTGCTCGTCGTCGGTTTCGGAGCGTGGCAGATCACGAAACTTCCGATCGACGCCGTTCCCGACGTCACCAATCGACAGGTCCAGATCAGTGCTTTCGTGCCGACGCTCGGCCCGGTCGATATTGAGAAGCAGGTCACATATCAGGTTGAAACCGCGCTTGCCGGCATTCCCGGGCTGGAGATGACGCGCTCGATCTCGCGCAACGGTTTCAGCCAGGTGACGGCGGTATTCACCGACTCCACCGACATCTATTTCGCGCGCCAACAAGTGACTGAGCGCTTGTCGCAAGCGAAAGACAGCCTTCCGGCAGGTGTGCAGCCTAACTTGGGGCCACTCAGCACGGGCTTGGGCGAAATCTTCTTCTACTCGGTCGCTTATCGTCACCCGGACGGCAAGGGACCGGAGCATGTCGATGGACAGCCAGGCTGGCAGTCGGACGGCAGCTATTTGACGCCGGAAGGCGAACGGTTGACCACCGAACTGGCAAGGGCCGCTTACCTGCGCACTGTGCAGGATTGGATCATTCGTCCGCAGATGCGCAACGTGCCGGGGGTCGCCGGCGTCGATTCCAACGGCGGCTACGTCAAACAATATCTGATCGAACCCGACCTCAATGCGCTGGCCTCCTATGGCCTTTCGATCACCGAACTGGCTAACGCATTGGAGCGGGCGAACCTGTCAGCGGGCTCGAACTATGTCCGGCGTGCCGGCGAAAGTTTCCTCGTCCGCGCCGATGCACGTCTGAAGTCGCTCGACGACATTCAGGAGGCCGTCGTCGCTACACGGAACGGTGTGCCCGTGCGAGTGAAGAACGTGGGCCAGGTTGTCATTGGCGGTGCGGTCCGCACCGGTTCCGGAAGCCGGATGGGATCGGAAGCCGTCATCTCCACGGTGCTGATGCGCGTCGGCGAGAATAGCCGCATTGTTGCGACAAGCGTCGGCGACAAGCTGATCGAGATCAACAAAGCGCTGCCGCCGGACGTGTTCGCGGAGCCGGTCTACAACCGCTCCAAGCTGGTTAACGCCACCATCGCAACAGTCGAGAAGAACCTGGTGGAAGGCGCGATGCTCGTCATCGTCGTGCTGTTCCTGCTGTTGGGCAACATCCGCGCCGCGCTCATCACTGCGGCCGTCATCCCGATCACGATGTTGATGACTGCGGCCGGCATGAACGGACTGGGCGTGTCCGGCAACCTGATGAGCCTTGGGGCGCTCGACTTCGGTCTCATCGTCGACGGTGCGGTCATCATCGTCGAAAATGCGCTGCGACGGCTCGCCGAACGACAAGAGCATGAAGCGCGGCTACTGACGCTGCGCGAGCGGTTGGGTGAAGTGATCGAAGCTGCGCAGGAAATGGTGCGGCCCACCGTATATGGGCAGCTTATCATCTTCCTCGTCTTTGTGCCGCTGCTCACCTTCCAGGGGGTGGAGGGAAAGACCTTCTCGCCGATGGCGATCACGCTGATGGTCGCGCTGGCGAGTGCCTTCGTGCTGTCTATCACTTTCATTCCGGCGATGATCGCGATCGTCGTCAAGGGGAAGGTCAGCGAGACAGAGGTGAAGCCGATCCGCTGGTTCAAGGAGAAATACGCCCCCTTGCTGCGCAAGGCAGTCGCGCGGCCGATGCCGTTCATCCTAGGCGGCATCGGCGTGTTTGCGGCGGCGGTCTTGGCCTTCGGTCTGCTGGGCGAGGAGTTCATGCCGCAGCTCGACGAAGGGGACATTACCGTTACCAACTTCCGCGTGCCTTCGGCGTCGATCGATCAGTCGACGCAGATGCAGATGCGTATCGAGGATGCTTTGAAGACGCTGCCGGAAGTGGCGTTGGTCTTCTCCAAGAACGGCAATGCCGACCTTGGTACCGATCCGATGCCACCCAACGCCTCCGACACCTACGTCATCCCCAAACCACAGGATGAATGGCCTGCCGATGTGAAAAGCAAGGCGGACATTATCCGGCGGATCGAAGATCGGATGAAGCTGGTGATCGGTAACCGCACTGAGATCCAGCAGCCGATCCAGATGCGTTTCAACGAGCTTATCGCGGGCGTTCGCGCCGACGTCGCGATCAAGCTCTATGGCGATGACCTCGATGCAATGAGCCAGCAGGCCCAGCGCATCGCCGCAATGGTCCGTACCATCCCGGGCGCAGGCGACGTCAGTACCGAACAGACCTCGGGCGCGCCGACCTTCGACGTGCAAATCAATCGGGAGGCCGTCGCTCGCTACGGCCTGTCGGTGGAGGAAGTCGCAAACACAGTCTCGGCCGCACTTGGCGGGCGCGAGGCCGGGCTATTGTTTCAGGGGGATCGCCGCTTCGCGGTGGTGGTCCGCTTGCCTGACACGCAACGTGATGATCTGGAGACGCTGGGCGCCATTCCGGTGATGCTGCCAGCGGCCGAAGGGCAGACGGCGCGATCGATCCCGCTGAGTGAGGTGGCGCACTTCGCCTACACGCAGGGTCTGAACCAAATCAGCCGCGAAAACGGCAAGCGTATGGTGATCGTTCAGGTCAATGTGCGCGGGCGCGACCTCGGCGGCTTTGTCGAGGAGGCTCAGGCCAAGATCGGCCAGATGCGGCTGCCCGCCGGCATGTACACGGAATGGGGCGGGACGTTCGAGAGCCTGCAATCGGCGCGCTTGCGCCTGATGCTGGTGGTCCCGATCTGCTTCCTTGCCATTTTCTCGCTGCTTTACATGGCGCTTGGTGCCTTCGCGTCCGCGGCGATCGTGTTTTCGGCAGTCCCGATGGCACTGGCGGGCGGCGTGTTCGCGCTGCTCGTGCGTGGTATCCCATTCTCGATCACCGCGGCGGTAGGTTTCATCGCGCTGTCGGGCGTCGCGGTCCTCAATGGGCTTGTGATGATGAGCTCCATCCGCAAGCATCGCGGGGACGGCGAGGACGAGGATCAAGCGATCATTGATGGCGCGATGGAGCGTGTACGGCCCGTTCTTATGACCGCGCTGGTGGCCTCGCTCGGCTTCGTGCCGATGGCGCTGGCGACCGGCACAGGGGCGGAAGTCCAGCGCCCCTTGGCGACCGTCGTCATCGGTGGGCTCATCACGTCGACCGCGCTGACTTTGCTGGTGTTGCCGGCGATCACCGCGTGGGCATCGCGGTTGGCGGCAAGACGGAGAACCGGCCGGCCACCCGCCACGTCCACGATGGCCTCGGCCGAATGATAGACGGGGCGCCGCGACCATGCGGATGCGGCGCTCTTCCCGGATAGGAACTAATACGTGAAGGGACGAATTCAATGAGTGCCGGGCATGATCACGCGCCAGGTGGCCGCGGCCATAACCATACGGCCGGCGCCAATGCTAAGATGCTGTTCTGGGCGCTGGCGCTCACCGCCACCTATCTGGTGGCGGAGGTGGTGGGGGCGTTCGTCTTCAACAGCCTAGCGCTGCTCTCGGACGCTGGCCACATGAGGGCATAGCGTGGAAAGTACGCTAAACAACGCTAAGCGAGAACGCATGGCGAACGCTCGATGCGAACGGACGGGCGCTTAATCAGGCGGGCCGTTCGATTCCCATCCTACGCATTTCGCGATAAATGGTCGATCGGCCGATGCCGAGTTGCCGCGCTGCTTCGGTAGGCGAGATACGAGCTTCGACCAGCTTGATGGCCGCATCCACTTTGGACATGTCCAGCGGCTGACGGCCAGGCTGTTTGCCCTTAGCACGGGCGGCGGCAATACCATCTCTGGTTCGCTCAGAAATCAGCCGTCGCTCAAAATGGGCGATGGCCCCAAACACATGGAAGATGAGCTCGCCGGCAGCTGACGAAGTGTCGATCTTTTCTTCAAGGCTCAGGAGCGCGATGCCCTGACCGCGTAGCGTCTCAACCGTGGTGAGAAGTTCGGCAAGCGAGCGCCCAAGCCGATCGAGGCGGACCACCGCCAGCGTGTCACCCTTGCGGGCATAGGCGATTAGCTCAGCCAGACCGGGCCGTTCCATGCTCTTACCTGAAATGACATCGGTGAAGATTTTGATGGCGCCAGCCTTCTCCAGACGCATGGTCTGGCCCGCAACGTCCTGATCGCCGGTGCTGACGCGGGCATAGCCCAGAATATCACCCATGCCGCACGTCTCCCAAACGGTCGTTCTGTGGACGCTATGAAAGGCGACCACTTCGCCCCATCCATATCCGTCCACATACTATGTCTCTTTACTACTCGCTGTCCATAGGCGCAGATGACCTTTTGTGGACGGGAATCGGCATGACGAAGCGCAAGCATCAGCTCCTGACCGAAAGCGAGCGCGATCAGATCCTCGCTATCCCGACCGATCGCGACCATCTAGCCCGGCTTTACATCTTCGAACCTGCGGACATCGAGATCATCGGTGCGCGGCGGGAGCGACGGAACCAGTTGGGCGTCGCGCTGCAACTCGCGCTCTTGCGCCACCCGGGCATCACACTTGCCCAGTTGTTACAGGACAGGAGAGCGATCCCCCATGATCTCGCCGCCTTCGTCGCGGAACAACTTGGCTTGCGCGTCACGGACCTGGCTGACTATGCGGCGCGGGACCAGACAATGACGGACCATGCCCGCGAGCTGGCGGCGCGTTTTGGTCTTCGGGGACCAACCCGCGCCGATATTCCCTTCATGATCGAAGCGGCCGCGAAAACGGCATGGGCGACCCACAAAGGGATGACGATCGCGAACGGCGTCGTCACCGCCCTTCGCGAAGCCAGGATTCTGCTGCCGTCGATCTCCACCATCGAGCGTGCCAGCAGCGCGGGGCGCGCGCGTGCCCGCAAACAAGCGGTCTACGCTCTGATCGCCGATCTCAGCGCCGAACAGGTCCATGCCCTCGACCAGCTCTTTGACGACGCCGGCGGCATAAGTCAGCTCGCCTCGCTCAAGACCATCCCCGTCGCGGTCAGGCCCGATCACATCGGCCAGATTCTCGACCGCCTGCGGCAATTGCGGACGATCGGCATTTCTCCGAACGTGGCGGGCCGCATCCATGCGGACCGATTTCGGCAATATGTCAGGGAAGGCCGTGCTTCGCCTGCCTACATGATCGAGCGATATATCCCCTCCCGCCGACGCGCCACGCTTGTCGCCTTCCTGCTCGATCTCGAGGAACGGCTGACCGACAGCGCTCTGGAGATGGCGGACAAGTTGATCGGCAGCATCTTCACCCGCGCGAAGAACGCCCAAGCGCGCAGCTATGCCACCACGTCGAAGAATGTGGCGCGGCTGATGCTGATCTTTCGCAGGACGATCGACGCGCTCACCGATGCCGTCGATACCGGCGAAGATCCGATAGAGGCCCTGGACGCTTCGGTTGGGTGGAACACGCTCCTGAAGGCCAGACCGGAAGTAGCGACGATCGCGGAAACCGCCAGCCTCGACCCGCTGACGGTCGCGGCCGACCGCTATGCGACGTTGCGCAAGTTCGCCCCCGACCTGCTTGAAGCGCTACAGTTCAAGGCCGGAAAAGGCAGCGCGAGAACGATCGCCGCCATCGAGATGCTGCGCGACCTCAACAGGTCGGGCAAACGTGATTTGCCTGCCGACGCTCCAATGCCCTTCCGCAAGGAATGGCGGAAAATCGTCGTGGGCGATGACGGCAAGATCAACCGGCGGCTCTGGGAAATCGCAACGATCGCGCATCTGCGCAACAAGCTGCGTTCCGGGGATGTCTGGGTGGAGCGGTCGGCGGGATACCGCCGGTTCGACAGCTACCTGCTCAGCGAACCGAAGGCGAAGCCGATCGTGTCGGCTCTTGGCCTGCCACCCACAGCCGGCGACTGGCTCGAACAGCGGGGCCGCGAACTGGACTGGCGGCTGAAGAAATTTGCCCAGCGTCTGAAGCGCGACGCTCTGGAAGGTGTGCGATACCGCGACGACCGCCTCCAGATATCCCCGGTTCGAATGATCGCGACGCCAGACGCCGAAGCGCTGGCCGACCGGCTCGATGCCATGATGCCACGCATCCGCATCACCGAACTGCTGCATGAGGTAGCGCAGGAAACCGGCTTTCTCGCAGCGTTCACCAACCTGCGCACCGGCGAGCCATGTCCCAATGAAAACGCGCTGCTCGCCACCATCCTCGCCGACGCCACCAATCTCGGCCTGTCGCGCATGGCGGCCGCGAGCCAGGGCGTCACGCGCGACCAACTCCTGTGGACCCATGACGCCTATATCCGCGACGACAGCTACCGCGCGGCGCTGGCTGTTCTCATCAACGCGCACCACCGCTTGCCATTCTCGCGGGTATGGGGCGACGGCACCACGTCCAGCTCCGATGGCCAGTTCTTCAGAGGCGCGAAGCGCGGCGCGTCGGGAGGCGACATCAACGCCCGCTATGGTGTCGATCATTGCTTCAGCTTCTACACCCATGTTTCCGATCAGCGCGCGCCCTACACCACATCAACGTGATCTCGGCCGCGACGCATGAGGCGCCCTATGTCCTCGACGGCCTCACCAGCCACGGCACCGATCTGAAAATCGCCGAGCATTACACCGACACCGGCGGGGCGACCGATCATGTCTTCGCGCTGTGCGCCATGCTGGGATTTCGCTTCTGCCCGCGCTTGCGCGACTTTCCCGACAGGCGGCTTGCGCCGATCGCGCCGGTCACGGCCTATCCGTCCATCACCCCGCTGTTGGGCAAGCGTATCCGCACCGACATCATCGGCGAGCAATGGGATGACGTGCTGCGCCTCGTGGGGTCGATCAAGGCCGGCCACGTCGCGCCATCGGTCATGCTCCGGAAGCTCGCCGCCTATGAGCGGCAGAACCAGCTCGACGTCGCGCTACAGGAAATCGGCAAGATCGAGCGGACGCTGTTCATGCTCGACTGGCTGGAAAACCCCGATCTGCGCCGGCGATGCCATGCCGGTCTCAACAACAGCGAGCAACGCCATGCCCTGGCGCAGGCGATCTACACCTTCCGCCAGGGCCGTATCATCGACCGCAGCCATGAGGTGCAGCAATATCGGGCATCCGGCCTCAACCTGGTCATCGCCGCGATCGTCTATTGGAACACGATCTACATGGACGCCGCAGCCGAGCACCTCACAACATCCGGCGGCACGTTCGACGATGCCCTCTTTGCCCATCTCTCGCCGATGGGCTGGGCGCACATCAGCTTGACCGGCGACTATCTGTGACAAAGGGCAAACCGGCTCTCCCCTGGCGAGTTCCGCACCCTCAACGATCCCATGGCCCGCCTCAAACGCGTGGCATAGCCTTTGTTCTCATTATGTTCGCCAAATCGTTGTCTGGCGCACAAACCTTGAGATGAGGCCATGAACGAGCTGCTCGCCCTTCCCTTGTCCACCTTGGCGCGCGCCCAGCGCTGAAACGCGAACCCCGCCGGCATCGCTGCCAGCGGGGTTGAACGATCGGGCTATGCGGAATGGATACCGCGACCATAGCCCGTATAGGCTGACGTAGGATCAGGCTTCAACTGTCCCGGAGGTCTGTCATCAGCGCATCGACGCTGGCGAACTTTGCGCCATGCCCGGCCGACAGCTCGGCCATCGCCTCGCGGGTTGTGGCGTTAGGCACCCTCGACAGCTCCATTTCGTGCCGGAGCGTGTCGGCATCCAGCGCGGCCCCGGAGGGCCAAACGAGGCTGTGGCCCCACTCCCCTACCCCGACCCGAGCGAACTCCGCCGGATCGCGCAGCGCCGCGAAACGGCGATCTGCGAGCACGGCGGTCAGGCTCAACTCGCCCTCGATCCCGTCCGACCAGGCGAGATGGATGGACGCAGGCCCGGTCGCATGGACGGCAAGGATCGTCGGCAATTTCTCGGGCTTCACCACGCCTGATCTTTCAATCTGTATACAGGTATAGGACTATACTCCCGCCGGTGCGGCGGTTTCTCCCGGTTAATCCGACGATCTCAGGCGAGGATCTCAATGCCGTGTTTTGCGACAAGCGACAGGAGCTTGCGCGACGGTGCGCTTGGCTTCTTCGCCCCGGTTTCCCACTTCTGCACCGTGCTTTCGCTAGTGCTGAGGTAGCGGGCGAAAACTGGCTGACTGACTTTGTTGCGCTCGCGCAGCCGCTTGATTTCAGCCGGCGCGATCGGCGGCGGCGTGGTCAGGCAGCTTTCATCGAAATGGCGCATGGTGGCCTTGTCGATCGCGCCGACGCGATACATGCCAGCAGCGGCGCTATGAATCGCCTCGAAAGCATCGCTCTTGAACTTACCCTTGGCGGTCATATGCAAATCTCCAGTATCTCGCGCGCTTCCAGTTCCCGCTCAATCTGATCCTCCGTCTTTTGGGCGTAGAGATCAGCGAGTTCGCGAAATGCCCGCAATTCGGCATCATCAATATTGGCGCGGTCCTTCTTGGCGAACAGATAGGCATAAACCCAGAAGCGCCGCCCTTTTGCGAGGATGATGCTGCGGTGCCTGTTCTTGTCGAGGCGCTTCTTGAACACGCCGCCGCCAAGATCATCGGCCTGACCCTTTCGGACCGCGCGAATAGCCTCGCACAGTTCGTCATCTGTGATCCCTGCCTTCCGCGCCGCCTTGGCGAACCAGGCGGTCTTGAAGGTCCGCGCGGCTTCCTCGGCGTCGATCATGGCGATTGTATAGCACTTAGTGCCAGAGAAAGCAATGTGGCACATGCGCCTGCCGCTGGCGCAGCACCGTGGCTCTAGTCGCTTCGCTCCCCGAGCCCGCACGCGGTCTCGGCCCAAGGTGACGATCCACATGGCGGGGCCGAGAACCGCTAGCGCGGATCTCGTCCTGGGTCTTGTCGGCGCAGACGCGCCGGGGCGGGTGAAGGGGACGCCGCCCCCCCTCCCCCTCAGCAACGACAATCAGCCGGCCGTGGCTCACTCGGCTGCGCCTCGCTGCGCCCGCACCACCCGGCAGATTCTCGCTGCCCCCTCTCCCCCGCTGCTCCGCGCGAACTCGGGAGCGATGGCGAGGCCATCGCCCCGTGGGCGATTTGAAGGAGCAAATGCGATGACCGACGACAACCGCGAAAGCTGGCTTAACCGGGTGGCGCTCGGCATGGCGCCCTTGTTCGACGCGCTTGGGGTCCGTCCCCGCAAAGGGGCGGAATGCGACATAGGAATTCTGGCAAGGTATTGAGTTGCTGATAAATTCCCTCATTTTCATTCCCCAATTTACGGCCTGGTTTCAGAGGCCCTGTTTCAGGGGGAGGATACCGAAGCTGTCTGCAAGCTTCTTGTCGGAGAAATCGTATTCGCCCAGCATGTTGATGTGCGCCCAGGATTGCGGCGAATGGGCCTTGATACTCTGCATCATTTCGGCGTGCGTTTCGGGATCGGCGGCGCGTAGCCTGGTTTCGAGATAGAGATAATTCCAGCAGATGATGGCGTTCTTGATCAGGCGGTTGCAGGCTTCGGCTACCTGCTGATCCTCCTGGACGGTAAAGATGAACTCACGCGGACTGCCGACGGCCACCGCTCGGGTAAACCGGTTGGCCAGTTCGACCTTGTTGAGCATGGCTTCGATATCCATTCGCAGTTCGACGCCATCGATGTAGCGCAGGATGAACAGGGTTTTGACGATGCGTCCGAAAGCTTTGAGGGCGGTGTAAAGACTGTTCTGCCTGGAATATGAATTGAGCCGCCGGAATATATCCGACGCCGTGGTTTCCTTGAGCCTGATGGTGACCATGAGCCGGAGAATTTCGTCCCAGTGGGTACGGATGATGTTTTCGTCAACATATTTGTCGGGTTGGACGGCCCAGTTCTTCCGATTTTCGTGCGTCATGGACCTGAAGCCATACAGGGTTTGATGCTTCAGGCCCTTGATCCTGGGGGCATAGGCAATGTCGATGAGATAGGTGGCGCCGAAGATCGCTTCGGAATAGCCATGGGTGTCCGTCGAATGGATCGTCGATTTCACCACGTCGTTGTGCATCAGACCGTCGATGACGTAGGCGCTGTCGCGTTCGGCGGCGCTGAAGACGGTGGAATACCAGAGCAAGATCTTGTCGCTGACATAGGTGTAGGCGCTGCTTCCCTGACCTTTCCCAAAATATTTGAAGGAATGGCTGGCATCGAGGCTATCGCCGGTTACCTCGAACTTCTGGCCGTCACTGGCCGTGTGGGTCTCACCGGCATGGCGCCGGTAGATTTCCGGGAGATCGAGGCTGTCCATGAGGGCGAGGATGCGATCGTTGGCAGCAACAAGATTTTCGCGGGAGAAGTGCCAGTTGACGGCGTGATCCAGAGCGTCCTCCTTGATCGCACCGGATATTCGGGCCATTTTCCGCAGGCCGATCCCGCATCCCAGGCCAATGACGCCGGCCAGGAGAACGGCGGTCGAAACCGGGCGGGCGTATTGCTGGCGCAGATGCGACAGGCTGTCGGCAAAACCGCTAGCGACGTTGACCGTGTTGAGGATCTCGGAGAGCGGCACATAGTGCCGTTGCGGAAAGAGCCTGGAAAGGGCAGTCGTCTCGATCTCCTCCTGCTTGGGCGTGTTGAGCTTGATGTGGCCGGCAGCCGCGACCGTCGCATGAAGGTTTCTGCCGTCTGCGATATTGCTGTTGGTGAGGAGAAACTGGTCGCTCAGGGCTTGCTTCAACGTCGCAAGCACGGCGTTCGGGTCCGAGAAACGCGCCATTCCGGCGCGTTCCAGTAATTGCTCACGATCGCGCTGCCAGCGCTCTGTCCCGATCAGATAGCTATCCAGGGGCTGATATCTGTGAGATTGGGGCAGGTTTACACCGCCGGCTTTGATCGCCCTGGCGACGTGCTGGAACAGCATGACCTTATAAAGCGACGGCCTGAATTCCGCGCCACTTCCCACGGCCTTGCGCTCGTCGGGATCGAGAAAGCCTGATGGCGCCGATCGCGTCACCTGGCCATCGGCCTTGCGGAAATGCACCAGCGCCGCCAGCAGCGGCTTGATATGTGTTTCCGTCTGGAAGGACAGAGACTTCATGACACCCGACACCTGGTTTTGCAGGCGTCGGGATCTGGCTTCAAGAATGTCGTAATAGCGGGCGTCCTCGTTCTGCGATACGCTCGCGTCATCCTTCATGTCTTTCAGAATGGCATCGGACAACACTGGCGCCGCATCGACCGGGAACAGCAAGAGATGCAGGCTCTGCAGCTTGTCAGCGTCTGTGAGGTCGGCTTCGAACACACCGCGCAGGGTGGCCATGGCCGATTGGAAATGATCTTCGAAAGCCTGTATCTGGGCCCGGAGCTTTGCGGCCTGAGACTTTCTCTCGACATAGCACCAGTCCTTGAACTCGCGGCTTGCCGCAGTCTCGGTAGCCTTAACGGAGCTGAGTAGCGTGGCCACCAGATTGTCCTGCAGCGAGAAGTATTGATGGACGACGAAGGCGATGAGGTGAAGATAGCGGTCTGCCGGCTTTCGACGCCGCAGATCGTGGGGATCCGATTTCATGACGGCAAGCGCGTAATTGCGGGCGCTGCTTCGATCCCAACCCAGGGCCGTAATGACCGGTTCGAGCTTGTGAAACAGGTCGGAGAGCTCCGTGTGATTGGCCAGCCTGTCCTTGACCGAACGGGGACGAACGGATTGTGAATTCTGCTTGAGGGCCGCCAGACGGCTCCGCGCGATCCCGTCTGTTTCCTCACCATCACCCAGAAGCAGGTCGAGTTCCCGGCCGAGTGCCGGTGGCAGGTGGGCATCGACCAGAGCCATCTCGCGCGTTCTGGACCGCCCGATCGCCAACAGGATCAAATCCTGCAGGCGCCGGTAGCCCGGCAAGGCAATCCGATTTGTCAGCAGATGGTCGACGGCAGCCTGGAAGATAACCTTCGGTTTCTCGTGAGCCCTGACCTTCTGGTCGATCATGAGAGACAGATGCGCTTCACCATCGCCACCGAGCGTCCGGAAACCGGCCAGGCGCTCTATTATCCGCTCGTGGCGTTGACGTGTCCGGTCGGGATAGGCGGCGGGTGCAAACATTCCCGCGTCATGCCCCAGCCGACTGGAGACATGTGCAATGTCGTTGTCGTGGAATGTTTCGGGGGCAAAGCAGCGCCGGCCATGACGGAAGTAGCCGGCATTTAAACAGAACCCGACCTGGTGGGCTGGATCCCGCAGTCGCTCGATCTCTTTTTGAAAGCCGAGTGGCAAATCGAAGGCAGCCTTGCGCTGGGCAGCGTTCATCCGGGGCGGTGTGTCGAAAGCGTTCTGTTCGCCGGGCGAGAGAATTTGCATGCGTGGCATAAGCTGCGTCTCTTTTCGTTTTGGATAGGGTTTGCTATCCTTTATCTGTGAGACGGGATATGATACAAAATCGATCATGCTGGCGGGCTGTTTCGCCAGCGTCACACAAACGACCGTCTGTGAAACACTCATGAAGCTCGGATATGCGCGGATTTCCAAAGCAGACGGCTCGCAGACCCTCGACCTTCAGATGGATGCGCTCACGGCGGCCGATGTCACTCCCGACCACGTCTACAAGGACGAAGCGTCTGGAAAGCGGGATGATCGTCCGGGGCTGGAAGCCTGCCTGAAAGCGCTACGGCCAGGCGACACACTTTATATATGGAAGCTTGACCGGCTGGGACGCGATCTCAAGCATTTGGTCACGACCGTACGCAGTCTGTCTGAACGAGGCGTCGGGCTTTGCGTCCTCACCGGCCAGGGCGCCGATATAGACACCAGCACATCAAGCGGCAAACTGATATTCGGGATATTCGCGGCACTGGCCGAGTTCGAGGGCGATCTCATTCGCGAACGCACAATGGCGGGTCTCGCCGCTGCCCGCGCACGCGGACGTAAAGGCGGCCGCCAATTCGAGCTGACCAAAAACCAGATCCGCCTGGCCCAGTCTGCGATGGCCAATCGCGACACGAATATCGCTGACCTATGCCGTGAACTCGGCATTAGCCGCGCGACGCTCTATCGCTACGTCGGACCGAACGGCCAGTTGCGCGATCATGCAAAGCGGGTCCTCAAAGTCGCGTCCGGCACTCCGAATGCCCTCAGTGCTTGACCGAAATTCCTATGTCGCGTTCGGTACTTTTGCGGGGATGGACCCCGCTTGAGGCCCCCCTGCCCGCGCGCGCGCGGGTCGCGATCGGCTTCACCAGTCGGGGCGCCAAAGGCAAGGCGATCGGCGAGTGCTGGGATAATCGGCTGAGCGGTGACGGCCATTTCGAGATTTTCATCCGGCCGGACCTCGCCTACGCGCCCGACGCCATGCCGGCGCAGATCGCGGCGATCCTCGCGCACGAGCTGGTCCACGCCGCTGTCGGCATCCCGGCCGGGCATGGGAAGACGTTTAAACGGGTCGTGTTGGGATTGGGGCTGGTCGGGCCGATGCGCGCCACCACACCGGGCGAAGCGTTCCTGGCGAGCGTGGCACCGATCCTCGATGCGGCAGGCCCCCTTCTCCATGCCCGGCTCGACACCGCCGGCGAAACGACCGCGCCCAAGAAGCAAACCACGCGGCTGCTCAAATGCGACTGCGCGACGTGCGGCTACACGGTGAGGACCGCGCGCAAATGGCTGGAACAGGCCGGCGCGCCGCTCTGCCCGATCGAGGGGCATGGGCCGATGCAGCACGATCCGCTCGACGAGGACGATCCCGAGCCGGAGGCGTGAGGCGCGATCGTCATTTCAGAATCAGCGCCGCCCTTATCGTCATTTCAGCGACGCGTGCCCACTTTCCTTCCGTAATGAACCTGTATACAGGTATAGGACTATACCCGTAGGAGTGTCGCATGAAGGTTCTCGCCATCCTTTCGCAGAAAGGCGGCGTCGGCAAAACGACGCTGGCGACCTGCCTTGCGGTCGCGGCCGAGCAAGCCGGCAAGGAGGTTGCGATCATCGACCTCGATCCGCAGGCGACGGCTTCGTTCTGGAAAGACGTTCGCCAGCTCGACACCCCCGGCCGTGGCCTCGATCCAGCCCGTGCGCCTGCCGGCGATGCTCAAGGCGTGCGCCGACGCCGGCACCGATCTTGTCGTGATCGACGGTGCGGCCGTCGCGCGCGACGTTGCCTATGAAGCGGCCCGCCATGCCGATTTCATCCTGATCCCGACCAAGACGGCGGTATTCGACACCATGAGCATGACCCACACGCTCGACGTCGTGCGCCAGCTCGATCGCCCCTTCTCCGTCGTGCTGACCTTCGTGCCGCCCCAGGGCCAGGAAACCGGCGATGCGATCAAGGCCGTCGCCGAGCTGGGGGCGAGCGTCTGCCCGGTGACGATCGGCAGCCGCAAAGCCTTCTTCCGCGCCCAGGCTGCCGGCCAAGCCGTGCAGGAGTTCGAGCCACACGGTCCCGCCGCCGAGGAAATACGACGGCTATACGAGTATACAGATATACAGTTATTCCGGCAGGAGGCGGCGTGATGGCGAAGGGCGGCAATTCCCTGCAAGCGATGCTCGACCGCGCCAAGGCCGGCGGCGAGCCGGCCCCGGCACCGCTGGCTACGCCTTCTCCGGCGGATAGCAGCGAGAAGGCCGCGCCGAGCGGCCGACAGGGCACCAAGCTGATCGGCGGACATTTCCCGCCCGAGGTCAGCACCCAGCTCCGCATCCTCGCGGCCGAAGAGGGCACGACGGTTCAGAAGCTGCTCGGCGAAGCGCTGGACGACCTGTTCGTGAAGAAGGGGAGGGGCCGCATCACCAGTTAGCGTCAGCGTATACCTGTATACGCCTATACTGGGATGGGGCTGAATGGGTTAGCAGGCGGTCAGGACGGTTCATAGCGAGCCAGCGCCGGGCCGGATCACGGCCGCCCGCGCTTTTCGAACCAGCTCTGGCAGAACTTGATGAAATGCCGCTCCGGGTTCTTCGGGGCTATCTCGTTTTCGCCCAGCCATTCCCGCCATTCGCGTTCGAGATAATGAACGTCCCAGCCTGGCGCGACATTGCGCGCGTCACCAAAAATGTCGCCATCGAGCGGCCCGGTCCAAGGCTCCGCAGCAGGGGCCGTCAGCGCAGCCTTCATCGAGCCCCGATTGGTGAATGTCACCATGTCCGTCTCGGGGTCGAACTCCACCTGGTAGTCGGGCAAATGATCGCTTTCGGCCAGCTCCTTGATCGCAAAGCGGAAGCGCCTTTCGGTTCCTTGGGAGCCGGATTTCTTGAACAGGATTTCAACCGATGCCTTCCAGCTCGATTGCTGGCCGCAATGCTTGCGCGCCAGCTCGTATATCCGGCGTTCGATCGGCTTGCGCAGCCGGAAATAATCGCGGTGGAGCGTCAGCACTTCGTTATGCCGAATCGCGTTGAACACCCAATCCGACAGCTTGACCTCGCAATAGAGCAATCGCCCGTCCAGCCCGTGCTTGCGGCGGATCGCGGACGCGTCAATCAGGCCGAAGCCGTCCACCTGCTCTTCATCGCCGGTGACGATGTTGGTGCGGATGCGTGTCCCTTCCAGTCGATCGAGAGCTTCGATCAGCGCCTTGTAATCCTTGCCAGCAGTCCGCGATTGGTGAACACAAGCAATTCGCGGCTGCTAATCCGCACGCGCTGTGAGACAGGTTCATTCAGTTTGAGCTTCGCCATTATCTGCGAAATGCAATAGATCAGAATATCCTTGTCGTAGATCGTCGCGAGGCCCTTCACGCTTGGCGTTACTTCAAGCCAGTTACCGTTATGCTCATAGCGGCGAACGGCCGTCTCAGGCTTCTTCGAGAGCGAATAGAACGGATGCTCCATTTGCGGCATCACGTCTTTCAGAACGGCGTCGCCCACATCGCAAATGAACAGATCATGTTGCGGGTGGCGCTCGGGGATGAGCGCGGTTGATCGCGAGTCGGCCCCGTGACCGCGAAGCTGTGCAAAATGGCCATTTGGCTTCGCGCGTCCGGTGATCCGGGTTAGCATGCCGCTGCGGCGTGGATCAGGGGGCGTGCATGAAGCGACTGTGGTCGGTGGACGAGTTGGGTGAACGCTGGACGCTGTCGCCGACGATGTTGCGTTCATCGCTGGCAATGCTGATGCCGGTAAGCTGGGGCTCGCCTGTCAGCTGGCGTTCTGGCGGTCGCAGGGCCGTTTTCCAGATGAGGAAGCGGACCTCGCCCCGGCCGTGATCGCGCATCTCGCCGGCCAGATCGGCGTCGAGGCAGACGTCGAGAGCTACGCGTTCACCGGTCGCTCGGGACGCCGGCACCGCCAGCTTGTTCTCGATCATCTGGCGGTCGGCACCTTTGACCATGCGGCCGAGGCAGCGTTTCGGTCGTGGCTGCTGTCGGACATGCTCCCCGCGAGCCGACACTGTCCGCGCTTGAGGACGAGATCACCGGATGGTTCGCCGCGCGGCGGGTTGTCAGGCCCGGATCGTACCGCCTCGACCGACTGGTCCGCTCGCTTCGCGCCGGCCACGATGATGCGATGCTCGCCGCCGTCGGTGATCGCCTTGACGATGGAGCCCGCTCGCGCCTGAACGCACTGCTCGCCGACGATGGTGAGGGCGCGGCCTATACGCGGCTGTCCGCTGATCCCGGAAAGCCCGGGCTCGACAGCCTGCTGGCCGAGATCGCCAAGCTCGAGTTGGTTCGTGGACTTGAACTATCGGCAGAGTTGCTCGCGGCGTGCATCCCGACCTTGTGAAGCGATTCCGCAGGCGGCCGCGGTCGAGAGCGCCTGGGAGCTTCGCCGCACCCGGATCGTATCAGGCTGCCGCTGCTCGCCTTCTATTGCGTCCCGCGCGAGGCCGAGATCGTCGACGGGCTGGTCGACCTGCTCATCCAGATCACGCACCGCATCACGGTCAAGGCCGAGCGGCGCGTCGTGACCGAGCTCTTGGAGGAAGCAAGGGCGGTCAGGGGCAAGACCGGCATCTTGTTCAAGGTGGCTTCCGCCGTCACCGGCGCGCCCGACGGCTCCGTGCGCGAGGTGATCTTTCCCGTGGTCGACGAGCGCACTTTCCAGGCGTTGGTCAAGGAGGCGCTCGCCACCGGCTCGGCGCCGGCGCGCCGCGTCCACAAAGCGGTCCGCGCCTCCTACGGCGCCTATTACCGGCGCATGATGCCGAAGCTCCTCGCCGCGCTCGACTTCCGCTCGAACAACAGCGCACACAAGCCGCTCACCGACGCGCTGGCGAAGATCCGCGCGGCCGAGAATGACGGACGGCAGTATTTCAGCACGGCGGAGGTCGCGATCGAGGGCGTCGTGCGGCCCAAGTGGCGCGATATCGTGATCGAGGAAGCGCCGGACGGCTCGGAGCGGGTCAACAGGATCAACTACGAGATCTGCGTGCTCCAGACCCTGCGCGAGAAGCTTCGGTGCAAGGAGGTGTGGGTCACGGGCGCCGGCGGTTCCGCAACCCCGACGACGATCTGCCTGCTGACTTCGCCGAATGTCATCGTCATGCAATTCTCCGCAAAAGTGGGCTTTGAAAATTCCCTAGTTGGTGGCCCCTTCATCTCATTCTGCCGGGGCTAGCCCGGCAGAATGAGATGAGCCGACATTGTCCTCATCTCCTTTGCAGACGCGGAGACGGGGCCGATGATCCGACTTGGAGAATTGATGATGATCCTCGAATTACATCGGCAGGGCGTATCGATATCCGCCATTGCCCGACGCACTGGTCGCGATCCCAAGACCATCCGAAAATATATCGAACGGGGTGTCGAGGCCCCGGTTTACGGCCCACGCATGCTGGGTCGACCGAACAAACTGGCACCCTATCTAGAATTTTGCGTGAGCGAGTGGTGGCCTTTCCCGATCTGACGGCGGCGCGTCTGACGCGGGAAATCCGTGAGCTGGGGTATATGGGCGCCTATACTGCGGTAAAGCGGTTCCTGGCAGCGATTCGACCGGAAAACGGCCCCAAGCCCTTCGAGGTTCGGTTCGAGACGCCGCCTGGCGTGCAGGCACAGGTCGACTTTGCCCGGTTCGTCGTCGAATTTACCGATGAGCCCGGCGTCAGCCGGATCGTCTGGCTATTCAGCTTGGTGCTGGGACATTCGCGCTTCCTGTTTGCACGCTACGTCATGCACCAGGATCTCCAAACTCTGTTGCGCTGTCATATGCAGGCCTTTGAAGCGCTCGGTGGCGTCCCGATCGAAATCCTCTACGATCGCATGAAAACCGCCGTAACCGGCGAAGATGATCAGGGCCATATCATCTACAATCGATCATTGCTGGCCTGGCGGGGCATTACCGCTTCGTGCCACGCGCCTGCCGTCCCTATCGGCCAAGACCAAGGGAAAGGTCGAGCGGCCGTTCAGCTATATCCGCAAGGACTTCTTCCTGGGCCGCAGCTTCCGCAATCTGGACGATCTCAATGTCCAGCTAATCGACTGGCTCGATACCGTCGCCAATGTCCGTGTCCACGGGACGACGCAGCGGATTATTGTTGAAGCCTTCGCCGCCGAGCAGCCTGAGTTGCAGCTGCTCCGGCGGGTCGCTTTGACGCCGTTCTGAAGCTGGAGCGCCGCGTCAGCCATGATGGGATGGTCTCTGTCGCGGCAATTACTACAGCGTTCCCGATCGCACTCGGCGCGTCGTCGAATCCAGCAGTTGCCTGACAAGATCAGGATCGTAGACCTGGGCCAGGTCCATTGCCGAGCACCGGTTCTTGAGGGGCGTCGGCAGTGTAGGATCGATCCTGCGCATCGGACAGGCGGCAGCGGCGCAAGCGCCGTAATCCATGGCAAAGAGTAATCGCCATCGGTCGTATAGGCGAGCATGTCGCTGTGCGCTCCCTGGCCATCTATCAGGCGATCGGCAGCCAACTGGCGCGGGGAGAACGGCCATGACCAAGGGGTGCCGCATCCCGCGTCGATAATATCCGCCGCAGCCTGGTCCATCTCAAAATGCCACGCGCTCTGGAGATGCTCGCGCCACCCTGCGCGCATAGAGCAGGGCAAAATCGATGGCATCGAGGCCATCGACATATTGCTGAACGAAGAACTATCGCTCCGGGAGAACCGCAGGATCAAGGCGGCCCTGCGCATGGCAAGGCTGCCGATCATCAAGACGCTGGACGGATTGACTTCTCCTTCCAGCCATCGCTCGACCGGAACCGCATCCTGGCGCTCGCTGGCCTGGACTTCATCAACCGGGCCGAGGTGGTGCATCTGTTGGGTCCGCCCGGTACCGGAAAAAAGCCATATCGCCACTGCTCTTGCAGTCGAGGCCGTGAAGGCGGGCAAGAGCGTCTACTTCATCCGCTCGCCGATCTGATCGCTTCACTGACCAAGGCGGAACGGGAGGGCACGCTGCGCGAAAGGATCCGCTTCCTATGCCGATCCGCGCTGCTCGTCGTAGACGAGATCGGGTATCTCCCTGTTACGCCGGGCGGTGGCAACCTGTTCTTCCAACTCGTCAATGCCCGATACGAAAAGGGCGCTATGATCCTGACATCCAACCGCGGCTTTGCCGAATGGGGTGATGTCTTTGGCGATCCGGTGGTGGCCCGCGCTGCTCGACCGCCTCCTTCACCACGCGGTGGTCATCCAGATCGAGGGCTCCAGCTATCGCATGCGACAGCACGCTGACCTGCTGCCCGAGCATGCGCGCATGGCACCGTCCATCAACCCGCCGCCCTTGCCCAAACGGCGTGGCCGCCCGCCAGCAAAGGAAAATCCCGATCTCCATCACGGCTGATCACCGACACAACCGTCCCGCCAAACTAGGGAATTTTAGATGCCCACTTTTGCGGAATCTTCGGCGCCCGTTGACACCGAACGACGGGCGGAGTGCTATGAGCGGCTCGGCCTTACCACCGACGCGCGCGCCTTCACCTGTGCCGTAAAGGCGGAGATGGAGCAGGCATTGGCGGTGCTCGATCCCGGTATGCCGAGCAACACCAAGGTCAAACTCAATCCGCGCCGGCGTCACCCGATCGTCGTGACCCCGCTCGATCCCCTTCCGGCACCCCCCACCCTCGAGGCGCTCGGCGGCGAACTCGGCCGCCGCTGGCCGATGGGTTTGCTCGACATCCTGAAGGAGGCGGACCTCCGCATAGGCTTCACCCAGGCATTCTCGACGGCGGCATCGCGCGAGGCGACGGACCCCGACGAGGTCCGGCGGCGTCTGCTGCTCTGCCTGTACGGCCTTGGCACCAACGCGGGCTGAAGCGCCTCGTCGTCGGCGACCACGGCTTCACCTATAAGGAGCTGCTCCACACCCGCCGCCGCTATATCGACGCCGAGTCCTTGCGGGATGCGACCAGGCGCGTGGGAACGCGACGCTCGCCGCGCGCGATCCGGCGGTCTGGGGCGAGGGCACGACCGCGTGCGCATCGGACAGCAAGCACTTCGCCGCCTTCGACCAGAACCTGATGACCGAGTGGCACGTGCGCTACGGCGGGCGGGGCGTGATGATCTACTGGCACGTCGAGCGCCAGTCGGTGTGCATCCATTCGCGCCTGAAGCGCTGCTCGTCGTCCGAGGTCGCCTCGATGATCGAGGGCGTTCTCGCGCATGACACCGAGATGGAGGTCGATCGCCAGTACGTCGACAGCCACGGCAGAGCGAGGTGGCGTTCGCGTTCTGCAAGCTGCTTGGGTTCCAGCTGCTACCGCGCCTCAAGGCGATCGCGGGCCAGAAGCTCTATCTGCCCGGGACCGGCACGGCGGACGATTACCCCAACCTCGGCTGCATCCTGACGCGCCCGATCGACTGGGCGCTGATCGAGCGGCAGTATGACGAGATGGTCCGCTACGCGACCGCGATGGCCGAGCGCACCGCCGATCCGGAGGCGATCCTCCGGCGGTTCACGAGGAACAACGTCCAGCACCCGACCTACAAGGCGCTTGCCGAGCTCGGCAAGGCGATGAAGACCGCGTTTCTCTGCCGCTACCTGCACGACGAGGCCCTGCGTCGCGAGATCAACGAAGGGCTGAACGTCGTCGAGACCTGGAACTCAGCCAACGGTTTCATCTTCTTTGGCCGAGGCGGCGAGGTCGCATCAAATCGGCTCGACGACCAGCAGGCGTCGGTCGCGGCGCTGCACCTCCTCCAGTCCTGCCTCGTGTACGTCAACACGCTGATGCTCCAGCGCGTACTCGCCGAGGAACGCTGGCGAGGGCGCATGACCGCGGCGGACGAGCGTGGGCTGACTCCCTCATCTGGCGCATGTCAGCCCGTATGGCGCGTTCGACCTGAACATGGAGCGCCGGCTCGACATTGAGGCAAGAATAGCCGCGTAAACCTCGACCGGCCTATTCACTCTTTACAAAAGGCGTATTTCGTCAAGAGTAGCTCCGACAGTAAGGCGATGCGCCAAGGAGAACGCAGCATGGCTGAGAAGGTGATCAGCCGGCGAAATGTAAAGAGTGGCGCCGATGCGGCCGCTGATGCTCACGAACGCCGCAAGGATTTCCTCACCGCAGCCGAAATCGACCGCCTCGATGCCGCCAAGGCTGGCCGTCATGGACCGCGCGACCACCTGCTCCTGCTCATGATGTATCGTCATGGGCTCCGTGTAAGTGAGGCGACCGCGCTGCGGCGCGACGAGGTCGACGTTGCCGTATCGCGCCTGTGGGTGCGTCGCCTCAAAAACGGTTTGTCAGTCGAACAGCCGATCGCAGCGACGAACTGCGCGCGATCAGGCGTTACCTCAGCGGGCGCGACGATCACCTGCCTTGGCTGTTCGTGTCTGAGCGCGGGGCTCAGCTGACCCGTCAGGCCGTAAATTACCTGCTGACCCAAGCCTCGGCGCGCGCCGGCCTGCCGCCGGTCAACCCGCACATGCTGCGCCACTCGTGCGGGTTCGCGCTCGCGAACCGCGCCTACGACCTCCGGCTGATCCAGGACTATCTCGGCCACCGTGACCCCAAACATACCGTCCGCTACACGCGTACGGCCGGACGCCGGTTCGAGGGACTCTGGCGCTGAAACCCCAAATGGCCAATTTGCACAGCTTCGCGGTCACGGGGCCAAATCGCTGAGGGCAGCCATGTCTGTGTCGATTCCACCGGGTGCAAAAGACCCAACACTCACTCCCGTCCCGGCAAGCTCCACGGAAAGCGCTCGCATGAGGGTGCTCACATAGGCTTTCGACGCGCCGTAGACCGCTTGGAAGGGCACGGATGTTTCGCCCGCCAGGCTCGACACGGCGATTACTGAGGATTCAAACGGCTGCTCCCTGAAAATCGCAATCAGGCGAGCCAGCAAATCCGTGAAACCGAGTATGTTTGTTTCAATTACCTCGGCATAAGTGTCGGCACGGCCTGCATCAAATGAACCAACGCTCGTCATTCCGGCAACCAACAAAGCGGCTGTTACTTGCAATTCTGCAACCTTAGCCGCGATTTTCTCCCTGCCCTCGATTTCACGTTGATCAGCCACTATAATCTCGCACGGCACATTGAACCGCTCGTCAATTTCGGTCTGTAGCT